>CAWBST010000010.1:0-192032 GCA_963791495.1 uncultured Alphaproteobacteria bacterium
TAAGTTATTGAAATTCAAGAAACGGGGGTCTCAGACCAACCAATGACAACAGTTTCCGCGTCTGTGCGTCTCGGCAGGCAGCGGCTCGGCGGCGCCAGCAATGACAGACCAGGCGCGAACCTGGTCGGCGTTCGCGGCCGGTCGCGACGGACGCCGCTTCACCCGCGCACGATAGCCGCTGGAGGAGACACCCAGTAGCCGGCACATCGTGGCGATCGGATAGTCGGCCTTCGGTGGGATCGCGTTCGTCTCTCAAGCAAACCAGGCCGCACCTTTCAAAGGATCTGCCGATCAAGCCGCAGCTGACGGTTCTCATGCCGTAGCCGGTTACATTCTTCGCGTTCCGCTGTCGTCAGGCCGCCGTCACCGCAGCCGGCATTGCGCTCTGATTGGGCGAGCCAGTTCCTGACCGACGACATGATCGCCCTTCGCGAACTGCTGGAGAAGGGTTCAGATGCGATGTTGCTGCGTGAGATGATTGGGTTGCAGCGCATCGACTGATGGAGCTGGAGACCGAGGCTCTATGGGTGCGGGTCACGGCGAGCGCAGCGAGAGCCGAACCAACCTACGCAACGGCCACCGCCATCGCGCAACCCCTCCGTCTCACCCACAGCGAAACGAGACACCGGTGAGACGTGCGTTCCCTTCCCGCCAAGCCCGTGATCTACTCCCCGGTAGCTCCTTGGAGACCGCCATGAAATTCATGTGGTTCCACCTGATGCCCTACACCGAACTCCCGGATGACTTCCGGGAGAAGCATCCGTCGGTCTGGGTCGACATTCACTCCTCGCTGTTTGACCCGCGCCGCGCCCACCACATGTACAACGACTTCATGGACGAGCTCGAATACGCCGCCACCTGCGGCTACGACGCGATCTGCGTCAACGAGCACCATTCCAACGGCTACGGCCTGATGCCGTCGCCCAACCTGATCGCGTCGTCACTCTCGCGCCGCACTACCGACACGACGATCTGCGTCATGGGCAACTCGCTCGCACTGTACAATCCACCGACCCGCGTCGCCGAAGAGTTCGCAATGATCGACTGCATCTCCGGCGGCCGCCTGATCGCAGGCTTCCCGGTCGGCACGCCGATGGACGACTGCTTCGCCTATGGCCAGAACCCGTCACAGCTGCGCGAGCGCTACTACGAAGCGCACGACCTGGTGATGAAGGCCTGGCAGCACCCCGACACGTTCGCGTTCAACGGCCGCTACAATCAGCAGCGCTACGTCAACATCTGGCCGCGTCCTATTCAGCGTCCGCATCCGCCGGTGTGGATCCCCGGCGGAGGCTCGATCGAGACCTGGCAGTGGTGCGCGAAGATGGACTACGTCTATTCGTTCCTGTCCTATTTCGGCCACAAGGTCGGCCGCGCCACGATGGATGGCTACTGGGCCGAGATGGACCGCCTCGGCAAGGACCGCAACCCCTATCGCGCCGGCTTCGCACAGGCGATCGCGGTGGCGGAGACCCGCCAGCAGGCGATCGACATCTACACCGAGGCCGCCGAGTACTTTTTCCTCCGCTGCCTGCACGTCGATCCGCGTTTCGCCGCACCCGCCGGCTATACCACGGAAGCGACGATGCGCTTCGGCTACACCAGCCAGGTCAGCGCCGCCGCGGCGCGTTCGCAGATGCGGCCGACCGAGATGAAGGAGCTGGTCGAAGCCGGCTACATCGTGATCGGCTCACCCGACGAGGTGGTGGAGCAGATCGACGAGCTCTCCACCAACCTGCACGTCGGTAACCTGATGCTGCTCATGCAGTTCGGCAACATGAGCAAGCAGCTGACCAAGTACAACACCAAGCTGTTCGCCGAGAAGGTGATGCCGAAGCTGCAAAACAAGTTCGCCGAATATGAACATCGCTGGTGGCCGAAGCCGATGGACACTGCGCAACGCGCCGAACTGCCCGCCTACGCAGCGGCGATCGAATAACCTGTCATTGCGAGGAGCGCAGCGACGAAGCAATCCCCATCGAGTTGCGCGCACAGTGGTCGAGACTGCTTCGTCGGCTTAGCCTACTCGCAACGCCAAACCGGAGGACCATCCAATGCGCCTGATGTGGTTCCACCTGATGCCCTACACCGAGCTGCCAGCGGGCTTCCGCGACAAGCACCCCTCGGTCTGGGTGGACATCCATTCGTCGCTGTTCGATCCGCGCCGCGCACACCACATGTACAACGACTTCATGGACGAGCTCGAATACGCCGCCGACTGCGGGTTCGACGCGATATGCGTGAACGAGCATCATTCCAATGGCTACGGCCTGATGCCCTCGCCCAACCTGGTCGCCTCGTCGCTCGCACGCCGCACCACCGACACAGCGATCTGCGTGATGGGCAATTCGCTGGCGCTGTACAATCCGCCGACCCGCGTCGCCGAAGAGTTCGCCATGATCGACTGCATCTCGGGCGGACGGCTGATCGCCGGCTTCCCTGTCGGTTCGCCGATGGACACCTGCTACGCCTACGGTCAGAACCCGTCGCTGCTGCGCGACCGCTACCACGAGGCGCACGACCTGATCCTGCGCGCCTGGACCGATCGCGACACCTTCGCGTTCAACGGCCGCTTCAACCAGCAGCGCTACGTCAACATCTGGCCGCGCCCGGTGCAGGCTCCGCACCCGCCGATCTGGGTGCCAGGCGGCGGCTCGATCGAAACGTGGCAGTGGTGCGCCGAGATGGACTACGTCTACTGCTACCTGAGCTACTACGGCTACCAGATCGGCCGCGCCACGATGGACGGCTTCTGGAACGAAATGGCCAAGCTGGGCAAGGACCGCAATCCGTATCGCGCGGGCTTCCTGCAATTTGTCGGCGTCGGCGAGAGCCGCCAGCATGCGATGGACCTGTATGGCGAGGCCGCCGAATACTTCTACGGCAACTGCCTGCACATCGATGCGCGCTTCGCCGCTCCGCCCGGCTACGCCACCGAGGCGACGCAGCGCATCGGCCTGCAGAGCCAAGTGTCCAAAGCCGCATCCTACTCCGACAAGTTCAACAAGCTTGCGCGCGAGATGGATGCCATTGTGGACAACGGCTACGTGATCATCGGCTCCCCCGATGAGGTCGCGGAGCAGTTGCGCGAGGTCGCGGTGAACCTGAACGTCGGCAACCTGATGCTGCTGCTACAGTTCGGCAACATGAGCAAGGAACTGACCAAGTACAATTCTCGACTTTTCGCCGATGCGGTGATGCCGAAGCTGAAGCCGCTGTTCGCCGAGTGGGAGCATCGCTGGTGGCCGCAGCCAATGGCATCGGCACAGCGTGCGGCGGTGCCCGCCTACACACCACGTCTTGCCGCCGAGTAGATGGCCGACCTCGCCACCCGCTGCTGCATCGCGGGCGGCGGGCCGGCGGGGATGATGCTGGGGTTCCTGCTGGCGCGTGCCGGCATCGACGTGGTGGTGCTGGAAAAGCACGCCGACTTTCTGCGCGATTTCCGCGGCGACACCGTGCATCCATCGACCATGCAGGTGTTGCACGAACTCGTCCTGCTGGACGGGTTCCTCGCCCGGCCGCACAGCGAGGTCCGCACGCTCGCGGCAAAGATCGGCGAGGAACTGATCCAGATCGCCGACTTCTCCCATCTGCCGACCCAGGCGAAGTTCGTTGCCTTCATGCCGCAATGGGATTTCCTCGATTTCCTTGCGGATCAGGCGAAGCGCTTTCCCAAGTTCCGGCTGCTGATGGAGACCGAGGCGACCGACCTGATCCATGAAGGCGACGCCGTGGTCGGCGTGACAGCGCGTGGTCCCGCTGGTGCGCTGGACATTCGCGCCGAACTCGTCGTCGCCTGCGACGGCCGGCACTCCACGCTGCGCGACGCCGCCGGCTTCCCGGTGATCGATCGTGGCGCACCAATGGATGTGCTGTGGCTGCGGCTGTCGAAGCATGCGAGCGATCCCGGACAGATCCTTGGCCATGTCGATGCCGGACGCATCTTCATCATGCTGGACCGCAACGACTACTGGCAGTGCGCGTTTGTCATTCCGAAGGGTGGCGTCGACGAGGTACATGCACGCGGGCTGGAGGCATTCCGGTCCGAGATCACGCGGCTGGAGCCGTTCCTGCGCGATCGGGTGCAGGAGCTTGCATCATGGGATGATGTAAAGCTGCTGTCGGTGGCAGTGAACCGGTTGGATACATGGTATCGACCTGGTCTGCTGTGTATCGGCGATGCGGCGCACGCGATGTCGCCGGTTGGCGGTGTGGGGATCAACCTAGCGATCCAGGATGCGGTGGCCGCGGCGAATGTGCTGGTGCCTCGGATGACCCGAGGGGCCGCAACGGTAGACGACCTGCGTGCCGTGCAGAGCCGGCGCGAATGGCCGACGCGCATGACCCAGCGCATGCAGATCGCGATCCAGAACCGCGTCATCAGCAACGTGCTGCGCAGCACCGCCACGCCAAAGCCGCCATTGGCGATTCGAATGTTCGGACGGTTCCCGGCTCTGCGGCGGCTGCCCGCGCGCATCATCGGGATGGGGTTCAGGCCGGAGCATATCCGGCACTGAACGGGTTACTGCTTCGGCCGCCGATCCACGACGCGACGCGCCTTGCCCACCGACCGTTCGACAGCCCCTGGCGCCTCCACCACGACGCGTGCCGTCAGCCCGATCGTGTCCTTGATCCGCGCAACCACCACCTTCGCCTCGGCTTCCAGCAACACCGGATCGAAATACTCCGGCCGCGCCTCCACGTGCACGGCCACCTCGTCCATCCTGCCTTCGCGCGTCAGCACGATCTGGTAGTGGCCGCTGAGCGGCTCGCTTTTCAGCAACTGCTCTTCCACCTGTGTCGGGAACATGTTGACGCCGCGCACGATCACCATGTCGTCCGACCGCCCGGTGACCTTCTCCATCCGTCGCATCGTCCGTGCGGTGCCGGGAAGCAGCCGCGTGAGGTCGCGCGTGCGATAGCGCACGACCGGCATGCCTTCCTTGGTCAGCGACGTGAACACCAGCTCGCCGCGCTCGCCTTCGGGCAGCACAGCACCAGTCTCTGGGTCGATCACCTCGGGATAGAAGTGATCCTCCCAGATGTGCAGGCCATCCTTTGTCTCGACGCATTCGTTCGCCACACCGGGACCCATCACCTCGGACAATCCATAGATGTCCACGGCGTCCATCGCGAAGCCTTCCTCGATCTCGTGGCGCATCGCGTTGGTCCAGGGTTCTGCCCCGAATATGCCGATCTTCAGCGAGCAGTCGCGCGGATCGAACCCCTGACGCTGGAACTCGTCGAGGATCGCCAGCATGTAGCTCGGTGTCACCATGATCACGTCGGGCCGGAAGTCGGTAATCAGCTGCACCTGTCGCTCTGTCATTCCGCCGGAAACCGGCACCACGGTGCAGCCCAGCTTCTCTGCTCCGTAGTGAGCACCAAGCCCACCGGTGAACAGCCCGTAGCCATAGGCGACATGTACGATCATCCCAGGCCGGCCGCCGGCGGCGAAGATCGAGCGCGCCACCACATGCGCCCAGGTCTCGATGTCCTTCGCCGTGTAGCCGACGACAGTCGGCTTGCCCGTGGTGCCGGACGAGGCGTGCACGCGCACCAGCTTCTCGCGCGGCACGGCGAACATGCCGAACGGATAGTTCGCGCGCAGGTCCTGCTTGGTCGTGAACGGGAACTTCGCGATGTCGTCCAATGTGCGGAAGTCATCAGGATGCACGCCGGCGCGATCGAACGTCGCGCGGTAGTGCGCCACGTTGTCGTAGGCATGGCGCAGCGTCCAGGCGAGCCGCTCACGCTGCAACGCGGCGATCTCGTCACGCGAGGCGGTTTCGATCGGATCGAGACCCGGCATCTATCCCTCCGCCTTGCCACGCAGCGTGCGCGTGTGGCCACGGAACTCGGCCACCAGTTCACCATCCGCGGCGGAGATCCGCACGTCATACATGCCCGACCGGCCCGCGTGCATGCGTTCGACCGCATCGGCGACGAGCACCTCGCCAACCCGGCCCGGGCGCACGAAGGTGATCGCTGCGTGCTGCGCCACCGCGGGTTCGCCGCGTGAGTTTGCAGCGAACGCAGCCGCCGAATCAGCCAGCGCGAAGATGAAACCGCCATGGCAGATGCCGTGACCGTTCGCCATCGCTGCGGTGATCGTCATCGACAGGCGCGCGCTGCCCGGCGCCACGTCATCCAGGCGCATACCCAGTTCGCGGCTGGCGCGATCCTCGGCCCACATCGCCTCGGCGCGTGCGCGCACGCCGTCGTTCATCCGCGTCCCCGGAACACCGGCGCCCGCTTCTCCATGAACGCACGCACACCCTCGGCATAGTCGGCACTGCGGCCAGCCGCCGCCTGCAGGTCCTGCTCCATATCGAGCTGTGCACTGAGCGTATTCGTGGCCGAGGCGGCAAACATGCGCTTCATTGCGGCGAGCGCATCGGTTGGCTGTGTCGCGAGATGCGCCGTGAGCTTCTCTGCCTCGGGCAGCAACGTCGCATCATCCACCGCCTTCCAGATCATCCCCCAGGCCTCCGCGCGGTCCGCATCCACCGTCTCACCGAGCATCGCCAGCGCGCGGGCGCGCGCCTCGCCGATCAGCCGTGGCAGGAAGAAGCTGGCGCCGGAGTCGGGTACCAGGCCGATCTTCACAAAAGCCTGGATGAATTTAGCACTGCGCGACGCCAGCACGATGTCGCAGGCCAGCGCGTAACTCGCGCCTGCACCGGCGGCAACGCCGTTCACCGCGCAGACGACCGGCATCGGCATCTCGCGCAGGCCGCGCACCAGTCGATGATGCAGCGCGGCGACCGCACCGAGATCGGCCCGGCCCGGCATCACCGCGGGTCCCAACTCCTGACCGGCGCAGAACCCCCTGCCCTCCCCGGTCAGCAGCAGCGCACGACACGCGCGATCTGCCTCGGCTTCATCCAGCGCGGCGAGCAGCGCGCGCAGCATGGCCTCGTTGGCCGCGTTCAGCTTGTCGGGCCGGTTCAGTACCAGCTTCCGCCAGCCTGCGTGCTGCTCGACGCGGACTTCGTCAGTCATCGTTGCCTCCGCCATTCGGACCATGACACGAACCCAAGATCGGGGCGCGGCGGTTCGTCCAGCATGCAAATGTACTCCAGCGAATGGCCGTCGGGGTCGTCGAAATACACGCTGGCCGCCGGCATCCAGGACAGCACCACCGGTTCATCGATCGGCGCGCCGTCACCGGACCGCGGCACGAGGCCGGCGCGCCGCAACGCCGTAACCAACTCGAACACCTGCGGCAGCGCCACATCGAACGCGATGTGCAGCCGCATGCGAAGCGGCGAAGTGCCGATCGACCACAGGCCGAGCATCGCCTTGTCGGAGGTCGGCACCCAGAAGAAGGCCACCTGGCGCGCCGGAACGCGATGCGCCAGGGGCAGTCCCAACACGTCGCGGTAGAACGCGATTGAGCGTTCGAGATCGCCGACCGTCAGGTGAGCCTCGAACAATCCGCGTATTGGCACGATGGACATGAGCGAGACCTGTCATTGCGAGCGAAGCGAGGCAATCTCCATCCGGAGCGTACGATAGTGGAGATTGCTTCGTCGCTGCGTTCCTCGCAATGACATGTCGTCCCGGCGCCGCCGCTCGGCTTCGACGCTATTTCGCCAACTCCACGTGCGCAGACTCGCCTCGCGTGGCAGGATTACCCAGGTAGCTAGGGATGTTTTGCGAAAGATGACCCAGATGGACATCGGCCTCGGCCACGCGGCCGCCACCCTGGAGAGCCGTTTCACCGATCTCGACACGCCTGTCCTGCTGTCCGGCATCCAGGCGCTGCTGCGCACTCTGCTGGAGCAGGCCCGGCTGGACCGGCAGGTGGGGATCAAGACCGGCGGCCTGATCTCGGGTTACCGCGGCTCGCCGCTGGGCGGACTCGATCGGGAGGCCTGGCACCGCCAGGCGATACTGGCCGCGCAGGACATCCGCTTCCAGCCGGGTGTGAACGAGGACCTCGCCGCGACCATGCTGTATGGCACGCAGCAGCTCGACGCGTTTCCCGGCAAGCGGGTCGATGGCGTGTTCGGCATGTGGTACGGCAAGGGACCCGGCGTCGATCGCGCGGGCGACGCGCTGCACTGCGGCAATTTCATCGGCACCGCGCGGCATGGCGGCGTGTTGGCGGTGGCCGGCGACGACCATGGGGCACATTCCTCCACCTATCCGCACCAGACCGAGCATGTCTTCCAGGGCGTGTTCATCCCGGTGCTGAACCCCGCCTCGGTCGCCGACATCCTGGAGCTTGGCCTGGCGGGGATCGCGCTGTCGCGTTTCTCCGGACTTTGGATTGCGCTGAAGACCACCGCCGAGACCGCTGAGCAGGCTGCCACGCTGATCGTTCCCTCCGCCCGGAGCTTCATTGCGCCTGACTTGGTGCTGCCGCCGCACGGACTGAACTACGATCCTCATCTGCGCTTCCCCGCCGACCGCGCCGAACTTGAACGGCGGGTGGTGATGGAGCGCATCCCTGCGGCACTTGCCTGGGCGCGCGCCAACCGGATCGACCGTCGCGTCTTGGGCGATGACGATGCGCCGATCGGCATTGTCACCGTGGGACGGGCGCATGCCGATACGATGCACGCGCTGCGGATGCTCGATCTGCAGGGCCACGCGCAGATCGCGCTCTACAAGGTGGCGATGACCTGGCCCCTGGAGACCGAGGGGCTGCGCGCGTTCGCTCGCGGCAAGCGAGCGATCCTTGTGGTGGAGGAGAAGCGCAGCTTCGTCGAGTCGCAGATCCGCGATGCGCTGTACAACCTGCCAGCCGATCAACGGCCGGAGATCAGCGGCAAGACGGACGCCTCAGGCGCACCGCTGCTGTCGCCGCTGATGGAGCTGTCGCCGGAGATCGTTGCCGCAGGGCTCGCCGGCTTCCTGCGGTCTGCCGGCCTGAACGCGCAGGACCCGCCCGCGGCGCACATGCCGGAGCGGCCGCCGGGCCTGCTGCGGCGGATACCCGCGTTCTGCGCCGGATGTCCGCATGGCACCTCGACGCGGCTGCCGGAGGGCAGCTTCGCCACCGCAGGCATCGGCTGCCACTTCATGGCGCTGGACGAGAGCGACCAGACGCGCACGTTCACCCAAATGGGTGGCGAGGGCGCGCCGTTCGTCGGTATGGCGCCGTTCACCGAGGTGCCGCACGTGTTCGCCAACATGGGCGACGGCACGTATACGCACTCGGGCGTCATGGCTATTCGCCAGGCGGTCGCGGCGGGCACGCGCATCACCTACAAGCTGCTGGTCAACGATGCGGTGGCGATGACCGGCGGGCAGCCGGCGGAAGGCAATTACTCCGTCGCGCAGTATGCGGCGCAGGTCGCGGCGGAGGGTGTGGGGCGCATCGCCGTGGTGGCCGATGACGAGGACCGGCTGCCGCCGGCTGCCTCGCTGCCGAGCGGCGCGACGCGGCATGTGCGCAGCGAACTCGATGCGGTGCAGCGCGAGCTGCGCGGGTACGATGGCGTCTCGGTGCTGATCTACGACCAGGTCTGCGCCACAGAGAAGCGGCGCCGGCGCAAGCGCGGCAAGATGGCGGAGCCGGTGCAGAGCGTCGTGATCAACGAAGAGGTGTGCGAGAATTGCGGCGACTGCTCGGCGCAGTCGAGCTGCATCGCGATCGAGCCGGTGGAGACCGCGCTGGGCCGCAAGCGCCGCATCAATCCGACCAGCTGCAACGTCGATCTGTCGTGCCTGAAGGGCTTCTGCCCGAGCTTCGTCACCGTCGCCGGTCCGCCGCGCGCGCCGGATGCCGATCCGCGCTGGCAGGCGCGCGAGCGCGAATTCTCCGCCGCTCTGAAGCAGCCGCAACTGCCATCGCCACAGAAGGGGTGGCGCGCACTGTTCGCCGGCATCGGCGGCGGTGGCATCGTGACCTCGGGCGCCATTCTGGCCATGGCGGCGCACCTTGAGGGCAAGGTGGTGCGCACGCTCGACTTCACGGGGCTGGCGCAGAAGAACGGCACCGTCGTCGCGCATGTGCAGATCGCGGACGACGAGTCAGCACTCGATGTCGTGCGCATTCCGCTTGGCGCGGCCGATGTGATGATCGCGGCCGACCTCGCCGTGGCCGCGGGGCCTGGCGTGCTGGAGCGCAACGCGCGGACTGCCGCGGTGATCGGCAATCTGGACCTCGCTGCCACTGCGGCGTTCAAGCACGACGCCAACCTGCTGATCGATGCCGTGCTGCACCGGCGCACGATCGAGCGCGTGACCGATGCAGGGGCTTCCGCATATCTGCACGCTGTCGGCCTGGCCGAGCGTCTGTTCGGCAACGCGCAGGCGATGAACACGATGCTGCTGGGACTGGCGTGGCAGCGCGGTCTGATCCCGGTGGGTGAGGCCGCCATCCTGCGGGCGATCGAACTGAACGGCGCCGCGGTGTCGCTGAACCGGCGCGCGTTCCTGTGGGGGCGCATCCTGGCCGAGCGTCCGGCGCTGGAGGACGAGATCCTCGTGCACACCGTGGAGACGCCCCCGGCAGAGATCGGCGCGTTGATCAAGGCGCGTGCCGCGGCGCTGGTGGCGTATCAGGACGAGCGACTGGCGAACCGCTACCAGGCACTGATGTACGAGGTGATGTCCGGCGAGATCCGCACGTTGGGCAGTCCGGGGCGCCTGACGCGTGCGGCGGCAGAGGGCCTGTATCGCGTGATGGCCTACAAGGACGAGTACGAGGTCGCGCGCCTGCACGCCGCGGCGACTTACGGGGAAAGACCCCAGTTCCATCTGTCGCCGCCGCTGATCACGGGCACCGATCCCGCAACGGGACGGCGGCGCAAGATCGCGCTGCCGGGATGGCTCGCGCTGCCGCTGTTCCGCGTGCTGCGGCACGGGAAGCATCTGCGCGGGACGGCGCTCGACCTGTTCGGCCGCCAGCAGGAGCGGCGGATGGAGCGGGCGCTTATCGAGCAGTATGTCGGCGACCTGCATACTGTAGTGGCGGCGCTGCGGCCGGAGCGGTTGGATGTCGCGGTGGCGATCGCGCAATTGCCCGACACGATCCGCGGCTTCGGGCCGGTGAAGGAGGCCAACCGGGTCAAGGCCGAGGAGCAGCGGCGGGCCCTGCTGACACGCCTGACCGCGGAACCGGTGCCGGTCGCGGCGGAATGACGGAGCGATCTTACCGATCGGCGAACAAAGGACTCTGATCTGGCGTTGGAGACGAAGCGGCGTCGGATAGTCGTTTATCGGGCCGGACGACCGCGTCATGCCAAGAGGCCATCATCCGGAAACGCGCGGCGAAACCCGCCAGGGAGGGCTTGGCCTCCAGGGTGCTGGCCATTGCGGCCATCATGTCCAGTTCGGTGGCTCGCTCCAGAAGTTCCTGCACAGTGTAGTCGCTAAAAGAGTTTCTTATCATAGATCCTTCACAGCGCTCGGTGGACTGTCGGGGCCGAGGCTTATGGCAAGGCACCGCCAAAGGGGAAATGTCTTTTTATTGAGCACGAATTATTGACGCAGGTTTTTCAGATGGCCACCGACTTTCGTGGGCGGCAGTGCTCGCCCGCAGCGAGGGGCGCTCCCCGACTACCAGTCCTGTATCGTCAGTTCGGTCTCGGGAAGCCCATTGACCTCCCAGGCTTCACGGCCGCCCCGGTACCAGTAGACATTGGCATAACCGAGAGCGGCGAGACGAAGCGCCAGATTGCGCCCGTCGAAGCGTTCGGCGTTGAAGCCGACCGCTACAATCGGCCTGTTGAGATCGCCGGCGGTCAGCTCGCGCATCTTGCTGCGCAGGCGATCCTGTGCGGCGTCGGTGAGGCTGCCGCCGACGCCGGAATTCTCCAACCCGACCGCCCCGGGCATCGATCGGCCCCATGAATACGAAACCGTGTCGATGACGACCGGGCGGGATCCGGCTAGCAACCCGATAAGATCCGCCGTGCGAATTGTCCTCGCTCCAGAGGCGGTCGTCGGCGTCAGGCCAGCGAATCCGTCGTGTAATGCATCCTCCGCTGGCACACCGAAATCTGCCTCTTCATCGGCATGGTCACGTTCGCCTGCGAGGCGCAGCCCTTCCTGAAGATGCCTGACCTGCGTGGCAAAAACGGGGCTCGACCGGTCGTCCGGCCAGTGACTGCGGACGGTGTCGTAGGGGAAGAGACGGTCGGCCTCGGCGAGTGCGCGCCTCGCCTCCGAAGGCTGGCCGGTTTGGGCATAGGCCGCAGCGAGGAAGCGGTAGGTCCATTGATGATTGTAGAAATCCGGATTGATCGCCAGCGACCTTTCGAGGAAGCTGATCGCGTCCCTGTCCCTGCCTAGCAATAGCGAAGCGAAGCCCATGTCCCTGTAGCGCTTGAACAGCCAAGGACTGCGCGGGTTGAGCAGGATCGCCTTCTCCTGCAGCGGGATAGCCTCCTCCGCGTGTCCTGCGATGGTCTTGCTCTGGGCAAGGTCAAAATAGCCTGCCGGGTTGTTGGGATAGTTCCTTACAAGCTGCTCGGCGACCGCCACTCCCTCCTCGTAGCGGCCCATCTTTCGTAACCATTGCACGGTGTAGTTGAGCACTGTTTCGGAGTGAGGCGCGATCGCGCGGGCCTGCATCAGCAGTTTCTCGGCACGTTGCATGTCTTCGGCAGTGCGCCAGCCGGGGTAGGCCTTCTCCATCAGGAGAAAGGCGATGCTGCTCATAGCGGGAGCCGACGTGGGATCAAGCGAGAGAGCCCGTTCGTACAGCGCCTGCGCTTCGGCATTCCGTTGCGCGCTGGGCGGCAGATTTTGGAGTGAGCGCGCCCGCAGGATGAGATCGAATGCGTCTGGGTTGGTCGGACGCTCGCGCAGGCCGCGCGCGTTCTCAATCTCGACCACGCTGATGCCGAGCCCCGCGCGCATCCGCGTGACGACCTGTTCCTGCCCTGCGGCCAGTTCGCTGATCTCCTCATCGAACCGGTCCGACCAGACATGCGCGCCGGTTGCGCTGGAAATCAACTGGACGTTGACGCGCAATGTGGAATTGATTCGGCGTACACTGCCCTCCAGCACGTAGCGTACGCCGAGTTCGCGGCCGATCTGGCGCACATCTGGCCCCTTGCCCCGGTAGGTGTATGCAGATTCGCGAGCAATGACGAACGCCTCGGGAATGTGGGAAAGGTCAGTCGTGAGGTCGTCGGTGATTCCGTCGGCCAGATAATTGTCCTTGGGGTCGCCGCTCAGATTGTCGAATGGCAACACAACCAGTGAGAGTCGCGGCGCCTCATTGATAGGCTCGGTGCGGTCGAGGCGCAGCCACCATGCCGCGCCAAATCCGATGGCGAGCAACAGCGCGCCGAAGCCGGCCAGCTCCAGCGCCCTGGGGCGTCGGCGCGCGACCAGCATGAGAGGCGACGCACCGTCGGCCCTGACGGAATGCGGCACCAATGCTTCCCGCGTGGGTGCAGCCGCGACGGGCGTCATCAGCGGAAGGCTGGCGGCCGTCTCGTCATCCGGCGTGGTCACCGCCGCCACGAAGCGGTAGCCGCGCCCAGACTCGGTCTGAATGCAACTCGGTCCTGTCCGTCCATCGTCGAGGACTCGCCGAAGCGCCGAGATCTGAACCGTAAGGTTCTTCTCCTCGACCACGACGTCCGGCCAGACCGCCTGCATGATTGCTTGCTTCGATACGAGTTGGCCGTGATGAGCCGCAAGGAAAGCCAGGACGTCGAGCGCGCGGGACCCGACGGGAACCGGGGTCAGAGCGCCAGACTCGCTTACCCGGAACAGCCCGCCGTTGCGTCGATCGAGGCGAAAAGCCTCGAACAGGAACACGTCATCGGCGACTGGCACGTCCATACGTCCCTCCGGCCTGGTTCGGCGCCGATGGTGTCAGCCTAGCATCGTTGGGGACGAGAGCCGCAAAACTCCCGAGAGCAGAGTTTCAAGGTATTGATGACATTGGGATTTACTTTCTGTGGTGCAGTTTTAGCAAGATTTTGCCCCGTGCGGATCGCAGCCGCGGTGCCCGCCCCTCACAGTGGCCACCGGCAATTCCGCAATGGGAGGTTCCTGAGATGGGTCACAGCGCTTTCAACAACTCCGACCGGAATCACGATGGTCGGGCGCGACCTGGTGGCGGCGAAACGCACGGGCGCGATGACGGAGGATCGGTCCAGTTCAACCAGTTCGACCTCACGAATTACCTTCACGCGGAAGATCAGCCCGATGGCACATTCGCGGTGCGCCACTTCCTGCAGGTGGACGGGTTCGAACTGAATGGCGAGCATGTCGCGGTTCCGGGATTTGGTTCCGATTTCGGCATGTACTTTCTGATCGATGCGAGTGGAACATCGGGAGCCACCGGCAGGGTGTTCGACAAACTGGACATCGCCTTGATGGTCGATCCGCACAACAACGACGGTGCGTTAAGTGCAACGCCGACGGGCGTCGGCTTTGCCAACGGAACCGGCGGCGACTATGCCCTGGCGACAGGCCACCTTGTCTCCGCGACGATGAGTGTCGATCCGGCAACCAACGACCGCCACACGGAATACGTTGAGCGCATAGCACCGACCGGCGCGGGTAAGGACGTGTTCGGCAAGTCGCTGGCCGCCGGCGACCTGTTGCAGGAATTGCTGACGACGGCGAGCAGTTCAGTCCTGGCTGGCCCAGGCTTCACTGCGGTCAACGGCGGCGCCGGCGTGGCCCAGTTGGTATCAGGAGGCACCCTACGGCTGTCACTCGATGACTTGACGCACAGTGGCGGGGGATGCGGCGGACACAGCGCATAGCGTCCACTGATCGGTTGCGATGCGGCCGGTTACATAGCGTGGCTTGCCGGCCGCACCACCCGCTCAGCCAGCGATGCCGCGTAGCCGCGCCGCGGTGCCGCCGAGGACGTTGATCACCGAAGCGGCGGCCATCTCCGCGGAACGGCGTTCGACCTGTTCGGTCGCCAGCAGGAGCGGCGGGCGGAGCGGGCACTGATGGCGGAGCCGGTGCGGGTCGCGGCGGCGCCTTGATCGAGCAGCGCCGGGGTCGTCTGCTTCGCCACCGTGTCAGCAGCCCCCATGCTGCCCATCGGTCAGACCGTCGTCGGCGCCTGTGTCTCCTGGTGCCAGACCAGCAGATGCCGTCGCAGCAGGGCAATGCCCTTTACAAGGCAGAACCCGGCAACGGCGATCTCGACGATGCCGGCAAACACACCGGTTGAATCCGCAAAGCGCGACGCAGCAATCATCGCCCCGCCAATCCCGGTACCCCCCATCAGGATCTCGGTCACGATAGCGACGATCATCGAAACCGGCAGCGCGACCTGCAGTCCGGTCAGGATCTGCGGCAGGGCCGACGGCAGGATGATCTCCCATAGCAGCTGTCGATCGCTTGCACCCAGGCCTCGCGCCGACCAGAGCATCTCCTTCTCGACGCCTTGAGTGGCGGCCACCGTCGCCGTCACCACCGGGAAGATCGCGTTGAACACGATCATCGTGACCTTCGACACATCGTAAAGCCCGAACCACAGCATGAAGATTGGCAGGAACGCGATCTTCGGCATTGGGAACGCGACAGAGATGATCGGATCGAAGAACCAGCGCATCAGCGCATTGCGGGCAATCAGGATGCCGAGCATGATCCCCAACGAGCCGGCGATCGCAAAGCCGATCATGACTCGGTAAAGTGTCTGACCGAGATTGGCCACGAGATCACCCGACAGCGTGTCGTCCCAGATGCGCTCGAGCACCACCGACAGCGGCGGCATCAGAAAATCGCTCACCGCGCCAGAGCGGGCGAAGACTTCCCAAGCGACAAGCAGAGCGATGGCCGTTCCTCCTGCACCCAGCGCGCGGCCGGCCTTTCGCGCCCATTCGACTGCCGCCCAGTCAGCAGGCGCGGCCGGGACGGCAGCAGTTGCCAGCGGTTCGCTCACTCGCGCCATCGCAATATCCGGTTCATCAGCATCAGATAGAGGCGGTCGGCGGCAAAGCCGAGCAGCGATACGGTCAGGACCACCGCGAACATCGCATCGTAGACCCCGCCGTCGCCAAGCCAGCCGATCATGTAGCCGAAGCCCGCGCGGGCGGCGATCAGCTCGGTTGCGACCAGCAGCACAAAGGCGAACGCTATCGCCGTGCGGATGCCGGCAAGGATCTCGGGCAGCGCACTGGGCAATACGATCTCGATCAAGGTTCGGGTGCGGCTCGCTCCCAGGCTGCGGGCCGACCAGATCAGCACCTGTTCGGCGCCGCGCGCTCCATTGAACGCGGAAAGCGTGACCGGCAGCATGCAGCCGATGAAAATGAGAAGAACCTTTGAGGCGCTGCCAAATCCGAGCCACAACATGACGACTGGGATCAGCGCCGATTTGGGCATCGGATAAAGACACTGCACCAGCGGGTTGAAGAAGATACGGACCGGCTTGTACCAAGCCATCAGGATGCCGAGTGTGGTGCCAAAGACAATCGCGATGCCTAGCCCGGCCGCGCCGCGGGATAGTGAAACGACACCGTTCCGGACCAGATCCCCGCTGATCAAGAGGTTCCACCAGGAGGCAAAAACACTGTCGAGGGAAGGCAGCACGAGATGCGATATCAGCCCAAGCCGGGTCGCCGCTTCCCAGGCCAGCGCCAGGAGCAAAATCGGCGCGTAGCGCCACAGTCCGTTCAGAAGACGCGACGAAGCGGCGATATCGCGTGCCCTGTCGATAGGGCTCAAGCCGAAGGAACGGTCCAGTCCCGCGCCGCGCCCGAGAGTCAGCTGAGGGGGATCAAGCGCCATGGCCGGCTTGCCTCATTGCTTTCCTCCGGCAACGGTAGTCATCGATCGTACTCGGCAAGCTACTAGATGCCGCTGCGCTGCGCGAGCATGGCTTCGCCGCGCACCAGGCTCCACACATGGTCGACCATCTCGACAAAGGCCGGCGACCGGGCCAGCCTCGGGTCCTCCTTGTCGAAGCGCGTCTCGACGATCTCCTTGATGTGACCGGGGCGCGCCGACATGATCGCGATCCGCTCGGCGAGGAACACCGCCTCCTGCACATCGTGGGTGACAAAAATCACCGTCTTGCGCGAGCGTGCCCAGATGCGCAGCAGCTCGCTTTGCATCAGGCTGCGCGTTTGCGCATCGAGCGCACCAAACGGCTCGTCCATCAGCAGGATCTGCGGATCGATTGCCAGCGTGCGGGCGATCGCGGCGCGCTGCTTCATGCCGCCTGAGAGTTGCGAGGGATAGCTGTCCTCGAACCCCGACAGACCGACGAGATCGATGAATTCGTGGGCCCGCTGCGCTCGCTCGTCGCGCGCCATGCCCTGTTTTTCCAGCCCGTAAAGTACGTTCTGGATCACCGTCTTCCACGGGAACAACGCGAAATGCTGAAATACGATGCCGCGATCGGGGCCGGGACCGGAGACCGGGCGATCCTCGACCCGGATCTCGCCGTCCTCGACCGGCAGGAACCCGCCAATCAGATAAAGCAGAGTGCTCTTGCCGCAGCCGCTCGGACCCAGCAACGCGACGAACTCGCGCTCGCCGACTTCGAGCGAGACCTTGTCGAGTGCCAGCACCGGGCGTGAGCGGGGCGGCCGGTAGGTGTGGCTGACCCGATCGATGACGATCTGGCGCACCGCCCCGTTCGCCCGAACCCGCTCCGCCATGCCGCACCTACTTTCCGTCGATCCGCTTCTTGGCTTCTTCGATCAGCGACAGATCGACGTATTGCGGGCTGATCGCGACACGCTTCGGCAGCACTTTGAGCTCCACCGCCTCGTCGATCTCCTTCTGCACCGATTTCAGCTCGGGCTGTGCATCGGGAGAGCGGTAGAAATCCTCCTTGGTAAAGGCGAAGTCCAATTGCTCCTTCGGCTGCTTCGTCACGGAAGAAAGAATGTCGAGCGCCTCGGCGCGGTTCTTCGGGTCGAGCAACCAGCGCCGGGCGCGAATATGATCCTCCATGAAGTCGACAAAGGCGGCCCGATGCGCCTTGATGACCTCGCTGCGGATCACCCAGACGACCGCCTGGGTCGGGCCGACCGCGTCCTTGCCGGTGAACAGCACTTTGTAGGCCGGGTTGCCGATGACGCCATGGGCGAATTGCGGCAGCACCCCGATCATGTCGACCTTGCCGCCTTCTAGCATCGCCGGCATGTTGGCGAAATTGGCTTCGACCGTCGTGAAATCGCTGTCCTTGATGCCGTGCCGGTGCAGCATGGTGCGCATCGCGGCATCGCTGGCCGAGCCGATCGCATTGGTGGCGACGCGTTTGCCCTTGACGTCTTCGATCTGCTTGATTGGGCCGTCGGCGCGCACGACGAAATTCTCGCTGAAATAGCCTTCCATCCCGTCAGCGACAACATCGGCAACAATGCGCTCGTCGAGATGTGCATTGGTAATCGCCAGCGCGACCGCCGCGTTCGACATCGAGGCGACTTCCAGCTCGCCGATGGCCTGGGCCTGGATTTCCGGTGTGGTGCCCTGGAAATACACCGCTTCCATGACGTAGCTCTTGCCGAGATGCTTGAACACCTCGGGGTTCCGCTTGCCCAGCTCCTCGATCAGCGGCGCCAAGTGACCCGGGGTCACCACCCAGCCGACTCGTATCTTGAGCGGCTCGGCTCGGGCCATCGGCGCCAGTACGATCACGCCAATTGCTATCGCTGCTGCTACAGTCAGCCAATTGTGTCTCATTGCCTCCCTCATCCTTTTTTGTGTCGCTTCGCTCGTCGACTGTGCGCACGTTAGCCGGAACTTTGCACGGCGGCGCGTTGTTGATCTGCCGGGGTGGTGTGGAGCCGGTCGTGTGGAAGTGCTTCCCTGTGGGAGTAACCCTCCCCCGCTCCGCGGGAGAGGGGCTCAGGTCCCGCTCAGCCAGCGATGCCGAGTAGCCGCGCCGCAGTGCCGCCCAGGATGGCAATCCGCTGGTCGTCGCTGAGGCCCGGCGTGTTCAGCACCAGATCGACCTCGGTGCTGGTCCACGGGAACGGGTAGTCGGTGCCGATCATGATCTTGTCGGCGCCCGCCTCCGCGATCAGGTGGCGCAGCGCCTCTTGCGTGAACACGATGGTGTCGAAGTAGAGCTGGCCGTCGCGCAGGTAGGCGGTGGGGTTCTTCTTGGGCAGCGGGCCGACGCGGTCCGGGAAGCAGCGGATCACCGCGTCGGAGCGGTTGGCGTAGGACGGCAGGAAACCGCCGCCATGCGCGGCACAGATCTTCAGGCCGGGGAAGCGGTCGAGCGTGCCCTCGAAGATCAGGTGCGACAGCGCGATCGTGGTCTCCAGCGGATTGCCGATGGTGTTGGTCAGCAGGCCGCTGCCGGCGAGCCGGCCGGAGGGTTCCAGCTCGCGCGTGCCCAAGGGGTGCATGAAGACGAGAACGCCGAGTTCCTCGCACTTGGCCCAGAAGGGATGGAAGCGAGGGTTGGCGAGTTCCTCGCCCGCGACGCTGCCGGCGACACCGACGCCACGGAAGCCGAGCTGCTTCACCGCATATTCCACCTGCTCGGCGGCGAGGTCGGGATGCTGCAGGGCGGCGGTCGCGAAGGCGACGAAGCGGTCGGGGCTGGCGGCGCAGAATTGTGTCAGCGTCTCGTTCTGGATCTTGATCAGCTCGGCCGCGGCGTCGCGGGGGGCGCGATACCAGTAGGGGTTGATGCTGAGCGCCTCGACGTCGATGCCCTGCGCATCCATCGCGGCGATGCGGGTGCTGGTGTCGTGCATCAGCAGGCCCGGGGATTCGAGCGGGTGGTTTATCACCGAGGCGGCCGCCGGGACGATGCAATGGGCGTGGACGTCGACGGTCTTGACGCGCCTGCCGTTGACCACGGCCTCGCGGCGGCGGGACTGGGGGGCGGGGGTTGGCGTCACCGCGGCCATCGCGCAGGGGATGAAGGCGATGGCGGACAGGGCGCCAGTGAGCAGATCGCCGGTGATGGGCATTTCGGTTCCTCCTCCGTGATTTGTCGCTGCAGACTTAGCCTGATGGCGGGTTGCTCTCCAGCCCTGCGCGTTGGTTCGCGTGGTCAGCGGCAGCGATCGAGCGCGCTGCAGGTTTGGCGCGCCTGGATCCACGCCCGATGCCGCATCATCCCGGCTGGTATCCCAGCACAGTTAGACCAAGTGAGGTGGCGGCACGCCAGTCGCCAAAGCGCTGGGACGACCGCTCCCTGGTCCACAACCGCATCGAGCACAGCATCGGCTTCCGCGATGCGCCCGTCTTCAAAGTACCAACTGAGCGCCAGTGACGGGCCGAGGACCAGACTCACTGACGTCTTTCGTCGATCAGTTCCTTGGTCTTCAGACCACCGAGGGTGACGCCCTTGCTCATCTCGCGGATGCGTCGGGCAGCCGCGTGAGCGGCTTCGCGATTGAAGCTGCCTCTGGCGGGCACCAGACGCGCGACCTCTTTGCCGTGGCGCGTGATGGTCACCTCCTCGCCCTGCTCCACCCAGTCGAGCAACTGGCCGAATTTGTTCGTTGCCTCGCAGGCGCTCACCTCGCGCATACAGTCCTCGATCAGGTTAGCTGCCGCCTGGACTATCGTGGCAGACCGACGTGTCTATAACGGACAGCAGGAACGGCACAGACGGAACCCATCGCCAATGTCCATCATGCCCGGCTTCACCCTCACCGACATCGACACCTCCGGCGCTCGCATTCGCCTGCGCCATGGCGGCAGCGGACCGCCGCTGCTTCTGCTGCACGGCAACCCGCTGACACACGCCTCCTGGCACGCGGTGGCGCCGCAACTGGCCGAGAAGCTTCCACGTCGTGGCCGCCGACCTGCGCGGCTATGGCGACAGCTCCGCCCCGCCCGAGGAACCGGGCAGCGTCAACTACTCGTTCCGCGCGATGGCGCAGGACCAGGTCGAGGTGATGCAGGCCCTCGGCTACAGCCGCTTCTTTGTCGCCGGACATGACCGTGGCGGGCGCACCACGCATCGCATGTGCCTCGACCATCCGGACAAGGTGGAGCAGGCCGCGATCATCGACATCGTGCCGACGCTCGACATGTGGGCGGCGATGGACAAGCAGGGCGCGATCGGCGGCTGGCACTGGCCGTTCATGGCGCAGCCCTACGACTTCCCCGAGCGCATGCTGGGCAGCGTTCCGGCCGACTGGTTCATGCGCAAGAAGCTGCTGAAGCTGACCGCCAATCTGAACCACATCCCGCCTGAGATCTGGGACGAGTATGTCCGTTGCTTTAACGAGAAGACGATCCGCGGTTCGTGCGCCGACTATCGCGCCGCAGCGACTATCGACTGCGAACTGGATACCGCCGACCTGCACCGCAAGCTCGCGATGCCGATCCTCGTGCTCTGGGGGAAGAGCAGCAGCGTGGGGCGGCGCTTCGCCGATCCGCTCTCACTGTGGCGGCTGCGCGCGGAGGACGTGCGCGGCGAGGCGCTGCCGACTGGGCACTACGTGAACGAGGAGGCGCCGGAGCAGGTGCTGGAATGGTTCATGCGGTTCTTCGGGAGCTGATCGCCGACCGAGAGGTGACACCGCCACCTTGGCCCTGCCGACCGCGTATTGTCTGACGCGTTCAACAAAGGCCCGGATGGCCCACACGAAACCGGCCGAGACGGTTGACGAAACCGTGAATCCATCTGTGTGATAGGCACGACAGGACAGGCGTCCACGAGGAGCGTCTGTCTGTCGGTGTACCGGATCAAGAAACCTGGGGAGAGTCACAATGGTCGACGAAGGAAAACTGCATCAATTCATCGGGCAGATGTTGGGCGACCTGGGAGGTGCCGCTACCATCAGCTTGGTACGTATCGGTGATTCACTCGGACTGTATAAGGCGCTGCACGCCAAGGGCAGCATGACCTGCGCCGAGCTGGCGCAGGAAGTCGGTGTCAACCAGCGCTATCTGCGCGAGTGGCTGTCGCAGCAGGCAGCATCCAACTATCTGAGCTACGAGCCCGCCAGCGGAAAGTTCACACTGCCGCCCGAGCAGGCCATGGTCTTCGCCGATGAGGACAGCCCGGTCTACATGATGGGTGCCTTCGATCTGATGGCATCACTCATAGATGCGCAGCCGAAGGTGCAGGACGGATTCAAGACTGGTCGGGGCGTGCCATGGGACGATCATATCGGGTGCATGTTCTGTGCCGTGGCGCGGTTCTTCAGGCCTGGCTACCACAACAACCTGGTCGCCAATTGGCTTCCGGCGCTCGAAGGCGTGGTTGAAAAACTGCAGCGCGGTGCGCAAGTGGCCGACGTCGGCTGTGGGCATGGCTGGTCCACGGTGCTGATGGCAAAGGCGTTCCCGAACTCGAAATTCGTCGGTTACGACTTCCATCCGAGCTCCATCGAGAATGCGCGCGCGCATGCACAAGAGCACAACGTTCTTGCCAACACGCGTTTCGAGGTGGCGAAGGCGAAGGAGTTCCCCGGCACGGGCTTCGACCTTGTCACGTTCTTCGATTGCCTGCACGACATGGGCGA
This sequence comes from uncultured Alphaproteobacteria bacterium, assembly GCA_963791495.1. Classification (GTDB taxonomy): domain Bacteria; phylum Pseudomonadota; class Alphaproteobacteria; order Acetobacterales; family Acetobacteraceae; genus JAMXLO01. The sequence continues at coordinate 22,347 of CAWBST010000010.1, forward strand.
TCCGGCCGGCGCCGCGGCGCATGTCCGGCAATCGCTGAAGCCCGACGGCACCTGGATGATCGTCGAGCCGATGGCGGGCGATCGGCTGGAGGACAATCTCAATCCAGTGGGACGACTGTATTACGCCGGTTCAACCATGGTCTGCGTACCGACGTCGCTGTCGCAGGAGGTCGGGTGCGGCACTCGGCGCCCAGGCCGGTGAGGCGAGACTGCGCGGGGTCATCTCCGACGGCGGCTTCCGCAAAGTGCGGCGCGCGACGGAGACACCGTTCAACATGATCCTGGAGGCGCGGCCGTAGCCTGAACGCGACGCGGGCGACTTTGCGTCGCCTGCGTCAGCCCTCGAGGAAGTGTCCGAAGGCACGCAGCGGGCGCAGGTCGTCGCAGACGATCTTGATGATCGCCAGCATCGGCACCGCAAGGATTGCGCCCGGCACGCCCCACATCCAGTACCAGAAGATCAGCGCGAGGATCACAGCCACCGGATTGATGGTGAAGCGGCGCGCCATCAGCATCGGTGTGGCGATCTCGCCCTCCACCACGTGGACCACGAAATACAGCCCGACGGGCAGCAATGCCCACCAGGTGACGCCGAGTGACAGCACGCTCGCCATCAGGAAGACCACCAGAGCGACCATCGGCCCAAGGATGGGCACGAAGTTCACCACGAAGGCGATCACACCCCACAGCAGCGGATTGGCCACGCCGCATACCCACATCACGCCTAGTGTCAGCAGACCGACGACGAAATTGATCAGCGTTATCGTGATCAGATAGGCCGAGATGTGCCGCTCGACATCCAACGTGATCTCAACGGCCTGACGCTTCTCCGCGAAGGTCGGCAGGATCTCGACGAAGCGACGCATGAACGTCTCGCCCGACACGAGAAGGTAGAACAGCACCACCAGGGTGGTGAACAGGCCGGCCGCAACCTCAGTGGTTCCGCTGAACAGCGCCCCCATGACGTTGAACGAGTGCTCCTGTGGCGCCTGCGGCACGCCGACGCCTACCCCGCCGACGTTCTGCAACTGCCCCATCATCCATTGGAACGAACTGATCGGGCGGGCGAGGATGGCGAGCTGCTGCTGGATCTGCGGGATTGCCTCGGGCAGCTTGCCGGCCCACGCCGTGGCCGGACCGGCGACGCCGCTGATCAACGCAGCGATTGCCGCCACCAGCAGGAGGATCGCCAGCAGAGCACCGAGGGCGTGCGGCAGACCGGCGCGATCGGTCAGCCGCACCAACGGCTGCAGCAGAAGCTTCAATACGATCGCCAGCACTACCGGCAGCACGATCGGCGACGCGACATAGAGTGCTGCGAGCAAGGCGAGCAGGAACAGTCCGCCCAGGAAGATCGTGCGCGGCTCCGTGGGGAGCGGCATGTCGTCCTGATCCTCGCCCGAAGTCTTGGAAGGAGGGGTCTTGGCGGGGGCGTCGTCGCGAACGGTCTCAATCGCGTCGTCCTCGCCTGCATCGGTCAGTTCAGCCACCCGGGCACCCATGTCGACGCTCCTCTCCCCACCACGTACTGTAACGCAGCCGTGGCCATTTGGTTCGTCACACGATGATTCGTCACACGATCGGAGCGTTGATCTCGCGCGCCAGCTTCTGCTTCATCGCCGCGGCAAAGGCGGCGTAGTCCTGGCAGGTGACAGCGAAGGCGCCTGGGCCGCCGATCACGTCGCGCGTGTAGGACTGCAGCAGGTCGGGCTCCTCATGGAGGATGCAGAGCCCGTTGATGGTGACGCCCGCGGCGGCCATCCGGTCGCGGATCGGTCCCGGAGCGATGCCGTCGTTCGATCTGCCGTCACCGATCACGTTCACGACCTGCCGTGCCGGCGTGTCGGGAATGTGGCTGAGCAGTGTCAGTGATGCGAGCAGTGCCTCACCGATCGCGGTCTGCCCGGCCGGCACGATGCGCGGCATGTTGTCCACCGCGTCGGCGAAAGCGCGCGCATCGGCTTCCGACGCGATCAGTGTCCAGTCGGCTATCACCTCCTGTGCGCCAGCGCCGGACCAGAGCAGCAGCGAACAGAGGCTGGCCTTCGCGGGGCCGCCGATCAGGCCGGCAATGATCGGCGGCTCGCGCAGGGCGGCCGCCATGCCGCCGGCGATCAGGCCGAACTCGTCGTAAGTGACGCTGGCGGAGCCATCGACCGCCAGCACCAGTGCCAGGTCGACCGCGTTCATGCGAAGACCCGCGCTGTCACAGATGTTGGGGCCGCCCTCATGCTGGTGTAGTATAGGAACATGACGCCGGAAGCCGTTATCACCGCACTACGCGCATACGAACCGGAGCTACGAGCGGCCGGCCTCACGCGGCTATCGTTGTTCGGCTCCACAGCCCGTGGGGAAGCGGCGATGGGGTCCGATGTCGACCTGCTGGCGTCGTTCGACGACACCCGCCCGTTGTCGCTGCTCGACGTGATCAGGATCGAGAACCTGATTGCCGACTTGCTGGGATCACCCGTCGATCTGGTGGAGGAGCGGGCTCTGAAGCCGCTCGTGCGCCAGAGCGCGGAACGCGAGGCGGTGCGTGCCTTCTAGCGATCCGGCCCAGCGCTTCACGGACATCATCGAGAACATCGACTCCATCGAGCGCTTCACGCAGGGCATGGATGCGAGGACCTTCGCAACGAACGATCAGGTCGTCTTCGCCGTCAAGTACGCCTTGATGATCATCAGCGAGGCGGCCATCAGGCTTGGCGACATCGCCACCACGCTGCAACCCAATATTCCATGGCGGGAGATACGTGGTGTCGGCAATCGGCTCCGGCACGAATACGACATCATCGATCTGACCCGCATTTGGTTGCTGATCGAACGCGACCTGCCCACCTTGAAGACCGCCTGTCAGGACGCATTGCGGGCCTTGTCTGGAGAGCCGCCAGCCTCTTGAGCGTTTGGCGATTGCGGCGGAGTATCGGCGCCAGACCGAGAGGAGACGAGGGATGCCGGAGAGCCCCGCTGACAAATCCGCACTGAGCCAGGCGCAGACCCGCCTGCCGCTGAGCGGACTGAAGGTGTTGGACCTGACACATGCCCGCGCGGGGCCCACCGCGGTGCGGCATCTCGCCGACTGGGGCGCGGATGTCATCAAGATCGAGCCGCCGGCGACCGACGGTGAGGAGATCACCGGCAACCGCCATGGCTTCGACTTCCAGAACCTGCACCGCAACAAGCGCGCGATCACTCTGAACCTGAAGTCGCCCGAGGGGCATGCCGCGTTCATGCGGCTGGCGAAGACCGCCGACATCGTCCTCGAGAACATGCGCGCCCAGGTGAAGCACCGGCTGAAGGTGGCGTATGACGACGTGAAGGCGGTGAACCCGCGCATCGTCTACGGCAGCATCAGCGGGTTCGGGCAGGACGGCCCGTATGGGCTGCGCGCCGGGGTCGATCAGATCGCGCAGGGCATGGGCGGGCTGATGTCGATCACTGGTCTGCCGGGCCAGGGGCCGGTCCGCGTCGGCATTCCGATCGACGACCTGACGGCGGGCAACCTGCTCGCGCTGGGCGTCATGATGGCGATCTTCGACCGCGAGCGAACCGGTGTGGGACGCTGGGTGACGACGTCGCTGCTCGAGGCGCAGATCTTCATGCTGGACTTCCAGGCGTCGCGCTGGCTGATCGCCAAGGAGGTGGCGCCGCAGGCGGGCAACGATCATCCGACGGGGATCCCGACCGGGGTGTTCCCGACTACCGATGGGCACATCAACATCGCCGCGAGTTCGGCCCGCGTATTCGGCCGCTTCTGCGATGCCCTCGGCAAGCCGGAGTGGAAGGACAAGCCGGAGTGGAAGGACCAGAAGTCACGCAGCGGCCACCGCAAGGAGATCAATGCGGCGATCGGCGAGGTGACGAAGCACAAGCCCTCGGAATATTGGATTGAGCTGCTGGAAGACGCGGGCGTGCCGTGCGGGCCGATCTACTCGATCGACCAGGTGTTCGCCGATCCGCAGGTGAAGCATCTCGGCATGGCGACGAAGATGCACTCGCCGGTGATCGGCGATGCGGATGTGGTGGCGTCGGCGATCAGCATGACCGGGTTCTCCAAGGACATCCGCATGGCGACGCCGGAACAGGGGGCGAGCACGGACGAGGTGCTGGCGTCGGTCGGGTATTCCGCGGACGAGATCGCCGCGATGCGCAAGAAGGGAGCGATCTGAGATGAACGATTTTCCCAGCGGCGGCATCACCCGGGAGTACGCCGGGGGGAAAATGCTGGCGGCGAAGGACGACGGCGTCGGGCTGGTCACGTTCAATCAGCCCGAGAAGCGCAACGCGATGTCGCTGGAGATGTGGACCGGGTTCGGCGAGATCCTGGACGAGTTCGCCGAGGACGGCTCGGTGCGGGTGGTGATCCTGACCGGCGCGGGCAACAAGGCGTTCGTGTCGGGAGCGGACATCAGCCAGTTCGAGAAGCATCGGTCCAATGCCGACGCGCAACAGGAGTACGACCGGCTGGCAGGTGTGGGGCGTGCCAAGTATGCCGCGTTCCCCAAGCCGGTGATCGCGCGCATCCGTGGCTTCTGCCTGGGCGGCGGGCTGGCGATCGCGATGCAGGCGGATATGCGGATCGCCGCGGTGGACAGCCAGTTCGGCATTCCGGCGGCGAAGCTTTCGGTCGCCTATGCGCCGGATTCGATCAAGCGACTGATCGACCTGGTGGGACCGGCGCATGCCCGCATGATCCTCTATACGGCGCGGCGGATCGACGCGACGGAGGCGGAGCGGATCGGGCTGATCAACAAGATGGTCGAGGACGAGGAGCTGAGCGACGAGGTGCTGGATATCGCGCGGACGATCGCCGACAACGCGCCGCTGTCGGTGGCCGCTTCGAAGCTGACGATCAACGAGATGCTGAAGGACGAGAGCCAGCGCGACATGGCCGCGATCAAGCGGATGTCGGATACCTGCTTCAACAGCGCCGACTTCAAGGAAGGAAGGACAGCGTTCATGGAGAAGCGGGCACCTCGGTGGGTGGGGAGGTAGTTTGGGCAGCGGAGGAGTGGCAATGGCGCTTGCTCTCACACGCCGCACCATTGTCAGTGCCGGCTGCGCTGCACTGCTGGGCCTCGTTGCCGTCGGCGCAAGCGGTGTGGCGCCGGCTCTGGCACAGGATTATGCGGCGATCATCGCGTCGCCCGACCGCAGCGACGCCGATCGGCAGACCGACAAGCGGCGGGATCCGGTACACCTTCTGACCTTCACCGGGGCACAACTCGGGTGGACCGTGCTCGATATGGGAGCGGGCGCCGGCTACAGCACCGAACTGATGGCGCGATCAGTGGGATCGACCGGCAAGGTCTACGGGCAGACGGACACGGAGTCTGAAAAGCTGCAGGCGAGACTGACAGCGCCGGTCATGCGCAACGTCACGGCCCTGGTCCGCCGACGAGATGATCCGGTCCCTGCGGACCTGCACGAGTTCGATCTCATCACCTTCTTTTTTGCCTATCATGACACGACCTACATGGACGTCGATCGTGGGAAGATGGACAAGGCGCTGTTCGCCGCGTTGAAACCCGGAGGCTTCCTGGTGATCGCGGATCACTCGGCGCGTCCGGAAGACGGCGCGACGGTCGGCAAGAAATTTCACCGGATCGCTGAGCAGACATTGCGAACGGAGGTCGAGGCCGCGGGGTTCAGGTTCGTCGCCGATGCCAACTTCCTGCGGCATCCCGAGGACGCCCGAACCGACATCGTCTTCCACAATCCCACGCCGGTTGATGAGTTCGTACTGAAGTTCCAGAAACCGCAGTGAGCCGCGCGGCGCCGCTTCTTCCGGACGCTATTCCTGCGCGCTCAGATACATGGGCCACTTGTCGGTCACCGCCGTTGGGTCGATTTCCTCCCACTTTGGATGGGTACCGCGGGTTTCGCGGATATCACCGACAACGGCCGCAAGCTTGTCGTGAATCATCTCAAGCTGATCATGCTTGCTCTTGGACGTGTAGTTGCGCGTCACAAGCATCGCTCGGATTGAGAGTGCCTGCACGCCGTTCTGACCGAGGTTGCGGTAGGTCAGCGTTGCCCTTTCATAAACCGGTGCCAGCCTCGTCACCATCGTGTCGGGCACCCCCAGCAGCTTGTAGTCGCGCGAGAGTTCGCTCACCCATCCGAGCGGCTGTCCGCCGACAGCCATAATGGCGTCGATCTGGTCGCCTTTCAGCGCCGCGAGAGCCGCATTTTCATCGGGATACTCCATCGGGCTCCAGCCGATCAGCGTCATTGAGGCGATGACCTGCTCGGTGACGAGGGCTCCGCCCCACAAGCCGATCTTCCGACCATGCAGGTCATCGACCGAATTGAGAATGAGGGGCTTTGAGCCGAAAGGGTTGCCGAAGATGCCGCCATCGCTTTGCGGCGGCGACTTGGCGATGAAGTGAATTTCCTCGGAATGCAGGAGCGCCAGGACGCGAATGCGTTCCTTGAGGTTCGTCTCCTTCATGGCGCGAACGTAGAGCGCATCGAACTGGGTGATGCCGAGCTCTGCCTGATTTTCCATCACACGATCGATGTTGGTCAGTGAACCGTCCGACTCCGTGTTGACGATCAAGCCAGGCACTGCTTCATCGAATTCCTTCATAAGCCGATAATAGGTGCCGCCGGTTCCACCCGAAGAGACCACCATCGGTTTTGGTGTCGTCTCCGCCCAGACGTGGTTTGCCGCAAGGCCCAGGCCAAGTGCCGGCACTGCGGTAAGCAACATACGTCGCTGCATGACTCTCTCCTGTTGGGTGTTTCAGCGGAAGCTGACGCCATTCAAGTTTGGCAGCACGCGTGGTGGTGTCAGCGGTACCATGTCGCTATGGTTTATTCGGTAAGCGAGGACCACCAGGGCAAGTGCCGCAAGTAAAGCCAGGATATACTTTCGCATCACCGCCTGCCTCTCGTGGTCTCGTCAGGGATCTCGAAGTGCATGTCGGTGAAGTCGCGTGTTGGTGCTGGTTTTGCCGCGACGATTTGCCTGACTTCGTCCTTCTGCAGAATCTGCTCGATCTGGGCGAACGATAGATTGAGCGCGTCGCGGATGGTGTCGATCGCTTCGTCCTTCAGGAACCGATCGGTGACGTCACCACCGCCGCTTTCTTTCAGCAAAGCCGCCAACACGCCGGTTGCCTTCGCCAGCTTCCAACGGTCGGCCTGCCTTGCGACGAAACGCTCAAACTCCTCCATCTTGATGCCAGCCTGTCGGAGAGACGCCCTGAGTCGATCCACCAATTCCGACAACTGGTTGATCGATCGCTCCAGACTGGCGTCCTTCACCCCGTGTCTTTCGACATACTCGTCGAGCTTTTCACGCAGCGAGTCACGCATCGCGCTCACCGCGACGACCATGGCGCCAGCCGCTTCAAAGGCCTTCTTTCTGTCGATCAACTCCAATTGGAGCGTTTCGACCGGATTCTGCCGTGCGGTCGCCTTCATCATCTTGAGGACTCGGATGCGCCACCACCGCAAGATGGGCGGCAATGCCGAGAAGCCCATGAAGAGCGCGAGGCCGATGACGGCCGCCATTGCGGCTGTGGTGACCGCCTTGAGCGCGAGCATGGCCAGCGGGGCGAAAAGCCCGAGCGCGGCCAACGCTCCTCCGCCGTACACCACCTTCTGTACCGGCGAGAGCTGCCGGAAGTCTTCAGGAAGATTTATCTTGGGGAAAGTAATTGCCATTACTTAGGCCCTTTGGATTTACGCTGTAATAGAGGCCTGTCGGCGACAGCCGCGGGCAGTATCTGGCCGGCGATGGTTGCTCCCTCGCGGGCAGGATTCATGCAATTACGGCTTACACGTGTGTCGCCTGGGGCAGTCGGACAACCTCCCGACAGCGCGCTGGCAGTTAAGTCATTGCCGAGGCAGCGACAGCAACGCCTAAAGGGACTCCGGCCGCGGCGCCCGCGGTTCTGACGGCGGCGTCGGCAGCGGCCTTCTTTCAATGTCCGACATGTCCGGTCTCCGAGAGTTCGCGATAACTATGCGCCGTCGGTTCCCGGCAGTCAAATAAAAACTCTTCGTTCCACATCAAGAAGTGTAATACATTGATTGATATAGCTATTTCTCACGCTCTCCCCGGCGTGCGTAGGCACGAACCGCGCGCATCACGTCCTCAAAAGTATCCGGGCCATGGGCGACGACGCGATGCAGGATGGCTTCCGTGCGATCTCTCTTCGGCAGCGGAAGTCGATCGCTGTCCGACCGGGGATGGCCGTTCCAATAGTTATAGATGGCAGGGATCAGCTTGCCGTCATAAGCAGACAGCGTGTCCTGATATAGAACGCCGTGATCCAGGTACTCGCCCCAGACCGTTTCAAGAAACTGCAAGGGATTTCTCGTGCCCTTGCCCGTTACGTATTTTGGCGGAGGCGGTCTTCCGTTGATATACGCCTCAAGCTTGTTCTTCCACATGAGGACTTCTGCCGCTTCGGCAACGGACATCATACGGGCATATATCTCGCGCACCGTGGAGTCCGGAGCCGATTCGATAAAGATCTCAAGTGGCTGCCACCGCTCTTCGGGCTGTTCTGGCGCCGATCTAATGAAGTTGATAATGCGCTGCCGCATACTATAAGCAAGTTCATCATAGTAATTCCTGCCCTGCTGGTCGAGTTCAGTCGGATCAATGATTTCGAGGTCATCGGACACAGTCGCATCCTTCAAATATTGGCCGGCTTGGTCCTGAACCCGAACAAGCGCTCACTGACCGAGCCCAACCCCGGCAACACCTGACCTGCCTCATTGACAGCTTCATCGACCGCCGCGCAATAAAAATGCACATCCGGATGTTCCTGCACGAGCCTGTCGCGTCCTGGGCGAGATACGACAAGGCTCACGAAGCTGATGCACTGCGCCCCACGCCTCTTGGCAATTTCGAGGGCGCGGCACGCGGTGTCGCCGGTCGCGATGACAGGATCGAGGAGCATAACCAGTCGGCCCTTCATGTCGGGCAGGCTTACGAGGTACTGGAGGAGTTTTTTGTTGGGATCGCCCTTGTCCCGATGCAGACCGATATGGCCGGTAAGTGTCTGGGGCATGACCTCTTGAAATGCCTCTGCCATGACGAGGCCAGTGCGCAGAATGGGGACGATGACCGGGTCGATGCCCAGCGACGTGCCGGAAGCCTGCCGGCCGCGAACCTCGAACCTCACCTCCTCGGCTGGCAGGGCAAGTGTAACCTCGTAGGCGAGGAGGAGGCTGATGTGGCGCACGAGGTGCCGGTACTCCGCGCACGCGAGTGGTTCCCGACGCAACTGCGTAAGCTTGTGCGCCGCGAGTGCGTTGCGACTGGTCGTAAAGCCGCCGTCCATGACCCGAGCTCCCGAGACGATATCTGCATCGTGGCCGGCGCAACCTGTCGCGCCGGGACCTCCGCTCGCACCGGCGGAGAGCTAGGACTTTTTCCCGACCCGCGCAAATAAAATGTCGTGACAACTTAATGCAAGACACCAGCCGGCTGCCAGCCCGACTGACCTCGGTTTTCGACTACGCGAGACGCCGTGGAACGCGGCAGTCCCACTCGCGAGCGCAGACCTCGACGTCGCCTTCGAATGCCTGCATCGAGGCCCGCAGCAAGAACGTGTCACGGGTGCACGACGTTCGTGTCTGCGTCTCGATACGCGTTCGCCACTCACCGCGCGAGATCGTCTGCGATTGGCGCATTTCAACGACAGCACTGAGGGGATCATCCTCGTCGATGTGCGCGTCGAAGCTGCTCTCGGCAGCCAATTCAAGTCCGAGCCTGTCAATGCGCACGGCACCCTGACCGAGCTCTGTGGTCGGCTCGGGTGTGGCGGTCTCCGGCCCTGGCAGCACTGGCAGCAGCGCATCCGCGGCGGCGGCAGCGCGCACCGGCAGTTCGAGTATTCCGCCGAGCACCGTTACGGTCGCCTTCTCCGGAGTTGGCCAGATCATCGGCCAGTAGCTGGTGGAGATCGCCACTCTGATCCTGTGGCCGGCCGGAAACACGACGCCCGCATCATTCAACTGGATGCGCACCTGATAGCGGCGCCCTGGCACCAATGGCGCTGGCGTCTCATGTCCGTCGCGGTGCGCAAGGTTCAGTATTCCGTAGCTGACCCGCAGCGACGCCTTATCGGGACGCACGTCGCAGAGACGGACGACCAGGTTGGCAACCGGTTTGTCGGCGGCGACATCAAGCGTAACGACCGGTGCTCCGAGGATCTCGATGCGCGTGGCGAGAGGCGCGGTATCGAACACCAGCGACCGTGCATCGTCCTCCTGCTGATCGCCGGCCTGATCCGCTCCTCGGCCAAACGGACACCAGGCGCCGCCGTGCTTCCCAACCGTTTGCGGTGAGCAGACATCCCGCGGCGTCAGGGGCGCATCGCCCGGCCGCAGTCCGTCATCGGTTAGATACAGGCGATGCACCGCGATGTTCGGCGGTGGCCAGGATGGCTCGGCGATCCATCGGCCCGGCAGTTCCTCGTGATATGGCGCCGGAGCCACGCTCTCCGTCATCCATGCGCGCAGCATGGGCTCATCCATCACGCCGGTGTCGATGTCCTTGAGCCAACGATCCCACCACCGCAGTGCCTCCTGCAGAAACCCGATCTGCGGACCGGGTAGGGCAAAATGCGGATAGGCGTGCGCCCAGGGTCCGATCAGGCCCTTGCGCGGCACCGTCAGGTGCGAGAGCAAACGCGGGATGGCGTTGGTATAGCCATCGGTCCAACCGCCGACAGCATAGACCGGACACTGGATCGCCCCGTAGTCCTCGCACACCGAACCGTGCTTCCAGTATTCGTCTCGCCATTGGTGCCGCATCCAACGCTCGAGGAACAGCGGCAGATTGTTCAGCCGTTCCAGCCACATCGATCGCCAGCGATCGCCGACAAGCACGGGATCGGGCGGATGACACATCGTGCCGAACAGGAATGCAGCCCAACCCAGACCGGCGCGCAGCGGCGCTCCACCCATGTAGTGCACGTCGTCACGATACCTGTCGTCGGTCGAGCAGATCGTTATGACCGCCTTCAATGCCGGAGGGCGCCGCGCCGCGACCTGCAGCGCGTTGAACCCGCCCCAGGAAATGCCCATCATGCCAACGGCGCCATTGCACCAGGGCTGCGATGCGAGCCACTCGATGACCTCGAGCGCGTCGTCCTGCTCCTGTCGGGCGTACTCATCGAATAACAGGCCGTCTGATTCGCCGCTGCCTCGGATATCGACACGGACACAGGCGTAGCCATGGCCGGCAAGATAGGGATGCGTCAGCGCGTCACGGTCATACGTGCCGGTCCGCTTGCGATACGGCAGGTACTCGAGGATCGCGGGCACGCGATTCTGGTGGGCGTCCGCCGGTAGCCAAATGCGCGCGGCCAGGTTGGTGCCGTCACGCAGCGGGATCAGTGTGTGCTCAATCTCGCGCAGTGCGCGGGGAAACTCGGTGACGATCAAGTGCTCATCCGCCTTGGCGCGAAGTGTGGCCACGGTACGCGCATCCGGGCAAGATCGCGGTCACATTGCGCCGAAGACTACCAACCAGGGAGGAAATGATGGCGAACATACCGGGTGCGGTAACCGATCCCAGCCGTGTCAAGGGCGAGGCGATCCACTTCAAGAGCGGCGCCGACAGCATTCCGGGCTACCTCGCGCGGCCAGCCCAGCCCGGCAGCTGTCCCGGCATCGTCGTCATCCATGAGGCATTCGGCCTGGTCGAACACATCCGGGACCTCGCTCGGCGCTTCGCCAATATCGGCTACAACGCTCTCGCACCCGACCTCTACGCCCGCGCGGGAGGCCCGAAGGACCCGAACGACATCAACACCGTGATGCCGGTCATGTTTGGCCTGCCGGACAAACAGGCGGTACAGGATCTCGAGGCCGCCGCAGCACATCTGCGAGGGTTGTCCGGCGCCACCGCGAAGGTCGGCGCGATCGGCTTCTGCTCGGGCGGCCGGCACACGTTGCTGTTCGCCTGCAGCAGCAGCAAAGTTGACGCAGCGATCGACTGCTGGGGCGGCTTTATCCACCGAGCCACCCCGGACGCGGAAACAACGGCGGCGCGGCCGACACCGATCCTCGACCTCGTCAAGAACCTGCACTGCCCGCTGTTCGCGGTGTTCGGCGAGGAAGACCAGAACCCACCGGTCGCGATGGAGGCGGAGTTGATGCAGCGCGCCGTGGCATCCGGCAAGAATGTCACGACCAAGATCTACAAGGACGCGGGCCACGCCTTCCTAGCCGATTACCGGCCCAGCTATCGCGAGAAGCCAGCCTTTGTGCTGTGGACCGACATCACCGACTATTTCGGCAAGCAGCTGAAGATAGCAGCGGACCTACGCCAGCCTCACCTCGCAACCGCCATCTGATGCCTGTCGGATGGCGTCGATCAGGCGATGCAGGTCGACTGCGGTCTCGAAGGTTGGCTGCTGGCTCCTGCCGCTCCGGATGGCCTGAGCGAACAGCGTATACATCTGACCGACGTTGCTGGCCTCGCCTGATGGAGTACCGGGCGCGGCGATCGTGAACCGCTCCGGCACCGGCATCGGCGCGAGCTTGTTGTCTCGCTTCGCGCCGTGAAGCAGAACTTTGCCCAACTGGGGCGAATCCTCGCCCGTTGCGACCAGCGTACCTTCGCGACCATAGATCTCCATGCGATAGCCACTGCCTGCGAACGGGATGGCGCCGACGTGAACCGATATAACGGCACCATTCGCCAGGCGGCCGGTCAGCAGCACGTTGTCGGGCGAAGTTACATCGAGCAGTGTCCCGGTGCCGGTGTCGAGCCATTGGTTCGCCTGCGTCGCCACCACGGCGGACAGCCGACTGAGGTCACCGACGACGAAGCGCAGGGCGTCGACCGTGTGGCCGGCTGCAATGGTCAGCGTGTTGGCGCCAAGCTCGACATCTCGTCTGCCAGGTGCGGTGCGACGGTCGCGACAGTACGCCCTCGCGCAGCAGGCTGACGTGAACGGCCAGCACCTCGCCGACGAACCCGGCCTGCACCTGTTCCTTCATGTGCATCAGCGCAGGATTGACACGGGCCTGCACGCCGACCGCGGTGACGAGTCGCTTCGCCTTTGCCAACTCCGCGAGCTCCACTGCCTCTGTTGTCGTCCGTCCGAGCGGCCATTCGCAATAGACGTGCTTGCCGGCCTCTAGCGCCGCCTTGGTAGGCGCGTAGTGAGATGGCACGCGCACAACGACGGCGACTGCGTCGATCTCCGGCGAGGCGACCATCTTGTGATAGTCGTCGAAGGCCAGCCGTGCGCCGTAAGCCTGTCGTGCTGCCTCGGCACTGTCGGCCTTGGTGGTGCACACCGCCGTCAGTTCCACATCCTGACTGGCCCGTACCGCCGGCAGATGGGAGCGCGCCGACCACGTGCCCTTCACGCTGGCACCGATGAGGCCGAGCCGGATCTTGTCCGCCATTCTTTCCTCCCGTGAGTTCAAAGCGACATTCAGCGGATCGTCTTCACGAGTTTGTCGATTTCGACCAGGCGTTGGTCGATGCGTTCGGGTCGTTGGCTTCCCAGGTTGACTACCAGGCGATCAACCCCGACCTCGGCATATTCCTGCATCGCGTCCATGGGCATTGAGACGGGCGGTGTGATGATGATCTGGAACTCCTTGCCGCGCTTTCGACCGGCTTTCCCAAACGCCGCATCGAGTTGGTTGAGCATCTCTTTCGTGCCGGCTGGATCGCGATTGAAGCCGTACCAGCCTGCGCCGAAGCGCACGGCCCGACGCAAGGCCGCCTCGACGTAGCCGCCGACGATGATCGGCACGTGTGGTTTCTGGATCGGCTTCGGATCCAACCGGCAAGTCTCGAACTTCACCCACTTTCCCGCATAGTCGACCACCGGCTCGGTCCACAGCCGTTGCATGACCTCCAGGAACTCGTCGCAGCGCGCGCCGCGGTCTTCCCAGCGATAGCCGCAGGCCTCGACCTCCTCCTTGTTCCAGCCGACGCCGATGCCGAAATCGATCCGTCCATCCGACAGCCAATCCAGAGTGCACACCTCCTTGGCGGTGTAGATCGGATTGCGCTGCGGCACGAGGGCGACGCCGGTGCCGAGACGCAGCCTGCTCGTCGCGGCCGCCAGGAACCCGAAGGTGGCGACGACCTCCAGCATTCCGCCGCCCGGCGGAACGGGAATGCGTCCATCCTTCGCACCGGGGTAGCCAAAGGTGTTCTTGTCGAACAGCGCGACGTGTTCGCCCATCCAAATCGAGTCGAGGCCGATGTCTTCGGCGCGCCGCCCAAAATCGCGGATCATCTGTGGCGTGGCCAGCGGCGACATGAATGTGGAAAAGACACCGATCTTCATGTTGGCACTCCTTGTTTGGCTTCAGCCCCTCGCGGCGTCCGTCATGACCGCCCGCTGAGCAATCAGCGCATCGATCTCACCTGGCGTGTAGCCTGCCTCCGTGAGGACCTCTCGCGTGTGCTGGCCTAGACGAGGGGCGAAGCGGCCGGTCGGCGGCACGTTTTCCGACCAGGTGCTGGGCTCGCGCATGGTGCGGATGCGGCCTTCGGAAGGATGCTCCTCGAAACGAAAGAACTCAACGTCAGCAAGGTGACGGTCTTCGAGCAGGCTCTCCAGTGTATGCGGACGGATGCACGGAATGTCATTCTGCTGCAGCAGATCGAGCCACTCATCGGTCGTGCGATGTTTCAGCTCCTCACTGAGCATCTCGTAAAGCGCATCGATGTTCGCCGTGCGAGCAGTGATGTCGGCGAAGCGTGGGTCGCTCTCCACAACATGCGCCTTGCCGATGGCCTCGAAGAAGCGGCGCCATTGGCCATCGTTGTAGGGCAGCACTGCGATGAAACCGTCCTTGGTCTGATAGGGTCGGCGATGCTGCGACAGCGTGCGCGCGTAACCGGGCGGGCCGGTCGGAGGATCGAAGGTAGTGCCCTGCATGTGTTCGGCCAGCACGAACTGCGCCATGGTTTCGAACATCGGGACCTCGATCCGCTGGCCAATGCCGGTGCGCGCGCGGGCCAGCAATCCCGCGAGCAGAGCATTGGCCGCCGCCGAACCGACGATGCGATCGATGGCAGCCATCGGAATGAAGCGCGGCTGGCCCGTCGAGCGCTGCAGCAGCATTGGAATGCCCGAGGCCGCCTGGATCAGGTCATCGTAAGCCGGGCGTCCGGCATAGCGACCACCGCTGCCGTAGCCGACCATGCTGAGATAGACGATGGACGGGTTGAGCTGTTTCACTGATTCATAGTCGAGACCGAGCCGCGCGAGCGCCTGCGGGCGGATGTTCGAGGCGAACGCCTCGACAGTTGGCACCAGTCGAAGCAGCGCCTCGCGCGCCGCCGGCTGCTTGAGGTCCATGGCAATGCTGCGCTTGCCGCGCGCGTTGTGTTGGAAACTGCCACTCATGCCGCGATGACGCGGCACGCCGGTATAGCGGGAGGAGTCGCCCTCCGGTGCCTCGACCTTGATCATGTCGGCGCCATAGTCGGCGAGGATACGCGTGCACCAGGGGCCCATCTGCACGGTGGTCAGATCAAGCACACGCAGGCCGGCGAGCGGTCCGCTCATTGATCGGACCTCATGTTCCCGTCCGGACTTTCGTCAGGTCGGGCACGTTGCTGGCGGACGCGCTCAACATGGGCGAGCGCGTGACCGCCAATGCGGCGACTGCGGCCTCGTTTTCGGCGATCTTGGCCATGATCGCTTCACGCGAGCGCTCGAACACTGCGCGGTTGTTGGTGACGAAGTCCTGCGACTTCCGCAGTCCGGCCAGGTAGCCGTTGATCTCCGGCACGACGTAGCGCGCCACCATGTCCCAGCTTCGCATGGTGTTTTCCGGATTGGCCCAGTCGTGCACGAAACCGACGACGGTGCCAAACCCGCCGCTGAGCTCCAGCACCGACTTGATCCGTTCGATCAGATCGTCTGGCGTGCCGATCGTGGACACAGCGCCGGCTGAGAACGCTGTCTTGTCGACCGCCTCATCGGGCGTTCTGAATGGCCGTGACCCGGGGCGCTGCAGCGTGCCGGTGATGTACTCGTTGTGATGCCGCATCAGGCCATCGCGGGCCTCGGCGCGCGCCTTCTCGCGCGTCTCGGCGATATGCCAGCTCAGCAGCACGCGCCAGTTCTTGCGGTCCACCGTCTTGCCATGTTTCGCAGCCGCAGCTTCGGCGAAGCTCCATTGGGTTGGAAGCGCGTTCAGACCTTCCTCGGACAGCGATCCGATGGAGATAATGCCGATCCCATGCTTGCCGGCGAGCGTCATGCCGGACGGGCTTATCTGCGAGGCGACTGCGAATTCCATCTCCTCCTGCAACGGCAGCAATTGCAGCGCTGCATCCTGCAGCGTGAACCACTCCGACCTGGCGGTGACGCGTTCGCCGTTGAACAGTCGGCGGATGACGCCGATCGCCTCGTCCTGGCGATCACGCAGCACCATCGGATCGACGCCGAGTGTGTGCGCGTCCGACGCCAGCGCGCCGGGCCCCGAGCCGAAGATAGCGCGTCCACCCGTCATGTGGTCGAGCTGCACTATGCGTTGCGCGACATTGAACGGATGGTGATAGGGCAGGGAGACGACCCCAGTCGCCAGCTTGATGCGCCTGGTACGCTCTCCTGCGGCAGCGAGGAACATCTCGGGCGACGCAATCATTTCCCAGCCGCTGGAGTGGTGCTCGCCGCACCAGAATTCGTCGTAGCCCAGCTTGTCGAGGAGCTCGACAAGATCGAGGTCGCGGCGGAACTGCAACATAGGATGCTCGCCGACGGGATGATGCGGGGCGAGAAAGGCGCCGAAACGTAGGCGTGGCATGAGGTGGCTACTCCTGTGTCGTCGCGATACCGATAGAGCCTTTCTGCTCCAAGCGGAACTGGCCGGCCCGATTTGACGGCGTTAGGCTGGCGCATCAGGATCAGGCAGGAGACTACCGATGGCTCTCTACGAAATGCGGACCTACACGCTCTATGTGGGGAAGATGGCTGAAGCGGTGAAGCTCTACCAGGAGCTTGGCTTTCCGGCGCTACAGAAAGGCGGCCACGACAAAAAGCTTGTGGGGTACTTCCAAAGCGATACCGGGATGATCAACCAGCTTGTGCATCTCTGGAAGTTCGACGATGACGCAGACCGTCGTGCGCACTGGGAGGCGGTGTTTGCCAACGCCGACTTCGTCGTCGGTTTCGCGAGTAAATTTCGTCCGCTGGTGATGTCGCAGGAGGTGAAACTGCTCCATGCGGCGCCGTGGGGGCCACATCCCTGACGCAAGCGGCCGGGCGTGCTGAGGAACGGAATTCGGATACCTTGGATCCGTAAACATGAGGAGAGGAACGTCATGAAGGTCGTAACGCTGCGAAACATACCGAATGTCCCAGTGGAAGGCGCTGATCGGATTGAAGGGTGGACTGGGCCGGTTTCCCGGTCGCGCCAGACCATCATCGAACCCGGGGACTCCGCGAACTACAACTGCAGTGTGGTGAACTTCAGCCAGGGCTGCACGACGGGTTGGCATACGCACAACTGTGACCAGATCCTGGTCGTGACTTCAGGCTCCGGCATGGTGGCGACGGAGCATGAGCAGCGTGAGATCAATGTGGGTGATGTCGTGCACATCAAGGCCGGTGAACGCCACTGGCATGGCGCCAAGGCCGATACGACGATGGGGCACATCACCATTACGGCTGTTGGCGGTCAGGCCACCTGGGGATAGAGCGGACATCGCCCGAAGGTCATAGCCAAACGTCGAACGGCGGCCCTTCGCCCAGCATGACGAGCGGGACGGCGCCAAAGGAGAACGACGCCATGTCTCGACCGCGAGCGCTGGAAAACATTCGCGTGGTGGACTTCAGCTGGGTGAGGGCCGGCCCATGGGCCACGCGATGGCTGGGGGCTCTTGGCGCCGAAGTCGTCAAGATCGAATGGCCGGAGAGCGAGCGCGGCAGGCTGCCAAGTACCACCACACCGCGGAATGTCGAGGTCAACCTGAATACTTCGGGAAACTTCAACGACACAAATGCCAACAAGAAGAGCGTCAGCCTGAACGTACGAAGCGCTAAGGGCCTCGAGGTCGCGAGGCGGCTGATCGCCATCTCGGACATCGTGATCGAGAACTTCTCGTCGCGCGTGCTGCGAAGCTGGGGCCTTGGCTACGAGGAGCTGTGCAAGATCAAGCCGGATATCGTCTATGTATCGATGTCGGGCTACGGCCACACCGGTCGCAATCACCACTACACCACGTTCGGTCCCGTCGCGCAGGCGGTGTCGGGACTGACCTATCTCTCCGGCTTGCCCGACAAACCGCCGGCTGGCTGGGGTTGGTCGTACATGGACGACACCGGCGGCATGTACGGGGCGATGTGTGCCCTGACCGGCCTCTACCATCGCAACATGACGGGGCGAGGCCAGCACATCGACTTGTCTCAGATGGTATCGAGTGTTCCCCTCAACGGTCCGGCACTGTTGGACTTCACGGTGAACGGGCGCGGGTCGCGTAGAGCGGGCTTTCCTCCGGGCAATCGTGCGCACTGGCCCGGCACGCCTCAGGTCAACAACTACCGTGGGCCAACAGTTGCACCACACAACGCCTATCGCACGCATCCTGGCGAGTACAACGACTGGTGCGTGATTGTCTGCCACTCGGATGACGAATGGCAGCGACTGGTGCAGGTGATGGGCACGCCGTCCTGGGCCACGGCAGAAAAATTCGCCACGGTTGCCGGACGCCTGCGGCACCAGGAGGAACTGGACGAGCACATCGAGGCGTGGAGCACGACGCTGGGGAAGTACGAACTGACGGAGCGCTGCCAAGCCGCTGGTGTTCGCGCCCTTCCCGTACAGAGTGCGGAAGACCGGGTGGAGCATGACCCTCAGTTGCGCCACCGGCAGATGTATCTGGCTATGGAGCATCCGGCGCTGGGACTGCACAAGGTGCAGAACGCTCCGTTCAAACTTTCGGAAACCCCGGCGTCGAATCATCTGCCTGCGCCGCTAATTGGCCAGCACACGCGGGAGATCGTCGAAGGCCTGCTGGGCTATAGCCATGAAGAGCTCCGCGCAGGCTTCGACGACGGCACGTTCTGGCCCACCAGGCGTGCGCGCTTTCCTTATATGGAGGACATGCTCCAGTGACGGATGCCCAGACCCTGCCGGGCACGTTTGCAGGCTTGAGAGTCCTGGAGCTCGCGGATGAAACAGGCCACTTCTGCGGCAAGTTGCTCGGCGATCTTGGCGCCGACGTGGTCAAGATCGAACCCCCTGGTGGTGAGCGCAACCGCCGCGTAGGGCCGTTTCTCGACGACATCCCTCACCCGGAGCGCAGCCTGTCTTTCTGGTACTACAACACGTCCAAACGCGGCATTACCCTCAATCTGGAAACTGCAGACGGGCGCCAGCTGTTCGGGCGTCTGGCGGCGACATCGGACGTCATTCTGGAAACCTTCCAACCGGGATTCCTCGCGTCCCTGAGGCTCGATTATGCGGCTCTCCGCGAACAGAACTCCCGGCTGATATTGTGCTCGCTGACGCCGTTCGGCCAGACCGGCCCGTGGCGGGATTACCTCTCCAGCGATCTGCTTCACATGGCGGCGGGCGGCGAGATGGCCTCCTCCGGCTATGACGAAGCGGACGTACCCAATGCACCGCCCATCGCGCCAGGTGGTGGGAATGCGTGGCACATGGGCTGTCACTACGCGACCATGGCGATCATGGCAGCTCTTGTCCACCGAACGGTCTCTGGGCACGGGCAGTATATCGACGTGTCCATACACGAGGCCTGTGCGCTGACGACTGAGGCGGCGATCGCCAACTATGTCTACCGAGGCGAGGTGCTGCGACGCCAGACAGGTCGTCATCATGCTGCGGGTCCAACATCCCGAACCCAGTTTCGCGCCAAGGACGGCACGTATGTCTGCGCGCTGGTCGGGGGACGGCTGAACCCGAAGTTCGTCAAGGAGTTAGCAGAACTGCTGGATAGCTATGGCATGGCCGGTGATCTCAAGGACCCCAAATACCAGGACCCGGCGGTGATTGCGGAGAATGCGTCTCACATCATCGATGACCTTATCGCCAACTTCATTGCCAGCTTGCCTGCAGAAGAGGTTTACCACGCTGCCCAGGAACGTGGCTTTACCTGGGGGGCGGTGCGTGCCCCGGAGGCGCTGCTTGACGATGCACACCTGCATGATCGTGGTTTCTGGAAGCAGGTGGAGCACAAGGAGCTTGGTCGCAGCTTCATATATCCGGGCGAGGCGGCCATCTACAGCGACTCTCCCTGGCGTATCTCCGGGCGGGCACCGCTGATTGGTGAGCACAACGCCGAAATCTTCTGCGACGAATTGGGATTGTCGCGTGGGGAGCTGTCGGTTCTCGCGGAAAATCGTGTGATCTAATCCGCACTTCGTCGATCTTTACGCGCCGCCGACCTGCAGCAGCGCCACCAGACGCACCACTTCCGAAGCTTGCCTGAACTCATGGATCAAACCGAGGCTCGCCTCGACTGCGCGTGCCGACAAACCGGACCTCGGAACCAGCGCGCGGTACTTGGCGTCGACATCGCTCCATGCAATCCCCAGAGCACCGGAGCCCTTTGGCAGGTAGACCGCCCCGGTTGCCTCGCGTCCATCCAGCGCGCGGATCGTCACTTTGGCACCTTGGCGAAACAGTGCAGCATCCTCCGCCGGCGGAGCGCCGACACGAACGAGGTCGATCAGCCGATGGATCACGGGGTCAGCGATCTTAGTCGCGCTGGCGTGCTGCCAGGAGAATGTCCCGTCGGCAGCACCGGCAGCGGTGAAGTAAGCAGGGCTGTGTGCCATGTCGATGAGGTCGACAGGATGCAATGGGCCATTCAACGCGGTCACGCCGGGACGCGAGATCGTAATGCTCTCAATATCATCCGCTGCGATTTTGCCCGATCGCGCAGCGCTCGCAGCGGCCTCGGCCAGCGCGTGATACGGGTGGCCGCCCGGCACCAGCTTGATTGCCATGTCGGTGACGATGTCCCAATCTTCGCCAAGATCATCTAACGCCGCGGTCGCCGCGGCCTGGCCGTCGACGCCGCCGAATGACTCGAAGAACCCACGCCGCGTCTCCAGTATCGCCAATTCCGCTCGATAGCCGCGCGATGCGGCCAGTGCGGCCTTGACCCCGAGCGAAGCCGCCAGGCCAGCGTGATATTCGCGCGCGACCGAGGTGTCCGCAGCGGACGCCAGCCCTCCGATCGAGGTTGCAGACAAGGCGATCGCGTGCGCCAACTGCGTCGCATCGAGCCGCATCAATAGTCCCGACGCGACTGCGGCGGCAAAGATCGCTCCGAGGCAGCCATGGAAGCCACGCTCGCGAAACCCAGGCGTAATTGCCGCACTGATCCGTCCCGCCGCCTCGTAGCCAAGTACCATGGCCGTCAGTACCGCTTCGCCACTGGCACCTTTGTGCTCTGCAATCGCTAGCGAAGCGGCCGTCAATGGCGTGCCGGCATGCACGATGTTGCGCAGGTCGCTGTCGTCGGATGCAGCTGCATCGCTCATCACCGCATTGACCTGCGCAACGTCGGCGACCGGTAGCTTGCGCCCCGTAAACCAGAGGGTGCCATCAGGCCGCCCTCCTCGTTCCTGCGCAAGCTCGCGTATGATGCGTGAAGACTCCAGTCCGATGCCGCACGCCGCGCTGGCAAATGTGCTGGCGATCAGCATCGCGGCATGATCGAGCGTCTGAGGTGGCAGTTCTGTTGTCCTGTTCGCGACCAGAAACTCGGCAAGGCGGAATGCTACGGTCATGACATGCTCCGAATACAGCCAGGCAACCTGCTCCCTGGCTCGACCACCACATCCATTGCAACCCTTCGCGCGGATTTCTGCACGGTCGCCCTTTGGTTCGTCGGGTTCAAGCTTTCGCAAAGGTCCCGTGATCAGGATGGTTGCGGAGGCAGCAGCAGCGTGCTCCGATGAATGCAACTCTAAGCTCTCTCACCCGGTCGCGACAGACGGTCACTACTGTGCTTCGCATTGGCATTGTCGGCGCTGGAATTGGCGGCCTCAGCGCTGCCGTCGCACTGCGGCAGGCCGGCTTCGACGTGGACGTCTATGAACAGGCCGCGGAACTGACCGAGGTCGGCGGCGGCATCAATATGGGGCCGAACGCGGTGCGTGTCCTGGGCCGCCTTGGCCTCGACGTAGGACTCGACCGCGACGGCGTACGCCCGCTCTTCACGCATCAGCGCCGCTGGCAGGACGGGAGCACACTTCAGAAGGCGCCGCTCAACCCGTTGTGCGAGCAACTCTACGGTGCTCCTCACATGACGTTTCACCGCCGCGATCTGTTGGCGGTGATCGCGTCTGGATTTCCGGACGAGCGCATTCATCTGGATCACCGGCTCACCGGCTTCGCCGACATGGGAGACAATGTCGAGGTCTGGTTCGACAACGGCGCGCGTAGTTCGCTCGACGTCCTGGTCGGCGCCGACGGAATCCACTCGACAGTTCAGGCTCGATTGTTCGGCAACGAGGCACCGGTGTTTGCAGGCTGTGTTGCCTATCGTGGGCTTGTCCCGCTCGAGCGCATTGCCGAACTTGGCCTCGATCACAGCAATCAGGCATGGGTGGGGCCGGGCGCCCATTTCGTGCACTATTTCGTGTCCCGGGGACGCTTGCTGAACTTCGTCGGCTGGGCCGAGCACGACACCTGGAATCGCGAGGACTGGACCGACCGCGCGACAATCGACCGCGCGCTCGCCGCATTTGCTGGCTGGCATCCGCAGGTTCTCCGGATCATCGCCGCCGCGGAGACTTGCTTCATCTGGGCGCTGTTCGACCGCGATCCTCTGCCACGCTGGTCGATTGGCCGCGCGACATTGCTCGGCGATGCCTGTCACCCGATGTACCCGTTCATGGGCCAGGGTGCGGCACAGGCGATCGAAGATGGCGCCGCCCTCGCGGCTTGTCTTGCAGCCGGCAGCGATGATCCGGTCGCTTCCCTTCAGCACTACGAGCGGCTCCGCATTCCGCGCGTCAGCCGGCTGCAGGCGATGTCGCGCGCCAACAAGGCTCGCTTTCATATGCCGGACGGTCCCGAGCAGCGCGCTCGCGATGCCGAATGGGCGCGGGCCGGCGACCGCTCGCCCGACAGCCTGCAATGGCTGTATGGTCACGACCCGTCCACGCTCGAACCGATGGGGGAATGACAATGAGCGAGGGCGCGAAGCGTTGCGCGGGTGGCTGTCTCTGCGGCGCGGTGCGATATGACGCCCAGGGTGCACCGTTATTTGCCGGGTACTGTTACTGCGCTGACTGCCGCAAAGCGTCCGGCTCGGACTTCGTACCGTTCATGGGATTTGCCAGCAGTGCTGTTCGCTTCAGCGGGCAGACGCGACAGTTCCGGTCGAAGTCGTTCAGGGGCAATGATGCCGTACGCAATTCCTGTCCTGTATGCGGCAGTCTGGTGTTCGGCGGCGAGATCGGCAAGGACGAGTCCCATACGATCTATGCGGGGTCTTTGGATGATCCGTCGTGCTTCCAACCGAAAATCGCGATCTTCGTGCGCGACCGTCCCGCCTGGGACGAGATGCCGTCAGGCCTCACGACCTTTGAGACGATGCCGTCGCCGTAAGTTGCGTTAGCTGCTCGGGCGGCGCGCAGTGACCAGGAAGATGGTGGCTGGCAGTCGGATCGGGCCGGCGCTGGCCTCGGCGGCGAACGCCGCAGCAATCTCCTCGGCGATCGCCTTGCGGGTCGTCTCGTCGGGCTTCTTCGCTTCGATCAGCCGTGCCGTCGGTCCCATCATCAGGGCTTGCCGTGCCTCTTCATCGGCGCTGCCGCCAATGATCGTCGGGTGCGCGCGCTCGATTGAGATTTCAGCGAACCCTGCCGCCGCAAGAGTTCGGCGGATATAGTCGGGGTTCCCGAAGGCGAGAGGGCCAGGTTCGTGATCGGTTGAGGACGCTGGCAGCCCCAAGTGGCGGACCGCGATGTCGTAGGAGATCAACCAGTGCCGGTTCTCCGCGAGCGGAGCCCAGCAGGCGAAGACCAGGCGACTGCCCGGCTTCAGCGCGCCGCTTATGTTGCGGAAGGCCGCCACCGGATCGGCGAAGAACATGACGCCCATGCGCGAGGTCGCGACGTCGAATGCGCCCTGCTCGAGCGCCATCAC
This sequence comes from uncultured Alphaproteobacteria bacterium, assembly GCA_963791495.1. GTDB lineage: Bacteria > Pseudomonadota > Alphaproteobacteria > Acetobacterales > Acetobacteraceae > JAMXLO01. The sequence continues at coordinate 46,437 of CAWBST010000010.1, forward strand.
CTGCGCGTCACCAAGCAGCAGCGTGACATTGTGCATGCCGGTTTCGCCGACGCGCTGGCGAGCGACCGCGAGCATCGGCTCGGAGATGTCGACCGCGACGACGCGACCATGCTCGCCGACCGCCTTCGCAAGGGGCAAGGTCACCGCGCCGGTGCCACAGCCGATTTCCAGCGCGCTCTCGCCGCCGTTAAGTCGCAGACTGTTGAGCAGCAGCGCGAGGGTTTCCTCGTTTCGCCGCTCCCTGAACCCTTGGCCGGCCACCCACCGAGGGCCGGCGATCGTGTTCCAATAGTGCCGCATGGCCTCGTTCGCGTCCTGGACTTCCCCGGTCATCTTGCACGATCTCCTGCTTGCGCCCTTGATATGCTCCTTCGGGATCAGAAGGAGTTCGGAGTATGACCGAGGCCAAGCTCGCTCCCAACCTGCCGGGGTGGATGGTGGACCATGCCAACCGCTATCTTTCCAGCGGCGGCACCGATGGGCACATATACAAAATGACCCAGCCGGGTCGGCCGGAAATGTCGGTGCCATCGTTGTTGCTAACGACGACAGGCAGGAAGTCTGGAGAGAAGTATGTCTTCCCGCTGTTCTATGGGCAGGCCGGGGACAGTTATTTCGTGATCGCGTCGAAGGGCGGCGCGCCACAACACCCGGGCTGGTATCGCAACATCCTCGCCAATCCCGACGTCGAGGTTCAGGTCGGGACCGTGAAGACGCCGGCGCGGGCACGGACCGCCTCCGGCGAAGAGCGCGTGCGGTTGTGGGAGAAGTCGCTGGAGTTCTGGCCGCCGTATGCTGACTACCAGCGCAAGACCGAGCGCGAGATTCCGGTTGTCGTGCTGGATCCGGTCAAATGAGCGACTGGAGCAAGGTGACGCGGCCGATCCCGGTTCCAAACGAGTGGACGAAACCGTTCTGGGATGCGGCCAAACGCAGTGTTCTGGAGCTGCAACGCTGCCAGAGCTGCGGACACTTTCAGCATCCGCCGTATGCGACCTGCGTCCAATGCATCGCGACGGACCTGAAGTTCGAACCGGTGCGCGGTGCCGGGGCGATCTACGCCTACACCATCATGTATCACACCGGCGACAAGCGCTTCGCCTCCGCGGTGCCTTACGCCAGCATCATCGTGGAACTCGATGATGCGCCTGGCGCGCTGCTCGCCGGCAACCTGCTGGAAGCGCCGTATACCGAGGCGAAGGTCGGCCGCCGCGTGGAGGTCATCTTCGAGAAGCTGAACGACGACATCACGCTGCCGCAGTTTCGCCTCGCGCGCTGAAGGGAACCGAACGCATGTGGGACAACCGGTGCAAGGTTGCAGTCAGCGGCGTGGGCTTTTCCAAGGTCACGCGGTCGGCCGATATTCCCCTCGCCGCCCATGCGCTCATTGCGGTGAGGGAAGCGGTCGCTGAACTCGGGGCTGCAGATGGCCGACATCGACGGCCTGGCCACCTATCCGGAGTTACCGGCGACCGGGCACGCGGAGGTGGACGGTATCTCCGTCGTCTCCGTCAATTGCATGATGGCGATGCTGAAGCTGCCCAATCTCACCTGGCACATCCAAGTGGGGACGACGAACATAGGTGGCGCCGTGCAGCAGGCGGTCAATGCGCTGCTCGCGGGCGTGTGCAGGTACGCCGTGGTGTGGCGGGCGATGCATAACCCGCGCGGCACCTATCAGAACCTTCCCGGGGCCCATGCGGCCGGCGCCACACAGTTCACCGCGCCCTACGGCTTCGGCGGTCCGGGACAGGGCATGGCGGTCGCGTATACACGCTGGCTCGAGCGCAACAACCAGAGCCGCGACAAAATGGCGACGCTCGCTGTCACGCAGCGCAAGCACACGCAGCACAATCCGCACGCGTATTTCTACGGAACGCCGTTGACGCGCGAGGACTATTTCGCATCGCGGATGGTCGCGTATCCGTTCTGCCTGTTCGATTGCGACATCCCGGTGCAAGGGGCGGTCGCCATCTTGCTGACGACGGCGGACCGGGCGCGCGATCAGAAGCCTGCGCCGGCCTATCTCGCGGGCTACGGTCAGCGGCTGCACTTCGAGGTAGCGGGCCGCATCGGCAGCCTCAGCAGCTACATGGAAGGCGGCAGCAGCTCCGCGAAACTGACGTGGGAACGATCCGGCTTCAGCCCGAAGGATGTCGACGTGGCGCAGATCTACGACGGCTTCTCGGCCTCGGTGATCTATGGGCTGGAGTCCTACGGGTTCTGCAAGGAAGGCGAGGCGCTGGACTTCATCCAGGACGGACGCATCGAGCTCGATGGCGAGCTGCCGCTGAATACGTTCGGAGGGAGCCTTGGGACGGGTCGCATCCACGGGCTGTGGCACATCATCGAAGGCGCACTGCAGGCCTCGGGGCGGGCTGGATCGCGGCAGGTGAAGGGCGCCAACGTGTCATTCGTGGGCGCGAGCGCGCCGATCGTGACAGGGACGACGTTTATCTTCGTGAGGGAGCCGTATTGAGCGGGATTGCCAAATCCAGCTGTGCGGCAACCGCACTCAATCGTCGATCGCTCGTCCACAGCATCGCTCCCGGGGTCAGTCGGACCGCGGCGAGCAGATGGACATCAACGTAACCGACACCGCGTCCGGACAAGGCGCTGTGCTCGATGAAGTGCAGAACTTCGGCGTCGGTGGCGACACTGACCCGCGGCAACTCCGATAGAGCTTCCAGGATCACCGCGCGCTGGCGCAGATGACCCAGGGCCAGTTCACCGATGACAAAGGGATGCGCCATCACCGTTCCAGCATCGAGCAGGGCAGCCAGCACCTTGTTGCCCGAGCGTAGATGGTCCACCCAGACGGACGTATCGACCAGGATCAAGCGGACCTCGCTCGTCGCCGCGGTGGCGCTTTCAGGGCAGGTTCGCTGCCACCCAGACGCGCCAGTCGCCGCGCGCTTTCCCGCTCGATCAGGGCCTTAAGTGCCTCCCGGACCAGGCTGGACTTCTCCTTCAGGCCGGTGCAGGCCTGGGCCTTGGCTACCAGTTCATCATCGAGTGCGAGCGTCGTGCGCATCGTCTGGTCTCCGTTGGTGGCACGGATTTTATCATCGATTGATGCTGAACCCAATGCTGAGTAGGGAGACCGGGGCAATCACCATCCGACGTCGTCGGGCCGCAGCCCAAGCAGCACCTTGCCTGCAGATTCGAAGTAACTGGGCAGCGCTGCGCCGTGCTGCACAGCAACGTGCACGTCGCGAAATGCCCGTTCCAGTGGATGACGCGAGTAGATGGCGTTGGTCCCCGACACATGGAACACCTTGTCGACCGCCCTGACTGATTCATGCATCGCATGCACCAGTGCCAGGCGCGCCTGCGCGATCTCTCGATCCGAGGGCGCATCGCCCGCGCACAGAGTGTCCCACAGCGTTCCGACGGCATCGAACACATAGGCGCGGGCGGCATTGACGATGGCCTCGGCCTCACCGATGCGGGCCTGCACCATCGGCCGGTCGCGCAGCAGATGCGCCGACAAAGTCGATGCCTCGGTGGCGGCGATCTCTGCAAGGCTGTCGATCGCACCGCGTGCTATACCGAGTGCGTTCGCCGCCGATGGTGTCCAGACCGTCGCATACCAGGCGCGGCGGTTGTACAAGGGTCCGGTCTCGGCCGGAGCATCGTCCGGCAAACAACTGCGTCTTGCCGGCACGAACACATCGTCGACCGTGAAGTCCTGACTGCCGGTGCCACGCATTCCCATCACCGACCAGGTATCCACGATGGCGACCTGCTCCCGCGGCACCCACACCGCGCGGAGCAACGGAGCCCCAGACGCGGTCCGACACGGCGTGTCGCCGTTCATCATGACGCAGGTGCAGTACAACCAGTTCGCATTCTGAATACCGCTGGCGAAATTCCATCGTCCCTTGACGCGATATCCGCCTGAAACCGCCCATGCGCGCCCTCCAGCACGGGCGGATCCAGCGCCGCGATAATCAGCGGGCGTGCCCGCCAACTCGCGCCCCACCTCCGGCGGCAGACGCCCGGCGTTCAACGACAAGGCGGTGGCGATCATGGCGCACCATCCCACTGAGCCGTCGGCCTTCGACAGTTCCTCGACCACGCGAAACGCGGTCAAAGGGGGCGTTTCCGGGCCACCCATCGAGCGCGGCAGATACATCTGGTAGATGCCGGCCTCGGTAATCGCTGCGGCGAGTGCCGGCGGGGTCTGGCGCGTCTGTTCCGCCTCTTCGCGGGCGGCTCGAACCGCCGGCGCCAGACGTTGGGCGTCAGCGACAAGATCGGGCGCGGTCACGTCACAACCCCCGCTCCCACCGCCTTACCCTCCAGCAGTCCGTCGATCTCCGCCTCTCTGTACCCCACCTCGCGCAGTACCTCCCGCGTGTGCTCCCCCAGCCGCGGCGCCAGCCGATGCACCCCCGCTGGACTGGCGGAGAAGCGCGCGGCCGGACGAGCCTGGCGGATCTTGCCCTCGCTCGGATGGTCCAACTCCTGAAACAACCCCACAGCTTTCAGATGCGGCTGCTCCATCACTTCGCTCAACTTCGCGAACCCCGTGTGCGGCACATCTATCGACAGGAGCAGTTCCTCCCATTCCGCTGTCGTTCTGCTCGGAGCGATGTCGCGCATGCGGTCGTAGATACGGTCGATGTTGCGCGCCCGCGCAACCGGATCGCGCACCGAGAACTCCTCGATGCATTCCGGGTGTCCCACAGCTTCGAAGAACGCGCACCAGTTGGCGCCCGAGTAGGGCAGCATGGTCAGCCAGCCATCCTTGGTCCGTACCGGACGCCGCGCCTTCATGCGCTTGTAGCCCGATGGGCCGATGGGCGGGACGAACGCCATGCCCCCGAACATCTCGATGCTGTTGAACGCCGCCAGCGTTTCGAGCATCGGCACCTCCACCATCTGGCCCTCGCCCGTGCGCTCGCGATGCAGCAGCGCGGCCGTCACGGCAGATGTCAGCGCCATGCCGCAGATCTTGTCGCCGATCAGGCTGGGGACGAAGGCGGGCTCCTCATCGGTGCCCATGGCGGAGGCGAAACCGGACGCCGCCTGGATGATCTCGTCGAACGCCGGCCGGGCACGCCAGGGGCCGTCCTGGCCGAAGCCGGTGGCCACCGCGTAGACGAGCTTCGGATTGAGCTCCCGGCACACATCGTAGCTGAAACCAAGGCGCGCCAACCCAGCAGGGCGTATGTTGCTGACCAGAGCGTCCACGGTCCGGATCAGCCGGCGTAGCACCGCCTTCCCGTCTGGATGCTTCAGGTCGAGCGCGATGCTGCGCTTGTTGCGATTTGCCGCCATGAACTGTCCGCTCATGCCGCGGTTGCGGAACTGGCCGGACGTGCGCCAGGTGTCGCCGGTCAGGCTTTCTACCTTGATGATCTCGGCGCCCCAGTCCCCGAGCGTCTGCGTGCCGAACGGGCCGAACAGCACCGTGGTCAGATCAAGAATGCGAAAGCCTTTGAGCGGGCCGGTCGTTTCGGTCATCGTCGTTTGGTCCTTGGTCGGATGATCACGTTGTTCATGCGACCTTCTCGGGTTGACGTCGCGGTCTGCACTATCCGGACCTCGATATGCCGCGGCAAACCGGTTGTCACCAGCCGCCAGCGGTCCGAACATGTGAAGGCCCGAAAGGATGACCGGCATGAGCGACCTTTACGAGAACGGAGCGCTGGCTCCTGCCGCGAGCCAGCACTCCGCCGCGACGATCGTCCTGCTGGCATCGTGCCTGGCGATGCTGGCAATCGGCGTCAATAGCACCGCGATCATGGCCGCGCTGCCAACCATGCGAACTGACTTCGGCCTCGGCGAAATTGGCACTCAGTGGACGATCAACGCCTATTTGATCGTCTCGGCGTCCTGCATTGTGCTGGGAGGCAAAGCGGCGGACCTGTTCGGCGCACGCCTGGTATCGATCGCGGGCCTGGCGTTGTTTGGTGTCGCATCCTGTGTCATTGCGCTTGCGAGCGGGGAGGCTACTTTGCTGGCCGGGCGCACGCTACAAGGGTTCTCGGCCGCCTTCGCGGTTCCCAGCACGCTGGCCGTGGTCGGCACCAGCGCGACGCCGCAACGCCGAGCCGCATCGATTGGTGCCTGGAGCGGGTTCTTGATGCTGGGTTTCAGCATCGGCCCGTTGTTCGGCGGCGCGCTCACCCACACCGCGGGTTGGCGTGCGATATTCTGGCTGAACATACCGCTGATGTGCTTCGCAATCGCTGGCCTCGCGGCCGCCCGTTTGGCACCCGTGCCTCGAGACGGTGCTGCCCGCCGAACTACCGACTGGTTCGGCTTTGTCCTGCTGGCCACGGCCATGGTTTCGATGGTCTTGACACTCCAGATCCTGCCTCAGGTGGCGTCGGCCCCGCTGAAAGTCATTGGTCCACTCGTGCTGGCCGCCGCAGCGTTCGCACTGCTGCTGATCGTCGAGCGGCGGGCCGCAGCGCCGCTGATCGATCTGAGCTTCTTCGTCCGGCGCAGCTTTGTACTCGGCATATGCCTCGGCGCAGTCTCGATGTTCGGCATCATGAGCCTGCTCCTCTACTTCAATCTCTATGCGCAGAGTAAAGATGGTCTCGGCCTTACGCCGCTGGAATCCGGTGCGGCGCTGTTGCCGCTGAGTGCGGCGCTACTCGCCCTCGCCCTCTCTGTGTCGATGGTCACAGCACGCATCGGACTGCGCGGCGCCATGATGGGATGCATGGGGCTGATCGTCATCGCCAGCGCCATAATCGGCATTGCCGCGTCAGGGGTTGGCATTGTCCTGATGGAGATCGGCTTTGTCGCCATGGGCGCGGGTCTGGCGTTGCCGTATGCGGCGGCACCACGACTGGCGCTTTCGGCCCTGTCACAGGAGCAGGCAGGCCAGGGCTCCGGGATCATCAACGCCTGTACTTTCCTTGCCGGCAGCGTTGGTGTCGCAGGCGGCGCTATCGCCTGGCACTTCGCCGGCTTTCCAGGCGTCCTGGCGATGATCGCCATCGCCGGCATATGCGGGGTCGCTCTCGCCCGCGGTGTCGTGGAAGGGTGACGAGGTTCAATGACCCGAACAGTTTGCACCAAGGATCGATACGATGAGTGAATCCGCATTCCGCGCGGCAGGCTATTCGTGGCGTCTTCACTGCGGCCGCAAGGTCATCGAGCAAGCCCTGAAGGAGGCTGTGGATCGAGCGGGCGCAAAGCGAGCCTTCGTGGTTTGCTCGCCATCCGTCAACCGTCGCACCGACATCGTCCGGCGCATCGAAGCGGTCCTCGGCAACCACTATGCCGGCGTCTATGACGGCATTGAGAAAGATTCGACCTACGCCTCGGTGCGCGCAGCGACGCAGGCCGCGACAGAGGCCGCCGCTGACCTGCTGATAGCGGTCGGTGGCGGCAGCGTCATCGTCGCGACGCGCGCGGTGGCGATCTTCATGGCGGAACCGGGCGACCCGTTCCAAATCATGACCCAATATCCGGAAGGCAAGCCGGCCTACAGCCCACGGCTCCTCGCACCGAAACCTCCGATCATCAACATCCCGACCACGCCGACCAGTGCGATGAATCGCGCCGGCACCGGCCTGAAGAACCCGGCTCTGGATCACCGGATGGAGTATTTCGATCCCAAGACGCGTCCCCAGGCGATATTCCTCGATGAGGAGGCATTGCTCAGCGCGCCGTCGGAACTGATCCGCTCCACGGCGACGACAGTGTTCGCCAGCCTCGTCGGCGCAATGGCGCAAACGGACATGAACCCGTTGGCGGAGGGCGATCGGAATCACGCGTTCCGATTGGCACGCCGCGCCTATCCGCGGCTGGTGGACAACTTCGAAAGCGCGTCACTGCGTACCGATCTATGCATCGCGGCCTTTCTGCAGAACCGTGCCGAGGACGACGGATCCCGGCGCGACCGGGGCGGCGCGTTCTCCGGGAACTACGCGGTGTCGACGGCGCTGCATGTGCGCTATCCGCACGTCGGGCAGGGTGAGTCGACGTCGGTCGTGCACACCGCGAAGATAAGGCTCACTGAAGCGATTGAAGCACGATCGGCGCAGCAGGTCGCTGAGGCGCTCGACGTGTGGTGCGATGGGATGGACGGACGACAGGCCGCACTCGCCGTCGCCGACATGCTCGATGCGCTCTATGCGCGCGTCGGTGTTCCGACACGGTTGCGCCAGCTCGATGTCCCGCGCGATGACCTCCGGGGCATCGCCAATGAAACGGTGAAGAACTTCAACGCCAACGCGGGCGAGCGCTCTCGAGAAGCTCAGATCGAGGGCGCGCTTCGGCTGCTGCAGGCTGCGTACTGAAAAGACGCCAAGCGGAGCCGCGCGGCGGCACACCATCGGCGCAGATAGTACCGTCGGTCGGCATGCGCGAAGCGAGGAAGAGTTAGCGAGGGGGTCCCCTGTCGCCGTAGGCAGCAAGTTCCGATAGCAGGCTGGCCAAACTATACGATGGTTGGTAACCCAACACGCGAACTGTCTCGGAAATATCCAGCCTGTGCGGCTTTACGGCCGGATCAAGCCCGTACGAAAGCGCCAGATCGTAGTACTCCGGGTAATGTTTCCTGAATGTGGAGCCCGCGCCATCCGCATCCCACTGATCCAGATCGGCTTCCGTGTATTCATATGCGCTATCAAGTGTAAGTACAGGGTGCTGCCCGAGTTGTTGCCGAGACATGAGATCCACACCTGACACAACCGCCGAGGCGACATCATCGATGTGCACGGCGCCCCGCCAAAACCACTGCGCCCAGTCACTGTATGTCGCGTACACATCACGATTCCAGTATGGAATAAATCCCCGGGGGCGGAGGGTGATCACATTCATATTGCTATGCTGTGCATAATCGCTGGCAACACGCTCGGCCAGGATCTTGCTGCGCCCGTACAGCGTGTCTGGCCGGTGGACGCTGGTGGTCGAAATGTATATCACCTTATCTATCCCGAGCGACGCGGCCGCTGCAAAAACCTCGAAAGTGCCGCGCACGTTCAGGTCAAAAAAGTCGTAGGCATCTTTCTCGCCACGAGATTCGTGGATGCCGTGCCAGGCGGCTATGTGGACGATGCAATCGCAGCCGCGAAAATGGTCCTTCAAGTTTGACCGATCCAGAACAGACCCTTGGATGAAGCTTCCTTCCAGTGGAGCGCGAATATCCAGAATGACCGGTGTATCGCCCCGATTGAGCAATCTGGGTACCAGAGTCTGGCCGAGATCCCCCGCCCCTCCTGTCAAAAGGATCTTCATTGTCTGCTCTCCTGCCTCGGGTCGCGGACATCGTAGTGCGCGTCGCCGGTGTACGCACGTGATCGACAGGATTGCAGGGCCGTAGCAGGATGCGCTTTGGACCAAGCCCGGGAGGAAACCAGCAATGCCCGACACACCAACCTTTGGTCGCTACGCCGAGATCCCCTACGAGCAAATGACACCGGAGCAGCAGGAAGGCTTTCGCTCCATGATGGAGTCCCGCGGTGGGCTCCCCGGGCCGAGCAAAATCTGGGTGCACAATCCGAAACTGGCGAAGGTAGCCGGGCCGTTCGGCGCGCATTTCCATGCCGGCCGCTACTCCCTCACCGAGCGCGAGCGAGAGATCGCCGTCTGCGTCATTACCAGCAGATTTCATTCGGCCTATCCGACCAACGCGCATGAACGGCGCGGCAAGGAAGTTGGGCTCCCGGCCGACAAGATCGAGGCGATCATTGCCGGACTGCCGACGTCATTCACGGACGAGCGCGAGCAGGTCGTGTACGAAATGGCGATGGCGCTTGCCAATGCACGCTGGGTCCCGCGGGGGCTATACGACCGCGCGGTCAAGGCTCTCGACCACGTCGGCATCACTGACGTGATCACCTTGATGGGCCACTACAGCAGCGTCGCGATGACCCTGGCCTTTTACGACGTGCCGGCTGGGGCGACGGGCATGGCGCGCTGATCGCCAACGCGGTGTGGCGGCCTCGCCGCCCTTCGTGTTCTTCAGCTGGGCGATGATGTTGGCGCGCATCCAGGCCAGCACCTCAGTGCAGGTCAGCGTTCTCCTGTGCGCAAGCGCCCGCTTTCCTCGATCTCGGCCGCAGCGATTGCCCGTGCAAGCGCACCGCTCAACGCTTTCGCCGACTCCAGCGTGAGTTCCACGGCGACTCGGGCACTCGGCCCGAGTGCCGCGTTCAGGAAGTCGATGGTGATGGCCTCTTCCAGCAGAGCGTGATGCGGGTGGTCGTACGACACCACAGCCTGTGTCAGATCGAACCACCCGTCACTGCCCTTGCCGGCACCGCCTGCGTCGACACTCTCAACGATCGAGGTGCACATGCTCTGGGATCATGTAGCCAGATGCTTCTCGAGGAACGCGAACACCTTCTTCCAGCCGTCCAGCGCCTGCTCGATGCGATACATCGGCCGGTCATAGTAGAAGAAGCCGTGGCCGGCGCCGTCGTAGCGGTGGAACTCGTAGTTCTTGCCGTGCTTTTTCAGTTCGGCCTCATGCTGATCGACCTGCTCCGGGGTAGGCGACCGATCCTCGTTGCCGAACAGCCCGAGCAGAGGGCACGATAGATCCTTGGTGAACTCGATCGGCGCGACCGGCTGCTTCGGGTTCAGCTCCTCCTTGCTCATTACAACGCGTCCGCCCCAAAGCTCGACCGCAGCATTGATACTCTTGGTCTTGCACGCGAACAGGAAGGTCTGCCGTCCGCCCGAGCAGGTACCCCACACCGCAACCTTGCCGTTGAGCCACGGCTGCGCGCGCAGCCATTTCACCGCACCCTCGGTATCGCCGACCACCTGGTCGTCAGGAACACCGCCTTCGGCGCGCACCTTGGCGGCGACATCATCGGCTTTGCCGTCGCCGGCGCGGTGATAGAGGTTGTGGCTGATGGTCGCGTAACCGTGGTGCGCGAACTTGCGGGTGGTCTCGCGGTACCACTCGTCCCAGCCCGGCGCATGATGAATGAGCACGACGCCGGGAAACCGGCCCGGACCCAACGGCCGCGCGGCATAGGCTGAAATAGGCTCGTTGTTGTGGCCGTTGATTGAGATGGTCTCTGCGATCATGCCTTCGTAAGCCATTGTCCTCTCCTTTGTTGCTGATCACGTCTCAACGCAAGAACCGTCGGGAGTTGACGGGGCAGCCCATCCACCCACGCCACACCATGGACGCGATCTTGACGATGCGGCCCCGCATCAAGCGTAGATCTTCACCATCTCGTCGTGGGCCCATTTGACGGCGTCCTCGGGCGATGCGCCCTGCACCGCCTTAGCGTACATATCGACGATGATGAATTTGCTGATCGCCTCGGCGGCGGCGCGGCCGGCGGGTCCGGCATAGCCGGCGAAATGTCCGCTTTCCGCCGCCTTGCGGAACGGTGCCATCACGGGGTCAACCTTCCACACCGGGTCGTCTTCCCACATCCGTGTGCTTCCCGTCGAAAATCCCTGCTGCGACGTGAACCACTCCCCGTAGATCTCCTTGGTGTGGAACCAGCGGAGGAAGTCGACTACCGCCTTCTGGTTCTTCGTGTAGGTCGGCACGAGGTTGGAGAACGGGACGTGGTAGCTGAACTGGCCAGCCGCCCCCTTTGGCAGGGGGGCATGGAAGATGTCGTCCTTCAGCGGCTTGTCCTTCTCCGTCATGTACGTGTCACCCTTCGCCTTCGCCAGCAGGTAGATCGAAGCGCCGTTGTGCGTGGAACTGATGGTATTGGCGAGAAAGGCGCGGTTGTTGCCGGCGTCGTCCCAGGACATGCCCCCCTCGTCGAAGCATTCCTTCCAGAAGGCGACGGCGTACTTGACCAATTCGATGGTGCTCTTGCTGTTTAGCGCCACCGTCTTGCCGTCGGCCTCGACCTCCTTGCCGCCCCATGACCACATGTACGGATACCAGAACGCCGGCCCATCACCGAAAGCGTGGGCGAGCGTCGTACCGTACGGGTGGTTCTTGGCCTTCATCTGTTTGCCGATGGCACGGTATTCATCCCATGTTGCCGGGAATTTGTCGGGGGTGACGCCGACTTCGGCAAACCAGGACGTGCGATTGGCGAACAGCGCGCCAAGGATGGTGAACGGCATCGCGATCCACCGCTTGCCGTCGAAGGCGATGTCGTGCGCAGTCGGGAAGTAGCCCCCTTGTGCCTTGCCGACCTCTTCGGCAATGCCGCTGACATCGACTAGGCTTTCGGCGTAGAGCTGCCCCCAGTTGCTGGCCGCCATCATGATGTCGGGGCCAGACTTGGACTGGATGGCCGAGCTGATCCGCGCCTGGATGCCATCACCGTTGATGGTCTCGATATTGAGCGTTATGCCCAGCGCCTTCTGGCAGGCATCCTTGATTTTGCCCTTGAGCAGCTGATCGGAGACCGGCACGAAGTCGACGAATTTCAGCCAGTGCAGGGTGGTACCCTGGGCGAACGCGGGAGCTCGCCCGGAGGCCAGAATGCCAGCGAGGCCGCCAGTGCCGGCTGCCAGTGCGCTGGTAGCCGAAAGCTTGAGCAAGCGCCGCCGTTTGATACGCTGCATCATTGATCCTCCCCGTTCGTTTCTTTGTTTGTCGCGCCGCCTCCTGGCGCGTCGGTAACCTAGGATGCGTAGATCTTCACCAGTTCGTCATGTGCCGCCTTCACCGACTGTTCGGCTGGCATGCCCTGGATCGCCTTCGCGTACATGTCGACGATGATGTACTTGGTCTGCACCTCGGCCGCCTGTTGCGTCGGCTTCCCGGCATACCCGGTCAGGCGACCGGTAAGGGGGACCTTCTTGAACGGCGCCAAGACCGGGTCGACGTTCCACACCGGGTCGTCTTCCCACATTTTCGTGGCGCCGCTGGTGTAGCCCTGCTGCGAGGTGAACCACTGCTCGAACACCGGCTTGGTGTGCACCCAGGCCAGGAATTTCTTGGCCGTATCCTGGTTCTTCGAATAGCCCATCAGCATGTCGATGAACGGCCCGGGCAGGTTGAACTGGCCACCTGCGCCACCGGGGATGGAGGCGTGAAGGATGTCGTCCTTCATCGGCGTGCCCTTCTCGGTCTGATAGCTGTCGGGCTTCTTCTTGGCCTCGAGATAGATCGAGGCGCCATTGTTGGTGGCGCTGATGCTGCCCGACAGGAAGGCACGGTTGTTGTTGGTGTCATCCCAGGAGAGACCGCCTTCGTCCATTGTCTCCTTCCACAGGGGGACGGCGAACTTGACCGACTCGATCGTCTCCTTGGAATTGAGCACAACGGTCTTCCCGTCGGCCTCGACCTCCTTGCCGCCCCACGACCACAGATAAGGATACCACCAGCCCGGCGCGTCGCCGAAGGTGTGTCCGGCGGTCTGGCCATAGGGGCGGCCTGCCGCCTTCAGCTTCTTGCCGAGGGCGCGATACTCGTCCCAAGTCGCCGGGAACTTGTCGGCACCCGCCTCGGCCAGCCAGGACTTGCGATACGCGACGAGACCGCCGCCGGTGCACCAGGGCACGCCGATCCAATGGTTGTCGTAGGTGCCGACCGTTCTGCAGATATCATAATAGCCGCCGCCCTCCTTGCCGAGTTGCTCGGCGAGTTCGGTCACATCCGCAAGGCTCCTGGCGTAGAGCTGCGGCCAATTGTTGAGCCCCATGATGATGTCAGGGCCGACCCCGGATTGAATCGAGGATGTTATGCGAGCCTGGATGTCGTTGGCGTTGATCGTCTCGACGGTGAGTTTGATGCCGAGATCCTTCTGGCATTGCTGGACGATCGGACCTTTCAACAGCACGTCAGAGGCCGGCACGAAATCAGCCCAGCGCAGCCAGTGAACCGTCGCCGTCTGGCCGTATGCGGGCGCGCGTCCGCTGGCCAGGATGCCGGCCAGTCCGCCGGTTCCAGCGGCGAGCGCACCGGCGCCCGACAGTTGACCGAACCGGCGGCGATTGATGTGGGTCATCGTATTCTCCCTGGTATTTCGCGCGGCGAGGCGCGCGAAGATTTAAGCCGCCTCGGCTATAGACCTGTCAGATCGCCGCCTCGGTCTCGTTGTCGAAGAAGTGCAACCGCTCCGGATTGACCGCAAGGCGGAGCTTTTCATGGACCTTGGCGGTGGCGGTCGGCGCGACCGAAGCCACCATCGTCGCCGAGCCGACCGCAACGTCAAGCAGGATTTCCGAGCCCAACCGCTCTACCACCTCGACCGCGGCGTCAAAGCTCAGATCGTTCGGATCGGCCTCGCCGGCGATGTGCATATCCTCCGGACGAACCCCAAAGGTTACCTCCTTGCCAGCGTAGTTGCCGAGGCGCGGCACCATCGGTTGGGGAACCTTGATGCGGATGCCCTCGCGCTCCGCCCACAGTCCGCCATTCTGCGCGGCAATGCGCACGCCGGCAAAATTCATCGCCGGGGAGCCGAGAAAGCCTGCGACAAACCGGTTGGCGGGGCTGCTGTAGAGCTCCATCGGGTCGCCGACCTGCTGTACCCTGCCGTCTCGCATGACCACCACACGGTCCCCAAGCGTCATCGCCTCGACCTGGTCGTGGGTGACGTAGATCGCGGTGGTACCGAGCCGCTCGTGCAGCTTCTTCAGCTCGACCCGCATCTGCACGCGCAATTTAGCGTCGAGGTTGGACAGCGGTTCGTCGAACAGAAACACCTGCGGATGGCGGACAATCGCGCGGCCCAGGGCGACACGCTGGCGCTGACCGCCGGAAAGCTGACGCGGCTTGCGCTTGAGCAATTCGTGGATGCCGAGGATCTCGGCGGCCTCCTGCACCCGCCTGGCGATCTCAGGCTTGTCGAACTTCCGCATCTTTAGGCCGAAGGCCATGTTGTCGTACACGCTCATATGCGGATAGAGCGCGTAATTCTGGAACACCATCGCGATGTCGCGATCCATCGGCGCCAGCTCGTTGACGACCTTCTCGTCGATCGAGATGTTGCCCGAGGTGATGCTTTCCAGCCCTGCCACCATGCGCAGGGTGGTCGTCTTCCCACAGCCCGACGGGCCGACCAGCACAACGAATTCCTGATCGTGGATTTCCAGGTTCACGTCGATGACGGCGTGCACCTCGTCGTATTTCTTGTTCAAGCTGCGCATCAGGACGCGGGCCATGGTTCAACCCTTCACCGATCCGGTGATGCCGGATACGTAGTATTCGACGAAGAACGAATAGACGAAGGCGACCGGGATCGATCCCAGCAACGCGCCGGCCATCAGCTCGCCCCAGTAGAACACGTCGCCCCGCACCAGTTCCGATGTGACGCCGACCGGTACGGTCTTCTGTTCGGGTGAGGACAGGAACACCAGCGCGTAGATGAACTCGTTCCATGACAGCGTGAAGGCGAATATCCCAGCCGACAGGATGCCTGGGATCGCCACTGGGAAGATGATGTAGATCATCGCCTTCCAGCGGGTCGCGCCGTCGATGCGGGCACACTCCTCCAGCTCCTTCGGGATCGACTTGAAGTACCCCATCAGGAGCCAGGTGCAGAACGGGATCAGGAAGGTCGGATAGGTTAGGATCAACGCCCAGGGCGAGTCGCCGAGCTTGAAGTTGCGGATGATGTCGGAGAGTGGGATGAACAGCAGCGTCTGTGGCACCAAGTACGTGATGAAGATCCCCGTGCCGATGCTGCCGGCGAACGGGAACTTGAGCCGCGACAGCGCGTAGCCGGCAAGCAGTCCGCAGAACAGCGAGATCGCCGTCGCCGCGATCGAGATCAGCATCGTGTTCAGCATCCAGGTGCTGAACAGCGTCTCGGTCAGCAGGTCGCGAATATGCTCGAGGGTCGGGTTATTGGTCCAGAATGGCGCGTAGTTTGGCGCGTTCCAAGGCCGATACAACTCCTTGTCCGGCCGCAGGGTCGTAATGACCATCCAGTAGAACGGAAACAGCAGCATGACGACGAACGCCGTCACCGGCACATAGAAGAAAACCCAGCGCCGCCAGGAGGCTCCCTCGATCATGGCTTACGCGGTCTCCGCCTTGCGGATGTAGACCAGCTGAACGATCACCACGAGCAGCAGGATCGGGAAGATCGCCAGCGAGATCGCCGCACCTTGGCTGAGCAATCCCGTGCCGATGCCAAGCTGGTAGGCATAGGTGGCGAACAGCTGGGTGGCGTTGGCCGGGCCGCCGCCGGTCAGTACGTAGACGAGTTGGAAATCGGCGAAGGTCTGGATCACCGAGAACAGCACGATCACCAGCGTCACCGGCAACAGAAGCGGCCAGGTGATATGGATGAAGCGGTTCCAAGCGCGGGCGCCGTCGATCGCGGCCGCCTCGTGCAGTTCGGGGCTGATCGTCTGCAGACCAGCGAGCAGGCTGATCGCGTAGAACGGCACGCCCCGCCAGACATTGACGATGATCACCGAGACCATCGCCAGGCTCGGGTCGCCTAGCCAGTTGATGCGGGTATGGATGATCCCGACATGGAACAGCATCCAGTTGAGGACGCTGAAGGTCGGATCGAACATCCATTTCCAGGCAAAGGTCGACAGCACGGTCGGGATGATGAACGGCAGGAGGATGAAGGCGCGCATGAACGCCTTGCCGCGGAAATGCCGGTTGAGCAGCAAGGCAAGCCACAGCCCCAACGCCAGTTTGAAAACCGTCGTGACGAACGTATAGAGGCAGGTGTTCCATACGGCGATCTGGAAGATGTTGTCGTTCCAGATCTTGACGAAATTGTCGAGGCCGACGAAGTGGCCAGGCACTCCGACCTTGGTATCGGTAACCGACAGGAGGATCCCGTTGACGAACGGGTGGGCGATGAACATGCCGAGCAGGATCACCGTCGGCAGCATCAGGCAGGTGGCCAGCCAGCGCTCGTCCTCGAGCAGGCGGGTGATCGGTCCGCGCTTCGCCGCGGGGACGTACTCTTGCCGCCTAAGCGCAATCGCTGCAGCGGGCCCGACGGTCGCCATCAGCCCTTCCTCCCCACCAATCCTTTGGCGGCGGCGACGCACGTCGCAACCGTGGAAATTTCCATCGATAAACACTAGAGACAACCGGGAGACCGGACAAGGGGACGCCGATCAGGTGCCAGATCCCCGGACGATCCTCGCGCTAGCGGTATCGCCTGTCAGTGAAAGTAGCGACCGGAGTCGATGACGATCGTCTGGCCGGTCATGGTCTCGGTGCGGCACATGGTAACCACCATGTCGGCACAGTCGTCCTTGTCGGCGGCCTTCTTCAGCAGCGACCCGGCCGCATTGCGCTCGATCATCTCGGGTCGGAGATTGGATGTCGCGCGCGTGCCCTCCAGCAGCCCCGGCGCCACGCAGTTGACGAGAGTCTCTGGCGCCAGTGCCACCGCCATGCAGCGTGTGAGGTGGATGAGGCCCGCCTTCGACACCGCATAGGCGATGGACGAGCCCGTTGGCGCTAGCCCGGCCACGGACGCAATGTTGACGATACGGCCGCGTCCCTGAGCTTTCATGACAGGCGCCACCGCCTTGGTGAGGCGCATCGGCCCCGTCAGGTTGACGTCGATGATCTTGTCCCACACCTCGAGCGTAAGATTATCTAGGTCGGTGAAGGAGATCGACTTGTTGTAGGCGGCGTCGTTGACGAGGATGTCGATGCGACCGAGGCGGCTGGTCACGTCGCCGATAAGATGCTCCACGGCCGCGCCGTCGGTCACGTTGCAGGCGAACGCCGCGGCGTTGATTTGGTAGCTCGAGGTCAGTTCGCGGACGACGCCCTCCGCCTGATCGCGGCTCTGGGCATACATGACGGCGACATGCGCGCCTTCCTTCGCCAGCGCGTGACAGATGCGCTGTCCGAGCCCGCCGTTGCCACCCGTCACGAGTGCGACGGCGCCCCTCAGGTCCATGAGCCTTCTCCCCGCTCGCGGGAACGCGGCCGTCTCGCGGCGCGTCCCGGTGTCGGCGCGCAGTTTGTTACCTGCACCATGGAGGAGGCAAGCCGTTTTCTACGGAGATGCCCATGCCTCCGTGACCCAGCCGGTCTCGTCATAATCGGCCATGCACTGATCGACCAGCGCCTCCATCGCCTTGAGGTCGCCGCCGCGCTGTGCGCCGGTGAGAGTCTGCGCCCGAATGTCCTCCCAACCACCGGCGTAGTTGCGCTCGTAGAGTTCGTGACGGCCGCCGAACTCGGTGCCGACTGCGTCCCACAGGAGCTTCATGATCTTGATCCGCTCCTTGTACTCGATGCCATGCGAACCGCGGACATATTGCCGCAGATACGGCTCGATCGCCGGGTTCGAAAAATCCTTCACCGACGACGGCAGGTAGATCAGAGCCGAGGTGACGGTGCGTTCGACGATGTCCTTGATGCGCGGATAGGCGTCAGGCGCGAACACGCGATAGGCCAGGGCGGCGCGCTGATTGGGCAGCACGGCATCGCCCACCCACGGGTCGGGGTCGTTCGCCATCGCGTTCGACAGTGACCAGAAGAGGTTGCGCCAGGCGATCGCTTCGCCAAGCAGAACCTGGTTGCCTTGCGCCTCATCGCCTCCGGTGCAGCGCAATGCCTTCGCCAACAAGCCGGCAATGAAATCGAGCTTCACGGCGAAGCGCGTGCATCCCTGGAACATAGACCCGAAGATGAACCCGGACCGCACGAAGAAGTTGAGCACGCGGGCCGGGTCGCGATAAATGAACACGTCCTCCCAGGGGACGAACACTTTGTCGAGGATGAAGATCGCATCATTCTCGTCGAAGCGTGACGACAGCGGGTAGTCGTACGGCGAGCCATTCAGCAGCGCCGCCTTCTCGTACGACGTGCGGCAGATCAGCTTCAGCCCCGGCGCGTCGATCGGCACCATGAACATGAGCGACATGTCCAGGTCCTCGGTCGCGGTCTTCGAACTCTGGCCCATGAAGTTGTAGTGAGTGATCGCGGCCGATGTCGCCACCACCTTGGCGCCGGACACGACGATACCGCCATCGGTCTCCTTCTGCACCGAGACATACACGTCCTTCACCTGCTCGGCCGGCTTGTGGCGATCGATCGGTGGATTGACGATGGCGTGGTTCATGAACGGCACGGTTTCCTGCGCGCGCTTGTACCAAGTGCGTGCATTGCCGGCGTACGGGCCGTAGTACTCCGCGTTGCCGCCAAGCGTGTTTGAGTAGGCCGCCTTGTAGTCGGGCGTGCGGCCCATCCAGCCGTAGGTCATGCGCGACCACTCGGCAATCGCGGCCTGCGCGCCGCGCAGGTCCTCGCGCGAACGCGGCACGCGGAAGAAGCGGTGCGTATAGCCACCGGAGCCGGTGTCGGTCGGGCAGGTCAACACATCGCGCCGCGCCGGATCGTGCAGCGCATCATAGAGCCGCGCGATCGAACGCACCGAATTGCGCAGCGCCGGATGGGTCGTGACGTCCTGAACGCGCTCGCCGTCGATATATACTTCGCGGCCGTCGCGCAGGCTTTGCATGTACTCGGCACCCGTGAAGGGCCGCGTGCAGTCGGCGATGACGTCTTCCGGTTTCATCGTGCCTTACTCCCCCGACAGCTCCCGTCGTCGCCGGTCCAGCTCTTCGCTGTAACGGCGCAGCGCATACTGTTCGGTCAGCAGGCCGATCACATGCCTCGCCTCGGCACTGTCCACCACCGCCAGCGCGTCGCTTTCGGCATTCTCGAACATCGCCACCGCTTCCTTGATCGTCATCTGCGGCAGCAGCACCGTATCCGTATAGTGCAACAAGTCGCGGACTGCATGGTTTTCGTCCGCATCGGCGTGAACCTCGGCCGGCAGCACGATGCCGGCGTACCGGTCCTCCTCATCCATCACCACGACCCGCTGGTGAGCGCCCAGCGGGAAGTCCCGCTTGAACGCCGCGATCGGCGTGTCGGCACGCACCGTCCGCATCTCCCGCCGCATCATCCGGCCGACCGTGAGGTTGCGCATCCAGCCGATATCGACCGCGCTGCGGATCGCCTCGCCGCGCAGGTGGAAGCGCCAGGTGGCGAAGGAGTAGCCGAACGTCCGCCGCACCGTCAGCGCGGAAATCACGCAGGCGGCGAGCACGGCGACGGTCAGCGGCAGGCTTCCGGTGCTCTCCAGGGTCAGGAAGCCCATCGTCAGCGGACCCCCGATGATCGCGACCGCCAGGCTGCTCATGCCGACGAGCGCGCAGACCACCGGTGAAACCGCGTGCGCCGGTACTGACGATGGCGAGCGCGCCGGCGAAGGCCTTGCCAACCAGCGCGCCGAGGAAGAGCGAGGCGAAGAACAGCCCGCCACGGAAGCCGGATCCGATCGAGATCGCCGATGCGATCGACTTCAGCACCACCAGCAGCGTCACATGGGTCAGCGTGTAGGGCGCCTCGATGACCACGCCGAGTGCACCGTGCCCAGAGGACAACACCGCGGGCGTCATCAAGGCCAATGCGCCGACAGCGAGCCCGCCGCACATCGGCCGGAGCCAACCCGGGGCACCGCTCTTGCGGAACAGCTCCTCGGTCAGTGTCACGCCACGCATGATGGCGATGCCGACCAGCGCGCACACCATGCCGAGAGCGAGGATCGGGATATAGTCGAGTGCTTCGACGCGTGTCGGCACCTGGAGTATAAGATCAAAGGGCGCGTTGCCGAGAGCGTTGACTACCGCGACGGCGACAATCGAGGCGACCGCGACCGGGGCAAAGGTACCCAGGGAGTAGGTGCCGATCACCAGCTCGAACGCGTAGAAAGCGCCGGTCAGCGGCGCATTGAAGGCGCCGGCGATGGCGGCGGCCGCGCCGCAACCCACCAATAGGCGCAGATCGTTGCGCCGGACGCGGAACATGCGACCAAAGCGCGACGCCAGGGCCGAGCCGATCTGGGTGTAACCGGCCTCCAACCCCACCGAGGCGCCGACGCCGTTCGACAGGATCGTCTGCAGCACAACGATCAGACTGTCATTGAGCGACATGCGCCCGCCATACAATGCGTTGGCCTCGATCGGGTCGACCGCACGCCGCGGGTGGTAGCGCACGACGGCAAGACCGATCAGCCCGATCAGCAACCCGCCCAGGGTCGGCACCACGACGGTACGGATCGGATCTAGTTCGACCATGGCGCTGAGGCGCTCGTTCGCGCTGATCAGGAACAGCACCTGATGAATCAGCTGCGTCGTCTCTGTCATCAGCCATACGGCGATGCCGGCCCCACAGCCGACGAAGGCGGACAGCACGACCAGCCAGATCTCGTCGGCGCGGACCAGTGCACGCAGCGTCTGCGGCGCATGCAATACTGCGTCGCCGAACGCGCGCCGCGGACGGTGATAGCGAGTGGACGCACTTCTCCCTGCTTGCGGGGCCGCCGGGGCACCCGCGATGGTTGAGTCGCCAGGAAGTGTCGACATGTGCGACGTCCAGCGGGTCAGCGAGAAGAATGCATTCTTGGGACCTGCGCGTCGCAGGATCAACCACCGTGATGCTGATTGGTCACGAATGTGGTAAATTTAACCGTTCATGCAGGGAGCGCCGGCAGTCCTCGCTCCACCCGCGTCGCCTCGAGGTCGTCTTCGACGAACGCTTGCACCACCTCCACCAGCGGTTCGTGCGTGGCGAAGCCCAGCGTACGAGCGCGCATCGGCTCGAAGGCCGGCGGCCACAGACCGACGATGGCGGCGATCTCCTTGTCGTCGACAGTGTGCACCAACGCGGACGCGCCGGGCTTCACGGCATCGAGCGCCTGCAGCAGATGTGCGATCGTGGTGCTGATGCCGGGCGGATTGACGCTACGGTCGAGGCCCATCGGCGCGGTATCCATCGCCGCGGCGTGCAGCAGCCAATCGACCGCACGACGCGGGCTGCATACCCAGGCGGCGAATGCGTCGGACACAGGCAGGTCGGCCGGCAGGCCAAGCAGCGGCTCGCGAACAATCGCCGAGAAGAAGGAGCTGGCAGCGCGGTTTGGCCGTCCGGGCCGGACGATCACCGTGGGCAGGCGGAGCGACACCGCATCGAGGAAGCCGCGACGCGTCGCGTCCGCCAGGATCAGCTCCGCCGCCGCCTTCTGGGCGCCATAGCTGTTTGCCGGCACTTGGCGTGCATCGTCGTCGAGCACCGCTTCCTGTCCTCCGGAGAAGCTCGCGACCGACGAGGTGAACACGACGCGCGGCGGCTTACCACCGGCGGCCACCAGCCGACGGCACGCATCCACTACCGCGTCGGTGCCACGCAGATTGACGCGGCGCCCCAGGTCGTAGTCGGCCTCAGCCTGGGCCGAGACCACCGCAGCAAGGTGGAAGACCACATTCGTGCCAGGCGGAATGGCCTTCCGTGGAAGGTCAACGAGATCGCCTGCAATCGCAGTGACCGGGAAGGTCGCGTCCGGCTTCGGGGGTTCCACGAGATCGAGCAGCGTCAGGCTTGTGATCGGCCGGTCACCCAGCTTGCCAGCCTGTGCCAGACAGGCAGCGGTCTTGCGGCCGAGAAAGCCGGCGCCACCCGTGATCGATACCTTCATTGAATGCCTCCTCCAATCGCTGCCCGATCACGATTGCACCGTGCCGCGAAGCGGTCCACGGTCCGGCCGTGCTTGGCCCCCTGCCCTTCCGACTGTTCGCCAATCCGCGCTTCGGCAGGGCCGCGACAACGTTACTCCCGGACGCCGGCTTCCAACGCGCCAAGGCGGAGATCACGTCGTGGAACGAGTACGCAGTAACGCCCTTGCGCGATCTGACCGCCCTTGCCCGGCAGGCGGGCCTGAATGCGATCTGGTTGAAGGACGAAGCGACCCGGCTCGGCCTGGGCAGCTTCAAGGCGCTCGGCGGCGCTTACGCCGTCGCGTCTGTGCTGGCAGCCGAGTTGGCCCGGCACGGCATCGCGCCCGACGCGCACTCGGCCGACCTGGTCGGCGGCCGCTACCGGCAGGCGACCGAGGCCATTACCGTCACCTGTGCCACCGACGGCAATCACGGCCGTGCCGTGGCCTGGGGCGCACAGCGCTTTCACTGCAAGTGCGTGATCTTCGTCCATGCGAGCGTGAGTCCAGGCCGGACCGAGGCAATCGCCCGCTATGGCGCGAAGGTGCGAAGTGTACCCGGCACCTACGACGATGCCGTGCGCGAGGCGGCACGTCAGGCGCAGGCGAATGGCTGGTTCATCGTCTCCGATACCTCGTGGAGCGGCTACATCGAGGTGCCGCGGCAGATCATGCAGGGCTACCGACTGATGGCCGACGAGGCCGCCGATCAATGGAGTGGCGAACCGCCGACGCACGTCTTTATCCAAGGCGGTGTCGGCGGCGTGGCTGCCGCTATCTCCGTGCAGTTGCGAGCGCGGTTTCAGCCGGCGCCGGCGCTGATCGTGGTGGAACCGGATCGCGCGGCCTGCCTGCTGGCGAGCGCCGAGTTGGGCGAGCCGGCGACTGTCCCGGGTAATCTCGACACGCTGATGGCCGGCCTGGCCTGCGGCGAACCGAGCCTTTTGGCTTGGCAGGAGCTCGATCATGGCGCCGCGGCGTTCATGGCAATTCCGGACGAGGCTGCGACAGCGTGCATGCACCTGCTTGCCGAGTATGGCGTCGTGGGCGGGGAATCCGGTGTCGCCGGCCTCGCCGGCTGCCTGCTTGCTGCTGCCGATCCCGCCTCGCGCGAGACCCTCGGACTGGATGCATCGAGCCGTATTCTGGCCTTCAATACGGAGGGCGCCACCGATCCCGCCCTGTATGAGCGACTGGTGGGCATCCAGCCCGGCCATGTCGGAGTGTAACGGGGAGGTGACGACTCCGGCTGGACGTGTCATGCTCTCGAACACGTTTGCGGTCTCAAGCGGTTGTAATCGACAGCGGCTTTAACGGAACACCAATCGGTTCGTAGTAGCCGCTAGGAACCGCGAGTGACCAGAAGGGGCACGCGACGATGATGGGCAAGAAGCCTGTGCTTGGAGCCTTGCTGGCAGTTGTCTGCATCTACGCCGTCTATCCTTATGTCACTCTGTATCGGTTGGGCCAGGCGATCCGGCGGGGCGATGCGGCAAGCCTGGAAACGATGGTCGATTGGACCTCGGTTCGCGAGGGGATCAAGGAAGACATCTGCGATCAGGTGATCGATCAGCCGCAGCAGGCGCAATCGGATGGCAAGCTGCCGGCATTCGGTGCCGGGTTCGTGCGTGGCATCGCCACCAACGCGGTGGACAAGCGGGTGACGCCCGAGGCGCTGGTCGCGGCCGCGCAACAGCCCGGCGCCGAGCAGGCGACGCGCGGGGCTCCCGTGCAGGTGAGCTGGGCATTCTTCGCTAGCCCTGCCGCGTTTGTGGTGGACCTGAACACGCCGGGTCAACCGGCGCCGATCCGACTGCAGATGGACCTCCGCAATGGCGCGTGGTCCGTGACCCGGGTCTGGCTGCCGCCCGATTTGCTCGGTCAGCCCCGCACGGGCACCTGACGCTCCGCGGCCTCCAAATAGCGGCGACAACCCCCTAACGATTGGCCCCGCCTCCGGCATCGTAAACTGAACCGATGAGGCGGAACCTGTCTGGCGATCGGGCGCGTGTCTCGGGCCAATGCCTGTGCGGCGCTGTCCGCATAGAAATCGACTACCCGGCTTTTTGGGCCTGGCACGATCATTCCCATGCTAGCCGTCTGGCACATGGCGCCGCCTATGCCACTTATGTGGGAAGCTGGCGCAAGCGGTTCAGGATCGCCGATGGCATCAGACGGATCGTGCGCTACGAGGACAAGGATGCCGGCACCACGCGCGCCTTCTGCGGGCGATGTGGTACCCCGCTCTACTACCAACGGAAGCGGTCACCCCACATGGTGAACATTCCGCGAGCTCTGTTTCAGAGCCGTACTGGCCGCTCCCCGCTCTACCACGCTGCAATCTCGGAGTTGCAGGACTGGACCTATACGGGCGGACCTCTGGTTCCGCTCAAGGGCTATCCCGGCATTGTCTGGGAGCGTCCCAGGCGCTGGGGGCGTTCTGGCAAGAGCTAGCGGCTGCCAGAACAGCCAGGAAAATTTTCTGCACGCCTCACGTACCCTCTTGCCACCAAATGCAACCTATGGTTTATTTGTTCTCTAGATGTTCTAGGCCTGTCTTCAGAACGGAGATGACACCATGATTGCCAAAGCCGCCAAGGGGTCATTCGGCACATCTCCCCGCCATGCTCCGCAACGTCGATGTGAACCGTTCCGGGATGCAGACGAGGCGTGGCTGTGGACCATGGCCGCACTGATGGCGCGGCGCGAAGGGGCTCGATACACAGCTAACCAGGGCCGCGTCGCACGTCCCTGCGAGCCCGATGACGTGGTGAAGTGCCTGGACGGCCTTTATCGCCGCCGCCGCATCGACCTCGTGCATGCCCGCGTCCTGCGCATCTGGGGCGAGCGCCAGGCGTCTCCGAGCCCTGGCGTGCCCACGGAGCGCTGCGACTGGAGGTTGTGGCGCGAAGCTCTGGACCGGCTCGAGTGGCCACTGCGGATCAAGGGGATCGTCCGCTGACTTTCGTTGAATAGGAAAATTTGCTTGACAACCTACGGCATCATTCCATAGTCTGTCTCCGTCAACGGGCGTAGTCCGCCCGCTGACCTTTCTCCTCCTCAAACTTCAAGGGCCGCCGCGATCCGCGAGCGGCTCTTTCTTTTTGCCCGAAGGGAACCACAGCCATGGCCTTCGCCATCCGCAATCTCTCCGTGCTCGCCTACGCAAACGGCTTCACGCTCTGGCACTACAAGGCCGGCAAGGACCGGCTTCCTCAGGTGGAGAAGCTGGATTTTTTCGCCGATGCGGCCGACATGCTGGCGGAAGGCGACATGATGATGGTTTCGGCGGCAGACGGCAGCCGCATCCTTACCATCGCCGCCGGCACCGCCGGCTCAACAGCCACCGCCCGGCTGGCCTGACGCGTCACGTCACCGCGCATGGTCCCGATGCTTCAGCACATCGCGCTCATGCCGAAGCGATCCCTCTCTGGTGATCGAGTATCGACCATCCCCTCGCTGCTCGGTGAGGCCCATCGCGGCAAGCCTTGCCAGGCAGGGGCCATCCTTCAGACCCACCGGCCGGCCCGCAGCCCCACTCAGCACCAGACGGTGCAGCGCAGAGCGGCAGCAGGTCTCCAGATAGCGCTCGTTCCACATGCGCCGGATCGTCGCCGTCAGTCATCCAGCTGGCAAGCGGCAGAGCGACCGCCGTTCACCGGAGGAAACTGACCTGAGTTACCCCGAGCAAACCGGTCCCCGCACGCGGGTCGTCTGGGAATTCAGCCTGGTCACCCTGATGCAGGCCCTGCAGGTCGCCGCCCTGTTGATCGCGCTTGTCTACTGGTTCGTGCTGAACGCCAACCGCGGCGAGGACAATCAGCGGCGGCTGGCCGAGTTGCAGTCGAATGTCTCTGCTCAGATCGGCGAGGTTCGGCAGGCGGTCGCAGTGGGGCTTGGTGATGTGCGGCAGCAGCTCAATGCGCTGCCCGACCAGCGGGCGCGGCTTGATCAGGCAGAGCGAAGATTGGCCGACCTCGACGCCCACTACGGCAACCTCGAGACGCGCGTTTCCACGATCGAACGCCAGATGGCGGAACTGCGCAGCGACATGAACTCGATAACCAGGGCGAGCAGTGTGCCGCTGCCGGGGACCCGACGCTGATGCGCTCAGATACCGTGATCCTGGCCGGACTGCTGCTCGTGACATCCTGCACCAGCAAGCCGCCACCGCCTGCGCCGCCCCAACCGCCTGGCCCGGAGCGCTGCCAGGACGGCATGCCTGTGCCACGCGCACCCCGAACGCCGCGCACCGTCGAACAACTCGGCGCGTGGGCGCTCACCGCCGAGCGCGCGGCCCGGCAGACCGAGCGAGCGCGCGCAGCATGTGCCGATGACTACGCGCGGCTCAGGGAGTGGGCGACTACCGCCAAGTGAAGCACGTCTGAGGCACTTTCGCGACGATACGCCTGCAGGCATAACCGGCCCCGCCGATGACGCCCGCAATCGCATCCGCCTTCATGCCGCTCATGCGACGGCTCGATCCGGAGCGCGCCCACGTGCTGGCCCTGAGTGCTCTGCGCCTCGGCCTCGGCGGGCGAACACGCGGACCAGATCCTGAGTGTCTGGCCATCCACGTGCTGGGCCGGCGGTTCGACAACCCGATCGGCCTGGCCGCAGGATTCGACAAGGACGCGGTGGCTGTACCGGCGCTGATGCGACTGGGGTTCGGCTTCGTTGAGACCGGCACCGTCACGCCACGACCACAAACTGGCAACCCACGCCCGCGACTGTTTCGCCTGGTCCCGGATCAGGCAGTGATCAACCGCATGGGTTTCAACAACGCCGGCCTCGACGCCTATCTCGCCCGGCTTGCGAACTGTCCACGCGGGCCGGTCGCACTCGGTGCCAACGTGGGCATCAACAAGGACGGCGCTGACCCCGAACGCGACTATCCGGCGCTGATTGCGGCCGTCGCGCCGCATGCCGACTACGCGGTGATCAACGTCTCCTCGCCGAACACCCCGGGGCTGCGGGATCTCCAGGGCGAAGCGCAGTTGCGCGCGATCCTGCGAGCACTGGCCGAGCGCGTGCCGAACCGTCCGCCCGTGCTGGTGAAGATCGCTCCGGATATCGGCGACGATGCGCTGGCTGCGCTGGTCGAGACCTGCGTCGCCGAAGGCGTACAGGGACTGGTCGTCGCGAACACCACGGTCACGCGCGCCTTAAGATTGCGCTCACCGCTGGCGCGCGAGGCCGGCGGCCTATCCGGTGCGCCGTTGTTTCCGCTTTCCACAAGGGTGCTGGCGCGCGCATATCTGCTCGCGCGTAGCCGTCTCGTGCTGGTCGGCGTCGGGGGTGTGTCCAGCGGCGAACTGGCCCTGACCAAGATTTCGAGCGGGCGCCTCGCTGGTCCAGCTCTATACCGCCTTCGCCTATGCCGGTCCGGCCCTGATCCCCCGTCTGAAGCAGGAACTCGCTGCCGCCCTGCGCGCCGGAGGGTTCGCGCGCGTGCAGGATGCGGTGGGCAAGGACGCACAGCGTCTGGCAGAATGCGCCTGATGGAACACCTGCCAGGCTTCGCCCCGCTCGCCGACCGGTACGACGGCTTCATCCTCGATCTGTGGGGCGTCATCCATGACGGCGTGAATGCATTCCCTCACGCCGTCGATTGCCTCGCCCGGCTGCGCGAGGCGGGCAAGCGCACCCTGCTGCTGTCGAACGTGCCGCGGCCCAACGACCCCGCCCAGGCGATGATGCGCCAGATGGGGATTCCGGACGACCTCTATACCGACATCCTGACCAGTGGCGAGGCGGTGCGCCGCGCCCTGCAGCGTCCGCCCGATCTGTGGTGGGCGGAACTCGGTCAACGCGTCTTCCACCTCGGCCCGGAACGCGACCGCGGCGTGCTGGAGGGGCTGGACCTGACCAAGGTCGCGGACCCCGCGGACGCGAATTTCGTGCTCAACACCGGCCCCGACGATCATCGCAATCCCACCGAGATGTCGGAATTCGAGGAGAGTGCTGCAGGACTGCGTGCGCCATCACCTGCCGATGATCTGCGCGAACCCCGATCTGCAAGTGATCCGCGGCGGCGTGCGCGTTTTGTGCGCGGGTTCGCTGGCTTTGCGCTACCAGGAACTCGGCGGCGACGTTCGCTCGATCGGCAAGCCGGATCCGGCGATCTATCAGCCCGTGCTGCAAAGTCTCGGACTGCCGGTCGGACGCGTGCTGGCGGTCGGCGACGCGCTGCACACCGACATTGCCGGCGCGGCGGGGGTCGATATCGCCGCCTGCTGGGTCCTCGGCGGCATTCATGGCGACGCACTGGCGGATGGACCGGGGCGCTACGATCTGGCCAGGGCGGAGGCGATGGCCAAGGAAGAGGGCGTCGCACCGGTCGCGACGATCCCCCGGTTCGCCTGGTAGCGAGTTGCGCGGTTGCCGCTTCAGTGCGACAGCAGGACTGGCGCGGTCATCTCCGCGATCAGAGTGCGCGTCACGCCGCCGAACACCAGTTCGCGTGCCCGGGAATGTCCATACGCGCCGGCGACGATGAGATCGGCGCCGATATCCGCCGCATAGGACAGCAGCGCCTCGCCGTCGGCTATGTCCCGGGCCACGGTATGCGCCGCCTCCGCCTTCAGCCCATGGCGCGCAAGGTGCAATGCGATATCAGCCGCGGGCACATCACCGTGCCCACCGACCCCGCGCTGCGGGTTGATCGCCAGCACCGTCACCTGCTTCGCGCCGATCAGCAGCGGCAATGCGTCGTTCACCGCGCGAGCCGCCTCGCGGCTGGCGTTCCACGCGATCAGAACGCGCTCACCGATGACGGGAAACTCGCCGGCGAACGGCACCGCAAGCACCGGACGGCCGGAGGTCATCACCGCGGTGACCGTCACGGCATCGGCGTCCTGCGGTTCATCGCGGTTGGGCTGGCCCACCACGCTCAGATCGGCATAACGCGCATGCAACGCCACGGTCGACGGCGGGGAGCCTTCCACCAGCCGCCATTCACCCTCGATGCTGTTGCGGCGCAGGCAGTCGCGGAAAGCCGCTTCCACCGGGCTGGCGGCCTCGGTTGCCTCGGCACGGATGCGCTCGACGATCTCCTCTGGGTTGGCCGGCACGAACGGCATCGCGGCGCCGTAAAAGTAATTGGCCGAAGGGATGTCGATCACGTGCAGTCCGGTCAGGTGGGCGCCGTGCCGCATCGCCAGGCGGGCGGCCAGCTCCAATCGCGTGGCACAGCGCGGTGTGGTGTCGAGATGTACCAGAATGTCCTTAAGGGCCATCACCGGTTCCTTCCTTTAGGGGCGCTCCGCTCGGCGTATACACCCATCGTATCGGCAAACGACTTGATATGGATCATACTCCACGGTCAGCGGCTACCCTGATGCAGCGGCACCTGCACGGTCAGGCCCGGCGTCTGGATCGGGCGCTTATCCTCGCTGGTCTCGAACTGTGAGCCGGGCGTGTAGCCAAACCCCTGCTGGAGACGATCGGCGCGGAAGTCCTGCAGGGTCACCCGGGGGCCCTGGGAGGCCGGCGACAGTGGCCCCGTTGCGTCACGATTCGGTACGGGCGCCGACTGGTCCGCTGGTGGATGGGGTGGCGGGATCGGCGGCACGGGCAGGCGGCGCAGCGGGCCGGCACCCATGGTGGCAAACAACAGGAACACCACCCATCCGATGCGAATCATTGGCCGATGCCCGATGCGGGTCGCACGCGCGGATCGGTCCCACGCGGGTCAGCCGCCGGATTGCCTGCCGGCGGTCCAAGCGGGCCGGCGCCGGTACTCTGCCAGGCATCGAGCGCCCAAACGACGGATGGGAAGGCGATGGCGTCGCGTGGGATCCTCGGCGGTCGGAACAGTGCGACCTCCAGGCTTTCTGGTCCGGCCGCGAAACGCGGTGCGCCGGATGAGGCAAAACGGGCGCGAAAGATCACCTGCACCTGGCCGATCCGGCTGATGCTGAAGACACCGAGGATCCCGTCCAGGATGATTTCCGCCTGGGCTTCCTCCCACGCCTCGCGAGCCGCGCCCTCCTCCAGTGTCTCGCCATGTTCCAGATAGCCGGCGGGAAGGGTCCAGAACCCGCGGCGCGGGTCGATGGCACGGCGGCACATCAGGACGGAGTCATCGGCAACGATGACCGAGCCGACGATTACTTTCGGGTTGTCGTAGGCGATGTGCCCGCAGTCGGCGCAGATCAGGCGCTCGCGATTGTCACCATCGGGAATCCGGCGGACGAAGTCCGGCATTCGCGAAGCGTGACGCTTTCGACGTGCCGGATCAATACCTTCCTGTGTCGCTACGTTTCGCTACACGGACAGATCGAGCAGTGACCCGCGCGGCAGCACCCGACCCGGCTGCGCGGTTTCGCCGTCGCGCGCGGGCGTCGCCGTCGCTGGCGCCGTCGGTGGAGTGGGCTGCAGCGGCCGGGCACGCGCGCGATGAAAGGGGCCGGCCTGGGTGAAGCCAGACTGTGCCACACCGACCGAAACTGCAGTCAGAGAGGCTGGCGACAACATGCCGGCATCATCGCGCCGGCACGTTAACATTGGCTGAACCTGCGGACCATTCCGATCGCCACGCCTTCGGCGACATTTACCGCGCCGCCGAACAGCGAATGCCCGCACGCCGGGAGCGCGGTAGCGGCCGAAAAAAACCCTCCCTGGTTGCCTAGGGCGGGTCAACCTAACGCCGCGTTAGAGCGCGGCGAGTGCGGCGTTCAGCGTCTCACTAGGCCGCATCGCCGCCGATGTCTTGGCCGGATCGGGCAGGTAGTAACCGCCGGTGTCCACCGGCCTGCCCTGCGCGGCGATCAGTTCGGCATTGATCTTGGCCTCGTTGGCCGCAAGCCTCTCGGCCAGCTTCTTGAAGCGGCCTTGCAGCGCCGCGCTCTTGCCCTGCGCGGCCAGCGCCTGCGCCCAGTAGAGTGCCAGGTAGAAATGGCTGCCACGATTGTCGAGTTCGCCGACGCTTGCGCGCGGGCGAACGGTTGAATTCGAGGATCTTGCCGTTGGCGGCGTCGAGCGTGTCGGCGAGAACCTGCACGTCGGCGTTCTTGTGGGTCTGCGCCAGATGTTCGAGCGAGGCCCACAGGGCGAGGAATTCGCCGAGCGAATCCCAGCGCAGATAGCCTTCCTGCTGGAACTGCTCCACGTGCCTGGGCGCCGAGCCGCCGGCACCGGTCTCGAACAACCCACCGCCCGCCATCAGCGGAACGATCGACAGCATCTTGGCCGAGGTGCCCAGCTCCATGATCGGGAACAGATCGGTGAGGTAGTCGCGCAGCACGTTGCCAGTGACGGAGATCGTGTCCTGCCCCTTGCGGATGCGCGCGAGCGAGAACTTCATCGCCTCGACCGGCGCCAGGATGCGGATGTCGAGCCCCGAGGTGTCCTGCTCCTTGAGGTATTTCTCGACCTTGGCGATCACCTGGGCGTCATGCGCGCGTTGGGCGTCGAGCCAGAATACCGCCGGGGTGTTAGTGAGGCGCGCGCGGCGCACCCCGAGCCTGACCCAGTCCTGGATCGGCGCGTCCTTGACCTGGCACATGCGGAAGATGTCGCCGGTCTCCACCGGGCGTGTCAGCAGCACCGTGCCGTCGTCGGCGACCACGCGCACCGTTCCGCCCGCGGGGACTTCGAATGTCTTGTCGTGCGATCCGTATTCCTCGGCCTGCTGCGCCATCAGCCCCACGTTTGGCACATCGCCCATCGTGCGGGGGTCGAAGGCGCCGTGCGACTTACAGTCCTCGATGACTGTCTGGTAGATCCGTGCGTAGCAACGATCGGGGATCACGGCCTTTATGTCGTGCAACTTGCCGTCGGCGCCCCACATACGCCCCGATTCGCGGATCATCGCCGGCATCGTCGCGTCGATGATCACATCGCTCGACACGTGCAGGTTGGTGATTCCCCGGTCCGAATTGACCATGGCGAGGCTGGGCCGGTGCGCATAGGTGGCTGCGATATCGGCCTTGATCGCTTCCCGTTCGGCGTCCGGCAGCGTCTCGATCTTCGTCAGCAGCTCGCCCAAGCCGTTGTTGGGATTGACGCCGAGACGCTTCAGCGTGGCTTCGTGCTTCTTGAACACGTCGGCGAAGAACTCGGAAACGGCATGGCCGAACAGGATGGGATCGGAGACCTTCATCATGGTCGCCTTCAGGTGCAGCGAGAACAGCACGCCGTCCTTCTTCGCCGCCTCGATCTGCTCGGCCAGGAATGCGCGCAATGCCTTGCGGCTCATCACCGCCGCGTCAATGATCTCGCCGGCCAGCAACGGCGTCTTGGGCTTCAGCACCGTGACGGTGCCGTCCGTGCCAGCCAGTTCGATGCGGGCATTGGTCGGCGCCGCGACGGTGGTGGCGACTTCCGAGCCGTAGAAATCGCCGCCCGACATGTGCGCCACATGCGACTTGGAGTCCGCGCTCCAGGCGCCCATTCTGTGCGGATTGTTGCGCGCGTATTGCTTCACGGCGCCGGCGGCGCGGCGGTCGGAATTGCCCTCCCGCAACACAGGGTTGACGGCGCTGCCGAGCACCTTGGCGTAGCGCGAGCGGATGTCCTTCTCGGCGTCCGTCGTGGCGTTGTCCGGATAGTCCGGCACATCATAACCCTTGTCTTGCAGTTCCTTGATCGCAGCCTTGAGCTGCGGGACCGAGGCGGAGATGTTGGGCAGCTTGATGATGTTGGCCTCGGGCCGCATCGCGAGTTGGCCAAGTTCGGCGAGTTCGTCGTTGATCCGTTGCGCTTGCGTCAGTTTCTCGGGGAAATTGGCGAGGATGCGGCCGGTCAGCGAAATGTCCTTCAGCTTCATCGTCACGCCCGCCGTGCCCACGAAGGCTTCGACGATCGGCAGCAGGGAGAACGTCGCGAGGGCCGGAGCCTCATCGACCTTTGTCCAAACGATCTCGAGATCTGACATGCTTGCACCTCTGCGCGCCGGGCTGGTTTCGGCTGAGTTCAACTATCCACAAATTCGGCGCGCCTTGTCGCATCGGCATACGGGAAGGGCAAGCGGGAGCGGCCCCTCGCCCGCATCCTCTCCTGGAGATGGGAAAAAGCCGTGACCCGACATACCCAAATGCTCGGCCGATCCGGGCACCTTGGGTGACCGATAATCACCTGACTGGGCAACGAACACCGCGACAAGACCGACGACCAGGTGACGGTGGACGCAGCACATGCCATCGCCAAATACGGCGTTGGCGTGAAGTGCGCGACAATCACCCTGGATGAGGCACGGGGGAAGCCCGAACGGGACGATCCGCAACATTCTGGGCGGCACGAGATGAACACCCAGGACTTCCTGGCGAAGCTGGACGAGAACCCGAAAAAGACAATGGAGTGAAGGGACGGGCCGGCGGCAGCGCCCGTCCGACCGTTATCAACACAGGATAATATCCGCGATTTCACGCGATATTAGGCCACGGTTACCAATGACGTTACGTATCTGATGAATTGGCCGCTTGAACGAAATTCGTTGAGTTCACGGACCCGCGAGTGGTAGGCTCACGAGATCGCGAGCGCAACGCCGAACGCTGTGTTTGCCGATTAACGGTTCGGGAGTTCCGCAGTGGAGTTGGTCCCTGCGCGGCCACAACGCTGGCTTGTATGGCTCATCATCGCGAGCCTCATCGTTCCGCTGGCATTTGTCGGCCTGATCGCGCACCAGGCTCGACGCGCGGCGCTTGAGGCGGCCGACCAGCGCATCAGCGGCACCGTCATGCTGCTGCGTGAGCACGCGCAAAAGGTGCTCGACACCGATGACCTCGTTATTCAACAGGTGGACAGGCTCACCGCAGGAATGTCATGGGATGACATAGCCCACTCGGAGGCCCTGCATCGACAGCTGAAGCAGCTCGACGACGGACTGCCGCAAATGCGCGGCATATCCGTCATCGCCCCCAACGGCACGGTCGTCAGCAGCAGCAGATCATACCCCGCAGCGCCGTCGAGTGCGATGAACCGCGACTTCTTCTCCGTGTTCCGCAACGGGTATTCCGGCACCTTCATAGGCAGGCCCTACAATGAGCCGACCACCGGCGATCAACAGTTCAATGTCGCCCGGCGTCGGTCCTCGCCCGACGCCGCCTTCAACGGGGTGATCGTCATAGCCGACAGCACCGCCTATTTTGAGGCAGCCTATCAGAATGTCGGCACAGAAGCCGCGTCTGTCGTACTGGCACGCAGCGATGGGGAGGAGCTTGCGTCCTACCCCACACCGATGTTCGCGGGTTCTCGCATTCCCACCGACCTGGTGACGCAGACCTCCGAGAGATCGCCGCTTCTCCTGCGCTCCATTCCAGACTCCTATGACGCCGTCGATCGGCTCGGCGGATATCAGCGCCTGCACGGCTACCCACTTCTCGTGGGTTACAGCATCTCGGCCGCGTCGGTAACGGCAGCCTGGCTTCGCTTGGTAATCCTGAATGGCGTGCTCGTATTGGTTGGCTCGCTGGCGGTCGCGGTGATTGGCTGGCTTGCGCTGCGAGGATTTCGGCGCGAGGAGGCCGCATATGCCGCCTACCGCACCGAGGTCGAGCTCCGCGAGAGAGCCGAATCGGTCGCGGAGAATGCCAAGCGGATGGAGGCGATAGGGCAACTGGCGGCGGGCGTTGCC
Source organism: uncultured Alphaproteobacteria bacterium (assembly GCA_963791495.1). Taxonomy (GTDB): domain Bacteria; phylum Pseudomonadota; class Alphaproteobacteria; order Acetobacterales; family Acetobacteraceae; genus JAMXLO01. The sequence goes on from CAWBST010000010.1 coordinate 81,369, forward strand.
CATGACTTCAACAACCTGCTGGCCATAGTTTCCGGCAACCTCGAATCATTGCTCAACAACGCAACGACGGAGCAGGAGAGGCGACTCGATGTGGCTCTGTCGGCGACGATGCGTGGATCAAATCTCGTTCGTCAGTTGCTGACCTTCGCACGCCGTCAGGTGTTTGAACCTGAGATACTCGAAGTCAATGAAACGTTGCGCGAACTCGCCCCACTGCTTGCTTCAATGCTGACAAAGCACATAAGCCTGGAGTGTCATCTCACATCCGGCCCCTTGTCGTGCCGAATTGACCGGGCGGAGTTTGAGTTCGCCATCCTGAATATCGCGACCAACGCACGTCACGCGATGCCAAACGGCGGCAGCTTCGAAGTGGACACAGAATCAATACAAGTTGCCCGCAACCCCGATGGCCTGGATCTCCCCTCCGGCTCATATGTTCGGATTGCTCTCGTGGATAATGGCGTGGGCATGCCAACGGAGGTGCTTGCGCGCGTCTTTGAGCCGTTGTTCACCACCAGGAAGCCTGGTGAAGGAACCGGCCTCGGCCTCAGCCAGGTCCAAGGCTTTGCGCAGCAATCGGGCGGCTTGGCTACCATAGAAAGTGCCGTAGGTCGCGGCACGACGGTGGCGATTTATCTCCCTATGGCTCAGGCGGTCGCCGCTACCGCGCGAGAACCGGCCGTCTGTCAAGGAACGACTTGCAGCATGCAGGCAGACGACAGGTGCTGATCGGCGCTTGATCCGCGCCATTGCGCATTTCCTGATTCTCCCCAACTCTGAAATTCCGAACCCAGGGGAGGCCCATAGTGAACGATTTGACCGAGACCACCGGCCTGCGACGCTACCCGCTCGCTCGCCGTGGCTTCGTGATGACCAGCCTGATGACTGGCTTCTCGATGGCGACCACGGTGGTCGAGGCGCAAGCGATCCACACAGACGCCACTGGCATCGACGCCGGTGAAGTTCAGATCCCGGTGAAGGACGGGCATCTGCCCGCCTACTTTGCACGTCCGGCCAAGGGCACCAATTTCCCCGTCGTGCTAGTCAACGAGGAGGCATTCGGCGTCAACGACTATATCCAGGACATCTGCCGCCGGTTCGCCAAGCTCGGTTACATGGCGGTCGCCCCCGAGATCTACGCGCGTCTTGGGGACATCTCGAAGGTGACCGATATCCAGCAGGTTGTCCGCGAATTCCTCGCCAAGAAGCCGGATGCCGAATTGATGAGCGATCTGGACAGCACGCTTGCCTGGACGGCGAAAAATAAGGGCAGCACCACCAGGATCGCTGAAACGGGCTTCTGTCGCGGCGGTCGCACGACCTGGCTCTATGCGACGCACAATCCCCACCTGAAGGCAGCAGTCGCTTGGTACGGCAACATCAAGGGGGCAACCAGCGAGATCCAGCCCAAGACCGTGCTCGATCTCGCCGGTCAGCTGAAGTGTCCATTACTGGGACTATACGGCGGCCAGGACCCGGGCATCGCCGTTGCCGACGTGCTTGCAGCAGAGGACAAGGCCAAGGCGGCCCATAAGACCGTTGTAATCGCGGTGTATCCGGATGCATCGCATGGGTTCCATGCCGATTACCGCCCTAGCTACAAGCAGGCGGATGCCGAGGACGGCTGGAGGCGCATGCTCGCGTGGTTTAAGCACTACGGCGTCTGAACAGCGGTAGCGGTCACGCACCCAACTCGGCGCTGCTCATGATACGCGCGCCGAGTTGCGCCAGCCTCGCGCGCGCCTCGTCCATCGTGGTGCGGGCGTTGCCGAGTGGCACGCCAATGCCGCGACAGGCGTCCTCGATCATCACCACCTCGTAGCCCAGCCGTACTGCGTCCTCGGCTGACCAGGCGACACAGAAGTCCGTGGCCAGCCCTGCCAGGAAGATGCGGCGGAACCCGCGCTGGCGCAGCCACCCGTCGAGACCTGTCGCAGTGCGACGGTCGTTCTCGAAGAACGTCGAGTAGCTGTCGATGTCGCGGTGGAAGCCCTTGCGAATGATCACCTCCACGCGCGTCAGGTCGACGTCGCGATGCAGCGCAGCGTTGCTGCTGCCCTGAATGGCATGATCAGGCCACAGCACCTGTTGGCCGTACGGCATGGTGATTGTGTCGTACGGCTTGCGCCCCGGATGCGCGCTGGCGAAAGAGCTGTGCCCCGGCGGATGCCAATCCTGCGTGGCGAATGCATGGTCGAAGCGCGCGAGCACCCGGTTGACGACCGGCACGACAGCATCACCCTGCGCCACCGCGAGTTCACCGCCCGGCATGAATGTCGGCTGCACGTCTACCAGTCCGAGTATGTCCGTCGCGCGGTCGATCATCGGCCTCGCTCCCCTCATCCAGTGAACCGCGGGATCACCTTCTCCCCCACGATCTCGATCGACCGCATGATCTGTTCGTGCGTCGTGCGGCCGATCTGGAACATGAAGATCATCTGATCGATACCCGTCGCGGCCCAACGCTCGACCTGCCGGCACACGCTGTCCGCATTGCCCCCGATCGCCATGCCGCTCTCCAGCAGATCGTCGTCCGAGTAGCCCGCCATGCGCGCCTTTATCCTCGCCACGCCTTCCGAGGAGCCGAACCGCACATGGTTCAGCTCCGCATCGTTGTCGCCGTAGTAAAACCGCGCAGCCGCGCAGCCGACATCGCGACCGATCCGGTCATCATCATGCACGCAGCCGATCGCGAATACGCCGACGTGGTTGTTGACGAAGCGCCCAATCGGCGTGGCCGTGCGGACGGCGGCACGATACGCATCGATGTGCGGCTTGATCTCGGCATGCGTGTAGCGCGTGACGCCTAGTACGCCGACGCCCGCGGCACCGGCGCGCTCGAAGGTTTCCAGGTTGGAGGCGGCGAACCACAATGGCGGATGTGGCCGCTGGATCGGCCGCGGCACGACCTGGCGCGCCGGCAGGTCGAAATGCATGCCCTTGTAGCCGGGGAACTGCTCCTGCTCGAGCATCTGCACCACGGCCTCGAGTGCCTCGCGACCAACCTCGCGGCCGTACTCGGGATCGGCATTGAAGCCGAGACCTTCGACCACATAGGCAGCGGTGCCGCGGCCTGCGCCGAACTCGCATCGTCCATTGGACAGCACGTCGAGCGTCGCGACGCGCTCGGCGATCATGAACGGGTTGTGGCACGGCATCAGGATCACCGCGAAGCCGAGCCTGATCGTTCGTGTGCGCTGCGACAGCGCCGCGAGGAACATCTCGGGGCAGGCCGAATGGCCAATCTCGGAAAAGAAGTGCTGTTCCGTAAGCCAGAAGTGGCTGAACCCAGCCTGTTCCGCCGCAACCACCTGGTCGAGGTTCTGCCAGTATACGTTTCGTTCGGTGTCCTCGGCCCAGGGCTTTGGCACCTGGATCTGGCTGAGCAGGCCGAATTTCATCGGTGCGTGAAACTACTCTGCTGCAGCCATCGCCGGTTGGGTCCGAGCGATGCGCAGCACCAGCATCGACGCCAACAGGCACGCGAGGCCGCTTATCATGAACGCCAACAGGTAGCTGCCGGTCCACGTGCGCACGATGCCCGCGCCTACGGCCGCGCTGGCGCCGCCGATCTGATGGGTGGCAAAGATCCATGACATGATCACCGGCGTGGACTTCCTGCCGAACACCTCATTGACCAGTGCGAAGATCGGCGGCATGACCGCGATCCAATCCAACCCGTAGAACACGGCGAACACAGTCAGACTGACCGTGTCGAAACTGGTGTAGGGCAGCAGCAGCAACGACAGCCCGCGCAGCCCGAAGATCCAGAACAGCAGGATGCGTGGATTGAAGCGGTCGGTCAGCCAACCAGAGATGGTCGAGCCGATCAGGCTGAATACGCCAAGCGATGCCAGGATTCCCGCGCCGGCGAACTGCGAGTAACCGTGATCGACGCAGAATGCGATCAGGTGCGTGCCAATCAGCCCGTTGGTCGAAAAGCCGCAGATGCCGAAGCTCAGCGCCAGCAGCCAGAAGTCCAGCGACCGCATGCCGCGGATCAGACCGTCGATCGCCACGCCGAACGGATTGCCGGTTCGCGGCGGAATTGACGCCTCGGCCGTGGCACCCAGCGGGCCGAGGCCGATCGCCGCGGGCGATTCCGGCAGCAACAGCGCGGCCAGCGGAATCAATGCCGCGATCGTCAGCGTCACCGTGATGGAGACGCTCTGCCAGCCATAGTCCTGTGACAACCGTCCCAGTATCGGCAGGAAGATCAACTGTCCCGCGGCGTTGGCCGAACTGAGCAATCCCATCGCCAGGCCGCGATGCACCACGAACCAGCGGTTCGCCACCGCCGCCGCCATGCCGACCGCGCCAGCGCTGGCGCCTACGCCGACCAGCAGGCCCCAGGTAAAGAACAACTGCCACGAAGCAGTGATGAACGTCGAAAGTCCGGTTCCCACTAGCAGCAGCACGAGGCACAGCAGGATGGTGCGCCGAAGGCCCAGCGTCTCCATCAGCCCGGTGATGAACGGCCCAGTCATGCCAAGCAGCAATATATTCAGCGAAATGGCGGCAGAGATCGTGCCGACACTCCAGCCGAACGCGTTCTGCAACGGCACGATCATCACGCCTGGGGCAGCGCGCACACCGACCGCGCCGAGTGTGATGGTGAAAGCGACGATCAGCGCAACCCACGCGTAGTGAACACGTCCCAAGCAAATTCTTGCCAACGCGGCGGTCATCCACGGAACCTTTCTGCTACCCGCCAGTATGACGGTGCACTTCGCTCTCCACCAGACCCCAGACCTCCGCCTTGAGCGCAGCGTAGCCATGCGAAAGCTGGATCGACACGTGCCGCGGCCGTGGCAGCGTGTTCTCGAGGATCGCCTTCACCCGCCCCGGTCGCGCCGACATCACCACGATCCGATCCGCGAGGATCAATGCCTCGTCGATGCTGTGGGTGATGAACACGACGGTCTTGCGGCTGGCTTCCTGGATGCGGAGCAACTCCTCCTGCATCTCCTGGCGCGTCATCGCATCCAGCGCCGCGAACGGCTCGTCCATCAGCAGCACCTCGGGGTCGGCGGCCAGGATGCGCGCCAAAGTGACACGCTGCTGCATGCCACCGGACAGCTCGGCTGGGTAGTGACGCTCGAAGCCCTGCAACCGCACCAGTTCAATGAAGCGTGCGACGCGGCGTCGGCGATCGCCGACGGGCACACGCTGCATGCGCAGGCCGAATTCGACGTTGCCCTGCACCGTCTTCCACGGGAACAGCGCATAGGACTGGAACACAACGCCGCAGCGTGGCTCGATGCGGGTGATCGGTTCGCCGTGCAGCAGCACCCGCCCCTCGGTGGGCTGGATGAAGCCGGCAAACATGTTCAGCATCGTCGTCTTGCCGCAGCCTGAGGCGCCAAGCAGGCAGACGATCTCCCCGGCTTCGACGTCAAGCGAGAAGTCATGCACCGCCACCACATCTGGGCCGCGGCCGATGGAGAAGCTCCGCGTGACATGCTCGGCGCTGAGTATCGGCGGCATCAGGTGCGGCGATGCCGCTCCCACGGAATCAGCAGGCGCTCTATGCGCACGGCGACCATGTCGGCGATCAGCACGGTGATCGAGATCGCCACCATGCCGACCAGGACCAACGGCAGATTGCCCCAATCCTTGCCTTGCCAGATCAGCGCGCCAAGGCCTGACTGCGCCGCCACCAGTTCGGCGGACGAGTACACAGGACCAGGAGATGGCGAGCGTGATCTTCATTCCCGCGATGATGCCGGGAAGCGCGGCGGGCAGGATGACCTGCCACATGACAGCTCCGTCGCCGGCGCCCAGGTTCCGCGCCGCCCGCACCAGCATCGGATCGACGCGCTGCACGGCGGCGAGCGTATAGAACAGGATGTAGATCCAGGAACCGAGGAAGACGATCGCGACCTTCTGTTGCTCGCCGATGCCGAGCCAGAGGATCGTAAGCGGGATCCAGGTGATCGACGGCAACGGCCGCAGCAGCGAGATGAACGGATCGACAATGGCTTTGGCCGGCCACCAAACAGCCATCACCACGCCGAGCGGCACGGCGACGAGGCCAGCGAGCACGAACCCTGCCAAGACACGTCCCGACGAGATCAGCACCGATCTCCACAGATCACCGGTGGCGATCAGGTCCTGTGCCTGGGCGATGATCTGTCCCGGCGAAGGCAGAAAAAGCGGCGAGATCGCACCGGTTGTCGTGGCGAAATGCCAGGCGAGCAGAAACACGGCGACAGAAGCGAATTTGATGACGAGCCTCGCTGTCATTGCCCAGAACCTCCCCCTCCCCCTGCGGGAGGGGGCTGGGGGGAGGGGGCAGTGCCCGTACCGCGCCGCCGGCCCCGCATCACTGCTTCGGCACGAAGCTGGTATTCTCCCACTTCGCCACGTCGGGTACGCTCGGGATCTTCTTGTGGTCATACAGCCACTGCGCCAGATACTGCATCTGCGCGGTGTGTAGTTTCATGTGCTCCTGCCAGTCCTTTGTGCCAAAGAACTTCAGCGGCTTCATGCCCGCCAACACCTCTTCGGGCGTTTTCCTGAAATAGTGTGCCACAGTCTTCGCCGTGTCCTCGGGATCGGACAGCGTATAGTCGGCGCCCTTCAGCATCCCGAATGCAATGCCGCGCGCCTGCTCAGGATGCTGTTCGACCAGCTTGCGCGAGATGATCACGATGTCGGGCGACGCCATGGTGCCGAACTTCTGATATGTCGTCGTGTCCGTATCCAGACCAAGCAACCTGCCGTCCGGTGCGGCCTTCTTCAGCCCATCGAGCAGCGGCTGCCATACACAGGCAGCCTCGACATCGCCCTTGGCGAGAGCGGGCGCCATCTCGGTCGGACCGAGGTTGAGATAGTCGATGTCCTTTGCGGTCATATGTTGCGTGTCGAGCAGACCGCTCAGCGTGATCTCGGCCGAGGTATTGGCGGCGACCTTCTTCCCGCGCAAGTCCTTGATCGAGGCAATGCCGGGCCGCGCCCAGCAACCCTCGATGCCAGGCGAGTCATCGACGTTGGCGAAATAGAAGAAGCTGGTGTCGCCGCGCGCCATCGCGGGTATGACCGAGCTTCGCCCGAGATTGCTGAACGCAGACGAACCGGCATCGACCGAGGCCAGGCGGTCGCTCGAATTGAGGATCACCTGATATTCGATATCGACACCCCGTTCCTTGAAGAAACCCTTGTCGATCGCGACCATGATCGGGACCTGGCCGAACCAGGTGACGGATCCCGCAAAGCCGAGCGTCTCAGCCCGCGTGCCCGCCACGCACAGCAGCAGCGCAGCAGCGCCTGAGAGGATCCTGATCATGCCGCCCCCTTGCTTATTCACCAGCTCAACGCCGCGGCGGACGCTCCGGCGCACGCGCGTGCGAGCCGCCATGTTCGGGCCATTCCCACGGTCCGTCCACGTCGACGCCCAAGCCGCGAAGCATCTCGCAATGGTCCTCAGCATTGTCGCGCGGACGATAACCGAGGAACTCCCAGTTCGGGTCGAATGTCTTGATGCGTGTGTTGGCGGAATAGCCGTTGACCACGAGACAGCCGGGATCGGGATGCCGCAGCGACGCATCCACCAGGCGCGCCACGTCACCAGGCGATAGCCAGGTAGCGAGCGACCGCTGATCGATCGGCAGCGTGCGGTACGTGCCGATGCGCAGACACACCGATCGTATGCCGTGGCGGTCGAAGTAGCAGCGCAGCATGGTTTCGCCCCAGGCCTTGAACGTGCCGTACAGGCTGTCGGGCCGCGGCGGCAGAGCAGGCGATACGCGTTCCTCGATCGGGTAGCAGCCGAACGCGTGATTGCTGGAGGCGAACACGATACGCTGCACGCCGGCAAGCCGCGCCGCCTCGAACACGTCGAACATGCCGCGCGCATTGACGCGGAACAGATCCTCCAGCGTGTAGTCACCGCCGACTCCGGCGAGATGCACAACGGCGGCCACGCCCTGCATCATGCGCTCGGTCGCCGCGCGATCGGCGATATCGGCGGTGATGCATTCCTCGTTCGGTGTGGGATTGGCGATAGGCTTCGCATCCGTAAGCCGCAGATGACGCCAGTCAGCGCGCAGCCCGTTGCGCAGCGCGGTGCCGATCGCACCGGCGGCGCCGGTGATCAGCACGCGGTCGGTTGATGGGTTGATCATAGTCCCTCCGCGCAGCGTGCCACGCGCTCTACCGCGGCAAGGTACTCCTCGATCCCACGCTCTTCCGGCGCCACCAGAACGTGCTGCACGCCCGCCGCCTTGTATGCTTCCAGTCGCCTGCGCAGCGCACCTGTGTCCCTGCCCTCATCCGACGTGCGCAGCGAGATCGCGAACGCGGCGTCCGGCCGTCCGGCGCGCAGGCGTTTCACCATCGCAGGCGCCTGTTCCGCCGTCACACGGCTGCCATGCCAGCCGTCGAGCCGCAATGCCCGTGCAATCGCCGCATCCGACGAACCCCCGATCCAGATCGGAATTGGCGCGCAAGGCTTCGGCTGCATGCGCATCGTCTCGATCTTCGCGGAGATCCAGCGCGTCGGGAATGTCACCGGATCGTCATTCCATACCGCCTTCATCATGGCGATGCCTTCGTCCATCCGGCGTCCGCGCTCGCGGAACGGCACACCGAGTGCGTTGAACTCCGCCTCCATCCAGCCAACGCCTGCGCCCAGGATGAGCCGCCCCTGCGACAGGTTCTGCAGCGTCGCCAGTTCCTTAGCGAGAGGCAACGGATGGCGCATCGGCAATACCAGCACGCTGGTGCCCAGTTTCACGCGCTGCGTGTGCGCGGCCGCCCAGGTCAGCGTCAGTACCGGATCCCAGAAGTTCGGCGACGGCGGATAGTTCGCGTCCTTTGGGACGATGATGTGCTCACTCACCCAGACATCGGCGAAGCCCAGTTGCTCAGCCTGCACCGCGGCGCGCCGAATCGCATCGGGGCCTGCCTTGCGGCCGATGTGAGGCAGATGGATGCCGACCTGCATAACCGCAATCTCCTCCCGTTGTCGGGGCGAGGCTCGCGCGTTAACGTGGGTGCGGCAAGGGCTGATCAGGGGCCGTTGATCGGCGGTCTAATCCCGACTACCCCGGTCTTCTTCTCAAACTGCTTATCGTAGCCCGACTTTGCCAGGTAGGAATCCACGTACGCCTTGAACGTGTCCTTTCCCTTGATGGCAATATGGAAGTAGTTCGGATCGAACAGGTGGTAACGGTTGTCCCGGCCATGGCGTAGCGCGATCGCATGAGCGCCACCACTTCCTTGCAGATAGACGCCGTAGCAGCCGTAGGCTTGCGACATGATCGACCAAAGGAAGTCAGCTGTGGGTTTTGTGTGTCGAACGGCGCGCAGCCCATCCGACAGAGTGCACTGAAACGGCGTTGTGGCAACCTTCCACCAGTCATACCACTCGACCCGTTTGAGGGCATCCGAAAGGTTCTGAGCCTCCGTCGCCTGCCACGGCGGGTTATCGCACGCGTCGCTGGCGACCGGGAAATCCTTGCCCTGATATGCCAGCGATACCCAACTCGCCGACAGACCGATGCAGTATCCGTCGTACGCGCTTCCCCATGGTCCGGGCTGCGTCAGCACGGGGGTTTGTGCCTGGTCGATGCCAAAGATGAGGTAGCCCTTCGCCTTTGCGTCTAACTGAATAGCATCCCAGTTCATCTGGCCCACCACGGTGATGAAACATATTGGGAATGCACCACTTCCGCGATCACATCGTCAACCGGCATGCTGCTGCGAAAACAGCGGGACAAATTCCGCTGAACATCCCCTACAAAGCGCCCCTGTGGCCCACTCGGCGACCAAGCTTGCGCCGACCCACCCGCCTGGGCCACCTTCCCCGCCCTTCGGCCCCATGAGCAAATCTATACGAATCGGTGCGGCAGAGACGTCATGACCAATGCCGGCAAGGCAAAAGCGACGCGAGCGCGGCAGCCCAGGCGAGCACCTCGCCGAGACGAAGAGGCTGTGCCGCTCGGCGCGCCGATTGCGTCCGACTCATTCAAGCCGTTGACGACCGAGCGACTGACTCTGCGACCTCTGACAGACGATGATGCGGAGGCGCTGCATCGCCTTGTCAACGACTTTGAGGTGGCGCGGAACCTGTCCGTCGTTCCATTCCCCTATCCTCGCGAGCTGGCCGACGAGTGGATCTGCTCCACGCGCCGGTCGCTGGGCGATGGCAGCGCCTATCAGCTCGCGATCACCGGGCCCGAAGGCGAACAGGAAATACTGGTTGGCGTCGTCGGCGTGCGCATCGACGCCCCCGCACGCGTCGGACGCCTCGGCTACTGGGTCGGCCGTCGCTTCTGGGGCCATGGCGTCGCCACCGAGGCTGCCGGACGCCTCGCGCGTTGGGCACTTGCCAATCTCGACCTGGACCGGCTTGAGGCTGGAGTGATCACCGACAACCCCGCCTCCGCCGCCGTACTGCGCCGGATCGGCTTTCGGCAGACCGGCGAGGGGCGGGACAAGTTCGTGGCACGCGGCGGGGAGCATCCTGTCTGGCGCTTCGAGGCGACACGCGACGACATCTTCGGTCACGCCGAGCCCGCGCGCGAGGACGGCAGCAAGCCGTTGGTGCTGGTCGCAGCCTGCGCGTTGATCGATCCTGACGGGCGGGTGCTCCTGGCGCGCCGGCCGGAAGGTAAGAAGATGGCCGGGCTCTGGGAGTTCCCCGGCGGCAAGCTGCATCCCGGCGAGACGCCGGAGGTCGCACTGATCCGCGAGCTGAAGGAGGAGCTGGGCATCGACGTCTCCGCCGCATGTCTGGCACCGTTCGCGTTCGCCTCGCACGAGTACGAACGGTTCCATCTGCTGATGCCGCTGTATCTGTGCCGTCGCTGGAAGGGTAGGCCCACCGCGCGCGAGAATCAGGCGCTAACCTGGGTACGGCCGCAGAAGCTCGCCGACTATCCGATGCCACCAGCCGACAAGCCGCTGATCCCGCTGCTGCGCGATTTCCTCTGAGGAACAGAGACAGATGCCCGACGCGAATCCCACCGCCTGCCTGCTGGTGATCGGCAACGAGGTGCTGTCGGGGCGCACCCAGGACGCCAACATCCGGTTCCTCGCGACCGGCCTTGGCGCGATCGGCATTCCGCTGCGCGAGGTGCGGGTGATCCCCGATGTGCCCGAAACGATCGTCAGCACCGTGAACGAGGTACGGGCAAAGTTCGACTACGTGTTCACGACAGGCGGCATCGGGCCAACGCATGACGACATCACCAGCGAATGCGTGGCTGCCGCGTTCGGCGTGCCGTGGGAGCCGCATCCCGACGCATGGGCGCGGATGGAGCGCAGTTACAAGCCCGGCGAGTTCAATGCAGCGCGTCAGCGCATGGCGACGATGCCGCGCGGTGCGACGCTGATCGACAATGCGATGTCGGTGGCGCCAGGGTTCCAGATAGGCAACGTGTACGTGATGGCGGGCGTGCCGCGCGTCATGCAGTCAATGTTCGAGTGGCTGGCACCGCGGCTGAAGGGGGGCGCGCCGATCGTGTCGCGTTCGGTGCATGTCGCGGGACTGGCGGAAGGGATCATCGCCGCGCCGCTGGGTCAGGTACAGACGAAGTATCCGACTGTCGATATCGGCAGCTACCCATTCTACCGCCCGGGCGGCAACGGCGTGGCGATCGTCGCGAAGGGCACCGACCCGACTGCGGCGGAAGCTGCAATCGTGGAGGTGACGGCAATCATTACGGGATTCGGCAAGATGCCCATCCCAGGCGAGCCGGAGGGATAGGCCCGCTCACGCCGCCATGAACCGGGCAAGTCTGACAGCGGTGTGGCCACGACTGGGTCGCAAGCTCGGCATGACCAACAGGCAGTCGTCTAGCGGCGTTCGGATCTCCGTCTCGCCGTCCAGCGCGATCAGCGTGTTGCGCCGCGGAATCAGCTCACCCCCTCGATAGGGCTGCACGAATGCGAAATTGCTGGTGCCTGCCGTCACGACCGTCGTCACTTCCGCAAAACGCTGTGGCTGTGCGACAGGCTTCGGCAGCGCCGGATGTGGTCCCGCCAGGTCCAGATGACGCAACAGCCCGGCGACGCTGGCGAACATGGTGTCCACCGTCGCTTCCCGCCAATGTTGTCCGGCCTCCACAAGACTGGCTGCGCACGGCGTCGACGCTTCGGCGAAACGTGGATAGTCGATGATGCGCTTGCCGGTCGCATGTCCTCGATCGGAAACCACGAGCGTCGGCACGCCGGCGCCAAGGGCAAGCCGCTTTCCCTTCGGCGACGTGCCGCACAGGATCAGCGGATCCGACGGCCATAGCATCGAGTGCAGATCGAACAGCACATCGACCGTGTCGATTAGCGCGCGGATTTCGCGCGCACGGTCCAGCTCGGTGGACCGCCGCGCACTGTCCAGTGCCGCGACATCCCACAGCCGGTTGATGTCCTCATCGACGAAACGCGACGCGGTCGGCTGGCGTGGATCGAACCGTTCGTACGCAGCGAGGTTGACGAAGCCGAACGTCAACCTGCCGCGTGTTGGCTTCAGGTCAGATTCCAGAAGTCGGTCCAGCACGATCGCGCCAGCGATCTCGTTGCCATGAGTGATCGCGAGCAGCGCGACATGCGGGCCTGCCACGCCCGAATCACGCGTGGTGAATCCCCGAATGCCTGTGTTGCCGGCGAGCCAGCGGTCGATGTCAGGCGCGGTGAGGCGAACCTCGAAGGCTGGCAACGGCGGTTGCGGGATCGGCGACATGCGGTCCGCGGGTCAGACCAGAACTCGATCCACCAGCCGGCGGATGAATGCGTCGCATGAGTCGAGCTGCTCCTGTGCGACCCACTCATCCGGCTGGTGCGCCTGCGCAATATGGCCGGGACCGCAGATGATCGTCGCGATACCGGCTCCCTGATAGAAGCCGCCTTCTGTACCGTAGCTCACTTTGCCGGCGCTGTTCGAACCGGTGAGCTGTTTGACGATGTCGGTGAGCGCGTGGCTGGGGTCGAGCGACAGCCCCGGCATTGTGGTAAGGACCTCGAAGTCGAAACCGGTCTTGGCACTCACAGCCCGCATGGCCGGCTCGATGGTGTCTGCGGCGAACTGCTTCATGCGCTCCACATGGCGCGCCGCATCATCACCCGGGATGGTCCGCCACTCCATGGTGAATTCACAACGCTCGGGAATGATGTTGAGAATCGTGCCGCCGCGGATCGTGCCGACATGAATCGTGGTGTGGGGCGGATCGAACCCCTCCTCGAACGGGCCTTCCTTCGCCAGCCGACGTGCTTCCGCAGCGACGTAGGCGACCGCCTCGCCGGCCGCCTGGATCGCGTTGACCCCCTTGCCGGGTTCGGCGGAATGCCCGGTCACCCCGCGCACCGTCACGCCCAGGTTCAGCTTGCCCTTGTGCGCCAGGATCGGCTGCATGCCTGACGGCTCGCCCACCACGCATAGCGTCGGCTTCAGGCCGGATTCATCGAAATCCTGGATCAGCCGGCGCGCGCCGTTGCAGCCCACCTCCTCGTCGTAGCTGATGAACAGGTGCAGCGGCCGAGCGAGATTGCGCGACTTGATATCCGGCACCGCGGCAAGGCAGGCGGAGACGAAGCCCTTCATGTCGGCTGACCCGCGCGCGTACAGCCGCCCCTCGGCGCGGCGCAGCGTGAATGGGTCGGCGCTCCACGCCTGGCCGTCCACCGGCACGGTATCCACATGACCGGACAGTGCAACGCCACCCGGACCATGCGGGCCGATGATGGCGTGGATGTTGGCCTTCTCTCCGGCCGCATCGCTACTCACGCGATACGGAATGCCGTGCGCATCCAGGTACTCGCGCACGAAGCCGATCAGCGCAAGGTTGGAATTGCGGCTCGTCGTGTCGAACGACACCAGCCTGGCCAGCAATTCTGCGGTCGTCAGAGATGCATCCATGGGACGGGACTGTATACGGATTGCCTAGGGCGGCCAACCGATGGCGCCAGCCGGCGCTGGCATGATATAGGCCGCGCATGACGACCTGGCTGATACGGCGGCTGATCCAGGCGCTGTTCGTTGTGCTTGCGATGTCGGTGATCGTGTTCATCGGTGTGCATGTGATCGGCAATCCTGTCGATATCCTGATCTCGCCCGAGGCGGATCAGGCCGAACGGGCGCGCATCATCGCCGCACTGGGTCTCGATCAGCCGTTGTGGAAGCAGTATCTGCTGTTTGTCAGTGACGCGCTGCACGGCAACCTCGGCCGCAGCTTCGTGTTCAACGAGCCAGCGCTGCGGCTGATCGCTCAGCGAATGCCGGCGACGATGGAGCTAGCGGTGACCGCGGTGCTGATGTCCATTCTCATCGGCATCCCGCTGGGCCTGTACGCCGGGCTGTATCCCGAGGGGGCGCTGGCACGCACCATCATGGCCGGCAGCATTCTGGGATTTTCTCTTCCGACATTCTGGGTCGGTCTGATGCTGATCATGGTGTTCGCCGTGCAGCTTGGCTGGCTGCCGAGTACCGGACGCGGCGCGACTGCGGAGCTGTTCGGCGTCCAGTGGTCGTTCCTGACGCTGGACGGATTGCGGCATCTGCTGCTGCCTGCATTGAACCTGTCGCTGTTCAACATTTCGCTGGTGTTGCGCCTGACCCGCGCCGGCGTGCGCGAGACGCTGCCGATGGACTTCGTGAAGTTCGCCCGCGCCAAGGGGTTGACCCCGTCGCGGGTGATCTTCGTGCACGTGCTGAAGAACATCATGATCCCGGTAGTGACGGTGGTCGGGTTGGAACTTGGTTCCACCATCGCGTTCGCCGTGGTGACCGAGAGCGTGTTCGCCTGGCCGGGCATGGGGAAGCTGATCATCGATTCGATCAACGTGCTGGATCGACCCGTCATCGTCGCATACCTGATGATGATCGTGCTGTTGTTCGTGACGATCAATCTTGTGGTGGATTTTCTCTACACGGTTCTGGATCCGAGAGTGCGGTTGGAGGCGAAGGGGTGAGCACCACCGCCCTCCCCACCGTCACACGCGAGGAGACCCCGCTCCGCCGCTTCATCGCGGAATTCTACGCCTCGCGCGTTGCTCTCGCGGCTTGCGTCGTCTTCCTCCTGATCGGCCTCGCTGCCATTTTCGCGGCACTGATTGCCCCACAGAACCCCTACGACCTGGCGCAGCTCGACATCATGGACGGCCGCCTGCCGCCTGGTTCCGTCTCCGGCGCCGGCTACACCTACATCCTCGGCACCGACGACCAAGGCCGCGACATGTTCTCCGGCATTCTCTACGGCCTCCGCATTTCACTCGGCGTCGGTGTCGGCTCCGCATTCATCGCGTGCATCTTCGGCACCGCTCTCGGCCTGTTTGCTGCCTATGTCGGAGGACGCACCGACGCCGCCATCATGCGCCTTGTCGATCTGCAGCTTTCCTTCCCCTCCATTCTCGTCGCGCTGATGATCCTCGCCATGCTCGGCAAAGGCGTGATGAACGTCGTGCTCGCGCTGGTCATCGTCGAATGGGCCTACTACACGCGCACAGTGCGCGCCTCCGCTCTGGTGGAACGCCGCCGCGAGTACATCGAAGCCGCCGAATGTCTCGCGCTGCCCAGGCATCGCATCATCTTCCGCCACCTGCTTCCCAACTGCCTGCCGCCACTGATCGTCATCGCCACGCAGCAGATCGCACGCGCCATCGCACTCGAAGCCACACTGTCGTTCCTTGGCCTCGGCGTGCCGATCACCGAACCTTCGCTTGGCCTGCTGATCGCCAACGGCTACCAGTACATGCTGTCCGGAAAATACTGGATCAGCTTCTATCCAGGGATCGCACTCCTGGTCACCATTGTCGCCATCAACCTGGTCGGCGATCAGTTGCGCGACGTGCTGAACCCGCGACTGCAGCGGTGAGCACCACGACCCTCGAAGTGCGCAACCTGCGCACGCACTTCTTTACGCGTGCGGGCGTGGTGAAGGCGGTGGACGACGTTTCTTTCGCCATCGCACGCGGTCAGGTGATGGGCCTGGTGGGCGAGTCCGGTTCCGGCAAGACCGTCACCGGCTTTTCCATCATTGGCCTCGTGGATCCGCCGGGACGCATTGTCGGAGGTTCGATCCTGTACCAGGGGCAGGATCTCACGAAGCTGTCCGAGCGCGAGATGCGCACCCTGCGCGGCAACCGCATCGCGATGATCTTCCAGGACCCGATGATGACTCTGAATCCGGTCCTGCGCATCGACACGCAGATGATCGAGGCTGTGCAGGCGCATGCCCGGGTCTCACACGCCGAGGCCCGCACACGCGCGCGCGATTCCCTCGGCATGGTGGGGATTCCGAGCCCCGAAGAACGCCTGGCGGCGTATCCGCATCAGTTCTCCGGTGGCATGCGCCAGCGCGTCGCGATCGCCATCGCGCTGTTGCACCGTCCCGATCTGCTGATCGCCGATGAGCCGACCACGGCATTGGACGTCACCATACAGGCGCAGATCCTGGCCGAGGTGCAGAAGCTCGCGGCAACCTATGGCACTGCACTGATCTGGATTACCCACGATCTGTCGGTGATCGCCGGCCTCGCCGACGAGATCGCGGTGATGTACGCCGGCCGCGTCGTCGAGACGGGTGCCGCGGAGACCGTACTCGACCGGCCACTCCATCCGTATACACACGGCCTGATCGGCAGCGTCCCCAGCCGCAACCGTCGCGGGGAGAGACTGCGGCAGATTCCCGGCATGACACCGAGCCTGCTGAACCTGCCGCAAGGCTGCGCCTTTCGCACCCGCTGTCCGCGTGCCGATGCGTCGTGCGAGCAAGAGACTGCGCCGTCTCAGCCGACGCCAGGACAGACCGTCCGCTGCTTTCATCCACTTACACCTCTCCCGCTTGCGGGAGAGGTCGGTGCGCGTCAGCGAACCGGGTGAGGGTGCATCGGTCAATGGCCGCCCCCATCATCGAACTCCGCCGCGTCTCGAAGCGTTTCGGCCCCACCTACGACGCAGCTGCGCGTCTCGCTCGGTCCATCTCGCGCCATCTCGGAACCGCGCAAAGGAACGAGACCGTCCACGCCGTCGACAACGTCGATCTCGTCGTGGCACGCGGCGAGGTGGTCGGCCTCGTCGGCGAATCAGGCTGTGGCAAGTCCACCATCGGCCGCATGGTCGCCGGCATCATGCCGCCAACGGATGGGACAGTCCTGTTCAAGGGCCAAGACATCGCCGCATTGCCGCCAGGCCATGCGCGTGATGCCAAGCTGAAAGTGCAGATGATCTTCCAGGACCCGTACGCCTCGCTGAACCCACGCCTGCGCGTTGAGGACATCGTCGGCGAGGCCCCACTCGTCCACGGTCTTGTGTCACGCAGCGACTTTGGCGGCTACCTCGATGCGCAGCTTCGCCGCGCCGGTCTCGATCCGAGCTATCGTCGCCGCTATCCGCACCAGTTCTCCGGCGGCCAGCGTCAGCGCATAGGCATCGCGCGCGCGTTGGCGGTACAGCCAGAGTTCCTGGTATGCGACGAAGCAGTCGCCGCGCTGGATGTCTCGATCCAGGCGCAGATCCTCAACCTGTTCATGGATCTCCGGCAACAACTCGACCTCACCTATCTGTTCATCAGCCATGATCTCGGTGTGGTCGAGCATCTCTCAGATCGTGTGCTGATCATGTATCTCGGGCGCATCGTGGAAGGCGCACGAGCCGAAGAGGTATTCGCCCGGCCGAACCATCCCTACACGCAGGCGCTGCTCGCCGAAGTCCCACGCATCGACGCACGCAAGCGACGCTTCACCGCCATCAAGGGCGAGATCCCCAGCCCAATGGCGCCGCCCTCCGGCTGCCACTTCCATCCGCGCTGTCCGCATGCGATGCCGCGGTGCAGTCAGGAGGCACCGCGCCTGCGCGAGATCGCACCCGGCCATGACAGCGCGTGCCACCTGAACGACCTTGCCTGAGTGTAAGAGGACCACCATGCCAGTCCGCATCACCGACTTACGCGAGATTACCCAGACGATCAGTTCGCCGATCCGCAACGCGTATATCGACTTCTCGAAGATGACCTCGAGCTTGGTCGCCGTCGTGACCAACGTCGAGCGCGATGGCCGCCGCGTGATCGGCTACGGCTTCAACTCGAATGGCCGCTACGGCCAGGGCGGGCTGATCCGCGAGCGATTTGCGCCCCGCCTGCTGGAAGCCGATCCGCGCACGCTGCTCGACGCCTCGGAAGAGAATCTCGATCCGGACCGCATCTGGGCCTGCTTGATGACGAACGAGAAGCCGGGCGGTCACGGTGATCGCTCGGTGGCAGTGGGCACGATCGACATGGCGGTGTGGGATGCGGTGGCAAAGATCGCCGGCAAACCGCTGTTCCGCATGCTGGCCGAGCGGCATGGTATCAACGCGGATCCGCGCGTGTTCGTCTACGCTGCTGGCGGCTATTACTACCCAGGCAAGGACGATGCTGTGCTTTGCACAGAGATGCGCAGCTATCTCGATCGCGGCTACAACGTGGTGAAGATGAAGATCGGCGGCGAGAGCATCGATCAGGACCGCCGCCGCATCGAGGCCGTGCTGCAGGAGATCGGCAGCGACGCACAGCTTGCGGTCGATGCCAACGGCCGCTTCGACCTTGCCACAGCGATCGACTATGCGACGATGCTGCGCACATACCCTCTGTTCTGGTACGAAGAGCCTGGCGATCCGCTGGACTACCAATTGCAGGCGGCACTGGCGGACTTCTATCCGGGGCCGATGGCCACCGGTGAGAACCTGTTCAGCCATCAGGATGCGCGCAACCTGATCCGCTACGGCGGCATGCGTCCTGACCGCGACTGGCTGCAGTTCGATTGCGCGCTGTCGTATGGATTGTGCGAATACCAGCGGACGCTGGCGATACTGAAAGATGCAGGATGGTCGTGGCGGCGCTGCATCCCGCATGGCGGGCACCAGATGTCGCTGGCGATCGCCGCCGGTCTGGGACTCGGCGGCAATGAAAGCTATCCTGATGTATTCCAGCCCTATGGCGGCTTCCCGGACGGTACGCGGGTGGAGAGCGGCATCGTAACGTTGCCGGAGTTGCCAGGCATCGGCTTCGAAGCGAAGAGCGATCTCTATGCGGTCATGAGAGAGCTGGCAGCTTAGCCCTTGCCTGATTCGCGCGGACCGGACACACCACGCGGATGCCCTCACCTCCACTTCGAATCGGCATTGCCGGCGTCGGCCATTTCGGCCGCTACCATGCGCTGAAGGTCGCAGGGTCGGAACAGGCCGTGCTGGCGGGCGTGTTCGATACCGATGATGAACGCGCCAGGACGGTCGGCCGCGAGACGCGCGCTCCCGCACTGGATTTTGCCCCGCTGCTTTCGGCCAGCGACGCGCTGGTGATCGCCGCGCCGGCGGAGGCGCACCACAAGCTTGCGGTCGAGGCGCTGCGAGCGGGAAAGCATGTGCTGGTGGAGAAGCCGATCGCCGCCACGCTCGCCCAGGCCGATGAACTTGCTGCGCTGGCTGCGGCGAGGCGACTGGTTCTGCAGGTCGGTCATCTGGAGCGTTTTTCCGCCGCCTTCGCTGCCATGGAAGGCAGGTTGAGCGCACCGCTGTACATCGAAGCCACCCGTATCGCGCCATTCAAGCAGCGCGGCACCGACGTGTCGGTGATCCTGGACCTGATGATCCACGATCTCGACCTGATTCTGTCGCTGGTGGCGAGCGAGATAGACAGCGTGGACGCGGTCGGTGCAGCGGTGGCCAGCGAGCACGCCGACCTGGCCAATGCACGTATCCGCTTCACCAATGGTGCGGTGGCGACGATCACCGCCTCGCGCGTCGCCATGCGCACCGAGCGACGCATGCGGGTCTTCGCGAGGGACGGCTACCTGGCGGTGGATTTCTCCAACCGCCGGCTGACGGTGATTGCGCGCGGACGTGGCGCGCCGGTGCCCGGTGTGGCCGGCTTCGGCATCGAGGAGGCGTCATGGCAGGACCACGACTCACTCGGCGCGGAGCACGCCGCGTTCGTCGCCTCGGTACAAGACGGCGCTCCTGTGCTGGTGGATGCTGCGGCAGGGCGGCGCGCGCTGGCGGCGGCGCTGATGGTGACCGACAGCATCGCCGCGGCGCGTGCGCGGATGGTGGCGTCAGGGCTGATCCAGAACGTCGAGGACAGCAGCGGCAGCGGCATCTGACGGCTGGCCCGCAGGCGGACGCAGCAAGCGCAATATCTCGCGATAACCGGCACGCTGTGCCGCTGCGACCGCAGGATCGTCCAGCAGCGTGCGTACTGCGGCCCCCAGGCGATCCGGCGTGCATGCCTGCTGGATCAATTCCGGCACGACCTCGCGCTGTGCCAGCAGGTTGACCAGCGCCGCGTATTGCACGGTGACCAGGCGCCGCGCGATCGCCGCGGTGAGCGGATTGACGCGATAGGCTACGACCGTCGGAACACCTGCCATCGCCAGTTCCAGTGTCGATGTGCCGGACTTGGTCAACGCCGCCGCGGAGGCGGCGAACGCGTCGTGCTTGTCCTGCTGTTGCAGCACCAGCACCGGCTGTCTCGGCCAGTCGCGCGTGCCCGCGTGCACAGCCTGCTCCACCGGCGTGGCCACCGGCACCACCGGCACGACATCAGGCAGACGCTGCAAGGTTGCCCTCAGGATCGGTAGCAGACGCGTCACTTCGGTATGCCGGCTGCCCGGCATCACCGTCAGCAGGCGCGCCGTCCGATCGATGCCGTGCACTGACCGGAATCGCGCTGCGTTGCCGCGATCGGCGCCACTCTCCAGCACCGGATGGCCAACGAAGGTAGCGGGCAGATCGTGGCGGGCGAAGAACCCCGGCTCGAACGGCAGCAGGCAGAGCAACTCGTCCCACAGTCCGTGATAGTGCCGCACGCGACCCTGGCGCCATGCCCAGGCCTGCGGCGCGACATAGTGAACGCGCTTCACGCCGAGCGGTTGGATCGCCTTCAGCAGTCGCAACGTGAAGCCGGGGCTGTCGATCGTCACCACCACATCGGGCCGACGCGTTGCGATGTCGGCGACCGTCTGATGCAGCCGGCTCCGCAGATGGCGCAGGCGCGGCAGCACCTCCAGCAGGCCCATCAATGCGAGGTCCTGCATCGGAAACAGACTGACGAGGCCCTGAGACGCCATCTGCTCGCCGCCGACGCCGGAGAATGAGACATCCGCTCGGCGTCCACGAAGCGCTGCGATCAGCCGCGCACCCAGAACATCGCCGCTTGCCTCGCCAGCGACAACGTAGATGAGCGGCACTATGACAATACGTGCGCCGGGAGCGGCGTCAGTGTGCGGTGATGCGCGATCGGCGCGGGGGCGTCCGGTGGCATCGGCATGCCAATCCGATCATGCCACCACGTCGGCAGTCCGACACGCGCGGTGCCGAACATGTCATAGGCCGATCCCGCGACGAACAGACAGCGTTCCGCGATGACTCCTGCCTCGTCGAGTGCGACCTGATAGGGACGCGGATCGGGTTTGTAGCAGCCGGCGCGTTCGGCGGTGACGATCACGCTGAACGGAGCCGGGACGCGGCTTGCGGCGAGGCGGCCGAGAGCTTCGGAGCAGTTGGTGACCACCCCAAGCGGCACGCCAGCTTCATGCAGCGTGCGGAGCACCTGGCCTGCTTCGGGCCACGGTTCGATTTCGCCGTAGCGTGCCGCGAGGTCATCGGCGAGACGCCGCGACAATCCTGCCGATTCGGCAGCGCTGGCGACCAGGTCCTCGTAGGGTCGGTAGCGACCGGTGCGATAGGTGATCTCGAGATACGCCGCACGCCAGCGACGGCCGGCCTGCTCGCTGCCGGCAACAGCGTTCCAGAGCGACCAACTGTCCAGCAGCGCGGTCAGCAGATCGAATAGGACGACATCGTAGCGTCGGCTCATCGAATGCCCCAGACATTACAACGGCGCCATGGTTCCACAGCATTGCGTCAAAGAGAATTGACGTTCGACGCAATGGCCTCGGCCGCGGACATGGCGTAGCCCCTCCCGACGATGGATATGAGCCATGGTCGACGAACCGGATTATCTCAGCCTTTCGAAGCGATTTCTCAGCCTCGCGGAACGCACTGCCGATCCTGTGCT
Source organism: uncultured Alphaproteobacteria bacterium (assembly GCA_963791495.1). Taxonomy (GTDB): domain Bacteria; phylum Pseudomonadota; class Alphaproteobacteria; order Acetobacterales; family Acetobacteraceae; genus JAMXLO01. The sequence continues at coordinate 103,358 of CAWBST010000010.1, forward strand.
TGCCGGGTCCTATCGAAAGCTGGCGCAGACATACCGTGCCCTCGATTTCTGGCATGAAAGATTTAAGAGACGTTATGAACCGATCGCCGACGGCAACATGCCCGGGGATGCTCAGAACCCTTCCCGTGAACAGGACTGAGCCGACAAGCTAGACAAAGCGCGCGCCTCAGCCATGGTCACGACCGCCGTACAACGTCTCCGGCGAAATCAGCGGCTCGGCAATCTCCACCAGTTCGCCGTCATGTGCCGCGCGGAAGAAGCAACTTCGTCGGCCGGTGTGGCAGGCGACACCCTCCTGATCCACCAGCAGCAGCAGCGTGTCGCCATCGCAGTCGATGCGCAGTTCCTTGAGGTGCTGCGCCTGACCGGAGGTCTCGCCCTTGCGCCAAAGTGTGTTGCGGCTGCGACTGAAGTAGCAGACGCGACTGGTGGCGAGCGTCTCGGTCACGGCGTCGCGATTCATCCAGGCCAGCATCAGCACTTCTCCGGTGTCGTGCTGCTGCGCGATTGCCGGAACGAGGCCGGCGGCGTCGAAGCGGATGGCAGCCAGGATGTTGTGGTCGCTCATGGTTGTTACCTTGGGTCTCGAAGCTACGAGGGAAAGCGGCAAATACCCGTTTGTGCAGATTTGCGCCGGATGTGATACGAATTGGAGAGTTTAGCAACCCTGGATTGAGCGGAACTTCGCATGGACGCTGTAACTGAGCGAAGCGACGATGCGGAACTGGCGCAGGCCGTCCGGCGCTTCGGCGGCGCACGGGTACTGGTACTCGGTGACGTGATGCTCGACCGTTATGTCAGCGGCAGCGCGAGCCGCCTTTCACCTGAGGCTCCGATACCGGTCCTGCGGCCGAGCGCCAGGCGGGCGACCGTCGGCGGTGCGGCGAATGTGGCCCTGAACATCGCGACCCTCGGCGGCCAGGTGGCGCTGGTCGGGGTGATCGGCGACGACGCGGACGGCGCGGAACTGGCGCGACTGCTGGAGAGCAGCGGGATCGTCCCGCACCTGGTGACTGCCCCCGGTCGGCCGACCACCGCCAAGACGCGCTTCATGGCGGGCATGCACCAGTTGCTGCGGCTCGACGAGGAGACCACTGCCCCGATCGACGACGCAACTGCGGACCGCGTGTGCCAGCGCTTCTCCGATGCGCTGCAGACCGCGGACGTCGTGGTGCTGTCCGACTACGCGAAGGGCGTGCTCAGCGATGCCGTGTTGCGAGGCGTGTTGGCCCAGACATCCGAGCATATGGTGATCGCCGACCCGAAGCGCCCCGATTTCGTTGCCTACCGCGGTGCGACTGTCCTGACCCCAAACGAACATGAAGTCCGCCGGGCCACCCGGATCGAGGCTGACCAGGACAGCGACGCCGATCGCGCCGGACGCCGCGCGCTGGACGACACCGGTTGCGCGGCCGTACTGGTGACGCGCTCCGCCAAGGGTCTCACCCTGGTGAGGCGCGACGAGCCCCCACTGCACCTGCCGACGCGGGCGCGCGAGGTCGCCGACGTATCGGGCGCGGGCGATACGCTTGTGGCCGCGCTGGCGGTGGCACTGGGAGCAGGCGCAACTCTGCCGGACGCGGCCATGATCGCCAACATCACAGCGGGGATCTCCGTGGGCAAGCCCGGCACCGCGACAGTCAGCCGCGACGAGCTGCTCGGCGTGCTGCGTCTGGAAGACCTGGTGGCGACCGGCCGCAAGATCGCGAGCCGCGATGAGGCCGCACAGCGCGCCGCGGCGTGGCGGGCACAGGGACTGCGGGTCGGCTTCGCCAATGGCTGCTTTGACCTGATCCATCCCGGGCATGTGCGGCTGCTGACCGAGGCGCGGGCAAACTGCGACCGGCTCATCGTTGCCCTGAACACCGATGACTCGGTGAAGCGGCTGAAGGGACCGACGCGACCCCTGCAGAACGAGACCGCACGGGCGACAGTCATGGCGTCACTGACGCCCGTGGACATGGTCGTGCTGTTTGCAGAGAACACGCCGCTGGAACTGATCCAAATCCTGCGGCCCGATGTGCTGGTCAAGGGAGCCGACTACAGCATCGACCAAGTGGTGGGTGCGGACGTGGTGCAGAGTTGGGGAGGCGCCGTGCTCCTGGTGCAATTGCAGCCCGGGCACAGCACGACAGGCACGATCAGGCGGATGACTGATCCGGCCGCGCCATCAAAGGTCTCGGAGACGTACCATGAAGCCTAGATATCTGGCTTTGTGCGTCCTCAGCACCTTGCCTGCGGCATGCACAACGGCCCCTGTTCCCGCCACGAGCACGGAGGGCGCCGTCTACGGCTACCGATATTACGACGCCACCCATCCCAACAACGTCTCACAGCCGTCGCCGCAGGCGATCTACAACGCAACCCACGGCGTGTGGCTGTGGCCACCGGCGACCAATCGTGGGCGCAGCTGATCGCTACGGCCCGCGCCGCCGCATCCCCCCTCGCCCACGGCGCTTGCTCGGATCGTAACCGCCGCCGCCAGGCCCCATCGGTTCCGGCGTGCGATCCCGCCGCGGCCGCAGCGACGCACTCGGTGCCGGCGGCGGCTCCAGCCCGAGCTCCAGCGCCTCGAGCCGCCTGATTTCGTCGCGCAGCCGCCCCGCCTCCTCGAACTCCAGATCGGCGGCGGCACTGCGCATGCGCTTCTCCAGCTCGGCGATCGCCGCCTTAAGGTCCTTGCCGACGAACTCCGCGATGCCGGCGTCCTTCACTGGCGCGACCGTGACGTAGTCCTGCTCGAACACGCTCTCCAGCACCTTGGCGATCTGCCGCTTGATCGACACCGGCGTGATGCCGTGCGCCTCGTTCCAGGCGCGCTGCTTGTTGCGCCGCCGCTCCGTTTCCTCGATCGCGTTGCGCAGGCTGTTGGTCAATGTGTCGGCGTACAGGATCACGCGGCCATCGATGTTGCGCGCGGCGCGGCCAATGGTCTGGATCAGCGAGGTCTGCGAGCGCAGGAAGCCCTCCTTGTCAGCATCCAGGATCGCCACCAGAGCGCACTCCGGAATATCGAGACCCTCGCGCAGCAGATTGATGCCCACCAGCACGTCAAACACGCCGAGCCGCAGGTCGCGGATGATCTCGATCCGCTCCAGCGTGTCGATGTCCGAGTGCAGGTAGCGCACCTTCACGCCATGTTCCGTCAGATAATCCGTCAGGTCCTCCGCCATGCGCTTGGTCAGCGTCGTCACCAGCACGCGGGCGCCCAGTGCCGCGACCAGGCGGCACTCGGCAAGCAGATCGTCCACCTGCCGCTCCACCGGCCGCACCTCGCACACCGGATCGATCAGCCCGGTCGGCCGAATCACCTGCTCGGCGAACACGCCGGCGGTGCGTTCCATCTCCCACGGCCCCGGCGTGGCGGACACGAAGAGTGTCTGCGGCCGATACGTCTCCCACTCCTCGAACTTCAGCGGCCGGTTGTCCACGCATGACGGCAACCGGAAGCCGAACTCCGCGAGGATCGACTTGCGATTGAAGTCGCCGCGGAACATGCCGCCAAGCTGCGGCACCGTCACATGGCTTTCATCAACGATCAGCAGCGCATTCTCCGGGAGATATTCGAACAGAGTTGGCGGTGGCTCGCCCGGGTTGCGGCCGGTCAGATATCGAGAATAGTTCTCGATGCCCTTGCAGGAGCCGGTCGTCTCCATCATTTCGATGTCGAACGTGGTGCGCTGCTGCAGCCGCTCCGCCTCGAGCAGCTTCCCTTCGGCTGTCAGTTCCGCAAGGCGCGCCTTCAGCTCCACCTTGATGTCGGTGATCGCCTGCGTCAGCGTCGGCCGTGGCGTGACATAGTGGCTGTTGGCGTACACCGTGATTTCGCCCAATGCCGCGGTCTTCTCGCCGGTCAGCGGATCGAATTCGTGGATCGCCTCGACCTCGTCGCCGAACAGCGTGATGCGCCAGGCGCGGTCCTCGTAGTGGCTCGGGAAGATGTCCACCGTCTCGCCGCGCAGCCGGAACGCGCCGCGCTGGAAGGCCGAGTCGTTGCGGCGGTACTGCAGCTCCACCAGCGCCTTCGCCAGCACGTCGCGATCGATCCGCCCGCCGGTCTCCAGCTTCACCACCATCCGCGAATAGGTTTCGACAGAGCCGATACCGTAGATGCACGACACCGACGCGACGACCACCACGTCGTTCCGTTCCAGCAGTGACTGCGTCGCGGCGTGGCGCATGCGGTCGATCTGCTCGTTGATCTGCGCATCCTTCTCTATGTAGGTGTCGGTGCGAGGGACATACGCCTCCGGCTGGTAGTAATCGTAGTACGAAACGAAATACTCCACCGCGTTGTCTGGGAAGAAGCCTTTCATCTCACCGTAGAGCTGCGCGGCCAACGTCTTGTTCGGCGCCAGGATCAGCGTCGGCTTCTGCACCGCCTCGATCACCTTCGCCATGGTGAAGGTCTTGCCGGAGCCGGTGACGCCCAGCAGCACCTGGTCGCGTTCCTCGCCGCGCACGCCCGCCACGAGCTCGGTGATAGCGCTCGGCTGGTCGCCGTTCGGTTCGTAGTCCGAGACCACCTTCAGTTGCCGCGTATTCGGCTTTGCCGGTTGCTTCTCCGGAATAAACAGCACGTGCGGCGACGGCCGGAGCAGGGTCTGGGACATGCGACGGATTCCTCTGCCCGCTCAGGATAGGATGAGCCGGCGCTCACTTCCAGGCCCAGGCACCCTGAATATCGGACAATGTCGGGTCGGGGGCTAGCGGAGGTGCCGCAGATCCGCGGGCGTCTCTAGCAGGGCGTCCGCGCCAGCCGACTGCAGTTCTTCACGACTGCCGTAGCCCCACAGCACGCCGACGGCGCGCAGCTCATTGGCATGCGCGCCGATCACGTCGTGCGATCGGTCGCCGACCATGATGGTACCGTTCGGATCGAGGCCCTCACGGCGCAGGATCGCACTGATCAACCGCGCCTTGTCGTCCAGGCTGCCATCCGGCTCCGTGCCATACACGGCGGATATCGCATCGGCGAACTCCAGCGCACCGACGATGCGCGAGGCATAGACCGTGCGCTTCGAGGTGGCGACGCAGCAGCGAGAGTCCATCGCCAGCAGCCGGACCGCCTCCGCAATCCCCGGGTATACCGTCGCCATATGCAGCCCGACCTCGCCATAGTGCGCGCGATAAGCCGCTATGCCGGTATCGACACGATCATCGCCATAGCAAGCGAGCAGGCGCCCGATCACGCTGGGGAGCGGTGGACCGATCAGTGGCGTCACGTCGAACGAAGGATCGGGGATGTGACCCAGCGCCCGCAGCGCTGCCTCGCAACTCGCCGCGATGCCGGGTCGAGAATCGATCAGCGTTCCGTCGAGATCGAGCAGGATGGCGCGCCGTGTCGCACTCATAGCGATGCGTAGCGCGCGATCGTGTCACGCCAGCCGAGCAGATCCTCGGGGTCGGAGACCTTTCGCGCCAGTCCTGCGACTCCGGTCACCGGCAACAGCACGCGCGACACGCCGGCAGCGGCGAAGTCGGCGAGCTGCGCCAGATCGTCCGGTATGCTGACAGTGATCTCCACGCCGGCGGAATCCCGGCCCGCCTCGCGCGCGGTGCGACGCACGATCTCGATGAGGTCCATCGGCAGACCGCGACCGGGAAAGAAGCCATCGCCTATGCGACCGGCGCGGCGAGCGGCGGCCTCGGTGTGGCCACCGATGATGATCGGCACCGATCTGTTCACCGGCTTCGGCCGCATGAACGCGTCCTTGAATGTGACGTAGCGACCCGAGAAATTCGGCGCATCGGCTGACCACAGTTCCCGCATGGCAGCGATGTATTCCTCGGTGCGGCGGCCGCGATTCTCGAACACGGCACCGATCGCATCGAATTCCTCCTTGAGCCAGCCGACGCCGATGCCGAGGAGGATCCGGCCATTCGACATGTGATCGAGAGTGGCGACCTGCTTGGCGACGATGACCGGATTGTGCTGCGGCAGGATCAGGATGCCTGTCGCGAGCCTGATGCGAGATGTCGCCGCGGCGACATACGCCATCCAGATCAGCGGATCGGGCAGCAGGAAGTCACCCTCACCGCCGGGCAGCCGACCATCGGATGTATAGGGATAGGCAGACTGATAGCCACGTGGAATCACGGTGTGTTCCACGGTCCACGCCGATTCAAACCCGGCGGCCTCGGCTGCCTGCATCAGTTCGACGGCACGCACGGGATCGACGTAGCGGCCTGTGTTGCAGTAGCGGAGACCGAATTTCATGACTGGGCACTCCTTCGGCCACGCTGCAGATCAATCAGCAGCGGTCCACGTTCGACGAACCGCCGCCGTGCCGCGATCAACACGCCGGTGCGCTGAGGTGGTGGCACAGGCTCCGTGGCATCGGCATCATGGCGCGCAATCGCGGCCATGATGCCGACCAGCCGTGATCCGCCACCCTGACGGATGTTCCAGGCGAGTAGCCACACGCAGCGTCAGTCTGTGACGTACTCGCAGCGGAAGCCCTCGTCCCAGCGCTTGACGTAACCACGCGACGGCGATGGGAAGTGCGCGAAGCAGCACAGCGTGCCGGTGTCGCAATACGTCTCAAGGAACTTCCGACGCGTGTCCGCACCCTGCTTCGGATCGTAGTCCACACGCATCGCCAGCTCTGGATACTTCGCCTGCAGCGGCGAGTGGATCAGGTCGCCAGTAATCACGCCATCCTTCCCGCCGCGTCCCAACGCCACCGCGTAGTGATCGATCGTGTGGCCGGGCGTCGGCAGCAAACTGACGGTATCATCGAGCGCGTGGTCGCTGGTGACCAGGTCGCAGCGCTTCGCCTCGACGATCGGGATGACGCTGTCGACGATCGGCGGCAGCGAGGTCTTGTCGTTCTCCGCCAGCCAGTAGTCGAGCTCCGTCTTGGAGAACAGGTAGCGCGCCTTGGGGAAGGTCGGCACCCAGCGGCCGTTCTCCAGCTTCGTATTCCAGCCGACATGATCGACGTGGAGATGCGTGCACATGACGAAGTCGATGTCGTTCACCGTCAACCCGGCCGCGGCGAGGCCGCGCATCCACACATCGTCCTTCTTCTGGTGCCACAGCGGCCGCGCGGTACGATCCTTGTCGTTGCCGATGCAACTATCTACCAGGATCGTGTGCCGCCCCGTCTGCACTATATAAGACTGGAAGCACAGCACCAGGTTGTCCTGCGGATCCAGCGCCTGGGGCGCGAGCCAGGAGCGGTTCTCCGCCAGCACCTCGGACCTCAGTTCGGGCAGGAATTCCAATGCGGGGGTGAAGCCGCATTCCATTTCGACAATCCGGTGGACCGTCATGTCGCCGATGCGGAACGTGTTGGCCATTGGCTCGCTCCCTTGGATGGTTGGTCGGGATGATGTTAGCTAGCCGTCTCGCCTGCGACAAATCCCTTCCAGGGAGCCTCCGATGAACGATGCGACCACCACGGCCCTGAGCCCCGAGACCGTGCTGCAGCACATGAAGCAGAACGGCGTCACCGACGTGGTCTGGCTTCCGGACAGCGAGACCAATTGGCTCTATCTGCTGATGAAGGCAGAACCATCGCTGCGGCTGGTCGGCGTGACGCGCGAGGGCCATGCGTGCTCTATCGCCACTGGGTTGCATGTGGGCGGACGAAAACCGCTGATCCTGATCCAGAACACCGGCATGATGGAATCTGGCGATTCGATACGCGGCTGGTTGCTGGGGATGAATGTGCCGGTTGTGCTGATGGTGGGCTATCGCGGCTGGACACGGCACGGGGTCACCACCGACACGGCCGCCACCTATACCGAGCGGTTCCTGATGGCGTTCGGCATCAACTACTACCTGGTTGAGAACGACGCCGATGCGCCGCGCATCTCGGTTGCATTTGAGGAGGCACAGCGAACGCAGCGGCCGGTGGTTGTGCTGGTGGGCGACGAGTACCACGGATTCAACCGGTAAGGATGCGCGCCATGATGCATACGGCCGAAGCACTGAAGGTATTTGCCGAGCACCGCGGCAACGCTATCGTCGTGCCCGGACGAGGCGGACGGCATTGGGTGAAGCTGACTGCACACGAGACGCTTGACGTCCCACTCGGCGATCCGGCAATGGGGGGACACGCTGGGTTCGCACTCGGGCTCGCGCTGGCGCAGCCTGCGCGGCGCGTGATGCTGTTCGACTCCGAAGGCGATATCCTGATGAGCCTTGGCATGCTGGCGACGATCGCCGAGCAGGCACCGGCCAACTTCTACCACTTCCTGCTGGACAACGAGTGCTATGCGACCACAGGTGGTCAGCCTGTGCCGAACGCGACAGTGGTCACCTATGACGTGCTTGCGCGCGGCGCCGGCTATCCGCGCGCCTTCGCCTATGCCGACCTGACAGAATTCAAAACGAATCTGCCGGCGATCCTGGCGCAGCCGGGGCCGGTGTTCGTCGCCCTGAAGGTGTTGCCGGAGGTGGAGAACGCGCCGATCGGACGCCGGACACGCTGGCAGACGCGAACGCGCGACAAGGTTGTGCAGGACCTGCGCATCGAACTAGGACTTCACGGAACATCCTGACACAGATCAGCCGAGACGGCTGAGCGCTCGCGCCAACAGCGTGGCGTCAATTGCGCCGCGCGAGCAGGCGCATCATCCCCCGATTCGCGACCACGGTCCATTCATTGAAATGTCCACGACGCGCGCCTCTGCCTCGATCGGCGAGGCGCAGGACATTTGTTTGGATGTCGCTGAACTGACGATCGGTGAGTCGACAGGCTTGATGCGACGTCTGACTGAACGAGCGGAATAGCCTGCGCGTATCGCGGGCGCACTAAGTTCTGCCTCGATCAGCAGTTGTTTCTTCTGCAGGATCTTCTCACACCCACAGATTTGCTCGCAACTATGTTAAGTGACGCACAATTGCGTGTAATAAGTCCGACCCCGCGTTATCAACTTATAGAGAACTGCGAGGTCAATATTCAATTAGATCACAGACATACATTGGCACGCGACTGAGAGTATTTTCCCAATCATTCAGTCTGCGCATCGGCGCTCACAACAGAACCGCGTACTGACGCCGATTTATTCGTAGTCGAAGTTGACAGGTCTTTGCCTGCGGACAAATTTTCGGCCGTTCGACGCAGTAACAGTGAAATGCATCGGGGGACGGGGAATATGCTCACCTTCAAAACTATTCATGATTTCACCGACAACTCGGATAGTTTCTCAACCTTAAGTTTTAGAACCATCGATGGCACCGCCAACAACCTGATTAACCCAACGTTCAACACCACAGGCAGCGACATGATCCGCATCGCTGTTCCCAAATTCGCACCGGGCACCAAGAACACGCCAATCGACGGGCCAAGTCCCCGCGAAATCAGCAACGTCGTATCATCCGGGCTGCAGGCCGGAACAGCCGACACCACTGGCCTCTCTGCCATGATGTACGTCTGTGGACAGTTTATCGATCACGACCTCGATCACACGCTGCCCGACGGCACAATATCGACATCACCATTCCACCCGGCGATCCCAATTTCTCAGCCGGCAGCACTATTTCTTTGCCTCGATTCATCACGGATCCAGCCAACAGAAATACGGTGAACAGCATCACCGGCTGGCTTCGACGCGGCGAAGATCTCCGATCCCGCGACGGCCGCCAGTTCGCGCCTGCCCGACGGACACATGGCGACGAGTCCCAGCGGCAATCCGCCCATCGTCAATGACGGCACTCGCCGCAAGAAGCAACAAACCTCACGGGAACAACGATGAAACAGACTGGACAGAACCATCACGGCGATAGCAACGATAGCAGCGCCTTCGACGACAGCGACAGCGCCCAAGGCGACCTCGGGGGCGGTAGCTTCCACGGGACCAGCTACCGCCCGATCGGCGGCGGCGACACCGTCCCGCCGGTCACGACCGAGCTTCGCCTCGCCCCAGCGGACTTTACCACGCAGCCGGTAGGTTCGGACCCGAACCCGAGGACGATATCGGCGAACATTGCTGGCTTCAATGGCTTGGGCGACACCGTCGAGGACCCGACGAACTCGGCATGGCTCTACGTTCTGGGCCAGTTCGTCGACCATGACATCGACAAGGAGGTGTTGAACCCGGCGGTCAATGTCGATGTGACCGTGCCCGCGGGCGATCCGAACTTTCCGGCGGGCACCATCATCCCGCTCGGCGGCTCGGCCGGTGCGAACGCGGTGAACACCGTCGCCGGCTATCTCGATCTGTCGCAGGTCTATGGGTCCGACGAGGCGACCGATAACAGCCTCCGCAACGCCGACGGCACGATGAAGGAGGGGCCGGGCGGCTCGCCGCCCGTGGTCAACGGCGCCTTCGTCTCGGGCGACGTGCGCGTGGGCGAGAACCCTGAACTCTCAGGCGTGACCGCGCTCTTCATCCGCGAGCACAATTTCTGGGTTGGGCAGTTGCAGCAGGCTCATCCCAACTGGACCGGCGATCAACTCTACGAGGCGGCGCGCGCCATCACCACCGCCGAATACGAGCATGTCATCACCAGCGAGTTCCTGCCGGCACTGATTGGCACCGACCTCGGGCCCTATCGCGGCTACGATCCCAACGTGAATCCGAACGTGTCGATGGAGTTCTCCACGGTCGCTTTCCGGGTCGGGCACAGCCAGGTCTCGGGGACGCAGACGCGGATCGACAATGACGGCAACGTCGTCGCGACGCAGAGCCTCGCCGATGCGTTCTTCGATACGCCCGCTCAATCGGCCGGCGCCGATAATTTCAACGCGCTGCTGCGTAACCTGTCGGCGGACCCTTCCCAGGCGACGGACCCGTTCTCCGCCGACGTCCTGCGCAACGCGCTGTCCGCGCCACCGCAGCTCGTGGACCTGATCGCGATCGACATCCAGCGCCAGCGCGACCTTGGCCTCGGCACGCTGAACGAAATGCGGCAGGCGCTAGGCCTCGCGCCCTATACCTCCTTCGCACAGCTGTCCTCCGATCAGACGATCCAGGGACTCTACCAGCAAACCTACGGCAGCATCGACAATGTCGACGCCTTCATGGGTGGGCTCGCGGAGGATCACGCGCCTGGCGCCGCGGTGGGCCCAACCTTCCAGGCGATCATCGAGGACCAGTTCCAGCGTATGCGCGACGGCGATGCCTACTGGTGGCAGAACCAAAACCTGCCGCAGGGCATCCAGAACATCGTGGAAAATACTACGCTCGGCGACATCATCGCACGCAACACCGGCACGCCTGCCTTGCAGCAGCAGGTGTTCATCGCCGCCGAGCGGCATCTCTCGACCGTAGCACCGGAGGATCCAGACGCACCTCAGCTGGTCATCGGCGTCGACGACAACAGTGCCGTAATCGCGGGCGGACCCGCCGACGATACGATCGTGGCCGGGGCCGGACTGTCACAGGTGCTCACGGGCAACGGCGGGGTGGATAACTTCGTGTTCATCGACGGCAACCACAGCGACACGATCAGCGACTTCGACCCGGCACACGAAAAGATCCAGTTCACCACGAGCGCGCCGCCGACGCTCGCGGACATGACGGGGACGGCGCATATCTCGGTCTCGGACTTTCCTATGGACGGCCATCATATCGGCGCCCTGGTGAGTTTCGCGGGCAACCAGATCGTGCTGGCCGGCGTGAGCGCGACCGATCTCAGCGCCGCTAATTTCATCGTCGCCCCCGGCGAGAGGATCGTGGTCGATCATGGCAACGGGTGCGCCTGAACCGTCGGCAATCAGGAGACCATCGGCGAGCGCACGCTGCGTCATCATCTCGGCGACCTCGCGGCTCACTTTGGCCGTCGCGAGGTCACCGAGATCGTGGTCAACCGGCCCAGCGAGTTCGACGCGCCTGACAGACACGCTGGCGTTCGCTACGGCAACGACACTGTGGACCTACTCGGCGTCACGCCCGCGACCTCAGCCAGGCCGACGTCGTCGTGCTGAACAACCAGCGGCCTCGCGTTGCCGGCGATCTCGGGCATCACCAACACTTCGGTCAATGATGCAGCGGCAATTTCCGATCAGCGCGCTTCGCCGACGAAACCGCGCTGTAGTGCGGCCAGGCTTTCCAGCGCCGCCTGTGACAATGGCCCCTTGTTGACCGCCGCCAACGCCTGCTCGAACTCGACCGGCGTTGCCATGCCGACGAGGATCGTACCCATCGCCTTGTGCGTGATTGCGAAACGCACAGCGGCTTCCGCAAGGCTGCCGGCGTGGCCCTGTTGCACCAGAGACGTAAGCCGACGCGCACGCTGCAGGTCCGCATCGTACGAACTGGCCGACCCGATCGGATCGGGTGGAGGACTGGCGATCGGATGCCGCTCCGCCACGCCGCTCAGCGCGCCACCGGCCAGCACGCGAATGCCGACCACGCCAACGCCGGCAGCCTGCGTGTGGTCGAACATCCTGCCATAATCCTGCGCCGGATAACCCGCCGACAATGCTTCGGCCGCGCTCGGGTTCAGCATGTTGTAGCTGACCTGCGCGGAAACGAACGCGCGCGAGTCGAGCACCTGGTGCAGCGCCGGCGTGTCGCCAACCGCGGTGATGCCGGGAAAACGCAGCTTACCTTGCTCGCGCAGTTTCTCGAACGCCGGCACAACCTCCTCCAGCACCGTTTTTGCCGACAGTGACTCACCGCCGCCATTCGTCGTGATGGCGTTGTGCAAATGGAAGATATCGACCTGCTCGCGTCCCATGCGCTTCAGGCTCGCCTCCAGCAACTCCGCAATCGCCGCGGCGATGCGACCGAAGGAGGTTGACAGAATGCGCACCTTGGTGCCAACCACCACGTTCGGCTTCAGCTTCGTCAGCACGCGGCCGAGGTTCTTTTCCGACTCGCCGTTGCCGTACATCGCCGCGGTGTCGAAGTAGTTCACCCCCGTCTCCAGCGCGCGCGCCACCGCGCGTTCCTGGTCAGCCGGCGCGCCCCGCACCATGAGTCCGCCCACCGCGCCACAGCCGAAACCCAGGATCGACACCTGCAGTCCGGTCCGCCCGAATGTCCGCATTTCCATCTTCAGATCCTCCTGTCGTCAGCGCGAATAGAGTCCCGCCGCACAAGCCCTCACCTTCACCATCGCCACCAGCAGATCGAGTGTGGGCGTCGCCACACCCACCATGCGAGCGAGTTCCAACGGTGCGTCGAAGATGCCGTCGATCTCCATCGGCCGACCAAGCTCCAGGTCCTGCAGGATACTCGGCTTGTGGTCCAGGCTGCGGCCGTGTGCGATGCGCTTGTCGTGATCGGCATCCGGCTTCGCACCGAGCGCGTTCGCCACTGCGGCGGCCTCCTGCATCACGCGACGCGCCGCAGCGACGCATTCGGGTTCCTGGAACAGATCGCGGATGCTCACCTGGGTCAGCACCGCCATCGGCGCGTTGCCGAGATTGCCCAGCAATTTGTTCCAGATTTCGTCACGGATCGCGGTCGACACAGGAGCCTTCATGCCGCCGCCGTTGATATGTGCCGCGATCGCCTGCACACGTTGCGTTTCACGGCCGTCCGGCTCACCCAGCACCACGCGCGAATTCGGGTTCTCCAGCTCGACCACACCCGGCGCGATCACTGCGCTCGCGGCATACACCACCCCGGCTATCGCACGCTCCGGCCCGATCGCGCGCCACAGCGCGTCACCCGGATCGATCTTGGGCAGCCGGCGGCCTTCCAGTGCGCCGCCGATGCCGTGGAAGTAGAACCACGGAATGCCGTTCATCACGAACGCAACGGACGTGTCGGTCTTGAGCAACGGACCGATCCCGGAAGCGACCGCGGGAAGCGCCGGCGCCTTCACGGTCACCAGCACGGCATCCTGCGGCCCGAGCGCCCAGGGATCATCGCTTGCCTGCACACGCGCGTGCAGCTGACCCTCGCTGGTGTGCACGGTCAGCCCGTCGTGCTGAATCGCCGCGAGGTGCGGGCCGCGCGCCAGCACCGATACCTCTGCCCCGCCGCGCGCCAGGCGCACCGCCAGGTGGCCGCCGATCGCACCGGCACCGTAAACACAAACGCGCATTCCACGCTCTCCCGATCCGTCGCGACGAGATGCTACTTGACGACGATCTCCCCCACCATCCCGTCCCAGTCGTGATCGGCACAGATGAGACGGAACGTGCCTGGTTTGATCGGCATCAGGAATACATCGATCGCCTCGCCAGGATGCACCACGACCTGCTTGCCTTCATTCGCCACAACGTGCGGATAGCGCACGATCGTGTCGGCAAGAAATTCCGGCGCGGTGAATTCGTGCATGTCCTTGCCGTTGTTCTCCAGATGAAGCCGATACGGTACGCCATGCCGAAAGCTCAGCCGGTCGGGCACGAAGTTATCATCGACCATCAGCAGACTGACGGTTTCCGCCTTCGACCAATCGACCCCCGGCTGCGCATGCGCCGTCGTCGCGGACAGCAGCACCGCAACAGCCAGAGATAATCGACCCAACGTCAGCCGGAGACGGTCGGCATCCCGACCTGTCGGCGGATGTCGTTGATGATCTGCAGCACGCGCTGGCGATACGGCAGGTACTGCACGCCAAACTCCTGCACGAGGCGCGTATTGTCGATCAGATAGTTGCCCGAATTGGCCTTTCCGCCGGTCTCGTGATCGAAGCTGATGCGCGCGTCGGGGAGAAACTCGCGCACGATGTCGGCGATCTCGCCCAGACTGATCGCGATGCCGCCCGAGCTGTACACCGCATGTTTCGGCTTATCGGCGAGCAGCACGCGCGTGAACACCTCGGCGATGTCATCGACATGGATCGGGCAGCGCATCGCATCCTTGTAGGGGAACGAGATGGCCTTGCCCTGCGCCGGCTGAGTGATGATGTTCACGTGATCGACCGAGCCGCGCACCTTGTCCGGCCCGGTGACGTTGGCCGGCCGCACCGCGGTAATCGTCATGCCGTATTTGTCGTTGTAGTCCTGCGCCTGCCACTCGTTGAAGATCTTGTGCATCGCATACTGCACTTCGCCGTGGCGGTAATCGTCCTCGGTGACCATGCGGTCGCCGTAGTGCTTCTGCATGCCGTTCACTGCGAGCGAGCTGGCGAACACGACGCGCTGCACGCCGGCCAGCCGCGCCGCCTCGAAGCAGTTGTCCATGCCGAGGATGTTCAGCTTCATCGCTACGTGTGGGGCGTGCTCGCTGCCGAGGAAGTACGACAGGTTGATGATCCGGCTTGGCTTTGCACTGACCGTCGCCGTCATCACGTCGTCGAACTGCGTGACGTCGCCGCGCATCACGCGCACCTGTTTGCCGAGGTCGTCGAAGGACGCGGCGCCCGGGTTGATGTCCATGCACACGACTTCCTCGCCGCGCGCCGCCAGAAGGCGGATCACCCGCATGCCGATGAACCCCGTGCCGCCGATGACGAAGATCGCCATGTCCGTTCCCTCCGGTTGGTTGTCCTGGCTCAGAAGCTAGCTGAACCGCCAGGGCAGGACAAAGCTTGGCCGCGGATCGATGCGTTGCTAGCGTGACGCAGCCAGTCAGGAGTGCTGCCATGCGACCGCACGCGGAGGCGAAGATCGCTCGTCTGTCTGAGTCAGAGACCATGTCGTTCGGCCCGCTCGCCGACTACAACAAGCTGACCGGCGACGACGGCCTGCCGATCTTCACCGGCGTGCAAACGTGCAAGCCGGGCTACCAGACGCCGCTGCACTGGCACCCTTACGTCGAATGCCTCTTCATCATCGAGGGCACGATGGAGGCGTGGCTGGAAGGTCAGGGGGACAGCCCGGCGCGACTGGAAGTCGGGGACATGATCGCGCTGCCCGCCTGCGTGCCGCACGTGTTCCGCAACGCGGGCGATGGGGAGTTGCGGCTACTCGGCATCCACGGATCGCCAACGCGGATCGTGCATCGGATCGAGGCGTGACCGGCTAGGCGGCGAGCACGATCCCGAACGTCTCGCGGAACCCGTCCCGCCCCGCTAACGTGATCGCCACTGCTCGCGTGTCGCGCTGCCGTGCGATCCAGCCCAGATCGAAGCAGCGGCACGCCAGCGCGGCGCCCACGCGCCCTGCCAAGTGAGGCCGTCGCTCGCTCCAATCCAGGCACGGCCGGCAGAAGACCCGCCGCCCAGGCGCCGGCGACGCGCCAAAGTCGTCGAGGAACCGTTGTCCCTGCTCGGTCACCTCACCGCCATCTGTACCCAGTGCGACGTGGCCGCGCTCGGTCAGCGCATCGGCCAACGCCACACCCAGCCGCCCGGCCAGATGGTCGTAGCAGGTCCGCGCCGTGCGCAGCGCCTCGCCGCCGCGCCAGGTGGTTGACCGCACAGGCTCCGGGGCGGTGGCTGCCATCACACCCTCCAGCATGTGGCCGACCAGCGCCGAAGCCAGACGGTAATAGCGATGGCGACCCTGCTTCTCAGCCGCCAGCAAACCACCATCGGCGAGCTTTGCCAGGTGCCCGCTCGCGGTCTGCGGCGTTACGTGGGCTGTATAGGCCAGCTCCTTGGCGGTCAGCGCGCGTCCGTCCAGCAGCGCCGCCAGCATGTTGGCGCGCGCGGGATCGCCGAGCAGCGCAGCGGTCGCGGCGATGCGGGTTGAATCGCTCATGGCATTCTCCTTTGCCTGGGCTCAACATAGGCGCCGACCGGCGCCAGCGCATGTGGCGACAATTCGGCCGGCGCCGAACCATCGGCGGGAGGATCATTGCTATGATGGCGGATGAACAGGCCGCGTTCCTCGCGTCACAGCGCGTCGGCCACCTCGCGACCGCCGATGGGCACGGCAACCCGCACGTCGTGCCGGTATGCTTCGCCATCGACAATGACACCCTGTACATCACGATCGACGAGAAGCCGAAGCGCGCCTCCGCCCGCCCCCTGAAGCGGCTGCGCAACCTGACGGACAATCCCTCGGTCGCCTTTGTCGCCGACCGCTACGACGAGGACTGGCGGCAACTGGGCTGGATCATGTTGCGCGGACGCGCCGAGATCCTGGCGCAAGGAGCCGAGCACGACCATGCACAGGGACTGCTGCGCGTGCGGTACGCGCAGTACCGCGCGATGGATCTGGCGCAACTGCCAGTGATCGCACTGCGCATCGAGCGCGTAACCAGCTGGGGCAACCTCTCGGACCCCCCTGTCGTTGCGAGGAGCGGAGCGAAGCAATCTCCATCGTAGTGCGTAAGGATCGCCTTCCTGCCGTCGTCATGATGATTGGTGCCGTCACTTGCGCATCGCCCGCTGCTTCCACAAGGCCCACGGCCTATCCACCAGTGCGTCGTTGGTCTTCATTGCCGCCGCGGCCTCCTGCTCGTTCAGGAAGGCCGGGTCACCGAGACGCAGCGCCTCACTTTCCATCCGCGCATTCACTTCTGTGTAGATCGCGCGGAACATCACGTGCCGCACCGACTGCGCCGCCGCTACCGAGCCGTGCCCGCGCATCAGCGCCACCGAGTGCTGTTCCAACACCACCGCCAGTGCATGACCGAGCGCTGGGTTGCTCACCAGCATGCTCGATGCCGGACCCGCTGCGTCGCAGATCTCGAACACCGGCACGCCGCTGCCGAGAAAACAGCCTCCCTGTGTTGATTGCGCCGCTCGACACCGACCTTGCCAGCGCCCGCCATGCCCGGCACGCTTCTTGCCACGTCAGCGCCAGGGAGAATGATGATGAGCGAGTCAGTGCGTCGTTCGCTGTGCGAGTCCGTCGACGGCTCGATCCTCATGGGGCACATGCAGGAACTCGCCCGCTGGGTGAAGCTGTCCGGCACGCCGGATGAACTGGAAAGTCTCCGCTATTTCCAGGCGAAGCTGGACGAATACGGCTACCGCACCAGGCTCATCATGCATGACGCCTATATCAGTCTGCCCGGCAAGGCGCGCGTCGATGTGGACAACCACACGCTCGACAGCATCACGCACTCCTTCTCGCGCAGTTCGCCGGCCAACGGTGTTACCGGGCGGTTGGTCTATGTCGGTGACGGCGACGAGGCCGACTTCACTGGACGCGATCTGCGTGGTGCCATCGTGCTGACCGAGGGCATTGCCAGTCCCGGCCAGGCAGCACGCGCCTCGCATGCCGGCGCTGTGGGCCAGGTACAGATCAGTCCGCACGAACACCTGCACGAGATGTGCGTCTCGCCGGTCTGGGGCAGCCCGTCGGGCGAAACCCAGTCCAGCCTGCCCACAACCGTGGTGTGCACCGTGTCCAACGCTGATGGCAGCGCCTTGCGCGAGCGCCTGTCGCGTGGCGAGCAACCCAAGGTGACGCTCCATGCCGAAGTCGATACCGGGTGGCGACAGACGCCGATCCTGGAGGCGGAAATCGACGGACCGGATGCGGACGGACCGTTCATCCTTTACTCCGGTCACCACGACACCTGGCATTATGGGGTGATGGACAACGGCGCGGCCAACGCCACCATGCTAGAAGTGGCCCGCCTCACCGCGCGCGAACGTGCGAAGTGGCGGCGCGGATTGCGCCTGTGCTTCTGGTCGGGCCACTCGCATGGCCGCTATTCCGGTTCCACCTGGTATGCCGATCAGAACTGGGATGAGCTCGAGCGGCGTTGCGCGGTACATGTGAACGTCGATTCCACCGGCGGCGTTGGCGCTGTTGTGTTGAAGAACGCCGCCGCAGCGCCGGAGCTCATCGCGCTTGCCGGCGATGCGATCGGCGAGCAGGCAGGCTCCGAGTATGCCGGCAAACGCATGTCGCGCTCGTCGGACCAGTCATTCTGGGGCATCGGCATTCCAGCGATGTTCGGTGCACTCAGCGAGCAGCCGCCGGCGCCGGTGAAGATGCGCAATGCACTCGGCTGGTGGTGGCACACGCCGCACGATCTGCTCGACAAGATCGACGAGAAGAACCTCGTGCGCGACACACGCGTCTTTGTGCACACAGTGTGGCGGCTGCTGACCGATCAGACACTGCCGCTCGACTTCGCCACACATGCGCACGTGCTGCTGGAGGAGTTGGGCACGTTGCGTTCGTCACTCGGCAACCGGTATTCGGTGGATGGTCTGATCGCGGCGGCAACCACCCTGCGGGAAAAGGCGGCGGCCGGCGGGCATTCCGACACGGCGCTGATGCGGGCATCGCGCGCCCTCGCACCGGCCTACTACACATCCGGCGACCGGTTCGTGCACGACCCTGCGCTGCCGCTGCCGGAGTGGCCGGTGCTCGACCCGCTGCGCAAGCTGGCGAAGATGGCGCCGGGCACGGACAGCGCGCGCTTCCTCGCGGTCAGTGCGACGCGCGGACGCAATCGGCTGGCTCATGCGTTGCGCGAGGCGACCGAGGCGCTGTCCGGCTGATCAGCCTGCGCTGCGACAGCGCATCAGGTTCATCGGCTTGTTGCTCATCACCAGTTCGCCGTTCTGGTTCAGCACCTCCACCAGACCGCGCACCAGACCGCGATCCGGTTTGGAGCGCGATCGCTTCGTCTCCAGTCACCGTCACGCGCACGCGCAGCGTATCGCCCGGCCGCACTGGCCGCACCCAGCGCAACTCATCGACACCCGGAGAAGGCAGAGTCGCGACCTTCGACAGATAGTGCTCGACGAACAGCCGCATCACCATGGCCGCCGTGTGCCAGCCGCTGGCGATCAGTCCGCCGAACGGACCCTGCGCCGCGGCCACCGGATCGACATGCATCGACTGCGGATCATAGCGACGAGCAAATTCCACGATCTCCTCGGCCGTCACCGCTATATCGCCGAATTCGTCCACCATGCCGACGTGGTAGTCCTCGAAATATCGTTGGGCGGGCGGCACTTTGATAGCGTCATCCATCGAGCATAGTCCCTGTCATTGCGAGGAGCGCAGCGACGAAGCAATCCCCACCGAGGGAGGGAGACTCACTCTTCGAACTTCACATACTCGAAGTCGCCCGGCCTGTTGTCGATGCCGATGCGCGGTGGCGCGATCCAGGACGCGTAAGAACCCGGCGCATGGACCGGCCGCATGAGGCTCTCCACGAACCGGTTGTCATCATCGGACGGCAGCATCGTCTCCTCGCCGCGCCAGCCACTCATCGTCCGACAGCAACCTGCCCTCCTGATCGGCACGGATCGCGGCGAACTCGCCGATGCGGCGATTGAATGCGACATGCGGCAGCCGCAGGCGGAACGCGAGACCAGCTCTCTCCAGCACGCGGTTCCAGCGCGTCACGCCCGCATTGGCATCGTCGACGAAGTCATCGCGCAACCGCATGTTCAGCGCCGAGAGCGCCGGTACCTCCTCCGCCACGATCGCGCCCCCCTTCAGCCGCAACACCGGATAGGTCGCACCGGCTAGCACGTGGTCGTCGGTCAGCTTGTCCTCGCGATACCGTCCCTTCAGCCCAGCATTGAAAGCGTTCGCCGCATTGGTGCTGATCTCGTTGCCGAACAGGTCGAGCGTCAGCGAGAAATGCAGGTTCGCCTTCTTCTGCAGCGTCGGCAGATCGATCACGCCCAGGGCACGCACGCGCTCGATGTCGGTCGGATCGTCGATGCCGGCCTCGTGCATCGCCTGGCAGGTGCGCTGCACGATGCGCTGCACGCCCGTCTCGCCGACGAACATATGGTGCGCCTCCTCAGTCAGCATGAACCGGCAGGTGCGCGACAACGGATCGAACCCCGACTGCGCCAGCGCTGCCAGCTGCATCTTGCCGTCGCGGTCGGTGAAGAAGGTGAACATGAAGAACGACAGCCAATCCGGCGTCGCCTCGTTGAACGCCCCTAGCATGCGCGGACTGTCGCGATCGCCGGAGCGGCGGCGCAGCAGTTCCTCCGCCTCCTCGCGTCCGTCGCGACCGAAGTATTTCTGCAGCAGGTACACCATCGCCCAGAGATGCCGGCCTTCCTCGACATTCACCTGGAACAGATTGCGCAGGTCATAGTTGGAAGGCGCTGTAGCACCGAGATGCCGCTGCTGCTCCACCGATGCAGGCTCGGTGTCGCCCTGGATCACCAGCAGGCGGCGCAGCATGGCGCGATACTCGCCCGGCACCTCCTGCCAGGCCGTCTCGCCCTTGTGCGCGCCAAATGGAATTTTCCGCCCCTCTACCGCCGGCGCCAGCAGCACGCCCCAGCGATACTCCGGCATCCGCACATAGCCGAACTTCGCCCAACCTTCCGCGCCGACGCCGACCGCGGTGCGCAGATACACCAGCCTGTCCTGGAACCCTTCCGGTCCCATCTGCCGCCACCAGTCGATGTAGCCCGGATGCCAAGTCTCCAGCGCCTTCTTCACGCGCTGATCATCGTTCAGGCCGACATTGTTCGGGATCAGTCCGTTGTAATCGACCGCTGTTGCGTCATGAACCGACATCACGTTCGCTCCGTGTCATAGTGCGGCCGCACTCCGCTGCCGTAGCGCTTCAACGAACCTTCCTCGCCCACTGCGCTGGGCCGCTGGAACACCCAGTTCTGCCACGCGGTCAACCGGCCGAAGATGCGTGTCTCCATCGTCTCTGGGCCGGCAAATCGCAGGTTGGCTTCCATTGCTGTCAGCGCGTCGGGCGAAAAAGACGCGCGCTCCTCCAGCATCAGCCGAACTTCATCGTCCCAGTCCAACTCGTCATAGGCGGTTGTGACCAACCCGATCGCTTCGGCATCTTCCGCATGCAATGCCTCGCCCATGCGTTCACGCGCCTGAGTGAAGCTGTCGGGTTCGCCGAGGAAACGGGTCGCCAAACGTGTCAGTCCATTGCCCATCGGGTACGCACCGAAGTTCAACGCGGACAGCTGCACATGCGCCGGACCGCGATTGTCGCCACTGCGCGTGCCTACGAGCATCACCGAGCGATCGGCGGCGAACAGCAGCTCCGCGAGCGTGCCAGCAAAGCAGCTTCCCGGCTCGATCAACGCGATCAGGCTGCGCGAGGTCATGTCGATGCGTTTCAGCACGCGCTTCCAGTAAAGGCGGATCTCGCGCACCAGCCAATCGTCCTTGTGCGTCTCCAGCAATTCGTCGACAGCCAGAACCGCCGCGGCATCTCCTTCGGAGCGCAGCACGATCAGTCCAAGTGTCGGCTCGTTGAGCCGCAGATGCAGCATCGCATCATCGAGTTCGCGTGCCACGACCAGCGGCCAGAACGATGCCCCTGCCGCGTGGATTCCCACCGCGTCGCTCGGCAACGTGCTAGGCCCCAGCACGGTGATCGCTGCTCGATGGCCGGCGCGGTCGTGGACCACTCGAACATGCGAGTACGTCACACCGTCGTCGGAGAAAGTGCGTTGCAGCGGCGTCAGTGCGATACCCTTCGTATTTGTGGGCCGGTCGGACGCCGCCGCCAGAGCCAGCGCGCGTTCGCGTAGCGTCGCTTCCCAAGCCGACGGCGGCACTACTTCATCAACCAGCCGCCACTCGACCGCACGGCGACCGCGCACACCTTCCTCGGTGGTGCAGAACGCATCGGCTCGGTCGCGTCGAACCAACCGCTTGTCGATCAGCCGCGTCAGTCCGCCGGTACCGGGCAGCACCGCGAGCAGCGGCACCTCCGGCAACGCAACGCCGGAGCGGCGATCGTCGATCAGCATGATGTGCTCGGCCGCCATCGCCAGCTCGTACCCGCCGCCGGCGGCACTACCGCTCACCGCGGCCAACCAAACTTGACCGGAATTAGCGCTGGCGTCCTCGATGGCGAGGCGCGTCTCGTTGGTGAACTTGCAGAAGTTCACCTTGTGGCTGTGAAAGGCCTTGGCGAGCATGCGGATGTTGGCCCCTGCGCAGAACACGCCTTCCTTGCCGGAACGCAGAACCACGCAGCGCGCCTCGGGATGTTCGAAGCGCAGGCGCTGCACCGCATCGGCGAGCTCTATATCGACGCCGAGGTCGTAGGAGTTCAGCTTGAGCTCGCAACCCTCGAACAGGCCGCCATCCGGATCGACGTCCATCGTCAGTGTCGCAACCGGTCCATCGAACGCAAGACGCCAGTGGCGATAGCGACCTGGATCAGTTTGAAAGTCGATCATGCCGCCGCTTCCATCAGCACACTCCGCACGAACCGTACGATCGCATCCAGGGTTGCCTGTCTTGCTTCGAGATGCGGCGAATGTCGGGCGCCATCGATCAGCCGCGTCTCCACGGAACATTTCGGCGCACGCTCCAGTAGGCGAAGCTGCGCCTCGGTGCCATACGGGTCGTCTGCCCCCTGCAACGCCAGCACTGGCACCTGAATGCGCGCGACCTGCTCCGTGATGTCGAATGCGCGAAACCGCGGATCGAGCCAAGCGTCGTTCCAACCACGAAATGCCATATCCACGTCGCGATGATACCTTGCCAGCCGCCGACGCAGATCGCCTTGGTCGTAGTCGTCTTTGATTGCGCGGATGGCGGCGATGTTGATCTCCTCGACGAAGAAGTGCGCGGCGATAAGCACCAACCCACACACGCGCGGATCACGCACCGCCCCAGCATGGATGGCGGCAATCGACCCACCATCGGAATGTCCGATCAGCACCGCGCGGCGCACCCCCGCCGCATCGAGCACACGCGGCAGCACGCCCAATGCCTCTTCGTGCATGTAGCGCATTGGCCGCGGCAACGGCACGGCGTCCGATCCACCATAGCCGAAACGAGAATACGCAAACACACCGCAGCCGGTCGCCTCCGCCAGTGTCTCGGGGAAATCGCGCCACAGCGCGACGCAGCCGAGGCCCTCGTGCAGCAGCACAAGCGTCGGTGCCGCTTCCGAAGACGGCCCCCACCATTGCGTCTCCAGGTGCCTACGGTCGATGATCATCGCGCAGCCGGAAGCGCTGGATCTTGCCGGTCGCCGTCTTCGGCAGGCCGTCGACGAACTCGATCCAGCGCGGATATTTCCACACGCCGATCCGCTCCTTCACGTGCGTCCTCAGCAGTTCCTTCACCGTCTCGGCGTCCTGCTGCCGCGCAGCGTCCTGCAGCACAACGAACGCCTTGGGCTTGGTGAGCCCGTCGCGGTCCTGCGCACCCACCACCGCCGATTCAAGCACCGCGGGATGCGAGACAAGCGCCTCCTCCACCTCGAAGGGAGACACCCAGACGCCGCTCACCTTCAGCATCTCGTCGGTACGGCCGCAGAACCGATAATAACCGTCCCCATCACGAATATAGGTATCGCCGGTATGCGTCCACTCGCCGCGGAACGTGCGCCGCGTCTTGTCGCGCTGGTTCCAGTAGCCGTCGGCCGCGGACGGACCACGCACCACCAATTCGCCCGCTTCGCCGTTCGGCACGCGACCGCCGTGCTCATCCAGGATCATCGCATCGTAGCCCGGCACCGGCTTGCCCGAGGTGCCGTAGCGGATGTCGTCGGCGCGGTTGGACACGAAAATATGCAGCATCTCGGTGGAACCGATGCCGTCGAGAATGTCTACGCCGACCATCTCGGACCAGCGCCGACCGATGTCGGCGGGCAGCGCCTCGCCGGCCGAGATACAGCAGCGCAGCCGGTCCGATCCCGCACCCGGTCCGATGCGCGGATTGGCCAGCATCGACGCGAACAGCGTCGGCACGCCGGCGAAGATCGTCGGCTGATGGCGTTGCATCGTGTCCATTACTGCATCGGGCGTCGGGCGGTCGGGCAGCAGCACGGCGCCTGCGCCGACCGACATTGGGAAGGTCATCGCATTGCCGAGCCCGTAGGCGTGGAACGCCTTCGCCACGGAGAAGATCAGGTCATCCTCCCGGATCTGCAGCACCTGCGCGCCATAGGTATCGGCCGTTGCGCGGAGACTGCCATGCACATGTCGCACGCCCTTCGGTGCCCCGGTTGAACCGGACGAGTACAGCCAGAATGCCACCTCGTCCGCCGGCGTGATCGCGGTTGGTGTCGCTGGATCGCCGCTGCCGATGAATTCGGCAAATCCCACCGCACGCACACCGTCGATCGGTGCAGGGGCACCACCGTCCGGCTGCGCCACGATGATACAGCGCAGGTCTGCGACGCTGTGCAGCACCGGAAGCAACGGAGCAACCAGAGGGGCCGAGATCACCAGTGCATCCGCGCGGCTGTCGGCCAGGATGTAGCCGACGACCTCATGGGTCAGCAGCGTATTGATCGGCACCGGCACCACGCCTGCACGGATTGCGCCCCAGAAGGCGACCGGAAAATCCACCGTATCGAGCAGCAGCAGCGCGACGCGATGTTCGCGTCCCACGCCGGCCGCGCGCAGGGCGCCAGCGAAGCGACGGGTCGCCGCCGCAAGCTCGGCATAGCTCAGCGACCGCCAGGGGTCGCGGAATACCGTCGCGGCTCCACGCTCCTCGTGCTCATGCCGATCGACAAAGTACTCGACCGCGTTCCCGTTGTCGGACATCTGGTGCCCTCCGCCGCCAACCTCACCCGGAGGATGCGGGCACGGCAAGTGCCCGCAAACCACGGTCATTGACATCACCCAGAGGAACCGGATGCTGCGTCTACTCGCAGCCACGGCCCCTGCACCAGATGACGGTCACCGATATTGTTACCGTAATCGACCACCCCCTGGTCCAGCACAAGCTGACCCTCCTGCGCGACCGGCGGACCCCCACCGCCCAGTTCCGCCAACTCGCCCGTGAGATCAGTCTGCTGCTGGCCTACGAGGTCACCCGCGACCTGCCGCTCACATCCATCGCGATCGACACGCCTCTCGAGCCCATGCTGGCTCCCTGCCTCGCCGGCAAGAAACTGTGCTTCGTCTCGATCCTGCGCGCCGGCAATGGAATCCTGGACGGCATGCTGGATCTCGTGCCCTCCGCACGGATCGGCCACATCGGCTTGTACCGCAACCCGGTCACGCTCCAGGCGGTGCAGTATTACCTGAAGCTGCCAGACGACGTGCGCGAGCGCCTCTGCGTCGTAGTCGACCCAATGGTTGCCACTGGTCATTCCGCCAGTGCCGCGGTGGCACGGCTCCGCGAGGCCGGCGTGACCAGAGTCCGCTTCGTCTGCCTGATCGCCGCACCCCAGGGGCTGCGCACTTTCGCCGCGGACCATCCCGACGTTCCCGTGTTCACCGCAGCTATCGACCGCGAACTGGACGAGCACGGCTACATCCGCCCCGGTCTCGGCGACGCCGGCGACCGCCTGTTCGGCACAAAATAGCGTCAGCCAGCCATCGCCCGTGCCACGGCGACCAGCGTCGCGTCACTGCCGCGACCACCCACGATAGAGAGCCCGATCGGCAGTCCATCGACTTCGGGTCCGGGCAGGCTGACCTGCGGCACCCCAGTCAGGCCGCCATGCGAGCAGAGACAGGAGATGCGGTCGCGCAGCGGGCCGAGCACCGGCAGCGGCAGCCCCTTTTTCGGCGCCGGAAACGGTGTGGTCGGCAGGCAAAGGATCGTCCCGGACGGAAGCAGGTAAGCCATCCGCCCGCGCGCCTCTTGTCGCATCAGGTCGGCCCAGCCTCGCTCCGCCTCGCCGATCATCGAACCAGCGACAAGGCCGCGCGCAACGTTGAACGCCATACGCGGGTTGTCGCGCTCCACCCACGGCCGGAAGGTCTGCCAGGCCTCGACCGGCTGCAGTGTCCGCTGCGCCCGCGACCAGACCGAGAGGCCCTGCGGCGCCATCACCTCGTCGCGCACCTTGCCGATCAGCGCCGCTAGGCGATCCACCATCGGCCGCAGTGCCACGGCCACATCCGCGTCGGCGAACCCAAACGCATCGACTGCAACAATGAAACTCGTGGGCAGCGTGGTCGGGATCGATTCGCCCAGAAGCACGCTCGAGACGCGCGCAAACGTCGCAGCATCGCGGGCAAACCAGCCGGTCGTGTCCGAACTCGGTGCCTGCGGCAGCATGCCGGTGAGATCGAGGCGCCCATGCGTCGGGCGGATGCCATACAGGCCACAGAAACTCGCCGGCACGCGCACCGAGCCGCCGGTATCGGTGCCCAGCGCCGTGTCGCACAGGCCCGCGGCGACCGCAGCGGCAGAGCCCGACGACGAACCGCCCGGCACGCGATCCGGCGCGCGGGTGTTGAGCGGTGTGCCGTCGAACGCGTTCTCGCCCAGGATGCCGAGAGAGACTTCGTCGGTGATCGTCTTGCCGATCAGCGTGGCACCCGCGTCCAGCAGCGTCTGCACCGCCCAGGCATGACGCGTCGGCACTGGATGGACGCGCGCCCAGTCGTGGTTGCCGCCGCCGGTCGGATGGCCCGCGACATCGAACAGGTCTTTCGCGGCGAACGTCAGCCCGCGCAACGGGCCGTTCGGGGCACCCTCTATGGAGATGCGTGGTCCAGGGACGAACGCATTGATCGGATCATGCATCGGCGGCCTCGCTGGCGGCAAAGATAAGACGGCATTACACTGCGCCCGCACGATAGGGAGCGAAACACATGGCCGACAATGCACAGACGATCATCGACCTGGACCGCAAGCGCATGCAGGCGATGGCTGACAAGGACATCGACACACTGAACACGCTGCTGGCCGACGATCTCATCTACACTCATTCGTCAGCTCGCCTCGACACCAAGCAGAGCCTGATCGGCAACATGCAATCCGGCGCAACGGTCTACAACGCGGTCGAACCGTCAGATGTGAAGGCGCAGGACCTCGGCAGCGCGGTCGTGCTGACCGGAGTAGCGCGCATCCGTGTCACCTCAGGTGGCAAGCCGAACGCGTTCGCGGTCCGCTTCACCGATGTGTACGCCAACAAGGGCGGCAAGTGGCAGATGGTCACCTGGCAGTCCACGCGTCTGGCGGAATAAAGCGCGCCGTCACACGCCCCGCAGCCAGACCGCCATGCTGCCTGGCCCGCGGTGCGCCCAGAGCGGATAGGGAACGGCGCGCACTATAGCCGGCTTGAGCTGCGGTGCAGTGTCTCGATAGAGCTGATCGCCCCAGCCCTGTTCGCTTGCGGTCACAACCGGCAGCTGCAACGTGCCGACGCCGCCGAGCAGGTCTGGCTCGAAGCGCGTGCCGATGGTTGCCGAGCGATCAAGCATCAATCGCTCGACATCGCATCCGGCATCCGTTTCCTCGGCACAGTAGATGAATGGGCCGCGCTGCAAGGCCACGCGACCGATGTCGAATACCAACGTCGGCCGTGCCGACAGGCGGCGCACCCGCATAGAAAGTGACAGAGATACGCGGTCACCCGGCGCCCAGTCACGCTCGATTCGGAGGTAACCGCGATCAAGCATCGGCGCCACTGTCTCACCATTGACCGCGACACTGAACGCACTACTCCACTCGGGATTGCGCATCCGCAGTGCGAAATGCACCGGACGCGCTGCTTCGACGGTGATTTGAACATCGCCGTCCCACGGGAACCGCGTCGCCTGCCGCAATGTCACCTCGGCGCCATCGATGATTGCCGCCAGCCGACTCTGACCATAGAGGTGCAAAGACAATTCGCCCGGCGCGACAGAGGCGACATAGTTGCCGAGTGACGCGACCAGCCGCGCGATGTTCGCGGGACAGCACGGACAGCGATGCCAGACCCAGCGCTCGACGCCGCCGCGGCTCGCCAGGCGATTCTCGTAGAAGAAGCGATCGCCTTGCAGCGATATGCCGCTCACCGCGCCATTGTACAGCGCACGCTCCATGATGTCGGCGTAGAGGGATTCGCCGGTCATCAGCAGCATGCGATGCGCCCAGAACACCAGCCCGACCGCGGCGCAGGTCTCGGCGTAGGCAGTCTCGTTCGGCAGATCGTAGTCGCGTGTGAAGCCCTCGTTGGTCCATGATGGCCCGAGACCGCCGGTGACGTAGAGACGCTTCTCCGTCAGATCGCGCCACAGCCGGACGCAGGCGTCGCGCAGTCCGCCATCGCCGTCCTCGGCTGCCAGATCGGCCATAGCCGAGTAGAGATACATCGCGCGCACTGCATGGCCCACCACCTTGTCCTGCTCGCGAACCGGAACATGCGACTGGTTGTACTCGTAGATGCGGTGATACCAAGCGGCCGGATCACTGCCGCGCGTACGCGCCTCGCTGTCGAAATAGTGCGGCTGCCGTCCGCGCTCATCGATGAAGTAGCGTGCCAAGTCCATGTAGCGCGCCTCGCCGGTGAAACGAGCGAGCTTGACCAGCGCGAGCTCGATCTCCTCGTGCCCACAATAGCCGTGACGCTGGCGCTCGCCGCGACCGAAGATGCGCGCGATGAGGTCGGCATAGCGACACATCGCATCGAGCAGTCGGCGCTTGCCGGTCGCGGCAGCATAGGCGACCGCTCCTTCCATCAGATGGCCGGCGCAATAGAGTTCGTGCCAGTCGCGCAGGTTGCTCCACTTCGCCTCGGGCGCGCGGCGCTGGAAGTAGCTGTTGAAATACCCATCCGGCTGTTGCGCCGCCTCGATGCGCGCAACGATGTCGTCGATCAGAGCCTCGAGATCTGCATCCCGGCGCGTCGCCAGCGTGTAGGCGGCAGCTTCAATCCACTTGCCGATATCAGAATCCCAATACATCACCGGCGTGGCCGGCTTGGTGCCAATCGGCGTTACTTCACATGGGATGGGCAGCGCGTCGACCGGCGCGCGCACATCCAGCGCGGCGAAGATACCGGCCTTCTCATACTGGCGATACAGGAATGGAATGGTGGCGGTACGCACCGCTGCCTGGCGCGGCGCCCAGAACCCATCCTCGAAGGCAACCGCTGTGAACGGCACTGCTCTGCAGGTGGCCATCGCGCTCCCTCCTGTCACTTCAATGCTCCCGCAGTCAGCCCCGCCACGATACGCCGCTGCAGCACCAGGAACAGCAGCAGGACCGGCAGTACGAACACCGACGAGAATGCCATGACCCGGTTCCAGTCGGCATACTCCGCGCCCACGAAGCTGTAGATGCCGACCGTCGCCGGCTGCAGATCCTGCCGGCTCAGCAATGTCAGCGCGTAGACGAACTGTCCGTAGGCCTGCACGAAGCTCAGCGCGCCGACCACGATCAGTGGAATGTGCATGATCGGCAGCACGATGCGGCAGAAGGTCTGAAAGCGATTGCAGCCGTCGACCAGCGACGCCTCCTCCAGTTCGATCGGCACCTGCCGGAACATGGGTCGAAGGATCACCAGCGCGAAGGCCAGCGTCTTCGACGTCGTCGCCATGATCACCGCAGTCAGAGTGTTCAGCAGGCCGATCGACTTGAAGATGATGAACATCGGCGTCGCGAGCAGTGCATCGGGGAACACCTGGAGCATCAGCACGGTGAACAGCGCGGCATCAACGAGACGACTGCGCAGGCGGCTCAGCGCGTAGCCGCCACAGGCACCCATCGCCACGGTCAGCAGCGTAACCGGCACGGCGATCGCCAGGCTGTTGCGCAGGTAGCGCAGCACGTCCTCGCGCATGAACACGTAGCTGAAGGCGGCGAGCGACGGCGCGCGCGGGAACAGCGTGGGCGGATTGGCGAAGATCTCGGCCGAGTTCTTCAGACCGGAGACGAACATCCAGTAGATCGGGAACAGGTACAGCGCGACGCCGGCCCCGGCGATCAGCGTGAGCAGGGGAGCGCGACGGCGTTTGGGGATCACTCGATCGCTTCCCGGCGCAACGTATGCACGTACAGCAAGGCGACAGCAAATACGATGATGAAGGCAAAGGTGCCGATCGCCGCGCCGATGCCGAAGCGGAACTGCTGGAAGGTGAACTGGTAGGAGAACAGCGGCAGCACGTTGCTGGAATCGAGCGGCCCGCCGCCGGTCATGGCGAAGATCAGGTCGAAAGCCCGCATGGTGTAGATCGTGATCAGGCAAGCGATCGCCAGCAGCGCCGGCCGCAGTGCCGGCAGCGTGATGTAGCGGAAGCGCTGGAACGGGCCGGCCCCATCGAGCGAGGCGGCCTCGTAGGGCTCCAGCGGGATACCCGTCAGCGCGGCGGATATCAGGATCATGCTGAACGGCATGCCGAACCAGATATTGGCGATGGTGACCGAGATGAGCGACAGTGACGGATCGGCCAGCCAATGCACCGGACGGCCAACCACGAAGTTGATCACGCCGTACTGCGTGGCGAACAGCCATTTCCACAGCGCCCCGACCACCAGCGCCGGCAGCATCCAGGCGGCCAGCAACAAGCCGCGCAGAAAATGCACGCCCGGAAAGCGCTGCGAAAAGAACAGCGCGACCGCGAGGCCGATGCCGAGTTGCGCCATCACATTAGCGGTGACGAACAGCAGCGAGTTCAACAGAACCTTGTGGAAGTCCGGATCGCCAAGGACCTCCCGGTAGTTGTCGAGCCCGACCCACGGACGGCTGAGCGCGACGATGTTTCCGAGCGTGACCTCCTGCAGGCTCATGATGACATTGTAGGCGACGGGGAACGCCACCAGCGCCACCAGGTAAAGGATCGGGATCGCGAGGAAGACGTAAAGCAGTGACTGGCTGATCCTCCCCCTCCCCTTGCGGGAGGGGGCCGGGGGGAGGGGGCGATTGTCGATCTCCTGCCCCCTCCCCTTCTGGCAATTCACAACGGCGTCTTCGCAAGTATCGGCTGGATCTTCTTCGCCGCGTCCGTCAGCGCCTCGGCCGCGCTTCGCTTGCCGGTGATCGCCTCCTGGATCGCGGTCTGCATCGGGCGCGACAAGTCGGGCCATTGGGGATGCGGCCCGCGTGCACGAGCGCTTTCCAATTGCTCATGATAGATCGCATACGCCTGCGGCCATTGCGGATTGTCGATCACGATGTCGGTGCGCGGCGGCAGGCGCCCGGTGTTCCAGCCGTCGCCGACGATCTTCGGCTGCGCCATGTACTCAATGAAGGCAAACGCGCCGTCGGGATCCTGCGCGTCCTTGGGAACCACCCAGTCATAGCCGCCCAGTGACGAAGCATGGATGTTCTTGCCATCCTTCACCGGGAGCAGGCTGAGCCTCCAGTCGAACTTCGCCTCGTTGCGCAGGCGTGGGAGTTCCCATGGCCCGCACAACACCATTGCTGTGTTGCCCGCCATGAAGGTGTTCGTCACCTCGTACTGGCGCTGGTTCAGCGCATCCAGTGATGCGGAGCCGCTTTTCACGAAATCCACCAGAAGCTGCAGCGATTCGGCAGCCTCGGGCGCATCGAGATGATCGATCGATCCGCCCGCCTGGTACAGAAACGGCAGCCACTGGAACACGCCCTCCTCAGCCTGCATCGCGCTGAAGCCAAAGCCGAACACGTTCTTCGCGGGATCCTTCAGTTTGGCTGCGTCGGCAACAAGCTCCGACCAGGTCTTGGGCGGGCTGGCCGGATCCAACCCCTTGGCGCGGAACATGTCGGCATTGTAGCAGAGCGCCAGCGTGTTCGCGTCGCGCGGCACGGCGAAGATGCGCCCTTTCCACAGCCCCGATGCCCATGGGCCTTTGAAATACACCTCCGGCTTGATCAACTTGGATTTGCCGACCCGATCGGTCAGATCGAGCAGTGAGCCCTGAGCGGAGAAACTGGCGACCAATGGATTGTCCAGTGTCACCAGATCAGGCACCGATCCGGTGGCGATCGCCTTGATCAGCTCGGCAGCAAGCTGGTTCGCCGGAACCAGGCGCGCATCGATGCGGTACGCCGACTGCGTCTCGTTGAACGACTTGATGCCCCCATAGATCATGTCGGTCTCAAGGTTGAACACGTGCCACAGCGTCACCGGCTTCGGTTGCGCCATCGCCGAGCCCATTGCAATGCAGATGACCGCCACAAAGGCGACGATGAGACGCTGCAGCATGGACTTCCCCGCTCCTGTGGCTGGCCTCTCCCCTCCCGCAGGGGAGCAAATGGCTAGTGCAAAGCCACTCCCATCGCGTCACCGAACCGCTTCGCCGGCTCCAGCGGATCACCATACTTGCGGTGCATCGCCGTGTGGTAGGCCGCCGCCAGCAGAAGATTGTCGCGTTCCGGATGCCGGTTGGTGCCGTAGTCCATCAGCATGCACTGGGCGATCTCCTGGTTGTGTGGATCGTTGCCCAGCTTGGTCGCGGCCAACGCGATGCGCTCCACCAGTGGTGCGCGGTCGCCGACGTTGTCGAGATATGCCCGCGTCCACGCCAGGCTCTCCGGACCGTTCAGCGCACACACGGCGCTGTCCACGTGGTCGAGCAGCTGGCCGGCCGTCAGCTTGTCAGCGCCACTCGGTGGCTTGATCGACACCGCATCGGAGTCACCGATCCCCTTCTGGTGCCACGCAACGTGATTCAGGAACGACGCCAGCAGATAGATCAGCCGCAGCCGTCGCGGATGATCGAAGTTGTCGTAGAACCACGCCAGCGTGTTGCAGTACTCGTAGCAGTGGTGCGGCATCGAGAAGTTGTTCGGCCCACTCGTCTGCATCACCACCTGCGCGCAGGCGATCTGCATCACGTCCAGGATACGCCGGGGGTCCTTGCCCGCCTTCAGCAGCCTCGTCACATAATGCAGGTTGTCCGGCTCGTGGCTGCGGATCACCGCCTCGATCAGCCCTGCCGCCTCCTCCTGGTCCAGCGCCTCCTTGTTGTTGCGCAGCACCGCGAGTTCGGCCTCGCTGACGCCACCATACGGCACGGCATGCAGCGCCTCGCCCTCGATGTTCATCTTCACCAGGTTGCACGCCATCTCGTAGGTCGAGTGCCAGCGCGGCCCCACGGCGATATCGAGCGCTCCGGCGTACAGTACGTGGTGCGCCGCCGGATCGTCCCAGCCGATCGCGTTGCCGATCTCCACCGTGGAACGCGCGCGATACGCCTTGTGGCCCGTCGTATAGGAGCGGTTGAACAGCATACGGTCCTGCACGTCGATCAGCCCGGCGAACACCAACTCCGCCAGCACCGCCTTGCGGTTCGGCACATCCTCCATCAGGCCGAGGAAACGTGCGGTACGCGTCCAGCACCTGGCCGCGATGCACCAGCGTCATCCAGTTGGAAAGTCGGTCCTTCAGCGGGCCGTCCTGACGCAGTGGCTCCTGGTCCGCCCAGTACACCACCGGCTCCGGCGGCTTCTCGATGGCACCGAGATTGCCGCGGGCACGCGTGTAATGACCTGGCGCCTTGTCGATCTTCTGGTTCCAGATATCCAGGCCGCTCGGGATGTACCAGATCGTCTGCGCCATCGGCAGCATCGACAGCCGCTCCGGCACCATCTTCGCGAGATTGATCGTCGCGCGCGCACTCAACAGGCAGTGGTCGTTGTTGACGAAGTTCGGATAGCCGTCATCAATGCGCTCATGGTATGGCACATGCGTATAGGGTGCATGGATGCGCACACCCTCCGCCATGATCTCCTTCAGCGGACGTCCGGCGCGCACGAGGCCGTAATAAACCTGGCTCGCACCCACTTGGTCACGCGCCATGACCCGCTCTTCCAGCTTGGCGTAGAGAGTACTCGTGGCGCGGTCGACCTGCGCGTCCATGTGGTTACCTCCGTAATTTCCTCGCTTATCCTAAGCTTGACAGGCCGGTTCCGACAACCATGGTGGCGACAACGGGTGCTCCTGTCATTGCGAGGAGCGCAGCGACGCGGCAAACTCCATCGTGATGCAAACGGGTTGGAGATTACTTCGCTCCGCTCGCAATGGAATGCGGGCCAGCATCAACGGGAGGAGACGCGACGATGGCAGACACGCGATGGATCATCAGCACCGTCGCCGGCACGGGCGCGCAAGGCTACGCAGGCGATGGTGGCGCCGCGACGCAGGCGCTGCTGAACAATCCTTTCGATCTGGCATTCGATCCCGGCGGCAACCTGTGCTTCTCCGACACGTACAATCATTGCATTCGCCGCATCGATGCGCTCACCGGCATCATCTCCACGATTGCTGGAACCGGTGAGGCCGGCTTCGCTGGTGACGATGGCCCGGCGACACGAGCACGGATGAATCAGCCATACGGCACGGTCATCGATCGCTCGGGCAACATCTACGTAGCGGATCGTCTCAACGGGCGCGTGCGGCGGATCGACGGCGCCCGCGGTGTGATCACCACGCTGGCGGGCGACGGCTCGGGCAAGTACAGCGGCGACGGCGGGCCGTCGAGCCGTGCAGGACTGGCCGAGCCGAACGGCCTCGCGCTGGATCGCGAGCATCGTCGCCTGTTCATCGCGGATGTCGCCGATCACCGCGTGCGCGTGATCGACCTTGCTTCCGGAATCATCACCACGTTTGCCGGCACCGGCGCCGGTCGACACGCCGGAGATGGCGGTCCCGCAACATCCGCAGACGTCTTCGGCGCTCGCGCGGTCGCGCTGGCACCCGACGACTCGCTCTACGTCATGGAGCGGCAGGGCAGCAGCGTGCGCCGCATACACAGTGGAATCATCGAAACCGTCGCCGGCACCGGCGAGCGCGGCTATGCAGGAGACGGGCACGATGCGCGCCAAGCGGTCTTCAATGCACCCAAGGAAATGGCGGTCGATCCGGCGGGAAACATCTTCATCGTCGATACCGAGAACCACGTAATCCGCCTGATCGATGGCAAGACGGGGATCGTCACCACGATTGTCGGCAATGGCGAGCCGGGCCCGAATGGCCTCGCACGCCCGCACGGTGCCGTCGTCGGTCCTGATGGCGCGGTGTATATTGGCGATTCCGAGAACCACCGCGTACGCAAGCTGGTGCCGCAACGCTAGCAGCCGGTTTCCCGACCGACCTCTGCTGTGCTCTATTCCAAGCTGATAACGTCCGGGGAAGTGATGCACTGCCTGTGTTTTGCCGCCATGTTCGCGGTCCTGTCGACCAGTGTCGCCGGGGCAATCGCCTGCGATGCTCCGCGCCAGCTGCAAGGCTTCAAGACCTGCGCCGATATCGGCAAGGCCGAGGAAGAAGGCGCGCTCGTCGTCTACTCCACCGATCCGGAGGCAGCTGCGGAGCAGGAACTGGCAAAGTTCCATGCGTTGTTCCCGAAGATCAAACCGGCGTATCTGCGCCTGCAGGCAGGCGCGCTCTATGCGAAGCTGCTCGCCGAGCGCAAAGGCGGTGCCTATCTCGCCGACATCGCCCAACTTTCGGACATGAGCTTTGCGCTCGATTTCCAGAAGCGCGGCGGCTACATGCAGTACGTCTCGCCGGAGATGGCGGCATACAAGCCCGAATACCAAAGCTCGCCCCAGGGCTACTGGACCTGGGGCGCGCTGGTAATGGCGGCAATCGCCTATAATCCGAATCTCGTCACGCCGGAGGAGGCGCCGAAGACCTGGAAGGACATGCTCGATCCGAAATGGGCCGGTGCGATCTCGGTAAAGGTATCGATATCCGGCCTGCAGCACGTCGAGTGGTACGTGCTGCGCCAGCTCTACGGCGACGGCTTCTGGCCGCAGCTTGTACCGCTGAAGCCGCATGCATTCGATTCCTATGTCCAGCAGTTCGACCGTCTGGTGAACGGCCAGGACAAGGTCGCGTTGACAGCGCAGTATTCGGGCTACCTGATGATGAAGGCGAAGGGAGCACCGGTGGAGTTTGTCATCCCGCCCGACGGCGCGGTCGCCGCGCCGCAGCCCTGGGGCATCGTGAAGGAGGCACCGCACCCGGCGGCGGCGCAACTGTTCATGGACTGGTTCCTGGGCGTACCGGGACAGACCGGCGACGCCGAGGTGCTGTTCACCCACTCGCCGCGCGGCGACGTGCCGCCACCGCCGGGCGGCGCTAGCATCAACACGTTCAAGGTGCTGACCCCCACCGACTGGCACGCCTTCGAGCAGACCCACGCGCAGTTCGTGCACGAGTGGGACAAGATCACCGGACTGCGCTGAAGCCGATCGATGCGCATTCCGGCAATCGCCCCGCGACAGATCGTGATGCCGCTCATCGTGCTGCTGTGCGGCGCGCTGGTGATCTATCCGATCGGCTTCCTGATCAACGAATCGCTCAACGTCGGCGATCCCTCGACGTTCCCTCCCGAAGAGTACGGCTTCGACAACTATACCAACCTGCCCGACGACTACCGCGCGCTCGCCAATACGTTGCTGGTGTCCTGCATCGCCACGGTGCTCGCGGTTGCCTTCGGCTTCCTGCAGGCCTGGATCCTGACACGCACCAACATCCCCGGCCGTCAGCGCCTCGAGCGGCTGATGGAATTGCCGTACTACATGACACCGCTGATTGGCGCGCTCGCCTGGGGTGTGTTGCTCGGCCCCAAGACCGGCCTCGTAAACCAGGCGTGGCGGTCCTCCGGCGCACCTGGCGATCTGTTCGACATCTACTCGCCGTGGGGCATCGCGTGGGTGATGGCGCTGTTCGAGGGCACCGTCGCATTCGTCATGATCTCCGCGGCGATGAAGTCGATGGACCCGTCGCTGGAGGAAAGCTCGCGCGTCCTCGGCGCAGGCAAGCTGCGCACGGCATTGCGTGTCACACTCCCCTTGGTTGCACCCGGCGTTCTCAGCGCAACGATCTTCGTGTTCGCCGAAATGCTCGGCTCGTTCGCTGCCGCGTTCGTGCTCGGCATACCCGGCCGTTTCTACGTCGTCACCACGGTGATCTGGCAGGCCACTTTGTCGTTCCCTCCTGACTATGGTCGCGCCGCGGCAATGGGACTGTCGCTGTTCGGCGTAATGCTGATCACCCTCACGATCGCACGCTTCGTGCTGCGACACGGTACCTACACCACCATCACGGGCAAGGCGTTCCGTCCGCGCGAGCTGGATGTGGGCATCATGCGCTGGCCACTTCTCGCCATTGCCTGGGGCTACATCATCGTCGCAGTGATCCTGCCGTTGGGGGCGCTGCTGCTCACCTCGTTCGAGCGCTTCGCC
Organism: uncultured Alphaproteobacteria bacterium; assembly: GCA_963791495.1. GTDB lineage: Bacteria > Pseudomonadota > Alphaproteobacteria > Acetobacterales > Acetobacteraceae > JAMXLO01. The sequence continues at coordinate 140,834 of CAWBST010000010.1, forward strand.
ACGGTTGTCCTGCCGCAGATGCACTTCACGCTGGCGAACTACGAGACCGCGCTGCAGATGGGCTCGGTCGGTCCGGCGTTCGTCAACAGCCTGATCCTCGGACTTTCCGTGGCGACGATAGGCGTCGTGGTGATCGGCGTCCTCGCCTGGATCATCTATCGCTCGCGCATGCCCGGCAGCGGTGCGGCGGAATACGTCATCATGTTCCCGCAGGCCGTGCCGCGCCTGGTGTTCGGTCTCGGCCTGCTCTGGGCGTGGATCAACATGCCCATCCCGATCTACGGCACGCTGTGGCTGCTGGCCCTTGCCTACTTCACCGTCTTCCTGCCGCTCGGCCTACGCACGATCGCAAGCGTCGTGCTGCAGGTCGATCCGAGCCTGGAGGAATGCGCGCGGGTCTGCGGTGCCGGGTGGGGCTATCAGATGCGCACCGTGACGATGCCGCTGCTGCGGCCCGGCTTGGTCGCCGCATGGCTCCTAATCTTCATCGCGTCAGTGCGTGAACTCGGGGTTTCGATCTTCCTCATGGGGCCGAATTCCAAGGTGATCGCGCCGGCGATCGTCAACTCCTGGCTGAGCTCGAGTTCCGAACTATCCGCGGCAATGGCATTGATCCAGACCGCGACCGTCTTCATCGCCGTCGCCATCATGTTCAGCCTGGCGCGCCGCGTATCCGGAGTTAACCCATGAATCGCCCGCGCATCGAGGTTGCCGATCTTGTCGTGCGCTACGGCGACGTCATTGCGGTGGCCAACGTCAGCTTCGACATCGCGCCCGGCGAAATGGTGACGCTGCTCGGCCCCTCCGGTTGCGGCAAGACCACGACGCTGCGCGCAGTCGCCGGTTTGGAGACACCGAGTGGCGGCACCATCCGGCTGAACGGCGAGACTGTGTATTCGGCGAACGAGCGCCGCGCCGTGCCGGCCGAAAAACGCGGCGTGTCGATGGTGTTTCAGTCCTACGCAATCTGGCCGCACATGACGGTGTTCGAGAACGTAGCCTACGGTCTGCGTGTTCGAAGACTACCGCAAGCCGAGGTCCGGCAGAACGTGCAGCGCGTGCTGGAAATGGTGCAGATGCAGGATTTCGCTGACCGTCCCGCGTCGAAGCTGTCGGGTGGTCAGCAGCAACGTGTCGCGGTGGCGCGGGCGATCGCATTCTCACCAAGCGTGGTGCTGTTCGACGAACCGCTATCCAATCTGGACGCCAAGCTGCGCGCCGAGATGCGTGTGGAACTGCGAGAGCTGCAGCGCCGGCTCGACATCACGTCGCTCTACGTGACCCATGACCAGGAGGAGGCGCTGGCCATCTCCGACCGGGTAATCGTCATGAACGGCGGCCGCATCGAGCAGATCGGCACACCGGAGGACATCTACAACCGTCCACGCACGCGCTTCGCTGCCGACTTCGTCGGCTCTGCCAACCTCATCGCTGGCGAGGTGCGCGGCCCATCCGGGACCGACGGTACACTGATCTTCGATGCCGAAGGCGGGATGCAACTGGAGGTCGTCGGGTCCGATGCATCACGCGATCAGAGAACGGTGGCGCTGCGGTCATCCTACATCCACCTTGGTCCAATGCCGGACACGCACAACGCGGTTGCTGGTCGCATCCACCGCCGCATGTTCCACGGCGACTTCATCCAGTATGTGGTTGACTGGCCAGCCGGCCAGTTGATCGTCCGCCGCCCCCCGACCGAGCTGTTCGACGAAGGCAGCGAGGTCACCGTGTCATTCGCGCCAGAGCATTGCGTGTTGCTGTAGCAAGAGCGCGCGTCAAGAGGAGAGGCGGCACGGGAGAAGACCTCCCCCTCCCCTCGCGGGAGGGGGTCGGGGGGAGGGGTTTCGCGCCTAAGCCGCCTTCGCCCGCTTCGGCCACCGCGCAGCCACCATCGGCAGCACCTGCTCGATCAACCGCCGCGTCTGGTCCATCATGTCCTCATCCCCGCGCGCCGCCGGCCGCAGGATGAACTTCGAAGCCCCCGCCTCCACATACTCCGCGATCCGCTCCAGCATCGTCCCCGCATCTCCGATCGCGAAATGCCGCTCCGGGTCACGTCCCGTGCGCTTGCGATACGCCTCCATCACCTGCGCCACACCAGGATCGTCGATCCGCCCGAAATGGTACGCAAACGCAGCGCCGTAGTGATCCTCGTCTATACTGCGCCCGCTCTCCACAAGCGCCGCCTTGATCTCCGCGATCACCCGCCCGACATCGGCGGCCGTCTCGGCGCCCGGCCTGCCAGCCTGTGCCGTACCGCGCAGTCCGTCGCACCGCCGCGGTCGAAGAACCACCGATCCACATCGGCAAATCCGGCTGCACCGGCTTCGGCGAAATCGAAGCACCCGTCAGGTGATTGTGCCGCCCCTCGAAATCGACGCTGTCCTCCGACCACAGCCGATGGATGATCTCCAGTGCCTCATCGGTCCGCCGCCCGCGCGTCGTCGTGTCGATGTGCAGCGTCTGCCACTCCGGCCCCTGCGGACTGCCGATGCCGAACCCCGGCAGCAGCCGCCCCTGTGAGAGCACGTCGATCGTCGCGCACTGCTTGGCCAGCAGAACGGGATCGCGCAGCGCCAGCGACACCACATTGATGCCGAACTTGATCCGCCGCGTGCGACCGGCAATCGCGGCCAGCGCCGTCATGCATTCCAGGATCGGCTGACGGCTGACGATGCGGTCGGTCTGCCAGATCGAATCGATGCCACCCGCCTCGCACAGATCCACCCAGCGCCAGAACCCGTCGGTGCTGGCGAACGGAAACTCCATCAACCCGACGCCCACCGCGATGTTGCGTGCCATGATCGTATCCACCTCAGTTGTTGCCGACCGCCTCGCCCAGCGTCACGCCGATCTCCTTGTGCAGCACCAGATCGGCGTAGGGATCGAGCCCGGTCGGCTCGCGGTTCAGGATGACCAGACGCGTCCCCTTGCGTGCCGCGATCTCCGGGAAGCCTGCCGCCGGATATACCACCAGCGACGAGCCGATCGCGATGAACAAGTCCGATGCAAGCGTCTCCTCCTCGGCGCGGATCATCGCTGCCGCCGGCATCGACTGGCCGAACGAAACCGTCGCCGTCTTGACATAGCCGCCGCAGGACACGCAGCACGGCGCCTCTCCGGTGCGTTCGAACTCCACCCGTACGTCCTCGATCTCATAGCGCTGCGAGCAATCGAGGCAGTGCGCATACGTCGTATTGCCGTGCAACTCGATCACCCGGTTCGCCGGCACGCCCGATGCCTGGTGCAGCCCATCGATATTCTGCGTGATCACCGCCGATGCCTTGCCGCGATTCACCAGCGTCGCCACCGCGCGATGCCCCCGGTTCGGCTCGGCCCTACGCATCGTCTCGTCCGTAGCAAAGCGCCGACGCCACGTCTCGCGCCGTGCCTCGTCCGAAGCGAGGAACTCTGAAAAGTCAATCGGCCGCATCCGCGTCCAGATGCCGCCGGGACTGCGGAAGTCGGGAATGCCCGACTCCGTGCTGATCCCCGCGCCAGTGAAAAACACGATCCGGCGCGCGTCATCGATCATCCGTCGCAGTTCGGCAACATCAGGGTCCATCGTGTCTCTCCGCTCACTCGCATGCTCCACCAGCGGCATGGCGGCTGCAATAGCGTTGCGGCAGCCCGCGGTCGGGAGCAGAATCGCAACAAGAAACGCCGAGGAACGCCCTTCCGTGCAGGAAAACACTGCGGCCCGGCCGGCCAACCGCCCGGCCTGGCTGATAGACAGCGCGGATTTCTGGCGCCTCTGGTTCGTCGGTCTCGTCGTGTTCGTGGTCCGCTGGGTGGAGACCGTCGCGGTTGGCGTGTTCGTCTATCAGCAGACCGGGTCCCCATTCATCGTCGCCATGATGACGATGCTGCGACTGCTGCCGATGGGACTGTTCGGCGCATTCCTCGGCGCCATCGCGGAACGGATGGAGCGACGCACCACGCTCATCGTCGTTGTCCTCAGCATGGTGATCACGTCGCTGACGCTCGCGACCCTGGCGCACCTGCACCTTCTCGCCGTGTGGCACCTTGCGGTGGCCAGCTTCATCAACGGCGTCGGCTGGGCGACGGACAATCCGGTGCGGCGCGTCATGATCGGCGAAGCCGTCGGCGCCTCGCAGATGGGCACAGCGATGTCGGTTGATGTCGGCGCCAACAACGCAAGCCGCATGGTCGGGCCAACGATAGGCGGACTGCTGCTTGCTGGTGTCGGCATCGACGGCGTGTTCACACTGAGCGTGGTGTTGTACACAGTCGCGACGGCGGCGGCGTTTCGCGTGCGCTACAGGAACACCTATCCGCCAACCACATCGGAATCCGTGATCGCGCGCATCGCCGAGGGATTGCGGCTGGTACGCAGGGACCGGCGGCTGGTCGGCACGCTGACCGTGACAGTGATCTACAACGTATTCGGCTGGCCGTTCACCAGCATGGTGCCGGTGATCGGTCAGGACCGCCTGCAGCTCGGACCGGAAGGTATTGGCATTCTGTCCAGCATGGATGGCGTCGGCGCCTTCGCCGGCGCTGTGCTGATGGCGATGTTCTGCCGCCCGGCCTTCTATCGCCAGGCGTATGTCGGCGGCGTTGTGCTTTACATGGTCATGCTGAGCGTCTTCGCGCTGATCCCTGTCCCGGCGATCGCAGGCTTGGCACTTTTGTTCACCGGCCTCGGCGGCGCGGGCTTCAGCATTATGCAGGCGACGCTGGTCTATCTGTCGTCACCGCCCGAGATGCGCAGCCGCATGCTCGGTGTCTTGTCGGTGTGCATCGGCATCGGACCGGTCGGCTTCGTGGCTCTCGGGTGGCTGGCCGATGCGATCGGAGCGCCATGGGCAACCGCCGCAACCGGGATCGCCGGCCTGCTGATGATGCTGCTGACGCGACCGCTATGGCGTCAGATCTGACACGCTGATTGATTCATCGTAGAAATAGCCGCTATGGAGAACTTCACACCGATTTCCTCGCTGTCAGGCGGTCTGCTGATCGGTCTCGCAGCGGCGCTATTGTGGGTCGCCAACGGTCGGATCGCCGGCATCAGCGGCATCGTCGGCAATCTCCCGTCTGCCAGCACCCGCGATATCGCCTGGCGCGTCGCCTTTCTTATCGGGCTGATCGCAGCGCCCTGGTGCTACGCCGCACTGGCCGGAGCGCCGCCCATTCGCCTCGATGCCACTGTGCCGGTCGTCATCGCCGGCGGATTGCTGGTCGGGTTCGGCACGAGGCTCGGCGGTGGCTGCACCAGTGGTCACGGCGTCTGCGGCCTTGCTCGCCTCTCACCCCGTTCGATCGTCGCCACCCTTCTGTTCATGGCAGCCGGCTTCATCACGGTGTTCGTCATGCGCCATGTCGTCGGAGACTGACTGTATGCCGCGTCTCATCAGCGCATTGGTCGCGGGCGTCCTGTTCGGCCTCGGGCTGACCGTTTCGCACGTAATCGATCCAGCCAAGGTACTCGGCTTTCTCGACATCACCGGCGATTGGGATCCGAGCCTCGCCTTCGTCATGCTGGGCGCGCTGATCGTGATGGCTCCAACCTATGCCCTGTCGAGACGACTGCGCGCGCCACTGTGCGCCGAAAACTTCTCGCGACCGGCCGCCACGCGCATCGATCAGCGCCTGATCGTCGGCGCGCTGCTGTTCGGTGTCGGTTGGGGCCTCGTGGGCTATTGTCCCGGTCCCGCCCTCGCGTCGATCGGCCTTGGCGGAGGGCGAACGCTGCTGTTTGTCGCCGCCATGCTGACTGGCATGGCGATCTTCACCGGTGTCAATCGAGGTCCAGCGCCATCAGTTCTTCGTGGTGGAAGCGATCGCCGACCTTCAGCGAGCGTCGCTCAACGCCATACACCGTGAACCCCATGCTGCGGTACAGACGCTGAGCAGGCGCGTTACCCGCTGCTACCGAAAGCTGCAACACCAGCGCACCGGCCGCACGCGCGCCGGATATGACTGCTCCGACTAGTTGTTGCGCCAACCCGCTGCCTCGATGAGCAGCCTCGACGTACATACTGAACAGGCGGGCCTTGTGCCGTTCCTTGACACCGGTCCGCATCTGCAGCCCGGCGAGCCCGATGAGATCGTCCCCAGCAAAACCGCCATAGCGCGTGAAGTCGGGTGCCGCGAGACGTTCGATGATCTGTGACCGTTCGAGCATTGCCTCATCTTCATATGCGCTGCCGAACGCATCAGGATGCAAGCGCAGCGCATCAAGGCGAACACGCCGATAGTCGTCGGCATCCGCAACCGCGAGCACACGGACTTCGTACATCACCGCAGCGCCGTCGCGATCCGCGCCGCCAGCCGGCGCGCCACATCCTGTTTCGGCAGCCGAGGCCAGTCCTCAACGCCCTCAGCGGTGATCAGATGCACAACATTCTCCTCGCCGCCCATGATTCCTGTCGCTGGTGACACGTCATTAGCCACGATCCAATCCGCGTTCTTCCGCTCGCGCTTGGCCCGCGCATTCGCCATCAGGTCATCGGTCTCGGCAGCAAAGCCGATGACCAGGCGCGGTCGCCGTGGACCTCGCTGCGCGATAGTGGCGAGGATGTCCGGATTGGCCACGAGTGCCAGTGCCGGCGGTCCCGCACCGGGCACCTTCTTGATCTTGCCCGCAGCGGCGCCAGCCACTCGCCAATCGGCAACAGCGGCGGCGAAGATTGCGACATCCGCAGGCAACGCCGCCTGGCAGGCATCCAGCATCTGCTGCGCGCTCTCGACATGCGTTGTCGCAACGCCCGCCGGATCGGATACCGATACCGGGCCGCTGACCAGCGTCACCCGCGCACCCAGTTCCGCAAGTGCCACAGCGATCGCATGGCCCTGCCGTCCGCTGGAACGGTTGGCGATATAGCGCACCGGATCGATCGGCTCGTGCGTCGGGCCGCTGGTGACCAAAGCGTGCCGCCCGGCCAGCGGTAGCGACGGCGCCAGCAGCGCCTCGATCGCCGTCAGGATCGCCGGTGGTTCCGCAAGCCGCCCCGGGCCGAATTCGTTGCAGGCCATCGCGCCCTCGTCCGGCCCGACCACATGGATGCCGCGCGCAGTCAGCAGTGTCATGTTCGCCTGCGTCGCGGCGTGCAGCCACATGCGAACGTTCATCGCCGGAGCGACCAGCACCGGCTTGTCAGTTGCCAGCAGCAGCGTCGAGGCCAGATCGCCCGCAAGCCCCGCCGCCATCTTCGCCAGGATGTCGGCCGAGGCCGGCGCCACCACGACAAGATCGGCACTGCGCGAAAGCTGTATGTGTCCCATCTCGCTTTCATCTGTAAGCGAGAACAGGTCGGTATAGACCTTGCTTTCGCTCAGCGCCTGCAGCGACAGCGGCGTGACAAACTGTGCGCCCGCCTCGGTCAGCACACAGCTTACCCCGCAGCCACGCCCGCGCAGCAGACGGATCAACTCCAGCGCCTTGTACGCGGCGATGCCGCCCGAGACGATCAGCAGCACGCGCTTACCCAAAAGGTCTCCCCCTCCCCTTGCGGGAGGGGGTTGGGGGGAGGGGGCCGTGCCGCTCACAGCCGCCATCCCGAATGAATCGCCGCGATTCCGCCCGACAGATTGCGCACAGCAACACGCGCAAACCCAGCGTCCTTCAACATCGCAACCAACGTCTCCTGATCAGGAAACGTCCGAATGCTCTCCGCGAGATACCGATAGCTCGCTTCATCACGTGCGACCCATCGTCCCAGCGCCGGCAATACGCGAAACGACCACGCATCATACAATGGCTGCAGCGCCGCCACATTCACATGCGAGAACTCCAGGCAGAAGAACCGCCCGCCCGGCCGCAGCACGCGCCGTGCCTCGGCCAACACCGCCGCCTTATCGGTGCAATTGCGCAGCCCGAACGCAATCGACACGCGATCCACCGCGCGATCCGGCAACGGCAACCTTTCAGCATCGGCGACCAACAGCGACACGCCACCAATCAACCCGCGCGACAGACCACGATCGCGCGCCACATTGAGCATCGATGCGTTGACATCGCTCATCAGCACCGGTCCACCGCCCCTCTCGAGCCAGGCAAGACCGACATCGCCCGTTCCCGAGGCAAGGTCCAGCAACATCCGCCGCGGACCGGGATCCAGCGCCGTCACCAGCACGTCCTTCCACGCGCGATGAATTCCAAGCGACATCAGGTCGTTCATGACGTCGTATCGCGGCGCGACACTGTCGAACACGGCACGCACCAAGCCATCCTTCGCCGCACGCGGTACACGGCGGAAGCCGAAATCGGTGGTCTCGGTCGATGCAGGGTTGTCGCTCATCCGCGTCATCTATAGCGTGCCTCACCCCAATGCCGGAACTCCCCGAGGTCGAGACCGTGATGCGTGGCCTCCAGCAGCGCCTGGACGGCCGTACTATCGTGCGCGCCACCGCACACCGGCCCGATCTCCGCTGGCCCCTGCCCGAGGGCTTGCAGACTCGCCTGACAGGCGCCCGCGTCATCGGCTTCCGCCGACGCGGCAAGTACATCCTGATGCGCCTCGCCGGTGGCGATTCGGTGCTGCTGCATCTCGGCATGTCCGGCCGCATCGTGCTGACGCCGCTCCGGCCCAACCAGCCGACACCGCACGAACACCTCGTGCTCGAGACAGATGACGGCTGGCGACTGGGCTTCGTCGATCCGCGCCGCTTCGGCTCCGTGGACCTGGTGCCGACGCCCCAGGAAGACGCCCACAGGCTGCTGGCGGAGCTCGGCCCCGAGCCACTCGACCCCGCCTTCTCCCCTGCCCGCCTCTCGGCCTCGCTGATCGGCAAGCGCACGCCGATCAAGGCGGCACTGCTGGACCAGAAGGTCGTCGCCGGTCTTGGCAACATCTATGTCTGCGAGGCGCTGTTCCGCGCCCGGCTCAGTCCGCAGCGCTCGGCGCACACCATCCCGGGCACCCGCGCCTCGCGCCTTGTGCCCTCGATCAAGGACACGCTGCACGAGGCGATCGCCGCCGGCGGCTCGTCGCTGCGCGACTACGTCCAGCCCGACGGCGAGCTGGGTTATTTCCAGCACGCCTGGAAGGTCTACGCCCGCGAGGGCGAGGCGTGCGAGCGCTGCCCCGCCCGCCCGGCCTGCCCAGGCATCCGCCGCATCACCCAATCCGGCCGCAGCACCTTCTATTGCCCGCGTACTCAGCGATAGCTACAAGCCCGCCACATCCACCAGGGACAGGCGAACATGGCCGATTTCCAGAACATCCTCGTCGAAACGCACGGCCGCGTCGGGCTGATCCGGCTCAATCGCCCGGCTTCGCTGAATGCCCTCTGCGACGCGCTGATGGACGAACTGGGCAGCCAGCTTCTTGCGTTCGATGCAGACCCGGCCATCGGCGCAATCATCGCTGACCGGCAACGAAAAGGCATTCGCCGCCGGCGCCGACATCAAGGAGATGAAGGACCGCACCCATCCCGACGCGATGCTGGACGACTTCATCGGCAAGCGCTGGGAGACCGTCCTGCGCGTGAAGAAGCCGGTGATTGCCGCGGTCGCCGGCTTCGCCTTGGGCGGCGGCTGCGAGCTGGCGATGATGTGCGACTTCATCCTCGCCGCCGACACCGCGAGGTTCGGCCAGCCCGAGATCAATCTCGGCGTGCTGCCCGGCGCCGGCGGTACCCAGCGCCTGACGCGCGCGGTGGGCAAGTCCAAGTCCATGGATATGATCCTGACCGCGCGGATGATGGATGCCGCGGAGGCCGAACGCGCAAACCTGGTGTCACGCGTGTTCCCCGCCGATCAGCTCATCCCCGAAGCGCTGAAGATCGCCACCCGCATCGCGGAGCTGTCACCGGTCGCAGTCGCGTTCGCCAAGCAGGCAGTGAACCGCGCCTTCGAGACCACCCTCGTCGAGGGCGTGCGCCACGAGCGTGCCCTGTTCATGTCGCTGTTCGGCACGCACGACCAACGCGAAGGCATGGCCGCGTTCGCCGAGAAACGGAAGCCAGCGTTTAGGTTGGGGTAACGCCGCGCGATACGCGATGGTCCAGTTGGATAAGATCGTCTCTAAGAAGTCAGCGCGTGTGTCAGCTGTCGGTGCAGCGTAAGATCGTTCGCGGCGGACCGCTCAAGTACGCAGCGGCGCAGGCATTGCGAGGCGATCATTCCACCGAGATTCGCAGCGTCGCGCGCGCCATCCAACTCCCCTCGATCCCGCTGAACAATGAGTCGAGCTCACCCGCGATCTGGTCCGGTAGACGCGCCGGAGGTGAGGCGATCAATGCGTGCGGCAGCTCAGGCGAAATATCGCGGTCGGCGAGCCAGCAGTGCACTTCCTCGGTACCCTTCTCCGCTGCCCGCATCGCCGTCTCGCTGCGGTGGCCGGGGATCGTCACTGGCACCGCGGCGTGAACCTGCGCGCCATCGACAGCACCGGCCGGAAAGATCGGCATCGCGTCGCGCCCCTTGCGAACGTCGACACAGTAGAGATAGCCGTCCGAATCTGCCTGCGCCGTCAGAACCACCGGATCGCCTCGGTGATAGACCGGGCTGTGTCCGCGATCGCTGGTGACATAGAGCTCCGGCGGCGCGACGCTGCGCGCAAGGCGCCGGAGCGGTCCGTCAAATTGCCGCCCACATCCGCGCAGCGTTCCGGTCGCGATCCACTGTGCCGTCGAAGTCGCCTGATCATCCAGCGTCCGGAATGTCATCGTGGTGCGCGCCACGCCATCCACCAGAACCTCGTAGCGGTCGCCATCTTCAATCTGCATTCCGTCCGGCCACTCTATGCGCTCCGCGTCGCCGGGCCATGCCAATGTTCTCATCGTCCCTTTGCGGCGTAGAGCGTAGCGCGCTGCATCATCGGTCGGCCGCGCGATCCAGACGGAGGCTGAAGGCTGGACGCAATACGTGCCCGAACGCTGTGGATCCACAACCACCTCGTCCAGGCCCTCTTGGCGGTGTGGGACGGTGGTCGTACGTGTTCCGCCGATCACCGTCGCGTCCACGCCCTGCAGACGGAATGCCGAAGCCAAAGCTGCGACGGCGCCACCGGAGCCACCATTCGATGGGAGCGCCAGTGGCCCATCGAACGGTCCGTGCAGGCGCAGCACCTCCCCGGAGCGGAACAACAGCGTCGCACTCGCGCCGTCGGGCAGCACAAGCCGCTCACCGGTACCCACCAGCATGCCTGGCACGTACCCGGGCACGGTCGACGTGAGCAGCACCGCCTCCTGCGCCTGCGCAGGCACAGCCGTACTCACCAGCAGGGCCAGGCCGACAGCGGCAATCGCACCACGGCACGTTCGGTTTCCGGGATATGTCATCGCTCCCCTCCTTACCCTGGCCCTCAGGCTGGCACAGCCGGCAGCGGCCCACTGTTGGCCGCTTCACAGCGGCGGTGATCGTAACGCAATTGTTGATTGATCGGAGTCGACATTCCCGCGCGCAATGCCAGCAAGTCAGATAGACAGACGTGCGGCCGGACAAGCGCTGCACGGGAGGGAGACAGATATGCAAAGGACTGGCCTGCTGCTGGCGGCCTGCGTCGCCGGCTTCGCCCTGATGGGCCCAGCACTCGCCGACAACAAGCCGATGCCCGACAATGCACGCGAGTATATCATCTGGCCGGCCGACGGGCAGGTGATCTCCGGCGGCAAAGTTCTGGATTCGCATGGGGCTCAGCAATGCCGGCATTGCCCCGGCTGGTATTGAGAAGCAGTACACCGGGCATCATCACCTGATCATCGATGCGGATCTGCCACCGCTCGACGACGTCATCCCGAACGACAAGAACCACCTGCATTTCGGCCTCGGCCAGACCGAAGCGCGGATCGAGCTTCCGCCCGGCCGGCACACGCTTCAGCTGTTGTTCGGCGACGACGGTCACGTTCCGCACAAGCCGCCGCTCTATTCGGCGAAGATAACGATCATCGTTCCGCCATCGACGGGAAGCGCCCAATGAACAAGCGACACCTAATGGCTTTCGCGGCCGTGCTGGCCGTCTCGGGAGTGATGACCGCCACCAACGTGCGGGCCCAGGGAAGCAGCAATGCGAAACCGGATGCCGCGGCGGCGAAGCCAGAGGCGGAGGCGGCATCCAAGCGGACCCCCGCCCCTCACGACGCCTACGTTTACATCGGCTGGCCGAACGACGGCGAGGTGGTGCGCACCACCCACATCAAGGTGTGGTTCGGCGCACGCAATATCGGCGTCGCCCCCGCTGGCACCGACAAGCCCAACACGGGTCACCATCACCTGCTTGTCGATGTCCCACTGCCTCCGTTGGACGAACCGATCCCCAACGACAAGAACCACCTGCATTTCGGTCTGGGCCAGACCGAAACGTTCATTGATTTGCCACCCGGCACCCACACGCTGCAGCTATTGATGGCCGATGGCGACCACATCCCGCACGATCCGCCGCTGATGTCGAAGAAGATAACGATCCACGTGGTGGGAGGAGCGAAACCGCCGAACGTAGCGTCACAGTAGGACGCGCCGCGTCAGTTCGCGTCGCGCGCCACGCGGAGTCCGTTGACCGGGTAACGCACCGAGCCATCGTAGTTGCCGCGCGCTGTCACCGTGATCTGATCGCGTCCTTCGCGGAACCCTCCGCCACGAAGTACCCGCTTCTCGCAGTTCTTGGCCTCGCGCGGCGCGCCGTCGCTCGGCGCGGCTTGATAATTCGGGAACCAGCAATCCGCGGTCCACTGCGCAACGCCGCCCAGCATGTCCACCAGCCCGAACGGATTAGGTCGCATGCCATCCACCGGCAGCGGAGCGTGCGTGTCCTGGGTTCCACCGCAATCGGCGCAGTTGGCCAGTGCGACACCGATAACGTCCCCCCACCAGTAACGGGTGGTGGTACCGCCGCGCGCCGCATACTCCCACTCGGCTTCGGTCGGCAGGCGGTACTTGTGACCCGTCGTGCGACTGAGCCACGTCAGATATTGCGTGGTGTCATCCCAGCTCAGGTTATGAACCGGAGTGTTGTCGGTCGTGACGCGCATCCGCGGCAGGAAATTGCAGCCACCCGCGGCCATGCACGCCTTCCACTCGGCCACCGTCACCGGCGTCTGTCCTAGGGCGAAGGCGCCGATTTCCACGCGATGCGTCGGCATCGCCTCCGCGTCACGTGCGCCCTGGCCCATAACGAAACTGCCGGCAGGAATGCGAACCACCCATGGGCAGGTCGGACAATCCTGGAGCCGCTCCGGCTCCCCGCCCTTGCCACCCTCGAGACGCGGCACCATCGGCACCACAGTCGCGGTCATCAGCCGGGACGCCGTGGCGGCGGCAGGCGGCGGGGGAGGCTCTGCCATCGCGACGACGGGTGGCGGACGCGGTGCGGGCGGTGGCGTCGCGGCCGCCGGGTGCTCCGGCGCCGCGGCGGGGTGAGGCGAAGGCGCCGAAGGCAACGATACTGCCGGGGCCGGAGGTTTGGGGGCCTCCGCAGGAGCGGCCGCCAACTGCTGCCGGGGAGCCACCACGTCGGGTGCGGACCCAGGGGATGCCATCTCGAATTCGACGCCGGCTTCGACGATCCCGCCGTGGCCGTTATCCACCGTATAGCGAAATGCCCCGACCGGCCCTGCACCGCCTACGTCCGGTATGAAGACCAGGTTTGGCAGATCCTGCGGCCGCAACCGGTCGCCGGTGTGCAGCGCCGTTGCGCCATTGAGCACCTGTCCACGCGGCACCGCCTTTACGGTGATCGTCAACGGATCACCGTCCGGGCTCGTCGGCGCCTTGATCCCCATCGCAACTGAATGAAGGCTCAGGGTCCGCGGCGCATCGACCACGGGCGGGTGGTGTGATGACGCGACGGTGATCGGCAGGCTGCCGGTGACGCTGCCGCCACGGCCATCCTCGACCAGGATATCAACCGTGCCGACCGCACCCAGCGTCTGGCCCACTGGTTTGTAGGTTGCGGTCATGAACCGGTCGACCGAGAAGACGGTGTTCACCGCGACCACGCGGCCGTCGATACGCACTTCTCCGCTGCGTGGCAGGCCGATGACCCGCACCGTCAAAGGATCCGCGTCGGGGTCGGTCGGCTGGGGAATGCCGAGCCGCGTCGGTCCCGCGGCGTCGGTCACCTCAAGCGGCTTGATCTCGCCAATGACGGGCGGCGTGTTGGGCGGGCGCGGGAAAAAGTAGAACGGCTCCGCGCCCAGCGAACTGAACACGAAGGGCTCCTGCCGATTGTTCGTGGCACGTAGAACAGTGTCGCGTACGCTGCGGAAGAACAGGCTGAGCTCAAGCCCGGGTATCTGGAAATGCGCGAGCAGTGCCGCGGCGAACGGGCTATGCCCCGTCCCGTCCTCGGCGATCTGGTCCGCCTTGGCAGCCAGGACAACCATCGTGTTCCGCGGCACGTTGTCCACGCGTGCCAGGCCGGGAAGGGTCGACACTGCACGGCCGGCAAGGCTCATCGAGCGGGAAACGCGGTCTATGAACGGATTGTTGCGGCAGCTGTCCAGCAGGACCATGCCGATCTTGCTTGCCTGCGAGACTTCGCCAAGCACCCGATCGAGCGGCAGCGCCTCGTACAAAAGGTCCCGCTCCCGCTCGAGTTTCGCATCCACCGGAAGCAGATAGTTCTCGCGATCCACCTGGACGCCGTGGCCCGCGTAATACACCACTGCGACGTCGGCCCCGGCGGCGCGGATGCCGAATTCCCGAATGCCGGTGGCAAGCGAACGGTAATCGGCATCGTAGACTTCCGACACATCGAATTTGAGGCGGCGCAGCGCTTCGCCTATGGCGCTTGCGTCAGTCACCGGATTAGCCAGCTGGGGGGCGTTCTGATAGGCGCTGTTGCCGATTACCAGCGCGACGCGTCGCTCCTGACCCGCTGCTGCAGAGGCAGCATGCGGCAACCACGCCACGCACAGCAGCAGCCAGATGAGCCGAGCGCCCACCCGTGCCACATGGGTCACGGTGTCACCTCCACATCGAGCCGGGCATCGTCAACGCGCGCACCAGGCACCTCCTGGAACGTCGCGGCGATTTCGTCGAGACTGTGGACCGGCAGTTGCGCAAGATCCTGGGCCTTTAGGGTGTTCGGCAGCTTCATACCGACTTCGCGATCGGCTGCAACGCAAAGGAATGCCTCCCGTGTCCGCGGTTTGTCGAAACGGATGGCGAAAGCACCGCTGGTCGGAGGTACGTGAACCAGGCGGCGGGCGGGAATCAACGCGTCCGGTTGGAACCGGTTCGGGAAGATCCGCGAAACATTGCCAGTGGCGTCCTGATAATAGCAATAGGTGTAGGCGTCCTGCGTCGGCTGCAGGTTCAGCGTGATCGTCTCTCCCGCACGATAGGTGGGGTGGCTCCCGCGCGCAGTGGCCAAGGTAAGCCGGGGCGCCTTGTCGACTGGATCTGGCGCGCTGGCGACCGCCGGTGGGCTGGGCGGCGCGGGCACAGCCGCCGCCGTGGCGACGGATGAAGTGGAAACCGCCGGCGCCTGGGCCACCCCGGCATGCCGAGAGTCGCTTGCCAGAAGCCGGTAGTAGAGATCGAAGTCCACACGACCGGTCGGCACCAGGTCATTTTCGGCCTGATAGCGCGCCACCGCGCTCGACAAATTCGCCTCCGAACCACCCAGGTAGCCGGCGCGCGATAGCGCGGTGCGGACGAAGTTCTGCCGCTCGCTCTCACCCATCGCGTCAAACCACTCCCGGGCCTCGGCGCGGAAGTTCGGATTGGTGGGCTCGATCCTGAGGCATTCCCAGTAGGGAACGTGCGTCAGCTTGCCAAGCACCTCTATGGTCGAGAGCTCGACAAGGCTGCGGACCGCCTGGTGGAAGCCTTCCGACTTATCCAGCGTGACACTTAACGAGATTCCGGCCTTGCCGATCAGGCCGCCGATATCGGCGCCCTTTCCTGACTGCACCACCGCAATCGAATTGCTGGCCGAGATGCCAGGCAGGATCTGCCGCGTGGTGAGCTTGCCGACATTCAGATCCATGGAGACGATGGAGACGACCTGGTCGCCGGAGATGGCGAGATCGAGATTCGGAACGGATATGCCCGCCGACGCCGAAGACTGCAGCACACTGCTATCGAACTGAGTGATGGCACCGCGCACATAATAGTTCGGCGCAACGAAGTCTTCGCGCAGCCCCACAAGCTCCGACAGGACCTGCACGTCGAGCTGCGTGGGATCGTAGTCGACGAAGCGGAATGCACCGCTCTTGGCCGACATGCGCGACACCGCGCTGATGAACATCTCCTTGGTGCCGGTGAAGATCAGCCCAGTGGCATCAGGGATGCCTGCCGTGGTGATGTAGATGTCGCGCTTTCCCTGCGCCAGGAACAAATCGTCCATGCACCGCAGGGCCTCACTGAAGTTGCCGATGTTGCGCACGGCCCGCGTGCTCGGCTGCTGCGCATCATAGGCGGTCTCCGGCCGCGGGTAGCAGGCCGCCACAAGCAGCGGCAAGGCCGCAACTGCGGCCCTGCAGGCGCCGAGAAGTTTCCCCCTACGCGTCACCACACGCTCCCTGCCGGCCCTTAAGCGCCAGTTTGGCACTCAGAATGAAACAGCACCACCGGACGCTGCGCAAGCGTGTTGGCAGCCATGGCCTGCCGCAGCCCATCCGTCCCGGCTGCGGCCAAACCTCGAGTACAGGCAAGTGACCTAGCAGGGGTTTCACGGGTCGGGAACTCCTCGCCCGCAGATTGCCATGCCGGCCAGCCTTCAACTGTGAACTAGTGCACAGTTATAGCGTGTTCCCGGTTGGTTTTCAGAGTCACGTTCACATGTCCTTGTGTAATGGCATCAGACATAGGACTGGCGCGCCCCTGCAGGTATGTCGCTCGGTCTTCGCAGGGGAGGCATGTATGGCAACTGTCCCGATTGATCGGGAAGCGGTCTTGGCTGGCCACTTCCTGCTGCGGCACCTGCCGCCGGCCGAGCTCAAGCGGGTCGCCGCTTCCATGGTGGTGGCCCGCCATCCGGCGCAGACCACAATCTTTCAGAAGGGTGACCAGAGCCCTAGCATGATGGCTGTGGTGCGTGGCCGGGTGAAGATCTGCACCTACTCGGCAGAGGGCAAGGAGCTGGTTCTCAACATCATCGACCGCGGCGGGGTGTTCGGTGAGATCGCCGTGCTCGATGGCCGGCCGCGCACTGCAGATGCGGTGGCTCTCGATGAGACAGACCTCCTGGTGCTGGATCGCAACAAGCTGCTGCCGATCCTGGCGGCTCATCCGGATCTCGCCACCCGCCTGATCGGTGTTCTGTGCGAACGCCTCCGGCAGACGAGTGAGCACCTCGAGGACGCCATGTTGCGTGAGGCACCTTCGCGGCTGGCGCGTGGGCTGCTGCGCCTGGCCGGCACGTTTGGCCGAGACGAAACCGACGGCACGCGGCTCGATATCAAGCTATCGCAACAGCAGCTCGGCAACCTGATCGGCGCGTCGCGCGAGAGCGTCAACAAGCACATCGTCGACTGGACACGCACCGGCTATCTCGCAATGAAGAGTGGCTGCATCGTCATTCGGGATCGCGAGGCGCTGGAGGAGATCGCCAACGCGGAGGCCTGAGAGCCCTGGCCAATCGCGCGGTCAATCAGCAAACAGACGACGCCACCGCCTCTGATGCTGGCTCAGCAGCAGACTGGGCGGCCGCTTCCGAATCGATCCGGTACACATCGAGCGGCGCGCGCTTGCCGCGCAGCGTGATGTCGCCCATGCGCAGGCCAGGCAGGGAGCCGTCCAGCAACGCAAAGGTCGGGCCACCCACGACGATCGTGCAATACACCCGACGGTTGCCCACGAACTCCTTTCCAAGTTGCTCGAGGCGCGCACCAACGTTCGCCGTATCGCCCAACAGGCAGAACTCCATGCGTGCACCGGTGCCGAGGCTGCCCGCGACCATGGGACCGGTATGGATGCCGACACGCAATCCCGCCTCCGGCAGGCCGGTTGTGCGCCACTCGTCGTTCAGACCAGTCATGGCCTGCTCCATCGCCAGCGCGCAGTTTGCCGCACGGCAAGCGTCGCCCGCGATTGCCGCCTGATCGCGTCGTGGCACCGGCACGCCGAACACGGCAAGGATGCCATCGCCGATGAAGCGCAGCAGTACCCCCTCATGCGCCGTGATGATGGCAGCCATCGTGTCGATGTAGCGATCTAGCCAGGCGACCAGTGGTCCCGGCTCGAGTCGCTCGCAAATGCTGGTGAAGGCCGCAACATCGGCATACAGCACCGTGGCCGTTAGCTCCTGAGGGCGCGGTCTGCCGCCGGCCAGAAACAGGTCGCGCTCGCGCATGATTTCGTCGACGACTGGCCCGCTGACGAAGCGCGAGAACAGTGTGCGAAGGGCACGCCGGTCACGCCGGTCGCCGCGTCCCTGCCAGGCGCGCACCGCACCACCTGCCACCGCAAGCGCGAGAACGGGAGCGATTGCCGGGAACAACAGACCGGTGGCGGCGTAGACCGCGAGATTGCTGGCGAGGAACACCGCTGCTACGGCGACCAGCGCCAGAACGGCAGACCAACCGGCGAGCAGCGCGGCAGCAGTCATGCCGATACCCGCCACGCCAGCACTCGATAGCAGCGCTTTCCACGGCAGCAGAGGAAGCGGCACAGCGCGATGCTCCAGCATCTGCAGGAGTATCTGGCCATGGATCTCAACACCGAACGTCGGCGGCCCGAAGCTGGATGCGGGCGTGCGATGTTCATCGCTGCCTTGAACCATACTGCCGATCAGCACGATGCGGCCACGCAGCCACTCGGGCGGCAGCAACGCGATGGATTCAGCAGGATAGACCGGTAACGCTGGTTCGCCATTCTCGCTACGACGCCATTCGATCGCGAACGGCTGCGCCGGCGGCACCACGTCGACTGCCTCGGCCAGGCCCGCAGCAAAACTGCGCCTGCCCGTCTGCGGGTCTTGCGGCACGTGTTCGCGCACCACGTCATCGAAGCGCTCCCGCGCAAGATTGGCATCGCCCGAGCGCAGTCCAGCCGTAAACTGCTCCAGGAAGCGCCTCTGCTCTGCGGACTGCGGCGTATCGGCAGCGACCGATATCACCACCACCGGCACAGAGGCGTGCAGAAGAGCCTGCCGCAGGGCCGCGTCCTTGTCCGCCTCGGTCGGACGATCGAGCAGCACGTCGAGCCCGATTGCCGCGACACCGTCAGCGGCGAGCTTGTCAATCAGCGACGCAAGGAACTGGCGGTCCACCGGCGATCGATAAGGGAGCCGCGCCAGAGTGCCCTCGGTGATGGCGGCGATCACCACGCGCGAATCGATCGGCCGCCGTGGGCCTAGAGCGCGGAATGCCACTGCCTCGAACAGGCGCTCGGCCGCGGCGAACGGCGAGGGAGGTTGGGTGACGAGTTGCGCCAGTGCGGTGGATACGACCAGGATGATCGCCGCGATCGCCGCCGCCCTGCCGCGCCTCCGGAGCATGACTTGGTTCATTGCCGCTGCCTGAGGCGAGCTTTGCGGTCAAAGCTCGCGAAGGCAAGCGAGGAGCTGTCAATGGTCGCAAAAAGCTGAAATGGCGCCTGGATGGCGCCATTTCAGAACAGTAGGCGATAGTCTCAGCTCACCCGCACGAACTGGACGCGGCGATTGCGCGAATCGGAGCCGTCTTCGACCAACGGTTCACTCATGCCCTTGCCGACCAGCACGAAACGGTCAGGCGCGATGCCCCGATGATCGACCAGGTACTCGGCAACGGACAGGGCACGGCGCTTCGACAGGGTGAGATTGTATTCCGGCGTCCCTACCGCGTCGGTATGTCCCTCCACGCGCAGCTTGAGTTGCGGCGCCTCCTTCATCAGTTCGGCAATTCGGTCGACGAAATCGAGTGCGGAGTGCGGCAGGACATCGGAATCAAATGCGAAGTTGATGCGGAATCCAACGATGGCGGCCTCCGCCGACTGAGCAGGCGCCGCCTTTGGTTCAGAAGCCATCGACGTCGCTGGTGCGGCGCTGGACTTGGCAGCCACCGCTGTGGCAGGTGAGGTGGTGTGTGTTGCCGGCGCA
Organism: uncultured Alphaproteobacteria bacterium; assembly: GCA_963791495.1. Lineage (GTDB taxonomy): Bacteria > Pseudomonadota > Alphaproteobacteria > Acetobacterales > Acetobacteraceae > JAMXLO01. The sequence continues at coordinate 160,768 of CAWBST010000010.1, forward strand.
GCGACAGTAGTGGCGGCGCGCTGCACCGAACTCGGCCGTGTCGAGGTGTCTGGCTTCTGTATGACAATCGACCGAGACGTTCCCCCGTTCGACTCCGGTATCATGATGCTGCGAAGCAGCTCCAGTGGTGGTGCTTCATCGAAGATCTGCACCGGCTGCGCCGAGGCTACAGAGGCAGCGAGCATCAGGGCCGTGGTTGTAGCTGCAAACAGTGAGTGACGGCGGCGCATGGTGGGATCCTCCTGAGTGTGGCGTCCAGTTGGGTGCGTTGGCGAGCAGCAGAATGCCGTTGCCAGCGGTGCGGCGCTGTTCAGCAGTTCACTCCGCGAATCAGTTTGTTTGCGGCGTCCGGCAAGGTGCATGAAAATGAATGCGCGCAGCGTGCGCCGCTGCGCGACATTCTGCGCCCGTTTCGCGCTCAGCGTGTGCCGGGCGAGCGCTGGATGATGTTGCCGCCGCCGGTGACCAGGTTGAGTGCACCGCCTGGGCCGGTTCCGGCGATCTGCTGCTGGGCGATCGGTCCGGGGCCGTTGGCGCTCTGCTGCTGCACGAGATTGTCGTTGCCGACGGTGACGGCGAGCGGGCCTTGATTGTTGATGACGATCGGCCGGCTGCGGTGATGGCGATGACCGGACGGCAGACCAAAGCCGCCGCCGCTGTCGTCGGACGACGGCGCGGGCTGGCGGCTGGCGGCGAGGGGCTGGCCGAACGAGAAGCCGGCGAGCAGGCCCGGATCGCCGCGCAGCCGCGAGATCATGCTCTGGTGCTGCGCCTGGCGGTCGGTGGGCGACATCGCGCCCTGCAGATCGGCCGCGGTGATCAGGGCCTGCGGGCTGGGCAGCGGGCGGGCCAGCCCAACCGGGCCGCCCTTCGCCTCCGGCGCGATGCGCAGTCCGCCTGACTCTTGCGCCGTAGCCGGCAGGGCCAGTGCGAGCAGGGCACTCGCGATCAGCGTTGCACGGATGTGCATAGCGTTGCTCCCTGGATCAGCGGTGGCTGGACGAATTGGGGCGGGCGGGATGCGGCATCGCATCGGGGTCGTCGGTCGCATCGTCGCGGCGCTATCGTCCGCTGTCATCGTCCATCGCGGCGCCGCCGAACGACTGCATCACGTCGTGGCTGGCGTTGCTGCAGACAGTGTGGCCGTTCACGCTCTGGCAGCTCACCGCGCCCGATCCGGCGCAGTTCAGGTTGCCGTTGAGGCTGGTGCAGCGCAGCGTGCCGGCGAACACCGGCGCGCAGGCGAACAGGGCGGCTGCGATGGCGAGGCTGCGGGGAAATCGCGGCATGGCGGCGCTCCCTGGGGAAAGAGGTGGTCGGCCTAATGGCCGACCTGGTTGAGGATACGCTGTGTGGCGGTGGATCGGGCGCCCACCGCGGCATTGAAGCCGTGGCTGAAGGTGTTGGTGGCGAGCGCACCGCGTGGCCCCTGCGCGTCGATCGTCTGACCCGCCTGGGAGCCGCGGCCGAGAGCAAGATTGAACCCGGCCGCGACCTGCGTGCTGACCAGCGGCCGGCAGCCGTTGCTGCCGGACTGCGGGTTCACCGTGCCCAACCGCTGCTGTGACACACTGCCGGCGCCGAACGCTCGGTTCACACCGATCGTTGCGGACGTCGCGGACAGCGGGCACCCACGGTTGGCCTCGATGGTATCGAGTGTCGCAGCCGGACCGTGCAGTGAAAGTCCACCGCGCTCCTGGGCCATGGCGGGCCATGCCGCCACGGCAGCGAGCGCGGCAAGGGCTAGGCTAGTGGCGCGAAACATGACGCACTCCCGTTGTCAGAGGAACCAGGCCGGCCCCGCGCGTGCGGGGCCGGGCGGAGTGGTCGTCACTGTCCTGCGGTGATGACCTGCTGCGAGGCCGAAGAGCCGAAGCCCAGCGCCTTGTTCTGGTTGTGTCCGCCGAACACCAGGTTCTTGCCCCGGCCGGCGTTGCCGCCGAGGGTGAGGACCTGCTGATCGGCCTCGGAGAACTTGCCGGCCGCAAGGTTGGTGTTGTAGCCGCCGCGGGTCAGCGCCAGGCCGTGCCCGGAGGCCGTCCCGCCCTGGGTGGTCACCGACTGCAGCGCGGTGCTGCCGAACCCGCGGGCGATGTTGCGGTTGTCGCCGCCAAAGGTCAGCGCGCGGCCACGGCCCGAGGCGACGCCGCCGACGGTGGTGACGTCCTGACCGGCGAAGCTGTTCTTGCCGAGAGCGATGTTGCGGTTGTCGCCGCCGTTGGTGATGGCGCGGCCATGGCGTGACGCGATGCCGCCCAGCGTCGTCACGGCCTGGTCGGCCTCGCTGAACCTGCCCTTCGCGACGTTCACGTTGCCGCCGCCGTGGGTGATGGCGACGCCGCCGGAGACCAGTTGATCGGCCTTCACGGGGACAGACGATACGGCGGCCAGGGCGGCGATGGCGCAACCGGCGAGGATGATGGAACGCATGACTTGGTCTCCTTCGAGGGTGTGACCGGGCCTCCCTTCGAGGCCGGTTGTCGGTGATCGACGGGAAGCAGGCTACCCAGCGAGCACACCCGCCGCTGTGGACCGCTCAACACCAAATAAATTTGGCTTCACGAACGCGTTAGAACGCCCGAGATGCTCAAGGACGAGAGCCAGCGCGATATGCCCGGTGGGTGAGGTCCACAAGTAAATGCGGCATCCTCACCCGGCGCTTCGCGCGCGCGGGCGAGGTGTGTGCCTGCCTAGAATGGCAGCTTCACCGGTGCAGCGTTATCTTCCTTGGTCGAAGGCGTCTCTCTCGCAAGCGGGAGGTATTTGACGTACATGTGGCCGGCTAGAGGCTTGCCCTGTCCGCCTCGGTCGGCAAGCAGCATGAGTGTATTTCCAATATCCCAGCGCTTGGTATTGACGACGTAATTGCTGACCTGTCCCAACGCCAACATTGGCGAGAGTCGTAAATCCTGCGTCTCCTGCGACGGTGCACCGAACCTGCCCTCCAATGCAGAATACAGAGGCGCAAAGCGTGGGGTATCGAACGTCACGTCGTATGCGTAAAAGAGCTCATTGATGAACCATAAAGTCGCAAAATGAACGAAACCCTCTTCACCAAGATCCACGCAACAGGCCCAGGTACAACGTGTGACGCCTGGTGAGTTCTCCCGCTCGCAGCCGAAACCTTCCTGCTTCTGGTTCTTTAACAGGACGAGCGTCTTGGGATGGATGTCCTCCTCGATGAAGCGGCGCGCATCCTTGACATTCATTTGCCAGGTTACGAGGCCTTTTCGAAGGAGCAGACCGCGCGGTTCCTCGCTGCCCTCCGCAGCGTAGACAATCAGCGAGATCATCGCGACTGTCAGAAAAGCCCGGCGACATAAGGTCGTCACGGAACATTCCTCCTCGACCGGCGGCGTGCGATTTGCATGTGCGCGGCGCTATTTGGTGGTGTTCGGCACCGCAAGAAGCTTGCTGGGGCGATCGATGAGCGACTTCCCCCCTGGATATACAAGTGACGTCCCGGAATTCGTGGGTGCGGGATTCGAGGCTGCGGTATTCGCCGGAGACGATGCCAGCATGCCGGCATTGTCAGACGAGTGACCGAAAGGCTTGAGCACCCAGACCACAGCGATGAGGCTGACAACAACAGCGAGGGACATGAGCGCTGTCCACGCTGTTCGTTTGCTCAGCGCGAAATTGCCAGAACCCTTCTGACGCTCTGTCAGTGGGTCGCGCGCGCTGAAACCCGGTGCGGGCTGCTCCGTCCAGGACGTGGTCTTTGCCGCCGCCCCGGTGCCCTCCTCCTGAACGTTGCGTGTGCTCGCGGCAATCGCGTCGCGGCTGGCAGAGCTACGGTCGCCAGATTCCTCCGGCATATTCAGGTAATTATGGACAGCCTTCAGAAACAAGGGCCGATCCAGGCGCGCCTGGTATAACTCGTCCATCAATCTCTGCGCAGCCGCTGTTCCGCCAACGCGTTCCATGACGGGCTGATGCAGGCGGCCCAGAAGCTTTGCTGCATCGGCGCCGTGCAGCATCTGCAGCCTGCAAAGCTCGTAGACCTGTTGCTCGATCGCGTCGCGGCGCGCGGTGAAGGCAAGTCGACCGGTCAGCGCAACGACGGGGTCGCCATAGCCTTTCAAGGTGAAGGACAGCGGTCGCTGGGTTCCTTCGAGCCTCACTTTCTCTTGGACGAAGCTGCAAAGTTCGGAAAACCGTACCTCACCGTCATCGTCGGTGTCAGCATCACCGTTGCTGATCCCATCGATGATGAACTTGGTCAGAAGACTGTAGCGATCGTTGTCCTTCTCCTCCGCGGTCTGCGTATCGGTGCTCGCGGTGAGGTAGAAGACACCTTGGCCTCCCAGGCGGTGCACCGCCTGACCGGCCTGATCGGCGACCTCTCCTTTTGCGGCTCCACGCAGGAAGCTCTGTCCGATGGCACCGCTGAAGCAGCAGTCGAGTATGACAATCCGTGACGCGGCCCGTGACTCGCCGACATATTTCTGCACGTCGGCCGCGGCCAGCGCGGTCGGATCGAGTGACTCCGGGTCTGTATCGCTTCCAGCCAGATAGAGACTGCCGTTTTCGTCCAGCTTGCCGTGGCCGGAGTAGTAGATGATGACCTGGTCCTCCGGTCCGGCTTTCCGCAGGGAGTCGTAGATCGATCGTCGCGCCTCGTTGTGTGGTCTGTCGATCAGCGCCGTAATCTGATAGCCACCATGGGTTTCCGCCTCGAGGATCTCCTGTAGTCCGCGCACATCGCTGGTCGGGCAGCGCAGCGGCGGCAGACGAGGCCGGCTCTCGGGATGTTCTCCAGGGAACGAGCCGTTGCCGATCAGGACAGCATACCGCTTGCCGGGCATGGCCTAATCCTTGAGGAAATCTGCCAAGAGCTTCCGGGTCAATTCAATCTGTTTGTTGTCGAAGGATTCAGTCTCCAGGCTGACTTTTCTGCCGTCGGCGCGCGCCAGCTCGAAGCGGAGCGTGGACTTTCGTGCGAGATAAGCCTTCAGCACCTGCAACAGGGTCACCGCAACGCCGCCTGTCTGGATCAGCGTCAGGACGATTGTGCCGATCGTCACTGCATCGCCCTTCTGGCCCGGCGCGCCCTCCTCACGGTGCAAGGTGGCTTCGCCTATTCCTTCGGCGCGAAGGCTCCGCGCGAGGTCGCCCGAGATCGCATGAAGCCGATCTGGATCAAGGTCCGCGCAGTCGAGCGTCAACAGGACAGGGTCGTTTGCCACTGACGGTTCCCCCCGACGGCAACTTTGAGCGTAACGCTGCCGCATTCACCCGCAGGATATAGCATCGGGCAAACGACCGTCCAACCTTTGGTTGCGCCGCTCGGGAGCGGGACTCTCTCTGGCTACCCCTTGATCCGCCCCATCGCCGCGCTGAATGCGCCGTGCAGCACTTCGCTGTCGCTGGAATACGCCAGTAGCAGCGCGCCGGCCGCCTTCCACTGCTGCGCCTGTTCATAGCTGGAGCACAGCATCGCGCACGTCTTGCCGTGCTTCTTCGCCGCCGCCAGCACGAGGTCGCGCTTCTCGTCAAGCACGCGCGCCTGTTCCGGTGTGCCGAACACCCCCAGGTCCTGCGCCAGGTCAGCCGGCCCGATCGTCAGCGCGTCGATCCCGTCCATTGCCGCGATCGCATCCAGATCGTTGAACGCGGCAGCCGTCTCGAACATCACCGTCACAAACACCTGCCGGTTGGCAAAGGCGCGCCGCTCTGCCGCGGTGCCGGTCATGTCGTAGTCGGTGCCAGGACTGTGCCCGGCATTGCCGCGTAGCCCGCGCGGCGCATAGCGCGACGCGGCGACGATCTCGGCGGCATGCGCGGCGTTCTCCACCTGCGGACAGTGCAGGTTCCAGACGCCGCAATCGAGCAGCCGCGTGATCCACTCGCGATTGGCCTCGGGCGGCCGCACGGCGATGGGAAAGTTCAGCGCGCGCGACAAGAGCGCCATGTTGGCGATGCTCTCCATCGAGGCCGCGGTGTGCTCCATGTCCACCCGCGCGAAGTCGAGCCCGGCGGACTTCAGCAGAGTCAGGATCGCCGGATTGCGCACGAGGTTCACCCACGTGCCGATCTGCAGTTCGCCACGCTCGAGGGCGGCGCGCAGTGGATTGGCTTGCATGTCTCTTTCCCCCAGCGGTTACACCGGGCACCCAGGGCGCCAGGCCCCGGGTGGTAGACGCGGCAGGGCCGGGGTGTCGCGTATAGGCGCACCGCCCCCGCCGCCGCCGCGTCAGCACATCATTCGGCCGCGGCCACGGCCTCTTTCGCACGCATCGATGCGATCTTCGCCTGGGCACGCTCACGCCTCTCGTCGAACTTCGCCAGCCGGCGACGCGGATTTGGGTGCACGACGTTGTCGTCCGATCCCGGGTTCTTCTGCGAACCGGCCCAGCCATGCGCGGCGATGTCGAAGATGATGCCGGACAGGTCGGTGTGCTTCACCTCGTAGCCGTCCGGATTGTTCGGATCGCCCATGATCCAGGTGGCGCCCGCGTTCCTCGCAATCTTGCCTTGCTCGACCACGTCATCGACCCAGAAGCCGATGTGATGGATCCCGACAAAGTCCTTGCCGGTGCCTTGCGCGGCCTCGTCACTCTTGAAGTGCAGGATGGCCAGGTTGACCATCCCGTCGGTCAGGAACACGCCCTCGGCCAGCGGGCCGTCGAGCTCGGTGACTTCCTGCAGCCCCACGGCCTGCTTGTAGAATTCGGCGGTCTCCCAAGGATCCTCGACGCTCAGCGCGACGTGACGGATCCGGCCTTTGGTCTGTGCGGTCATGGACAACTCCCTCCTCACTTGCCAACCAGGGTCCCAGCGTAGCGGCAAACTGGGGAGTTACCTAGAGAGGCGGCAGCCCCCAAGCGGCCGGGCCGATGGGTGGGCTACATCGTCGCGCCGAGCACCCAGGGCGCAAACTCTGCGGCGCCGAAGTCGAACTGCTCACTCTTGGTGCGTTCACCGGACGCGACGCGCAGCATCAGCTCGAAGATGCGCTGGCCGCACGCCTGCACGCTCTCGTCGCCATCGAGGATGGTACCGCAGTTCACGTCCATGTCGTCTTCCATGCGCTGATACATCGGCGTGTTGGTCGCCAGCTTGATCGACGGCGCAGGCTTGCAGCCGAACACGCTGCCGCGGCCGGTGGTGAAGCATACAAGGTTGGCGCCGCCCGCCACCTGACCGGTCGCGGATACCGGGTCGTAGCCCGGCGTGTCCATGAACACGAAGCCCTTCGCCGTGACGGCTTCGGCGTAGTTCACCACATCGACCAGGTTGGTGCTGCCGGCCTTCGCCATCGCACCGAGCGACTTCTCCAGGATCGTGGTCAACCCGCCCGCCTTGTTGCCGGGCGAGGGATTGGCGTTCATCTCGGCGCCCTCGCGCTTGGTGTAGTCCTCCCACCAGCGCATCAGCGCCACGAGCTTCTCGCCGACCTCGCGCGATACCGCGCGGCGAGTCAGCAGATGCTCCGCGCCATAGGTCTCCGGCGTCTCCGACAGGATCACCGAGCCGCCGTGCCGCACCAGCAGATCGCTCGCCGCACCCAGCGCAGGATTGGCGGAAACGCCGGAATAGCCATCCGAACCACCGCATTGCAGCGCGACGCAAAGTTCGCTCGCCGGCACCGGTTCGCGATGCACGTGGTTCGCTTCGGCCAGTACCTCCTTCACGAACGCGACGCCGGCTTCAACCGTCTTGCGCGTGCCGCCCATCGACTGGATGTCCATGTTGCGAATGCGGTCGGTCAGGCGCTGCTCCTCCATCAAGCCGCGGATCTGGTTCACCTCGCAGCCCAGGCCCAGCACTACGACATGCGAGAAGTTGGCATGCCGCGCATATCCCGCCAGCGTGCGCCGCAGCACGCGCAGCGGTTCGCTCTCGGTCATGCCGCAGCCGGTCTTGTGGGTCAGCGCCACCACGCCATCGACGTTGGGGAACTCCGCCAGCGGATCGTCGCCGGTGAACGGATTGCGCCGGAACACATCGGCGATGAGGCCCGCGACATGCGCGGAGCAGTTCACGCTGGTCAGGATGCCGATGTAGTTGCGCGTCGCCACGCGCCCGTCGGGGCGGCGGATGCCATCGAACGTCATCGGCGTATTGGCATAGTCCGTCGGCTTCGCATCGACGGCGTAACCATAGTCCTTGGCGAAGTCGCCCATCCCGCAGTTCTGCACATGCACGTGCTGACCGGGCGCGATCGCATCCGCAGCGAAGCCGATGATCTGGCCATAGCGCCGCACCGGCTCGCCCGCGGCGATGGGTCGCACGGCGACCTTGTGCCCCGCCGGGATGCGTTCCGACGCCGCAACGCCGTCCGCGACGGGAGTCCCAGGCAGCAGCGTCGCACGCGCGATCACCACGCCGTCGTTCGGATGCAGCCGGATCACCGGGGGTGGGGCCATGGTTCGATCTCCTGCTGCCTGACACGATAGGCTAGTCTAGCGCAGCGCGCGGCTCAGTCGCAGAGGGTCCGCCGTTACACGAGAAGGGAGCAATGCATGCCGACGATCGAAACGGCGCTGACGCGACTTCTGGGCATTCAGCATCCCATCCTGCTTTCGCCGATGTATGGCACCGCGGGCGGGCGGCTTGCCGCTGCCGTCACCCATGCGGGCGGGTTCGGCATGTTCGGCGCCGGCATTGCGTTCCGCGACGTGATCCCGCAATGCCGCGCCGATGCCGGCAACGCGCGTGTCGGCGTCGGCTTCATTCAATGGCTGCTGGAAAAGGCACCGGAGGCGCTGGACCTCGCGCTGGAAACGCGGCCTGCGGCGGTCATGCTGTCGTTCGGTGATCCGACGATGTTTGCGCCCCGGATCAAGGCCGCCGGCGCTAAGCTGATCTGCCAGGTGCAGTCAGTGGCGGGTGCCATGACCGCGGCAGAGGCGGGCGCCGATGTGATCGTTGCGCAGGGCCGGGACGCCGGCGGCCACGCGGGGATGATGCGGGGAACGATGGGTCTGGTTCCCGCTGTGGTGGATGCCGTTGCGCCTATCCCGGTCGTCGCCGCCGGTGGGATCGCCGACGGACGCGGCCTCGCCGCCGCGCTGGCGCTGGGTGCCACGGGCGTGCTGATGGGCACGCGGTTCGCGGCCACGCGGGAGTCGCTCCAGTCGGATTCGATGAAGGCGGCGCTCATCGCTGGACGCGGTGATCAGACCGCTCAGACCCGCGTGTTCGACATCGTCAGGGAGGCTGGTTGGCCCTCGATCTATCCTGGGCGCGTGCTGCGCAATGAGTTCTTCGAACAGTGGCATGGGCGCGAGGAAGCGCTGGCAGCAAACGTCGCCGAAGCGAAGGCGGCGCATTTCGCGACCCCGGAGGAAGACTACACACAGCGCGCGGTCTGGTCCGGCGAGGGCGTCGACCTGATCCATGATGTTCCCTCGGCCAGGGACATCGTGGACCGCACGATAGCCGAGGCCGTGGCGGTGCTGTGCGAAGGTGCTGCGCTGATACGGGATTGAGGAGTCCGGTCGACCCTCACCCGCCACGCTTCGCGCGGCGACCTCTCCCGCGAGCGGGAGAGGTGTATGGTTTTCAGATCGCGACTTCGCCTGCCGCCTTGCGCGTTGCGGTGACCGCTTCGCGCGCCGCCCGCGCCATCAGGCCGCTGTCATTGGCGATGGTGACGAAGCGGAAGCCCATGCCGATCATGCGCGCCGCGTAGGCGGGCGTCGCATTGTGGAGGCCGGCGAACTTGCCGTGCTTCTTGCAGGACGCGAGCAGCTTCTCGTAGATGCCCAGGATCAACGGTTCCTCGCGATCCAGTGTCGGGATCAGGCCGAGCGACAGACCCATGTCCGACGGACCGATATAGATGCCACTGATTCCCGGCACCGACAGGATCTCGTCAATCTTGTCGATGCCTTCCTGCGTCTCGATCATCGGGATCACCAGCACTTCGTCGTTGGCGATCTTCTGGTAGTTGCTCGCCTCGCCGTACATCGCGGCGCGGATCGGGCCGTTGCTGCGCTTCCCGGTTGGCGGATACAGGCACGCCGTCGCCAGCGCCTGCGCCTCGGCCTTGTTGTTGACCATCGGGCACACGATGCCCCATGCGCCACCATCGAGACACTTGCCGATGATGCCGGGTTCGTTCCACGGCACGCGGACCAGCGGCGTGATCGGATGCGCCGTCATCGCCTGGAAGCACTGCACCATGGTGGAATAGTCCTGCACGCCGTGCTGCATATCGACTGTCACGCTGTCCCAGCCGCACTGCGCCATGACCTCCGCGGAAAAGCCCGACGGAATGGCCAGCCATCCATTCACGCACGCCTTGCCCGATGCAAGCCGCGCCTTCAGTTTGTTCGCCATATGGGTATTTCTCCGCTGCGGATGAGGGCCGTACGCTAGGCGGGGGACCAGGGAGCGTCAACGCGTAGGTGCGTTAACCAATGCCGCGCGAAGGTTGCCTTGATGTCGCGCCAACAGCGCTTCCGCGTCCGTCAATGCCATCCCACGAACGATAAGCACCGCGAGCTTTACTCGTCCGCCGGCGGTTTGCAGCGCCGCCTGCGCTTCGTCGGGTGAACAATCGGCGAGGCAACGCAGCATCCGCACGGCGCGCGCCCGCAGCTTTGCGTTGCGTGCCTGCATGTCGACCATCTGGCCGCGATAGACGCGCCCGAGCCGCACCATGACGGCGGTGGAGAAGAGGTTCAGCGCCACCTTCTGCGCCGTTCCGGCCTTCATGCGCGTGGAGCCGGCGACCGCCTCCGCGCCGGTCTCGATCAGCAACGGACACTCCGCCGCATCGAGCAAGGGTGTGTGCGCGCTGTTGGCTACTGCAATCGTCAGCGCGCCGCGCTCGCGGGCTGCACGCACCGCAGCCACCGTGAAGTTCGTCGTGCCGCTGGCGGCGACGCCGACAAGTACATCGTCCGGCCCGATGGCATGCTGCTCCACCGCGGCAACCGCGACGCCGGCCTGATCCTCCGCATTCTCCACCGATCGCAACAGCGCTGCTTCGCCGCCCGCCATCAGCAGCACCAGCCGATCCTCCGGCCAGTCGAACGTCGGAACCAGTTCCACGGCGTCCTGTACCGCGATCCGCCCCGACGTTCCCGCGCCGGCATAGGCCAACCGGCCGCCGGCGGCCAATCGCGTGACCGCCGCCTCGGTCGCGCGCGCGAGCGCCGGGAGTGCGGGCCCGAGCGCGGCAACCGCTGCCAGCTGTCCTTCCCAGAGCGATGCGAGGATCGTCGGCACATCCCAGGCATCGAGCGCTTCGTAGCGCGCACTGCTCGCCTCGGTCGCCGGCAGCGCCATCACGCACACCTCAGACGCGGATCCAGCCGCTCGGCCAGTCCATCACCAAGCAGATTGAACCCGAGCGATGCCAGCAGGATGGCCGTTCCAGAGAACAGCGACGGCCACGGCGACAGCGTCAGGAATGTGCGGCTCTCGGCCAGCATGCGACCGAGCGATGGCGTTGGCGGCTGTGTGCCGAGCCCGAGGAATGACAGCGACGCCTCGACGAGAATGGCGGTGGACAGCGACAGGCTCGCCTGCACGAAGATGACCGATGTCAGGTTGGGCAGCAGATGTCGGAGCACGATGCGCGGTGTGCCTGCACCTATCGCCCGCGCCGCATCGACATACTCAGCGCGGCGCAACTGCAGCGCGGGCGCACGCAGCGTGCGCGCGAAGATCGGCACGTACGCAACGCCGATCGCTGCCGCCGCGCTCGATGCGCCGGGTCCCAGCATCGCGATGACGCCAATCGCCAGCAGAATGATCGGAAACGCGAACAGAACATCGGCAAGCCGCATCACCATGCGATCCACCATGCCACCATGCCACGCCGCAAGCAGCCCGAGCGAGCCGCCAACCGCAAGCGCCCCCAGCACGGACAGCGCCGACACGGCGAGCAGAGTGCGCAGACCAAACAGGATACGCGCCAGCACGTCTCGGCCGAAATTGTCGGTGCCGAGCAAGTGCGCCTCTGCCGGCGCGTGCAGCCGCGCCAGGATGTCCTGCTCGTTCGGGCCGACGGGTGCGAGCCATGGCGCCAGCAGCGCTGCCAGCGCGAGCAGCACGACCAGGCTCACGCCAAGCCGCAGCACGAGACTGGCGCCGCCGGTCATGTCGTCCTCACCCGCGGATCGATCGCCGCATACAGCAGATCCACAGCCGCATTGACGCACACGAACACCAGCGTTGCGAGCATGATTGCCGCCTGCACCAGCGCGTAGTCGCGATCGGCGACCGCACCGACCATCAGCCGACCCAATCCCGGCAGCGCGAACACCTGCTCCACCACGACGGATCCGGCGAACAGATACCCTGCCATGATGCCGGCCTGCGTGACGAACGGAATGAGCGCATTGCGCAGCGCATGACGCAGCAGTACCGCGCGCTCGCCCAGCCCCTTGGCGCGCGCGGTGCGCACATAGTCCTGCCGCAGTGCGTCTGTCATGGTCGCGCGCAGGATGCGCGCGAGCGACGCCACCACCGGCAGCGCGATCGACACCACCGGCAGCACCACGCGCCGCAGGTTGCCGCCCGGGTCGGTGGTGAGATCGCGCCAGCCTACCAGTGCCCAGCCTGGCGCGAGGACAGACACGCCGTACAGCAACATGATGCCCAGCCAGAACGACGGCACGGTGATGCCGACGATGGAAAACAACCGCACAGCAAGACCGGCACTCGGCGAGCGAAGCGCCGCCATGGCGCAGCCTAGCGGAATCGCCAGCAGCACCGCCGCTGCGAGGCCAAGCACCGTGAGTTCCACTGTCACGCCCGAGGCAGCAGCGATCTCGGTCAGAACCGGCCGCCCCGTCGACAGGCTGGTGCCGAAATCGCCGTGCAGCATTCTTGCAAGCCAGATCAGGTATTGGCGTGCGAATGACTGATCCAGTCCAAGTCCATGGCGCAGCGTGTCGATCTGCGCCTGCGTCACCTCGGCATTCGCGCCGAGCATCAGTTGCACCGCATCGCCCGGAATCAGCCGGATCATCAGGAAGCTGACCAGCGACACGCCGAACGATACGAACAGCAGGTCACCCCCGCGATGGAGCACGGCCCGCCCCATTACTTGCCCATGGTGCGGCTAGCCGGAATCAGGCTGTGAATCATTCGATGCTTCAATGGGCTAAGAAATCGAACGGGCGTTCCCAAGGCGAATACCACAACTCAGGCGATCGGGCATATCCTGGTCTGAAGCGCGGCAATCACCAAACGGGGGAAACGGCTGAACCGGGATACCGAACCTACCCGACGAACATGTGCAAGAAATGAGCCGCAAGCTGCCTGAATTTGAGAGCGCTGGACTGCCGGTGGCTGCCGGAACGGCGACGTTCGGGGCTGGATGGCTCGCCAACCGACTTGCGACCGCCTCGAGATCGACCGGCACCGGCCGTTGTCAGTGCCGCATCCAGGGCGTCATTGACACCGTGCCGGGTCAGCATGATCGGAAACCACACAGCCCATTTGGCAAGCAATACCAAACTCAACAACGGAGGGAACCGCAACACAGCCCTAGCAACCCACCACATGCAGCCCTCCTGGGAGGCTCGCCCCAGATCCATTGCCAGTCTCACACGCGCCCTTCTCACACGCACCTTTGTCGTATAGCTCTCAAAATGTTGTGAATAAGGATCATTCCTGCACTCAAAAGGCGATGCAATACCGGCTTACGCTCCAAAATCGGCCCTTACCCACCGACCAGCCCGACCTGCGGTGGCAGAGCCGAAATACTGATGCACCGGAAACGCGAGCCACCTATCGAAAAGCAAAACTCTGTGCCACGGTGGCGTCCGACCGCTCGAACCTGGCATTATTCTCAATTTCGCATTCTCGTGGTCACATCAGTGTCACTTGACCATGGAGACGTCGCGCAATCCAAGCAACGAGCGCGTCGGACTGAGGCGAAATCCCTGAACCGCTGAACGCACGGCCGCGAAGAGCGTTCCATAGTCGAGGTGCACCACCGGGCCGTCGCATGCCAGCAGGCGCTGCGCCTCGGCATACAGCGCCTTGCGGCGCGCCGGCTCTGTGGTGCGTGCCTCGGTCAGAAGCTGGTCGAGCTTCGCATCGCTGAACTTGAAGACATTGGTCGCGCCACCGGTCTGGAACGTGCGGCCAAAGTAGTCGTCCGGATCGGGGCCGCCGCTGTTCAGCGACGCGAACGCCGTGAAGTTGCCGGAGCGCCAGTCCTGGATGAAGCGGCCCGCTTCCTGCACATTCAGGCTGATTTCGAACCCCGCCCTGTTCGCCTGCGCCTGCACCACCTGAGCGACATCGACCACGAGGCGCAGGCTGCCAAGCACGTTGACCGTCACGTTCACCGGCAGCGTCATCCCCGCCTGCAGCAGAAGTGCCTTCGCCTTCGCCGGATCGGGTCGATAGCAGGGATACTCTGTCACCGGCAGCGCCCAGTCGCGCAGCGCAGGCGACAGCGGACCGGCAGCGGCCGCTTGGCCGTAATAGGCGGCCTGCGCGATCTGCGTGCGGTCCAGCGCGTAATTGAGCGCTTCGCGCACCGCCGCGTTGTCGAACGGCGGGCTCGTGGTGTTGACGCCGATCAGGCTGTAGGCGAGGTCCTCGGCCGCCAGCACCTGCACGCCCGGCACACCCTTCAGCGTGGCGGCGGTCGCGGCATCGAGCGTCGGCAGAAGCTGGTAGGTACCTCCGGTGAGGCCCAACTGTCGCGTTGTCGGCTCGGGCACGATTTCGAAGCGCAACCCGGACAGCGAGGGATGGCCCTGCTGCCAATACGCCGGGTTGCGGTCCAGCGCGATGAACGTATTCGGCTGCCATTCCTTGAAGCGAAACGGCCCGGTGCCGTCTGGCTGTTTCGCCAGATCGCCATTGGCCGACGGAACGATCGCCAGCGCGGCAAGCTGCGCCAGGAAGGATGCGGACGGCGTCGACAGCACGAAGCGAACGCCGCTGTCGTCATCGGCTTCGACCCGGTCGACGATCGCAAAGCGCGAAGCGAACGGCGAACCGGTCTTAGGGTCGCGCACGCGCGCCACCGAGGCGACGACATCCGACGGGTCCAGCTTCTTTCCATCATGGAACGTCGCCGAGGGGCGCAGGCGGAACGTGTAGGTCAGGCCATCGGGCGACACTGTCCAGGATTCCGCCAGCGCCGGCACCACATGCAGATCGGCGTCGATCGCCGTCAGCCCTTCGTAGATCGTGCTGAGCACCATGGTGGTGGAGAAGGCGGTCGCAATGTGCGGATCCAGCCCGACCGGTGACTGGTCAGTGGCGATCTCCAGCACCTGCGCGCGCGCCGAAAGAGCGGCGGCACCGAGCGCGATGCCGATCACCAATGCCGTCGTCCGCCGCAGCATCCACCCGGTCACAGCGCCACTATGCCATGAGCACCGCGGCACCCTGCAAGCGCCCGGCGCGCAGATCGTCCAGCGCCTGATTTGCCTCCTCCAGCCTGTATGGCAGCGGTCGTGTCCTTACCGGCACCTTCGGCGCGAGGGAGAGGAACTCCTCGCCGTCGGCGCGCGTCAGATTGGCGACGGAGCGCACGACGCGCTCGCCCCACAGGATGTCGTAGGGAAAGCTGGGAATCGGGCTCATGTGGATGCCGGCGCACACCACCGTGCCGCCGCGCTCGACAGCGCGCAGCGCCGCGGGAACCAGCGGTCCGACCGGGGCGAAGATGATAGCCGCATCCAGCGGCTCCGGTGGCGCCTGGTCCGAGCCGCCCGCCCATACGGCGCCAAGCTCGCGGGCGAATGCCTGCGCCTCCGCGTCGCCGGGGCTGGTGAAGGCGTAGACCACGCGGCCCTGCCAGCGTGCCACCTGCGCGATGATGTGGGCCGCGGCGCCGAAGCCGTAGAGGCCGAGACGCCGCGCATCACCCGCCATGCGCAGAGAGCGATAGCCGATCAGGCCGGCGCAGAGCAGCGGTGCCGCCTCGATGTCGCTGTAGCCCGCGGGGATGGCGAAGCAGAAGCGCTGGTCGGCGACGGTAAACTCGCCGTAGCCGCCGTCGATCTGGTAGCCGGTGAAGCGCGCCTGCGCGCACAGGTTCTCGCGCCCGCCGCGGCAGAACGCACACGTGCCGCAGGTCCAGCCGAGCCATGGAACGCCGACGCGGTCGCCGATGGCGAACCGGTCTACACCATCGCCGAGCGCCGCCACGCTGCCGACGATTTCGTGGCCCGGCACCAGCGGCAGCTTCGGCTCGGATAGGTCGCCGTCCACCACGTGCAGATCGGTGCGGCAGACCGCGCAGGCGTGGACGCGGATCAGCACCTGGCCAGGTCCGGGCGACGGCACCGCCATCGACACCGGCCGCAATCGCGACCGCGCCGCGTGGAGAACCATCCCGCGCATCGAACCGGGGATTTCGGGCGTCGCCATGCGACGCACTATACGGCCATTCTCGCGGTCAGCAGCAGCCCCGGAACCTGCCCTTCGAGACCGAGTAACGTGCGTCCTGGCGCTCCCGGAAGAACTCCTCGTAGCTCATCACGGGCTTGTCGGGGTGCGTGGTCCGCGTGTGCGTCACATAGGTCTGGTAGTCCGGCACGCCGACCATCAGGCGTGCCGTCTGGGTCACCATCTCGCAGACCAGGCGAAGCTTAGTCATCGCCCGTCGCTGCCATGGCCCCGATCTCCAGAGCCGTATCGTGCGGATCGCGCAGCGCTTTGATGCAGGCGAGCACGCCATAGACGACCATGACCAGCACGATGACGGTGAACGCCGCCGCCAGGATGCCGTCGACATAGTCATTGAACGCAACGCGATACATCTCGCCCAGGCTCTTCGCAGGCGCGAGTAGCGTGCCCGCCGCCGCCGCGTCAGAGAACTTCGTGGCGTGAGCGAAGAAGCCGATCGCAGGGTCGGTACTGAACACCTTCTGCAGGCCGCCGGTCACGGTGCACACGACCAGCCATGCTGCGGGCACGATTGTCACCCAGGCGTAGTGCTCGCGCTTCATCTTGAACAGCACCACCGTGCACGTCGTCAGCGCGATCGCCGCAAGCATCTGATTGGAGGTGCCGAACAGCGGCCACAGCGTCCAGATGCCGCCCAGCGGGTCGAGCACGCCCTGATACAGGAACCAGCCCCACAAGGCGCACGACACAGCCGATCCGATCACGTTGTTGGACCAGGATTCTGTCGCCTTGAAGCTCGGCACGACGTTGCCGACCAGGTCCTGGATCATGAAGCGGCAGACGCGTGTCCCTGCGTCGACGGTCGTCAGGATGAACAGCGCTTCGAACAGGATCGCAAAGTGATACCAGATGCCCATCAGCAGCTTGCCGCCAATCAGGCCGGACAGGATGCTCGCCATGCCAACCGCAAGCGTCGGTGCGCCGCCGGTGCGCGACATGATGGTCGTCTCGCCCACGTCGTGCGCGATCTGCGTCAGCATGTCGGGTGTTACGGTGAAGCCCCAGCCGGAGATCACCTGTGCGGCATGCCCCGCATCGGCGCCGATCAGTCCGGCCGCGCTGTTCATCGCAAAATACACGCCGGGATTGATCACCGTGGCGGCGATCATCGCCATGATGGCGACGAACGATTCCATCAGCATCCCGCCATAGCCGATCAGGCGGATCTGCGATTCGTTCTCGATCATCTTCGGCGTCGTGCCCGACGCGATCAGCGCGTGCCAACCCGACACGGCGCCGCAGGCGATGGTGATGAACAGGAATGGAAACAGGGTGCCGGGCCAGACCGGTCCGCTGCCGTCGATGAAGCGGGTGAGCGGTGCCATCTGCAGATCGGGCCGCACCACGATGATGCCCAGCGCCAGCAGCAGGATCGTGCCTACCTTGAGAAAGGTGGACAGGTAGTCGCGTGGCGCCAGCAGCAGCCAGACGGGCAGCACCGAGGCGACGAAACCGTAGCCGATGATCATCAGTGCCAGCGTGCTACCGGACAGGTCGAACCAGGACGCGAGCCATGGCGTCTCGCCGACGGTCTGCCCCACGAGCAACGCGATCAGCAGAAGCACGCCGCCGATAAGCGACATCTCGGCAATCCGCCCGGGCCTGATGAAGCGGCTGTAGACCCCCATCAGCAGAGCGATCGGGATGGTGCAGACAACGGTGAAGGTGCCCCAGGGGCTGCCGACCAGCGCCTTCACCACGACGAGCGCCAGCACGGACAGCAGGATGATGCAGATCAGCAAGATGCCGATGCCGGCGATGCCGCCGGCGACCGGGCCCAGTTCGGAGCGGATCATGTCGCCGAGCGAGCGGCCGTCGCGGCGGGTGGACAGGAACAACACGGTCATGTCTTGCACAGCGCCGGCGAACACCACCCCGGCCAGGATCCACAGTGTGCCTGGCAGGTAACCCATCTGCGCCGCGAGCACTGGGCCGACCAGAGGGCCGGCACCGGCGATCGCTGCGAAGTGGTGGCCGAACAGAACGACGCGATGGGTGGGCACGTAGTCCAGGCCGTCGTTGTGCCGGTAGGCTGGCGTCTGCCTCGCCGGGTCGACGCGGAACACCCGACTGGTGATGAACAGCGCGTAGAAACGGTAGGCGATGAAGTAGATGCAGACCGCGGCAATTACCAGCCACGCCGCGTCAACCGGTTCGCCGCGCGTTAGGGCGACAATCCCGAACGAGATAGCCCCGAGCACGGCCACGCCCGCCCAAAGCAGCTTGTCACCAAGTGTCATGACGACCTCGCAATCACACGAGGCCGGCCTAACTCGACTATGTTAAATTCTCGTTAACTTGCCGACGTGAGCGCCGCTAAATGTGGGTTAGCCGCCCCTTGTCCAATGAATGCCTAAGCGGACCATAGCGGGGATGTCACACAAACGACGGAAGTTGGCTGCTGGCAAGGATACACATCACCGATGGGCTGCATCAGGAACCATTGGTGGAACCTTCACACTGCGACCGCATCCAACTGTTGAAGGCGCACATCGCTGGATTCTCCGGGCGTGATTTCAGGCGCGTCAGCCAATAATCGCCCAGCGTGACCTCTGCGGCGAACGGTTGCGCCAGGCGCCCGCAACGCAGGTCGTGTTCGAACATGCGCACCGGCAGTAAGGCAACTCCCATTCCCTGGGCTGCGGCCTCAGCCATCGTCAGCGAAGAGTCGAACACGTTCCCGCGAATGTTTGGCGCTGCCAGATTTACCGAAGCGAACCATTGCTCCCATTCCTCTACCCGGTAGGAACGCAGCAGTGCTTCCCGCAAAAGGTCCGCAGGACGCCGGAGACGCCTCGCCAGGGCTGGCGCGCAGAGAGGCGAGTGGGATACGGAAAAGAGACGGATCGCTTCCGTGCCATGCCAGGCGCCGTCCCCAAAGCGGATCGCGCAGTCCAGTCCCTCACCCGCTAGGTCCACACGATTGTTGTGGGTCATTAGCCGCAGGTCGACAAAGGGACAGGCGGCGCGAAAATTGGGCAGCCGGGACAGCAGCCAACCAGTAGCGAAAGTTCCCACGACGCCAAGCGTCATGACTTCCCGCATCCGCCCCTGCTCAAAGCGCTCCAGTGTGCCGGTGATGCGATGGAAGGCATCAGTCAGCACCGGCAGAAGTGCCTCTCCCTCCTCGGTCAGGGCCAATCCGCGTGGCAAGCGGCGAAACAAGGAGACACCCAGGATATTCTCCAGGAGCTTTACCTGCTGGCTTACAGCCGCCTGTGTAACCCGCAGTTCAAGACCGGCTCGGGTGAAGCTGAGTTGTCGGGCCGAGGCCTCGAAAGCACGCAGGGCATTGAGAGGAAGTTGTGACAGAGCCATGCGGAAAACCATTAGTTTTTCTTGGGTGATCTGCAAGACATGATCGTTTGTCGAAGCTTCGTCCTGCCGGCAGTTTCCGGCCGTCAGGAGGGCAGGACGCATGATCGACAGACGGCAATTCATCGGTGCAGCAGTGGCAATGTTGAGTGGTTCGGGCTTCTCCGCGACGCGTGCTCGCGCGGCACACGGCCATGCCGATCTGGCGCGCGCCATCGCCCGCATTGAGGCGACGCACGGCGGACGGTTGGGCGTTGCGGTACTTGATACCGCCAATGGACAGCAAACAGGGCACCGTCAAGACGAGCGTTTCCCGCTGTGCAGCACCTTCAAGCTGCTGGCAGCGGGCGCCGTGTTGGCTCATGTCGATGCCGGCCGGGAAAGCTTGGAGCGGCGCATCCGCATCTCGGAGCAGGACGTGGTGCCCTACTCTCCCGTTACCAAGACACACGTTGGCGGCGAGGGCATGACGCTGGCGGTCATCTGTGAGGCCGCGATCACGTTGAGCGACAACACCGCCGGCAATCTGATGCTCGGTGCGATCGGGGGCCCGGCTGGGCTGACGACCTATCTGCGCAGCCTGGGCGACACGATGACCCGGCTCGACCGGTGGGAGACAGCCTTGAATGACGCTCGTCCGGGCGATCCACGCGATACCACCACCCCGGCGTCCATGTTGGCGGACGTTCGGGCTCTGACGCTGGGGTCAGCCCTATCCGCGTCAGGAAAGGCGCAACTCCTGACATGGCTTCGCGGCAACAAGGTGGGCGATGCGAGGCTCCGGGCCAAGTTGCCGCAAGGGTGGCAGGTGGCCGACAAGACCGGCACGGGAGACCATTGCACCAGCAACGACGTCGGGCTGTTGTGGCCGCCGGACCGTGCCGCTCCTGTGCTCGTCGCCGCGTATCTCACCGAAGGCTCAACCGATCGTGCCGTGCGGGACGCAGCCTTGGCGGATGTTGGTGCCGCTGCAGCGATGACCTGCACGGGATGAAACTGTTCATTGCCAGTTGGACAGCTGGAGACGCTTCAGGATGAGAGCGGCATCGCCGCACTCATCCGAGAACGACGATGCCACCAAACAGGTCGCAAGATGTCGCGCCATCCATTGCGCAAAGCAATGGCTGTTGGTGCCGCAATAAGCCGTTCGAGGGGTGTTGGCGTGCGATCGCTTTTCCACTTCGGTCACCGAAGAAACGTCGGCGGTGCCGACCGCTTCTGAGATTAGCCGGCCAGGGCGAGCACCGCATCCAGCATCACCTGCGCCCCGTGGGCCACTTGCTGGCTGGTGGAGTACTCGCGGGGGTTATGGGTGATGCCATCGACGCTCGGCACGAACAGCATGGCACTGGGACAGAGCGGAGCGATCAGCACTGAGTCATGGCCGGCGGCGGCGATCATGTCGCGCGCGACAAGTTGGCGTGCCTGCGCCTTGTCGCGCAGCAGCACACCGAGAGCCGGATCGAACGCGATCGGGCCGAAGGCGGCGTACGGATCGATCGTGACCGCGACGCGGCGGCGTGACGCTATGTCGCCGATCGCCGCACGCAGTTCCTGTTCCATAGCGGCGGTACGCGTCGCCTGCTCGTGGCGGACGTCGCAATGCAGGTGGGTAATGTTGGCGACGTTGCCGCGCGCGTTGGGATAGTTCTCGATCCAGGTGGCGGAGGCGCGGCCGTCCGGCTCGGCGCCGCACGCGATGCGCTCGATCGCCAGGATGATCTCCGCGGTCGCAGCCAGGCTGTCGCGGCGGCGGTCCATCGTGGTCGGACCGACATGGCTCGGTTCGCCGGTGACAGTGAGCTGAAAGTAGCGAGCGTGCATGGTGCCGGTGACGATGCCGATGTCGGCGCCGGTGGCCTCCATCACCGGGCCCTGCTCGATATGCGCCTCCAGCCAGCAGGCCCAGCCACGCGGGGACGGCGTGAGCGCGCCTGCCTGGCCGCTCGTGTGCAGCGCGTCGCGCACGGTGATGCCTTTGTCGTCGGTGATGGCGAGCGCGTCCTCGAGCACCATGTCGGCGGCATGGACACGACTGCCCATCATCGCCGGGCGGAAGCGGCTGCCTTCCTCATTGGTCCAATTCACCAGCTCGAGCGGCGCGCGCGTGACGATGCCGGCCTCGTCCAGCGCACGAATCACTTCCAGGCCGGCGAGCACGCCGAACACCCCATCGAACCGCCCGCCGGTCGGCACGGTGTCCAGATGGCTGCCAAAGGCGACCGCGCATGCGGCGTCATCGGTGCCAGCGCGGCGGAGGAACATGTTGCCGATCGCATCCTGCTCGAAGCGAAGGTTCAGCGGCTTGCACCATTTCAGCAGCAATGCGCGGGCCTGGGTGTCCTCGGATGAAAGCGCCAGGCGGCAGCTGCCGCCTTCCGGCGTGGGCCCGATGCGGGCCATGTCCATGATGGACTGCCAGAGACGGTCGGCGTTGATCGATGGGGTCATGGGGCGGCGCTCATGCACATTGAAACCACAGATGCTTCCTCTATGCGGCGCCAGTCTGAGAGCAGGCGACGGCTCGCGGCATCGAACGAATAGACGTGACCGCCACCGGCGCCGGGCTGGTCCTCGGTTCTGCTGATAGGGCTATCCTTTAGCTGGCAAAGCAACAGTGCGCCGACGCCTCCGTGCGAGACAATTGCGATGTTGCCTTCGGGAGCCATGGCGATGGCGCGCTGGACGGCGTCGATGATGCGGCACTGCGCATCGACTGCGCGTTCCCATCCGCGCACGCTTTCGTTCGGAGAGGCGAAGAAACGATCAGCGATCGAGTCGAATTCCGCCTTCGGCAGGTAGCCCGTCGCCGATCGGTCGTTCTCTCTCAGATCTTCGATGATGATGGGCGAAAGTCCGAGATGCTCGGCTATAATGGCGGCCGCATCGCGCGCCTTGCGTTCGGCGCTGCTGAACACGGTGCGCACACCGGCAAGCCATGGCTGCTCCAGGGCGAGGCGCATGCGATTCCAGCCGAGTGGTGACAGTGGCCAGTCCGGGACTGGCACGGCGGGGTCGATCGTCACCTCGGGATGCGTGATGAAGTGGACGGTGGTCATTGAAGCGGATGATGGCAGGCAAAGCCTTGGCCGTCGGGTTCGGACCACTCCGGATAGGTGGTGTGGCAGATGTCCGTTGCACGCGGGCAGCGCGGATGGAAGTGGCAGCCGGGCGGCGGTGCTGCGGCCGAAGGGATCTCACCCACCACGCGCGGCAGCAGGCTGCGCTGCGCCGGATCGGGGATAGGCGAGGCGTCGCGCAGCATGCGTGTATACGGATGTCGGGGCGAGGTGAAGACACGCTGCACCGGCCCCTGTTCAACGATGCGCCCGAGATACATCACCGCCACGCGCGAACAGAACCAGCGGATCACGCCGAGGTCGTGGCTGACGAAGACAAAGGCGAGGCCGCGGCGCTGCTGCAGTTCCTTGAGCAGCAGCAGCACTTGCGCCTGCACGGACACGTCCAGCGCGGAGACAGGTTCATCAGCGACAATCAGCTCCGGCTGCAGCGCGAGAGCACGCGCGATGCCGATGCGCTGGCGCTGGCCGCCGGAGAATTCGTGCGGATAGCGGTCGAGCGCGGTCGCCGGCAGTCCGACCTCTGCCAGCAGCGCGGTCGCTCGTTCGCGTGCGGCACGGCCGCGTGCCATGCCGTGCACCGCGAGCGGCTCCGCCAACGTGCGGCCGATGCTCCGGCGAGGGTTCAGCGACGAATACGGATCCTGGAATATGATCTGCATGCGCCGGCGCAAAGTGTTCAGCGCGGAGCCACGCGCGGCGCGCACGTCGATATCGGCGAAGCGAATGCTGCCGCCGTCCGGCTCGATCAGCCGCAGCGTGGCACGCGCAGCCGTGGACTTGCCGCAACCAGATTCGCCGACCAGGCCGAAAGCCTCACCGCTGCCGACCGCGAAGCTGACGCCATCGACGGCGCGCACAGTGGTGGTGACGGCGCGGGGAAATCCCTTGCTGACGGTGAAATGCTTGATCAGGTCGCTGACCTGAAGGACCGGCGTCACGCCTGCCATGGCTCGACGACAACTTCCGGCCAGATCGCGGCTGCCCGCATAGCCTTGCCCGTATGCGATGCGGCGTTGGCCAGTGTGCGATTGGGGCGGATGACCATGGCAAACATATCGTCGAGACCGAACGGCGCGACGATATCAAGCGTGCCGTCATGCTCCAGCCGGACACCGACCGCGTGCACGATCGACGCGTAGTAGCGCAACGAGTCATCGGCTGCCGGGAGTTGTGGATAGTCGCAACCGAAGCGTTCGCGGAACCACAGATGCACGCGCGCCTGGTTGCGTACCTCGACCGGGCCGACGCAGTCGTGCGTTGCTTCAGCGACGCGTTGGATCACGGCATCCTCGGCTTCCCAGGATGGATCGTCGCTGTCGTAGTAGATCAGGTCGTAGTCCTTGATGCCCGTGCCGCGCGCACGATGTGTCAGCGTGTTCCAGACCGTCTGATACAGGCAGCCGGCGACGAGGCGCCATTGCGGCAGACCGACCGAGCGCAAACACTCGAGGAGATGCATCAGGTCCGGATCGGCGCGAACGATGGCCTCGAACCGATCGCGGTTCATATCTGGCCCCGGGCGACAGCCCGGTCGTCTTTCGTCATGGTCGGGCTTGTCCCGACCATCATGTCTCGCCGCGCAGCCGCGGATCGGTCGCGTCACGCAATCCGTCGCCGATCATGTTGAGGCCGAGTACCAGCAGGAGGATCGCGAGGCCCGGCCACACCGAAAGCCAGGGTGCGTCGAGGATGTTCTCGAATCCTTCGCGCATCATGCCGCCCCAGGTCGCGGTCGGTGGCTTCACGCCCAGGCCGATGAACGACAGGGAGGCCTCGGTCCGCACCGCCGTCGCCATCCAGAGCGAGCCCATCACCAGGATTTCGGACATGATGTTCGGCAGCACGTGCACGAACAGGATGCGGGTGTGAGAAAAGCCGAGGGCGCGGCCGGCCTCGATGAACGCGCGTTCCTTCAGGCTAAGGACTGGGGAACGCGCGATGCGGGCGAATGGCGCGATCGCGGTGAGCGCGATGGCGAAGATCAGATTGATCAGGTCGGGGCCGAGCAGCGCCACCACGATCAGGCCGAGGATCAGGCTGGGGAACGACAGCAGCACGTCCATCGTCTGCATCACGATGAGATCGAACTGTCCGCCGATGTAGCCGCTCACCATGCCGATCGTGCCGCCGATCGCGATGGCGGCGGCGATCGATGTCACTGCCACCAAAAGCGAAATGCGCGCGCCCCACAGTATGCGGGAGAAGACGTCGCGGCCGAAGGAGTCGGTGCCGAACAGGTAGTCGCCACCTGGTGGCTGCAGGCGGTCGATGATGTTCTGGTCGTTGGGATCGAACGGCGCGAGCCAAGGCGCGAACAGGGCGCCGGCGACGACGATCGCGCACAATACGGCGCCAATCGTGGTGGCGGGGTAGGCGGTGATGAGGCGAAGGGGCGCGAGGATCCGCAGGGCCCCCTCCCCCCGCCCCCCTCCCGCGAGAGGAGGGGGAGTCGCGCTCGAGGCGCTCACTGCTTCACCCGCGGATCGATAATGCCGTAGGTCAGGTCGGTGATCAGGTTCACGATCACGATCAGGAAGCAGTAGATCACCATCAGCCCCTGCAGCATCGTGTAGTCGCGCTGGTTCAGCGCGCCGACGATGATCTTGCCCAGGCCAGGACGGTTGAACACGATCTCGGTCAGCACCGAGTTGCCGATCAGGATGCCGATGTAGAGGCCGACGACTGTCACCACCGGCATCGCCGCGTTGCGCAGCCCGTGACGCCAGACGACGCGGCGCCA
The DNA here is from genome assembly GCA_963791495.1 of uncultured Alphaproteobacteria bacterium. Lineage (GTDB taxonomy): Bacteria > Pseudomonadota > Alphaproteobacteria > Acetobacterales > Acetobacteraceae > JAMXLO01. The sequence continues at coordinate 186,253 of CAWBST010000010.1, forward strand.
CGGAATACCCTTGGCACGCGCGGTGCGGATGTAGTCCTCGCCCAGCACCGACAGCATGGCGCTGCGGGTCACGCGCGTGATGTAGGCGGCCATGACCAGGCCCAACGTCGCTGCCGGCAGCACAAGCTTGTCGAGCCGGTCAATCGGGTCGCTGAGATTCGCATTGCCGATCACCGGGAACAGCCGCCAGTGCAGCGCGAAGACCAGCAGGATGAAGATGCCGGAGACGAACACCGGGAATGACAGGCCGATCAGCGACAGCAGGCGAGCGGCGTAGTCGATCGGACCGTTGCGATGCAGAGACGCCCAGATGCCGGCCGGCACGCCGATGATGCTGCCGACGAGCAGCGATGCCAGCGTGAGATCGATGGTGTGCGGCAGCACGGCGCCGACATCCGACACGATCGGCCGGCCAGTCACCATCGAGTTGCCGAAGTCGCCCGACAGCGACTGGCCGAGGAAGTCGACATATTGCCGCCAGATCGGCTTGTCGAGACCGAGCTTCGCCTGCAGCGCAGCGACGCCTTCTGGTGTCGCCCGGTCACCGAGGATGGCGATCGCGGGATCGCCCGGCACGACGCGGACGATCAGGAAGACAAGGGTAAGGACGGCCAGAAGTGTCGGGATTGCCGCGATCAGACGACGGATGATGTAGAAGATCATGTCATTCCCTCTCCGCCCCGAGGGGCGGAGAGGGCCAGGGTGAGGTGGGGGATCACTTGAAGTGAGTCGCCTCGGTGATCATCGGGCCAAGCGACATCGATCCTTCCAGCTTGTAGCCGTAGTCCAGATTGTCGTGCCGCGCGTAGACCTGCAGCGTCTCGAACATCGGCACCGCGCACACCTTCGCCACGATCTTCTTCTGCGCCTCTCCCCAAAGCGCCAGCTGCTTCGCCTTGTCGGTCTCGCCGCGCGCCGCGTCGATCTCCTTGTCGGCCACGTCGCAATGACTGAAGTTGGTGACCGCGGTCGGCGTCTTGACGATGCTGCGCGAGTGGAAGAACTGCGTCAGATAGACGTCGGCCACCGGAAACCGCGCAGCCGAGTAGTACACGATCGGACTGAGGTCCTGACGGATCTGCTGGTGGAACGTGGCGTGCTCGACCACCTGCATATCGAGATTGATGCCCGCGCGCTTGAGCTGCGCCTGGAACACCTGCGCCGCAGTGAACATCTCGGGAAGCTGCGTCTGGATCGTCTTTATGGTGATGCCGTCCGGATAACCCGCCTCCTTCAGCAGCGCCTTCGCCTTCGCGACGTCGTTCTGCGGCAACCCTGTGTCGGCGGTGAAGCCGAGATTGGCGCGCGGGATGACGCCCTGGCCCTCGCGGCTGACATCGGCGCCGCGCCAGCGCACCAGCTCCGGCCGGTTGATCGCGTAGGCGATCGCCTGGCGGACACGGATGTCGTCGAGCGGTTTCGCGGTGACGTTCAGATGCAGCTCCGCCAGCTCGGCCGGCGCGAACACATCGACGATGGTGTGCGGCTCTGCCTTGGTGCGGTTGACCCAGGCCTGGTCGGCGCGGCCGTAGTTCACGTCGAGCTCGCCGCTCTGGAACGCGAGATCGCGCGAGGCATCGGACGGAATGAAGCGGTAGCTGATCTTCTTGATCTTCGGCGCGCCGCGGAAATATGCGTCGTTCGCGACCAACTCGAGCGACTGATTCGGCGTGACGGAGGCGAAGGCGAACGGCCCGGTGCCGATCGGGTTGCGCTTGAAGTCGTCACCACGCTGCTCCACCGCCTTCTTCGACACGATGAAGCCCTGCGCATAGTTGGTGAGGATGCCGAGTACGCTCGGGACGTTGTCCTTCAGGACCAGGCGGACGGTGTAAGGATCGACCGCCTCGATGGTCTGGAATGGCCGCAGTTCCGATGCGAACGCCGAGGTCTTGGAATCGCCCGCCTTCTTCAGGCTGAACACGACGTCATCGGCGGTGAGCTCACCGAAGCCGCCGTGGAACTGCACGCCGTGACGCAGGTGGAAGGTCCAGGTCTTGCCGTCCTCGGTCGCTTCCCACTTCTCGGCAAGGTCCGGCTCCAGTTTGGCTGGATCGATGCTGCCGGGCGGAAACCGCACGAGGCCGCTGAACATCAGGGCGGCCGGGACGCGGTCGATCGTGGAGACGGCGAAATGCGGATCGAGCTGGCCGATGTCCTGCGCCGCCATGCCGAGATTGAGCGTGGTCTTCGGCTGCGCGAAGGCCGGCGCGGTGAATGCGACGGCGGAGGCAAGAAGGACTGCCCGGAACAGCATGCGAAATGCTCCATGTGAAGGGCCGGAGAGTTAGCAGCAAGCACAATCCGGCGCCATGGGACGATCGGTCAGGGTTCGAGAATCTCAGCTACGCGATCAAGGACCGTGCCAACCAGGCCATTTGGTGCCTTTGCCAAGAGGCGGACGTAGCGTGCCTTGTAATCGATGCTCTTCGTCTGATCCGCCTGCACCACCCCCTGCACCCCACCGCCGGTCGGGACAGGCACCTCAAACGGCCAGCCACGGGCCGTCCCCGTGATCGGCGCGACGAAGGCATAGCCAGTGAGCTCATTGAACCGCCGAGGCGTCAGAACGAGCGCTGGGCGCTCGCCGGACTGCTCCCGCCCGACACGAGGATCCAGCACAACACGGACGAAATCACCGCGCTCCGGCACATAGCCGGCGCGTGCCATCAGATGATCTCTCGACCGACCGGAGGACCAAAGTCGATTGTTTCAGGCCGGTTTTCCGGCTTGCACTGATCCAGCAGTTCGTCGAGCGTCGGACGACGCCGGGCGCGCCGGATGACCAGGTGGTCGCCCTCCACCAGCACATCGACCTGTGCCCCTTCAGAGAGACCGATCTGCTCCAGCATCGGCTTCGGCAGTCGCACGCCAACACTGTGGCCCCACTTCTGCAATGTCACCGGCATAACGCGGCCTCACCTGCCAAACGGGTTATACATAGTATATTCGCATCGGGGATTCAACCCGCAGTCGAAGCGCCGGTCGCCACATGGCATCGCGCCAGATGCCCCGCCGCAAACGGAGCCAGCACCTGGGACCTCTCGCATCCTTCGCGCACCAGTGGGCAGCGCGGCGCAAACCGGCATCCTGCCGGCATGGCATCCAGTGGCGGGACCCGCCCGGGGATCGCCGCCAGATCCTGCGCGTCGCGATCCATGCGCGGAATCGCGGCGAACAGCGCGCGCGTATAAGGATGCGCCGGACGGGCGAAGATCGCCTCGGCCGGCGCCTGCTCGACGATCTGGCCGGCATACATCACGGCCACCCGGTCGGCGATCTGCGCCACCACGCCCAGGTTGTGGGTGATGAACAGCATCGCCATGCGATGGCGTTCCTTCAGGTCCGCCAGCAGCCCCAGGACCTGCGCCTGGATCGTCACGTCGAGCGCGGTGGTCGGCTCATCGGCCAGCAGCACGGCGGGCTCGCAGGCCAGCGCCATGGCGATCATCACCCGCTGGCGCATGCCGCCGGAGAACTGGTGCGGATACTCATGGAAACGCCGCGCCGCCGAGGGAATCTTCACCTCGTCGAGCACCGATAGCGCCTTCGCCTGGGCGTCGCGTCGCGACAGGCCCTGATGCTCCATCAGCGCCTCGGCCACCTGAGCGCCGATGGTCATCACAGGGTTCAGGCTGGTCATCGGCTCCTGGAAGATCATCGCCATCCGCGCGCCGCGCAGCTTCTCCAGCGCAGGCTCGGACAAGCCCACCAGCTCGCGACCTTCCAGCACGATTCGCCCGCCCGCGATGCGCCCCTGCGGAACCGGCACCAGGCGCATCACCGACAGCGCGGTGACCGACTTGCCGCAGCCGGACTCGCCGACCAGCGCCAGCGTCTCCCGCGGCGCCAGCGCGAAGGACACATCGTCCACCGCGGCATGCCACGCCCCGCCGATGCGGAACTCGGTGCGCAGGTGTTCGACGCGAAGGACTTCGTCCGGCATGTTGTGGAGCCTACCCTAGCGCGATGGTTTGGGTTCAGAAGAAACCGCGCAGGAACGCCGCGGCGGTGTCAGAGACGCCGGCGACCTTGTTGGTCGCCTGACGGTAGAGCTTGCGATCGATCTCGGTCTCCGGACCGGCGTCCGGCAGGTCGCGGAACACGCGCAGTTGGGCGCGGCCAAGGGACCGGGTCGCAGCCCCCGTGCGCGTCACCGTCAGGCTGACACGACTTCCGACGCCGCGAACAGCCTCGGTGACGACGCCCCGGGCATAGAGCCCACGTCCGCCATTGTGCTCGGCCGCAAAGATGAAGACCTCATCGCCGGCGCGGACGTCCTTGCCGCGCCACATGGTCTTCTCGTCGAACTCGAACCGTTCGGCGCCGTCCGGCCGCGGCGCAGCCTTCACAACAAAGCTGGCCATCACGGCCTCCCGCTCTTCGCCGTACGGTGTCATGTGGCAGCCGAGCCCAGGATTGCGGCAATGCCGGCGATGTCGCGAGCAGCCGCGATTTCGCCTACATGCGCCCTCAGCCTGTCAGCAAGCTCGGGAGAGAGTGCGCGCTGGGCGGTGTCTGCGAACTTTATCGCGAGCTCATGCTCGCTCAACGGCGACTCTGCGCTCGCACGATTTACCAGCGCCTCCTCGACCACCTGTTCACCGTTCCTCTTGGCCACCGTGAGGATCGCTGGCGCCTGATCCGGAAAGATGGCATCGCAACGCGGATCACTCCCAACGCTGATCTTCGACATCAGCGCGCGACGCATCGGATCAGCGACCAGCTCGTCGGCGAAATCGTCGATCCCGAGCCCGAGGCCGGTTCCTCCAATCAGCGCGGAGGCAACCGTATAAGGCCCGCTGAACTTGGCCTCGTAAGCCGTGCGCGGCGCTTGCTTCCGGTCCAACGGTTCGCCCATCGTGTGCAGCATCGGCGTGGCGACAGCAAGATGCGCGGACCGAACATCCTCCGCTCGCAGTCCCTTGCGCCGTAGCGCGAGCGCTGCGTCGATCCCCGCATGCGTGTAGTAATTGGACGGATAAGGCTTGAACCGCAGGCTCGTCATCCGCCATTCCGTGCCCAGTCCGCGCGTCAGGACTGCCGCATCGAAAACACCGTCGATGAAGCATCTATAAAAGCCGTAACGTCCCTCAAAGGCTTGCGCAGGACCATCGACGCCGCAGCTGGCCAGCGTGGCAGCCTGAATGGCGGACTTCGCCGCCCAGCCTGACTGGAACCGCTTGATCGTTCCACCCGATCGGTTGGCTTCCAACGACCCGCCGGCGAAACTCACCGCGATGCCGATCGCGTCGGCAATTCCCTTGGCGTCAAGCCCCATCAGCTTCGCTGCCACCGCTGCCCCGGCGAGTGCACCGCAAATCGAACTGGAATCCTGCCCTCGCTGGAGAAACCGCGACGTTCTCGCCACGCCATCGAAGCCCGCCCATCCGATCCGCAGGCATAACTCCAGACCAAGTGCGATGCCGGCAAGCACATTCGCTCCCGAAATCCCATGATGTTCGGACGCGGCGAGGACAACCGGGACAACCACACCGGAGGGATGCAAGTCCGGCATCGCCATGTCGTCGAATTCGAGAGTGCGCGCGAGCAGCCCGTTGACGAATGCCGCCTGTGGAACAGGAAGGCGTCGAGGGATGCCAATCGCCGTAGCCTGCTCAGCCCCACCTTCCGAAAGCACATAAGTTCCAAGCAGCCGGCTCGTATCCACCTTCGTGGCGGCGAGACAGCAGCCCATCGTATCGAGCAGATGCTGCCGCGCGATGTTGGTGACGGTGCTTGGCAAATCGCCATATGTCGTCGCGTGCACGAACTCGGCC
>CAWBST010000011.1:0-123676 GCA_963791495.1 uncultured Alphaproteobacteria bacterium
AAGGTGGCGACCGGAATGCGGATCGGGATGCAGGCCTGGCAGGACGGGCACACCGGCGCATAGGCGATGTTGTGGCTGCGGCGGAAACCGGCGCGCGACAGCCGGTCGTGCAGCGCGTCCGCGTCGGGGCCGGTGATCTCGGTGACGACCTTGCGCTCGGTCCGACCCGCCAGATAGGGGCAGGGCAGGGGGGCCGTCGTGTAGAAGAACTGCGGCCGGCGAGGGGGTTTGTAGCTCATGCGTAGGGCGATCCGCCCTGCATGTTCCAGGACCGAGGCCGCCGGTCAACGCCCGCGCGCGCACCACGACGAGGCCGCTCGCCAGGTCGTGCAGCGTGCGATGGCGCACGGTGAACAGCGCGAACAGCAGCAGCAGGCCGGTGGTGGCCAGGGTGAGGTAGAACATCAGCGTGTAGATGAACGCCTGCACCAGCACGGTCGGCCGAGATCGTCGTTGCGGCGGACCACCAGCCCGAGCGCCTGCTGGCCTGGCGTGGCCGAGGCGGGACCGGCCACGAACAGCCAGTGGTAGCAGAACGGCACGAACGGCAGCGCGCCGAGCAGCGGCAGGCCGAGACCCAGCGTCAGCACGCCGAACAGCAGCAGCACGAACCACAGCGCGGCGAGGATCAGCCCGATCAGCAGCATGTCGATCAGCCAGGCGAACACGCGGCGGGGCAGCACGCCCTCGGTCAGCCAGTAGTCGTCGGGGGAGGCATGATAGCTCATGGGGTCAGCCTGATGGTTGCCGTGGTTGCGTCGGCCGTCGGGCCAAGCATGATGGTGGCACCGTCGCGCCAGCGGGTGAGGAAGTCGCGCGCGTGCCGGCTGAGCAGGTTGCCCGACTCGCCGGCGCACGATGAACAGCGAACGGTCGAGATCGGCGAGATCATAGACCCCTGGATATTCCGCTCCATGCACGGATTGGAACTGTTTGTACTGCGGGCCGCCGCGATCGATCGTGGTGTCGTCGCCAGGACTGGGGATGGACAGCGTCGTTAGTCGCCCAGGATGGGCAGCGGGCGCAGCATCGGATGGGCGAAGACGGCAGGATGCGCGTCGCCCCATCGCCACCGCGAAGGATCGTCGCCGAAGCGGCGCGCGAGGTCGTTGACGGCTTCGGCGAGTGACGCCTGCAACGTTGCGGTGCAGTCACCGCCGCACCAGTGCGCGCCGGCAGGAGTCAGGACATAGGCGACGAATTCGGCAAGCGGGCCGCCGTCGCTCACCGGGATGCCGGCCTGCTGCAGCACGCGGCCATAGAAGTGGTGTACCCACGCGTTGAAGATCAGCGGCTGCGGCGCGTCTGTGGTCATGCCGCCGTCCCAGTCGCGCAGCAGTCCCTGGGCGCGTCGGGCGGTGTCCTCGGTCACTGGGACGGCGAGCAGCGTCTTCAGGATCTGGCGGGCAAAGGGCGAATGCACATCGACCTGCATGCGGGCGAAGTCGGCAGCCGTATGTCGATCCGATCGCTGCAGCAGCTCGCGGATACGGGAGGCGCGCCAGTCGCCGAACCAGTCGCGGCCGAGGAAGACAGGGAAATCCGGGGGTGCGATGCGATCGTTGGCGTTGACCAGCCGGCCGCTGGTCGGCGCAATGATGTGCGGCAACTGCTCGCCCGATGCCCAACCGGTCCAGTCATGCGAGCCGTCGCCCGACACCGGGGCTGAACCGTCGCCGGCGCGGCGGATCGGCACGCGGCCGGTGACATACATCGCGATGCGCTCGCGGTCAGCCACCAGCAGGTTCTGTACCGGGGCAGTGATCACGGCCGCAGCCTTGCCCGCGGCATCCACGTCGCGCGCCTGATTGAGCGCGAGCAATCCGGCGGCGGCGATATTGCCGGGCGCCAGATTGGCCATCGACACGGCGAGGAGCGGGCCCCCGCTGCTGCCCGGCAGATCACTGATCACCGGCCCGTGGCGTGTCTCGCGCACGGTCAGGAACTGGTCGGGCTCACCGCGAACCTTGATCCGCTCCTCGCGCGCGGCGAACGGACGGGGGCCATCGGGGGTCTGGTACTGGTCATCACCGACCGGCGCCTCGATGAACACGTCCTGCACGTCGGCGCCGGTGGTCGTGAAGCTCCAGGCGATGTGGCCGTTGTGGCCGAGCACCAGGAACGGCACGCCAGGAGCGGTGGCACCGGCCAGTACGCCGTCAGGTGTCTCGATCCGCGCCAGGTACCAGATGGCGGGAAAGCCGAACGCCAGGTGGGGATCGCCGGCAAGCAGCGGCGCACCGGTAGCCGTGTGGCGCCCGTCCACCGCCCACTCGTTCGATGCTGAGTTTGGCAATGTGTAGGGGCCAGGAAACCGCGGCAACACGGCTGCGAGCTCGCTGGCGATATGGCTCAAGATCGGGGCTAGCGCCGCTTGCGGGTGACCTTCGCCGCTTGCCGGAGGCCACAGTTCGTCGATCTTCTGCTGCGGCATCCGCCCGGCCAGCGACTGGCGTGACAGCTCTGTCCGCCAGTTGAGCGACAGCCACAGTCCCATGGTCTCGCCCCAGAGCAGGCTGTCGACCGGCTCCCACGGCTCCGGGGTTCCGAGGAACAGGAATTCCGGCGCGCTGAACCGTCCACGTTCGGCGATCCAGGCGTTCACGCCGCGCGCGTAGGCCTCCAACATGGCGCGGGTCTCGGCAGGCAGGGCGGGATAATCCGCCTCCGCGTGCATCCGGAGACCCAGCGTGCGCATGGTCCGATCGAGGTTGAGCGTGGCGGGGCCGGCAATCTCGGACAGCCTGCCAGAAGCGGCGCGGCGCATGAGGTCCATCTGGAACAGCCTGTCGCGCGCATGTACGAAGCCGAGAGCGGCGGCGGCATCGGTGGCACTCGCGGCGTGGATGCGCGGGATGCCATCGGTGTCGAAGCCGATATCGACCGGCCCGGACAGGCCCGGGATGCGCGCCTGCTGCGAGCGCGGCGGCAAGGTGAGCCACAGCACGCCGGTGATGACGGCCGCCACGAGCAGCACGACGAAGCCAACCCACGACAGCAGACGGCGGAGACCGCGGATAACAGAACGCATGACGCCAAGGTGGCACGTCTGGTGCCTCCATGTTAGCGTTCTTGGTCCAAGAGCAAGCCGACGCAATCAGGGGACGGCCATGACAGCATCACGCGGCGACGACAGCGGCTTCAATGCGCATCCGTCTGTGCGCGAACTGGACAAGATCACCAACACATCCGACACGCGCGATGTCCTGGCACACGCGTCGAAGAGCGCGCGCAAGCTGAACGACTACTTCATCGTCGACATCGACGCGCACGTCACCGAGACTGCGTTCTGGTCCGAAATCACCGACCGCATCGACAACGACTATCTGCGCCACGCAGCGCAATCGTTCAGGGAGCGAGGCGGCTCACCGCCGGGGCTGCTGAACGTGCAGCCCGGCATGCTGTATCAGGACATGTTCGGCCGCATCCCGCACGGGCAGCAGGCGGATGCGGTCATCGGCGAAGGCACGCATCGCCAGGTCGAGCTGACGCGCCGCGCGATGGATAGCATGGGCATCGACTATACGGTGGCGTTCCCGACGCCGATGCTGCTGCTCGGCATGCACCCTCAGGCAGAGGTGGAGGTGGCGCTGGGGCGCGCATTCAATCGCTGGCTGATCGAGGAAATTCTGCCTCGGGAGCCGCGCCTCAAGGGTATGATGTATCTGCCGTTCAACGATCCCGATGCGTGTGTCGAGGTGGTCGAGGAGTTCGCAGACGCACCCGGCGTCATCGGGTTCACCGTGGTGTCGACCCGGTATCGGCCGGTGCATCACAACAGCTACATGCGTCTCTATGCCGCGTTGCAGGCGACTGGCAAGCCGCTGGCGTTTCACTCGGGCTTCCACTGGGGCGACGAGTCGATGAAGCAGGTGAACCGCTTCATCTCGATGCACGCGATCTCGTTCTGCTACTTTAATATGATCCACCTGACCAACTGGATCATCAACGGCATTCCCGAGCGGTTCCCCAATCTCAAGGTGATCTGGGTGGAGAGCGGCCTCGCGTGGCTGCCGTTCATGATGCAGCGGCTTGATTCCGAATACATGATGCGCTCATCGGAGGCGCCGATGCTGCGGCGTCGGCCCAGCGAGTATATCCGCGACATGTACTTCACCAGCCAGCCGCTGGAGACCAGCAATCTGAAGCTGACCCAGGCGACGATGGAGGCGGTCAACGCAGACACACAGTTGCTGTTCGCGTCGGACTGGCCGCACTGGGACTTCGATCTGCCGACCACGATCACCAACCTGCCATTCCTGTCCGAGCAGGCAAAGCGCAACATCCTGGGCCTGAACGCTGCGCGCCTGTTCGGCTTCGAGGTGCCGCCGAACAAGCTGGCGAAGGTACCGGAGCCCGAGCCGGCGCTCGCCAAGTGAGTGCGCCGCGACCGGCAGAGGAAATCGCCACGGCGTTCTGCGATGTGGTGACCGCGGCCTTGCAGTGCGGAGACCTCGACGCGATTCCGGATGCGACGCTCCGCCGTGTGCTGACGACGGCGGTCAGGGCCTATGCCGCGAAAGCGGAAGCGGCCGAGGGCGAATTCGCACCGTTCGAGAGCGGGGAGGTGACAGCGACCGAGACCGCTGTGGCCGTCTGCGCGATGATCCGTGCGGCGGAGTTAAATCCGTTCGATATCGCGATGTGGTTCGGGCGTCCGGTGACTCGGCTCTGATTGGAGGCGCACGATGACTGAGATCATGGTCGGCAGCAGCAGCGAACTGGCCGATGGCGACTACCGCATCGTTGCAGTGGGCGAGCTTGAGGTCGGAATCTTCCGACTTGGCGAACGGTTCGTCGCCTATGAGAACCGATGCCCGCACCATGGCGGCCCGGTGTGCCAGGGCAGGCTGTTCAACGGCGTCGAGGAAATCATCATGCCCGATCAAACGAGCCGCGGCCTGCGGTTCACGAAGGATCGGCATGTGGTGTGTCCCTGGCACGGGTATGAATTCAACCTCGACACCGGGCGACATCCTGGCGACCCGCGCGTGCGCCTGCGGCCGATACCGGTGCGCGTAGCAGACGACGGCATCTACATCGAAGCACCAGACTGACACGGCGGACCAGTAGCTTCGGCCGTCGCCGAAGCGGTTGCCTCACATTCATGCGGGGTGATGATCGCTGCTGACTGAACGGTGTCAGCAGCACGTCGTTAGCTATGGGACGCTTATCCACAGCGAACGACGAGACATCATGCGACACCTATCTCTCACAAACTCATTTGCCCAACGATCCAGCGCCGAATCCGGCAAGGGATTGCTCCTGGTCACCATGTGCCTGGCAGTTCTGCTCGCCCAGGTCGACACGTCCGTTGTCAACCTCGCGGTTCGCTCGATTGGAGCGACGCTCGATGCCAGCGTTGCTGGACTGCAGTGGGTGCTCGACGCCTACAACCTGACCTATGCGCTGCTGCTGCTCACAGGGGGATTGCTATCGGACCTGTACGGCCGGCGACGACTGTTCCTGCTCGGCTCGGCGATCTTCACCGGTGGTTCCGTCATATGCGCTGGAGCACCGGACATCGCGGTGCTGATCGGTGGTCGCGCGATAGCGGGTGCGGGAGCGGCACTGCTGTTGCCCGCCTCGCTGTCGATCATCCGCGTCGAATGGAGCGAGGAGCGAGCTCGCAATCGTGCTCTCGGCGTCTGGGGCGCCTGCAACGGACTCGCCTTTGTCGTTGGCCCAACAGTGGGCGGCGGACTGGTCGATGCGTTCGGGTGGCGCAGCGTGTTCCTGATCGCAGTGCCACTCGGTCTGGCAACGATCGGGTTGGCATTGCGCGCGGTGCCCGAATCGCGCGACCCGGGCGGGCGGCATCTTGACGTGCCAGGTCAGCTCTGTGGTGCCATCGCACTTGGCGGGCTTGCGCTTGCGGGCATCGATGCGGCACGCGACGCCAGAGTTGCGGTGGTCGCGTTGCTGACAGGAACCGTTGCCTGTCTGCTGTTCCGGCGCACCGAGCGGCGACGCGGCGCAGAGGCGATGGTGCCGCTCGATCTGTTTCGCAGCCGGCGCCTTGTCGGCGCACTGACGGCGACGTCGGTCATGACGTTCGGTATGTATGGCGTGCTGTTCCTGGTCCCGCTGGTCTTGCAGGCGAGCGGCGCATTGCCGGCGAGAACGGCCGGTCTCGCCCTGGTGCCGATGGCGGGCGTGTTCTTCGTCCTCTCCAATGCATCGGGACGCATTTCGGAAAGCCTCGGTGTCCGCAGCATGATCGGTGCTGGCACGGCGCTGATCGGCAGCGGCCTGCTGGTGATCGCGACCACGCAAGCAGGCGAACCGCTTTGGTTGGCCGAGGCCGGCCTCGTGCTGACGGGATGCGGCATGGGGCTCAACACGGGACCGCTCTTCGGCGTCGCGGTGGGCTCGGTTCCCGCCGCGCGTTCGGGCAGTGCCGCTTCGCTGATCAACGTCGCGCGCATGGTTGGCGCGACGCTTGGCGTGGCTGTCCTGGGCTCGGCATTCGCCATGGCTGGCGCGGGCGCGCCGGGACTGCGGGCGGCGATGCTATTCGGCGGCACCGTGCAGATCGTCGGCGCTTTCGCAGCCTGGCGCGCCTTGCGCTAGCGTCACCACGTCATGCGATCGGCGGCAGATCGACACGGACGGTGTCCGGGTAGCCGGCAACCGGCGGGAACCGCTTCAGGATCAGCGGGTCGTGGCCGGGAATGATATGGTCCGGTCCGTCGGCGAGGCTCTCCAGTATCTCAAAGCCCCTCAGCATGCGCGCCACATCGACCACGACCGGGAACGGCATGCGCTTGCGGATGTTGCCCCAGAGATGCGAGGCGTCGCCCGCGAGCACCACCCAGCCGCGCTCTGTGGGCACGCGGATCGACTGGATGCCGCCCGAATGCCCGCCGATCAGATGCAGCGTGATGCCGGGCGCGATCTCTGCCGTGCCGTCGTGGAAGCGCAGCCGATCGGCGTACAGCGCACGCACCGCGCTCTGCACATCGTCGACGTCGAACGGGCGGCGCAGAAACGGCTGGCACATGCACGGGCCGGTGCAGTAGGCCATCTCGGACGCCTGCAGATGGAATGTGGCCTTCGGGAAGTACTCCATGCCGCCGGCGTGATCCCAGTGCATGTGCGTGAGCACGACATCCGGCGCTTCCGCAGGATCGACACCAGCCTGCAGCAGTGCCTCGGCTGGCGTGCGCAGCAGTTCGCGGCCACGGCGCTTCGCCGAAACCGGATTGAAGCCGGTGTCCATCACGATGGTGCGGCCGTTGCCGCGGATCGCGAAGACATAGAAGTCGAGCGGATCTGGCGCCGCGTGATCGTCCGGGATGATGTAGTTCTGGAATTGCAGGCGCCCGTCGAAGATGCCGTAGCGCAGTGCGAGGACCTCATAGGTGATGTCCGGTTTCAAGGCCATGTTCCGCTCCCCTCTTGTTCGTGGGAGCAGCGTGCGACCCGCGAGCCGAACCCGCAACAGCAGCGGCTGTCTGACATAAGCGAATGTCCCTGACGGCACGAAACGACGAAGCAATAAGAACTGTCAGAGCCGCGCCTTGCCCCGCCCCTCTCGTCATTCCCGCCTTGCACGGGAATGACGGATGGAGCTTGGCACCAACTGCGGACCCGAGCTAACCAGGCCCCACAAGCAGCTGGCGAGTTGCAGCGCGAACAATGTCGGCGAGCCCGTCCGGAGCGATCACCTCCAAAGCCTGCGACGCCTTGAACCATCGGGTTTCGCGTTCGAACTTCTCGGGCCACTTGCGGAGCTGCCGTTCGACTGCAAACAGGAACACCGATACCTCGCAGATCGTCGCCCGGCGTGACTTCCTGTTCTTCTCGTAGCGATAGGCACCGATGGGCTCGTCGCTGACGACGGAACCGACAAGCCCGGCCTCTTCGTACGCTTCTCGCGCGGCCGTGGCGGAGGCTGTCAGGTTTCGGATGGGCCACCCCTTCGGAATGACCCAGTCCCGGCGCCCTCTTGTGGTCACGAGCAGGACCCTGATCGCCCCTTTGTCGGTGATCGCGAATGGCAGGGCGCCGTATTGGTAGAGGATTGCGGGGTCGGCTGCAGACATCTCGTGCTTTGGGTCGTCCATCGTCCCCAGAGCACACTCATCCGCGCCGGTGCAACCCCTCACCTTCCCTGTTGGGACGATGTAATCCCGTTGCAACACTCAACCTTGGATCTGATCTGCGATCTTCGTCCGTCCATTCGACGCGAACGATGTGCACGAGACCGGTACGGTCGGGGGCCGCCGCACCATCTCGCAGTGGCGCCAGCCATTCGTCACTCGACACTGGCCCCACCGCCGGGAGCCAGTCGTGTTCAGGCTGGAACCAGATGCCATAAATGATCTGCTGCGGCGTCACTGGGAACGCCCCACGAGCGTGCGCAGACAGCAGCACGGCCTCCGCCCGCTCGAACATCGTGTGCTCGACCTCATCCGGCAGCCAGTGGTCGCATCCGGCGGCGCAGTTGAACAGTGCCCCCGCCATTTTAAGATCGTCCCGAAGTTCCAGCCACCACTCGTGGACGAACAGCAGCCGCGGCGGGCCGGCGGGGTGGTTCGTCATGTCGCGCCCTCCCAATCTCGGGTTGACGTCCAACGGCATCTGACCAGATCGGTAATGCCGAAGGGTCAACAGTTGGTAAATTCGCCCGCCTCGAATGTGACGCCGGAACCACTGGCACTCTCGGGTGGGGAGTGCTAGGCAGTGGGCCCGCGCAGCCCAGGCGGGGTCGCGCAACGGTTGGCGAACCCAAACAAGCCAGTATCCAATCTCAAGCAGGAGGGACCACAATGAAGTTCCGTCCGCTACACGACCGGGTCGTAGTTCGTCGGTTGGAAGCCGAAGAGAAAACCGTCGGGGGCATCATCATCCCCGACACCGCCCAGGAGAAACCGATGGAGGGCGAGGTCATCGCCGTTGGGCCAGGCGCCCGCGACGAGGCCGGCAAGCTTGTGCCGCTCGACGTCAAGGAAGGTAACCGCATCCTGTTCGGCAAGTGGTCCGGCACCGAGGTGAAGCTCGATGGCGAGGAACTTCTGATCATGAAGGAGTCGGACATCATGGGCATCATCGAAGGCCAGCCCGCAGCGAAGCGGAAGGCCGCTTGATCCGGCCGCGCCAGGCCATCAATCACCAGACTGAAGACAGGAAGGAATCTGATCCATGGCAGCCAAGGACGTAAGGTTCGGCGGTGATGCGCGTCAGCGCATGCTGCACGGGGTCGACATTCTCGCCGACGCCGTGAAGGTCACACTTGGGCCGAAAGGCCGCAACGTGGTGCTCGACAAGAGCTTTGGTGCGCCTCGCATCACGAAGGATGGCGTGACCGTCGCCAAGGAAATCGAACTGCAGGACAAGTTCGAGAACATGGGCGCCCAGATGGTGCGCGAGGTCGCCTCCAAGACCAGCGACATCGCGGGTGATGGCACGACCACTGCGACCGTTCTCGCCCAGGCGATCGTGCGTGAGGGTTCGAAGGCGGTGGCCGCTGGAATGAACCCGATGGACCTCAAGCGCGGCATCGATCGCGCGGTGAGTGCCGTCGTCGATGAACTGAAGAAGCGGACGAAGAAGATCACGACGCCTGGCGAGACCGCGCAGGTCGGCGCGATCGCCGCGAATGGCGAAACCGAGATCGGCAAGATGATCTCCGAGGCAATGCAGAAGGTCGGCAACGAGGGTGTCATCACGGTCGAAGAGGCCAAGGGCATCCAGACCGAGCTCGACGTCGTCGAGGGCATGCAGTTCGACCGCGGCTATGTCTCGCCCTACTTCATCACCAACGCCGAGAAGATGGTGGCCGAGCTGGCCGATCCGTACATCCTGATCCACGAAAAGAAACTGTCGGGTCTACAGCCGATGCTGCCGCTGCTGGAGAGCATCGTGCAGTCCGGCAAGCCGCTGCTGATCGTCGCCGAGGACGTGGAGGGCGAGGCACTTGCCACGCTGGTGGTGAACAAGCTGCGCGGCGGCCTGAAGGTCGCGGCGGTGAAGGCACCTGGCTTCGGCGATCGCCGCAAGGCGATGCTTGAGGACATCGCGACCCTCACCGGCGGCCAGGTCATCAGCGAGGACCTCGGCATCAAGCTCGAGAACGTCAAGCTGAACGATCTCGGCAAGGCGAAGCGGGTGCTCATCGAAAAGGAGAACACCACGATCGTCGAGGGCGCCGGCAAGAAGAACGACATCGTCGCGCGCTGCAACCAGATCCGTGCGCAGGTCGAGGAGACGACCTCGGACTACGACCGCGAGAAGCTGCAGGAGCGCCTGGCGAAGCTGGCGGGCGGCGTCGCGGTAATTCGCGTCGGCGGCTCGACCGAGGTCGAGGTGAAGGAGCGCAAGGACCGCGTCGATGACGCGCTGCACGCGACCCGTGCGGCGGTCGAGGAAGGCATCGTTGCGGGCGGCGGCGTGCCATTGGCGCGTGCATCGCTTGTCCTGTCGAAGCTGAAGGCGGACAACGACGACCAACGCTTCGGTATCGAGATCGTGCGCAAGGCGATCCAGACGCCACTGCGCCAGATCGCCGAGAACGCCGGCGAGGATGGTGCGGTGATTGCTGGCAAGATCCTCGATCGCGACGAGTACAACTGGGGTTACGATGCGCAGACCGGCGAGTTCAAGGACCTCGTCAAGGCTGGCATCGTCGATCCGACCAAGGTTGTACGCACTGCACTACAGGATGCGGCCTCGGTTGCCGGCCTGCTGGTGACCACCGAGGCGATGGTTGCCGAGAGGCCCGAGAGGAAGGGCCCAGCGATGCCCCCGGGTGGTGGTGGCATGGGAGGTATGGGCGGCATGGGCGACATGGATTTCTGAGCCAACTCGATCGCTGAGAATGGGCCGGCCGGCCCATTCCAGCGTCGCGGTCACACCATCGCTCGTGCATCCTCCAGAATCATATCGGCTGCCTTCTCGCCGATCATGATAGACGGCGCATTGGTATTGCCCGCCGGCACGGTTGGCATGATCGACGCGTCCGCCACCCGCAGTCGGCCAACTCCATGAACGCGCAGGCGCGGATCGACCACTGTGTCGCCTTCGGGACCCATCCGGCACGTGCCGACGGGATGCAGATTGGACGTGGCGTTCATGCGGATGTTCGCCTCGAACTCGGCATCTGTGTTCACCGCGGAACCCGGCAGGAGTTCCTCGGCGACATAGGGCGCCAGCGCCGGCTGCTGGGTGAATTTGCGCGCCAGACGCATGCCCGCGGTGAGCGCCTGCAGATCCGATTGCGTCTCCAGGAAGTTGAACCGGATGGCAGGCGGCGCGAGCGGATCAGGGTTCCTGATGTGCACGCTGCCACGGCTGTCCGGACGCAGATGCACTGCGCTCAGGCTGAAGCCGGGAAATGGATGCGCCACCGCGCCTCGTGCGTCGCGTGACGCGTAGCTCCAGGGCGTGAAGTTGAACTGAAGGTCGGGCCGCTCCAGGCGAGGATCGCTGCGCGCGAACGCACCCGCGGTGACGCCATTCGCCGCCAGCGGCCCCGAGCGAAACAGCATGTATTGCGCCATCGCCATCACCTTGCGCGGCATACTGTTGGCGAGCTCGTTCATCGTGATCGGCCTGGTGCAGCGGAACGCCAGCCGGACGTAGAAGTGGTCCTGCAGATGCTTGCCGACCGCCGGCATGTCGTGGATCACCGGTGTGCCCGTTTCCTGCAACAACGCCCCAGGTCCGATGCCGGACAGTTGCAACAGTTGCGGCGAGTTGAAGACTCCACCGCTGACGATCACCTCGCCGCTCGCACGCGCGGTGCGCGTCACCCCGCCGCTGACATAGGTGACGCCGGCGGCACGGCCGTCCTCGATAAGGATCCGCGTGGCGTGCGCGTTCGGGCGCACCACAAGGTTGCTGCGGTTGCGCGCTGGACGCAGATAGGCAGTGGCGGTGCTCCAGCGGCGATGCCTCCCTGTCGTGCTCTGAAAGTACCCGGCGCCTTCCTGCCGTCCGTCATTGAAGTCTTCGATCAGCGGAAGACCGGCCTGGACCGCAGCCTCCACCACGCGATCCGCGAGTTCCGATCGGTACGGCTGATCGGAAACGTGCAGCGGTCCGCCGACGCCATGGAACTCGTTGGCGCCACGTTCCTGGTGTTCGGCCTTCTTGAAGTAGGGCAGCACGCTGTCCCAGTCCCAGCCAGTGCAGCCGCGCTGCCGCCACTCGTCATAGTCGGCGGAGTTGCCGCGCATGTACACCATGCCGTTGATCGAACTTGTGCCGCCGAGGACCTTGCCGCGTGGCTGATACAGGGTGCGACCGCCAAGCTGCGCCTCAGGCTCGCTCTCGTACATCCAGTTGACGCGCGGATTGGCGTAAACCTGGGAGAAGCCCATCGGGATGTGGATCCACGGATTGCGGTCTTTGCCGCCGGCTTCCAGCAGCAGCACACGATATCGTCCCGATTCGCTTAGCCGCGCCGCCACGGCGCAGCCGGCCGAACCGGCGCCGGTCACAATGTAGTCGAAGCTCTCCTCGTCCACCGCCATCGTTTCCCCCCGGAATGCTTGACATTCTGATACGCCTCATACGCGGAGGGAGCCAGCACGGGCCAGCAGGCTGCGCTGAGTGACAGACGATTCGGGCAGGTGGAGGACTCGCTGGGCCTGTGACGTGACGAGGGCGATGTCAAAATACGGATCGTGGTCACGGCAGAATTGGGCAAGGCCATTGCCTACAAGCTCATCGAACGCCGCAAGACAAAGCGCAGGAGCCGCCGGGAATGATTTGTGGCTGAAGCTGGCGAGGATGCGCTCATACTGCGCGCGGTTGAGCGAATATGCGTAGGCCACGACGGCGTCCATGGAAGCGCGCACTCGCCATCGGTCGACATCCGCTGCCAGCACGGGCCACGAACCGCGTGGCAAGGACTCTCGCCAGGCTTCACCGAACTGCTCCTGCCAGAGCGGCGCGAAGCCCCGGTGGTTGCAGCACAGGCGGAGGCTGCCGTGAGCCAGAAGGCGTTCGGCGGTAGGCTCCAGTTGCGGTGCCGGCAGTTCGGACAGGATGTACAGACTGACATGGATGGCCGCCTTCTGGCGCACCAGCCAGTCGAACGCGAAGCTGTTCATGACACCGACCAGCAGGAGCGCCGCAGCATTGGGCCGGCGAGCTGGCTTGCGCTCGACACTGATGGTGTGACCGCACAGTACGCCGGGCGGCAGGAGTGTCGCAATCGCAGTCCGTTCATCGGTCGATCTGGCAATCTCGCGGCAGGCCGCGCGGTAGTAGAGCGCGCTCTCGATGGACATGGGCTTGTCGGCCAACACGGCCAAGCTGATCGCGTATCGCGGCAACGTCTCCCGACGGTCGCTGAACTGGTGTAACGTTTTGCCTTCATGCAGCAACAGGTAGCCGCGCCTGGGGACTCGATCGACCGCGCCCGGGCTGATCAGCCGCCGATCCGATCGCGGCGCACTTCGCAACAATGTAAAGCGGCTGGCGTCATCGCTCATATGGATTTCGCGGCTTAGCACGATGCCGGCGTCATCCATCCACTGTCCAAGACGCCGAGAGGCAAGGAACACTCGTCGCGCCAGTGCCAAGTCTGCAGGATCACGCAACTCCAACAATGTCGCATAGGCGCCACCGGATGCCGCGATGAAGTCGCGATCGTAAACCAGCCACCGGTGCTCTTCCTCGAGTTCGTGAAAGCCGGTCAGGTAGAAGCCGCAACGCAAGCTGCACGTCGGTCCTGGCCGCCGCGCCACGACCAAGGCAAATTTGTACCTGCCGTGAATGTCAAACAGACCCTTGCGGTTTTCGAACGACAGGCATTTCTCAATCCGTGTGTGATCCAGATAAAGCTTGCGAATGCCTGTCGCACCCTCATTAGCGTGGAACGCCGATGGGACAACCATGCCGATAGCGCCATCACCGCTCGGCAACTGAACCATGCGTTCGGCAAACACGCGGTAGAGGTCGAGCTTTCCGCCCATGACCGTGCCATGCCCACCAATTCGCTGATGGTGATAGAGCCTGTCCACCAGACGCTGCCGACGCCCAAACACCGCCTGATAGTCGTGCCAGACATCCGCCACCCCTGGGTCGGCAAGCAGCCGATCACGGACTGCATGTGCCTCATTGCGACCTGCCGCATCCAGAATGGCCAAATCAAAACCGGCGAGGAATTCCGCCGTATTTGGTTGCATGACGTCCCAGGGAGGATTGCTCAACACAGCATTGAAGCCACCGCCCTGGACCTGACCAGCGCCGTCTGGGTGGAAAATCTCTGGGAAGGTCAGATCCCATGCCAGCGCCTGGCTTCCCATTGCCAGCATTGCTTCCTGCCGCTCGGTCAGGACCTCCGGCCATGCTCCCTCCTCCGCCACGGCACGCGCCAGTGCGAGCCACTCGTCATCCACGCCACGCGTCGCGAGCATCACCGCACCAGACCAGGCACACGCCAGCAGACGCAGAGGCTGCAGCGCCGCATCCAGCCGCCGCTTCGCCGCAACCTTCAGTGCAAGATCGGCGGCGTCGGTACCCACCCTTGCCTGCAACATCTCCACTTCATGCAGCGCCGTATGCAGTGCATTGCTCAGCCGCAGGCTCACGTGCTGTGCCAGCAGCGGGTCCAGCTCCCCGCGACCCAGCGGCAGAGTCGCCAGCGACGCGAAGAACGGTCCTGCAATCGAATCACCGTGCACCAGCCGGTGATCGAGAAAGGTCAGCGGCAGTCCCTCGGCATAGGACTCCAACCACAGCGACACCTTCGCCAGTTCCACAGCGAGCCGGTTGCTGTCGACTCCATATAGACAGTGCACGGCAATCATCCGCCGACAGATCGCCAGCGCGCGGGACTGGGACAGACCGCTTGCGCCGCCTTCACTCGCACGGCTTGGCAGATAAGCCATCAGCAGGCCATCTGGATCAGGCAGGTCCGCCACGCGCTGACGCAGCGTCGTCGCCCGCGCCAACAGGCGCGCGCAATCATCAGGTGCAGCATTCGCTGCCTCGTCTTCCGCGACAGCAGCGCGCTCGTCGCACATGCGGCAAGCGGCATACAGCGCATCGGCTAGATAGCGGCACGCTTCGACCAGGAAATGCCCGCTGCCCGTCGCGGGATCAACCACCTTCAGCGCCAGGATGGCAGCAGGATCGGGGTCAGCGTCCGGACTGCGCGCGGTAATCTGCGGCGCCAGTGTCTCGCGGACCAGGAAGCGAACAAAGGCATGCGGCGTGTAGTAGGAGCCGGTTGTCTTGCGGCCTATGCCGGCACGCAGGAAGAACTGCCCGCCAGGGATATCCTCGACCCACGTCGTCTGTGTCCCAGGCGCACCTGCCTTCGCATCGCGATACCTTTCACCCTGCTCAGCCGGCAGTACGACCTCGAGCTTCGCGCGTCGCAGGCGCGACATCGGAGCAGTCGTGATTCCCGGCTCGAGTTCCAACAGGGCTTCATAGACGCGACCAAGATCCTCGACATCGAGCGCCCCATAGTGCACGCGTTCGCGCGCCCTGCCCTTCGGGGTCGTCCACAGCAACCGGTCGAGCAGCAGCGCAACAGCACGTTCGCCCCAGACCAGACGGTCGAGCAATGGTGATGCCTGTGCGCCGAACAGCGCGCCGCCGAGCGGCGTCACCGAGAGCTCGCTGCAGGATAGCCCGTCGCGAAAGATGCGGAACGCGAAGCGAAGACCGTCCTCCAACATGCGCCCCGTGTGGTGGCCATGGTCGAGCAGCCGACGCGCCAATGGCCCCAATGCGCGATTGGGAGACAGCGCGCCGCGCCACAGGCTAGTGGAGGCGAAGCTGAACGAGCATGCCGGATCGGCAGCGCTTTCCAGCTTCAGGATGAACAGCAGGCGGTAGACGAGGATCAACCCCTCTTCCCATAGCACGTCCGCGCGACGGTGCAGGTTTGGTTCAGTGGCGTTGGTGGCATTGTCGAGTACCGCCTGCAGGAAGCCTTCGATGGCATTGCGCGCCTGCAGGCGCAGGTCCTTCGTGATCCTGCTCTGACTTAGTCGAGCTGCCTCCAGTAAGTCGGGCAGCGCCGCAATGCCTCTTGGCGCGGCAAGCGCCAACACCAGACGATACGAATCGGGCGCCAGGCTCTGCGCTCGCCATCCCGTGCCGCCAACGAGTGGGATCGCGATATGGCTGTCCGCGCGTGCGGGATCGCACAGCAGTAGGCGCAGCTCCTCGCCATTTGTCAGAAACCCGAGCCGTTCGCCACTGGCCAGCAGCACGCGTTGCGCACAGCGCATCGGACTGAAGCGATACGCACGCCCGGTCCGGTGCGGCGCGTCAACGTCCATGCCGGATGTGAGCGGCCACGCACGGAGGCGCGAACCGCACGGCGCCCGCATCAGCCAGCCGCCGTCTTCCATCCCCTCGCGCGTCGCGACGTCGTCCTGCCGCGCCGGATGATCGAAGCCGAGGCATTCGGCCAATGGAGCAACGACATGGTTGCAGACACTTTGTGGACCACCTGTGGAGCGCAACTGCCGGCGCAGCGCACCCCAGTCCCGCTCGAAGTCTTTGTCGTGGATCTTGACCAGCACCCCAAGCTTAGCCAGCTGTGCGGCCAATTCGAACTGGACAAATGGTTCCGGAAGAGCCGGACCAGAAAATGTGCAATCCCGCAGATCCAGCGTCATGCGGTCGGCGCCGACGGCACCAGCATGAGCATGCCGATCGAATGCAGAACCGGGGAAGACAAGACCGCGCGCGCTGAGTGCTCGATGCGTCGGCGCTGGTACAGCTCCACAACACGGGCCGCCTCGCGCCGTCGTGCCGCAACATTGCCGTCATCGGCAGCGAAAGCGGCCAGCCGATCAAGTGGCGCCGAGAGCAATTGCCAGCGGGGACCACCCGCGACGGCTCCAAACAGGTCACCTGTCCGCGGCGTGAATGCACCGCAGATATCATCGGCGCGTCTGCTCAACCATTTGTGCAGATCGCTCGCTTCGCGATCGGTCCTCCGCTGATGGTCCATCGCGACCCGCATCGCTTCACGCTTCATGACAGCGCTGGCAACCGACTCGGCGTGCCGCCGCCGTTTCGCCACCCAATGCGAAAACAGGTCTTGCCACACGCCCACGACGGGCAGCGATCGAACCGGTGCCGCAAGGCGCAGCCAGAATTCCGGGTCTGCTATTTCGGTCGCATCGCCGCACACCGGCAACCAGACAGCAATGACCCGCTGGAACTCTATGCGCACCGCGTTGCGCATCTCCACGACGAAGGTGAGCAGCACAGCGAGAGGCTTATCCTCATCCACTCGCACCACGCTCACACGATGATCCCACTTCACATCTGACGCCCGGTGGGCGCAGGATATGGCGCGTCGCACCACTGGATGTGCACGACCGAGCACGGCCAAAGAACGCCCGTGCCTGTCGCGCAGCTTGGTATGGTCGCGCGTATAGCGCATCTCGCGACGGCCAAGATCGACCCCGGGAAGACCGTCGAGCCCTGCGAGCCAATCGGCCGGCAGTCGCAGCGTTCCCCGACCGATGGGACTGCAACCGGTTTCGGCGGCGATTACTGATGCTACAAAGTCCGGCAGATCAATCGAATCCAGCAATCCCACATTGCGTCCGCATGCATTCGACGCTGCCCCAATTTGCTCTGCGTCGGCATTCAGTCCCTGATCGGCGAACCATCCATGCCGCACGGCCGAGCGATCGAAACTGTCGAACGCACGATCGATTTCATGTAGGAGATCACGATAAGAAGCAGAATTGGCCTCGTCGGCCACGCGGTCGAGCGTGCGGATCGCCGATGGCTCGTCGTCGAACAGACCCGCCTGTCTCTCGGCGAAGCCGGCAACCAGGCCGGCGCTCAACGCGTCCTCGTCCGCCGTCACTCCCAGCGTGTCCGGCATGAACGCGAGGTGTGCGCGAGCCTTCTCGTATTTCGCGATCAGGCGCAGCAGCAGCCGCTCCTCGAACGTGCCTGCGAGATAGAGGTAACGGATCTGTGGATCGCGTTCCTGGCCGTAGCGATCGATGCGGCCGTTGCGCTGTTCCAGGCGGTTCGGATTGTACGGCAGATCGAGATGGATCAGATTGAAGCAGCGTTGATGCAGGTTGAGCCCTTCGGCCAACGAGTCGGTGCTGACCAGAATTATGCCGCTCTCCTCGGCGCAGCGCTCCGCTATCCTCGTCCGCTCACTCTCGGTATCAACTCCGCTGATCGCCAGCACATTCCCACCGACAGCTTTGCTCAGTGCACGCAATGCGGCCAATTGGCTGTCGGCATACTCCGTGTATATCAGGATATTTGTCGCCGGATGCGCGGTGCGGATCGCACGCACCTCGTGCGCAATGGCATCCAGCTTGGGATCGAACGGTTCCGCCGCCTCTCCCAGTTGGATCAATGCGTCAAGCGCTTCAACCGTCGCGTCGGCGCGCGTCTGCTCCGCCAGTTCGACGGCGGAAAAGCCGTGGAGGTCGGCTGCCATGCCATCGGCTTCCAGATCGGCCATGTCGCTCTCGTCGCGCTCCTCCAGGACACCGAACCGCAGCAACCGCTTGCGATACGCCCGCAGCGACCGCGCGCGTTCCCGCGAGAGCGCCTCCGCCTCACTCGCGCCGATCTGTCTGTAGCGCTCAGCGACGACGCGCAGCGTGTTGACACATGCACCGATCGTCGACACCGAACGCTTCAGAAGGCTGACGAACGCAAGCGCGTCGGCGTGCTCCCTCCCCTGCCTCGCCCGCCGCAGCCGCGGTGCGATCAGCGCCGCAAGCGCCAGGTGGAACCGTCGTACCGGTTCCAATGCGGCACCATCGAGCGCGACCCTGACCGGTGTCACCCGCCTTTCGCGAAACAGCGAGGCGCCAGTCGCCGGATCGCGGATATGCGACTTCAGCCGACGCACGACGTGACGCCGATAGGCACTGCCCGCGAGACCGCCATGCCCATCGACCAGGCTCGGATCCAGCAGTTCGATCAGCGAGGCGAAATGCGGATCGTACCCATCATGTGGCGTGGCCGTGAGCAGCAGCAGCCCATCGCTGCGCCGCGCAATCACCTCCGCCAGCCGCCTTCGCTGCGTGTCCTCGCGATCGGTGCTGGCGGCGCTGATGCAATGATGCGCCTCGTCGATGATCGCAAGGTCCCATGCCGATCGCTCAAGTTCCTCCAGCACACGCTCCTGCTTGGCGAAATCGAGCGACGTCAGGCAGAGAGAAATAGCGTCGAACGGATTGCCGCCAAGCTCGAGCTTTCGCCGTTGCGCCTGCAAGGATGCGGCATCGGCAACGGCAGTGAACCGCAGGCCGAAGCGCTGGCGCATTTCCTGCGCCCATTGCACAAGCAGCGGTCCGGCAGGTGCGACAACCAGCACGCGATGCGCCCGACGACGCGCGATCAGCTCGCAGGCGATCAGCCCGGCCTCAATCGTCTTGCCCAGCCCCACGCCGTCGGCAAGCAGCAACCGCGGCCGTGGCAATTCCAGCGCCCGCATCAGCGGAACAAGCTGGTAAGGCTCGATCCGCACGCGACCCGGCTCTGCCAGCAGCAGGTCAGCCGGCCCAAGCACCTGCTCCAGCAGGCATGCCTGATGCAGCAGCCGCCAGGCGGCCAACGGGCCCGGCGCATCAGGCCGAAGATCCGAACGAAGCAGCTCGACCGGTTCCGCCGGATGCAGGACATCCCACTCCAGGCCGGCCAAATCGCCCCCGGCACAGCGCAGACGCAGCAGTGTCTGCGCCCCGAGCGGCGCCACCTCAAACACGTCCCAGGCAAGCCCGCGCACGCTGACGCGGCTTCCCACAGCGAATTCTTCGCCCATCCCGACACCGCCGGTTCACGACGGAGGCGGAATGTCGCCGCGGAGGGTTAATCAAACTGAAACGGAGGGTGACGGTTCCCAGCAGCGAAGCGCCGAGGCTGCGTTGATCGCTGTATCCCTAGATCAATGCTCGCCTGTGTCGTAAGGGCGCTGAGGCGGCGGGTCCTTGTGCAGCCACTTGCGGTACCACGCTGTATATTGCTCGTAGCGTGCGCCGAAACGCAGTTCACGTACATAAGTGTCGAGGTACAGCCACCACTTGAAGTCGTCCGGCTTCAGATAGATCGAAGTCGTTGTTGACCAAGTGCAGCGCTGTCCCCGTAGTATCGACCCGCACAAGATCGTCGTTTTCCCCCGCATAGAAGTCGGCGAGTGGCTTTTCGACGGAGAACGCGGTCGCACGGCCGGTCTTGACTGCCGAGAGCAACGCCGAGGGGCTGTCAAGTGGCAACTGAGTGGCGTTGGGCAACACCATCTTGGTACGTGCAATGGCCGTCGGCACGTTCAAGACGGCATAGGTATATTGGGGGTCGTTGAGCTGCTGGATGTTCGTGATGTTCGCATCCCTGCGGGCCAACATGGCCGACCCGGAGTCAAGATAGGGATAGGTGAAGGCAACGCGAATCGCTCGGTCGGGTGTGACCGCGGTGGCGCACATGCCGAAGTCGATCATATCCGACAGCACGGCAGGAAATCGTCCGTCATGTTGGACAATAACAAAATCGATCTTGGTTGGGTCGCCCAGCAGATCCTTGGTGATCTGCCGCGCCATGTCGATCTCGAAGCCGGCCAGCTCCCCCTTGTCATCGACATAAGCGAGTGGCGGCGACGTACTGCAGGTTCCGACAACCAGTTTGTGGCGCTTGAGTACAATGTCGAGCTGCGATTCCTGCGCGAAGACAGGAGCAGCGAATAGGACAAGCGCCAGCGCAAGCAGAATCCGATGGCACATTGATGAGTTCCCGGAATCGCGACCGCGATTCGCTATCGATCAAAGAGAGCGTAACCCGCCGCCGTCGCACGCATCAAGCACGGCGGGGGTATCGACACCTCGCAGGTCACCGGCGCATGCTTGATCGACGGAAACGGGAGGGCCGCTATGAACGATCTCGGCACGTTGCAGGGCACACCAGTGGCGGAAACAAATACCGGCCGTGTTCGTGGCGCGATCATCGAGGGTGTCGCCGCCTTCAAGTGCATCCCGTATGGCGCGCCGACCTCAGGAACCAATCGGTTCATGCCGCCGCGCAGGCCCGCGCCCTGGGCGGGCGATCGCGATGCGCTGGAGTACAGCGGCCATGCTCCGCAGGAAGGCCTCCGCCCGGCGTCGCGACCCGAGCTGGCGGACTTCTCCGGCCCGCCGGACACCTCACCTGAATCCGAGGATTGCCTGACCCTCAATGTGTGGACGCCCGGGCTGGACCAGACGTCGAAGCGGCCGGTCATGGTGTGGTTCCACGGCGGCGCCTTCTCCTATGGCACGGCCAATGTCGCTCGGCTGCAAGGTTCACGGCTCGCCAGACGCGACGACGTCGTTGTCGTCACAGTGAACCAGCGGCTGAACATCTTCGGCTTCCTGGATCTGTCCGCAGTCGGTGGAGCGGACTTCGCCGCATCAGGCAATGCCGGCACGCTCGACATGATCGCCGCACTGGAATGGGTGCGCGACAATATCGAACGGTTCGGCGGCGATCCGGGCAACGTGACGATCTTCGGCGAATCAGGTGGCGGCGGAAAGGTCTGCACGCTGCTGGCGATGCCGTCAGCGCGTGGCCTGTTCCATCGTGCCATCGTGCAGAGCGGCGCTGCAGTGCGGCTTCGCGAGCGAGATCGCGCGGCCAGGCTGACCGACGCTGTTCTCAAGACGCTCGGTCTGACTTCGCGCGATATCGGCAAGCTTCAGTCACTGCCGATGGCGCAGCTTCTGGCGGCGGTCGAACCCTCCCTGAAGGCGATAGGGCCCGCGCCGCTGCCACTGTTCGACCGCTATCCATTCGGTCCGGTGGTTGACGGGACGATCGTGCCACAGCATCCCTTCGATCAAGGCGCACCCGCCGTCTCCGCCGATATCCCGCTGCTGATCGGCGACATGAAGGACGAAATGGCGAGCTTCCTCGCCCGCGATGACAAGGTCTGGCACCGCACGCTGACCGAGGGGGAGATGCATGATCGCGTCGCCGCCGTGGCTGGCGAGCATACCGACCATGTGATCGAGACCTACCAGCGCCTTTACCCTGGCGCGAATGCGGCAGAACGCCTGATCGCCACACTGACCGATTCCAACTTCCGCATTCGCTCCCTTATCGTGGCCGCGCACAAGGCGATGCAGGCCTCCGCTCCGGTCTACATGTATTCGTTCGAATGGGAGACGCCGGTGCAAGGTGGACGGCTGAAGGCGCCACATGCGCTGGACGTACCCTTCACCTTCGACACCATCGATCTGACCAACGCGACAGACCGCAGCGCGGACGCGCATCGGCTGGCGGTGACAATGTCCGGCACATGGGCGGCATTCGCTCATAACGGCGTGCCGGCGAATCTTTCGATCCCGCGCTGGCCGGCCTATGACTTGACCAACCGAGCCACCATGATCCTGGATTCCGAATGCCGGATCGAGAACGACCCGCGCAGCGAAACGCGACAACTCTGGCAGACCATCACGGGTCGCTGACCCACAAGGGAGGCTCCGATGAACGACACCGCAATCGCCCCGTCGACTGAACGCCAGGCATTCTACGACAAGATCGGCGAGCATTCGCTTGCACCATTGTGGGAGCGGCTCCACTCGATGGTCACGCGGCAGCCGGTCACGCCCGCGCTGCCCGCCAAGTGGGATTACGACGCGGTGGTGCGGCCGTTCCTGATGCAGGCAGGCGGCCTGATCACCGCGAAGGAAGCGGAGCGGCGCGTGCTGATCCTGGAGAATCCCGGACTGCACGGCCAGACCTCGATCACGCATTCGCTGTTCGCGGGATTGCAACTGATCATGCCGGGCGAAGTGGCGCCGGCGCATCGGCACTCGCAGTCGGCGCTGCGCTTCATCATCGAAGGCCACGGTGCCTACACCGCGGTCGAAGGTGAGCGCACGATGATGGAGCCTGGTGACTTCGTCATCACACCGAGCTGGACATGGCACGACCACGGCAACGACACCGATCAGCCGATGGTCTGGCTCGACGGGCTCGACATCCCGATCGTGCGCCTGTTCGACGCCAGCTTCGCCGAGCCTGCGAATGCCGACAGCCAAACGGTGACTCGTCCCGAAGGCGACAGCCTGGCGCGCTATGGCGCCAACATGCTGCCGGTCGACTGGCATCCGACGGTGAAGAGCTCGCCAGTCTTCAACTATCCCTACGTTCGGTCACGCGAGGCGCTGGCGACGCTGGCGCGCAACGGCGAGCCCGATGCCTGCCACGGCCACAAGCTGCGCTATGTCAATCCGGCGTCCGGCGAGTCGGCTATGCCGACGATCGGCGCGTTCATGCAGTTGCTGCCTGCGGGGTTCGGCGCGGCACCATATCGCTCGACCGACGGCACCGTCTTTGTCGCGATCGAGGGTGAAGGTGAAACCGTTGTCGGCGACACGACATTCCGCTGGAAGCCACGCGACATATTCGTAGTGCCGAGCTGGCACTGGCATCGTCATCGCGCCAGCCGCGAGGCCGTACTGTTCAGCTTCTCCGATCGGCCGGTCCAGGAGAAGCTTGCGCTGTGGCGGGAGGAACGCGGGCGGGCGTAATCACGTCTCGGCCGCCAGCGTGATGTCGGCCACCAGCACCTTGCCCTTCGTCTCCGGCCCGAGCAGCAGCGAGACAACGAAGACCAGCGTCGCACCCACTGTCCCGATCAGCATCGGGATCGCGAAACCTGACGGCTGACCTGCGGCGAACGCCGCCATCACGGGGGCGACGAGTCCGCCCCAGATCGCCCCCTGGTGATAGCAGAAACCGGAAGCGGTGGCGCGCACCTCCGTCGGGAAGCGTTCCGAGAGATACGACGGGTTCTGGCCGTAGATGGCGCCAAGGAACAGGCCTTGCACGACATAGGCTGCGGCGATCACCGCGTAGCTGCTGGTGAACAGATACAGCGGCGTGACGAAGACGCCGATTATCGCGGGGATGATCATCGACCACCGCCGTCCGGCACGGTCCGCGACCCAGCCCCAGAAGCCGCTCGCAACGAAAGCCGCGGCATTGGCGAGCGCAATCGGCAATGCGACCATCGCAGGGTCGAAATGCAGGTCCTTCTGCAGATGCGTGGCGAACAGCCCGTATACCGAATAGTACACAATGAAGCTGCTGGCCATCCAAAGACACGCGGTGATGGTGTTGCCCAAGACGCGCAGACGGAAGATGTCGAACAGTGGCGCGTGGAACTCCTTGTCCTGCTCTCGCTGCTGGCGCCGGTTCTCCACCCAAACCTCCGGCTCTTTCACGAAGCGGCGGACATAGAGCACGGCAAGCGCCGGCAGGATGCCGATCCACAGCAAACCACGCCAACCAATGCTGTCGTACAGCAACCCGTAGGCGGCGCTGGACAGCAGGAAGCCAAGCGACCACGAGCCCTGGAGAATGCCGCTCATGAAACCGCGCGAGCGCGCCGGCCATGACTCCATCGCGAGTGCCGCGCCAGCCGGCCACTCTGCGCCCATGCCGATGCCCAACAGCGCGCGGAACAGGAACAGGAACCAGAAGGTCGGCGAGAAGCCGGAAATGAAGTTGCACACCGAATACCAGGCGATTGAGATCATCAGCGGTGCCTTGCGGCCGATCCGGTCGGCCAGCCAGCCGGAGGCGGTCGCGCCTGCCAGTCGCAGCCACAGCGTCACCGTGAAGACCGCCGTCACAGCGACCAGCGGAACGTCAAACGTCTGCGAAATCGGCACCATGATGAGCAGGAAGATGGTGAAGTCGAAGGCATCGAGCGTCCAACCCAGCCACGCCGCGACCCACGCCATCCATTGCTCTTTGGTCGGTTCCCGCCACCATGGGGCAGTGCCAGGGGATTCCGTCGCGAAGCTCATCGGCAATGCTCCTCCCTCGTTTACGTCGCCTGGGAGCCGCCGACGCATGCGAGCTTTAGGGCACCAACTCCTGTATGCTGCGCTCGGCTGCTCGATCGCCGAATTTTGAGGGTGCCGGCGTGCCGGCTTTCCGCAACGGAAGGTCCTCCCCTGCCACGCAGGGGAGGACCCCGGTCGTCAGCCTTCGGAACTCTGGTCCAGATTCACGCCGACAAAGATCGGCTCGCCGTTGCGGATGATGCGCAGCGCGACCGCGTGGTCCTTGCTCGCGCCTCTGATCGCGCTCGCCGCATCGGACGGTGACGAGACCTTCTTGCCACCGACGCCGACAATGACGTCGCCGGCCTGCAGACCCGCCTGTTCCGCCGGCGATCCCGGCTCGACGTTGCGCACCACAACGCCGTGCGTGCCGTCCGGCACCTCGAGCTGGCTGCGCAGGTCGGGCGACAGCGGCGCCAGCGCCAGACCGATCCGCTCGCGCGACGGCTGCGCATTCTCGTTGCTGGCCACCTGTTCGTTCGGCATCTGGCCGACCTTCACCGATACCGCCTTGCTGTCGCCGTCATGCAGAACCTGCAGCTTGGCCTCGTCGCCCGGCTGCACCGCGGCGATGTTCACCGCGAGATCGCGCGGGTTCTTCACCGCCTGGTCGTTCACCGCGGTGATGACGTCGCCAGGTTCCAGACCGGCGCGCGACGCCGGCGTATCGTTCTGCACGCCAGCGATCAACGCACCGGACATCGCATTCAGATGCATGGCTTTTGCCATGGTGTCGTTGACCTGTTGCGCCTCGACTCCGATGTAGCCGCGGGTGACCTTGCCGGTCTTCTCAAGCTGCGCCACCACCGTGTGGATCATGTCGGATGGAATGGCGAAGCCGATCCCGATCGATCCCCCGGACGGCGACAGGATCGCGGTGTTCATGCCGATCACCTTGCCGTCCTGGGTGAACAGCGGCCCACCGGAATTGCCCTGGTTGATCGGCGCGTCGATCTGGATGAACTGATCATACGGACCGGCGCCGATGTCGCGGCCACTCGCCGAGACGATGCCGGCGGTTACTGAACCGCCCAGGCCGAACGGATTGCCCATCGCGACCACCCATTCACCTGGCTTCACATTCGCCGAGTTGCCGAGCTGGATGAAGGGAAGCTGCTTGTGCGCATCGATCTTGAGCACCGCAATGTCGGTGCGGTCATCGTGCCCCACCACCTTCGCCGTCAGCTTGGTGCCATCGTCCAGCGTGACGGAGACCGTCTTGGCGCCCTTCACCACATGGTTGTTGGTGACGACCGTACCATTGGCATCGACGATGAAGCCGGAGCCGCGTGCCTCGACCGCGTGTGCCTGTGGGCCCATCTGCGGCCCCATGCCGCCGAACGGGAACCCTCGGAAGGGGGACGGCAACTGCGGCTGGTCTTCCTCGCCGCCCGATGAGCCGGACTGCAGCCTGGTCGTGATCGAGACCACGGCCGGCTTCACTTGCGTGACGAGGTCGGTGAAGTCAGGCAACGTGTGCCCGGTCATGCCGCCGCCTGGCGGATTGACCGGCGCGCCCGGTGCGGCCTCGGGCGCGGCGTGGCCGACGGCGAACCCGCCAAGCGCAGTGCCCGCCAACAGCACGCCGACCATTGCGGTCCGCCGCCATAGCCGAGGTGTTCGGGTCGTCTCCATGAAATGCGTCATCATTCCTCCTTGGGGGAACCCCCGGGGTATTCGAGGCGGCAAGCCGGTCTGGCACCGCCGACCCAGCGAAAATGCAGCGGGCCGGATGAACGTTCCCTCGGCGCAGTGATTAAACCGCAGTCATGTCGATTAAACTTGTGTCATGCGCAGGCGCCGTGAACGAGCCGACGCGTTTGGCGCTTCCGTTCAGCCGATGCTGTCAGGCCAAGTCAGATTTCGCACGTCGCCAGCTGGCGCTCCGTCAGATCGGGCACCGACCGCGGCTGGTTGTCCTGGGCCGGTGACGCCGCAGCGCACGACGGCTCGCGCAGGATGTAGCCGCAACCCCAAATCGTATCGATCAGACTTGGCACGCCTGCCAGCGTCAGCTTCTTGCGCAGGCGGCAGATGATGACGTCGATCGTCTTCATCTCGGGCTCGTCACCGCCGCAGTAGAGGTGGTTGAGGAACGCGTCCTTGCTCAGGACGATACCCTGCCTGAGGAACAACAGCTCGAGGATCGCATACTCGCGCCGCGACAGATGCAGCGAGACCCCGTGCACCAGGACCTCGCGCTTGTCGAGCCACAGTTCGACCGGCCCGAGCGTCAGAGCCGACTTGGCGTGACCCTGGCTGCGTCGTACGACGGCGCGGACGCGAGCCAGCAGTTCCCGCATGTCACACGGGGTCGTCAGGACGTCATCGGCGCCCTGGTCGAGCACCTCCACCTTGGCGTCGAGCGACGACGCACCGTCCGACAGGATAAGGACCGGTACCTTGAGCGAGGCGGCGCGCATCGAACGCACCACCCGGTACGCCGGACCATCGGAGAGCTGCAGCTCCATCAGCACGAGGTCGTAATCATAAAGGCGCAGGAACTCCAGGGCCTCGTGCCCAGTTGCCGCGCACTCGCTGCGGATGCCGTGGGTCCGGAGGGTTTCCGCGAAACTGCCCGACGCGAGGGGGCCGGCTTCGCCAACTCGTAGGATCATCATTGCCGCAGCCTCCGGCACGGTGTGCGGACATTGCCAGCAGCGAGCAGTGGTGACCCAAAGTCACGCGTGGTTACGGCAGCGCTGTTCGACTGCTGCTGATAGGGCTCATTGCGAATGACCAGCAGACCATTGCGGGCGAGGCGGATGACTGATTCTACGGGCATGATTTACGGCCCCCGGCGTTGCGCCTTTTTGGCCGCTGCTCCAGTACCTGCCCCTCGATGCCCGAGAAGGCCTGCCGTGGAGGTTCCGCGCGCTTCGGATCTCGCGGTGAGATGCAGTTTGCAACACAATGATTGAGATCCGGCTAAGAACTGACGATCAGCCGCATCGCGGATCGCCCGACCGTATGGGGTGGGACAGCCGAGCCACGGCTGTTCAGCGTTTCGAGCGGCTTCCTTGCGATGGCGAGCTGACGCTCAGTGTCGGGTCAGTGCCCACAGAGCCAAGGCCAAAGCCGCCCAAATTACGGCGCTCAGCAGCACGCCAACGACGATCCCGCGAGCCGGTGCCAGGGAACCGTCCTCGCCCGTGCCAGCGTCAACGACCGGTTCACGCGGAACGCCCGCCTGCTCTTGCGCCACGTCGACATAATGCCGCCCCCGGAGCAACTCGATCAACCGAGAATACGGGCGGGGGAGACGTCCGGAGCACCGATGCTTTGCGATCACCGCACCGGTCTGTGCCGGGTCTTCTGATCGGATAAGGTCCGTCATCGCTCGGGCCTTGTGGGGTTAAGTGGTCCCCAATGTGCCGCGGCAATGATTGCGCAGAGGTTTCCAACCTGTGTTTGTCCGGCACTCACTGCCGGAGCCCGGAACGCCTTGACCCGGCACACCGTCCGGCCGTTGCGGGAGAGGTCCGCAAAGCGACGGGCGAAGGTGCCGCCTGTTACCCCCCCGGCCTCACGCCCAGTATCCGCTCGAACCGCGCGCAATACTCGGGCCAGACCTCCGGATTGATCAGCCGCGGCGGCCGCTTCCCATCCAGGATGTCGATCAGCTGCTCGGCGGCGAACCGCGCCATGTTGTCGCGCGACTCAACCGTCGCACCCGCCGTGTGCGGACTGACCAGCACGTTGTCGAACGCCATCAGCTTGTGATCGTGCGGCGGCGGCTCATCTTCCCAAACATCCAGCCCCGCCCCCGCAATCTGCTTCGCCGACAGCGCCGCGGCCAGCGCGTCCTCGTCGTGAATGCCGCCGCGCGCCGTGGTGACGAAATACGCGTGCTTCTGCATCAGTCCGAATTCGCGCGCGCCCATGAGGTTCTTCGTCTCTCTCGTGTAGGGCGCGTTCACCGAGACGTAGTCCGCCTGGCGCAGCATGTCGTCGAGTTTCTCGACCTTCTCCGCCCCCTTCGCTGCGATCTGCGCCGCCGACAAGTAGGGGTCGTACGCCAGCACGCGCATGCGGAACAATCCCTTGCACAGCTCCGCCAGCCGTCCGCCGACATTGCCGATACCGATGATGCCGATCGTCTTGTCCAGCAGCTCGGTGCCGATGTACTCGTTGCGTGGAATGTCCGGCGCGCGGCGCATCCGGCGATCGACCTCGATGATCCGCTTCGACAGCGTCAGCAGCATCGCCAGCGCGTGCTCGGCCACCGCCTCCTTGTTGCCGCCCGACTGGTTCACCACGATGATGCCCTGTCTCGTGCAGGCATCCACATCGATCGTGTCGTAGCCCGCGCCGTTCGATGACACCGCCACAAGGTTGGGCGTGCGTGCCAGCAGCGCATCGGTGACCTGAAGATGCTTGCCGATCACCTGGCGCGACGCGCCGATCTGGTACGCATGCGCCTGCGACAGGATCGGTTCGGCCTCCGCGTCTGGCGTTTCGTTTTCCAGCTTGTCGAGCTGAATATCCGGCCGCTTCGCCAGTATCTGGCCGAAGATCGGCCCCGACAGATACTTCACATAGAACACGCGCTTCGCATTCGGCGCCATACCACGAGCCTCTTTCCTGAACGTGACGAGACCCTAGCCCGGATTGTCCGCACTGAGTAGATGCAGCGGGCGCCTACGGAGCTGTAGCGCGCGTCACAGGGCCAACGTCGATGCTGCCGCCGCCCGACAGGTTCGTGGTCGTCGCACGGTCGATGTCGACCAACGCATCGCGCAACGGGCTGCTCGAGATGGCGATCACGCCCCCGGTCGTATCGTCCAGCTCCAGGATCACGAAGATCACCGAGGCAAGCGAGATAGCACATATAAGTACCGTCACCGCCACCACCGCATTGTGTGGCGCACACAGTCCAAAGCCGACAAACATCAGTGCGGTCCAGAACAGCATCAGGTTGTAGAAAGCAGTCGGTATAGTGGAACCCTCGGTCTCAATGACCGCCCACCGCGCATTGGAGAAGGCGTCGAATTGCTGCGGCAGTGCTGCGATCAGCCTGGCTTGGATCGGCGTCGTCGCGTGCAGTTCCTGAACCTGCTCCCCAACGTGACGGAGCAGCACTGTAAGCTCGGTGCTTTCCGCCTGGCCGGGCGCGAGGCCTCGCGGGAAATCGCCGGACGGCGCCGGCTCGTCCGGCCATGTACTGAATATCACCGCCGCCAGATAGGCGCGTAACTCGCTGCGGATCGGGTCGGCCTCGCGCCCGATCGCCCGCAGCGAGCCATCGAGCAGTACGATCTCGGAAGCCAGATGACGATAGCTGTTGGAGACATTGTCGAAATGCGACTTTGAGGAAGCCGTCAACAACCCCAGCACGATGGCGAGAAAGGTGACCAACGCGCCCACAGCCAACCGAACGAAATCCATGGTATCGCGGTCGCGGTGCCGCTCCGGAAGGTATCTTCGCACAATCAGCCCGGCGATCCCGGCAATCAGGAACAGCGCGCAGGAGACGACCGCCTCGGCGATCTGCAGCATGAATCGAACGCCTTATTGCGCTTGGTGTCCGGAAGTCTCGATCACCTGGGGCTCGAATAGCAAGCACCGACCGCCGGTTGCGATCAACGCAAGCGCGCTGCATCGTTCGTCCCATGCACGAACCATCGCTCGACCTTGCAGGGCCGCCCGACGTCTATGTCCGTGCCGCACCGCCACCTCCGCCGACGGAAAGGCTGCAAGACCATCGCCATGTCGCGGTTGCCGTCATCGGTGCCGGCTTCACCGGCCTCTCCGCCGCGCTCCATCTGGCCGAGACAGGCATCGACGTCGCCGTGCTCGAAGCGAAAGACATCGGCTGGGGCGCATCGGGACGTGCGTTCGGTCAGGTCGTGCCGTACCTGAAGCCGGGCCACGAGGCGATCCTGCGCCACTACGGCGCCGAACGCGGCCAGCGCATCGTCGATGCAGTTGCCGCCGGCCCCGATCTGGTGTTCGAACTCATCGGCCGGCACGGCATCGAATGCTGGGCAATGCGCTCCGGCCTGATCTTCGCTGCACACTCACTAGGTGGACGTCGCGACCTGGAACGCCGCACGCAATACTGGCAGCAACGGGGCGCACCAGTGGAGATGCTGGAAGGCACCCGTTGTGCCGAAGCGATCGGCTCGTCGCTGTATCCCGCGGCATCGCTCGACCGGCGCGGCGGCAACATCAATCCGTTCGCCTATGCGCGCGGCCTCGCGCACGCCGCGGCGAAGGCCGGAGCGACGCTGCACGCACAGACACCGGTGCGCGCGCTGACGCGGCGCAACGGTCGCTGGGCAATCGACGCCGGCAGCGCCGAACTCACCGCGGACAATGTGGTGATCGCCACCAACGCCTATACCGGCGATCTTTGGCCCGGCCTGCGCGAGAGCATCATACCGATGCGCGGCCACGGCTTCGTCACCGAGCCGCTGTCCGACAACGTGCGTCACACAATACTGCCGGAACGCCAGTCGCTCACCGACACCCGGCTGCTCTATTCCGGCGTGCGCATGCTGCCTGACGGCCGGCTGCACGGCAGTGCTCACGGCCCGAGCTTCGGCGCCGAACCGCGCGCCGACTGGCGCCGCGTCGATGCCCGCATCCGGCGATTGTTCCCACAACTCGGCAAGGTGAAATGGCAGCAGGCGTGGACCGGCTGGGTGGCGATGACCACCGATCATTTCCCTCGGTTGCACGAGCTGGCGCCGGGACTTTACGCAGGTCTCGGCTACAATGGTCGCGGTATCGCCGCGGCAACGATGATGGGACGCGACCTCGCCACGCTGGTACGCGGCGCACGCGAGGCAACGGTGTTCCCGTTGACGCCGCTGCGTCCCCTCCGCTGGCATCGCGTCGCGCCGACACTCGTCCACGGCCTTGTGCAGGTCTATCGCCTGCGCGACATGGTCGACGAGTATCGTCTCGGCCGCGCCGCGTGACCCCCCTTCACCACGCGCAGCGCGGCGGGTGAGGGTGCACGTTCGATAGCAACACCCTCACCCGGCGCTGCGCGCCGACCTCTCCCACTTCGTAGGCGAGGTGATTTTTGCGGAAGGACATACCAATGAGCGTTGCCCACAAGGTCGTACTGATCACCGGCGCCGCACGCGGCCTCGGGTTCGAATATGCCCGCGTCCTCGGCGAGGCCGGCGCGCGCATAGTCGCCGGCGACATCGTCGACTGCACCACAGCTGCCAGTGCGGCCGGACATGGCGCGGTCGGCGTCACGCTGGACGTCACCGACATCGCATCCGCCAACTCGATGGTCGAGCTGGCGATGGAGCGCTTCGGCCGCGTCGATGCGCTGATCAACAACGCGGCGCTCTACGGCTCGCTGCGCGGCGGCCGCTTCAACCAGATCGCCGAGGCAGACTGGGACGCGACGATGGCGGTGAACGTCAAGGGCATCTGGAACTGCTGCAAGGCGGTGGTGCCGGCGATGCGCCAGTCCGGCGGCGGATCGATCATCAACATCGCCTCGCTCGCCGCGACGTACGGCATGCCGTTCGCGCTGCACTACACCACGTCGAAGGCGGCGGTGATCGGTCTGACCCGAGGCCTCGCGCGCGAACTCGGCCGCGACAACATACGGGTGAATGCGCTGGCGCCGTCGGCGGTGATGACCGAGGGCACCGCAGAATTCTTTGGCGAACGCCTCGATCGCGGGCTGGAGGTGATCCGTGCCGGCCAGTCGATCCAGCGCACGCTGGAGCCCGGCGACCTGACCGGCACCGTGGCATGGCTGATCTCCGACGGCAGCTGCTTCGTCACCGGGCAGACGATCGCCGTTGACGGCGGAACAGTCATGCTCTGAACGGCACTGGCAACCCGCCAGCCCCGCCGGTAGATTGCCGCAACATTTCATTTGCGGGGAAGCGCACCCATGTCGAAGTCCGAATTGTCTCGCCGTGGCGTGCTGGCTGCCCTCGCCGCCAGCCCCGCCGCCATGGAATTCCTACGCAGCGCGGTCGCCGAGGCGCAGACCAGCCTGTCGCAATCCGGCCTCGTCGGTGAGATCCAGGGTCCGACGATGATCACCGATCCAGCGAAGTGGCCGAAGAAATTCGCCGAGGCGCCGATGCTGGCGGAATTGGTGAAGGCCGGCAAACTGCCGCCGGTCGAGCAGCGCATTCCGGCCGAACCGATGGTGTGGCAGCCGCTCAACGAGACCGGCAAGTACGGCGGCACATGGCGCCGTGCATTCACGGGGCCGGCGGACGGCGAGAACGGCAACCGCATCCAGTCCTCCGACAAGCCGCTGAACTGGAGCGCGGACGGCAGCAAGATCGTGCCCTGCATGGCCAAGGGCTACGACCTCAGCGACGACGGCAAGGCCTATACGCTGCACCTGCGCAAAGGCATGAAGTGGTCCGACGGCGCCCCCTTCACCGCCGATGATTTCATCTTCTGGTTCGAGGACATCTATAGCAATCCCGAGATTGTCCCGACGCCGACTCCGGAAATGCGCCCGCAGAACAAGCCCGGCCGCATGGTCAAGGTTGATGAAACCACGGTGCGGTGGGAATTCGACGTGCCGTATTTCCTGTTCGAGGACATCATGGCCGGCGACACGGCCATGGGTGGCGGACAGGCCGTGCGGCAGGCCAACAAGGTCAGCTTCGGCGCCTACGCGCCCGGTCATTATCTCAAACAGTTCCTGCCAAAGTACTCATCCGTCGAGGCGGCGAACGCGCGCGCGAAGCAGGAGGGTTTCGAGAGCTGGGTGCAGATGCTGCACTTCAAGAAGGACTGGGAACTCAACCCCGAGGTACCGGTTCTCGGACCGTGGCGCAGCGTGCGGCCGATCAATAACGCGATCTGGCTGCTGGAGCGCAATCCGTACTACTACGCGGTCGATACAGCCGGCAATCAGTTGCCCTATTTCGACAAGGTGCAGTTCACGCTTGCCGAGAACCTTGAGGTCATCAACCTGCGCGCGATGGCCGGGGAATACGACGAGCAGGAGCGCCACATCGACCTGGGCAAGCTGCCGGTGCTGCTCGATAACCAGGAAAAGGGCAACTACAAGGTCCATCTCGATCTCGGCTTTGCCGGATCCGACTTCATGTTCCACGTCAACCAGAGCTACACGGGCGATCCTGAAGTCCGCAAATGGCTCACCAATGCCGATTTCCGCCGTGCACTGGCGCTGGGCATCGACCGAGATCAGCTGAACGAGACATTCTGGCTGGGTGTCGGCACGCCTGGTTCGCCCGCGCCCGGCGAGACGATGCCGCAAAGTCCCGGCCCGGAATGGCGCAAGAAGTGGTCAGTGCTTGACGTTGCGCAGGCCAATGCGCTGCTCGACAAGATCGGTCTCGCGAAGAAGAACGCCGATGGCTTCCGCCTACGCACCGACAATGGCGATACGCTGCGTCTGCAGGTCATCGCGATAGCTGCCTTCCTACCCTATCCGAAGCTGTCCGAAATGGTCGCCGACCAGTGGCGCAAGATCGGCATCCAGGCCGACGTGAAGGAGATGGAGCGCGGGCTGGGCTTCGCCAAACAGACCAACAACGAACACCAATTGTTTGTCTGGAACAACGGCGGTACCGAGCTGCTGTACCTGTTCCCCACCTGGGCCATTCCCGTCGTGCCTGGTGCCGGGTTCGGGCCCGCCTATGCGGCGTGGTACGCGTCCGGCGGCAAGCAGGGCACCAAGCCGGACGATCCGAACATCCTGAAGATCTTCGACCTCTACACCGAGGCCGCCGGCCTCAAGGCCGAAGGCCGCAACCGCAACGCCCAGGAGATCTGGAAGATCCTGGTCGATCAGCAGTACGGCATCGGCACGGTCGGCCAATCCCCAGCCGGACTCGGTGTGCGTCTGGTGTCAAACCGGTTGGGCAATATCGCCGCCCGCGTGTGCAACGCGCAGCATTGCCGCACGCCAGGCAATTCCCATCCGGAGACCTGGTACTTCAAGACATGAAGCACCCAAGACCATGTCATTGCGAGGAGCGAAGCGACGAAGCAATCCCCACCACGATGGGGATTGCTTCGCTCCGCTCGCAATGACAGCAACATGCTGACCTACCTCGCCCGCCGCCTGGTGCTGGCAGCGATCACCACCGTCGCAATCACTGTGGTGACCTTCGTCATCCTTCATCTTCCCCCAGTGGATTTCGTCACCGCCTATGCCGCGCAGGCAGCCGCCTCGGGAACGGCGATCTCGGCCGCCGAGGCAGATGCGATGCGCCTCGCATACGGCCTCAATCAGCCGCTATGGGTGCAATACTGGAAATGGCTTGCGATGGTGGCGAGCGGCAACTTCGGCCGCTCGTTCGAATACGGCAGGCCGGTGACCGAAGTCATCGGTGATCGGCTCTGGTTGACGGTCCTGCTGTCGCTGGGAGCCGTCGTCGTCACCTGGGCGCTCGCCTTGCCGATCGGCATCTACTCCGCGGTCAGGCAATATTCGATCAGCGACTACGTCTTCACCTTCCTGGGCTTCGTAGGACTGGCCATCCCCAGCTTCCTGCTGGCATTGATCGTGATGTATTTCGGACTGCGATGGTTCGGCATGAGCGCCAGCGGCCTGTTCTCCGCCGACCAGCAACTGGCGCCCTGGACCTGGATCAAGGTCGTCGACCTGCTGCAACATCTGCCCGTGCCGCTCCTGATTCTCTCGCTGCCCGGCATTGCCCAGCTTGTGCGGATCATGCGCGCCAACCTGCTGGATGAGCTGCGCCGGCCCTACGTGGTGACCGCCCGCGCCCGCGGCCTCCCCGAAAAACGTGTCATCATGAAATACCCCGTGCGCGCAGCGCTGAACCCGTTCGCCAGCACCATCGGCTACCTGTTGCCGTTCATGGTCTCCGGGTCGGTGATCATCTCCGTCGTGCTCAGCCTGCCGACAGTCGGGCCGCTGCTGCTGCGATCGCTGCTTTCGCAGGACATGCTTCTTGCATCCACCATTATCCTGCTGCTCGGATTCCTGACGGTGATCGGAACCCTGCTCTCCGATCTGCTGCTCATGTGGATCGATCCTCGCATCCGGCTCGGCCAGCTTCGATGAGCGAAGCCGTCATCACCGAACCACTCGTCACCGAGGCGGAATCTCGTGTCGCCGTTGCCACCCAGCGCCAGCTCATCTGGTGGCGCTTCCGAAAGCACAAACTGGCGCTGGTCAGCGCAGTGATCGTCGGCCTGTTCTATCTGGTCGCGATCTTCGCCGACATGCTGGCCTACGCACCGCCTTTCGACACCGAGGCGGCGCGCAGCTACATCCCGCCCCAGCCGATCGTATGGTTCGATGCTGACGGCAGCTTCCATCCGCACGTCTTCGCGCTGAAGGGCAAGCGCGACCCGCGCACATTCAAGCTGACCTACGCGCCGGATGCGAGTGAACCGCGCGACCTGGTACTGTTTGCGCACGGCTATCCTTACTCGTTCCTCGGCCTGTTCCCCACCGACATCCACCTGTTCGGCGTCCCCGACGGCAAGGCGGAAAACGCTCTGTTCCTACTCGGCACCGACCAGTTGGGGCGCGACGTGTTCTCCCGCCTCGTCCTCGCCACACGCACCTCGCTCACCATCGGTCTCGTCGGCGTGACACTCAGCCTGCTGCTCGGCGTTCTGCTGGGCGGCATCTCCGGCCTGCAGGGTGGCTGGGCCGATATCGTGATCCAGCGCGTCATCGAAATCCTGCGCTCGGTGCCGACCATCCCGCTGTGGATGGGCCTCGCCGCTGCTGTGCCCGCAAGCTGGTCGCCGCAGCGCGTCTACTTCGCCATCACCATCATCATCTCGCTGATCGGCTGGACGGAACTCGCGCGTGTCGTTCGTGGCCGCTTCCTTGCCCTGCGCGAGGAGGACTTCATCACCGCCGCCGAACTATGCGGCGCGTCGCGCATGCGCATCATCTTCCGCCACATGGTGCCGTCGTTCCTGTCGCACATCATCGCCGCGGTCAGCCTCGCACTCCCGGCAATGATCATCAGTGAAACGACACTGTCGTTCCTCGGCCTCGGCCTGCGCCCGCCGGCGATCTCCTGGGGCGTGATGCTGCAGGATGCGCAGAACCTGCAGACGCTGGGCCTGGCGCCCTGGCTGCTGTTCGCCGCGGTGCCGGTGATCGTCGTGATCCTGGCATTCAACTTCCTGGGCGACGGGCTGCGCGACGCGGCCGATCCGTATGGCTGAACCGATCCTCTCTGTCCGCGATCTGCACACGCACTTCTTTCAGGATGAAGGCGTGGTGCGCGCGGTCGATGGCACCTCGTTCGATCTGTTCGCCGGCCGCACTCTCGGCATCGTCGGTAAATCCGGCTGCGGCAAGAGTGTCACCGCGCGCTCCATCCTGCGCATCGTCGAACGCCCAGGCCGCATCGTATCCGGTGAAATCCTGCTGCGTCGCTCCGACGGCCGCATCGTGGACCTGGTAAAGCTCGCCTCCGACGGCGCGGACATGCGCGCGATCCGCGGCGGCGAGATCGGCCTGGTGTTTCAGGAGCCGATGAGTTCGCTCTCCGCCTTTCACACTGTCGGCAATCAGCTCATCGAGGCGATCCGCCTGCATTCCACGCTGTCGAAACGCGCGGCACGGACGCGGGCGATCGAACTGCTGGCGATGGTCGGCATCCCGCGTCCGGCACAGCGCGTGGACGCCTATTCGTTCGAGCTGTCGGGCGGGCTGCGCCAGCGAGTGATGATCGCACTCGCACTCGCCGCCGAACCGCGCATTCTGATCGCAGACGAACCGACGACCGCGCTGGATGTCACCACCCAGGCGCAGATTCTGGAGTTGATCCGCCGCATCCAGCAGGAGCGCGGCCTCGCGGTGATCCTGATCACCCACGACATGGGCGTGATCGCCGAGATGACCGACGACGTGGTGGTGATGTATCTCGGTCACGAGGTAGAGAAAGGCCCGGTCGACGCGATCTTTCATGCGCCGCGACATCCGTATACACGTTCGTTGCTACGGTCCATCCCCAGCGTGCTGGCCGAGCCACGGGCACGGCTGGCGACGATCGCAGGTTCCATCCCGCATCCCTACGCGCGGCCACCCGGCTGCCCGTTCCATCCCCGCTGCCCGGATCACATCGTGGGTGTTTGCGAGAAAACATTTCCCACTGAAACGCCGATCGGCGAAGCGCACGACGTGGCCTGCCATCTCTACACCGCTCGGGCAGACGCCGCCGCATGAACGCCAAGGAAACCTCCCCCTCCCCTTGCGGGAGGGGGTCAGGGGGAGGGGGCGCCCCATCATGACCCCGATCCTCGACGTCCGCGCACTGCAAAAATACTACCCCATCCACCGCGGCCTGCTCGGCCGCCTTGCCGGCCACGTGCGCGCCGTCGACGACGTAAGCTTCACCATCGACCGCGGCGAAACCCTGTCGCTGGTCGGCGAATCGGGCTGCGGCAAGACCACCACATCGCGCTGCATCCTGCGCGCAATAACGCCGACCGC
This sequence comes from uncultured Alphaproteobacteria bacterium, assembly GCA_963791495.1. Taxonomy (GTDB): domain Bacteria; phylum Pseudomonadota; class Alphaproteobacteria; order Acetobacterales; family Acetobacteraceae; genus JAMXLO01. The sequence continues at coordinate 38,206 of CAWBST010000011.1, forward strand.
CGGCGAGATCCGCTTCCGCCCCGGCAGTGGCGCCGAGATCGACGTCGCGCGCCTCCCCCGCAAGCAACTGCGTCCGCTGCGGCGGCAGATGCAGATGATCTTTCAGGATCCGTTCTCCTCGCTCAATCCGCGCATGACGATCGCCGAGATCATCGGCGAACCGCTGCTGGTGAACGGCATGACCGACACGAGCGCGCGCAACGCCCGCGTCGCGGAACTGCTCGAGCTGGTGCACCTGCCCGCCGCCTATTTGAACCGCTTCCCGCATGCGTTCTCCGGCGGTCAGCGTCAGCGCATCGGCATCGCCCGCGCGCTCGCGCTGTCGCCGTCGTTGATCGTGGCGGACGAGCCGGTCTCCGCGCTGGATGTCTCGGTGCAGGCGCAGATCGTCAACCTGATGCTGGAACTGCAGGACCGTCTCGGCATCGCCTATCTCTTCGTCGCGCACGACCTGTCGGTGGTGAAGCACGTCAGCCACCGCGTCGCGGTGATGTATGTCGGCAAGATTGTCGAGGTCGCGCCGACTGCCGCGTTGTTCGCCTCGCCGCGCCATCCGTACACCGAGGCACTCCTGTCAGCGGTGCCGGTGCCGGATCCCCGCCGTCGTGCCAGGCGGATCGTGCTCGAAGGCGACGTCGCCGACCCTTCCGACCCGCCGCCCGGTTGTACCTTCCATCCGCGCTGCCGCTACGCGACCGAGCGGTGCCGGCAGGAGACGCCGCCACTAGAGCAGGTGGCTGAAGGGCATTGGGTCAGGTGCCTGCGTGCACGCGAACTGACGCTGCAACCGGTCAACGCGTCAGGCGCATAGTGCGCCACGTCACAGACAGGCGCCGAACAACGGCGAATCTTGCCCCGGCAAAAACCCGTGCCGCGGCCACAATCATGTTATCGTTGGCGACCCCCGGTTATGCTAACCGGCCACCGAAACGGCTATACCGATGCAACTGACAATGACGGTTCTGCGCTGCCCGGACTCCGTGGCGCCCGAGACACGCAACATCACCGGCGGGGAATTCACCGTCGGACGCGGACCCGGTGTCGACTGGGTGCTGCCCGATCCCGAGCGGCTGCTGTCCAAGCGCCATTTCGCCGTCGCGTTCCGCGGTGGGTCATGGCAGCTCGCCGACACCTCCACCAACGGGACCTATCTCAACCGCGAGAACGACCCCATCGGCGCCGGCGACCTGCGCAGCCTGCATGACGGCGATCGGGTGCGCGTCGGTGCCTATGAGATCGAGATGCGTCTGGTGGAGGACGACGACGCACGTCCAGGTGGCGCTGTCGGCGACAGCCCGTTTGCCGACCCGTTCGCGATGGATCCGTTTGGGCCAGCCAGGCCGCAGCGCAATCCATTCGACGAGCCGGACCACCTGCGCCCGCGCAACCCGCCAACCTCGGCGCAGCTCCCGCATGATTTCGATCCGCTGGCGCCAGACACGCACGAGACGCCGTTCCACGGTCCCACCCAGGCTGACAACTCGCCGGTGATGCAGGACGCGTTCCGCCCGCCGGCCCATGTCGGCCAATTGCCGCTGCACGCCGGCGGCACGATTCCCGGAGACGACCTGCTGCCGGACGACTGGGACAAGGATCTTCTGGAGGGCATCTCCCCCGCCGCCCCAGCACCGGCACCCGTACCGCCTCCCCGTCCTGTCGCGCCGCCGCCTCCACAGCGCAAGGCCGCACCGAAGGCAGCGCCACCTGTCGTCGAACCCGACGAACCGGCCGTCGCACCGCCACCTCCGGTTGTCGCCCGGCGCGCCGCGCGCCCGCCCCCGACGGAGCCCGAAATGGTGGCCGACGACGGTGCGCTGCTCGCGGCATTCCTCGAGGGCGTCGGCCTGCGGGATGCGCATCCCGAGGATCCGCCCGCGACGATGCTCGCGTTGGGCAAGGCGTTCCGCAACCTGGTCTCCGGCCTGCGCGCCGTGCTCATCGCCCGCGCGCAGATCAAGAGCGAATTCCGCATCGAGCAGACGATGATCCAGGCGCGGGGCAACAACCCGCTGAAGTTCTCCGCCGGCGACGACGACGCGCTGGCCGCGCTGCTCGGAACCGGACGCCACACCGACATGGCACCGCACGAGGCGGTGGCGGATGCGCTGCGTGACATCAGGCTGCACGAGCTGGCTTCGATCGCGGCGATGCAGACGGCGGTGCGCGCTCTGCTCGACGGGCTCTCTCCGGCAAAGCTGCGCGCTCAGGTGGAGCAAGGCGGCGGCATGTCGTTGCTGCCGGCGCAGAAGAAGGCGCGCGCCTGGGACGCCTTCGAGGCGCTGCACGCGCGCACGGTGCAGGCGCTGGCCGACGATTTCGACAGCGTGTTCGGCAAGGCGTTCGCGCGCGCCTATGAGCGTTCTCTGCGCGACGTCGCGTCGAGGGGGCGGGAATGATTCTCCGCCGCAGCCTGCTGCCGCTGCTGGCCGCGCTGGCGTTGGCCAACTGCGGCGGGCCCAAGCCGAAGCCGCCTCCCGTTCTTACGCTCACCATCATCGGCAGCGCCGAGCAGAACCCGGACACCGACGGCAAGGCGCAGCCGGTGGCCGTGCGCATCTACCAGTTGACGCAGACCGCGAAATTCGAGCGTGTCGACGTGTTCGCGCTGAGCGAGCACGAGCAGCAGGCATTGGGTCAGGACAGCGCCGCTTCACAGGAATTTGTGCTCTCGCCCGGCGAGACTCAGACCAAGCAGTTCGAACTCAAGCCCGGTGTGCAGGCCATCGGCGTGGCTGTGCTGTACCGCGACATCGACAATGCGCAATGGCGTGCCAACGCGCCGGCCGCCGACAGCGGACCGACGAAGCTCACCCTGAATGTCGGCAAACTTGCTATCACGCTGAAGCCCAGCTGACTTGGAGCGGGCAGCAGCCTTGGGGGAAACCGACCGATGAGCTGGACGAACCGCGTGGTCTGGCAGGAAGGCATGTTCCTGCGCACGCAGCACTTCCAGCAGCAGGATCGCTGGATGGAGCAGCTCGTGCGCGGACGCGTCCACGCGCTGCGGCCGCACCCCTGGGGCCTCATCGACTACACGGTGGATCGCGACCTGCTCGGCACCGGACGCTTCGCGCTCGCCTCCGCCAGCGGTGTGTTCGAGGACGGCACGCCGTTCACGCTGCCCGGCGAGACCGACCATCCGCCGCCGCTCGAATTGGCCGACAGCGTACGCAACGTGCTGGTTTACCTGGCGCTGCCGATCCGCCAGGCGGGCGCGGTCGAGGTTGCCGACAGCGCCACCGAGGGCCGCTACACCGCGCGGCCGTTCGAGGCATACGACACGCATTCGGCCTCACCGCAGCCAGCCGAGCTGCAAGTAGGCCGATTGCGCATGCGCTATCTGCTGGAGACCGACGAACGCACCGGCTATCTGTCCATCGGTCTGGCGCGCGTTACCGAGGTCACCGCGGATCGCCGCATCATCCTCGATGAACGATGGATCCCGCCGGCTCTCGTGTGTTCCGCCGCCGCGCCACTGGCCGGACTGATCGCCGAGCTGTCCGGCATGCTCAACCAGCGCGGCGAGGCGCTGGCCGCGCGCATGACGGCGCCAGGCCAGGCCGGTGTCGCGCAGGTGGCCGACTTCCTGCTGCTGCAGTCGATCAACGGCTGGCAGAACGTGCTGGCGCACTGGGCGGACGCTGCGAATCTGCACCCGGAGTCGCTGTACGCAGCGCTGGTGCAGATGGCCGGCGAGTTCGCGACGTTCCTCGACACGCGGCGGCCGAATGCCTATCCGGCGTATCGCCACGACGATCTGCAGCGCAGTTTCGCTCCCGTGGTTGCGGACCTGCGGCGCGCGCTGTCGGCGGTGCTGGAGGCGACCGCGATCGCGATCCCGCTTCGCGAGGCACGTCACGGCGTGCGTGTCGGCCCCATCACCGACCGTTCGATCCTGCGCGCATCCAACTTCGTGATGACGGTGCAGGCCGATGTGCAGGCCGAGCAGTTGCGTCGGCTGTTCCCCTCGCAGGTGAAGATCGGCGCGGTCGAGCACATCCGAGAACTAGTGAATGTAGCGCTGCCGGGCATCGCCGTGCGGCCGTTGCCGGTCGCACCGCGGCAATTGCCGTTCTACGCCGGCGCCACCTATTTCGAGCTCGATCGTGCCAGTCCGCACTGGCAGCAGATGCAGAACTCCGGCGGCTTCGCGATCCACGTCTCCGGCGATTTCCCCAACCTGCGGCTGGAACTGTGGGCGATCCGCGGATGAGCGCGATGAATTCTCCCCCTCCCCTTGCGGGAGGGGGCCGGGGGGAGGGGGTCGCGGGTGGCGAGCGGTGTCCCCTCCCCCCAACCCCCCCCTCCCGCAAGGGGAGGGGGAGGAGGTTCGCATGAGCGACAATCCCTTCTCCGAACCCGACGACTCCGACCGCACGGTCATCCGCCCGGTCCCCGGCGGCCGGCGCGCGACACCGCCCCCGCAAGCGCCATCACCCGTCTTCCGCGACTCCCCGTCCCCCCGCGGGGGTGCCGCGCCGATCCCGGCGGAAGGCGCGGAGCGCATCACCTTCGGCCTCAACCCGCTGATCGAAGCCGCCGCGCCCTTGCTGCAGTTGCTCGGCCGCCTGCGCAACACCTATAGCCAGCCGGATTCCGGCGACCTGCGCGAACGCGCCATCCAGCAGATCCGCGCCTTCGAGCAGTCAGCCCGCGACCGCGGGGTGCCGCTCGACCAGCTTCGCCCGGCGCACTACGCGCTGTGCGCCAGCCTCGACGACGTGGTGCTGAACACACCCTGGGGCAGCAGCGGCGCCTGGGCATCACGCTCCCTGGTCTCGACGTTCCACCAGGAGGTCCGCAGCGGCGAGCGCTTCTTCGACCTGCTCAGCCAGCTCCGCCAGAACCCCGGCACGTTCCTGCCAGTGCTGGAACTGATGTACCTCTGCCTCAGTCTCGGCTTCCAGGGGCGCTATCGCCTTTCGCCGCGCGGGCCCGGCGAACTCGATCGCCTGCGCGAGGACCTCTACACGATCATCGTCCGCCAGCAGCCTGCCCCTGACCCTGCGCTGGCGCCGCACTGGCAGGGCGTGCAGTCGCCCTACCGGCCGGCACGCGCCACGGTGCCAACCTGGGTGATGGGTGCCGTCGCGCTCGCGGCCATAGGCGGGCTCTTCATCTGGTTCTCCACCAGCCTCAATGCCGCCTCCGACCAGGTCTTCGCGCAACTGCTCGGCGCCCCGCTCGCACACATGCCGCAGATCACCCGTGCCGCGCCGGTGCGTCCACCCCCGCCCCCGCCGAAGGGGCCTGTTGCGGACCCCCTCTATGTCTTCCTGAAACCCGAGATCGACCAGGGTCTGGTCACCGTCCTCGGCAGCCACGCCGTGCCGATCGTGCGCATTCGCAACACCGGAATGTTCGCCTCCGGCAGCGCCACCGTGTCACCGGCCTACTACCGCCTGCTGCAGCGGATCGGCGAGGCGCTGAAGGCCGAAAAGGGCGCCGTGACGGTCGACGGCTATACCGACAACCAGCCGATCCACACTGTGCAGTTCCCATCAAACTTCCAGCTATCCACGGCGCGCGCCGAGGCCGCGCGTGCGCTGATCGTGCGAGCGCTCGGCGACACCGACCGCGTCGCAGCGCAGGGTCACGCGGATGCCGATCCGGTGGCGTCCAATGCCACGCCGCAAGGCCGCGAAGAGAACCGCCGCATCGAAGTCGTGCTGCGGCGGCAGGCCTAGCCCATGCGTGCGGTTCTGCGCTTTCTGGGCTCCCGCTGGTTCCTGACCTTCATTGGCGTCGCCTTGCTCGCGGCGCTGGTCTGGCTGTTCGGCCCGTTCCTGTCGTACCTGGAAGACTGGATTCCGCGCGCCGCCGCGATCGCGGTGATGGCGCTGATCTGGCTGGTCATCAACGTCTGGCTGGATCGTCGCCGAAGGAAGAACGAGGCCGCCCTGGTGCAGGGCGTCACCGCGGCCCAGGTCGATCCCTCCGTCGCCGCCTCGGCGGAGGAAGTCGCGGCGCTGCAGGACAAGCTCGCCACCGCGCTCGCGCTGCTGAAGCGCGCATCCGGCTCACGCGGCTATCTCTACGAGCAGCCGTGGTACGTGATCATCGGCCCGCCCGGCGCGGGCAAGACCACCGCGCTGCTGAACGCCGACCTCTCCTTCCCGCTCGCCGCCGAGATGGGGCAGAGCGCGGTGGCGGGCGTCGGCGGCACGCGCATGTGCGACTGGTGGTTCACCGAGAGCGCGGTGCTGATCGATACAGCGGGCCGCTACACCACGCAGGACTCCGACGCGGCGGTGGACAAGGCGGGCTGGCTAGGCTTCCTCGACCTGCTGCGGCGCACCCGCGCCCGCCAGCCGCTGAACGGCGTGCTGGTGGCGATCGCATTGTCCGACATCGCCGTCGCGCCCGCCGCTGAACGCCTGGCCCACGCCCGTGCCATCCGCCGCCGGATCAAGGACATATACGACCAGCTTGGCGTGCGCGTGCCGGTCTACGCGCTGTTCACCAAGGCTGACCTGATCGCCGGCTTTACGGAGTTCTTCGACGATCTCGACCGCGAGCGCCGCAGCCAGGTCTGGGGCGTCACCCTCCCGCTGAACAAGGCCGACGCCGGTACCGCCGGCCTGTTCGGGGGCGAGTTCAATCTGCTGGTGGAGCGGCTGAACCAGCGCCTGCTCGAGCGGATGCAGGCCGAGCGCAGTCCCGACCGCCGCGCCCTGATCGCCGGCTTTCCCGCTCAGGTCGCCAGCCTCGCCGCTCCTCTCAGCGAGTTCCTCACCGAGGCATTCGGCGGTTCTCGCCTCGATCCCGCCCCGGCCCTGCGCGGCGCCTACCTGACCTCGGGCACGCAGGAAGGCACGCCGATCGACCGGCTGACCGGCGCCATGGCGCGCAGCTTCGGCATCGATGCGCAGCGCGCGCAGACGCTGCGCCCGGAGACGGGGCCGCAGCTACTTCCTCGGCCGGCTGCTGAAGGACGTCATCTTCGGCGAGGCGATGCTGGTGGCGCGCGACCCCGCCCAGATCCGCCGCAATCTCACGGTCCGCGCCGGCGCCATGGCGCTGGCGCTGCTGGTCGTCGTGGGTGGCGCGGCGGCGATGCTGTACGCCCGGAACAGCAACCGGCAGGCACTCGCGGAGTCCGATGCCGCGCTCGCCGCGTACAACAGGATGGCGCAGACGATTCCGCTCGACCCCGTCACCGCCCCGCAGCTCGAGCGTGTCGCGCCGCTGCTCGACGCGGCGCGCGGCCTGCCCTACGGCGTCGACGCCCCATCGCCGCCCTTCCAGTGGTTCCCTGGCCTGTCGCAGACCGGCAAGCTGGCCGCCGGTGCGCGCGAGGTCTACCGCCACGCCCTCCAGCACATCTTGCTCCCGCGCCTGCTCGTCCGTCTGGAAGGCCAGATGCGCGCGCACTTCGAGCAGCCGGCGTTCCTCTACGAGGCGACCCGCGTCTATCTGATGCTCGGCTCCGCTGGCCCGCTCGACCGCGACCTGATCAAGGAATGGATGACCCTCGATTGGCAGTCGCAATGGCCCAGTCCGGCGGCCAAGAGCCTGCGCGACAGCCTGGAACGCCACCTCGCCGCACTGCTCGATCAGCCGCTGGAGAAGGTGCCGCTCGACGGCGCCCTGATCGAGGACGCGCGCCGCACCTTCAGTCGCGTGACCCTGGCGGAACGTGTCTACAGCACAGTCAAGGGCTCGCAGCCCGCGAGGTCCTTGCCGCCCTGGCGGCCGGCTGACGCGGCAGGTGCGACGGGCGTGCGCGTGTTTATCCGCAGTTCGGGCGTGCCGCTCACCGAAGGCGTGCCCGGCTTCTTCACCATCGACGGCTTCCATAAGGTGCTGCTGCCCAACCTGCCTGCGGCGACCGTCCAGGTGGCCAGCGAAAGCTGGGTACTCGGCAAGGAGGCGCAGATCGACCCGGCCAGCCCGCAGGTGCTGACCCTGCAACGTGACGTGATCGCGCTCTACACCGCCGACTACGCGAAGCAATGGGACGCCCTGCTGCGCGACCTGGACGTGGAGCCTATGCGCAACCTGCAGCAGGCGGTGCAGGACCTGTACATCCTATCTTCGCCGCAGTCGCCGATGCGCGATCTACTTACCGGCATTACGCGGCAACTCACACTGACGCAGCCGCCGCCCCCGCCGCCCGGTGTCGCGGGAGCCGTCCAAGGCGCAGCGCAGGCGGCCGGCGCCGCTGCGGCGCAGGCCGCGAACAACGCCGCGTCACGGGTGCAAGGTCTGTTCGGCCAAGCCAACGGGCCACCGCCGGATCCGCCCGGCAAGCAGATCGAGGACCGCTACGCCGCGCTGATTGCCTTCGTCGGCAAGGGACCCGGCGCACCGATCGACAACGTGTTGAAGCTGCTGAACGACCTGCAGGTGCAGCTTGCCCGGCTCGCCGGAGCGCCCGCGGGCGGTGCCGCGCTCGGCGGCGGCGATGACCCCGCGCAGTCGCTCCAGTCCGAGGCCAGTAAGGACCCGCAGCCGGTCGCTCGCTGGCTGCAGGAGATCGCGGTCAGCGGCAACCAACTGCGTGGCATCGGGGCGCAGGATCAGGTGAAGAAGAACTTCGGTGCACCGGGCGGCCCGGCCACTCTGTGCAGCAAGGCCGTCGCCGATCGCTATCCGTTCACTGCCGGTTCGACCAAGGACATCCCCCTGGACGACTTCGCCAAGCTGTTCTCGACAGGCGGGCTGCTGGACAAGTTCTTCAACGACAACCTGCAGAACTTCGTCGACACCTCCGGCACGACGTGGAAGGCGCAGCCGGTCGCGGGCGTCGCGCCGCCGGTCACACCTGCCGATCTGGCGCAGTTCCAGCGCGCGTCGCAGATCCGGGACCTGTTCTTTGCCGCCGGCGGCAATCAGCCGACCGTGCGGTTCGACATCACGCCGGTCAGGACCCGACGCCAAGGAGGTCACGCTCGACCTTGGCGGCCAAAGCATTCCCTACGCGCACGGACCGGTCCGCGCCACCTCGGTAACCTGGCCGGGACAGAACCGCATCAGCAACGTGCGGCTGGTGTTCGAGCCGCCGCCGTCGAGCGGCCAGCCGGTGCTGCAGGTGTCCGGGCCCTGGGCGCTGTTCCGGCTCTTCGGCCAGGGTTCGCTGCAGCAGACCGATTCGGCGGATCGCTATACGCTCAACTTCACGGTCGGTGACCGTCACGCGTCGTACGAAATCCGGGCGGGTTCTGTGCTCAACCCGTTCGCCCCCGGCGTGCTGCAAGGCTTCCAATGTCCGGCATTGCAGTAGGCTTCTATGGCAAGCTGCCGGTGCGCGGCGACTTCGTCCGCGCCGGCCTGCCGCGCGACTTCACGGATCCCTGGGATGACTGGCTGCAATCGGTCATGGCCGGCAGCCGGTCGCTGATGGGCGACGCCTGGCTGCCCGCGTTCCTGGAGGCACCTGTCTGGCGCTTTGCCCTGCCTCCCGGCATGTGCGGCGCGCAGGCGGCACTCGGCCTGATGCTGCCGAGTGTGGATCGGGCCGGCCGGTATTTCCCGCTGACCTTCGCGGCACTCAGCCCGTACCGCATCGCGGCCGGGTCAGCCGAGGCCTGGCTCGACCTCTGCGAAGCCGCTGGACGCGATGCCCTGGAGCAGGATACGCCGCCGCAGGAGATCGCCGACCGGTTGGGCGCGCCGGACCTGCCCGATGACACGACCGCGACCGTCGACGCCGTTGGGGATGCAGTCTGGTGGAGCGACGGATCCGCGCGCGTGCAGCCGGCGCGCATGGTGTTGCAAACTCTGCCGGACGCGGCAACCTACGCTGCCATGCTGGGGGCGCACCCCGATATCGAGCTTGGGGAAACGAAATGGGAGTCGACGTGATGACCGCCCGTCGCTTTCGTTCCTGGGCAGTGACCCATCCAGGCGCGAAGCGGACGCACAACGAAGACGCCTACGTGGACCGACCCGACCTCGGCCTGTGGGCGGTGGCCGACGGCGCCGGCGGCCACGCAGCGGGCGAGGTTGCGTCGGGCATGATCGCCGAGGCACTGGAGTCGATCCCGCCCGAGCTTTCGGCCTCGGAACTACTGGCGCAGGTGCGCCTCGCGATCGAGCAGACCCATGCGGCATTGCGGGAGGAGGCGGCGCGGCGTGGCCCCGATGTGATGGTGGCATCGACCGTCGTGGTGATGCTCGCCCGCGGCGATCATTTCGCCTGTCTGTGGGCGGGTGACTCGCGCGCCTACCTCCTGCGCGAGGGCATGCTGCGCCAGATCACCCGCGACCACAGCCTCGTGCAGGAGTTGCTGGAAGCAGGAGCGATCGGACCGGACGACGTGATGAACCACCCGCGTGGCAACGTGATCACCCGCGCGGTCGGCGCCGAGGTGGAGGCGTTCGCCCTCGACAAGGTGAGCGATCGGCTGGTGCCTGGTGACCGCTTCCTGCTGTGCAGCGACGGCCTGTGCAAGACGCTGCCGGAGGACGAAATGGCGAACCTGCTTGCCGCGATCGACGGCACGCCGCCGCAGGCACTGGTCGATGCCGCGCTGGCGGCGAATGTCAGCGACAACGTCACCGCCGTCGCCGTCGAATACACCGGCTAAAGAACACCTCTCCCGCTGCGCGGGAGAGGTCGACGCGAAGCGTCGGGTGAGGGTGCTGCAAACATCCCGGCACCCTCACCCGACGCGCCGCGCGCGGCGACCTCTCCCACGCTGTGGGCGAGGTGGAATCACACCTTCGCCATGGTCAGCAGGTCATAGCCCACCGTGTCCGGCGAACCGGCGATCTTCGGGTCGCGCTCGGTGTAGGTGAACATGACCTTGGTGAAGTTGATAGACAGGCTCTCGCTCGGAGCGTCGCCCCCGCTCGAGATGCTGTAGCCGCTGAGGCCGGCATTGGTCAGTTCATACGCCAGGAAGGTGTCGATCTTGTCCTTCGTCGTGGTGGTGAACTTGAACTTCACCGTCGCGCTCAGGTCGCCCGCCACCGCATCCATGAACAGCTTGGTGGACGCCTTGTCCAGCCGCTTTGTGACAACGATCTCGCTGATGCTTGGCTCGGACGCCTCACGGGTTGCCGCGCCGCGTGCAGCGGTACCGATGGCACGGCCGACGCCCCATTGGAACGAGCTGAGCTCGATCCATTTCTCGAAGCCCGTCGTCGTCACGGCCCCGTCGACGTCGCCATACTTCATGTAGATTGCCACGATGCGCTCCTTTGTTTTCCGACGTGTTGATCAGCCTATGTGGTATTGAAACGATCCCGCCGTGTCGACGCCAACGGTCACTCCGTTGATCGCCGTGCCTTCGGCAAGTCGAGACAACACTTCCGCAGAGAGTTCCGGCAGCAGCGTCCTGGAAAGAATCTTTTCCACGTTACGCGCTCCGGATGACGTCTCAGTGCAACGAGCAGCTATCACATCCACCAGTTCCTTGTCCCAGGCGAATTTGGCTCCATAAGATTCCTGAACTCTCCTGCTGATTCGTCCGAGTTGAAGCTCGACGATCTGCCGGATGATCTCAGGCGAGAGTGGAAAATACGGCACCAGATTCACCCGCCCGAGGAATGCCGGCTTGAAGAACTTCATCAGCTCCGGCATCAGCGCATCGGCCAATCCCGTCTGCATCGGGCGCTGTCTCCGGATCAGCGAACAGCCTGGTGATCAGATCGGTGCCCGCGTTCGACGTCATGATGATGACGGTGTTCTTGAAGTCGATGTCGCGACCTTCGCCGTCCTTCATGTTTCCCTTGTCGAACACCTGAAAGAAGATGTCCTGCACACCGGAATGCGCCTTCTCCATCTCGTCCAGCAGGATCACGGAATACGGGCGGCGCCGCACCGCCTCGGTCAGTACGCCGCCCTCGCCGTAGCCGACATAACCGGGTGGACTGCCCATCAGCAGGCTGACCTTATGCTCCTCCTTGAACTCGCTCATGTTGATGACGGTCATGTTCTGCTCGCCGCCATACAGCAGGTCGGAGAGAGTCAGTGCCGTCTCTGTCTTGCCGGTACCTGAAGTCCCCACCATCAGGAACACGCCGATCGGCTTGCGAGGATCGGTAAGCCCTGCGCGGCTTGTACGGATCGCCTGTGCCACCGCGTCCAACGCGTGCGGCTGGCCGACGATGCGCTGTTCCATCGCCTGCTTCAGGTTCAGCACAGTGCGGATCTCGTTCGACTGCATGCGTCCGGTCGGAATGCCGGTCCATCCCGCGACCACCTCCGCCACCGCCTGGCGATCGACCACCGGAAAAATCAGCGGCGTCTCGCCTTGCAGGTCGCGCAGCTTCGCCGATGTTGCTGTCAGCTTCGTCCGCAGCGCGTCCTTATCCTCGACATTCGCTGCGTCCTCGATCTTCGCGCGTGTCTCGGTAATCTCCGAAGCCAGCGCCTTCTCCTGTTCCCAACGCGCCTCGAGCTCGCTGAGCTCCTGCGTCAGCCTCTCGCGCTCATCCAGCAGGTCCTGCCGTCGCGCTGCATGCGGTTCGCCCGCGGCGATTTCGCGATCCAGAATCGCCACCTCGGTATCGATCAATGCAATGCGTCGCTGACGATCCTCGATCGGCGGCGGCACCGCCGCCTGACTCATCCCCACGCGCGAACATGCCGTATCGATCAGGCTCACCGCCTTGTCGGGCAGCTGACGCGACGGGATGTAGCGTGCCGACAGCCGCACGGCCTCGCTCACCGCCTCATCGAGGATGCGCACGTTGTGGTGCTTCTCCAGTGTATCGACCAGCCCGCGCACCATGGCGACCGCCATCGGCTCCGGCGGCTCATCGACCTTCACCACCTGGAAGCGCCGTGTCAGCGCCGCATCCTTCTCGAAATACTTCTTGTATTCCGCCCACGTCGTGGCAGCGATCGTGCGCAGTTCGCCACGCGCGAGCGCCGGCTTCAGCAGGTTGGCCGCATCGCCCTGCCCCGCTGAACCGCCAGCGCCGATCAACTGGTGTGCCTCGTCGATGAACACGATGATCGGCTTCGGCGACGCCTTCACCTCGTCGATCACACCGCGCAGCCGGTTCTCAAATTCGCCCCGAACGCCGGCGCCCGCCTGTAGCAGCCCAAGGTCGAGCGTGCGCAGCGATACGCCTTGCAGCCCGGGCGGCACATCGCCCGATGCGAGCCGCAGCGCGAAGCCTTCCACCACGGCGGTCTTTCCAACGCCGGCCTCGCCGGTGAGGATCGGATTGTTCTGTCGACGCCGCGTCAGGATGTCGATGATCTGCCTGATCTCGGTATCGCGCCCGAGAATCGGATCGATCTTTCCCGCCTTCGCCTGCGCCGTGAGGTCGGTGGTGAACTGGTCGAGCGCACCGGTTCCGCGCGCCGCCATCGGCGCGCCTTCGCCCGCCGCCTCACCCGATGCAGCTTCCTGCGCGGCGTCCACAGCCTCCGCGCTGTGGGCGGTGATCGCGGCGAAATCCCGCTTCAGCAGATCCGGATTGATCTTCAGCAACTGACCCGACGCCTCGCGCGCACGCCGCGCCAAGGTCTCGTCCGCCAGCAGCGCCCACAGCAGATGGCCCGAGCGGATGCGCGTCGCTCCCTGTTCGAGCGAGCCCAGCAGCCACGCCTGCTTGCCGAGTTCCACGATATCCGGCGCCAGCGACGGCGCGCGCGAATTGCCGGTCTTCAGCTTCTCCAGCGCGCGGTTCAGATCGGTGACGAAGCGCCCCTGGTCGATCTCGTAATGCCGCAGGATCGCCGTCATGTCGCCATCGGCCGGCTCGGCCAGCTTCAGCAGCCAGTGCTCGATCTCCACGTTGTAGTGCGTGCGCGACAGCGTCAGACCGGCCGCCGCCTCGAGCGCGCGACGGCATGGCTCGTTCAGCCTGCCGACAAGCTGTTTGAGATCGATCGCAGCCATTCGGTTTCCCCCGGGGAAGTCCCCTTTTCGCGCAGCGAGACTATGTGTTACGCGGAACCATTGTCCAGCAATCGAGAGGCGCGTGCATGGCGGACTTGCCGGAAGGTTTCGACCTCCAGGCGTTGCTCGCGCCGATCCCAGGCGATGCACCGCAAGGCGTCGACATCCGCGAGGACATTTCCGCCACCTCTCCGTACAATCGTCTGCGCGATGCTCGCTCCGAGGCGCGCGATGCCGAGCGCGGGCAGGACAGAGGCGAGGCCGATGCGCGCGATCCCACGCCGCTCTGGCGCACCGTGCGCGAGGTTGCCGTACAGACCTTGACGGAGGCCACCAAGGATCTGGAGGTCGCCACCTGGATGACCGAGGCGCTGGTGCGCAGCCACGGCCTTGCCGGCCTTACCGCCGGTGCGCAGGTGATGGCGGGCCTCGCCGAGACCTACTGGGACGGGCTGTTTCCGCTGCCCGACGATTACGGCATGGAAACGCGCGTCGCACCGGTGACGGGGTTGAACGGTCGGGACGGCAACGGCTCGCTGATCCAGCCGCTTTACATGACGACGCTGTTCAATCGGCCGGACGGCAGTCCGATGACCTACTATCAGTTCCGCCAATCGGAGCAGCTCAGCACTCTGGATGCGGAACGCCGCCAGCAGCGCATCGCGGCCGGCGCGATCCCGTTCGAGGACCTGGAACGCGAGGCGCGCGCCGCCGGGGCGGCCAGGTTCGGCGCCGTGCTGACCGATGCGCGAGCGGCCCGCGACGCCTGGCAGGCGATGGCCGACATCATCGACGCGAAGGCCGGCGCCGACGCTCCTTCCACCACCGCGGTACGCGATCTGGTGTCCGGCATCATCGAGATTGTCTCGCGCTACGCGCCGGCCGACGCGGCGGCAACCGAGGCTGCTCCTGTCAACGAGGCGTCCGCGGCACCGGCTGCGGGCGTCCTCGGCCGCATCGCGGTGTCGCCGGGACAGATCGCCTCGCGCGAGGACGCGCTGCGCGCGCTGGGCCAGATCGCCGATTTCTTCCGCCGTTCCGAGCCCCACTCGCCGCTCTCCTACACGCTGGACGAGGCGGTGCGCCGCGGCCGCATGACCTGGCCCGAACTGCTGGCCGAGGTGGTCGCCGACACCGACACGCGCAACACGATCCTGAATACGCTGGGTATACGGCCGCCGCCGCCCGAGGCCTCGGAATAGCCCACAAAGGATGCTGGGCATCTGTGACGAAGTTCACAGACGGAAGGATTTATTGACCATACTCATCTCGCCTGTCTAATCTTTGGGCAGCAGGCCGCGCGCGCGAATGCGCCGACGCCGGGGGACGGCCCGCGCGGATCACAGGGATGGGGAAGCCAGACCATGAGTGCAAGCATCCACGACAAGCTCAAGCGCGTCCGCAAGCCGCGGGTGCACATCACCTATGAGGTCGAGACGGAAGGCGCCGAAGTTCTGCGCGAACTGCCGTTCATTGTCGGCATCATGGGCGACTTCTCCGGCGATCCAACCGCTCCCTTGCGTCCTCTGGCCGATCGCAAGTTCATCCAGATCGACCGCGACAACTTCAATGACGTCATGGCGGGCATGAATCCCGGCCTGAAGATGCGCGTCGACAACACGCTGTCGGAAGAAGGCGGCGAGATGGCGGTCGATCTGAAGTTCAACTCGATCGAGGACTTCGAACCAGCGCGTGTCGCGCAGCAGGTACCGGCGCTCCGTGCATTGCTCGAGACGCGTGCCAAGCTGCGCGATCTGATGAGCAAGGTGGATCGCTCGGAAGAGCTCGAAGGCCTGCTCGAGCAGGTGCTCAAGAACGAGACCGACCTGAAGTCGCTGTCCAGCCAGTTGGGGCTGGACAAGAAGGAGGGCTGATCGATGTCTGGCGCCCAGACCGCAACACCGGCGGCGGCAACCGAAGCCACCGAAGTTTCCTTCCTCGATCAGGTCGTCGCAGCGACCAGGCAGACCGCGCCCGATCAGGCACAGGATCTGGTAAAGAACCTGGTGGAGCAGGCGCTCGCCGGCACCGTCACGTTCGACAAGAACCTGTCGCGCACCTTCGACAGCGCGATCGCCGCGATCGATCGCAAGCTGTCCGAGCAGCTCAACGCGATCATGCATCACCCGAAGTTCTCCGCGCTCGAAGGTACGTGGCGCGGGCTGCACTACCTGGTGATGAACAGCGAGACCAGCACCAGCCTGAAACTGCGCGTGCTCAACCTGCCGAAGCGCGAGCTGTCACGCGACCTGCAGCGCGCGGTGGAATTCGATCAGAGCCAGCTCTTCAAGAAGATCTACGAGAACGAGTTCGGCACCCCGGGCGGCGAACCGTACGGCGCACTGATCGGCGACTACGAGTGGACGCAGCATCCCGACGACGTCGAGACACTGCGCCTGGTGTCCAATGTCGCCGCCGCCGCGTTCGCGCCGTTCATTTCGGCCTGTGGCTCAAGCATGTTCGGCTTCGACAGCTGGCCTGAACTCGTCAAGCCACGCGATCTCGCGAAGATCTTCGAGGCGCAGGAATACACCAAGTGGCGCAGCTTCCGCGACAGCGAGGATGCGCGCTTCGTCAACCTGGTAATGCCGCGCACGCTCGCGCGCCTGCCGTACGGCGAGGCCACCAAGGCGATCGACGAATTCAACTTCGAGGAGGCGCCGTACGACGAGGCCGGCGCGGCGAAGTCCATGCAGCACGGCGAATACTGCTGGATGAACGCGGCGTACGTGATGGGCGCGCGTCTGACCGACGCATTCGCGCAGTATGGTTTCTGCACCGCGATCCGCGGCGCGGAAGGCGGCGGCAAGGTGGAGAACCTGCCCTACCACGTGTTCACCTCGGACGACGGCGACCAGGACGCGAAATGCCCCACCGAGATCGCCATCACCGACCGGCGCGAGTTCGAGCTCTCCAATCTCGGCTTCCTGCCGCTCTGCCACTACAAGAACACCGACTACTCGGTGTTCTTCGGCGCCCAATCGGTGCAGAAGCCGAAGAAGTACGACCGGCCCGAGGCAACGGCCAACGCGGCGATCTCGGCGCGCCTGCCCTACATCATGGCGAGCAGCCGCTTCGCGCACTATCTCAAGGTTATGGCACGCGACAAGATCGGCAGCTTCATGGAAGCGGGCGACGTCGAGCGATGGCTGAACCGGTGGATCAACAACTACGTCAACGGCAACGAGAACGCCGGCCAGGAGATGAAGGCCCGCTTCCCGCTGCGCGAGGCGCGCGTCGAGGTGCGCGAGATCCCCGGCAAGCCCGGCTCGTACAACGCGGTGGCGTATCTACGTCCGTGGCTGCAGATGGAAGAGCTGACCACCAGCCTGCGCATGGTGGCCCGCATCCCGGCCCCGGCGGCCTGAGATCGGATCATGCCCACGCGCATTCGCCTCTCCCGCTTTGCGGGAGAGGCAGGCGCGAAGCGCCGGTGAGGGTGCCGCCAACCGCACGCAGCGCCCTCACCCGCCGCGCTACGCGCGGCGACCTCTCCCGCAAGCGGGCGAGGTGAGTGGTGGATGAAGCCAACCTCGCCGTCGACGCGCCCGCTCCCGCGCCCTCCATCGAGGCCGCCTCTCCGGTGCGCGACGCGATGCTGTCCGGCCACTTCGTCGGCAACCGCGATGCCACGCTGGCGGACAGGGTCACCGAATTCCTCGGCGCACCGTCCGGCGATGCGATCGATCTCTGGTTCGGCACGGAACGCGGCGTGCGTCTGCGCATCGATCCCCAGGCGCTGCGCGACGCCGTCGATCAAGACATCGCCGCCATCGACGCCATGCTGTCGGAACAGCTGGACGCCATCCTCCACCACACCCGCCTGCGGAAGCTGGAAGGCACGTGGCGCGGCGTCGCCTGGCTGATCGACGGCGTCGAGCTCTCCAACCGGCTCAAGGTCAAGATCATCAACGTCGGCTGGCCGGAGATCTGCCGCGACCTGGAGCGCGCCATCGAGTTCGACCAGAGCCTGATGTTCCGCAAGGTGTACGAGGAAGAGTTCGGCACCCCGGGCGGCGAGCCGTACGGCCTGCTGGTGGTCGATCACGAAGTCCGTCACCGCTCGAGCTCCGCGGCCCGCACCGATGACGTGAGCGCGCTGGCCGCGCTTTCCGGTGTCGCCGCCGCGGCCTTCTCGCCAGTCATCATCGGCGCCTCGCCCGCACTGCTGGAGGTCGACAGCTTCGCCGATCTCGCCACGTCGACGGACCTCGCCGCGCCGCTGCGCAATGCGGACCATGCGCGCTGGCGCAGCCTCTCGTCGCGCGCCGACATGCGCTTCGTCGGCGTCGCACTGCCGCACGTGCTGGCACGGCCGCCCTGGCAGGATGACGGCACGCGCACCGACGGCTTCCGCTACCGCGAATACGCTCCCAGCAGCGAGGAGCGCGTTTGGATGAGTGCTGGCTTCGCCTTCGCCTCGGTGGTCGCCCGCGCATTCGCGCAGTTCGCCTGGCCGGCCGATGTGCGCGGCGTCGAGACCGACCGCATCGGCGGCGGCCTCGTCACCGGCGTGCCGCTGGAGCCGTTCACCACCGATCCCGACCACGTCTGGGTACGCAATCCGGTCGAGATCGTGCTGACCGATCGGCAGGAACGCTCGCTGCTGGACGCCGGCCTGATGCCGCTGTCGTCCATCCCATACAGCGAGGAACTGGTGTTTGGCGCGGTGCGCAGCCTGCAGGTACCGCAGCGCTACCAGGGTCCCACCGCCAACGCAGCCGATGCCAATGCGCGGCTCTCGACGCAGATCAACTCGATCCTGTGCGCGTCACGCTTCGCACACTCGCTGAAGATGATGGGCCGCCACATGGTCGGTTCGTTCAAGACCGCGAGCGAGATCGAACACTTCCTGCAGGCCTGGCTGACGCAGTATGTCAACGGCAACCTCGCGGCGGGCGGCGACAGTCGAGCGCGCTTTCCGCTGGTGGCCGGCAGGGTCACGGTGGACGAAGTACCGGGCAGGCCCGGCAGCTTCGGTTGCGTGATCCAACTGCAGCCGCACTATCAGCTCGACGATATTGCCGCGTCCTTCCAGCTCGTTACCGATCTCAGCGGCCGATGAGGTACCCATGAGTGGCACTGACCAGACGGCATCCGCCCTGTTTCGCGCCGGCAAGCTGGACGAAGCGGTGGCGGCGGGGCAGGCCGCGCTGCGCAAGGCGCCGACCGATCTCAACGCGCGCGTGCTGCTGGGCGAGCTGCTGGCGTTCACCGGCAATCTCGAGCGCGCCGACGTGGTGCTCGACGCCGCCTCCGCGATCGATCCGTCCACGGCGTTGGTGGTGGCGGAATTCCGCCAGCTCATCCGCGCCGACATGGCGCGGCGGCAGTTGTTCCGCGACGGCCGGGTGCCCGAGTTCCTCAGCGATCCGACCGAAACACAACGGCTGCAGCTTGCCGCGCTGGTGGCGATGCGCGCCGGAGATCTGGCCGAAGCCGCACGCCAGGCCGAGGCCGCCGAAGCGGCGCGCCCGCATGCGTCGGGAAAGCACGGCGACGCGGCGTTCGACGACCTGCGCGATGCGGACGATCTGCTCGCCGGCAGCTTCGAGGTGCTGACCACCACCGGCAAGTACTTCTGGATTCCGACCGAGCGTGTGCAGACGCTCGAATTCCACGCACCGAAGCGCCCGCGCGATCTGTTGTGGCGGCGTGCATCGATGTCGGTCGCCAACGGCCCGGATGGCGAGGTGTATCTCCCCGCGATCTACGTCGCAGACGATCCGCTAACCGAAGCGCTGCGCCTCGGCCGGGAGACCGACTGGCGCGAGACCGAAGGCGCCCCGGTGCGCGGTGTCGGCCAGCGCCTTCTCATCATCGGCGAGGACGCGGTGCCAATGATGGACCTCGGCACTTTCCGGTTCGACGTCGCGTGAGTGGCCGCGCCGGCAATCGGCAGCCCACGCGCGTCCAGTCGCCGCTGCTCGATCGCCTGCTCGACGACGCTCCGGACCAGGCTCGCGACCCGGCGGTATCGGCCGTCGACTCCATGGTGGCATTGCGCAATGCCGTGCGCCGCGACCTCGAGGCCTTGCTGAACGCCAGGCGGCGCTGGCGGTCGTGGCCAGCCCACATGACGCAGCTCACCACCTCGCCAATCGGCTACGGCATGCCCGACTTTGCCTCGGGCGCGTTCAGCGACGCCCAGCGGCGCGAGGAGCTGCGGCAGGAGATCGAAGCGACGATCCGCCGCTTCGAGCCTCGCTTCCTATCCGTCCGCGTCCACCTGCTCGATGCCCAGGACCGGCTGGAGGCAACGCTGCGCCTGCGCATCGAGGCAGTGCTGCACGCGGAGCCAGCCCCGGAGTCGGTGACGTTCGACACACTGGTCGACCGGATGACCGAAGAAGTCGTGGTGCGTCCCGGCAATGTGGTGTAGCCGCCACCTCACCTCTCCCGCATGCGGGAGAGGTCGCCGCGCTCTGCGCGGCGGGTGAGGGTGCCGATGTCTGACTCCCTCCTCCCCTACTACGAACGCGAACTCGACGCGATCAAGCGCCTCGCCGCGGAGTTCGCCGACACACACCCCAAGATCGCCGGCCGCTTACGCCTGTCCGCCGACGCAGTGGACGATCCGCACGTCGCCCGACTGCTGGAAGGCGTGGCGTTCCTCGCCGCCCGCGTCCACCACCGCCTCGACGACGAGTTCCCCGAACTGACCGATGCGCTGCTCGGCCTGCTCTATCCGCACTACCTCTCCCCGATGCCGTCCTGCATGGTGGCGCAGTTCGACTGCCAGCCGGACCTGATGAATCCGGCCCGCCTCCCCGCCGGCATCGCCATCGACACCGAACCGGTGCACGGCGAGGAACTCCGCTACCGCACCACCGCCCCCCTCACGCTATGGCCGGTCCAGGTGGAGAATGTCCGCCTCTCCGGCCAGCCGATCGTGGCGCCCGCCAACCCATCCGCCGCCGGCGCGACCGGCGTGCTGCGCATCACGCTGAAATGCGCCTCGCCCGAGGCCACCTTCGCCCAGCTCGGCGTCGACCGGCTGCGCTTCTTCCTGCGCGGCCCGACCAACCAGGCGCTCGCGCTGTACGAACTGCTGGGTGCCCACACCATCTCAGTCGCCTACGCCGACAGCGCGGTGGATCCCGCGCCGGTCATCGCGCCCGCCAGCGCGATCGAGCCGGTCGGCTTCTCCCCCGACGAGGCCTTGCTGCCCTGGTCGGCACGCGGCTTCTCCGGCTTCCGCCTGCTCACCGAATACTTCGCGTTCCCGGAGAAGTTCCTGTTCCTCGACCTCACGCGGATGGACACCAAGACCATGGTGTCCGGCGGCAACCGGCTGGAGGTCTTCGTCTACCTCGACCGCTCGCTGCCGGAACTGGAGCGCACCATCGGCCAGCAATCCCTGGCGCTTGGCTGCACGCCCCTGGTCAACCTGTTCCCGCAGCGCTGCGAGCCGGTCACACTTACCCACCAGGACACCGAATACCGTGTCGTCCCCGACGCCCGCCGGCCACGCGCCGCGGAGGTCTGGAGCGTCGAGCGGGTGCGCGAGACCTTGCCCGACGGCACCGCCCGCCCCTGGCGCCCATTCCACCGGCTGACGGAGGGCGACCCGGAACCCGGCGTCCCCGGCGGCTTCTACCACGTGGCGCGACGCGCGGCCGCACCGGGCGTGCCGGGCACCGAGGTGTTCCTCGCCCCGCACGACCCTGACTTCGACCCCGACAGGCCAGCCGAGGCCGTGCTCTCGATCGACGCGCTGTGCGTCAACCGCGACCTGCCCACGGAACTGCCGTTCGGCGGCGGCCACCCCCGCCTGCGTCTGGTCGAGGGTGCCGCCGCAGTCGCCTCGCTGAACGCCGTCACCGCCGCCACGCCCACCCTCCGCCCGCCGGTGCGCGAGGCCGGCTTCTGGCGCCTGGTGTCGCATCTTTCGCTGGGCCACCTCTCGGTCACCGGCGGTCCCGAGGGCGCCGCCGCCCTGAAGGAGGTGCTGCGCCTGTACGACCTGCGCGACACGGCAGAAACCCGCGCGGCGATCGAGGCGCTGACCGGCATCACCGCCGGACCCGGCACCGCCCGCGCCCCAGGCCGCGCCGGCGGCTTCTGCCGCGGCCTCGATGTCACCCTGGAATTCGATCCTCGCACCTGGCAGGCAGGCGGCCTCTACCTGCTCGCCGCGGTGCTGGAGCACTTCCTGGCGCTGCACGGCACGGTCAACAGCTTCACCCGCACCCGAGCAACCCTCCGAGGCCGCTCCGGCACGGTCGCCGCCTGGCCCGCCCGCAGCGGCACCCGTGTGCTGGCATGATCAGGGGGACGCTGTCCCCCTGGACCCCCTGCCAAGGGCCGCCGGCCCTTGGATCCCTGTCAGTTTGGTTTGTTGAAGGGGGGGCCGGGCTCAGCCGTTGGAACCGCTCCACTGCTGATGGCCCCCCCTTCAACAAACCAGTCCGAGGGGTCCAGGGGACGACTGTCCCCTGGCGGGGGCTCCAAGGGGGCAGCGCCCCCTTGGCCTTGCCGACATGAGGCGCCGCTCCGCGCTGGGCTGGCTGGCAGCAGAGCCGCGGCGTTTCCGCTTCGACGCTGCGGTGCGCGTTCTGACTCGCGCCCGGCGGGCGCAGGACCCTGCCGATGCCGTGCGGTTTCACTCCCCGGCGGGACTGGTCTATCCGCCGGCCGACGTCCTCGATGTCCGCCAGCCGGGCGACTCGCCGCCGGAGGTGACGGTCGGCCTGATGGGGCTCTTCGGCCCATCCGGGGTGCTGCCGCGCTACTACTCCGAGGTCGTCACCCAGGCGCTGCGGTCCCGATCGACGGCATTGCGCGACTTCCTGGACCTGCTGGCGCACCGGTTCGTGGCGTTCTTCGCCCGTGGCGGCATCAAGTACCGGCCGGCGAGGGCGGCGGAAACGGCGGCGCGCTCGCAGGACCAGGTGGCACGGGTGCTGCTGGCGCTCACCGGCTATGGCACGCCGCATCTGGCGGATCGGCTGGCGGCCGGCACGGAACCGCTGCTTCACTACGCCGGACTGTTCGCGCTGCGCCCGCGCTCGGCCGATCGGCTTGGCGCCCTCACCTCCGACTGGCTTGGCATGCGCGTCGAGGTGGTGGAATTCGCCGGCGCCTGGCTGCCGCTCCCGCCCGACCAGCGCACCAGGCTGGCGAGGAACGGCGCCTGGTGCCGCCTCGGGGTCGATGCCGCGGCCGGCGTGCGGGCCTGGGATCCGCAGGCGCGCATCATCCTGCGCATCGGCCCGCTCGATCTGAAGGGCTTCCAGCGGCTGCTGCCGGATCGCATTGCGCTGCACCGGCTGGTGTCGCTGGTGCGCGCCTATGTCGGCTATGAGCTAGGGTTCGCTATCAATCCTGTGCTGGCGGCGCACGACGTGCCACCACTCCGCCTCGACGCAACGTCCGATCCACCGCCGCGTCTGGGTTGGAACACCTGGGTGCCTGGGCCGGACGGCGGCTTCATCGCCCGTGGGGATGCAGCGGACGCGGTGTTCGAGGCAGAGGTGATCGAGGCGCAGAAGGTGGAGAAGGCGGCATGAGTGGCTGGGGCGGCGGCTATGTAACCGACATCACCTACATGACCGGCTACTACCGCCAACAGTCGCCATCGGTGATCGCGCTGGCATGCCTCTTGGGTGGCGTTGTCTCGCCGCTGCCCGGCCCCGACGATCCGTTGAGCTACGTGGAACTGGGCTGCGGCCAAGGGCTCGGCGCCCTGGTCCTGGCAGCGAGCAATCCGCACTGGAAGGTCACCGCCATCGACTTCAACCCAGCGCACGTCGCGTCGGCGCGTGCCTGGGCGGCGCAGGCCGGGATCGACAACGTCAACTTCCTCGAGGCGGATCTGTCCACGTTGGCCGAGGACCCCGCCGCGGCTCAGGTTCCCGAGGCTGACTTCGTCAGCATGCACGGCTTGTGGAGCTGGGTACCGCCCGCCGTGCAGGCCGGGGTCGTGCGGCTGCTCCGCGCCAAGGTGAAGCCGGGCGGTGCGGTGCACGTCAGCTACAATGCGCTGCCGGCCTGGGGCGGCGCCCTTGGCATGCAGCGCGTAATGCGCGATTGCGGCCGGCGCCTCGCAACGCGCAGCGACCGTCAGGCCGAGGAAGGCCTCAAGCTGGTGCAGGAACTGCAGAAGGCGGATGCGCTGCAGATCATCCGGCTGCCCTGGGTGAATTCGCTGGTCGAGCGCTTGGCCACCCTGCCGGCGCCTTACCTGGCGCACGAGTACATGAACGATTCGTGGGCGCCCTGCTTCCACGCCGACATCATGGCCTCGTTCGCCGAGGCCAAGCTTGACTGGGTCGGCTCGGCGAGCCTGATCGAGAACTTCCCCGAGCTCACCCTCACGGCCGAGCAGCGCGAGGTGACGCAGCGCTTCGATGATCCGATGCTGCGCGAGCTGGTGAAGGACATGTGCCTGGATCGCTCGCTGCGCCACGACGTCTACGTGCGCGGCGCCCGGCGTATGAGCCCGGCGGCGCGCGACGCGGCCCTGATGGATGTGCGGCTGGCGCTGAACATCAGCCCCGACGAAATGCCATACGAGGCCGACATGCCGGCCGGTCGCGCCGCGCTCAACCGTGCGTTCTATGGCCCGATCACCGAGGCGTTGGCGGCGGGCCCGCAGCGCGTCGGCGACCTTCTGGCACTGCCCGACATCGACGGCAGGCGCGACAATCCGGCCGAGCTGATCGGCATCCTGGTGGGCCTCGATCTGGCCGAGCCGGCAGCGCGGCCCGGCGCCGCGCCGACGGCGCAGGCCATGCGCTTCAATCGTGTCACCTCGGCTAACCTCGGCCGCACCGAGAATCTCGGCCGTCCGATCGCCGCGGCGAGCTACGCGCTGGGGACAGGAGCGCCTTGCACGCTGTTCGATCTCTACGTGATCGACCGCCTGCAGGCAGGCGAGAGCGAAGACCGCAAAGAGGAATGGGTGCGCGACATCGGCGTCAACCTGGACGACGAGGGCCGCGACAAGCTGCGCCAGGTGGTGGACAAGGCGCTCCGGGTCCGCATGCCAATCCTGCGCGCTCAGGGCGTGTTCTGAGAACATCCGTTATGCGATGTCGGTGACCAACGCTTCTGAAACGACTGGCGGGACGCCGGATCGGCGGAAGCTGATCGTCGTGCTCTACGCCGATATGGTCGGTTACAGCCGACTGATCGGGCTGGATGACGCGGGGACACTTGCACGTTTGCGAACGCTGCGCAGCATCCTGATAGACCCGGCGATCGAGGAGCATGGCGTCGGCGACGCAATTGCCGATGGCACCGACCTGCACGGCGATGGCGTTAACGTGGCGGCCAGGCTCCAGGCCGAATGCCCGCCCGGCGGCATCTGCGTTTCGCGCTCGGTGCCCTCGTCATACTGCTGCTTCTCCTGGCCGGCGGCGGCGCTGCGTATTGGCGGTTCCGTCCGGGCGAGCAGCAATCGGCGCACCGCCTCTCGATCGTCGTGCTTCCGCTGACGAACCTCAGCAACGAACCGGAGCAGGAATACTTCGCGGAAGCCGTGACTGACGATCTCGCCGCCGATCTCGCGCGGATCGAGGACAGCTTCGTCATCGCGCCGAGTACCGCCCGAGCCTACAAAGGCATAGATCCCAAGCGGGTCGGCCACGAACTCGGCGTGCGCTACATCCTCGACGGCAGCCTGCGCAGGACCGAGTCAAAGGTCCGTGTCAGCGTGCTGCTGATCAGCACGGAGACCGGCGCCGCGATCTGGTCGGACAGCTTCGAGGGCGACTGGTCCAGATCGATGCAATTGCAGGACCTCGTCACCGGCCGATTGGCGCGGCGGCTCGATCTCGAACTGACCGATCAGGAGAGTCGCAACGCTGAGATCGCGCGACCCAACAACCCGAACGCGGTCGACCTTGCGATGCGTGGCTGGGCGGTCCTCAACCAACCCTATTCGCGCGGACAGCTCGCGCAATCGCTCGCCCTCTTCGAGCGTGCGTTGCAGATACGCGTTGACGGGTCGCGAGAGCGAAGCCCGCGCCGCCGTCACCGACTTACGTCGGCTGATGCCGGATTACACCGTCGGCCGCCTGGCTGCAGGACAGCGACGGATGGTCGGACAATGCCGTCTTCCTCGCTCAGTTCGCGCGCATGACCGACGGGTTGCGCAAGGCCGGTCTACCGGAGTGACGGAGCTTCGAAATCGATCACGTCGATGAAGGAGCGGAGATCCAATCTGAAACCCATGCTGCGGCCATCGCGGCCACGGCACCGAAGACCAATGCGCCGGACATGATGTAAAAGGAGAAGTTATGGGCGATCAGCCAGTGTATTGCACAGTAGCCCGAGGTCGCGAGCGGGAACACGAACCTGAAACGGCTCCACCTGGCGATCAGTCTGCCGGCGGTCTCTGAACCCTTCTGCCTTAGCAACTCGCTGACTTCCATCACACAGCCCTTTCTCGGCGTTGACCACGCAAGACAACCCCGCGCGTCGCGACGGTAGATTGCGTGCTCCAAGACCTGCGCCGCTGCGGTCTTATTCCACCCTCTGCATCCACTTTCGTGCTAAAAGCGTGCCGAACCTGGAGGATTGCCCCGTGCGTTTCCTGACCGCCCTAGTCATCGTCGCTCCGCTGCTGCCCGGCAGCGTGTCGGCCCTCGCTCAGGGTAATCCGTCGGCCGATCAGATCATCAAATCGCTGACACCCACCGGCAATCCGGGATCCGGCGGCACGCGCGGGATCAGGCTGGCCGCGCCGACCACCGACGCTGCCCCGCAGCAACCGGCTGCGGGGACGCACGCCTCCGGTCAGCCACGGGTCGCCGCCAACAAGGCGGCCCCCGCCGCCCAGACGCCGGCTGCCGATCCGTCGGTGAACCTGACGGTGAACTTCGCCACCGGCTCCGCGGACCTGACAGCCGATGCAATCCGCACGCTCGACGAACTCGGCCGCGCGCTCGCCAGCAAGGATCTGGCGGCTTACCGGTTCCGCATCGAGGGGCATACGGACACCGTCGGCTCACGCGACTACAACCGTGCCCTGTCCGAGCGCCGCGCCGCGGCTGTGGTGGACTACGTGGCGAAGAAGTTCGGTGTCGATCCGCACCGCCTGCACGCGGTCGGCGTGGGCGAGGACGGGCTGCTGATCACGACCCCGCCGCAGACACCTGAACCACTCAATCGCCGCGTGCAGGTGATCAACGTGGGTGCCTAAGCGGGGCGACGACGATACGGTTCGTATCCTATCGGTGCGCCGCCGACGGCGTGCCCCTTGGCCGCTCGCGGCGGTCATTGGTGCTGGCGTTGTCCTGGCCGGCTGGCTCCTGTGGCCGCATCCCGCTGCGCCACCGCCTACGGTAGTCGCGCCCGCTCCTGCCCATTCTCCGGTCCTGGGCGTGCCGGCGTTCCGGATCGAATTTGCGGCGGAAGACGAAATCAGCGAGCACGTCGCCACCTCACTCACCGTGTTCCGCCTCGCCGATAATCCGCGGGTTCTGGTGCTGGACTTCGCCTCGCTGCGTGAGCAGGGGGAGATGCTCAACCGGGTGGCGGCGTTCGTGGAGAAGGCGGGAATGCCGCGCGACCACGTGCTGACCGATAGCGAATTGGACGCGGCCATCCACGCGAACGGCGATACGGTAGAGACGTTCTATCTTGGCCACGACTATGCCGCCTCCGCGCTGGCCCGCTTCTTCGAGCGCGCCGACAGCCAGCGGATCACGCTGGATCCGCAGGAGGAGAAGCTGCGGACGCTGCTGCGCGAAGAGGGATGGCTCACCGAGGATGTCACAGCGGGGCTGATCTCACTGCCCGCGGTCGGTTCCGATCCGCGGATCACCGCGTCGGTCCGCGGGGCGATCCTGCGCCACGAGCTGTCGCACGGCGAGTTCTTCAGCAATCCCGCCTATGCGGAATACGTGCACGATTTCTGGCTGAAGCATCTGACCGGACAAGAGCGAGCCGGGGTGCGCGCCTTTCTCGCAAGGGAGGAGTACGACGTCGGCGAAGAGGAACTGATGTACAACGAGATGCAGGCCTATCTGATGTTCACCCGCGATCCGGCGTTCTTCACGCCAGAGCGGGCGGGTGTGACAAAGCTGCGTCTTACCGAGCTGCAGGCGCGCTTCTTCGCCGGCATGCCAGCGGGCTGGCTGCGCACCGTGCTCGCCAATTATGAGACCACAGCGGCGGCGCAGTAGCAGCCTCGACGCACCGTCCCGGTCGAGCGCCAATGTCATTTGCGAGTTCCATACTGGCCGTCCAGCAGACCCGCCCTGGATGAACCTGGCGTAGTTCCTCGCGCGCAAGCTCCATCCGTCATTCCCGCGCAAGCGGGAATCCAGTACACCGAAGGAACCTCGTGAGGCTCGATTCCCGCTTGCGCGGGAATGACGGAAGAGGCGAAGCCGGTGTCGGGGTTTCTTTTTAGGCGCGAAGCGACGAAGCAGTCTCGGACAAACCTGGCGCACACCGCGTGACCGAGAAGGGGTCGGGATGGAAAAGGAGCGGCTTGTCGCATTCAGTGACGGCGTGATTGCCGTCATCATTACTATCATGGTTCTTGAACTGAAGACTCCTCACAGTGCCGATTTGAGCGCGTTGCATGACGCAATCCCGGTTTTTCTTGCCTATGTCCTGAGCTTCATTTACGTGGCGATATACTGGAACAATCATCACCACTTCTTCCACCTGGTTCATCGTGTCAATGGCCGGATCTTGTGGGCCAACCTGCACCTGCTGTTCTGGCTCTCGCTCGTCCCCTTCACCACCAGCTGGATGGGTGAATATCACCTCTCGCCGATCCCGACCGCCGTTTACGGCGTCTCGCTGCTGATGTCGGCGATCGCCTGGTACTTGCTGCAGACCGTGATCATCCGGTCGCAGGGCAGCGGTTCGGCGCTCGCGCGGGCGCTCGGGTCCGACATCAAGGGCAAGATCTCGCCCGTCTGTTATGTGTCCGGAATTCTGCTGGCATTTGTCGACACCCGAATCGCAAACGCGCTTTACGTGGTGGTCGCCCTGATGTGGCTGGTGCCCGACAAACGCATAGAGAGGGCGATCCGGCGCCCATAGGAAAGCGCGGGGACCCGGATGGCCGGCCCAGCCGCAAGGCCCGCTGGGTTGATTGACCCGCGTCGCGATGAGCCGGTCTATGACCCCGGTCACAGCTTTTGCATCGAAGCGCGCATAAATCCTATGCCAAGTCGGCCGATTATCGCGCGGGGCTTGGAAACCCATCTTCCGCCCATCGCAAAAGGGCAGTCGCCCGGACGCAAACATGGCCCGCCCCGAAGGCGAGGCCGGAAGATGGAGAGAGAACCATGAAGACCATGATCATTGCCGCAGCCGCCGCGCTCAGTCTTGGCATCGGCTCCGCCTACGCCGACAGCGAGGGTGGCCAGGTCGCCAACACCCAGTTCACCGAGCTGGCGGGCGTCGTGTCGCAGGCGCCGGTGCAGAACGCGCCGGCCGTCGCGACAGCGCAGAACGGGCAGGCGGTCCACGCCTACGTCGCCAACTCGAACCGCGGAACCTGGCTGTTCCAGGCCGATCCGAACGGCGGTGGCGGCAACCAGGGCTAAACTCGAGCTCAAGTGTGAAGCGGAGAGGCCGGCACGACTGCCGGCCTCTCTCGTTTCGGCCTGAGTCTTTCTCCTCCAACTCAGCCACGGCACGTCTGGGGCTTCTTCTTGCCCTGGCTGACAGGCCACCCGTGGCGTCGTCAGCCGCCGTTGCCGCCACCACCGCCACCGCCACCGCGGGGGAACACGTAATCCGTCTTGTGGCTCACCACATAGGTGCCAATCGGCGCACAGGCCGCGCACAGGCCAAGAGCGACAACCACAGCGGCCCCACGAACCAGCATGATCTTCATCGGTTCCCGTTCCGGTCGAGGCAATGCTTGGAGCGAATTATCGCGCGACTGGGCGGCCCGCGCCAATCGAGCTGTGGCCGCCGCTTCCAGACGGTGAAGCACTTCAGAGCGCCGCGCGCGGTCGGCGTGCATCTTCCCGCCTGTCATCAACAAGCGCCGCGTCAGTCGCGGACACATGAGGAGAGAGAACCATGAAGACCATGATCCTTGCCGGAGTGGCGGTGCTCGGCCTTGGGGTCGGTTCGGCGTACGCAGATGCCAACAGCACAGGCGGCCAGACGCCCAACACCTTCTTCACGCTACTTCCCGGCGTGATCGCCAAGACGCCGGTACAGAACGTTGCGCCGACGCAGGATGGGCGAGCGATCGACGCCTACGTGACCAACGCGAACCGCGGAACATGGCTGTTTCAGCCCGACCAGAACGGCGGCGGCAACCAAGGCTGAATTCAAGTTCTGAGCGTGAGGCGGAGAGGCCGGCACCAGTGCCGGCCTTTCTCGTTTCCGTCAGAGCCTTTCTCCTCCAACTCAGCCCCGTTAGGTCCTTGGGGCTGCTTTGCGCCATCAGCGCAGCAGATGTCGGAATACCGCAGGCTGCAGCGTCCTCGGGGCTGGATGGTGGGTGCGGCCGCAAATGCCCGATTGCGTTGCAGCCGCATTTTGCAGGCATGCCCTTTTCGTCTCCTCTGGCACTGGCCGTGCTTGTCGTTTGCGTCGCTTCGTATCGGCGTTCGAGTGCTCGAATGGTTCCATCGAGTGACGGATTTCTGCGGATATCGAAGCGTCGATAGAGGATGAGTTTTCTGCATGAGGGCTCGAATGGCGTTCTCCGGCGAGTCAGGGCCTACTATGGCTCAGGCCGGAGGGAGGGCTGGGCGTCGTCGTCCACCAGCGCGGACGTTGAAGGCCGCCCCTTGCTTGAACGCTTCAATGCGACCCGCAACTTGCAAGGCTGCCTCCGTACGTGTCACGTTGTGTGGATATCGTTTCATCGCATCAAAGCCAGGGGACGCGACGATGCAGCGGTTGCTGGTTCTTGCTATCATCGCCGCGCTGGTAAACTGTGCAGCACCGTCAAACACTCCTCCCCCGCAGGGGGCTGATAACAGCGCCCGAGTGGGGAAGTCTGAAGCCGCGCCCTTTACAAGGCCCATTGACTACGTTTCACCGGACTCCCGTGAGAGGTTGTGTAGCGGTTCGCAGCTTGCGAGCCGCGACAACAGCTACGGCATGCTGACCAAACCAACGACAAGCTACTACTGCTTTTAGATGGCGTTGGGGGGCACTGTGTGGCCCAGGGCAATCCGCTCGATCACTGTCGTCGTGGCCGCAGCGTCTCCCGTAACGGCAGTGTCGCGGTAGCCGCCAACTGCGCTTTCACAGGGATTGCCTGAGTTTCGCACGACGTGATCGGCCGAGGTCGAAGGGGCTATTGCCGATCGGCCAATGATAACGCCGTTCTGCTGATGTGTGCCGCGTACGGGTCCCTCTCGGTCGACAAAAATCGCCCAGGCAGATCGCGCGTATGGCGTGTGAACTGTCGATGACAGCTGGCTCTGCGCTGCAACAGAGCGGATGGGCGAGGGTTAGGGTAACAGCCCATCGAAGGGCCATACCAGCACAAGGAGCGAGACCATGAAGACCATGATCCTTGCTGCGACTGCGACACTCACTCTTGGGCTCGGCTCGGCATACGCCGACAGCTCGGGTGGCCAGACTCCCAACACGTTCTTCACACAGCTCCCCGGAATGATGGCCAAGCCGGCAACGGGGAGCGCACCGACCGCCACCACGACGCAGACCTCGAGCGGACGGCCGGTCCAGCTGTATGCCAGCCAATCGAGCCCTGGCACGTGGTTGTATCAACCCCAGGCGAAGCCAACGGCGGGCTAGCTTCTGCTCGCTTGAAGAGGCCGGCACCCAGCGCCGGCCTTCTTTCTTTGTCCGGCCTCAAATCACATCGGCGCCCAAATTCAGCCAGACTGTATCCTAATTCACAGCGCCATATGCGTGCGGTCGCCATCCTGGTCGAAGCGAGACGGAGAGGACCGATGCGCGCTTATGTCACCGCTGCCGGAATGGCTCTTGGTCTGGTTGGGGTGTGGGCCGCTTTGGTGCCGTTCGTGGCTTGAGGTTCGAGGGCGGGCGCCATC
Source organism: uncultured Alphaproteobacteria bacterium (assembly GCA_963791495.1). GTDB lineage: Bacteria > Pseudomonadota > Alphaproteobacteria > Acetobacterales > Acetobacteraceae > JAMXLO01. Next base: position 69,974 of record CAWBST010000011.1, read on the forward strand.
GGCGCGCGTGCATGTGGTCAAGGGCCATGTGGCGCGGTCAGCTCAGGCGCCCAGCCCAATGCTTGGGGAGCCCGCCAATATGGCGCTGAGGTCATATACCTGTACCGACTGCGGCCGAAGGTACGACGCATTCAGCGATGAGCAGACCCAGCGTTGCTTCATTTGCCAGTGCATCGTCGAGCTGACCCAGCATCAGCCATTGCGTACTCAGGCCGCGGCTGGAGCCGGTGACATGAGGTGGAACGAGTTATGACCCCGATTGACTACTTCATGGGCATCTTCGTCGGCATGTGCTTCGGCCTCGCCGGATTGGCCTACGCCGTCCAATAAAGACATCTGCCACTCCGCTCCTTAGCTCAGAGCATGGCGCGGAGAGGCCGGCACCATTTCTGGCCCTTCTCCTTCCGCCCACGGCTTTCTCCTCCAACTAGCCCAGCCCGGGTGTCGGAATGTCCGCCGCTGCAGCGTCCTCGGGGCTGGATGGGTGCAGCCGCAAAAACCAACCTGCCTGTTTGATAGATCACAGCGCCATTTGCTCGCGGTCGCCATCCTGGTCGAAGCGAAACGGAGAGGACCGATGCGCGCTTATGTCACCGCTGCCGGGATGGCTCTTGGTCTGGTCGCAGTGTGGGCCGCCTTGGTGCCGTTCGTGGCCTGAGTTTTCGAAGGTGGAGCTCGCATGTGGTCGGGGGCGCGGTCAGCCCAGACGATCGGCAGGCGCGCAGGCCGAACCGGCATCGCGATATTACGTACGGGGAATATCCACTTACCTGGCGGGCCGCAGAAGTGTTTGAATCTGTTGGCGCACGGGAACTCGGGTGATGACTTCAAAGGAACTAAGCGACGGCCTCGCCGAGGGCACACAGTTCAGCCCGTTCCGCTTGCTGCCTCACTATTCTCCGTCGCGGCAGCAGCCCCCGCTTGGGCAAGGCGAATGGAAGGGGACCACGAAGAGGGCTCTGGCCCTCGCCGTCGCCCTGGGTCTCGGCATGGCGGCCGGCACGCCTGCGCAATCTCAGGGCTACCTCGTCAACGGTCATGCCGCGTCGAAGGCAGAAGTGGAGCTCCTGGGGTCCTACGGCGCACGGCCCGGTCGTTGGGTGGTCGATGGTTACGGCATGTCCTTAGCCGGCAATGGGCTTAACACCGGTCAGCAGGCCTCCGGGAACGGCGGACAGAAGTGCTGGTACGTCCTCGACGTGCAGCTCTGCGACTGAGGAGGTACGTCCGGACCCTTCTCTCAGGACGCTCGTCGCAGCAACATCGGCGTTTAATCTAATGTTCATGTTCTGTTCGTATACTCCCGCGGCCGGCATCGCACCGCAGCGGGAGGAACCAAAATGGACATGCAGACCCCGGATCACGCATCGACCCCTTTCCCCACCAGCTCCAGTGGTCCGCCTTCGCGCATGTTCTCCAGGCGCCTGCTGAAGATCCTCGCGGCCACCACACCGGGCGACGACGACGACCCGACCGCGTTGGCCGAGAACCGGGAATCCACGCAGGAACTGTTCGACTCGCTCGACCCGCGCGATCCGGCCGACGCCATGCTCGCCGCCATCGCTGTCGCCGCCGCTCAGTCGGCCATGGACAATTTTGCCCGTGCCGCCCGCCCCGGCATGTCCGACGAAACGGTGATGCGCCTGCGCAGCAACGCACTTGCCGTCGGCCGCGCCTACGCAACGGCGCACCGCTATTTCCGCAAGCCGCAGACCGTCGCCGCGCCGTCCGCGAAGTCTGTCGGGACAAAGGCACCGCAGGTCTCCGCGCCGAAGCCGCCGCCTGAGGAACCGGTCGTCAAGCCGGCGGAAGTGCCGCCCGGGTTCGTCGCGCTGCGACAGGGCGCCGAACCGATCCCCGCCGTGTTCCGGCCGCGCGATCGCTTCGGCAAGGAGATCCCCAACTGGCGCAGAGACCTGATGACCTCGGCGCAGGCGCTCGCCGCGTTCTCCTACCCGCCTGACCCCGCGGCCAAGGCCACCGCAATCGCCGAGGAGGAGGCGATGATGGCCGAGCAGAAGGCGAGCGAAGCGCGCGGGACGCAGAGCGCTTCGCCAGATACTCACCGGCCGCGCCAAGGGCCAGCGCCGGACGACGGCTCCGAAGAGAGCTGAGCCCTCGCTGCCCACGCGCCCTCCCCTACCGACGGCCTCGCGGATCGCTATATGAAGGCACGCGGCGCCGGCGGGTCCCTCCCCGGCGCCTTCGTATGAGGCCCCGATGCACGACGCCGCCACCGAGATCGCCCGCCGCCGCACCTTCGCGATCATCTCCCATCCCGACGCCGGCAAGACCACGCTGACCGAGCACCTGCTGCGCGCCGGCGGTGCCATCCAGCTCGCCGGCAACGTCCGCGCCAAGGGTGAGCGCCGCCGCACCCGTTCCGACTGGATGGGCATCGAGCGCGATCGCGGCATCTCCGTGGTCACCTCGGTGATGACCTTCGAACACGCCGGTTGCGTGTTCAACCTGCTCGACACGCCAGGCCATGAGGATTTTTCCGAAGATACCTACCGCACGCTCACCGCGGTCGATTCCGCGGTGATGGTGATCGACGCCGCCAAGGGCATCGAGGCGCGCACGCGAAAGCTGTTCGAGATCTGCCGCCTGCGCGACATCCCCATCGTCACGTTCATCAACAAGATGGACCGCGAGAGCCGCGATCCGATCGAATTGCTGGACGAGATCGCCTCCACCCTTGCGCTCGACACCGCGCCTGTGACCTGGCCGGTGGGCCGCGCCGCCGACTTCGCCGGCACCTACGATCTGCGCGCGCCCGAACTGCACTTGACCGCCGACCTGCCGCAATCCGATCCGCGCCTCCAGTCGCTGGCTGACGAGGTGGATCTGATTCGCGCCGCGCTGCCCGAGTTCGATCGCGACGCATTCAACGCCGGACATCTGACGCCGGTGTATTTCGGCAGCGCCATCAAAGGCATCGGCGTGAACGATCTGCTGAACGGACTTGCCGAATACGGTCCGCCGCCGCGCGCGCAGCCGGCCGACACGCGCACGGTCGATGCAGGCGAACCCGGCCTCACCGCGCTGGTGTTCAAGATCCAGGCGAACATGGATCCGAATCACCGCGACCGCATCGCCTTCGCCCGCGTCTGTTCGGGACGACTGACGCGCGGCATGCGGCTGAAGCAGGTGCGCACCGGCAAGCAGATCCCACTGCACGCTCCGCAGTTCTTCTTCGCACGCGAGCGCGAGATCGCCGATGAGGCATTCGCCGGCGACGTCGTCGGCATTCCCAACCACGGCACCCTGCGCATCGGCGATACGCTGACCGACGGCGAAGATATCAACTTCGTCGGCGTGCCGTATTTCGCCCCGGAAATCTTGCGTCGCGTTCGGCTCGACGACGCGATGAAGGCCAAGAAGCTGCGACAGGCACTGAGCGAATTGGCGGAAGAGGGCGTCGTGCAGTTGTTCCGACCGCAGGACGGCGCCGCGCCGCTCGTCGGTGTCGTGGGCACGTTGCAGCTCGACGTGCTGGCCGCGCGGCTGGCGGCCGAGTACGGCGTTGCGATCGGCTTCGAGGCGACGCCCTATGCACTCGCGCGCTGGGTGTCATCCACTGACCGGCCGGCCCTGCAAAAATTCATCGCCGACAATCGCAGTGCGATGGCCGACGACGTGGACGGTGATCCCGTGTTTCTCGCGACCTCGGCATTCATGATGCGGCGCGCCGCCGAACTTTCACCTGCCCTCGCGTTCCGCGACATCAAGGACGTGCGGGCGGAAAAGGTAGCCGCCTGAAATTTAGGTCCTCCCTCTCCCGAGACGAGAGAGGGAGGACATCGTCATATTCGTCCCATCACCAGTAGAACGACGACGATCAGCAGGACCAGTCCGAGGCCGCCGCTCGGGTAGTAGCCCCAGCCGGCGCTATACGGCCATGTCGGCAGTGCGCCGAGCAGCAGGATGATCAGGATGATCAGGAGCAGTGTGGGCACTGCGGATCACTCCTTGCCGGTGACCTTGTCACGCGCGTCGCGAGCCGCATCCTTCATCCCGCCAACCGCGTTCTGCACCTTCCCTTCGGCCTTGTCGGCCTTGCCCTCGGCTTCGGTCTTGGTGTCACCGGTGACCTTGCCCCAGGTCTCCTTCACCTTGCCCTTCGCCTGCTTGCCTGCGCCCTCGATGCGATCCTTGTCCATGTCGGTCTCCTTTGGTTGGTGCTCGCAGCCAGTGTCATGTCGTCATGTCGTGTCGTGTCGTCATCCCCGCGAAAGCGGGGATCCGGCCCGGTCGTAAGCGTTCAAATGATTCCGGGCGCTAGTAGCCAGTGTGCCGTTCCGCCGAGTGTTCCAATCCGTGACCCGCTGCCTGCAGGTCCTCGCCTGCGCCTTGCGTCGTGTAGCAGGCCGTCAGCAATGGCGCGGTGCCGGCGAGCGCCATCAGCGCCAGGACGATGGCGAGCTTTCTCTTCATGATTGCGTCCTTTCTTTCGTGCGCGCCGTGAAACGGCTGGCGTTTCGGTTCGGATGCATGCAGCGCAGGTCAAGGTTCGGTGACAAAGCCCACGCATTTCGGAGCGCACGCGAGAGGCACATACCTACAGGCAATTTGCTGTGATTGTCCTCTTACGAACCACATTGGTATCACGCGCGGTTGATGGCCCGGATCAGCCAAAGCAGATCGATCCATCGCAGATACGAATAGTTCGTTGCTTCCAAAAACTATTGGCATAATCGAAATTATTCACTAGGGTTTAATCCGTTCTGCGAAGCGCGCGACCACAGCAGGAAAGAATCCATGGTCGGCTATCGCTGCTACATCCTCGACGCCGAGGACCACATTCTTCAGGCGCACGATCTCGACTGCGGAACGGACGCAGAGGCGACATCTGTCGCCGAAGGCCTGCTGGCCCAGGATCCCTATCACCGCGCCGTCGAAGTGTGGCGGGCAACGAGACGGGTGGTGAAACTGGACCGCGACGCGGTCCGGCATCTGCGCATGACACGCCAAGTGCCGCCGCCGGCTCGGACCCTCGGCTCCGTTGCCTGACACGCCGGAGCATCCCGCTCGGCCAGCGTTGACTTGGCCTGCCACCACCGATACCAAGCCAGAGGACAGAAACCCAACAAGCGCTAGTCACAGGGGCTGCGTCGGGGAGGCCTGGTGGCGCCACTCCTGGAAGTGAAGGATCTCCACACCGAGTTCCGCACCGGTGCAGGCACCGTGCGCGCGGTCGACGGCATCTCCTACACCGTCGAACCCGGCGAGACCGTCGCGATCGTCGGCGAAAGCGGCTCCGGCAAGTCGGTCAGCGCGCTGTCGATACTGCGCCTCATTCCCGATCCGCCCGGCCGCATCACACAGGGCGAGATTCGTTTCGCCGGCCGCGACATCATGCAACTGTCGGATGCAGAGATGCGCGAAGTCCGCGGCGGAGACATCGGCATGGTATTCCAGGAGCCGATGACTTCGCTGAACCCGGTGCTCACCATCGGCCGGCAGATCACCGAGACGCTGGAACAGCACCGCGGCATGGACCGGGCTGCATCGCACAAACGAGCGGTCGAGCTGCTCGGCCTGGTCGGCATCTCCGATGCGGAACGGCGGCTGCAGGCAGTATCCGCATCAGCTCTCCGGCGGCATGCGCCAGCGCATCATGATCGCGATGGCACTGGCCTGCGACCCCAAGCTGATCATCGCCGATGAGCCGACCACCGCGCTGGATGTGACAATCCAGGCACAGATACTCGAATTGATGAAGGACCTGACGCGGCGGCTGAACGTCGCTTTGATCATCATCACGCATAACCTGGGCGTGGTCGCGCGTTACGCCAACCGGGTGAACGTGATGTATGCCGGCCGCCTGGTGGAGAGCGGTCCGGCGGCGGACGTGTACCATAACCCACGGCATCCCTATACGATGGCGCTGCTGCGCTCCGTCCCTCGACTGGACCGTCCGCGGCAGGAACGGCTCGATCCGGTGGAAGGCCAGCCGCCCGATCTGACACGGCTTGACGGCGGCTGCGCGTTCCGGCCGCGCTGCCGCTTCGCGGTCGACGCGTGCGCCCAGACGCAGCCCCCACTGGAACCGGCGGACATGCCCGGCCATCTGGCGGCGTGCTTCCGCAGCAAAGAGGTCGCGCGTGAAACCGGAGCGGCGGCATGAGCGCGATCGGCCGGCCGCTGCTCGAGGTGAAGAAGCTGCGCATGCACTTCCCCATCACCGAGGGCATCGTCGCGCGTCGCCTCGTCGGCGAAGTGAAGGCGGTCGATGGCATCGACTTCGCCGTGCGTCGCGGCGAGACGCTGGGCCTGGTCGGCGAAAGTGGTTGCGGCAAGACCACCACCGGCCGCTGCATCCTGCGGCTGGAACGCCCGACGTCAGGCGAGATCCTGTATGACGGCGTCGACATCGCGCAGATGTCGCGCAAGGAACTGCTGGCGCTGCGCCGTCGCATCCAGGTGATCTTTCAGGATCCGTACAGCTCGCTGAACCCACGCATGAAGGTGGGCGACATCATCGGCGAACCGATGATGGTGCATGGCATCCAGCCCGACGCGACGAAGCGCACGGCACGGGTGCGCGAGCTGCTGACCGTGTGCGGCCTGTCGTCCGCGCTTTGCCGATCGCTATCCGCACGAGATGTCGGGCGGGCAGCGGCAGCGCGTCGGCATCGCGCGTGCGCTCGCGCTGGAGCCCGAGTTCATCGTCTGCGACGAGGCCGTGTCGGCGCTGGATGTGTCGATCCAGGCGCAGGTGGTGAACCTGCTCGAGGACCTGCGCGAGCAGTTCGGCCTCACCTATCTGTTCATCGCGCACGACCTCTCGGTGGTGCGGCATCTCTGCCAGCGCGTCGCGGTCATGTATCTCGGCCGCATCGTCGAGCTGGCGGACAGCGACGAGCTGTTCGGCAATCCACTACATCCGTATACACAGGCGCTGCTGGCGGCGGTGCCGGTGCCGGACCCGTCGGTCGAGGCGCATCGCACGTTCCGTCCGGTGCAGGGCGAGGTGCCGAGCCCGATCAACCCACCGCCCGGATGCGTGTTCCATCCGCGCTGCCCGATCGCGGTGGAGAGCTGCAGGCAGGCGCGGCCCGAACTGCGCGAGGTGCGGCCGGGGCATTTCGCCGCGTGCAGCGAGGTGCGATGATGCAGTGAAGGACGCCGGCGACCGCAACGATCGGTCGCGGCCAATAACCGGAGGAACCGAAACCAAGGGAGGCAGCAACCATGCGATCAGTTCTGTTCGCGGCCTGGCTCGTAGCGATGACCGCAGCCAGCCCGGCGATGGCAGCCAATACCAGGGAAGAAACCCCGAAGCGCGGTGGTACGCTCACGTACATGATCCCGGCGGATGCCCCGCCGAGCCTCGACGGTCACCGCGAGGGCACCTTTGCCATGCTCCATGCGATGGCGCCGTTCTACAGCGTGCTGATGCGGGTCAATCCGGAGAACCCATCGGACACCACCCAGTTCGTCTGCGATCTCTGCACCGCGATCCCGAAGCCGACGGATGACGGCAAGACCTACACGTTCAAGATCCGCACGGACGTGAAGTTCCACGACGGCTCGCCGCTGACCGCAGCCGACGTGGCGGCGAGCTGGAACAAGATCATCTTCCCCCCGAAGGGCGTGCTGAGCGCGCGGCAGGACTGGTGGTCGGTGGTGGATTCGGTCGAATCACCCGATCCGACCACCGTGGTGTTCCGTCTGAAATTCGCCACCGGCAGCTTCCTGCCGTCGCTCGCGGATCCCTTTGCATTCATCTACTCGAAGGCGATCCTCGACAAGGATGTGCGCTGGTACGAGCAGCACGTAATGGGCTCGGGGCCATTCAGGTTCGTCGCCCTCGACATCGGCCAGGCGATCAAGGGCGAACGCAACCCGGACTATTACCACAAGGGGAAGCCCTATCTCGACGGCTTCGTCGGCATCTTCGCCGAGAAGCAGGTGGTACGCGTGGAGGCGATCCACTCCGGGCGGGCGGCGATGGAGTTCCGTGGCCTGCCGCCGTCCGCGATCAATGACCTCAAGCGGGAACTCGGCGACAAGGTCATCGTGCAGACCCATGACTGGAACTGCGGCAACCTGGTCACCCCCAACCAGAAGCGCAAGCCGTTCGACGACGTGCGCGTGCGCCGCGCGCTGCTGCTGGCCATCGATCAGTGGAATGGCGCACCGGCGCTGTCGAAGATTGCCAACGTGCACACGGTCGGGGGCATCGTATTCCCCGGCTCGCCCCTGGCGGCAACCAAGGAGGAGCTGCAGAAGCTGGCGGGGTACTGGCCGGACATCGAGAAGTCGCGCGCCGAGGCACGGCGCCTGCTGAAGGAAGCCGGACAGGAAGGGTTGCGCTTCGAGCTGGTCAACCGGAACGTCGATCAGCCGTACAAGTACGTCGGCACCTGGCTGGTCGATCAATGGAGCAAGATCGGCGTGCAGGCAACGCAGCGCGTACTGCCGACCGGCCCGTGGCTGCAGGCGGAGCGCAACGGAGACTTCGACGTCCTGGTCGAGGCCAACTGCAACAGCGTCGTGAACCCGGTGCTGGACACACACAAGTACCTGCCGCGCGTGAAGTCTCCAGTGAACTACGGCGGCTACAACGATCCGGAACTGATCGAGATCTACGAGAGGATGCTGCGTGAGACCGACTTCGACAAGCAGCGGGGGCTGATGCGGGAATACGAGACGCGCATCATCGATACTCAGGCGCACGAGTTTCCGATGCTATGGTGGTACCGCATGATCCCGGAGCGGTCTTTCGTGCGTGGATGGAAGATCGGCCCCAGCCACTTCATCAATCAGGACTTGTCCAATATCTGGCTGGATGATGGGGCGGCTGGCTAACGCGGCCAATAACAAGAGCGACAAACTCGGGGGAGCAGACACCAAGGGAGGCAAAAACAATGCGATTAGTCCTGTTCGCGGCCTGGATCGGGGTGGTCATCGCGGCCAGCCCCGCCATGGCAGCCAATACCGGAGAAGAAACCCCGAAGCGCGGTGGCACGTTCACTTACATGATCCCGGCGGACGCGCCGCCGAGTTTGGATCTGCATCGCGAGGCGACCTATGCGCTGGTGCACGCGGTCGCGCCGTTCTACAGCGTGCTGATGCGGGTCAATCCGGAGAATCCCTCCGACACCACGCAGTTCGTCTGCGATCTCTGCACCTCGATCCCGAAGGCAACCGACGACGGCAAGACCTACACGTTCAAGATCCGCACCGACGTGAAGTTCCATGACGGATCGCCGCTGACCGCGGCGGATGTCGCCGCGAGCTGGCACGAGATCGTCTTTCCGAGGAAGGGCGTGCTGAGCGCACGGCAGAACTGGTACTCGGTGGTGGACTCCATCGAGGCGCCGGATGCCACCACGGTCGTGTTCAAGCTGAAATTCGCGACGAGCACCTTCCTGCCGTCGCTCGCCGATCCCTACGCGGCGATCTATCCGAAGGCGATCCTCGACAAGGATCCACACTGGTTCGAGCAGCATGTGATGGGCTCGGGCCCGTTCAAGTTCGTCGCCTACGACATCGGCCAGGACATCAAGGGCGAACGCAATCCCGACTACTATCATAAGGGCTTGCCGTACCTGGACAGCTTCGTCGGCATCTTCAGCGAGAAGCAGGTGGTACGGGTGGAGGCGATCCGCTCCGGCCGTGCGGCGATGGAGTTCCGTGGCCTGCCGCCTTCCGCGATCAATGACCTGAAGCGGGAACTCGGCGACAAGGTACGGGTGCAGACCAGCGACTGGAACTGCGGCAACCTGATCACGCCCAATGAACGACGCAAGCCGTTCGACGATGTGCGCGTGCGCAAGGCGCTGCTGCTGGCGGTGGACCAGTGGGGTGGCGCGCCGGCGCTGTCGAAGATCGCCAACGTGCATACCGTCGGCGGCATCGTGTTCCCGGGTTCGCCGCTCGCCGCGACCAAGGAGGAACTGCAGAAGATGGCCGGGTTCTGGCCAGACATCGAGAAGTCGCGCGCCGAGGCACGGCGCCTGCTGAAGGAGGCAGGCCAGGAAAACCTGCACGTCGAACTGCTCAACCGCAACGTCGATCAGCCGTACAAGTACGTGGGCACCTGGCTGGTCGATCAGTGGAGCAAGATCGGCGTGACCGCCACTCAGCGGGTGGTGCCGACCGGTCCCTGGTTCGCGGCGATGCGCGGCGGCGAATTCGACGTGGTCGTCGAGGCCAACTGCAACAGCGTGGTCAATCCGGTGCTGGATACCCAGAAGTACCTGCCGCACGACGTGTTCGTGGAGAACTATGGCGGCTACAGCGACCCGGAAGAGGCCGACATCTACAACAAGATGCTGCGCGAGACCGACTTCACCAAGCAGCGGGCATTGATGCGGCAGTACGAGACGCGCATCGTCGATACCGAGGCGCGGGAGTTCCCGATGCTCTGGTGGTATCGTGAGATACCCGAGCGATCATACGTGCATGGATGGAAGATCGGTCCGAGCCACTACATCAACCAGGACCTGTCCGATATCTGGCTGGACCAGTCGCCGAACGGTTGACCGAACGCGGGTATTGCGGGTTCCATCGAGAAACGGGACCCGCGGTGCCTGAACGACAAACAGGCTGCGAGACAGGGAATGTACCAATACGTCGCCAAACGTGTGCTGCTGGTGATCCCGACGCTGATCGGCGCGGCAGCGCTCGTGTTCATCCTGATGCGCCTGATCCCGGGCGACATCTGCGTCGTGCGCCTGGGTTCCGGCGGCGGCAGCTTCGATCCGCGTGCGGTGACGCAGTGCCATCAGGATCTCGGCCTCGACCGGCCAGTGATTGTGCAGTTCCTCAGCTTCCTGTGGGGCCTCTTCCACTTCGATTTCGGCATCTCGATGTGGTCCGGCAAGCCGGTGTCGCTGGAGATCCTCACCCGGCTGCCGATCTCGCTGGAGATCGCATTGCTTGCGACCGTCATTGCCATCCTGATCGCCGTTCCCCTGGGCACCATCTCGGCGCTGAAGCAGAACACCTGGATCGACGTGGTGGTGCGCACGCTCGCCATCGGCGGCATCGCCACGCCTTCCTTCTGGCTCGGCATCATCTCCATCCTGTTCGTGCTCGACATCACCAACGCGCTGTTCGGCACGCCGTGGATGCCGCCGATCGACTATGTGCCGATCTGGCAGGATCCCATCCGCAATCTGTCGATGGCGTTCCTGCCCGCGATCACCGTCGGCTACCGCTACGCCGCGGTCAGCATGCGCATGACGCGTTCGGCGATGCTCGAGGTGCTGCGTGAGGACTACATCCGCACCGCCCGCGCCAAGGGCCTGATCGAGAAGCTGGTGATCAATCGCCACGCGCTGAAGAACGCGCTGCTGCCGGTCGTCACGGTGATCGGCATCGAATTCGCCTTCCTGATCGGCGGCCTCGTCGTCACCGAGCAGGTGTTCAACCTGAACGGCGTCGGCCGCCTGTTCGTGCAGGCGGTGCAGAACCAGGACTACACGCTGACCCAGGCGCTGGTGATGCTCACCGTCGCCATCTTTGTGTTCAGCAATCTGATCGTCGACCTGATGTACGGATGGCTCGATCCGCGCATCCGCTTCGCCTGAGGGAGACCGCGTCATGTCCACTACGGTGCAAGGTCAGCCGATCGCCGCCGCCGGCATAACCGCGGACGAGATCGAGCTCCGGCGCTCATTCTGGCACGCCACGCTGCACTTCTGCCGCCGCGAGCCACTCGGCGCTTTCGGCATGGTGATCGTGATCATCATGGCGGCGACCGGACTGTCCGCCGAACTGATCGCGCCCTACAGCCCGACCGCGAACGACTTCGCCGCGATGACCGAGGCGCCAAGCTGGACGCACTGGCTGGGCACCGACCAGTTCGGCCGCGATCTGCTGTCGCGCATCATCTACGGCGCGCGCACCGCGCTGATCGTTGGACTGACATCGGCCATTCGTGGGCGGCTTTGCCGGCCTGGTCCTGGGCGTCGCCAGCGCCTATTTCGGCGGGCTGCTGGATATCTGGCTGCAGCGCTTGTTCGACATCGTGATGGCGTTCCCGCTGATCATCATGGCGCTCGCCGTGGTGGCGATCTTCGGCACCGGCGTGCACAACGTCATCATTGCGATCACCATCCCCCTGATGCCCCGCTGCGCGCGCGTGGTGCGCTCCAGCGCGCTGGCGATCCGCGAGATCCCCTATGTCGACGCGGCGCGCGCCTGTGGCTACAGCCACTCACGCATCATCCTGCGCCACATGGTGCCGAACGTGATGGCGCCGTTCCTTATCATGCTGACTGCGTTCGTCGGACAGGCGATCCTGGCGGAGGCGTCGCTGTCGTACCTGGGTCTCGGCGTGCAGGAACCGACGCCGGCCTGGGGCCTTATGCTGCAGGGCGGCGCCGAGGAATACGCATCGACCGCACCATGGATCGCGATCTTCCCAGGGCTGGCGATCGCGCTGACCGTATTCGGCGTCAGCCTGTTCGGCGATGCACTGCGTGACGTGCTGGATCCAAAGCTGCGGGAGCGGTGAAGCATAATACGGTCATTGCGAGGAGCGTGAGCGGTGGCCGGGCTTGACCCGGCCAAGCAATCCCCAACCTGTGGTGCGCGCACAACTCGATGGGGATTGCCGCGTCGCTTCGCTCCTCGCAATGACAGGGTGCGTCAACCATCGCGGCACTTGATCATCCTCAGCGGCGTGTAGGTCAGAGCCACCGTGCCGTCTTGCTTCACGACCCGATTGCGCGTGCGCACAAGGCCTCTGCCCGGCCGGTTGCGTGACAGGCGCGCCTCGATCACCTCGCACTCGACATGGATCGTGTCGCCGGCGAACACCGGCTTCTCGACGTTCAGTTCCATGTTCAGGAATGCGAGTCCCGTGTGCTGCATGGTCGCCTGCACCAGCAGCCCCTCGGCGAAGCAGTAGCTCAACGCGGCCGGTGCCAAGCGCTGCTTGATATCGGATTCCTCGCGCAGGAACTCGGTGTTGGTGAACAGCACCTCGACCATGCCGGTGCAGTTGACGAAGCTGGTGATGTCGGCCTCCGTCACCGTGCGGCCAATGGTACGAAAGCACCGGCCAACCGGCAGGTCTTCGAAGTGCAAGCCCAGTCCCACGGTTTCCATGCCGGCCCCTACAGTGTCTGGTAGACGTCCCATGATTTCGCGCGCCGCGGCGATCAGCCGGTCGGCGTCCTCGGCCAGCAGCAGCCGATCGACGACCAGTCGGTTGACGGCCTCCGCCAGCTTCGCTGCCCATGAATCGCGTGACGCGTAGCGTGCGGCCAGAGAGGGCCTTGGATCGCCGGCGCGCTGTCTCTCCGCTTCCGTGGCGGCGAACGGGATCATCGAGCCCTGGATGGTGAACAGATCACCCTCCCCATAGCCCGTCGCGCGCAAGGACCAGCCGACATGCGTGGCCAGCGGCGCGTCGAGCAACGGATGCCGAATGCCGCCCAGTGCGTTGCCGTCGGCGTCGACCGACTGCACGAACACGGGATACTGCGTGGTCTCGATGGGCGGTTCCACAGAGTGGTCGCGCAGTCTCAATTCGTTCAGCACGGCTGGGAAATTCACCTGTGGCAACCTCGGGAATCTCTCACGTGCCTCAGCAAGCGGCACCAGCGTTCCCGCTGCACGTGACGGGAACCGGCTGGCTGGCGGCGCGACACCGTGCTCCACCCATTCAGTCAGCGCGATAAGCAGTGCCCGCATGAACGCGCCGTACCCGAGTGGATTGCCTGGCAACTGCATGACCGGCTTCGAGAGTGGCCGGAACGGCGCGTGCGGCACGCCGGTCACGCTGTAGATACGCACCTCGTCCGGCATGGCGATGTCGGCGCCGTTGGTGTCGGTGGCCACCAGCGAGGCACGCGCCTGCCACACGTCGCTCTCGGTATCCAGGTGCATCACCTTCGGGCACACACCCGCGTCGCGTGCGCGTTGCAGGATCCCGCCGGTGCGGCCGCTGATCGGATCGCGCAATGTCGCATAGGTGAACGGGAACTGATCGTCGCCGTAGGAGTGGTCCTCGTGCTGCCGCGAATAGCGGCCAGCCTGCGCGAATTGCCAGTTGATGCAGGTGCGACGCGAGCCCGCGACGACGGGCAGGATGCCATCGAACACCTGCCGTCCGGCAAGGTCCTGGTTGAAGCCGTAGTACACCAGATCGCGCAGCACACGGCCACTCTGCGAAATGCCGAAGCCCGCCGCGTGACGGATGCCAGATCGCAGCGGGCTGTCGCCTGAATGGCGCAGGAATGACACGATGTCGCGGATCGCGGCGAAGCCGAGGCCCATCACGATCGGGTCACGCGCGCGGTAGATGAACTCGAAGATGGCGCCGCGGTCGTATCCGGGTACGGTCGGACGTGTGATCTCGACGTGACGATCGTCGATCAGCCGCCACGCGAGGCCGGGCGGCGTCGCTCGCGGATCGGCCTCGCGCTCGCGCACCGTCAGTGTGGCGCCCGCCGCATCGGCGACCGGATAGACCAGCGTGCCGATGAAGCGATCTTCGGACACCTCCTGAATGTTGCCGTCGCCGAGCAGTCCGGTTGCTTCCGCGATGAACTCCTCGCGAACCATGCCGGTGATGCCTTCGATGATCGGGAACCGTGCGGTCAGACGATCATTGCCGGCGGGCACGTCTCCCTGCCACCCGCTCCACACCAGCGTGAAGCCGCGATGCATCAGGAAGCCGTTGCCGGCAATCTTCGGATGTCCGCCTTCCGGCGCGCCGTTCAGTCGCACCATGATCGGCTGGTTGCCGCGGTTGGGCACGTCATAAACCAGCCAGCCATTGCCGCGCGCGAGATCGAGCGGCTTTAGAATGCGAAACTCGCTTTGATACTCGACATTGCCGCGCGAATTGCGCGGCGCCCGGTCGAGATTGACGATGCCGGCGTTTTGCGGGTGCGACGGATCAAGCTCGCAGAATGCTGTGCCGTGCAACCGCTCATAGGCCCCGACCGCACCGAACTCAGCACCGTCGAACACCGGCGATTCGCGTTCGGTGATCTCGATCCGCTTCACACCGCCGCCGTCACTCATGTTGTCCTCCCGTCCCTTCGTCGCAAGGAGCGTAGCGGTAAGTGATGGACCGCACGAGATCCTGTGCCGCCCTCGATTCCCACACCAGGCGCAGCAACAATGCCGCGAGCAGCGTGATCACCGCCCACCATGCCACCTCGCGGAACAGCCAGATGCCGGAATGCAGCAGCCCATCGGGCGCTGTGGACACGCCGAGCCGTTGCGCCACGCCGTTGATCGCGCCCAGCAGTCCGCTGTTCCACATCAGCAGCACGACCAGCCACGCCGCGCCACGCCGCATTCCCGACAATGCGGGCAGCACGAACAGGAAGTAGATTGCGCGATACGCATCGTTCTGGACGAGGACGAAGCAACTCACCAGCAGGGCGCTGCCGATCAGAAGGTGAACTGCCTCCGCTTCGGTCAGCTCATGGATCCGAACCCGGCAGGCTATCGCAACTGCGACACCGACCATGATCACGAGAAGAAGCGCCTCCAGCAACGCTCCCGCTTGCGGCAGGCCAACCATCGTAGCAATGCCGAATGGCAAATTGTGTGCTCCGAACAGGTTATCATCGAACGGTGGGTTTGAATCGATGTTCGCAATGGCACGCAGAATGTCGGTCGCGCCCATGGCGAACCACAGCGCGACCACGGCGAACGCCACCGCCCAAACTGCGAGGCACACGACGATGCGCTCGCGCGCCGCCACGACCAGGAGCACGATCGGATAGAACTTCAGCATGCCGGCCAGGAGCGCCACTGCGTAGCCTGCGAAGCGCAGCCGCACCGTCAGCATCGCCATGACGAACATCAGCAGATCCATGTTGGCGCGTTCAATCGCGAACATCGTCGTGCTCGAGACGGTGGCGAGCGTGATCAGCCTCCAGTCGCGCCCCGGCGGCAGGAAGGTCAACGCGACAAGGAACAACACAACAAGGCCAAGCCCGAGCGCATTGTCCCACGCGGTGGTGATCGGCAGTACTGCGAGCCACAGCCACAGTGGCGAGTATGAGTGCACACGATGAAGCACGTCGCACGGGTTCTGCACGTACACGTCGTAGCCGAGCCGATGGCATTCGACCGCGGACGTCACCCCGTGCATGTCGAGGAACGGCGTGCGGAACGGCAGGGCACCCCACGCTTCGGCCAATGCGTAGTACTGCTCACGATAGCCGAAGCCGTAGAGCAATCCGGCGAGCAGAACGATCGCAGTCGCGGCCGCGGCTGGCGCCACCACGCGCGGAGTTGGCATCAGCCCGTTCTCGCGAACCGGTCGCGCCAGGATGGCAGTGCGCCCGGCACCGGCAATGCGGTCGCCTCATACACACCGCGCGCGATCGCCCGCGCCATCACCTGAATTGCAAGATGGCCCAGTTCGGTGAGTTCGATCACCGGTTGGGTCAACGGCCGCAACCCGGTGGCGGCGGCGAAGATCGTGTCGCCGTCGAGTGGTGCATGCGCCGGGAGCACGGCGCGTGCGAGACCGTCATGCGCCATGATCGCCAGCCGCATCGCCTGCGCCTTGGTCAGCACCGCGTCGGTGGCGACCAGGCCTATCGTTGTGCCGGTACCGCGGCCGCCTTTCACGCGCAGCGTTGTGTCGAACGATGCCGGCAGGCCGCGGCCGCCGAATTCACTGTTGCGCTCGAAAGGTGAGGACCAGAAATGCGGTCCGGTGCCGATCGTCGGCGAGCCCACCGCGTTCACCGCGACGATGGCCGCAACGGTGTGGCCACTCGGCGTGACGGCGCTCGCGGAACCGAGCCCGCCCTTCACGGTGGGTGTGGTCGCGCCGGTGCCCGCACCGACGCTGCCCAGAGCGAAATCGCGGCCGACCGCGCAGGCCGCCGTGTAACCCATGTCACGATATGGCGAGAACCGGCCCCAATCCTTGTCGCCGCCGTTCATCAGGTCGAACAGGATTGCCTGTGATACGATCGGTACACGCACGTTACCAATCACGACGCCGCGTCCCCGCTCGCGCAACGCGGCCTGCACGCCGCCCGCCGCGTCGAGGCCGAACGCGGACCCGCCGGACAGCACGATTGCGTCCACCGCCTCGACGGTATTATGCGGTGCCAGCAGGTCGGTGTCGCGTCCGCCCGGCGCACCGCCGAGCACGCTGACCGACGCCACGGCCGGCCGATCGAACACGATCGCCGTGACGCCCGAGCCGAGCCGCAGGTCCTCGGTGTTGCCGACCGCGATGCCGGCGACGTCGGTCAGCAGGTTGCGTGGTGACGCTGTGTTCACGGGTAAAAGAATGGTCCAGCACGGCCATGCAATCAAACGGTCGCTTCAAGCTCGTGTCATTCGTCTTGCAAGTCAGCCCTTTCCGCATCAGGTCGGACGGGACACGCACTTTCAGCACGGGAGCAGAATCATGGAACAGGATTTTCAGGCACAATTAATTGAATTTCTCCCGAAAATGCGCGTCTGGGCGCTGGCGTTGACACGGAATCGTGCGGCGGCGGAAGACCTGACGCAGGACGTTGCGACCAAGGCGCTGGTGGCGCGGGACTGCTTCACACCGGGCACGAATTTCTCGGCCTGGGTGCATCGCATCATGGTCAATCATTTCATCAGCAGCGTACGCAGCAAGCGCGAATATACAGATATGGATACGATGCCAGAGATGCCTGTGCCGGCCGCGCACGAGGACCGCACTGCGCTGCGCGAACTCGGCTGGGCGCTGGATCGGCTGCCGCACGATCAGCGCGAGGCGTTGTCGATGATCGTGCTGCAGGAGCAGTCGTATGAGGAGGCAGCCG
The DNA here is from genome assembly GCA_963791495.1 of uncultured Alphaproteobacteria bacterium. GTDB lineage: Bacteria > Pseudomonadota > Alphaproteobacteria > Acetobacterales > Acetobacteraceae > JAMXLO01. The sequence continues at coordinate 87,724 of CAWBST010000011.1, forward strand.
AGGTCACCGGTTGTGCGATCGGCACGCTGAAGAGCCGCGTGCATCGCGCGCGGCTGCAGCTGCGCGGTTATCTGACCGGTGAGCCGATGGCGGACGCGGCGTAGCCTCTACGGTCCGTTCTGGGGTTCCAGCAGATGCAATGAGAAAAGCTGCGCCGGATCGGTCCACAGCTCCGCGCTGTGCCATCCGGCCGCTTCGGCCAACGCCGCGAACCGCTCGGGCGCATACTTGTAGCTGTTCTCGGTGTGGATCGTCTCGCCGTGGGCGAAGCGAATCGACTGGCCGGCGACATGCACTGTCTGGCTCCGCAGGCTCACCAGATGCATCTCGATCCGGCTCTCTATGTCGTTCCACTCGGCGCGATGTGCGAACGCGCCGAGGTCGAAATCGGCGGCGGCTTCGCGGTTGAGACGCACCAGCAGATTGCGGTTGAACATCGCCGTCACGCCCTGCGCATCGTCGTACGCCGGCAGGAGGATCGCCGGATCCTTGCGCAGATCGACGCCGACCAGGAACCACGAGTCACGTCCAAGCGCCGTGCGCGCCCGCTGCAAGAAGCGCTGCGCCTCGGGCGGATCGAGATTGCCGATTGTCGATCCGGGAAAGAACCCCAGCCGCGGCAGTAGCGGCACCTGCGTCGGGAGCGCGGCCACATCCATGAAGTCGGCCGGCACGATGCACACCAGCAAATCCGGCCGCCTTTCGCGCAACCGTGCGCGCATCTGCTCGAGCTGCGGCACCGCCACGTCGATCGGGACATAGGCGTTGAAAACGCCTTCGCGCAGCAGGTATTCGGCCTTCGCCTCGTCGCTTGCGCCGTATTCCACAAGCACCGCCGGTCCGCGTACCAAGGCGGCCACACGCGGTGCGATCTCCGGCAGCAAGGCACGCTCGGTGCGCGTCAGGTAGTATTCCGGCAACTCGGTGATGCGATTGAACAGACGACAGCCTTCCTCGTCGTAAAACAATTTCGCCGGCAGCGTCTTGCGCGGCTGCAGCAGGCCCGACAGAGCCGCATCCGCGACACTGCTTGCCGCCAGTCTCAGGGCGGTGTCATCAGGCATCGATCGTTTTCCCTGTCAGATGTCGCGCGCCAGCCGAACGCCACTGAATTGCCAGCGCTTGTCGGGGTGGAAGAAGTTCCGGTAGCTGTGTCGCGTGTGACCTTCGGGCGTGGCCAGCGAACCACCGCGCAGCACCATCTGGTTGATCATGAACTTGCCGTTGTACTCGCCGACCGCACCAGCGACCGGCCGATAGCCCGGATATGGGCTGTAGGCGCTGCTTGTCCATTGCCAGACATGCGAGGATTTCTCGGCGATGTCGTCGCAGCCGGCTGCGGCCTCCCATTCAGCCTCGGTCGGCAATCGTGCGCCGGCCCAGCGCGCGAATGCATCCGCCTCATACCAGCTGACATGGCGCACCGGCGCATCCGCATCGAGCGGCGCCAAACCGCCCAGTCCCATCTGCCACCAGCCGCCATCGCTCTCGCGCCAATGCAGCGGCGCCGACCAGCCGTTCGCCTGCGCACACGCCCAGCCGTCGGACATCCACAGAGTCGGCGTGCGATAGCCGCCATCGGCGACGAAATCGAGCCAATCGGCGTTGCGCACCAGGCGAGACGCCAGTCCATACGGTTGCAGATACACATCATGCGTCGGCGTTTCGTTGTCGAAGCAGAATCCGGCACCCGGATGGCCGATGCGCATCATCCCGCCGGCGGAATCGACGAACCGCGTCGGGCCGGCCGCGCGCGCTGGTTCGCGCCAGTCAGGCAGCACGGCGGGCGCGAGCGGGTTCTGCGCGAACGCGTGCAGCATGTCGGTCAGCAGAAGTTCCTGGTGCTGCTGTTCGTGGTGCAGGCCGAGTTCGACCAGGCCGGCGGCCTCATTCGGCAGACGCGCGAGAAGGTCGAGCATTGCTGCATCGACATGATGGCGAAATGCGCCGACGCGTTCGGCGGATGGTCGCGTCAGCAGGCCGCGATCAGGGCGCGGATGTCGCGGGCCGACGGTCTCGTAATAGGAGTTGAACAGATAGGCGAAATCGCGATCGAATACTTGGTAGCCTGGCACGAACGCGGTCAGCACGAACTGCTCGAAGAACCACGTGGTATGCGCGCGATGCCACTTCGCCGGGCTGGCATCGGGCATCGACTGGACGCACTGGTCCTCGCCCGTCAGTGATGCGGACAGCTGTTCCGTCCAGGCGCGGACCGCTGTGTAACGCCCCGGTAGTGTCGCTTCCTCGACAGCGTAGGATGCCCCAGCCAGATCGTTCATGACGTCCTCCCGCCGGCGTCGGATGGGAACTATGGCAGCACACTGCATCGTACGAAAGATGGGCGGCTCATCGCCGCCCATCCCGTCTTGTCTGCCGAATTATGAGGCAGGTCACGCGTTGGTGTAGTGATATTCCGGCATGCCCTCAAGCGAGGCCTTCGTGGCGCCCGGCATCACGATCTTGTCGTTGTCGAACTTGAGCTGATCGAACGGCACCGACACGAGCTTGCTGCCCATGCCGAGGAAGCCGCCGACCGAGAGCACCACGGTGGCTGCCCTGTGATCGTTGTCGTTCATCAGCATGTCGTCGACCGAACCGATCGACTGGTTCTGATCGTTGTAAACACTGGTGCCCACCACCTTGCTCACGCGCACCTGATGGTCAACGGTGAAGTACTTCGACGCGCTTGCCGTCGAGGCATTCGGGGTCGTGGCCGGGCGGGTCGTCGTTGTCGTCGTGGTCGTGTGGCTTGATGTCGCGCCGGGCGGCTGCGCTGCCGGACTGGCGCCGGTCGTCTGGGCCAGGACCGGCCACGCAACCAGTGCCGCGGCGGCAATCATGGGTCCAATCGAAGCATGTCTAGCCATGGTCAAATATCTCCCTTTGGAACATTGACCAAACGGAATTGCCGCACCGGGGTTGCGCTCGGTTCGATCACAAAAGAACGTGTGGCACGGATGGGCTGGCAGCGAAGCGAACCCAGATGTGGCTTTTTTGGGAGGCGGCAATGGCACAGCGACCGATCTGGCGCGGACATCTGCGGCTCGCTCTGGTGAGCTGCCCCGTGTCACTGCACAGCGTGCTGCGCGCCAGCGGTGATCTGCACTTTCACTTCATCAACCCGAAGACCGGGCATCGCGTGCGTTCGGTCACTCTGGATGCAGAGACGGAGAAGGAGGTGCCGCGGTCGGAACTGGCGCGTGGCTACGAATTCGAAAAGGACCGGTATGTGTTGCTGGACGACGAGGACTTCGCGAATGCGCGCATCGAGTCATCGTCAACGATGACGGTGAACAAGTTTGTCGCGCGTGACGTGATCCATCCGATCTACTTTGATACCAGCTATTACATGGTGCCCGACGGCGATGCGGGACAGGATGTTTACGTGGTGCTGCGCGATGCGATCGCTGCATCGGGCATGGCAGCGCTGTCACGCCTGGTGATCTCGCGACGCGAACGCGCTGTGGCGATCCTGCCACTGGAGAAGGGCATGGTGCTGCACACGCTGCACGAGCCGCGCGATCTCTACGCGCATGACACGCTGTTCGATCGCGTTCCCGATGCACGGCCCGATGCGGCGATGGTGAAGCTCGCGCGGCAACTGATCGAGCGACAGGAGGGAAAGTTCGAGCCGGCAGATACCGAGGATCGCTACGAGACGCGGCTGCGCGAGGTGATCGAGGCGAAGCTGAAAGGCGAAGGCATCGAGGCCGCGGCGCCCGAAGAGGAGCGTGGCGACAACGTCATCGACCTCATGGCGGCACTGAAGCGCAGCCTTGGGCAGGGGACGCGGGCTGCGGCCAGCACGCCGACGCGCAAGAAGCCGGCACGTGCGCCGGCGAAGAAGGCAAAGCGAGCGCCGGCGCGGAAGCGCGCGTAGCACCCTCACCCGCCACGCTTCGCGCGTCGACCCCGGATCGAGTCCGGGGCAGGCTCTCTCCCGCGAAGCGGGAGAGGTGTTTTACAGGTAGTGTTCCGCCAGCGGGGCGAAGCCGTTGAAGCGCTGGCTGGCATACGCCGTCACGTAGGCACCCGCGGACAGCAGCTCGACCCGATCGCCGCAACGCAGCGCCAGCGGCAGCCGATAGTTGGCCTTCTCGTACAGGATGTCCGCACCATCGCAGGTCGGGCCTGCGATCGCCACCGGACCGGTCGCGGTGCCGTCGTGCGGCGTGGTGATGCGGTACTTGATCGCCTCGCCCTCGGTTTCCGCCAGCCCGCCGAAGCGGCCGATGTCGAGGTAGACCCAGCGCACCGGATCATTCCGATCACGCCGGCTGACCAGTACCGCCTCTGCGCTCACCAAGCCAGCGTCGCCGACGATGAAGCGGCCCGGCTCGATCACCATCTCGGGCAGCGCATTGCCGAAATGGTCGATCATGGTCGTCATGATCGCATCGCCGAACTGGTCGATCTCGGGCACCGGATCGCGATACCGCGTGGGGAAATCCGCCGCCCAGGTTCATCATGCGCAGGTTCACACCCGCCTCGGTCAGGTCGGTGAACAGCATCGCCACCTTGGCGATCGCTACCTCGTAGGCGCGCGTGGTGGTCTGCTGGCTGCCGACGTGGAATGACAGCCCGTACGGATCCAGCCCCATCTCGCCGGCGCGCAGCATCAGCTCGCGGGCGTTCTCGACCGTGGTGCCGAACTTGCGCGACAGCGGCCAGTCGGCGCCCTCATTCTCCACCAGGATGCGGCAATAGACGCGCGCGCCCGGCGCGTTCTCGGCCAGCTTCTCCAGTTCCTCGGCGGAATCGAAGGCGAACAGCGTCACGCCGCGCTGGAATGCGGCGCGGATCGCGCCTGCCTTCTTGATCGTGTTGCCGTAGCTGATCGCCTCCGGCCGCGCGCCGGCATCGAGGCAGTCAGCGACCTCCTCGTAGCTCGCCGCGTCGAAGCTGGACCCGAGGCGAGCCAGTCGCTCGAGTACCGGGCGGCCCGGATTGGCCTTCACCGCGTAATAGATGCGCACCAGCGGCAGAGCGCGCTGCAGGGCGCGGAAATTCTCTTCCACGCGGTCAACATCGAGCACCAGGCATGGCGTGGCCGGCTGCTGCTCAACAAGGAAACGGGCGATCTTCGGGGTCATCGCACCGAACCTCCCCTTGGCTGGACGCCCGCCTGATCGAGGCGACGGGCGTTAGTTGACGAAACGGTCGAACGAACCAGCGACCAGTACGATTGCCAGAACGCTTGACGTCGTTGCGTAACCACTTAGGGCCAGAGGCACGTGCGTTGCTGCGTGGGGGCCCACATAGGACCCTTGCCCCCCCAGCGCAAGACGGAAAATTCGATCAATCCGCAAGAAAGTTTCGCCTCACGGCATCGCGCAGGGCGGTTCCGCGTTTCCCCTGCCAGGATCGAGTGCAGCGAGAGGGACCTGAGGAAGACAGTGGACACGCCTACTTCGCCGGGCCGACGCGTTACCGCCAGACCAGGCTGGCGCCGGGTCATCCTGGGCACATTGCAGGAGGCCACCACCGACAAGATCTCGCTCGCGGCGGCGGGATGCGGGTTCTACGCCACGATGGCGTTGTTTCCCGCGATCAGCGTGCTGATCTCGGTGTATGGCCTCGCGTTCAATGTCCGGGCGGTAGAGCAGCAGCTCAACCTGCTGCGCGGCCTGTTGCCGCCGCCGGCCTTCGGCCTCATCGATGAGCGGATACACGAACTCGTCAGCCAGCCCAACGACACGCTGAGCCTCAACCTTCTCATCGGCCTCATCATCGCGTTCTGGAGTGCGACGGCCGGCACGAAGTCAGTACTGTCGGCGCTGAATGTCGCGTATGACACCGTGGAGCGACGAGGCATCGTGGGCTTCCAGCTCATCGCATTGGCCATGACGCTGTGCGCCGTGGCGGCGGCCGTGGCGGCGATCGCTGTCCTGGTGTTCCTGCCGACGGTGATATCTTTCATCGGCCTGAGCGACTACAGCGCCGCGCTGATCAACAACTTCAGCAAGGTCTTTCTGGTCGTGCTGGTGGGCGGCACGATCGCACTGCTCTATCGCTATGGGCCGTCACGCGACCGGAATCCCGGCCGGCGGATTTTCGCGGGCGCGATCCTGGCGACGCTGCTGTGGCTCATCGCCTCGTCGGGGCTTTCGTTCTACGTCGCGCACATCGCGCGGTTCGGTGTGACCTACGGTCCTCTCGGCGCGGTCGTCGCCATCATGCTGTGGTTCTATCTGACCGCCTACGCTGTTCTGCTCGGCGCCGAGCTGAATGCGCAGTTGGAACAGAGGGACGAACGGGGAGCGGATTTCTCGACTGGCAAATGAACCGGCCGCCTGTTACCTGACGGATCACACGCGCACCTTCGAGTGGGGAACGCCGCGCATGGCCCAGTGGGACGACGGCTACGTCACCGACGTGGCCTACACCAGCCACTTCTATCGCGAGATCACGCCCAACTGGATCGCGTCGACGAGCCTGCTGCTCGGGCAGCGACCGCCGGACCTCGCGGCGCCGTTCAGCTACGCCGATCTGGGCTGCGGCAATGGCTTCACCACACTCGTCGTCGCAGCAACATGCCCGCATGCGGATGTCTGGGGATTCGACTTCAATCCGGCGCATGTCGAATTCGCCAACGGACTCGCCGCACGCGCCGGCCTTACCAACGTGCGGTTCGTGGAGAGTTCGTTCGCCGACCTCGAGGCGAACGAGGACCTGCCCGACTTCGACATGATGGTGTCGCACGGCGTGCTGAGCTGGATCTCGCCGGGCAACCGCAAGCATCTGATCGGCGCGGTGTCGAAACGACTGAAGCCGGGCGGATTGGTCTACCTCAGTTATAATGTCACGACCGGTTGGACGTCGATGATGCCGGTGCAGGCGCTGATGCGGATGCTGGCTGTGGCGAGCCCGGAGCGGACCGACGTCGCGGTGCCCGGCGTGCTGGATTTCGTTGATCGCCTGAAGCAGGCCGGCGCGCTGTTCTTCGCTGCCAACCCGGCGCTCGAGAACCGACTGACCGAGATCCGCAAGCAGGACCCCCGCTATATCGCGCACGAGTACCTGAACCAGGATTGGCATCCGCTGATGTTCACCGACATCGCCGGCGAGATGCTGGAGGCAAAGTGCCGCTACATCGGCAGTGCCACCCTGGCGGAGAACATCGACACCGTCGCGGTGCCCGCCAATGTGGCGCCGATCCTGGCAGGGACGCGCGATCCCTATCTGCGCGAGACGCTACGCGATCTCGGCTGCGCCCAGGGGTTCCGCCGCGATCTGTATCGCAAGGGTCAGGCACCCATGCCGGCGGCCGAGCAGCAGGCGCTGCTGGACGCCATGGTGCTGGTCGGGATGGGGATGGCCGTGCCTGAAGCGGGGATCACGTTCGCCACGCCGATCGGTACTGTGACCGGGCGGCCGGAGGTGTACCAGCCACTGCTGGCCATGCTGGACGCGGGACCGCTCGGCGTTCGCCAGGCGCGCGCGTCCACGACATTCAGCAGCCGGCCACTGGTGGAACTGATGCAGGCTTTCACGTTGCTGATCGCCGCGGGCTATGCGCACCCGCTGCTGCCGGAGGGCGGGTCGGCAACAGGGCACGAGGCGGCACGGCGGCTCAACGTGGCGATCGCGCGGGCCAACACGAACGCGGCCGACCTGCCGCGGCTCGCCGCGCCGGCAATCGGGTCGGCGTTCGGCGCGGACATCCTGGAGACGTTCCTGGTGGGCGAACTGCTGGCGGGCAAGCCGGCCGATGTCGGCGCCCTGGCGACCGAGATCGTGGCGCTGCTGGGGCGCAGCGGGCGCAGTGTGCAGCGGGACGGCAAGCCGGTCACCGATCCGGCGGAGACGCTGCGAATCGTCACCGAGGCGGTGGTGGGGATGCTGGAGCGGCGCGTGCCGCTCCTGCGACGACTGGGGGTGCTGGAGGGGTAGGCGGCACTGCATTTCGCCCGCTCGTGGGCGAGATGCAGTGCCGGGGAATCACGCCGCCCGGCGGTCTTCCTCGGAGACCACGTAGTCGAGCGTGCCGTGCAGGTGGATCTCCAGCATCGTTACGCCGTGCACAGCCGGCAGCGGCAGGACCGCATCTCCGTCGGTCCATCGACCTATCGCGGTTCCATCCCGTTCGACCGCCCACCAGCCCTGCTGGAGATCTGGGTGATCCACTGAGATCTCGCGCACCTCGGCGGCGTCGCGCAGCACGATGCGCGCGAGGCGCACGCCCAGGCGGCGCCGATCATCGAGCCACGGACGCGCATCGGTGGGCGCGCTGGCACGCGAGACCAGGCGCACCGCCCCGGCGTTGCGCGGCAGCGGGAAGATGAACAGGCCGGCGTCGGCGTAGATCGGCTTGATGCTGCGGCCGGCGGCGACGAGGTGCAGCGCCGGGTCGTTGGTGGTTTCGGCCGGCCGGACTGGCTGGCCGAGTGCGGCGGCACGCTCGGAGAGGCGCTGCCAGACCGGGCGGACCGAGGCCTCGTCCCACACGAACGGCGCGCAGGAGCCCGCCTCGCGCGTCGGGTAGTCGGTCTCGTCGGTGAGGTCGGGGTGCAGCACCAGCGGCTCGTCCGAGTTGGCGAAGAAGCCGTGGTTGCCGGTGTTGAGGTAGCTCTCCGCCGGCAGGCCCTCGGCGAGCAGGATGGCGTGGGTGTCGAGCTCGACGTGGAAGTACTCGACCGAGGTCCAGCCCTTCTCCTGGTCGATGGTCGTGCCGTTGATCAGCTGGCGGGCGCAGATCAGCTTGCCATCGACGAAGACGGCGTGATCCGGCGAGACCAGCAGATCGGTGTGCGGCATGGCCTCGGCGAACGCACCGCGCCGGATGCGGATGGGTGCGACCGTCTCCGGGCGTGGATGGGCAGTGAGGTCGATGCGGCGGCGGCCGAGCCATTTCACTGGCTGGGCGGCGAGCTCGCCGTTGGCCAGCGTGAGGGCGATGTCGCCTTGCAGCAGGCTTTCGACCATCCGCTCGCCGGTCGCGGTCAGGATCCGCGTGCCGGCGGCGTAGCAGACCATGTCGGTGGTGATCGTGCCGGTGGCCTTGTCGACTGCGAAGGTCGCGCCGGTATGCGACTGGCCGAGCGTGATCGTCTCGATCTGCGTGTTCGACGCGTTGAAGACGTTGAGCGTCGTGCCGCCTGTCAGAGTGACGTGGTCGGCATTGAGCACCTGGATCTTGTCGTGGATGACGAAGTTGTTGACGGTGCCATGGAAGTCGTTGCTCGTCGCATCCGTCAGGTCGAGCGTGCCCAACCCGCCGGTTGCGATGCTGTCGAACGTGACGGTCGGGTGGATAGAGGCCGTTCCGACTGCGCCGTCGAACCGCAGGACGGATCCTGCCGAAGCAGCGATATCATACGCCGTGACGCTGCCGCTGTTGGTCGCCTTGGTGAAATCGAGCACCCCGCCGGTCGCGGTGACCGCGCCAGTGCCATCAAAATCGGTGCTGGTCGTGGTTCCTGTCGTCACCGTGCCGAAACCGGTCAGTTTCGCGGCGGCGTTGCTGAGCGTTATGCCACTGGCATCGGTGAGTGAGCCGCCTGCCATGAGGATATTGCCGAGGGAGACGGTTTGTGCGCCCGTCAGTGTCAGCTTGCCGGTGGGGCCTACTTCCAGCGTCTGGTTGGCGTTGTTGAGCGTCAGCGCGGCGGCACTGCTGCTGCCCGCAAGGTCGATCTCCAACGTGGAACCGGCCGCGGTGCCGATGGTCAGGGTGGGTCCGCTCAGCGAGCCGGCGCCGGTGAGATCCAGCAGGCCGCCCGTAGCCGTGATCGTTCCCGAGCCACTGATCGCACCGCCCGCTGAAAGCGTTCCCTTGCCGCTGATGATCGACTGGTCATTGTTTAGGAGAACCGTGGTCCCTACGGTCAGCGTATTGCCGACCATCGACAGCGTCACCGGATGGTTGGTGCCCTGCGAGTCGCCGTCGATCTTCAGGGTGCTGGCGCTGGCGCTGGCGGCATCTTCCGTGACAGTGAAGGTCGCGCTCGAGTTCCCGAAACCGATCGTGACGGTGTCGACAGAGGTTGGCAAGGCATTGCCCGACCAGTTCGCCGCCGTGTTCCAGCCGCTGCTGGTGCCGTTGGTTTTCCAACTTACGACTGCCATTGCCTTGCCCCTTCTCTCCTGGGTTGGATGACTGAGGCGTGTGACCGGGCGCCCCCGCTTGATCCCGATCCTTAACGGCGCGGAGGGTTCGCGCAATATGCAATCGTCTGGTTGATTTTTGCGCAGTGGCGATTGATGCTTGCTAAGTTGGCGGGCGCTCCGTTAAGGTCGCTCGTGAAACATGGGGTTGGTGACGTGAGACCTGGTCTTGAGGTAATCGCTGGCCTGCCGCTGTTCGCGTCGTTCCGCACCGCTCAGATCGGCGACCTGAACGAACTCGCCGATCTCGCCCGGGTCGGACCAGATGAGGTGCTATTCCGGGAAGGGGACCGGCTGGAGGGTCTTCACATTCTGTTGACCGGCTTTGTCACCGAGACGCACGCCCATCACGACGGCGACGCGTTTACCGATGTCATTTCGCCCGTCGGGCCGATCGGATTCGCATCAGCGATGCTGGGGGCGGCCTCGCCGACCGGTGCCAGGACGATCACCTCCGCCCGGCTCATCGTCATCCCGGCAGCCGAGCTGAGGGCCATGATCCGGGAGGAGCCTGAGCTGGCGATGCCGTTCCTCGACCACGCCCTCGCCAGCATGCGCGAGCAGGCGGTGGAGCTCTGCCAGATGAAGCTGCGTTCCTCGGTGCAGCGCCTGGCTGCGTTCCTCCTGGGCTTGGTTGAGGACCCCGAGATGAATCCCGCCCGGTTCGTGCTGCCCTACGAAAAGCGGTTCCTCGCCGCCAGGATCGGCTGCACGCAGGAGAACCTGTCGCGCGCCTTCGCCGCATTGCGCCGCCTCGGCGTCGAGACACAGCGGGGCATCGTCGTGCTGCGCGATCTGCCCGCGTTGCGGGCATTTGCCGGCGCCCCCGAGCCGGTCAGGAATACAGCGTCCCCGTGACACTGCCGCAGTCAGATCGGGACTGGATAGACTATCTTTGCCGATCCCAGTGGATCGTGCCCGCGAGCCGATATCCGGTACGGGCAGAGGTGACTGGCCCAGACGAGATTGTTCTGGGACACTACCGAACCTCGATCCGCGACGCCGTCTCTGCTCGCCCGTGCGGCCGGATCGATGAAACACTAAGATTCTGCCTGGTCCACGATTGCTGGAAGGTGGTCCCTCTTCGGGCCTATCGTCCGCTGGCCTACTACGCTGCGTTCGGCGATGCGGAGGTCTTTGACTGCCTGCAGATTGCCATTCGATCCCTGCTCACCTTTGGCAATTGGAGTCACGATGTTGCGGTGTTGACCCGTGCCGAAGACGTCGATGCGGTTACCGACGCAGTATCCCCTTTGCAGCTTGGAGAGCGCCTGTGTATCGAAACGGTACCTGGTGACGACATCCTCGATTGGTGTCTGGCGCGATACCGCATTGACACGGCCCGCGTGTTTCGCACGCATCAGCCGCTCTTGTATCTGGACACCGATGTGTTCTGCGACGGTCCGCTGGATGCGTTGTGCCTGGGTCTCGTGGGCTCCACGAAGATAGAGGCGAAGGCTGAAGGACTGCTGTCTGAAGGCAGTCCGGATGCGCGGGGCCACTGGTACGGCTCGCGTTTGCTGACAGCAGATGGCCAGACGGTTGGTCGGCGGGAACGAGGCTTTTCAACGGGCGTTCTGGGATTCGCCAACGCTCATCTCGCCGCAGACGCATTCAGCGCGATATTGCGCTCCGCGTATGGGCACGCGGCATCGTCAGGCGATCGTGGCTTTTTCGCTGGATATGATCAACCGATCGCGAATTATGTCCTTCGCCGTCTGGGCCTGGTCTCGTATGCCCTCATGGAGCCGATGGCCAGTTTTTGTCGTGTACAACCCGGAACGCGGCCGCTTCCGAGCCCCAGCCATCCCAGAGGCCTGGTTCATTTCAATGGTATCGTGGGTGATTCGACACCCAAGCGTGACGCGATGGAAAATTACCTCGCCCGCCTGGCATCTGGGTAGTTGTCAGGCGCTCACCGTCGTGGTGCGCGCTGACTTTGATGGGGATTGCTTCGTCGGCTTCGCCTCCTCGCAATGACATCGGTACGCTCAGCCGGATACCGGTCTAGCGAATGAGTCCCGTGAGCGGGCTGGATGGATCGGCACCCAGCCTGCGCGGCATGCGTCCGGCCAGGTACGCCAGCCGCCCCGCCTCGATCGCGAACTTCATCGCCTTCGCCATGCGGATCGGGTCCTTGGCGTGCGCGATCGCCGAGTTGAGCAGCACCGCATCGCAGCCCAGCTCCATCGCGATCGCTGCATCCGAGGCGGTGCCGACGCCGGCATCCACCAGGAACGGCACCTTGGTCTGCTCGCGGATCATCCAGATCATCGCCGCGTTCTGGATGCCAAGGCCCGAACCGATCGGCGCGCCCAGCGGCATGATGGCGACACAGCCCATGTCCTCGAGGCGCCTGCATGCCACCGGGTCATCGGCGGTGTAGACCATCACCTCGAAGCCGTCCTTGATGAGCGCTTCGGCCGCCTCGAGCGTGCCCGGCATGTCGGGGTACAGCGTCGGGGGAGGGCCAAGCACCTCCAGCTTCACCAGGTTCCAGCCGCCCGCCTCGCGCGCCAGGCGCAAGGTGCGGACCGCGTCGTTGGCGGTGTGGCAGCCGGCGGTGTTCGGCAGATAGGTGTATTTTTTCGGGTCGACGTAGTCCTGCAGCATCGGCGCCTTCGGGTCCGACAGGTTCACCCGGCGCACCGCCACAGTAACGATCTCCGCACCCGAGGCAGCGATGGCGGCGCCGGTCTCCTCCAGGTCCTTGTAGCGGCCGGTGCCGACGATCAGTCGGGAGTGGAAGCTGCGGCCGGCCACCGTCCAGGTGTCGTCGGCCGGCAATGATGCATCCATGTCAACCTCCGCCGATGAAATGCACGATCTCCAGCGCATCGCCGCTACGGAGCCAGGTTTCGGCGTAGCTGGAGCGCGGAACGATCTCCTCGTTGCGCTCCACCGCAACCTTGCGTGTCTCCAGGCCGAGCGTGGCGAGCAGGGCGGCGACGGTCATCGGTCCGTCGAAGGCACGGGCTTCGCCATTCAAAGTCAGATTAACGGCGGTCTGCATGCGGCAAGTATGGGCATGCGCGCGCAGTGGGGCAAGGAAGCAGCGGGCGATGTCGTCATCGCGGGACAGGCGCCTGCGGGTGCATCCCGAGCGCGGCGTAGGCGTGGGCACTCGGCGGCCACGCCGAGACGATCCGGTCGCGCCAGGCAAAGGCGGCGCCAAAGGCTAGGACGAGCAACACAAGGCTGGCAGCCCAGGCCAGCCGCAGGAGGGTCGAGCGCTGCAGCCGCACCGGATGCGCGGCCAGACGATCCATTGCGGACTGGCGCGGTGTCGGCGCGAGCGGCGCTTCAGGGGTTCGGACCGGCGGGGGCGCGGGCTCGTCCGTGGACGGTGGCGGCGGCGCTTCCGCCTCGGGCGGCGCGGCAGCCGGCGGCACCGGCGTCCATTCCACAGCGCAGCGCGCGCATCGCACGATGCGCCCAGCGGTCAACTGAGCATCGGGAACATCATAGGCAGCGGAACAGGAGGGACAGACGATTCGCATGCCGGGGGAGATGGTGGGGTAGCGTTGATCGCGAAGCAATGGCGGCGCGTCGTTCGGAATGGCAAGAATGATGGCCATGGTCCGATTCGATGGAGTGGGTCTCCGGTATGGCCGCGCCGGCCAGGGCACTCACGCCGAGGCGGGTCCCGAGGTGCTGCATGATCTCAGCCTGGTACTGCCGGATGGCGCGTTCCGCTGGCTGCTCGGACCGTCGGGCGCCGGGAAGACCAGCCTGCTGCGCCTGATGTATCTGGCGATCCGTCCGACGTGTGGCCGACTGGCGATCTTCGGCACGGACGTCGAGACCGCCGAGCGTCGCCAACTGCCGCGTCTGCGCCGCCGCATCGGCGTGGTGTTCCAGGATTTCCGCCTGCTGCCGCATTTGTCGGCGTTCGACAACGTGGCGCTGCCGCTACGCATTGCCGGCAGACCGGAGGGTCAGATCCGCGCCGACGCGGGCGAGATGCTGCGTTGGGTGGGCTTGGCGAAGCAGGCTGGCGCACGATCGGCGGAGCTATCCGGCGGCGAGCAGCAGCGTGTGGCCATCGCGCGCGCCGTGGTCAGCCGCCCCAGCCTGCTGCTTGCCGATGAGCCGACGGGGAATCTCGACGAAGTGCAGGCCGAGCGGCTCATGCAGTTGTTGAAGGAGATGAACCGCCTCGGCACCACGGTGGTGGTGGCGACGCACAACGATGCGCTGGTGGGCAGGCATCCTGCGGCCATGCTGCGGTTGTCGCGCGGCAAGCTGGTGGAGGACCGTTAGGCGGTGGCCTCGCTGCGCTCGCGCCGGAGCCTGCGGCCCGCCGGGTTCGACGAGCTCGGCCTGCGCCGTGCCATCTCGGACCGGGTTCTGCCGTTCCTGGTCGCCGCGATGGCCGTCCTGGCGGCGCTGGCGCTGGCGGGCTGGGTCGGCGCGGCGTCACTGGCGCGGCACTGGCAGCAGGGCGCGGAGTCGGCGTTGACGGTGCAGGTGCCGCAACCGCAGGAGCCGGCGGCGCGGGGTGGCGGCACACGGCTGGAGCGCGTCCTGGCACTGCTCGCCGGCACGCCGGGTGTTGCCTCGGCACGGGTGCTGAGCGACGACGAGCTGGGCGAGCTGCTGCGCCCCTGGCTGGGCAGCGGCGCCGAGAGGCTCGCCGTGCCGCTGCCGGCGGTGATCGCGGTGCGGCTGGCCGACACCAACCTGGAGTTGGATAGGATGGCACGACGGCTGGATGAGGCAGCGCCGGGCACGCTTGTGGAGGGACATGGTGTATGGATCCGGCGCCTTTCCGTGCTGGCACGCAGCCTCCAGGCATGCGCGGGGCTGGCCCTGCTGCTGGTCGCCGCGGTTGCCGCGGCAGTGATCGCGGTGGCGACGCGGGCGGGGCTCTCGGCGCGGCGGGAGGCGATCGAGATCGTGCATGGGCTGGGCGCCACCGACAGCTACATCGCCGCGCGCTTTGCCGGCCGCGCTATGCTGCTGGCTGCGACAGGCGGCATTGCCGGGGCGGCACTGGCCTTCCCGGTGCTGCTGACCCTGGCGAGCCTCGCCGCGCCTTTCTCCGGCGCCGTCACGGAGGCGGTGTCTCCGGGTAACGTCGTCGCGGCACTGCCACCGGCGCTGTGGCTCACGCTGCCCGGCCTGCCGGCTGCTGCGGCGGCGATCGGCTTTCTCACCGCCCAGGCCACGGTGCGGCGCTGGCTGAGGCGCCTGCCATGAGACGGCTGCTGCGCCGGCTGGTGATTGTGGGGATGGGAGTCGCGGTCACGGGCGCTGTGCTGGTCTTCGCGGCCGGCTTTGCCTGGTTTGTTCACCAGACGGACAGGACGGTCCACGCGCCACAGCACGCCGATGGGATCGTGGCCTTCACCGGCGGGCCGGAGCGGGTCGAGACAGCCCTGCGCCTGTTGGCCGAGGGCCGAGCCGACCGCCTGCTGCTGTCAGGTATCGGCGGCGGCGCCGAGTTGCCCGAACTGGCGCATCGTGCCGGGGTCGATCCGCTGCCCCTGGCAACCCGCGTCTCGATCGGACGAAGCGCGACCACCACCCGCGGCAACGCCGCCGAGACCGCTGCCTGGGCGCGGGCCAACGATATCCATTCATTGCTGGTGGTGACTGCGTCGTATCATATGCCGCGGGCGATCACGGAGCTGGAGCGAGCACTGCCTGGGGCGGAGCTCCACCCCTTGCCGGTTGTACAGCAGGAGCGAGCCGACCATGTCGCTGTGCCACTGCGGCTGGTCGCCGAGGAGTATCTCAAGTTCCTCGCGACGACGGCCGGGCTCAGTGCGGTGCTGCCGGAACGTGAACCGCCGGCGCATGCCGGTCATGCCGGATGACGCTGCTGCGCTCGGCTCTGTTCAACGTGTTCTTCTTCGTGGCGACCTTCGTGGTGACCCTCGCGCTGGCCACGCCGGTCCGACTCGCGGCACCCCATCGCGTGCTCGACGTGGCGCAGCTGTGGGCACGCATCATGGTGTGGGCGGCGCGCGCCTTCTGCGGCATTCGCGTCCAGGTGTCCGGGCTGGAGAGGGTGGGCAGCGGGGCGGCCCTGATTGCCTCGCGCCATCAATCAGCATTCGACACGTTCGTCTGGCTCACGTTGGTGCCGCGCTGCTGCTACGTGTTGAAGCGAGAACTGCTGCGCATCCCGCTATTCGGGCCGCTGCTGCCGCTCGCAGGGATGATCGCGGTGGATCGTGAAGGCGGCGCCGCGGCGCTGCGTGGTCTGATGCGTGAAGGCGAGCGCGCCAAGCGCGAGGGGCGGCAGATCGTGATCTTCCCCGAAGGCACACGGGCGGCACCCGGGTCTCTGCTGCCGCTGCAGCCAGGAGTCGCGGCGCTGGCAGTGCGAACGCAACTGCCCGTCATCCCCGTGGTGACGAACTCGGGCCGTTGCTGGGGGCGCCGGGCGTTCCACAAGCGTCCCGGCACCGTCCATATCCACCTGCTCGAGCCCATCCCGGCTGGCACCGCGCGCGATCAGCTCATGGCGCGCCTCGAGGCGGAACTGCGGCGTGAGGTTGTGGAGAACTCTGTGGGCTGAGCTCCTCGCAACCTCGTGTACAACCGCAGTCAGGAACAATAACCCGTTGGCAACAAAGAGGTTTGTCACCGAACCGACATGCTGTGCGGGGGACT
The DNA here is from genome assembly GCA_963791495.1 of uncultured Alphaproteobacteria bacterium. Classification (GTDB taxonomy): domain Bacteria; phylum Pseudomonadota; class Alphaproteobacteria; order Acetobacterales; family Acetobacteraceae; genus JAMXLO01. Next base: position 104,458 of record CAWBST010000011.1, read on the forward strand.
TCACAGCATGGGATGAAACCAGCGGCACAACCGGAGGGGTCTTTCGAAATGGCAAATTCCATCGTGTCGCGCGCGTTTGCCTTGTGCCCTCGTTTGCCTATAAGCGGCGCGCGATTCGGGGCGAGGCAAGATGCGGCGCAGGGGGAAGCTGTGGATTGTTCTGCTCGCCGTACTCCTGTTGCTGTTGGCTGCTGACACGCTCTACTGGCAGATCGCCGTTCGCCATCTGGAAGATGGCTTCGCCGCTTGGGTGGCCCAGCAGCGCGCGGCTGGCTGGACCGAAGCGAACCAGGCTCCGGCGCGCGGCGGTTGGCCACTCGCGGCGACGCTGACCGTCCCGACGATTTCGCTGGCGGGCGGCAGTCCCGGCATTCCAGGCGGCATAGCATGGAGCGCTGACCGGCTTGTGCTGAGCGTCGCCTTGCCGCGGCCGGACCAGCTTCAGATCGCGGCCGAGGGCAGGCAGCGGCTTCGCATCTCCGGCAACCCGGAGGTGTCCTACACCGCAGACCAAGTAGGTGTCGTGTTGCCGCTGCGGGCTGCGCGGTGGCCGCCATACCTGGATGTCACCGTGGATCATCTGCGTGCCAAGATGCCAGAGGACGCCGGCGTCGACATGCTGGGTCTGCATCTGGACCTCCATCCGGAGGCGCAATCCGGTGAGCCCGCCCTGGCGTTCGGGCTCAAGGCCGAGGCGATCAACCTGCCACCCCGCATTGCCCGTCCGCTTGGTCCGCGCATTGCGAGCCTGGTGGCGGATGGCGCGCTGAACGGGCCTGTGCCGGCAGGGCGCTCACCGGAGGAGCGCGCCGCGAGCTGGCGCGACGGCGGCGGCTCGCTCGAGATCCATCGTCTGGCGCTGGACTGGGGGCCGCTCGACCTCACGGCCAGCGCGACTCTCGCCCTCGACGATCAGCTGCAGCCGATGGGCGCCGGGAGCGCACGCCTTGTGGGCTATGCGGAGACGCTCGACGCGCTGGCGCAGAACGGTGCGATCAGCCGGTCCGCCGCCACGGCGGCCAAGGCGGTGCTATCGCTGCTCGCGAACAGCCCGGACGACGGCAGTCCGCCGGAGGTCGAGGTGCCGTTGACCCTGCAGTACCGCACGCTGTCGATGCGGCAGGTTCCCCTGGTGCGGCTGCCTGAAGTCGATTGGCCGTGATTTGCAATCGGCGGCATAGGCGCTTACTCTCAACTCATGTCCGTCCGGATCAGCACGACGCGAATTAGCGGCCCGGCTGCCTGAGCAGCCGGGGAGTTCCCGCCCTTCGTCTTCGCGTCGTTCATCCGGAGTCCCTCCATGTCAGCCCCACAATGTGTCGCCGTCCGCTTTATGCTTGATGCGGATGCAGCGCCCGGTCTTCTGGCCCGCCTGTTGCAGCCATTCGCCAAGCGCCACCTGATCCCCGACCGCATGTGGTCGCACCGCTCAGGCGAGACACTTCATGTCGAGATCGCCATGGAGGCGATGCCCGGCGAGGTCGTGCATCTCGTCGAGGGCAACCTGCGCCAGGTGGTCGGCGTGCGTAGCCTCGCACAGGTGCGGCCGGAGGCGGTCCGCCAGGCGGCTTGAACCGGGCGCGCGGCGTGGCGCATATCTGGCCGGCCAGCAAGCGCGCGAGGTTGTCATGCCAGGAGCAGACGCGGTCGATCTGGCCCGCGCGCAGTTCGCCTTCACCATCGGCTTCCACATCGTGCTGCCTGCCTTCACCATCGGGCTGGCGAGCTACCTCGCGGTGCTCGAGGCGCTCTGGCTCGCCACGGGCCGGCAGGTTTATCGCGACGTCTTCCACTACTGGCTGAGGGTGTTCGCGGTCGTGTTCGGCATGGGCGTCGTCTCCGGCGTGGTGATGGCGTACGAGTTCGGCACCAACTGGGCGCGCTTCTCCGATAAGGTAGGCCCTGTGATCGGGCCGCTGATGGGCTACGAGGTGATGACGGCCTTCTTTCTGGAGGCCGGCTTTCTGGGCATCTTGCTGTTCGGCCGAGAGCGCGTGGGGCGCGGCGTCTACTTCGTCGCGACGCTGCTGGTGGCGACGGGCACGCTGATCAGTGCGTTCTGGATCCTGGCAGCGAATTCCTGGATGCAGACGCCGCAGGGATACACGCTGACGCCGGATGGACGCTTCCTGCCGGCGGACTGGTGGCAGATCATCTTCAATCCGTCGTTCCCCTATCGCCTCCTGCACATGGTGATCGCGTCCTATCTGTCCGTGGCATTCGTGGTGGGCGCGGTCGGCGCCTGGCACCTGTTGCGCGACGCACAGAACCAGGCGGCGCGGCTGATGTTCTCGATGGCCATGTGGATGGCGCTCGTGGTGGCGCCGATCCAGGTGCTGGCCGGTGATCAGCATGGGTTGAACACGCGGCAGTACCAGCCGGCGAAGATCGCTGCGCTTGAGGGCGACTGGGAGACGCAGCCGGGCACGCCGCTGATCCTGTTCGGGATGCCGGACATGGCGAAGGAGCGCACCGACTGGGCGGTGGAGATCCCGCATCTCGGGGCGCTGGTTCTGACGCACTCGTGGAACGGCGCGGTCGAAGGGCTGAAGGCGTTTCCGCCGCAGGACCGGCCGAACTCGCCTGTCACGTTCTGGGCTTTTCGCATCATGGTGGGGCTCGGATTGCTGATGGTAGCGGTCGGCGTGTGGGCGGCGTGGCTACGCGTGCGAGGGAGGCTCTATGTGTCGCGCTGCCTGTCGCGCGCGGTGATCGCGATGGGGCCCTCCGGCTTCATCGCGTTGCTGTCCGGCTGGACGGTCACCGAGGTCGGCCGTCAGCCGTTCACCGTCTATGGGCTGCTGCGCACGGCCGATAGCGCATCGCCGGTCGGGCTGCCCGGCGTGGAGGCGTCGCTGGCTGCCTTCGTCGTTGTATATGCAATCGTATTTGGCACGGGCCTCATCTTTGTGCTGCGCCTCATGAGCCGGCCGCCGACGGTCGGCGAGGCCGGACCACAGGCCGGCATGCCGGTCCGCAGCGCCGGCATAACGCCGGCCGCGGCGTTGCGGGACGCGCCGTGATGCTGCCGGTGGTGTGGGCCGGCCTGATCGCCTTCGCTGTGCTGGCCTACGTGCTGCTCGACGGCTTCGATCTCGGCGTCGGCATCCTGTTCACCATGGAGCGGCGCGACGAGGATCGCGACGTGATGCTGAATTCGGTGGCACCGGTGTGGGACGGCAACGAGACCTGGCTCGTGTTCGGCGGCGGCGGACTGTTCGCGGTATTCCCGCTCGCCTATGGGGTGATCCTGCCGGCGCTTTATCCGGCGATCATCGCCATGCTGCTGGCGCTGGTGTTCCGCGGCGTCGGCTTCGAGTTCCGCTTTCGCGCCGTGAGCCAGCGTGGGCGCGCCTGGTGGGATCGGGCGATCTGCGCCGGCTCCATGCTGGCGGCATTCTGTCAGGGCCTCGTGCTGGGGGGATTGCTGCAGGGCATTCGCGTGCAGGATCGCATCTATGCCGGCGGGTGGTGGGACTGGCTGACAGGGTTCACCGTGCTGTGCGGTGTTGCCGTCGTGGCGGGCTATGCGCTGCAAGGCGCTTGCTGGCTGATCTGGCGATGCGACGGAGCGTTGCAGCAGCGCGCCAGGGGCTACGCGCGCGTATTGGCGGTGGCCATGCTGGCGTTCATCGTCGTCGTCAGTCTGTGGACTCCGCTGCTCAATCCGACGTTCAGTGAACGCTGGTTCAGTTGGCCCGGGATTGCGCTCACGAGTCCGGTGCCGATCCTGGTCGCGCTTGTGGGGCTGCTGTTCTGGCGCGGCCTGTCGCGACGGCACGACTTCACGCCTCTGCTCTGCGTGCAGGCCTGGTTCGTGCTGTGCTACGCGGGGCTGGGGATCAGCCTGTGGCCGTTGATGGTGCCGCCGGACATCACAATCTGGGACGCCGCCGCACCGCCATCGAGCCAGGCGTTCCTGCTGGTCGGCGCGGTGGTGCTGGTCCCGATCATTCTGGCTTACACGGGGTACGCTTACTGGGTGTTCCGCGGCAAGGTGCAGCCGGGAATGCATTACCACTGAGCATGTGGTTGCGGCGGCGTTGTGGCGTCGCCCACAAGCTTCATCGTCATTCCCGCGCAAGCGGGAGTCCAGCCTGGCGAAATCTCATCGGCGTACTGGATTCCCGCTTGCGCGGGAATGACGAAAGAGGCGGGGCAGTTTCTTGGGGCGGCCACGCGACGAGGCAAATGACAGGGCGTCAGTGCGTGAAGCCGAATAGCGCCTGCGCATTGTGGTGCAGGATGCGGTCCGTATCTGCCTGCGGCAGACCCATGCGCTCGATATAGGCGAACGTCTCGCGATATTCTTCGTAGTCCTGCAGGACGGGATAGTCGCTGCCAGTCACCAGCTTCTCCGCACCGAACGCCTCGCAGGCACAGGTGAACGCGGCCTTCGATCCGTAGCACACCGTGTCGTACCAGAAGCGCCTTGCCGTGACACTCGGCAGTTCCGCCAGTTCGCCGAGGTCGCGCACGCCCTGCTTATCGAGGCGGTTCAGCAGCATCGGGATCGGCCCTCCGAGATGCGGCACGATGAAGCGGATGTTCGGGTAGCGGTGCGGTATCTGCCGCGCAATCACGTGCGCGACGAACATCGCGTCCTCCACCGAGTTGCCGATTGCCGCGCGGAACCCCCAGTCGTTGATAACCGGCGAGCAGACACCGGTGACAGACGGATGCACGAACAGGATCGCGCCGCGCCGGTTCATCTCGGCGTAGACCGGTTCGAATTCGGCTTCGGCGATCGAGCGTCCGAGACATGAGATGTTCATGTTGACGCCGACGCAGCCGAGCTGATCGAACCCGCGTTCCATCTCGCGCAGCGACGCGTCGATGTGCGGCAGCGGCAGCATGACATACGAGGCGATCCGCCCGGGGTAGCGGCGCGCGAGATCCGCGTAGCCGTCGTTCAGCAGATGCAGGGCGTGGACGCACTCGGTCTCGTCCGGCAGGTATGGCGGGCGGTGCGGCGAGAGGACCTGTGTCTCGACGCCGGCGGCCTCCATCAGCTCCAGCCGCCCTTGGATGTCGCCGGTCGAGTCCGATACCGGATGCTTCGCGATGCCGGTGGGTGTGCCGATCGCCGATTCGTGGCGAGAAGCGATCGCCCATGAAGTCGCTGAACGCTCTGGGGATGTAGTGCGCGTGGACGTCGCAGATCATTTGGCTTGACCCCCTCCCCCCAACCCCCTCCCGCGAGGGGAGGGGGAGTTCTAATTTTCTACCCTCTGTCCTTTATGCGGCGTCGGCCAGCACCAGGCGCCGCCGTGGAACTGTCTCGACCGGCATCGCGGCGTACATGTCCTTCACGGCCTCGGTGATGGTCACGCCAGCGAACCCGGTCAGCCAGCCATGGCCGAAGCGCTCGAACAACCGAGCGCTGCGCAGCACCAGTCGCCAGTTGGTTGGCGGCAGATAGAGGGCGGTATCCCGCCGCTCCACACGATACAGCGAGGCGGCCAGCAGACGGCCGATCTGGCCGAACGAATACGGCTGCCCGTGGCCGAACGGCGTGCTCTCCCAATAGGCCCACATGCCGCTGCGGTTCGGCGCGACCACCAGCAGGTGGCCGTCGTCCTTCAGCACGCGCCAAGTCTCGCGCAGCAGGCGGCGCGCGCTTTCCGCCGCCTCCAGCCCGTGCACCAGCAGCACGCGGTCGAAGACGAGGTCGGGGAACGGCAACGCGTCTTCCTCGGCGGTGCAGGACAGGCTGGGCGCGCCGGCTGGCCAGCGCGTCGCACCCATCTGGGCCGGCGTGAGTGCGATGCAGCGTGCGGCCTGCTCGCGCCAGAGCCGCAGATACGGTGCGGCGAAGCCTATCCCCAGCACCGACTGGCCACGCAGATCGGGCCACATCTCGGTCAATCGCTCACGGAGCAGCCGAGCGGCGACCGCCCCTCGGGATGTGGCGTAGAAGTCGGACGCGGCGTGGGCGTCGGCTGCCATGGGGAACGTGTATAACATGAACGTCGGTTTCCGGTCGCGCCGGGCAGTGCTACGCTCCTCACATGACAGTCACAGCACAACCCGTCCCCATCCTGTCCGACAACTATGCCTGGATGCTGCGCGACAGCGGCTCCGGAGCGGTTGCCATCGTGGATCCGGCTGAGGCCAAGCCGATCATCGCCGCGCTGGAGAAGGCCGGCGGGCGGCTCGACCTGATCCTGCTGACGCACCACCACGCCGATCACATTGCCGGGGTCGACGAGGTGCGCGCGCGGTTCACGGGCGCCAAGGTGGTCGGCGCGGCGGCCGATGCGCATCGGCTGCCAAAGCTGGACCAGGCGGTGAAGGAGGGCGACGCCGTCGCGTTCGGCAGCGCGAGCGCGCGGGTGATCGACACGCCTGGTCATACGCGCGGGCAGATCAACTACTTCATCGCCGACGGCGAGATCCTGTGTTCCGGTGACACGCTGTTCAGCCTGGGCTGCGGCCGGCTCACCGAGGGCACGGCGGCGGAGATGTTCGCCTCACTGCGCAAGCTAGCGGCACTGCCGGGCGGCACCAAGGTGTGCTGCGGGCATGAATATACCGAGAGCAATGCCCGCTTCGCGCTCAGCGTCGATGCGAACAACGCGGCGCTGAAGGCGCGCACCGAACAGGCACATCAGCAACGTGCCGCAGGTGTGCCAACAGTGCCGTCGACGATGGCGAGCGAGCTGGATGCCAACCCGTTCCTGCGCGCGCCCGATGTCGCGACGTTCGCCAATCTGCGCGCGAAGAAGGACAAGTTCTGACGTAGCGCCTTGCTCGATCTGCGCGATGCCTCGGCATCGGCGGAGGCGGTGATCGCGGCACTGGCGCTGACGCCGCATCCCGAGGGCGGCCACTATCGCGAGACTTGGCGCGACGCGCCATCGGATGGTACGCGCGGCGCCGGCACTGCGATTCTGTTCCTGCTGCGCGAGGGCGAACGCAGCCACTGGCACCGTGTCGATGCGGCCGAGCTTTGGATCTGGCAGGCCGGCGCACCTCTGTTGCTGCGCGTCGGCACGGATGCGCGGTGCCGGCTTGGACCGGCATTCGCTGAGGGCGAGCAGTTGCAGCAGGTTGTTCCACGGGATTGCTGGCAGTCAGCGCTCAGTCTCGGCCGCTGGACGCTGTGCAGTTGCATCGTCGCCCCGGCGTTCTCCTTCGACGGGTTCGAACTGGCGCCGTCGGGATGGGAACCTTGCGACTGATCTTTTCGGCACAATAGGCTGCGCCATGCTGCGTTTTCTCGTGCGGCGGGCTGTGCTTGCGCTGCTTGTCTGTCTCACAGTTCTGGTGATCAGCTTCGCGCTGACCAGATTGTCCGGTGATCTTGCGATCTCCATCGCGGGACCCAATGCGACCGCGCAGGACATCGAGATCATCCGCAAGAACTATGGTCTCGATCGGCCGCTGCCGCTGCAGTTCGTCGACTGGGCGATGCACGCAGCCGAGGGCGATCTCGGTCGGTCGTATCTGTACCATGCGCCGGTCGCCGGCCTGATCAGGGAGCGGATGCCGATCACGTTGACCCTGGGTATGACGGGCCTCGTCATCGCGCTGGCGGTATCGATCCCTCTGGGGATTGTCGCTGCGATGCGCGAGGGTTCGACGCTCGACAAGGCGATCGGACTGCTCGCGCTGCTTGGCCAGGCGATGCCTGGCTTCTGGCTGGCGCTGGTGCTGATCATCTGGCTCGGCCTGAAGCTGCAGCTTCTGCCGATCTCCGGCGTCGACACCTGGGACGGCTACATCATGCCCGGCATCGTGCTGGCATTCTCCGCCATCCCCGCACTGATGCGCCTGACGCGTGCTGGCATGATCGATGCGCTGTCGTCGGACTACATCCGCACCGCGCGGGCCAAGGGGCTGAGTTCCGCCAAGATCGTGCTGAAGCACGCGCTGCGAAATGCGGCGATGCCCGTGGTGTCGGTCGCCGCGGTGCAGTTGGGGTTCATGCTGGGCGGCTCCATCGTCATCGAGGCGATCTTCGCGCTGCACGGTGTCGGATACCTGGCATGGGAGTCGATCAGCAAGAACGACTTCCCCGTGGTGCAGGCCGTCGTGCTGATCCTCGCCATCATCTATATCGGCTTGACACTCGTCGCAGACATGATGAACGCGGTGCTCGATCCGCGGCTGCGCACCGCATGAGGCACATTGCCACTTGTCTCGGTCTGTTCATTGTGCTCGCAGTGCTGCTGGTGGCGGTCATCGCGCCGTACATATCGCCGCACGATCCGTTTGCGCAGGATTTGAACCTGCGCCTGGTGCCGCCGGAGTGGATGGATGGAGGATCGGCGGTGCATCCGTTTGGTACCGACCAGTTGGGACGCGACTATTTGTCACGGTTGCTGTACGGCTCGCGCATCTCGATGACGATCGGCATCTTCACCGTCATCACCTCCGGACTGATCGGCATCACGCTTGGTCTGATGGGCGGCTATTTCGGCGGGCGTGTCGATGACGTGGTGATGTTCATCATCACCTGCCGGCTGTCGATCCCGCTGATCCTGGTGGCGCTCACGGTGGTGGCGCTGGTGGGCAGTTCGTTGACCGTGGTGATCCTGACGCTTGGGCTGCTGCTGTGGGAGCGCTTCGCTGTGGTCTCGCGCACCGCCACGATGCAGGTGCGCAATCTGGACTATATCGCAGCGGCGCGGGCCGCCGGCGCGTCGCGCTTGCACATTGTGCTGCGCGAGGTGTTGCCGAATATCCTGACGCACCTTGTCGTGGTCGCGACGTTGGAGATGGCGCTAGCGATCCTGCTGGAGGCGGCGCTGTCGTTCCTCGGCCTTGGCGTGCCGCCGCCGCTGCCGTCCTGGGGGCTGATGATCGCTGAAGGCAAGGACTACATGTTCTTCTCGCCGTGGGTGATCATGGTGCCCGGTGTCGCGCTGTTCGTGCTTGTGCTGGGGATCAACCTGCTGGGCGATGGATTGCGCGATCTGTTGGGTGCGGGGCACGCACAGTGGAGGTGACGCGGTGCGGCGTGCCCGGCCCCCTCCCCCCGCCCCCCTCCCGCAAGGGGAGGGGGAGAAGTTTCTGATGACTCCCGTGCTTGAGATCGCCAATCTGCACGTCACTTTTGGCACCAGAGTCGCGGCGGTGCGTGGCGTGTCGCTGAAGGTGAACCGCGGCGAGACCCACTGTCTGGTCGGTGAGTCAGGCTGCGGCAAATCGGTCACCGCGCTCGCGGTCATGGGACTACTCGCGCGCAATGCCCACCGCAGCGCCGACGTGCTGCGCTTTCATGACATCGACCTGACGCGGCTTTCCGAACGCGGCATGGCGCGACTGCGCGGCGATCGGATGGCGATGATCTTCCAGGAGCCGATGACCAGCCTGAACCCCGCCTATACGATCGGCTCGCAGATGGCGGAGGTGCTGGAACGCCATCGCGGTGTCTCGCGTGCCGTGGCACTCGATCGCGCCGCCGAACTGCTCGGCCGCGTCGGCATTACCGCACCGGGCATGCGGCTGAAGCAGTATCCGCACCAGCTATCGGGTGGCCTGCGTCAGCGCGTGATGATCTCGATGGCGCTGATGTGCGAACCGGAACTGCTGATCGCCGACGAACCTACCACCGCGCTCGATGTCACCGTGCAGGCTCAGATCCTGCGTCTGCTGCAGTCCCTGCAACGCGAACTGGGTCTTGCGCTGCTGCTGATCACGCATGACCTGGGCATCGTCGCTCGCATGGCCGATCGGGTGTCAGTCATGTATGCCGGCCACGTTGTCGAAAGTTCCTCGGCCGAAGCGCTGTTCGACGCACCAACACATCCGTATACACGCGGCCTGCTGCGCTGCATCCCGGTGCCCGGCACTGCGCGACGAGACGCACCACTGGGCAGCATTCCTGGCACGGTGCCGCGCATTGCGCCCGATTTCGTCGGCTGCGCTTTCCGCGACCGATGCGCCCACGCCGTCGAGCAGTGCGCGCGCGAGGTGCCACGCTTGAGTGTCAGCGCGGATCACCACTATCTCTGCCGCCTGCCGTCCGACTGGACGCGGGCCGAGGCTGCATGACCCACGCGGTCGAGGTGCGCAATGTGCGCCGGATGTTCAGTATTCGGGCTGGTATGATGGCGCCGGAACGCGTGGTGCGCGCGGTCGATGGCGTGTCGTTCGCGCTGCCGGCCGGCGACGTGCTTGGCATTGTCGGCGAGTCGGGCTGCGGCAAGTCGACGCTGGCACGCATCGTCCTTGGCCTGCTGTTGCCGAGTGAGGGCGAGGTGCTGGTGGATGGCCGCAGCCTTGCCACAATGGATCGACGCGAACGTGCGCGCTTGATCCAGCCGGTGTTCCAGGACCCGTTCTCCTCGCTCAACCCGCGCCAACGCGTGCGCGACATCGTGGGTCTGCCACTGACGGCGCAGGGTGCGATTCCCGCGGCGCAGCAGCGAGACCGCGTTATGGAGATGCTTGCCCGCGTCGGCCTGTCTTCCGAGATGGCGGATCGGCTGCCGGCGGAGTTGTCCGGCGGTCAGCGCCAGCGTGTGGCGATCGCGCGTGCGCTGGTGCTGCGGCCGCGCATCGTGGTGTGCGACGAGCCGACCAGCGCACTGGATGTATCGGTGCAGGCGCAGATCCTGAACCTGCTCGCCGAACTGCGCCGCGAGCTGGGACTGACGTATCTGTTCATCAGCCACAACCTCGCGGTGGTCGAGCACATCGCTTCCGAGGTTGCCGTGATGTATCTCGGCCGCTTTGTCGAGCAGGCGCCGGTCGATGCGCTGTTCGGCGATCCGCGGCATCCCTACACGCGCGCGCTGCTGGCGTCGGTGCTGACGCCCGAGCCGGGCAAGGGCATTCCCGACGTGGGGCTGGGCGAGAGCTATCCCGATCCGGCGAACATCCCCGCCGGTTGCCGCTTTCATCCACGCTGTCCGCTGGTGGAGGAGCGCTGCCGCAGCGAGGCGCCGGACGGCATCGTGCGTCATGGACGGCTGACCGAGTGTCTGCTGGCGTAGGTCGCGGCTCAGTCCGTCGTTGTCGCCTTGGTGTTCAACTGTTCGATCTGGCGATCGATATTCCTTTGGACCTGGTCGATCGTGAAGCTGGCCGGCGCCTGGCTCGGCGGGTATTCTTTGAAGGTTTGCAGGAAGGCTGCGGCCTTCAGGTTCAACCATCCCATTAAGTAGGCGTTCTTTACCCGCCAGTCGTCATACTGGTCGGAAACAACATCCGCCCGCTCATAAGGGTCCATCCGCAGGTTGAAGACCTTCGGTATGCGATAGGCGGTGAGCGGCTCATACCACACTGGAAAGCCGCCGGGCTTCTTCTGCTCCGCGAATACCGCTTTCCAGTCGCCGTGACGGTAGGCCACAAGATCGCCGTCGTCGTCGAAGTAGACGAAGTCGGTTCGCGGCCCGGTCTTGTCCTTGCCCGTCAGGTAGTCAAGCTGGTTATAACCGTCGAGGTGCACTTTGAATGTCGCTGCACCAATTTCGGTTCCTTTGAGCAGTCGATCCTTGATCGTGCTGTCTCCTGCCGCCGCGAGCAGCGTGGGGAACCAGTCCAGACCGGAGAAAATTTGGGTGGATATCTCACCCGCCTTGATATGACCCGGCCAGCGCACCATCGCGGGCACGCGGAACGCTCCTTCCCAATTGGTGTCTTTCTCGCTGCGGAACGGCGTGGTCGCCGCGTCCGGCCAGGAAAACTGATTGGGGCCGTTGTCGGTGGTGTAGATGACAATCGTGTTGTTGGCGACGCCCAGATCGTCAAGCGCCTTGAGCAGCTTACCGACGTCGCCGTCGTGCTCGATCATGCCGTCGGCGTATTCGTTGCCTCTCATACCGCTTTGACCGCGCATCGACTCGCGCACGTGGGTAAAGACATGCATGCGCGTCGTGTTCATCCAAACAAAGAACGGCTTATTGGCTTGGACCTGCCGTCTCATGTACTCGATCGCTGCAGCAGTTGTTTCGTCGTCGATTGTTTCCATACGCTTGCGGTTGAGCGGGCCGGTGTCCTCGATCGTCTGCTTGCCGACGCGTCCCCAGTGCGGCTGAACGGTTGGATCATCTACTTCGGCGGCTTTCGTGCGCAGTACGCCGCGCGGCGAGTTGTTGTCGACATAGGGCTTGTCGTCGGCAGGCCAGTAGGGGCGCTCGGGCTCTTCCTCCGCGTTCAAATGGTATAGGTTGCCAAAGAACTCATCGAAGCCGTGGACCGTGGGAAGGTATTCGTTGCGGTCGCCGAGGTGGTTTTTGCCGAATTGGCCGGTGGCGTAACCCAAAGGCTTTAGCGTCTGGGCGATCGTGACGTCACGGGGCTGAAGTCCGATCGGAGCCCCTGGAATGCCGACCTTCGACAACCCCGTGCGCTTCGGTGTTTGTCCGGTAATGAAGGAGGAGCGGCCCGCCGTGCAACTGTTCTCGGCATAGTAGTCGGTGAACATCATGCCTTCGTGGGCGATCCGGTCGATATTCGGCGTCTTGTAGCCGACGAGGCCGAAAGAATAAGCGCTGATGTTCGTCTGGCCAATGTCATCGCCCATGATGACGAGGATATCGGGTCTTTGAACCTGCGCCTGTGCCAGGGCGCTCATGGCAGCCGTGCACACAAACCCAACGAGTATCAAGCTCGCCAAATAGCTGCGAAAACGCGATGCCATTGTTCTGTTCCCTGGCCCGAGATTTCCATCTACCTGATAGAGGGCATCGTTGATGATCTAGACGGCATGGAACTTGTCGAAGGTGATGGCCGCATAGGGCAAGCTGACGGCAGAGCGCTAGATGAAGGCCGGGCTCATGTCGATGCAGACCGCGGCGACGGCATCAGGATCGACGCCGAGCGCTCTGAGATCAACGGCAAATGCTGCGACGGTCTCGGCGACCTTGCCTACGGTCGCGAAGACGACGCGGGCGCGACGACATCGACAAACAGCGAGATATACTGATGACCGCTTCGGGCGGCAGACTCGACGATCGCTACCCGCGTGACAGTCGCGAGATGGTGCGCCCTCGGGCCTGCTCGACATAATGGTGGATGACGCCACAGCTCGGTGTCATGCTCACCCACTAGTCGGGCCACGGCGTTGACCGGCATCGCTGAAACCGAGGCCATGACCAACGCCTCGAACAGCAGGGTGAAGCCACCGCCCTCGCGCGCCCACGGTACGCTGACCTTCTTGAGGGTGAATCTATTTAAAGGTTCGTCCTCTCCGGGACGAATCGTTCGACCTGCATTGGACAGGGCCGCCCCGTACGGCATCGTATCATATCGCGCCTGGACAAGGCGGCGCGTCCAGCCTTATCGATAGGCAGCCAAGAAATCAGGCTCCGCTATCCGGTCCATCATGGCGCGATGGTCCTGCAACTGTTTCCACATCAACCGGTCTTCATCCGTCTGCAGGTTCACGCCGAGATGGGTACCGAGCTTACGTCCATGTAGCATGATGCGCTCGCCTATCGGTTGGCGAATTGCGTTATAGGCGGCCAGCCCTTCGTCAATATCGTCATGGCTGCCCAGCGCCTCAGCGAGCGCCTGAGCGTCGCCGCCGGCCTTGGACATGCCGAAACCCATATGCGGACGGGGGGCAGACGCAGCGTCACCGACCAGCGCAACGCGGCCGAATACCAGTTGCGGGGTTGAGAAGTCGTAGATCGGCGTAAAGAACGGCCGCATCTTATTGAGGCATTCCATAAATTGGGGCGGCAAAATCTCTGCGGCCTCCTCTCGCATCTGCGCGATCAGTTCCCTACGGATGAGCGGTGGCGGCACGGAATATTCGTGCTGGCGCCCGTTCTCGTCGACGCACATCTGGCGAAGTGTCTCCGCGTCGCCGACGCGATACCAGATGAAATTGTAGCGGCGATGGCCGAGCCGCAGGTCATTGTTCGGCCCAGCGATGGGATAACCCATGATTTGTTGTCGCTCGGGCAGGTAGAACGTGAAGTAAGGAAAAATACTGTTAAGCGTCTCTGGCGTGAGATCGGCTTCATTCGGCGTGCCGCGCCAGATGTAGTAGCCAGAATAGATCGGCTGTATCGCGGGGGCGACCTGCGCGCGCACGCTGGAACGAATACCGTCGCCGCCGATGAGAAGGTCGGCCCGCTCGCTACGGCCACCGGCGAAGTGAGCGACTACGCCCGCGCTGTCCTGCGCCATGTGCTCGAACGTGTGGTCGAGGTGATAGTGTGACTCGTCGATCGTTTCGCGCATCAGCCGCTGAAGCCGATCCCAGGAGGTGAGGATCTGCGGCAGGTACTTCTCGCCAATCACGCGCCCGCTGCGGTCGAGCGTGATGCGCTTTTCAACCTGGACGCCGAGTTCGCGGGTGCCGGCGCCGCTGCTCTGTAGCGCTTCCAGCAGTTCGGGGTAAGTCACGATGCCCGCGCCGCGGCCGGCCAGTTCGACTGTAGAGCGCTCGTAGACGTCGGTGTCCCATCCGATCTGCCGCAGGAAAGCTGCGGTGAAAAGACCCGACATCGAGCCGCCGACGATAATGGCACGCCGCTTCCGGGTGTTTGCTTGCAACGCGCTGGGCATGTTCTCGGTGCTCACTCCTTCGATGTCGGACACCTTGTTCCAGGGGCAGCTTTCACAGGCTACCGAACCTTAGTTGCCCAACGAAAGAGTGCGTGCCCGGCGGATAGTGGGGACCTGTCTGGCCTTTCAGCCGCGCGCCGCGGCGAGTTGCGCGCGAGCGGGTGCGACGAGCGCGGCGCCGCGGGCGATGCGCCGTCCATCCCGACCGAACAGAAATAGGCAATCGCGGGTCAGGGTCAGCCCGACCCGGTCGCCTGCGTCCATCTCGGCCATCGACAGACCTTCGGTGATCACGACGAACGGGCGTTCCGAGCCTATGTCGAAATAGAGCAGCGTATCCTTGCCCAGCGGTTCGACGAGACGGACGGGAAGCTCGACATCGGCCGCGGTCGCGCCGTCCCGCCGGACGCGAACGTGCTCCGGCCGGATGCCGAGAGTAACGGGGCCCGCTGGCGATCTGCGCGAACCCATCCGGCAGCGCAATGGACAAATGGGTCGAGCGGTACTGCGGTGTGCCGCCCGCACGATCGATCTCGCCGGCGATCAGGTTCATCGACGGCGAGCCGAAGAAATCGGCGACGAAATCGGTCACCGGATCGGAATAGATCTCCATCGGCGAGCCAATCTGCTCGATGTCACCATCGCGCATGACGACGATGCGGTCGGCCAGGGTCATCGCCTCTTCCTGGTCATGCGTGACGAAGATGAAGGTCTTTTTCAGCTCCTCGTGCAGCCGGTCGCATTCGGCGCGCAACTCGCGGCGCAGCTTGGCGTCGAGGCTCGACAGCGGCTCGTCGAGCAGAAAGGTCGACGGGTTCGTCACCAGGGTGCGGGCCAGTGCGACGCGCTGCGATTCCCCACCCGAACAGGCACCTGGAAATTTATCGAGGAGACCGGTCAGCCGCACCATCTCGGCGACCTCGCGTACCCGCCGCGCCCGCTCGCCGCGCGGCACCTTCTTCATGCGCAGCCCGAACTCGATGTTCTGCGCCACCGTCTTGTGAGGGAACAGCGCATGGGTCTGGAACACCATACCGAGGCCGCGGTCGCGCGGCTCGAGATCGTTGACGACCTTGCCGTCGATGCGGATTTCGCCCTGATCCGGCTCCTCGAACCCGGCGATCAAGCGCAGTGTGGTCGTCTTGCCACAGCCCGACGGCCCGACGAACACGACAAACTCGCCGTCCTCAATGATGCAGCTCAGATCGCGCACCGCGACGATATGTCCATAGGTCTTCTTCAGATTGACAAGCTCGATCCGCGCCACGCCTACCTCCGCACCATGCCGAAGCTGAAGCCGCGCGCGAGATGCTTGCGGATCAGCAGGCCGACGATCATCAGCGGGACGGTAATGCCGACCGACAGCGCCGCCTGGCGGCCGAACAGCCGGCCTTCGGTCGAGCCCTCGAACTTCGACAACTCCACCGGCAACGTAACCATATGCGTCTTCGAGAGAATGAGCGCCAGCAAATATTCGCTCCAGTTGAGGATCAGGATGAACATGAAGGTCGCCACCAGTCCCGAGCGGATCAGCGGGAGCACCACCTCGAATATGGTGCGCCACCGCGAGGCGCCGAGGATCTCGGCGGCCTGCTCCACCTCGCGCGGCACCTCGTCGATGAAGCTCTTTGTCATCCACACCGCGTAGGGCAGGCTGCTGAGGAAATAGAGGACGCCGAGACCGACCATCGAGTCGAGCAGGCCGATATACGAATAATACAGCGACAGCGGCGCCACGATGACGATCGGCGGCACCATGCGCAGCATCAGCAGCTGGAACATGCGCGTTTCCGACAACAGCCGATAACGCGAAACGGCGTAGGCGATGATCGACCCATAGAGCACGGCGAGTGCCGTCGCACCGAATGCGAGCATCATGCTGTTGCGCAGCGCCCAGAACGGCGATTGCATCTCCATGGCGTACTGCCCGCCGGCGGCGACGTCGGTCGTACCCAGCCACACGTCGCGGTAGTTCTCCAGGGTCGGCGGCGATGGAAACCATACTGGCGGCCATGAGAACCACTGGTCGCTGGCCTTGAATGAGGTGGTGATCATCCAATAGAGCGGAAACGCCACCATCAACGCCCACACCGTCAAGATCGCGTAGCGCGTTGCCGAAGCGGCATAGCGCTTTTGCGTTCTGGTCATGCGGCGCCCGTTTCGCGCGGCTTTGCGTACATCGAATTGAACGATCGCTTTTCCTTGCGCAACAGCCGGATCCCCACGAGCACGATCACCACCATCATCACCATCGTGATGTAGGACTGCGCTGCCCCCAGCGAGACGTTAAAGTCCTGCCAGGTCGTGATGTAGATGTAGATGCCCAAGGTCTCGGTCGCGGTTCCCGGACCGCCTTGCAGCAATGCCCAGATTATCGGAAAGGCGCCCATCGCATCGAGAAAGCGCAGCACCAATGCCAGCAGGATCACGGGGCGAAGCAGCGGAAGCTGCACTTCCCAGAAGATGCGCAAGGACGAAGCCCCGAGGATCTGCGCCGCTTCCACTGGCTCCTTCGGCAGCGATGAGAGGCCAGCAAGCATGATGATGAATGAGAAGGGCGTCCAGTTCCAGATGTCGAGCAGCGTCACAGTCGGCAGTGCGATATTGGGGTCGGACAACCACAACACACGAATCTCATGACCGGTCAGCATCGACAGAATGTCGTTGATCGGGCCGTTGCGGTCGAGCAGCATCTGTGCCGAATAGGCGATCACGATCGGCACGGTCAGCATGGGCAGGATGAAGAGCGCGTAATAGAGCGCCTGCCCGGGGAACGGACGGTAGATCAAATAGGCAAGCAGAAACCCGAAAACGAAGCAGCCGATCGTCGAGCCACCGGCGAATACCAGCGAACGCAACAACGCCCAGCCGAAACGCGGGTCGGTCAGTACGTCGCCGAAAATGCCGAAGCCGACGAAATCGGCGTTCCACCACGAACTCAGATAGACCGTCCACTGGTGGAACGAGAAGTAGAGCTGCAGCAGCAAAACCGGCGTCAGCAGACTGAACAGCATCAGGAGCAGTGGCGCCAGGATCACCCACTTGAACCGCCGCACCGAGCGGCTGCGTGAGACATCCCGCCGGTCCGACGCCGCATCGGCTGGGAGGGCGCCGGCCATGGCCACTGCCATTACTTCGATTCTCCCGCCCTTGATGCTGGCACGGCGCCTCGCACCGGAACTCTGGCCGTCAAGCCGGCTTGGTGGCCGTCGGCATGATGGCCGCGTAGGTCTTGTAGTCCTGCTTCAGCTTGGCGGTGCCGATCCGTTTGACGACCTTGGCGAAATCTTCGTCGATGTTCTTCAACACCTCAGCCGCCTTGAGCTGGCCGACATAACCTTGGCCCAAATTCTTGTCGAGCACGTCGACGAATTCCTGGTTTCCGGTCAGATAGATGTTGGGAGACGCGACCTCGAGGTTCGCCTTGATCGCCTTGACCCCTTCTGGGCTGTAGGCTTCCGCGACGCGCGGGTCGGTCATCTCGGGTCTTGTCCAGGCGTCGTGGAAGGTATTGACCCGGTCCGAGACCATTTGGACGCTCGCCTTTTCAGTGCCGAGCCAACACGCCATGTAGGCGGCGGCTGCCTTGCGCGGGCTGTTGCGGTTGACGACCAGCACCACGACCGGCATCCCGGCGGCGCGCCACAATGGCTTGCCGTTGGCCTCGCCGCCCGGCACGAGGCCGTAGAGCCATTTGCCGGCGGTCTTCGACTTCGCGGGGTTTTCGCAGAGCTTGATCAGACCGCCCCAGTATTGGCAGGCAGCGACGTCGCCGGCGGCGATGTGCGGGATCATCTGCGAGGTGCCCCAACTCGGCGAATCCGGAAAGGCCACCTCCTTGTCGCGCAGATAGACCTCGATCGCCTGCTTTCCGGCGTCGGTATCGACGGTCGGCTTCATGTCGGGGTCGAACGGGAAACCGCCGAAGCTGTATAGATACATCAGAAACCAGACATACCCGAAGCCGCGGGAGCGCAGATTGCCCGAGCCGTAGATCCCTTTGTCGGGGTCGTGGAAGAACTTCATCAAGCGGAACTCGTCGTCCCAGTTCTGCGGCCAGGCCAGCGGCTTGCTGAACTTGTCCTCGAATTTCTTCTGGTTGTCGGCATTCTCCATCAGGTCCTTGCGGATCTGCTGAACGAAGATGTTGCCGTCGGTGATGATGCCGTAAGTCTTGCCGTCGTAGGTCGGCAGCTTGCCGTAATCGCCGACCGCGTTCATCTTGTAATTGGCTTTCTGCATGTATTCGTCGAGCGGCTCGAGATAGCCGGCCGACACCAGCGAGGGGATCATCTCCGAGCCGAGGTGGATCAGGTCGAAATCGCCGGAGCGCGTCAGCGCTTCCGCCATCGCGGCCTGTGGGATCGTGGGGGTCGAAAGGTCCTTGATACTGGTGATGCCGATGCCGGTGGCCTTCTGGAACTCCTCCATCGGAGGCTTCATCGGCACGAAATAGTTCGACCACATGATCGCCTTGAGATCGGTCTTGCCGATGCCTTTGGCGGCGGCGACGATGCTATCCCCTTCGTCCGCAGCGAGCGCCGAGTGCCCGAGCGGCGTCGCTCCCAGAGCCGCGAGTCCAAGGCCGCCTTGCAGCACGCGACGCCGTGGCATCGGTTGGCGTGTCATAGCCTCCCTCCTTTTTTGCGGCCGATCCGCGGCGATCAGCCGAATGCACAAGCACCAGCCGCCGCCACCGATGGTCATTCCTTGATGCGAAATACTCTGTCGTGCGGCTGGCACTGTC
>CAWBST010000012.1:0-35831 GCA_963791495.1 uncultured Alphaproteobacteria bacterium
ATAGCCGTTGATATACCCCGACGCGCTTGCCACAGCGTTTCGCGCGGTAATGCGCGATGGTGATCCAGCATTCCGCAAAGCTTACCTACGGCTGTTTCGTCGATCAGGTTGTGGTGGGTGATGCAGAGATGCGCCTGAGGGGGCCAACGGAAGCCCCCGCAAAAGCGGCGAGTGCGGAATGGCTTCCGCCCGCCGGCGGAGTGGTGCCCAGTTTTGTTCGGCAATGGCGTCCCGTACGGGATTCGAACCCGTGTTACCAACGTGAAAGGCTGGTGTCCTAGGCCTCTAGACGAACGGGACTGCGGGACGCGCCCCTCGGGTCTGGCCCCGCGAGGGCAGGGGTGGGTAGCGGAGCGCCTCCGCAGGGTCAAGCCGCCGCCGCATCGGCGATGACGAAGCCGGCATTCACCGCGCCGTTCCATGCCTCAGCGCGCAAATGGCCGGCGAGATGCAGCGGAAACCCGTTGCCACTAAGCAATCTATCCGCCAGGGCCCCGTCGCGAGCGCGGAACAACATCGCCTTCAGGCGCGGCCCGCCGCCTTCGCCTTCGACGAATGCACGGATCACTGTTCCCTCGCGTCCAACCCGGTCCGCGCGCACAACGCGGGCGCGCTGCAGCACCAGGATCGGCTCCTCGTTGCCAGCGCCAAACGGTGCAAGTCGCGCGAGCTGGTGCGCCAGGTCCATCGTCGCCCCAGGCACCGCGAGTGTGCCCTCCACCGACAGATCAGCCGCGCTCGGCAGCAGTGCCGCTGCCGCCAGCCGTTCGTTCAGGAACGCGTGGAAATCCGGCAGGCGCGAAGGTGCAAGCGAGAAGCCGGCCGCCATTGGATGACCACCTCCGGTCTTCAGGATGCCAGCCTGGCGCGCGGCGATCACTGCTGCGCCAAGGTCGTGTCCAGTCACAGAGCGACCCGATCCCTTCGCGAGATCATCCGCCACACCGGCAACGCAGGCCGGCCGGTTGAAGCGCTCCTTGATACGGCCGGCGACAATGCCGACCACGCCGGGATGCCATGCCGCGCCGCTGACCGCCAGCACCGCATGTCCCTGTCCCGCCTGGATCTCGGCGGCACGCAGCGCATCGTCCAGCATCGCCGCTTCCACCTCCTGGCGCTGCCGGTTAACCGCATCGAGCATGGCAGCGAGCGACGCTGCCTCAACGGGATCGCCACACAGCAGCAGGCGCAACCCGAGATCGGCCTCAGCGATGCGCCCCGCCGCATTGATGCGCGGTCCGAGCGCAAACCCACAGGTGCCCGCGGTCGGACGGTCGCGTGCCTGCGCCACGTCGAGCAATGCCGCGACGCCGGGACGCGCACGACGCGCCATCACCTTCAACCCCTGGCACACCAGCGCGCGGTTGACACCGGTCAGCGGCATCACGTCACACACCGTTGCCAGCGCCACGAGGTCGAGCAGCCCGATCAGATCCGGCTCCTTGCGCGCGTTGAAGAAACCCTGGCGGCGCAGCGCGCGCACTGTCGCCACCGCGGCGAGGAACGCCACAGCAGCCGCGCACAGCGATGACAGGCCGGAGGTACATTCCAGCCGGTTGGGATTGACCGTGGCAATGATCGCCGGCGGCGGACCTTCTGCCTTGTGGTGATCCAGCACCACGATGTCGGCGTCGCCGGCGATGAAGCCAAGCGCCTCGGCTGCCGCGGTACCGCAATCGACGCAGACGATCAGGCTCGCGCCACGCAACACCAGCGAATGCAATGCGGGGCCATTCGGGCCGTAGCCCTCCATCATGCGGTCAGGCACATGGTGCAGAACCTCGCACCCGAGCTGCCGCAGCAGAGTCACCATCAGGGCTGCGCTGCACGCGCCGTCAACGTCGTAATCGCCGAACACGCCGACCGTCTCGGTGTGCTGCACCGCATAGGCGAGCCGATCGGCAGCGATGTCCATATCGATCAGCACGGACGGGTCGGGCAGCAGCGCGCGCAGCGTCGGATCGAGAAAGTGGCAAGCCGCATCGATATCGATGCCGCGCGCCGCGAGCAGGCGACCCACGACTTCCGGCACGCCGATGCGCTGAGCGATGCCGAGACCGACACGGTCCTCGCCGCTACGCCACACCCAGCGCCGGCCACTCAGACTACGATCAATGCCGAGAACGCAGTCGCTCATGATGGAACCGCGGATGAACACAGATGAACGCAGATACGAGGCCGCTTGGTCAGCCGGCTCGATCTGCGTTCATCTGCGTTCATCTGCGGTTCCAAATCTTCAGTTATGCACCCAGGTCTTCGTCGCGAAGTTGTGGTGCGCCTCGATGTAGCGCACGGTACCGGACTTGCTGCGCATCACCATCGAATGGGTGATCGCGCCATGGCCGAAGCGCTTCACGCCCCGCAGCATCGTCCCCGAGGTGACTCCCGTGCAGGCGAACATCACGTCGCCCTTCGCCATCTCCTCCAGCGAGAACTTCCGCTTCGGGTCATTGTGCCCCATCTCGCGCACGCGCTGCACCTGATCGTCATTCTCGAACATCAGTCGTCCCTGCATCTGTCCGCCAATGCAGCGCAGTGCCGCTGCCGCAAGCACGCCCTCGGGCGCACCGCCAGAACCAAGATAAATGTCGATCTCCGAGTCGGGTGTAGCGGTCGCGACGACACCTGTGATGTCGCCGTCGCTGATCAGCATGATGCGAGCGCCGGCCTCGCGCACCTTGGCAACCAGTTCCTTGTGGCGGTCGCGATCGAGAATGCACGCCATCAGGTCGGACACCTCGCAGTTCTTCGCCTTGGCGAGCTCGCGCAGGTTCTTGCCGACAGAGGCGTCGAGGTCGACCACACCGTCGGGCAGCCCGCCGCCAACGGCGATCTTGTCCATGTAGATGTCGGGCGCGTGCAGGAAGTTGCCGTGCTCGGCCAGTGCCACGACGGCGAGTGCGCTTGGGCCTCCCTTGGAGGTGAGTGTCGTGCCTTCCAGCGGATCGACAGCGATGTCCATGGGCGGACCACCGGCGCCAACCTTCTCGCCGATATAGAGCATCGGCGCCTCGTCCATCTCGCCTTCGCCGATCACCACAGTGCCGGCGATGGCGACCTGGTCGAAGGCCTTGCGCATGGCCTCGACGGCGGCCCCGTCTGCCTCGTTCTTCTTGCCGAGACCGATCCAGCGGGAGGCGGCAAGCGCTGCGGCCTCGGTGACGCGCACAAGTTCGAGCGCGAGATTGCGGTCGGTGACATCGCCGGGTTGCGGGGTGTGTGCGTCCATGCTGCGTTCCTCCGGGCGGTGGATTTGGTAGGACAGTAGCAGGATGCGTGGCGAGCGCCCAAATGGCCGCTCTTCGCACGGGTGATCTTTGCTGGTGCATCGTCCCAAACATAAGGCAGCGGTCCCGCATTCACTTTCGCCAGCGCATACGCGAATGCGTCGTCGCCGCTGCCGAGGCGAATGCGCGCGTTCAGGGCAACGCGCACCTGGTGATCATGCCTCGTCGCCGGACGCCGCATCCCACGCCACCCGGCTGACAGGCCTCGTGTCATAGGCGCCCCGCATCCGCTCCGCGAGCGCCGCCAATCGGCCGGGCAGGTCCTTGGCAGCCGCTCGTCGCGCCTCCTCGCGCGACAGACGCTCACGCAAGGCGACAGTAACAGCTTCGGTCATGGTCTCCCCAGTCAGCCGAGCCAGCCGGAGGGCCAGGGCATCTGCCTCTTCGGTCTTGATGCTCAGCGCCATGGCAGCCTCCTTCTAGACGCTATGTCACCCTGGCGACCAGCCGTCGGTCTGGAGAACCCACCCCGTTTCAGGCAAACTCCGTGCGCATGAGCGATTCCGCCATTATCCCGGTCATCCTCTCCGGGGGTTCCGGCACGCGCCTCTGGCCGGTCTCCCGCGAAAGCTTCCCCAAGCAGCTCTGGCCGCTGATCTCCGAACACACCCTCCTCCAGGAGACTGCGCTACGCGCCCGTGGCGATCGCTTCGCCCCACCGATCATCGTATGCAACCAGGAGCACCGTTTCCTGATCGCCGAGCAGCTCCGCGCCGCCGGCGTCGCCGCCCCGCGCATCCTGCTGGAGCCGGTGGGCCGCAACAGCGCCCCGGCGATCGCCGCGGCCGCCGTCCTGGTCGCGGAAGACGATCCCGACGCCGTGCTGTGGCTGCTCGCCGCCGATCACGCGATCGCCGACACAGCAGCGCTACACAAGAGCCTCGCCGTCGCCACCCAGGCGGCGCGCACCGGCCGCATCGTCACCTTCGGCATGCGCCCGACGGCGCCGGAGACCGGCTACGGCTACATCGCCCTCGGCGCGACGCTCGACGACGCGCCTGGCGCCTACGCAGTCGAGCAGTTCATCGAGAAGCCGGATGCGGCGCAGGCGGT
Organism: uncultured Alphaproteobacteria bacterium; assembly: GCA_963791495.1. Taxonomy (GTDB): domain Bacteria; phylum Pseudomonadota; class Alphaproteobacteria; order Acetobacterales; family Acetobacteraceae; genus JAMXLO01. Next base: position 4,341 of record CAWBST010000012.1, read on the forward strand.
GCGCCTTGCGACGGACGGAAAGCATCTGTGGAACTCCGGCATGTTCGTGTTCACCGCGCGCGCGATGCTCGAGGAGTTGCAGACCCACGCGCCTGACGTGCTGACCGCGGTGCGCCGCGCAGTGGCCGAACGGCAGACCGACCTCGACTTCATCCGTCTCGGCGTCCAGGCGTTTACCGCCAGCCCTTCGATCAGCATCGACTACGCCGTGGCCGAGCGCACCAGCCGAGCCGCGGTGGTGCCGGCCGACATCGGCTGGTCGGATGTCGGAAGCTGGGGCGCGTTGTGGGAGCTCGGGCGCAAGGACGCAGCCGGCAACGTCGCGGTGGGCGACGTGCTGCTGGAGGGCGCGCGTAACTGCTACGTGCGCAGCGACGGCATGCTCGCGACCGTGGTCGGGCTGGAGGACGCGGTGGTCGTTGTCACCGAGGACGCCGTGCTCGCGATGCACCGTGACCGCGCGCAGGACGTGAAGACTGTGGTGGACCGGCTGAAGGCGTCCGGCCGTCACGAGGCAGTCGCACACAATCGCATGTATCGGCCGTGGGGGTTCTACGAGTGCCTGATCCAGGGCGAGCGCTTCCAGGTCAAGCGCATCGTGGTCTCGCCCGGCCGCAAGCTGTCACTGCAAAAGCATCACCACCGCGCCGAGCACTGGGTGGTGGTGAACGGCACCGCGATCGTGACGCGAGACAACGAGACGATGCTGATCCGCGAGAACGAAAGCATCTACCTGCCGCTGGGTTGCACGCACCGGCTGGAGAACCCGGGCAAGATCCCGCTCGCGCTGATCGAGGTGCAGTCCGGCGCCTATCTCGGCGAGGACGACATCGTCCGCTTCGACGATGTCTACAACCGCACCTCGGCCGACTGACACACCGACAGCATATGCGCCAGCCGCCACGCAGTGCCGCGGATGTGCGCCTCGGCCGGCAGGTGAAGGCCGTGGAACAGCAATACAACCGCCACGGCGATGACCGCGATGCGGCGTCCGTCCAGGTCCGGAGGTGGCCGCCCGGCAAGCAGCAGCAGTGTCCACGCGCCCAGCAGGCCCACACCCGCGCCGATCGCCACTTCCTCGGCCGAATGCATGCCGAGGGCCAGGCGCGAAATGCCGACCACCCCCGCCGCCAGCGCAGCCACGGGCAGCGCCGCGTGGCGCCAGCGTAGCAGGAGCGCCGCGAGACCCCCGGCTACCACGGTGGCGGCGGCGACGTGTCCGCTAGGCGTGCGTATATCGGTGGTACCGAAGCTGCCCGAACAGGCGAGGAACAGCACCTTCAGCGCCAGCATGGCGCCAAGAGTGGCGATGATGGCGGCCGCCCACGCCGCAGCCCCTCGCCGCCACCCCTGCATGAGCAGCGCGATGCCGATCGCGAGCGCGAGCGGCAGGATGACAGCCTGATCGGCGAAGTCGGTGAGGTAAGTCACGGGCGGCAGACTACCGGATAAGTTCTTTCGCGAGCTTCAACAACAGCGCGGGTTGATCGTCACCGGCCGCCATGCGATGCGAACCTAGCGGCAAAAGGGGGCAAGGTCATGGCATTTGATTTCAGCGGCAGACGCGCGGTGGTGTGCGGCGGCAGCCGCGGCATCGGCCGTTCCATCGCTCTTGGCCTCGCGCAGGCCGGTGCAGCCGTTTCGATCTGCGCCCGCGGCGCCGACACGCTGGAAGCAACGCGTCGCGAGATAGCGGAATTCGGCCACACCGCGCATGCCGGCATCTGCGATCTCGCCGATGGGGCGGCGATCCGCCGCTACATCGCCGATGCGGCGCAGGCGCTGGGCGGCATCGACATCCTGGTCAACAACGCGTCAGGCTTCGGTTCGAGCGACGACGAGGCCGGCTGGGCCGTCAGTGTCGCGGTGGACATGATGGCGATCGTGCACGCCACCCAGGCCGCGCTGCCGTTTCTGAAGGAGACCAGGGGTGCCGTGGTGAACACGTCGTCGACCTCCGCGATGCGTACCGCGGCGCGGCAGCCGCCCTATGGCGCGATCAAGGCTGCGGTCATCCACTACACCGCCACCCAGGCAGCGATGTATGCAAAGGACGGCGTCCGCGTGAACGGTGTCGCACCTGGCTCCATCGAGTTCCCCGGCGGCGTGTGGGACCGCCGCAAGAGCGACAATCCCAACCTCTACAACGCGATCCTGCGCTCCATCCCGTTCGGGCGGCTGGGACATCCCGAAGAGGTGGCGAACGTGGTGCTGTTCCTCGCCTCGCCGCTCGCCTCCTGGATCACCGGCCAGACCATCATCGTGGACGGCGGCCAGCTGCTATGACTTGGGCTGCGCCGCGTAGTTCGCTGACAGGTACTTGACGATGGTATTCGCGGTGTCGTCGTCGATCGGTGCGCCCAGGGCGGTGCGCATCTTGGTCACTTCCGCCTTCCAGGCATCTGGGGTCAGGAACACCGAGTTCATCCTGATGTAATTCAGCGTGTGGCAGATACCGCACGAAGCCTGTACCGCGTCGAGCCCGGCTCCAGGCTTCAGCGGCACCGGCTCATCCGCGAGTGCCGGCACCGCAAAGAGCAACGCGACAGTCAGAAGACGGAACATGCGCGACTCCCTAAGCCACTGTGACCGGAATCTGCTGCGGCACGTTGTTGTGGTAGCCCGCAGGATTGAATTTCAGCTTGTCCACCTGCGTTTCGCCCGAGTCATTGGTGGCGCGCGACGACAGGACGTAGTTGCCGGCCTGGAGCTTGCCCGTATTGAAGCTGAACTCCCGGAAGGCAAACCGCCCGTGGTACTTGCCCAGCGTCGCCTGTTTCCAGCTCTTGCCGTCGTCCAGCGAGACCTCAACCTGTTTGATGCCGTGTCCGCGATCCCACGCGACGCCTTTGATCGTGAATCCCGAGGCATCCTGCCGCGCCCCGCCGATCGGGTCGGCGACGAGTGAATTCACCACCATCTCGGTGATCGGCCACGTGGCCTGGTTGTCCTGGGTGGGAAACGCATGATCCACCGGGAACATTCCCGCCGGTACGCGATATGCCGCCTTGACCCAGAAGTTCTCCAGCGGCTTGCCGCTGAGCTGAATGCTGGTGACGTGCTTCATCCAGTAGGTCGCGGTCCAGCCCGGCACGACAACGCGCGCAGGATAGCCGTTGAGATGCGGCAGCGGCTGACCGTTCATCGTCGTCGCGATGATGACCTCGTCTGCCATCGCCTTGTCCATCGGCAAGGCCTTCATGAAGTCCGGCGTGGTCGGCAGCACAGGACCATCTGCACCATTGAGCCACACCTCCACCGCATCAGCCTTGATGCCAACCTTGGCGAGCACGTCCCTCAGTCGCGGTCCGCGCCAGTTTGCGCAGCCCATCGCGCCATAGCCCCACTCCACGCCGGCGACATGTGGCTGCGAAAGGCCACGGCGATTACCAGAACACTGACACACGGCGGCCACCTCGATCTGCGCGAAATTCTTACGCAGATCGTCGAGGCTCAGCGTGATCTGCCCGTTCGCCGCGTCGCCACCGACTGCGAGAGACCACTTGCCGAGGTCGGCCATCGGCGGAATGCCGGCCAGATGATAACGGACAAAGAACTGGTCGTTGGGCGTGATCGCGGTGCTGAAGGTCTCGATCGGCGCCTCGTAGTTCGGCGGCCTGTCGGCCAGTCGGATCAACTTCTGCTTGCCGGGAAGCGCCTCCAGCGTGGCTTCCTCGCGCGTGCCATCAGGCAATTGCTGGCTCATCCAGAGCGGCTTCTCCACCGCCCGCGCGGGTCCGGCGGCGAGTGCAGTGCTGCCCAACCCGGTCAGGATCTGCCGGCGATTCATCAGCGTCCTCCCATGATCGCATTCCCTTTGCGGCGGATGCTGGAGAATTTCCTTATCGCCGCAAGGACACATCGGCAAGGGCCTGCTCTGCCAACGAATTATCGACACATCGTTCGAATGCGATTTCGCGGTCGAGCGCTCCCGCGGATCGCATGGCCGCTTGCAGGCGGTCGAAGCCCTCGCGCTGCATCACCGGGTCGTCGGCAAACAGTCTTGCCGCGCGATAGCGGTCGATCGCTGCAGCGAAGATATCGGGCGCAACCGAGGGGAAGAAGTCGGCCAGGGCACGTGCGATATCGACACCAGGCGTTGCGGCCATCCAACGCAGCGTGCGCGCGACGGCGCGGGTCATGCGCAGCAGTTCGTCGTGTCGCGACTGGAGCAGCGGGCGACGCGTCACCAGCGCCGTGTAAGCGGTAAGACCTCGATCGGCCGCCGCATACCAGACATGACCAGCACCCGATGCGATCAGTTCCTCCGCATAGGGTTGGAAGAGTTGCACGGCATCCAGCGAACCGGCCCGCAGCGCGGCCGCATTGTCCGCCATGCTCGGGCCGCTGATGCGGTTCAGCGAAGCTGGATCAACGCCGGCGCGGCGCAGGTCGTCCTGGAGGCAAATCCACGGCGTCGGCACCTCCGCCACCGATGCGAAGCGCACATGTGCCAGGTCCGCCACACTGAAATCCGGCCGCGGTTCGCGACCAATGACGAAGAACGGATCGCGCGCAATCACGTCGCAGAAGCACACGCTGTCCGCAGTTGAGTCCTGAGCATGGGTCAGCATCACGCGCAACGGGCCGCCCCACATCACGTCGACCTCGCCACCGCGCAGCGCCGCGGCAGTGCGCGTGGGGTCGGCCGAGGTGAGCAGCTCCACGTCGACGCCTTCCGCCTGGTAGGCCCCGATGGCGTGCGCGGCATAGAACGGCGCATAGAACAGCGCGCGAAAGTTCTCCGAGAGGCGAATTGCCATCGGCCCTTCTCCTGCGGTTCAGTGACGCGCATGATAGCAGCGAAAGACGGCGCCGGACCTCCCCCCTTCGTCATTCCCGCACCCGCGGGAATCCAGCATCGTTAAGTCAACCAAGGAGCACGTATGCGCATCGTGCTGATCGGCGTGTCGCACTGGCACACGCCATTCTATCTCGATCCCCTGCTGACAATGCCGGACATGACCGTGATCGGCGTCAGCGATCCAGACATCACGCGCGCCGAGGAAGTTGCGGCGAAGCCACGCTGCCCTGCCTTCGCCGACTATCGCGACATGTGCGCGCGTCTGCGGCCGGATTTCGCGTTCGCCCTCGGGCGCCATTGCGACATGGCGGAGGAGGCGCGCTACCTGATCACCGAGCGCATCCCGTTCGCGATGGAAAAGCCGTGCGCCATCACCGCCGCCGATGCGCATGACATTGCCACACGTGCCGCTGAGGCCAACCTGTTCGCTGCGGTGCCATTCGTGATCCGCTACAGCCCGTTGATCGAAACCATCCGCAGCGTCGCCTCAGGCGAGGCGGTGCAATACGTGGTATTCAAGTTCGTCGGCGGGATGGTGGACCGCTATCACGAGCAGCGTGTGCCATGGATGCTGCATCGCGCCACCGCCGGCGGCGGTCCGTTGCTCAACCTTGGCGTGCACTTCCTCGATCTGTGCCGCGTACTGCTGCCTGGCGCGACGCTGCATGTCGTCGGTTCCGCGATGTCGAACCACCTCGCAAACCTCGACATCGAGGACCACGCTGTCGTGCTGATGCGCGGCGGCGCCGCGACCTGCATGGTGGAGACCGGCTACCTGTATCCCGCGCCCAATTCGGTGTTCGACCTGCACTACTCCATCCGCACCGAGGGGCACTACTTCGCTGCACGGGACAACCAGACGCTGGAGATCCTCGACAACGACCGCCGACGCGAAGTGCGCTCGATGCCGCTGACCAATTCGTTCTTCTACCCGACCTTCGTCACCGATACGCTGCGCCGCCTCGCCCGCGGCGAAAAGCAGATCGCCGACCTCACCGACATGGCTGCGGCGATGGATCTGGTGGAGGCCGCCTATGCCGCCGGCGGTCTCTGAAGTCCCCTGGCACGTCGGCCCGTTAGCGCCCATGTTGTTGCCAACATAGAGGAGCAGGGATAATGAGCGAATCGTCGGCAGGACTGCGTATCGACATCGTCTCCGACGCGATCTGCCCGTGGTGCTATATCGGCAAGCGGCAGCTCGAGCGCGCGCTGGAGACACTGTCTCAGGAAGGGCTGCATTTCTCGGTCCACTGGAATCCGTTCCAGCTCAACCCCGACATGCCGAAGGAAGGCCGTGATCGCGCCACCTATCGCGCGATGAAGTTCGGCAGCACCGAGCGGGCGCGCGAAATCGATGAGCGCGTGGCCGGCGCTGCCGCCAATGTCGGCCTCGGCTTCCGCCTCGACCTGATGCTGCGCACACCGAACACGCTCGATGCGCACCGGCTGATCTGGCTCGCCGGACGCGAGAACGTCCAGGACGCCGTGATGGAGAGCGTGTTCGCGGCCTATTTCATCCAGGGCCGCGACATCGGCGATCGCGACGTGCTCGCGGACTGCGCCGCACAGGCCGGCATGGACCGCGCCGCGGTCGCCGATTTCCTCGCCGGTGACACGGCGGCGCAGGAGATGCTGGCCGCCGACCGCGCCGCGCGGGAAGCCGGGGTGAATGGCGTGCCATCGTTCTTCCTCGACGGCTACGGCCTCTATTCCGGTGCCATGCCGGCCGAGACAATGGCCGAAGCACTCCGCAAGGGCCACCATATCCTGCGACAGCGCGCGGCCTGACCCGCGCGCTTCACGCGAGGCCACCGTCGGCTATAGTCGGCCGCCTTGGAACGGGAGCAAACCATGTCCAACGAGACGAAGCATCCGGAAACGCTGGCTTTGCACGCCGGCTGGCGGCGCGATCCGGCGACGAATGCCGTCGCGGTGCCGATCTACCAGACCACGTCCTATCAGTTCGACAGCGCCGAGCACGCGGCAAACCTGTTCGGCCTGAAGGAACTGGGCAACATCTATACGCGCATCATGAATCCCACGCAGGATGCTTTCGAGAAGCGCATCGCTGCAATCGAGGGAGGCGTTGCGGCACTTGGCCTGGCATCCGGTCAGGCGGCATCGGCGTTCTCCATGCAGAACCTTGCGCGTGTCGGCGATAACATCGTCAGCTCGACCGATCTGTACGGCGGCACATGGAACCTGTTCGCCAACACGCTGAAGGACCAGGGCATAGAGACGCGCTTCGTCGACCCCACCGACCCGGAGGCCTTCGCGCGCGCCACCGATGACCGCACGCGCGCCTACTACGCAGAGACCCTGCCCAACCCGAAGCTGATCGCATTTCCGATCGCCGAGGTAGCCGCGATCGGTCGCCGCTTCGGCGTTCCGCTGATCATGGACAACACCGCCGCGCCGATCCTGGTGCGGCCGTTCGATCATGGCGCGGCGGTGGTGATGTATTCGACGACAAAGTACATCGGCGGGCACGGCACCTCGATCGGCGGCGTGGTGATCGATGGCGGAAACTTCCCCTGGGATCAGCACAAGGAACGCCAGCCGCTGCTGAACACGCCTGATCCCAGCTACCATGGCGCGGTCTGGGCGGAGGCCGCCAAGCCGCTCGGTCCGATCGCCTATATCCTGCGCATGCGGGTGGTGCTGCTGCGCGATCTCGGTGCGGCGATGAGCCCATTCAATGCATTCCTGTTCCTGCAAGGGCTGGAAAGCATGCCGCTGCGGATGCGCGAGCACTCGAAGAACACGCTGGCGGTGGCGCAGTATCTGTCCGGCCGCAAGGAAGTGACGCGCGTGATCCACCCGGCGTTCCACACTGGTGCCGCGGCGGAACGGACCGCGAAGTATCTGCCGCATGGACAGGGTGGGCTGCTCGGCTTCGAACTGGGCGGCGGTGTCGAGGCAGGACGCGCATTCATCAACGCGCTGCAGATGTTCTATCACGTGGCGAACATCGGTGACTCGCGCAGCCTGGCGATCCATCCGGCGAGCACGACGCATTCGCAGCTCTCGCCGGCGGAACAGCTCGCGACCGGCGTGACGCCGGGCTATATCCGGCTGTCGGTGGGCATCGAGCACATCGACGACATCATCGGCGATCTGTCGCAGGCGCTGGATGCGGCGGGTGGTGTGATGAAGGCCGCGGCGGAGTAGCCAGCTCGGCGAGAATCCGCTCAGCGACCTCGTGCGCAGCCTGCGTCACGGCGGACGACGGTGCGGCGCCGGGCGTGAAGTGCGCCGCTTCGATGGCGTAGACGATGCATAGCGGCGGCAGCGTGCCGAGAGCGCGCGCGAGCCCAATGGCCTCTGCCACGCCAAAGCCGTGCGAGGAGACCGAACCCGACGGCACCACTGCGTCGGTGACGGAGCAGTCGATGCGATGGATCGTGCCGGGCGGCGCACCAGACTGCGCGGCATCGATCACCCAGACCCGACGCAATCCCTGCAATTCCGCGAGGACCGCCGTCGCTTCGCCGTCGTGCTCGACGATTCGCACTGTCGCAGGCACCCGCCCACGCAGCAGGCGTGCAACGATGCGGCCAACCGCGTCATCGCCGCGATCGCAATTGCCGATGCCAAGCACGGCCGTAGCGAAGGATGTGGAAAATCCTCCCCCTCCCCTTGCGGGAGGGGGTTGGGGGGAGGGGGCGATACCCGCTGCTCCGCCTCCCCCTCCCCCCAACTTCACGTCACCCACGCACCACTTCCAGCTTCAGAAAATGCGTCGCGCAGGAAATGCACGGATCGTGGTTCCGCACTGCCTGCTCGCAGCGCACGCGCAGCGCCTCCTCAGGCATGTCCAGCCAACCACCGGCGAACGTCTTCAGATCATCCTCGATACTCGGTTGGTTCTGCGAGGTCGGCGGCACGATCTTCGCATCCACGATGGTGCCATCCGCGTCCAGCCGATAGCGGTGATACAGCATGCCGCGCGGCGCCTCTGTGCAGGCGTAGCCGACCCCAGCACGCGGTGTCAGATCGAGATGCGGCTGATCCGGCTCCTGATAGGCGTCGATGACCCGCAGTGCCTCGTCGCACGCATAAAGCACCTCGACCGCGCGCACCACGATACTGCGGAACGGATTGGTGCAGGTCTCGCCAAGCCCCGCCTCCTTCGCGGCGTCCCGCGCCAGCGCAGACAGACGCGCCGAATTCAGGCTGTATCGCGCGATCGGTCCGGTCAGGTACGGCCGCCCGCGCAGATGCGAATGCAGCGCGTTGGAGCGCTTCACATGCGACTCCTCGAAATGCGCATCGTACTCGTGCGGCGTGATATCCAGCCCCTTGTTAGACACGACGTGTCCGGCGTTGAACGGATACTCGCCCGCCGCCCCCAGCGACACGAACTCGTAGTCGCGTTCGCAATCGGGGAAATCGAAGCCCGACACCCACCGCACGGCCGAAAGCGCTATGTCACGCGCACGCTGCAGCGGTTCGACCAGCGTTCGCAGCTCCCGGCGTGACGGTGCGCGATAGAAGCCACCGACGCGCACATTGATCGGATGGATCGCGCGGCCGCCGAGCAGTTCCAGGATCTCGTTGCCGATCTTCTTCAGCTCCAGCCCCTGCTTCACGACATCGCCGTGGTCCTTAGCCATCTCGATCGCGCCCTGGTAGCCGAGAAAGTCGGGGGCGTGCAGCATGTATATGTGCAGCGTGTGGCTCTCGATCCACTCGCCGCAGTACAGAAGCCGGCGCAATTCGCGCACCGGCTCGCTCACCGTGACGCCAAGCGCGTCCTCCATCGCGTGCACCGCGCTCATCTGATAGGCGACGGGGCAGATGCCGCAGATGCGTGCGGTGATGTCGGGCGCCTCGGTGTAGGCGCGACCGCGCAGGAAAGCCTCGAAGAAGCGCGGCGGCTCGAATATGCGGAGTTCGACGTTGCGCACGGTGCTGCCATCGAAGGTGATGCGCACGCCACCCTCGCCCTCGACCCGGGCGAGGTAGTCGACATTGATCGTCTTACGAGCCATGCCGCGCGGCCTCCTCGCGGAATGGCTGCTCGCCGACGTTGAACGTGCTGTAGACTCGCTGGATGTCACGCTCGCCCATGCCGCAGGCAGCGAGCTTGCGGCTCAGCGCTGGCGCGTTCGGCGTCTCCATCGGACCGAAGCAGCCATAGCAGCCGCGGTTGTACGCCGGGCAGATCGCGCCGCAGCCGGCATGCGTGACCGGCCCAAGGCAGGGAATGCCGCGCACCAGTACGCACGCCGTGCCGCGCAGCTTGCACTCGACGCAGACGCTGTGCGAGGGCGTGTTCGGCTTGCGCGCATTCAGGAACGCAGCCAGCACCTCCAGCAGTTGGTTCTTGTTGATCGGGCAGCCGTGCAGCTCGAAATCGACATTCACGTGTGCCTTGATCGGCGTCGAGGTGGTGAGCGTGTCGATGAAGTCGGGCTGCGCATATACGGCCTGGGTGAACTCACGCACATCGCGGAAGTTGCGCAGCGCCTGGATCCCGCCGGCAGTGGCGCAGGCGCCGATGGTGATCAGCGTGCGCGACTGGCGCCGCACCGTGTGCAGACGCGCCGCGTCGTGCGGCGTGGTGACGGAGCCTTCCACCAGCGACACGTCATACGGCCCGCGCACAACGCCCCGCGTGGCTTCCGGGAAGTAGGCGATCTCGACCGCACCGGCGACAGCGAGCAGCTCATCCTCGCAGTCCAGCAGCGATAGCTGGCAGCCGTCGCACGATGCGAACTTCCAGACGGCGAGCTTGGGTTTGCGCGGGGGTGTCATACGTCGGATCTCTGGATGCCCGCCTTCGCGGCCATGACGAGCATTTCGTCATACCCGCGAAGGCGGGTATCCAGCGGAACCGAACCTGCACACCCCATCGTCATATCTCCCTCAGCCCAAGCAGCCGGCGCACCTTGTCGTAGCGCATTACCGCGCCATCCTTGCAGACGAAGCTGCCGGCGAACTGGCAATGCCCGCACAGACCGACGGCGCACTTCATGTTGCGCTCCAGCGACAGGTGGATCGTCTCCTCCGGCATGCCGATGTCGCGCAGCGCGCTCGCAGCAAACCGCATCATCACCTCGGGCCCGCACACCAGCGCCATCGCATTCTCGGCATCGATGCGGAGACGCGGGATCAGCTTGGTCACCACACCGACATCGCCGCGCCAGTCGGTTCCGGCATGGTCCACGGTGACCTCGATCTCCATGTCGAGCTGCCGCCGCCAACCTGCGAGCTGCCGACGGAACAGGATGTCCTCCGGCCGACGCGTGCCGTACAGCAGCACCAGCTTGCCGAACCGCTTGCGCTCCGCCTGAAGCTGGTAGAGCGCCGGCCGCAGCGGCGCCAGGCCAAGGCCGCCGGCCACCACGACGACATCGCGGCCATAGCCGTCCGCCACCGGCCAGGCGGTGCCATATGGACCGCGCAGCCCCAGTGTGTCGCCGGCGGCAAGCTTGGTCACCGCCTCGCTCACCTTGCCGACCGCTCGCACCGTCTGCACCAGGCGCGCCGCATCTGATGCATCGCCGCTGATGCTGACAGGAATTTCGCCGACACCGAGCACGTACATCATGGTGAACTGGCCCGGCGCGTAGTCCATCAACGGCCCACCGTCCGGCGCAACCAGATCCAGCGTCCAGGTATCCGACAATTCGCGCACGCGTCGCGCCACCCGCGCGATCCGCGGCACCATCGCGTCCGGTGCCATCACCGGCGCGCGTTCAGCGAGGCGGTCCATAGACGTCCAGGAGCTGTAGACGCATGGCCTGCAGCCGTTGCACCAGCACGGGAAGGAAGCGCTTCAGCAGCGCATAGCCGAGATCGTGGTCCACCTCGCATTTGTCGCGCAGACATTTCGCATCGAGCGCAATCGCGCGCACCAGGTCGATCGCGCGTGCGTCATAGCCCCAGCGATAAGGCGGCAAGAGCCAGGTCAACCCCACGATGTCGCCTTCGCCCAGTGTCTCGAACTGCACAGCGCCGCGTCCGGGTGTGGCGACCTCCAGCGCGACCCGGCCATGGCGGATCAGATAGATCCAGTCCGCCGGATCCTCGGCGTGAAACAGATACTGATCGGCGTTGAACCGCACATTCTTCGCGCATCCGGCGGCCAGGTTGACGAATTCGGGGCCCAGGCCCTCGAACAGCCGGTGCTCGGAAACAATCCGCTCAAGCCCTTCCATCGCTGCCTCCTTCGCCGCGGATGGCGCGCACCTCCTCGGTGATATCGATGCCGACCGGACACCAGGTGATGCAGCGGCCGCAACCGACACATCCCGACGTGCCGAACTGATCGACCCAGTTGGCCAGCTTGTGCGTCATCCATTGCCGGTAGCGCGACCGCGCCGAACTGCGCACCGAGCCGCCGTGGATATATGAGAAGTCCATGGTGAAACAGGAATCCCAGCGCCGCTTGCGCTCCGCTGCGTTGCCCGACAGGTCGTTCGCATCCTCGACCGAGGTGCAGAAGCACGTGGGGCAGACCATGGTGCAGTTGCCGCAGGTCAGGCAGCGCTCCGCCACGTCGTCCCAGCGCGGATGCTCCAGATTGGCCTGCAACAGTTCGCGCACATCGTCCGAGCGCATGTGCCGGCCCATGTTCCCCTCGGCCCGCGCGATCGCAGTGGCAGCCAGGGCAGTGTGTTGCAGGTCGGCTGGACTGTGCGGCACCGTCGCGAGCAGCGCGGCACCGCGTTCGCTGCCGACCTCGACCAGGAACTCATGCTGCTCGCCAAGCAGTTCAGTCAGGCAGAGGTCGAAGCCTTCCGCAGCCTTCGGGCCAGAGTTCATCGACACGCAGAAACAGGTGCCGCCCGCCTGCCCGCAGTTCACGGAGATGATGAAAGCGCCCTCGCGCCGCGCCTTGTAGTGCGGATCGACATAGGGTCCATGCAGGAACACGCGGTCCTGTATGGCGATCGCATGCAGCTCACATGAACGCACGGCGAGAAAGGCGTAGCGCTCCGCCGGTTCCGCCGTCTCCGTCACGGCCAATCCGTCGCCGGTGCGCTCCGCACGCCACAGCCGCAGCAATGGCGGATGCAGGAAGCGCTTCCAGGCATGCGGTCCCACATTGTAGCCGAACAACGCCGCGTCCTCGCGCCGCCGCAGGCGGTAGTGGCCACCCTCCTGCTCGTCGGTCCAGCCCGCAGGCAGGTCGGCGATCAATTCGATGTCGTCATACACGATCGCCTGGTCGCGCAGCGTCGGGCCAACCACGCGAAGACCCTCGGCGCGCAGGTTGTCGATCAGACCGGCGAGCCCCTCATGCGTGATCACTGCAGCTGAATCGTCGTTCATCAAACCATAACCTTCATCGGTTACGCCGAACGCTGCCGGCGCATCGACCGTACAAGGTCCTGACTCAAATACACACAGGACTTGATCCAGCTCAATGCGCGTTTTGCGCCGTTGGATGATTTTCGCGCGAAGCCTCTCCTGAGAACGGTAATAAATCGTTAACGGACATGAACACATGAGCCAGAGTTCAACCGTCATTCCCGCACCAGCGTCCGGCATCGGTCCGACGTTCCACTGGTGGCGAGTCGCGATACCCGTGCTGGTGACCCTGGCGCTCGCCGCACTGTCGCCGCCCGCCGGACTCGAGCAGCACGCATGGCTGTATTTCGCCATCTTCGCCGGCGTGATTGCCGCCCTGGTGACCGAACCGCTGCCCAATCCTGCGGTCGGTCTCATCGGCCTGTCGCTGACCGCACTACTGTCGCAGTATACGCTGTTTGCGCCAGCGGACCTCGCCAAGCCGGGCTTCAAGGCGGCAGGCCAGACGATAAGCTGGGCGCTGTCAGGCTTCGCCAGCACCACCGTCTGGCTGGTCGCCGCTGCGTTCATGTTCGCTCTCGGCTATCAGAAGACGGGGCTGGGAAGGCGCATCGCGCTTCTCCTGGTGCGCGCTCTGGGCCGCAACACGCTGCTGGTCGGTTATGCCACGACGCTGGCGGACGCCGTGCTGGCACCGTTCACACCGTCCAATACGGCGCGCAGCGCCGGCATCATCTTCCCCATCGTCAGCAACCTGCCGTCGCTCTACAACTCGCGCCCGAACGATGCTTCGGCGCGACGGTTCGGCGGCTACATCATGTGGACGACGTTCGCCGCCGGCTGTGTCACCAGCTCACTGTTCATGACGGCCTGCGCGCCCAACTTCCTGGCGATCGAGTTCATCGACAAGATCGTGCATGTGCGCATCAGCTACCTGCAGTGGATGAAGGGTTCGCTGCCGTTCGCACTGCCGCTGCTGCTGGCACTGCCGCTGCTCGCCTATGTGCTGTATCCGCCCGAGATCAAGCGCAGCACCGAGGTGACCACATGGGCGGGAAGCGAACTGCACAAGATGGGCACGATCTCGACGCGCGAGATCATACTGGCGGTGCTCGTGATCGGTGCGATCGTGCTCTGGGTTACCGGCAGCAGCTTCATCGACCCCACGCTGACCGCGCTGGTGGGCATCGCATTGATGCTGGTGTGTGGCGTCGTGTCCTGGGACGACATGGCGAAGAACCATTCCGCCTGGACCACCCTCGTGCTGCTCGCAACGCTGGTCACGTTGGCTGACGGGCTGTCGCGCTCCGGGTTCGTCAAGTGGTTCGCCGAGTTCGCCGCGGCGCATGTCGGCGGCTTCTCGCCGACGCTGATCCTCGTGCTGCTGGTCGCGGTGTACTTCTTCTCGCACTACATGTTCGCGAGCCTCACCGCACACACCACGGCTATGATGCCGATGATGCTGGCGGCGGGGATGGGCATTCCAGGCCTGTCGGCCCCGACGCTCGCAATGGCACTGGCGCTGACGACCGGCATCATGGGCGTGATCACGCCATACGCGACCGGGCCTGGGCTCGCCTACTACAACAGCGGCTATGTGCCGCCGGCCGATTTCTGGCGACTGGGAACGATCTTCGGACTGATCTTCCTCGCCGCCCTGCTGGTGATCGGCGTGCCCTTGCTCGCCATGGGGTGACGGGAGCGCGCGTCAGCGCAGGCCCGTCATCTTGTCCCACTCGCGGACGAACTGGGCGTGCGTCTTCAGGAACGCATCCCAGTCCGTCGGCGCCAGCACCTTGAACTCGGTGATCGGAATGCCGCCCGCCGGCGGCGGCACGTCGGCGCGCGGCGAGTAGAGCGCGGTGGCGTCGGACAGCGCCTTCTGTCCGGGCACGCCAAGGATCCAGTCCATGAACAGGCGCGCGGCCTGAGGATGCGGCGAGTTCTCCAGGATGCCGTAAACACCAGGTGTCGCCGTCAGACCTTCCGGAGCATTGACGAAGGCGATCGGCGCGCCCTTCGCCTTGAACTGCAGATAACCCGAATACTGCGCGGTCGAGATCACCTTGTCCTGGCCGTTCACCGTGCGATCGAATTGCTGCACGTAGGAATCGAACGCATGCGGGCTGAGTTCGCCGAACTTTTTCCAATAGTCGTCGCCGTAGATCTGCTTGATCATGTACCAGGTCACGTGCTGCAGGCCGGACGTTGAGATCTTGACGTTGATCACGTCCTTCCACTTCGGATCGAGCAGGTCCTTCCAGCTCTTCGGCGCCTGGTCGGCCGGCACGAGGTTGGGGTTGTAAGCAATGCCGGCAACGATGATGACGCCCCAGGTCCACAGACCTTCAGGGTTGCTCTTGTACTCGGGCTTGTAGGCAGCCAGTTCCGGCAACTCGTACGGCACGTAGCCTTTGCGCTTCTGGAAATCGAGCACGAAGCTCATGTCGGTGATCTGCATCACGTCCGCGAGGTACTGCTTCGCCTGGCGCTCCGCATTCACCTTCGCATACAGAGCACCGGCCTGCAGACGGACGTAATTGGTGGCGATCTTCGGGAACATCTTGTGGAATTCCCCAAGATACTGCGCCATGTTGGTTTCCGGATCAGTGCTGTAGAGGATGAACTGACCCTCCTTCTCCGCTGCCTCCACATCGGCGCAGGTCTTGAAGCCGTCCATCTGGCGTGGGCTATCGCACGCGGCGGCCCAGGCAGAGGATGCGAGCAGCAGTGCGGCCGAGACCGCGGTCACCGAACGTAGCCAACTCAATGGGGAGCCTCCTCTCGCTTTGCGTGCGTTCACTGCGTTCACCATGCGAATTCCACCTCGATGCTACGCGCCACTCATCACTGCGCACCGGGTCGGGCGCGTGACAGCGGAATATCGACCAGCAGGTCGGCGCCGACCCGATGCACCGACCAGTCGAACCGCAGCACATCTCTCAGAGACTCAGCTTCTGGCAGTGTGAAGGCCGGAATGCCCGAGCCGATCAGCAGCGGGGCGATCGTGACATGCAGCCTGTCAAGCGCACCGGCGGCTAGAAAGCGCGACACGGTGATCCCACCGCCCTCGACGAACACGCGCCGCAGTCCCCGCTCCGCGAGAGCGGCGAGCACGGCAGCAATCGCCAGCCCCCTGCCCGCACGTGGCAGACGCAGCACCGGCGCCTTGCCGACGCGGTCCTCGCCGGGCGCGTCTGGCGCGCAGAGCACCAGCGTTTCGGGACCCTCGTGGAACACGCGATAGCCTGCATCCAGGCGCCGGTCGGTATCCAGCACCACGCGGACCGGCGACGGTCCCTCGACCTCACGTGTGGTCAGTTGCGGGTCGTCGGCGCGCACCGTGCCGGCGCCGATCACCACCGCATCGAACAAGGCGCGCAGGCGATGCGTGTGGACGATGTCCTCCTGGCCGCTTATCCAGTGCGAGGCACCGCTTGTCGTAGCGATGCGGCCATCCAGCGACTGCGCGATGCGCCCAAGCACATAGCAGCCGTCACGCGCCGTGGGTGTGGCGAGCAGCGGGCCATAGAGTGGCGACAGACCGGCGTCGGCCGGTGAGCGACGCAGCAGGCGGCGCCATGTCTCCGGGGCCAGCGCATTCATTCCTCGCCAGTATCACGCCAACCGGATGGCCGATAGCGTCAGGCCCGTGCCGATAGCGCGAGCGCGGTGGGCCTTGCCGCGGTGCGACCCGAGCCGTAGCCGGTCGGCGCGGTGGCCGATGCCGCGGCGCGCGCCACGAGTTCGATCACCCGCCCTTGCGCGGCCATGGCACGTTCCAGCAGACGCCTGTTCTCGACGGCCAGCGCCTGCAGCCGCCGCGCCATGCGTTCGGCCGCCTCGCGCGATGCCGGTGCGGTTTTCGCGGCGGCAAGATCGGCGACGGCGCGCTGCTTGTCGGCCAGCATGCCGGCCGCAAACGGCAGATCGAGCGCGGACAGCGCCGCGTTCTCCGCCTCCAGTGTCTCCGCGAGATGCATGCCGGCGGCGATCATGTCGTTGCTCATCGTGACTGCTCCTGGGCTTGCAGCATGGCATTGAACACGGGGGTGGCGAGGCCGAGACCGCCATGTGCCGCCAGCTGTTTGCCGATGGCGTCGACCAGCATCGGCCGCCATGCGGCCTCGCCGTCGCCGCCGCCGAACACGCCATGCGCGCTGTCGACCGTGTCGAACATCGGCCGCAGCAGCTGGCCGATTGCCATTGCCTCGAAGTCGTGCGCCGCCTTCCAGAGCTTCGCCGTCTGCGCCGGCGGCAGCGTGCCGGTGGGGGCACTGCCTGAGGACGTCGACACAAGGGGAAGGATCCGGTCGCTCATCATCGCACCATCAGGTCGGCCTGCAGCGCACCAGCGGCCTTGATGGACTGCAGGATGCTGATGAGGTCGCGCGGGCCGACGCCCAGCGCATTCAGGCTGGCAACCAGGTCGCGCAGCGTCACGCTGCCCTGCAGGATGCCGAGCTTGCGATCATGCTGATCGTCCACCTGCACCTGGGTGCGCGGCACGACAACTGTGGTGCCGTTGGAGAACGGCGCCGGCTGGCTCACCTCCGGCGTCTCGGTCACGCGGATCGTCAGGTTGCCCTGGGCGATCGCCACAGTGCTGACCCGCACATTGGCGCCCATCACGATGGTGCCGCTGGACTCTTCGATCACCACGATTGCGGGACTGTCGGGTTCGACGCGCAGGTCTTCGAGCGTGGCAAGCGCCTCGATCGGATCACGGTTGGTCAGTTCGAGCGCCACCGTGCGGGGATCGGTCGCCTTGGCCACCGGACCGAGCGCCTTGTTGATGGCGGTCGCAATGCGCCGCGCTGTGGTCAGATCGGGATTGCGCAGACCGAGCCTGAACGCATTGGTCTTGTCGAGGCGGAAGGCGACCTCGCGCTCGACGGTGGCACCATTGGAGATGCGCGCCGAGGTGGGAACCCCGCGGGTCACCGAGGAAGCAGCCCCCCGGGCGGCGATGGCGCCCGTGGCGACCGCTCCCTGGGCGACGGCGTAGACCTCCCCATCGGCGGCCAGCAGCGGGGTGACCAGCAGCGTGCCGCCGGTCAGGTTGGTGGCATCGCCGAGAGCGGACACGGCGACATCGATCCGGCTGCCGCTGCGGGCAAACGCGGGAAGATCGGCGGTGACCATGACGGCGGCGATGTTCTTGGTGGAGAGCTTCGCCACCTGGTCGCGCGTGTTCACGCCCAGTCGCTCCAGCATACCGATCAGCAACTCGCGGGTGAACACGGCGTTGTCCAGCTTGTCGCCTGTGTTGTTCAGGCCGACCACCAGGCCGTAACCGATGAGCTGGTTCTCGCGGACGCCCTCGACGTCGGCAATGTCCTTGATCCGCACCTCCGCCAGCGCCGGCAGGGCGGTGAGAAGGGCGATCAGCAGGGCCAGCGGACGAAGGAAACTGATCAAGACGGACCTCGACAGTAGCAGGTGCGAAAGGAATTTGCGGCAGTCTGACCGAATTGGGCGCAAGTCCCGTGCCAGAGGCGATAGTGGCCCAGAAGGCCGATCTCGCAGTCTGGCAGACCCGGCACGACCTGCCGGGCGAGCACAAGGAGCCGGGCGCACATGACGGGCATCGAAGCTGTTGGTTGGCCGGTCTCGCCGCGCGGTGTGAGCCGCGCCCGAGCAAAGTCCGGGTTCATGATGCCGTCCGAGCCCGACGGTGCGGGCCACGCAACGGCCGTCCCGGCGACGCAGGCAACGCCCCTCGCGTCGATGCTGGCCCTGCAGGAACTGAGCGAGGAGACCGTCGAGGATCGCGAGGCGCGCCGGCACAGCCACGATATGCTCGCCATGCTGGCCGAGCTCCAGCGCGCGCTGCTGGGCGGTGGCGATGAGGTCGCCGTGCTGCATCGGCTGGCGGATCTTGCGGCGGCAGCGCCGGCAGCGACCGATCGGCGGCTGGCTGCCATGGTATCGGCGATCGTCCTGAGGGCCCGGGTGGAGCTCGCACGCCGGCACATCTGACCGGCAACAGAATTATTATGCTTCAGCCCGTTGATAGTCGGTTAACGCGCTCTTGGCGGAGCTATCGGCCACCGCTATAAGCCCGCGCAATTGCGATCCAGGGAGGGCCGGGGGGTTCCGCGGCTTCCGAGAAGCCCAGTGCGGGAGCGCAGCGAAACGAAAGGCAGGACCGGCCGTCATGATGGTGACCCTACCCCCCGACTACCGTCCGACCGAGGATGAGGACTTCATGAACCCCATCCAGGTCGAATACTTTCGGCAGAAGCTTCTGCGCTGGCGAACCGATCTCCTCAAGGAGGCCAACGGGACCCTCGCGAGCCTGTCCGAGGGCGGTATCCACGAAGCGGACATCACCGACCGCGCCAGCGTCGAGACCGACCGGGCCCTGGAACTGCGCACGCGCGACCGGGCGCGCAAGCTGATCTCCAAGATCGACCAGGCACTGATCCGGATCGAGAACGGCAGCTATGGCTTCTGCGAGGAGACCGGCGAGCCGATCGGTCTGCGCCGGCTGGAGGCCCGCCCGATCGCCACGCTCTCGATCGAGGCGCAGGAGCGCCACGAGCGCATGGAGCGCGCGCACCGCGACGACTAAGCGCGGTTGCGCGGGTCGCCGGCTCGCACCAACTTGGTGCGATGGAGGGGCCGATGGCCGACAGCAGCCTCTACGACGAGGACATCCTGATCTGGTCGGAGCAGCAGGCGGCCGCTCTGCGCTATCTTGCGAACCGTCGCGATCTCCCGAACGAACTCGACCTTGCCAACGTCATCGAGGAGATCGAGGACGTTGGAAGAAGCGAATTCCATACTGTCGAAAGCCTGATCGAGAACATCCTGACCAATTTGGTTCTGCTTGCCGCGGATCCCGACGCTCCCGCAACGAGGGGCTGGATCGCGGAGATCACCGCATGGAATCTGACGCTCCGACGGCGGATCACTCCATCGATGCAAGCCCGCTTGGACGTGCCGTCGCTTTGGCGCAACTCGCTGGAGGTCGCGGCGGCGAAACTTGCCGGCTGGGACGAAGACAAGGCTGCGGCGGTGACCAGACTGCGTGAGGCCCCCTGCCCCTTTACCGCGTCCGACTTCCCGTCCGCCGCACTTGATGTCACCGGCGCGGCCGCCCGCATCCGGATCGCGTAAGTCCGCCTACCGCGATCCGAACGCCGGCATCACATCGCGGGCGAACCACTGGAGCTGTTCCTCGAACTCGCTCGGCGACAGACCCTCGGCCCAGTGGATCATATAGTCCTCGAGCCCCGGATACTTCGCCTCGATCGTTTTGATCCCGTCGATCACCTGCCCCGGTGTTCCGCAGAACCACGCCTTCTGCGCCACTCCGTCGCGCAGTGACGGAATCTTCGCCGGCGCGCCCGGCGTGCCCCATGTCCGCCCCTGCTCGTCCGCATACCGCACGAACCCGAATGGCGCGAACCACTTGTAGCGTTCGTCGTGCGCTGGCTCGACGCGACGGATCGCCTCCTCCTGGCTGCCGGCGAGATACAGCCCGGTGCCCCAGATCATGTCCTGCCCCAGCGTCTTCTCCCGTCCCACTTTCGCGCACTCCGCCTGATACGCGCGCACGACATCGTCGAGGATCTTCTCGCCGTTCAGCGTGACCATCGCCTTCAGGCCGTATTTGGCCATCATGCCGATGGTCCTGCCGGAGGCGACCGGCATCCATACCTCGACCGGCAGGTGCTTTGGCCGCGGCACCATGGTGATGTCGCTGAGCTGATAGCCGCGATACTCGACCTCAGGCGGACACGTGAAATACTTGCCCTTGAACGCGACGCTCTCCTGGTTGAAGCAGGCGAGCATGAGCTGCAACTGCTCCTCGAAGTAGTCGCGGTTCTTCTCGGCATCGATCAGCGGTGCGCCGAAGGTCTCCACCTCGCGCGTGTGATAACCCCGCCCGACGCCCATGATGACGCGCCCGTCAGTCACGATGTCTGCCATCGCGTAGTCCTCGGCCAGGCGGATCGGATGCCACATCGGCAGCACGTTGAACGCGCAGCCGAACTTCAGGCGCTTCGTCTGGGTGGCGAGCCAGAGGCCCAACTGCACCAAATTCGGCAGGCACTCATAGCCTTCGCGCTGGAAGTGGTGCTCTGCCGTCCACAGCGCGTAATAGCCGAGATCATCCATCACCTGCGCAGTGCGGCGGGTAGTGAAGAAGACCTCGGAGAGGCGCTCGTTCGAGTAGCGGCGATCGTTGGCAGGCGTGCCATCGAGCCCGACGTTGTCGAGGTCGATCTGGCCAACGTAGAGGACGTGGAAGCGCTTGATCATAGAGGTTCCCGGCGTTTATTGGAGTGCGTCGGATCAAACTATGGCAGTTTGATCAGGTGAGTGCCAAGCGGCTTGCGACTTGACGCTCTCACATGAACTTTCGCCGCTTGAAGCCTTCTATCTCCTGCCGAGACAAGGAAAACCATTCGCCCTTTGTCCGCTTCGCCGCAAAGCGCTTGTGCCAATACCCCCTGCATCTGCATTTCGGCGACTGGGGCACATAGTGCGATCACATCGTCGAAGCTGTCTTGGCCCTTACAATACTCGAGAATTCGACTGCCCCACCGCGCCCAGTACTTGCCATGCCAGTCCGTTACTTTGATACCGGTATCCTGAGAAAATCTTGTTTGGCCGAGTGGAGCGCCGCCATTTGCCTCTGCGGTTCGCTTTATTTCGTTCAGGATATGCTCCTTGTTCACGTGGCGCCGTCGAGCAAACCAAGCTCGTGTTCGACGACGGTCCGCAATGGCGGCAGGTGATCCTGAACAGTCACCCACACCTCGTCTGCATCGACTTCCTCGTAGTCGTGCCGGTAAACGCTGCCGGCGCCGGCCATCTCCTTCCAGGCGATCGAGGGATGTCGCGCCTTCAAGTCATCAGGCAGACGGCGCGACGCTTCGGAGATGATCTCCAGGCAACGCGTGACGCCATAGACCCTCAGTGTGTCAGCGCAAAATGCCGGACGATCGAGACTACCGACAAAGCTCTGTGCGAACACAATGTTCTGCAGAATGTCGTTGAGCCACCTGGCAAACGGTGGTGGTTCAGAAGGCATAGATCGCATCGGATGTCACAGATGGGCGGACGCAGGGTTTCAGGGTCTTGAGCTTCACAACATCCACGGGACCATCGAACAGCCCAGCGATGAAGTCCTTGATCCCGACATAATCCCACACGCCGATCCTCGCCTCTGGATCGATCTCGATCATGATGTCGGTGTCGCTGTCAGGCCGCCCATCCCCGCGAGCGCGCGAGCCGAACAGCGCCGCGTGCGTCACGCCACGCGCGCGCAACGCCGCCTCGTTCTGGCGCAGCCGGGCGATGATATCCTCACGGGTCATGCCACGTTTATAGCGCAACGGGTAGCAATCGTGCAGTGGTCCGACCCAAAGGCGGAACGGATCGCGGACCGCGTCCCGCCAGAACCCATCGAGGTCGTGAGCTTCAGGTCCAGCGCGGCGACAATCCGAACAGGGCAAGCTTCGCGTCGAGTTCGCTTCTCTCGCGACTGGACTTCAGCGATCCATCAGAGCGTCTCTCCAAAAACCCGTGCTCCGCGGCAATGGCCTGAGCGGCGCCGCGGTCGCCGGATACCAGCGCCGAAACTATCTTCGCCTCAATGCCGGATAGCTGTACTGCGTTCTTTCTGTAGTCCAGGAACGCCTCCCACACGATGGGCGTCCATCGGGCCACGATGTCATTGCCGATGGATGTCGCATACGCGCGGATCTCCGCCTGCGAATGAGCATGCATTCTCAACTGCAGGAAATTCAGCAGATTATGCAGGTCGATCTTCCAGTAGGCTTCGGTATAGGTCGACAACGGCAGATCCTTGCGAGCCTGCTCGCGGGCGACCCCCGCCGCGATCCTGCGCTCATAGTCATCGCGCACCGCGCGGTGCAGTTCGCTCTCGGATGCCGTCAGCCGGGTTCCCACGTCCGGCGGCACGAAGCCGCCGCTGCCCTGCCTGTTCGTCTGCGATTGCTGCCGCCAGGCATCCGGCTCGGTCCGTTGCGCCGAATCGATGGCAACCGAATAGCGGGTCGAGTACTCGTTCACGTTTGCTGTTCTGTGTCTGATCCACTGTCGCCAAGTATCCATCGGGACCCTGACATGGAGCTTGATCTCGCACATCTCGAACGGCGTGGTGTGCGAGTGACGCATGAGATAGCGCACCAGCGAGCGGTCGTCCTGCACCCTCTTGGTCCCGGCGCCATAGGAAACCCGAGCCGCCTGGACCACGGCGGTGTCGTCTCCCATGTAATCCATGACCCGCACGAACCCGTCATCGAGAACATGGAACGGCACGCCGAGGATCGCATCCAACGCTGGAACCGATGTTCGGTCGAGGACCTCCGATCCGCGTACCGCGCGACTGCCTGCCCGACCAACCATATCGGCATTGTCAGCATCATTCGGCACGGCACATTCCCTTCACGCGGCGCAACGTCTCCGGCGGCGTCTCCCGGTGCAATCGCGCTGTGGTGTCATAGCAGATGCTCGGCCGGCAGGCACGCCGAAGTCCGGCGCTGCTCGGCAATTTGCAGCTGACAGCGCACCGTTGCGCACTTGAGATGGCATCGGCCGCCGATTCGGATCAATAATCCCCGCCTGGTGCTCACTGGCCGCAAGGAGGATCAAATGGAGCGTGTCGCAAGGCTGGGCGCAATGGACCTTCCGACAGCGATGTCGATTTTGCTGGGCGGCGCTTTCTGTTACTCGGCCTGGCTCACCTCGATCGTGTTCTGTGCCGCGAGCGGTCAGCGGCCGCTACTGATCGCGGCCGCCTCGTTCTTCCCCATCGGCATCGTGCACGGCATCGGCGTGTGGTTCGGCGGCTGGTGATCGCATACCGCTGAAGCAGCCTTCGCCCGCGCCTTAATGAATAATTTCCTATATCGGTCCTATACTCCGCCAGGCCTTCATGACCTGCGGAGAAACCCCCTTGGATCAGCCACCCGACCCGTCCCAGCCAGCCGAGCCCGACGACCTCGGCGAGGACTTCGACACCCTGTTCGCCACCGACCTGATGGAGATGATGTTCGAGACCATGCGCCTGCGCGCGAATGAGGACACCTCGCGCCAGGATACCCGCCGCAAGGCCGCCGTCACCGCGCTTGCCGCATTTCAGGCGCACGGCCCGGTGGACATGATGTTCGCCGCCCACGCGGTCGCCTCGCATCACGCGGCCATGGAGTGCTTCCGCCGCGCCATGCTCGCCGCCAACGAGTGTGGACAAGCTGGCCGAGCGTGAACAGATGGCGGTGGCTGGCGTACAGCCTCCGAGCCGCAATAGGAAGGAACAGCACACTGTTGCCGAGATAGCGGTCACCACCCTGGGGCGGCTTGGGACGGCACGGCAAGCGATCCGGGAGACGGAGCCAAAGAAGAAAGCGGCCAAAATTAGGAGCAAGATCAACAGGATAAAGACACTGATCATCCCGGCTGTTGGGGGACGAGGTATCGCCAACCTGACCGAGGAAGATATGGAGCAGTTCGCCAGGGGGCACACGGTCGGCGGCAAGGCTCCGAAGAAGAGTACGGATCGGCAATCTGAACTCAGCATGGCAGGAGATTTTGTTCGATGCGGTCGCCCTTGGCCACATCAAGAAGGCACATACGCGGCGTCTGACGATTTCCACCAAGGGCTTCAACAGCGGGCTTCGGGGCGATGCATTCAGTCGCGATGAAATGGCGGCCATTCGGGCATATCTGGACGATGCATGGGTCGCGGCGGGGCATCACGCGAAGGTCCGCGAGACGCGATTCCTGCTGCGGGCGCTGATCAGTTTGATGGCGTCCACCGGAATCACACCCGGACTGGAGGTGGAAACCCTAACGCCGGCACAGGTGACCGAGGCTGTGGACAGCAATGGACGGCCAGGGCTCCGGGTTGCCGTCAGAGGCGAGCAAGGGAAGCGCAAACCACAGTGGGTGGTATGGGCGCGGATTAACGATGTGTGGCCCGTAATCAAAGATATGCGATCACTCCGCGCCCGGATCGACCAGAACGGCACTGAACAGTATCACCGGATCAACCCCAACGGGTACTTGTTTGCCAGACCCAGCGACGGCGTATTCCCGGATTTCGGGGAGGTGTTTGCCAAGGTATTGGACGACCTGCGTCTGCATACCGATCCGGTGACAGGCGTGAGGCGTCGGCTCTACTCGTGCCGCCATTACTATGCAACGCAGAGTCTGCTGCACGGCGTGTCGCCGTACGACGTGTCAAAGAACATGGGCAATTCGGAACGAATGATCCGAATGCACTACGATCACGTGCTGATCGATCTCCGCAGTGGCATCCTGACCGGTTCGGACAAGATGAATGGGGCGTGGCTGCTTCAACGAGCCGATTGGGATCAAGATATTGATAGGATCATCAACGATCCCGACGATCACCTCTCTGACGAGGACAGAGCGAACGCCGGACGGCCAAAGCGAGCTTAACCAACTGGCCCACGGTTCGGGCCTGTTTCCTGGTACGGTTGCCATCGCTCTCCCGAATGATGATCAGACCGTCGCAATCCGGCCGGCGCCATCATCAGCGTATCATCTCCGACGATCAGCCAATTCGGGGCGGCTGCGAAGGTTCGACCGGCAGCGCCTGATCCCTCTCGATCTAACCATTTGTGGGCGTTGCGCCCCCGGAGCGGATCGTGGCCATATCGGGCTACATGGAGACCTACCGGATCATTCCCATCGGCCACGCCTATCGGGTCGAAGCCGTCCATCCAAATGGTCAGAAGAGGGTCGTGCGAACGTGGCCGACCGAAGAGGCCGCTGTCTCGCATCTCAAGGCGCTTCGGGAGGTAGCCGAACGCTTCGGCCGTGCTCTCCAGCCCGGTGAAAGGGACTGGCGCGGCTGATGTCGAAGCCGCCTGCCATGACCAGCATAGTCACTGCCCGTCCACCGAAACGCCCGCCACGGAAGCGCCCACGGAAGCCGGAACCCGTGAAGACGATCGTCACCAAGCGTCCCCGGAAGCGGCACTACGGCGAGAGCATCGATGATCCTGCCGATCCGCCGGACTATGAAGCCGCGACCGAACGCGCCCGGCAGATCATCCAGCGCAGGCTGAGGTCGCCTGACTGATCTCCCGACCGGGCGCGGCCTCAGCAATCACCGACTGATCGTCTGGTGTAAAAGCGTGCCGTCGCCAGCGAGAACTGTCGGGCGCCGACATCGTGGCGAAGGGAAAGGGCGATGTGCCACTCGTCAATCTGAAGTGGCGCTGCACGAACTGTGGCTCAAATTTCTGGGCATTTGTTACGTTATATAGACGAGACCTATTCTTGTGATATAAGCGACAGCAAGGAGATCATCATGCGTATTCTGTTGGCGCTGATCGTTCTCGGTTTGCTGGCACCTGCATCAGCGCAGACTTTGCGCGACAAGAACGGCAATCCGATCGGTCACTGCGAGCAACAGGGTGATCGTACCTATTTCCGCGACAACAACGGCAACCCTCACGGCTATTCCACCACATTACCCAATGGCACGACCGAGTACCGCGACAACAACGGCAATCTTCGCGCCAGGGAAACGCCACGATGAAGCGGATTCTCTTGCTCGTTACGACTCTGGTCGTCTCCGGCTGCGTCTATGATCCTTACGCTGGCGGCTATTATCCCGCAGCGGCCTATGCAGCACCCGCGTATGTGCCGCCAATGGCCTACGCACCGCCTACGGTGGTGGTAGTCTCACCCGTCTATGCGCCGCCTGTTTATGGCTATGGCGGCCCTAGCGTCGTGATTGGCGGGGGATGGGGATGTGACGCGGCTGGGGCTGGAATCGTGGTTGGGGCGGCGGCGGGCACGGTGGTGGCTGGCGTCACTGATCGCACTCCGGTGTCTGGCGTGCGCCTCGCTTCAGATGGATC
This sequence comes from uncultured Alphaproteobacteria bacterium, assembly GCA_963791495.1. GTDB lineage: Bacteria > Pseudomonadota > Alphaproteobacteria > Acetobacterales > Acetobacteraceae > JAMXLO01. The sequence goes on from CAWBST010000012.1 coordinate 31,284, forward strand.
ACTTTCCGGCATGCCCTGACTGAGAGTCGGGCGGAGGCTGTTCGCTCCGACTACGAGGCGGCCTCAGCAGACCGTCAGGTCACTGTGTTCAGTGATGTTTAGCCCGCAATTCTCACACATATTCGGTGCACCGAGGCTCTGAATTGGCGAAAGTTCTTCTGCGACAAAGACTTGAGACGAAGCGGAGGATTTCCCCGGTGCTGACAGAGTGTAGCGCGACGTTGTTTGAATTTGCACCTGTTGAAGGCCGTCAGGTGGTGGCGGGCTTCGACGGCGGCGCGATCACCTCCGATGCGGGTGCGTTGCTGCTGGGCGAGACGGACCGTGCGATCCGGCTGACCGAGCGGTTTGCCGCGTGCTTCACCGACGCACGGACGCCAGAACTGATCGAGCACGCGGTCGATACGCTGGTGCTGCAACGGGTGGCCGGCATCGCGTTGGGCTACGAGGACCTGAACGATCATGACGAACTGCGGCACGATCCAGTGCTGGCGGTTCTCGCGGGCAAGCTCTCGGCGAAGCGGTCGGATTGCGCGCCGCTGGCGGGCAAGTCGACGCTGAACCGGTTGGAACTGAGCCGGCCAACCGCGACGCGGTATCATAAAGTGAGCCACGATCCGACGGCGATCGAGCGGTTGTTTGTCGAGGTGTTCCTGGAGGCGCATCGACGCCCGCCAGAGCAGATCATTCTCGACCTCGACGCGACGGACGATCCGCTGCATGGACATCAGGAAGGCCGGTTCTTCCACGGCTATGGAGCCTGTCCTCGGGCCGGCGAAGCCGGACCCGGGGGACTGTTACTGCTATCTGCCGCTCTACATCTTCTGCGGCCGGCATCTGCTGGTGGCCAGGCTGCGACGCTCCAACATCGATGGCGCGGCTGGAGCGATTGATGAGGTTGCGCGGATCGTGGCCCAGATCCGCCGCCGCTGGCCACGGACACGCATCCTGCTGCGCGGTGATTCCGGCTTTGCCCGTGAGGCGCTGATGGCGTGGTGCGAGGCCAATCGCGTCGACTTCCTGTTCGGACTGGCACGCAACGAACGGCTGGAAGCGGCGATCAAGGACGAGATGATGCTGGCCGCCCTGGACAGTCTGCGGACCGGCAGGGCGGCACGCCGCTTCAAGGACTTCATCTGGTCGACGCTCGATAGCTGGAGCCGCAACCGCCGCGTCATCGGCAAGGCGGAAGTCACCCGCGCTGAGGCCAATCCCCGCTTCGTTGTCACCTCGCTCAAGTCGAGTGAGGTTGCTGCCCAATACCTCTATGAGACGATCTACTGCGCCCGCGGCGAGATGGAGAACCGGATCAAGGAGTGCCAGCTCGATCTGTTCGCGGATCGCACCTCAGCCGCCACCATGCGTGCAAACCAGCTCCGCCCGTGGTTCGCTGCCATGGCTTACGTCCTGCTCTGCGCGCTGCGGCGCATCGGCTTGGCGCATACGCAGTTCGCCGATGCCACCTGCGGCACCATCCGCCTCAAACTGCTGAAACTCGGTGCCCTGGTGCGCGTCAGCGTGCGGCGCATCAAGTTCGCCATGGCTTCCGCCTGTCCTTGGCAGAACGAATTCGCCCTGGCCCATGTCCGATTACGCAATGCCGTAGCCTGACACGAAACAGACACCGCACAGGCAACATCGATACGCTCAGCAGCTTCGCGGCGCATTCCGCCAAACGCCCTCGTCCATACTATGCCGCTTCCCTTCGAGGCCGCTGCACCGCCAGCTCGCCAACTCTTCCCCTCGTCCGCCGATCAGCCTGGCTTCCTCAGCGTGAGAAATGCGGGTTAGCGCGATGATCCGGTCGGACGTGCCGCCATTGGATCGGCAGCGGGGTGGCCGTATATATCCACCGTTATGTTGACCGATCGACCGAACATCGTGCTCGCGACCGCCCCGAAGTACAATCGGAGGAAGAAGCCCTCGAAGCCGCCGCTCAATGATCCGGCGGTCGTCCAGGCGCGGGAGGCCTCCCCGCCACCGAGCGATCCACCGGCCATGCCGCGCATCGTCCAGGCACGGAAGCCGGGATCGAAACCCTATCCGTCGCTGAACAGACCCAAGACTCCGCCAGACCCGGACGCCGATCGGAAGGTCAAGGCGTTCCTCAAGAAGATGATGCCGAACCACCCAATGCCACAGGATGACGACTGACGGCCTACCAACCGGGCGCGGTCTAGGAAGCCCCCGACTGATCGTCTGGTGTAAGGCGTGTCGCCGCCAGCGGGAATTATCGGGCACCGATATAGTGGCGGTGGGGAAAGGCCGATGTGCCGCTGGTCAATCTGAAGTGGCGCTGCACGGAACTGCGGTTCGTACTTGACCGACAGCGTGGTATCCGGCTCGCACATGCGACCGAACCGTTAGGGCGCTCCGCCTCACGACGGCGCTTTGCGACAGTCGCCACATGGTTGACCACACCGCACACCATACTGAAAGCGGATCACCGCCCGCGCCATCGGCGTGGATAGACACGGCACGATCCTCACGCCGGTTTGAAACCCGGTGGCCGTCAGAACGGCGGAGGGCCAACGGTCTCCGAATCATTACGTTGAAGTAATTCGGCAACTTCTTGCTGGCTCATCGATGAGATCGGAAGGTCGATCCGAACGGCCTCTTCAAAGAGGCTGCCCGCATTACCGGGCGTGTACAGGAACAGTACGCGCCCTGGCTCGCTTCCTGTACTCTTCCAAGCGTGCGGTACACCTCGCGGCATGAACGCGCACGTTCCAGCACCACCGACTGTGACCTGATCGCCAATCATGAAGGTGACTTCACCGCTCAGGACGTAGGCGACCTCATCGCTGTCGTGATGGATGTGCAGGTTGGTAACGGTGTCGGTCGGCGCAACTTCCTCGAACATCATCACGCTCTGGGCGATGTCACTCGTGATCTTGAGCGTGGCTGACCTGCCGGGAGCCATATGCCACACGGCACCTTGCCCCGGTTGTGTAACGAAGCTGCTTGTGTTCATTGCAGTCCCCCACTGGTTAGTCGGCGGTCGGTTATGAGTTGTTCTTACCGTCAGGCATGAACCGAGAATATCTGACTTTCGCCTTTAGTTCCACTTCGTCAGATGCCCGTTCGATGACTGACGCCAGCCAACGGCAAAACAAGCTGATGTGGCCCTATTGTCACCAAGTCAGGTGGCACCGGCCTACACCGCCTTCTTCAGTTCCTTGGCAACCCGGAAGGCGACCTTCTTGCATGGCCGATCGGGCACGTTCGCAACCCAACCCTTGTGATGCCCGGAGGCTCTATTATGCGATCCGCCCGCAACGGGTGCCGTGTCCTGGGTGGCAGCCCTTGGCACGGCGGCTGGCGTCGGATCGAACCCAACCCGAGCCTTCTGGGCTCCTACAGTAGCTTGATCGCGCCAGCCATCTTCACTGGACCCGAATGGTTGCCGGAATTTCAGGTTCGTTCAAACAAGGCGGGGTCAACGAGGATGCCTGACATAGCCACACAGATCGCGGGGATTGACGCCTCGAAGAACCACCTCGACATGGCCATCCATGGCCACGCCAAGGTTACACGCGTGCCCAACACAGTCGCCGGCTGGAAGACGCTCGCAACCAGTCTCGTTGCCGCGGGCGTCGCGCGCGCCGGAATCGAGGCGACAGGCGGATACGAACGCGGTGTGATGGGTTATCTTCGCGATCAGGGCGTCGTCGTCACCCTGCTGCAGCCGGTGCAGGTGAAGGCTTTCGGCATGCTGCACCTGAAGCGGGCAAAGACCGACCGCATCGACGCGGTGCTGATCGCCGCCTGCACGCAGGTTCTGGGCAATCGGAACCGGATGACACCGGATGCCCGGTTCGAGGCTCTCGGCGATCACCTCACCTTCATCGAGCAGATCGAGGAAGACATCGCGCGCTTCAAGACGCGGCTGGAGCACATCAGCGACAAGCGGCTGCGGCGTAGTGTCGAGGCCAGTATCAAGCGAGAGCAGATGCGACGGTTGCTCGAGATCAAGCGCCTGATCGACGTCGTGCGCGCCCATGACGATCTGAGCAAGCGCTTTCTTCTGGTGTTGAGCGTGCCCTCGGTCGGCGAGCGCACGGCCCTTGCCCTACTGATCCGCATGCCTGAGCTCGGCCAGGTGACCCGAGAACAGGCGGCGTCGTTGGCTGGGCTGGCGCCGTTCGTTCATCAGAGCGGCAAATGGCAGGGTCAGACACGGATCGGCGGCGGGCGCAGCCGGTTGCGGCGCTCGCTGTTCGCGGCCGCGTTCCCCGGGGCGCATCACTGGAACAAGCCGCTGATGAGCATGCACAATCGCCTGCGCGCGCGTGGAGCGTCACACACCAGCGCAATCGTCGCTTGCGCGCGAAAGCTGTTGATCCAGGTCAACGCCGTGGTGGCCCGTGGCACACCGTGGGAAGATCGGGCGAACAGCCTGGCGTGATCGTCGCGAACCAATGCCAGTTCCTTGGTTTGACTGCCGGCACCTGTTCCTTCGTCTCGACCTGCTGCCCATCAGTCAAGGGACACATCACCCGTCAAGGATGGCCGAAGGCCACCGCTGCGCGGCGCGTAGCGTCCTTG
>CAWBST010000013.1:0-648901 GCA_963791495.1 uncultured Alphaproteobacteria bacterium
CCAAAGTCGAACGCGAACGGCATGGTCAGCGGTGTGTGTTCCCAGTCCGATGGGGAACCGTTGGGCGCGATGTTCTTGGAGTAGCCAAGCTCAGTGACCTTCAAGGTGACCGAGCGGAGGCTGTGTGGGTAGATTCGTGGCGGCGGTGATATTGGTGAGCATGATAAAATCGTCCTATGTTATGAAAAAAGTAGTTTGGCTCAAGAGACGGTAATGTCTCGACGCGACTGTTTGCCCAGTCAATCGCGCGTCCAGCCTCTCGCAGCAATCCGTGGCGAGGATCACGCGGGGATAGACAGGGGTTCGCGTCCGACATGGCAGCAGAATAAAGCTGTTGGTCGGACAGCGACCATCCAAAGTGCTTGTGGCGTGCGGCGGCTGCACACATGATCCGCCACATCCGATTACCCGGCGGGTTGCCGATCTCGGCAGCAATCATGGCATCGGTGATAATCGTAGCCGATGCTGGCGCTGAACCCAGAGATACCGACGCACCTGGCATCGGCTTTGGCAATGGCGGATACGCGGCGACGATCGCATCCACGCAGAGTCGCGTGCCGCTCTGATCAAAGCGGTGGAACTCGTTGTCGGCGCTCGTCCATAGACTCGGCACGTACTGGATGCGGTTGGCATGGCGTGTCGCCTCATCCAGCCCGTCCACTTTGTCCGCGACATAGCGGAAGATCGAGTCAAACTCGTCCACCGTATGCTCGCGGTCGCACTCCAGGACGATGCGCCAGCGTGGTTTGTCGATCCGCGATTTGGTTGTCGTGTGGAAGACCACGGGATATTCGGGAACGCCGCCCGCAGTTCATCGAGCGACCGATTGCCGTCATCCTTGTCCGCGATGAACATGGCACCCATGCCGATCACGTCACAGGCACGGCGGCGCGACCTGCCGTTCAGCAGGAACGCGCCCGTCCACGGTGTGGATGGTGCCACAGGCGCCATGTCCACCGGCAGCAGACAGCGACCGTCCTCTCCCACGGCTCGCGGACGGTGGCTGCTTCGATCTCCAGGTAGTCGATGTAATCGGAGAACTTCGGAACGCTGTAGGTCTCCGGTGCGATCCAGATACCGTTCGTGCCGTGATCGTTGGTTGATACGCCGTGGGAGAACCTCACTGGTCACCGGCCTCGCTGCGCTGCCAGCTTGCCACCCACGCATCGAGATCGCGCTTGTAGAAGAAAATCCGCTTCGGGCTCGGACGCACGAACGCTGGCCCGTTCCCCATTTCGATTTGGTAGTCGAAATATTTCGTCCTGAGGCCGGTGTATTGCGCCGCCTCTTTCCGGTTCAGTAGTTGCTCTGCCATGTGAATCCTTTTCGTCCAATCCCAATAGTGTCTCATACTGGTGCTACGGACTGCAATATAAAACGATACCGCCGATACTGAGGTTTATTTAGCCACAGTCCCGCCTTATGTTGCACATCCCAGATAGGATGTGATACTGTACCTTTACTTGATCGGAATTGACCGAGACGGGATTTCAGAAGAATGCATTAGACGTGACCATGACCGAACAGACGACTGTCATGAAGACGCTTTCGACGTTCGACCCGCACAAGCTGACCGCGCCGGGCAATCCCGACCATCCCGATGGGAATGTCAGCCTCGCCATGCACCTCGCCATCGAGCTTTACACCGATGCGGTGGTGCGGGTGCTGGAGCAGCATGTGCGAGATGACTTCGTGCGCTGGCTGACCGAGTTTGAGATTGAGCCGACCGAAGACCTGCAAGCCCACTACTGGCAGTGGGCGCAGAACAACGACTACACCGGGCGGCACATGCTTGTCCGCGTGGTCAAGCGGTTCTTGGACGAGCTTGGTGTGCGCGTAGTGTTGAAGGACTGACGTGACGACGGGAGGCGGGATTACCTGCCTCCTGACTACCGCCAAGACAAAGGAGATTTGAGATGGCACTAGAAAATCTAAGATTGATTGAGACCGGCGAGGACGATCCGCGCTATGCCGAGTTGCTGGCCAACAGCGACCTGCAACTTGAGAAGTATCGGGGCAAATGGCACGTCAGATGCACACGCGAGCCGGTGACGTTTGCCAATCGGACGGAGGAGAAGAACTGGATACGCGGTCAATACCGCGTTGGGGACTTCGTGGAGCTTGATCGCGGCTGGCCGACCTACGGCAGGATCACCGAGATCACCGAGACCGACGTGCGGATCGCGGGTCGCGATGGTTCGTGGCGGTTTGTCCATGATTATGTCGTGGATCGGCTCCACTCATGGATACCCGCGTGAGGTAGGTAAAGACAAAAAGAGAGGCGGTCATTGCGACCGCCTCTTTCCGTGTACGCCCTGTCACTTCTTCTTTCGCTTCGGTTTGCGTTTACTCGCTGCGTGCTTTGTCGGCTTGACCGTAAGGGTTGACATACGCACGCTGCCTGTCATCCCCGCGTTTGGGTCTCGAATGGGCGATCACGGCATGGCGGCGAGGCAGTTACGATCACGTAGCTTGCCATTCACTCCTCCTCGATTGGCTGCCCGGTGATATGGAACTTGGCGACCCCATCGGGATAGACACCCCGCGTTGAGATAAACTCGTCATCGGGAGACCAGCCGATTGGAGGATGTGTCAGCTTAGTTGGCTGTAGCTCCACTCGGAACCCTGACGCTCGCGCTCGCACTAGGGCCGTGTTGTCACTCGCACTGAGCATCCACCAGTATTTGCACAATGTCTCGTTCGTCGCTCATGTCCGTTTCCTTCGCTGTTAACCTGTAAGGTCTGTAACTCCTGTAAGCCTGTAACTATGGATGGGGTTACAGAGCCTATCGGACTTACAGGGTTCGTCGCGTTCCCGTATCCATCCTCTGTACCGCCTGTAGTCCCTGTAGCCTGTATTCCCCTGTAGCTCCGTATATGCTTACAGAGCTACAAGGCTTACAGGACTTACAGGACTTACAGGGGCGGCTTTGGGGTGGTCGGGAAGTTGACCACATTGCCGTCCGGCGTGTCCGGGTCAGGCGTCTGGTCGGCCTTGACCGGCGTGCCGCGAGGCTTCGGCGGCGGCTTGAGGACGCGGGTCTCAATCCAGTGGCGGGTCGGATTGGTCTCCACAACGCGGCGTATCTCGCGTGCGGTCCCGTCGTCCATCGCCACGGCCACCCAGTCAGTCGGCACGGCACGCTGCAACGCCTTGTGCTGATTGCCGCCGTCACCCTTCGACTTGCTCTGCTTGTCCCATTCCATCATGCGAATGATCTGCGAGGACGAGTAGCGCACGTCTGGTCGGGTCTTCTCGCAGATCATCTTGCGGATACCTGCGGCGTGGTCGATGGCTGCGACATCCTTGCCGACCAAACCCACCAGACGAATCGCCAAACTCGTGATCGGCTTGCCGGTCTTCCTGAATCCCAGCGTGACCACGGTGGCGGCAAACTCGTACGTCATACCGTCCGCCACACCACCTTTCAGACGGTCGATGAGCACGTACGTCTTCATCCCGTTGCGGGACACGTAGAACAAACCGTCGATCAGATCGCCAAGGGAGGCCAAGCCCTGGTACTGCTGCGCGTTCTTCAGGTGAACGTGGTTGACGAGGATGACGCAGCAGTTGAGCTTGTCCGCGATCAGGTGCAGGTGGCGGACGAGTAGCTGTATCTGTGGCTTGTCCAGCCGCCCAGGAACGAGACTGGCGAGGTTGTCTAGTGCCAGGATGCCGCAGCCCAGCTTCTCTGCCTTCATCGTCTGCTGGCATTGCGCGATCAGGACCTTCACGGACTCCAGATCAAGCAGGTCTAGGCGATCAATCTTGACGGTGCCGTGCCGCTTCGTCTCCACCTCACGGTGGAACGACTCATCCGCTGGTTCGACAAACTTCACGTTGTCCTGCTCGATGATCGGCTTCCCCATCAAGGTCAGCCATGCGCTATGTTTGCGATCCCAGTCGGGCTTGTCTTCGTTGGTGACAACGAAGGCGAGCGCGCGGCGGGTCTTGGTGCCGTCGCACCACGGCACGCCGTAGCCAACCATCCCCAGCAAGCAGTCAACCGTGAAGGTCTTGCCGACAGACTTCGCCCCCGCGAACATCACCACGCCGCGCTTCGGCAGGATCGGCAACGCAAACTCCCGCTCCGGGAGCGCACGCAAGTCGCGCCAGTTGCGGATGGCACCCACCGGGCGCGGCAGCTTGGCCTTCTTTTGCCGCGCCTTCGCCTTGGGCTTGCTCGCCTGCGGTTCGGGTTCGTCTGGTGTCACCTCCTCCTGTGGTTCGCTGTTCGTCGGATCAGGCTCGTGCGTCGGCTCAGGTTCGCTGTTGTTCGGTGCCGGAATGCCGGCATCGCCGTCACCATGTTCTGGTGCGGCGGGATCATCATCGTCCATGCTCTATCGCTGAATAGGGGTTGCGCTGCGGCGGCCTGCGCTGGTGAGGCGCACGTCTGCGGGTGAAATGAGCGTGAGAGGCGGAGGAGTCAAGTGTCTGGAGGTGGGTCAAGGCTGGTACATGGCAGAACCAAAAACCCTAGTGCCTACCAGCATCTTTGCGATGGATGTCTAAGAGATTGAGGTGTAGTGCGGCACTACGGACAGCCAAGAATATTCGTTGTGAATGAGCAACCCCATATGCTGTGGTGCGTTCGCGGCAGACCCACAGCCGGTTGGCAAAGAACCTTGGGAAGACAACCGCCAACCATGTCGATGTGCTGACCGTTGATCCATACGCCAACAGCTTCGACGGTGGTGACGGGCGGAAAGCAGTTCCGACGCGATGAAGATCATCTGCGACCAGTGGCGTCAGATAGCGCACAAGGCTGACCTTGCGGTATGGCTGCTGCACCACTTCCGCAAAGGCGGCACCGCAGGTGACGCAGACGCCTTCCGTGGCTCCACGACGCTTCAGAACGCTGCACGGGTGATGGAGACGATGACCACCATGACGAAGGAAGAAGCACAAGAACTCGGCATGGACGAGTCCGAACGGCGAGGCTACGCGCGGATCGAAAACGCCAAGGCCAATCTTACGGCGGCATCGGAAGGCCGGTGGTATCGCTTCAATCCGGTGCCACTCGGCAATCCAACGACCAAGTACCCGAAGGGCGACATCATCGGTGTGGTGGTTCCGTGGAAGGCAGACGCCAACCCGCTGTCATGGGCGAAGGTTGACGGTGCCCTAAACCAGATCAGCATCGGCGTCGGTGATGCGTTCTATTCGGCGTCACCCAACACCGGAGATCGCTGGGCTGGTAAGGTCATCATGGCGTGGACAAGCTGCAATCGGAAGAAGGCCAAGGAGTACCTTGCCGCGTGGCTCGCATCCGGTGTCCTGTTTACCGAGGAAGTGAAGACCAAAGCCCGCAACACGCAGGAGGTACTGCGCGTTGATCTCGATGCCAAGGCACGACTCCAGCAGGAGATGACGGGCGAAAAGTGACCCAGAAATGCTGCTGCGTATGTGGTCCGCCCTATAGGAAAAGACCACATACGCAGCAGTCACTCGTCTCGTATCTGTGCTATGGTCGGTTGCGTGAGCGGTAGGGCTAGCGCCCCTACCGCGTCACGCGCACAACCCGCGATGCCATGTCGGACGACGGCGAGTTTGATCCCGGCTTTGAGTTTGGCGAAGGCCGGAGTGATCCATCGGCCTTTCTTATGCGGCGATAGATCGTGATCGGGTGCTCGTTGGCAGGAGCCGCTAGTGTAGCCGCTGCCGTCGCGCTTCCGCTACATCCCCTACACCTCTACACATTTACACATCCGAGCCCGACGATTCCTGATCCAGGACACGCGCCGTCGTTGAGCCGATGCCGGTCGTCGTCTGACGGACGCTCAACAGACCGCAGACATGCCGTTCAATTCCACCCGTCTTCCAGGCGTTGCCGCACCTCGTCAGACGCACACGCGACGAAGACGGTCATGGTGCCGTCGAGAATGTCATGGCCGACGATCTGGGTGGCGGGATTATCGGCATTGAGCCGCTGGCACTTGAACCAGTCCGCCGGATCGATCGTGAGCGTGGCAAGGATCGGATGCGACGGCGGCAGCCGAAAACGATCGCCGCTTGTGATGTCACGGTATTTCATTGGTTCTTGGTTTCATCGGCACCAGTCGGCTGCCTCAAATCGTCGGTGGTCGCGCACGTCACCGTTCGACATCGCGTACGATCGAGCCCGACCGTCTGGCGTACGATTGAAGAGACGATCTCACCGACACGGTTCCAGAGGTGATCGTCAGGATCGGTAATTGTGCCGAACGTGATGATCGACTGACCGGATGAAGGGATGAGAAAGAACAGGCTGAGGTCGATGCCTGCATCAGCTAAGCCCTGCCTCGCCTGCTGGGCGATCTGCGAGAGCATGTCGGCGGCTCGCGCACGGTGATCTGCCACCACGTCGCTATCGTCTGTCGGATCGTCTCGTTCATCGTTGATGTCCATTGCCGCGTCCTTCGCTGGTGACGGTATTTATGGCCGACGGTCGCTGATACCTCGTCGGGATCGGCACGCGGATACCGTGTCGATACCGGAAATGGAACTGGAATTCTCATTCTGGCTGCAAAACGAGCGTCCCGGTGTGGCAGACTGCCAATCGCCGCTGCGCCCCCGGTAGCTGGATCTCTGGATGGGGTCGTGGCGCAGGATCGTGCCAACGCTGCCGACAGCGAAAAGCACTGGTGTATCGGGGTTTTTCGGACTTCCAGCAGGGGGCGCTGATCAAGCGGCCCAAGGTGACGCTCCATCTGGCGCCGACGAACTGGCTGCAATCATGAACACCCATTCGAGACCGATCCGCCTTCGTGATGTACGTGCGCGGCTGGTCCAGACCACATTGGAAGCGAGCCGTAGGGGCGAATGTCCGTCAGACGACAACCGGCATCGCTTGCACAATGGGCGAGGCGACCTGCCGATCGTGCTGGGGCATGATCACAACGCAAGCGGCTCGATGCCACGACGGCACCGTCCGAGGTCGGCAGCATCATCGGCTGTCATCGCCACGGCCGGTTCCTCTTGCTCCAAGCTCTTCACCACGACTTCGGGCCATCGACGGTGCAGCACGTCCTGCACCTCCTGCCGATCGATTCCCTCGTGCGTGATCATCACCAATGCCATGTGATCACCGCCTGCCATGCCAGCGCAGCACACTTCGCGCCATCAATTCCTGCGCCGCGCCATCCTGTCTCGAACATCGCGCAACCCACGCCGCAGCCGTCGTACAGCGTCAGGCAAGCCAGCCGACGAAGTGCAGCGGGATGATGGCAAGGCTCGACGCAGTTGCTTCTGCCGTCCATTGGCGCATGCCATACCACCATGAACGGATCATCGGTCGGCGGCACCATACGCACGCCAGCAGATCGGCAAGTGTGCGGCCAGCCATCGCCGCTGATGCCGCGTCGGACGTGCTGTCATGCAGTCGTTCCAGACGGTCGGCCAGATCGAGGTCACCAATCGCATGCGCAGGGCTGCGATGACTTCCTGCTGTGCGGCATACTCATCTGCCATCTGTCGATCCGTGGTCACCCTCGGTCCTCCGCGCTATTTATGTGGTGCGGACTTCTGAGCCGGGATTTTCGTTGGATCGTGGTCGATCGAGGTGATGATGGCGATGCCGGGCAGGTCTGGAACCTGTCAGCCATCTGTTGCTGGAACTCGTGAGCCGTGGTGTCCACGATCTGACGATCCAGCACGTTTTCGGATTCCGCAATGCGGCCTCCTGCGTCACGCGCGTTCCTTGCTCCTGCGAGTCGGATCAAGGCATGTGGCCGTGCTCACCGACATACCCCGCACTTGCCGCAGTGCAGTGACATCAGGCGGCAGCGGGCATCCCGCTCTCGGCAACGGCGGTGCGTCCACCCGGTACATGGCGGTACAACGTCGAGGAACTGCACCCGACCTGCCGGGCGACCTCGGAGGCGGTCATGGTGCCGGATGCCAGCATTGCCCTGGCCGCCGTCACCTTGATGGCATTCAACGCCGGGGGACGGCCACCGACACGGCCACGGGCGCGGCTGGCCGCCAGTGCGGTCCGGGTGCGCTCGCGCAGAAGCTCCACCTCGAACTGCCCGAGGGCGGCGAAGATGTGGAGGATCAGCCGCCCGGTCGCGCTGGTGGTGTCGATGTTCTCGTGCAGCGACCGCAGGCCGATGCCGCGTGCCTGTCAAGGTGTCCACGGTGGTCAGAAGCTGGCGCATGGATCGCGCCAACGGTCGAGCCGGGCGACGACCAGCACATCACCCTCGCGGGCGAACTCCAGGGCGGCGGCAAGTTGCGGGCGATCCGCTCGGGTGCCGCTCATCAATTCCTCGAACACCCGCTCACACCCGGCAGCATTGAGCGCGTCAATCTGTCCATCGGTGGTTTGCAGATCGGTCGAGACGCGGGCATAGCCCACCAACATCGGAAGTCTCCCAGAACTCGTCCTACCCCCGAACAATCGGGAGAGCGGTATTAGGATACAGTTCTGGGATGGTTTGTCACTCAGTTCTTTGGCGAACCAGAGTTGTTCTGAGGTTCTCCCGAAAACGACCGTTTCTAGGAGACCTGCCCCCGACGGCAGGGCAACGGTGCAGTCTCCGCAATGTGATCACCTGTCCATAGGCATGGCCAGGGGCACCCCGCCCGATCCGCAGGGCTATCCAGCCGACCGCCCTGTCCACGGGGCATCCGGTCAGGGGTGCCACGACCGGGTGCAACACTCGTCCATTGCTGTGACCACAGCAGGAACTTACCTAGACGCCCCAGTTTCCCATAAGCCATTGAAATAACTGGGTTATCCATTTCGCCCGTCCCAGCGTGGAATGCGGAAGTTTCTGCTGGCGAGCGTAGCCACGCTGGGGACCGGAGGGTTGATGGGGGCGGCGTTCGCTCAGGCGCCGGCAGGACCGGTCGGTGCCCCCAACCAGGGCCAAGGCCTATCCGCTGGCCAACCCGACCGCCTATGTGAACAACAACAACAACTATCAGGCGCCAGCACTGCCGGGTCCGCTCGCAAACCCTACGCCGGGGACGGTCGTCATTCACATCAACGGCAAGGTGCAGACCACCTTCCAAAGTGACTGGACCAGCGGCGACACCCGCGACTTCGTCGCACCGGCGGCAGGATCGCTCGGCGCCGTCCTCGGCGCAGCAACGGCACCGGGCACCGCCAAGACCAGAAAGTTTGGACACTGACCGGAACTGTGGTTTTGTTGCACCTTCAGGACTGACGAGACAGCAGGGTTGGCCACAGTATATCGTCGCGGTCGGGTTTATTGGGTCAGGTTTAGAGCCAACGGCCATCATGTTCGCCGGTCAGCGCATACCTCCAATAAGACGGAGGCCATAGCCTTCCTTCGGCGTATGTTGACCGAATATGCCACAATGGCCCGTGGCGACGGCCCTCGGCGCCGGTACGAGGAAGCTGTCGAGCGGTTCTTGTCTGAAGCCGCGTTCAAGCCGGGGACACGTGTTGCCTATCGTTGCTGCCACAAGGCATTTCGTCCTCTCATGCAAAACCGCTACTTGGATGAAATCGACCGGCGGACGTTGGCGGATTTCGTCTCAAGGAGAAAGCAAGCCGGCGTTACGGACACCACGATCCGTCGAGACTTGGCGTTCCTGAGTTCGTTGTGCGCTATGGCAGTGCGATGGGGGTGGTTGGACACAAATCCGGTCACGGCTCTCAACAAGAGGGCGCTCAAGGCGTCTCGGCCGCGAACCCGGTTTCTCACCCCGGCAGAGCTTGATCAACTGCTCGCCGCCACAGCAGACCACATCCGGCCGGCCATTATTATTGCCGTCGAAACCGGGCTCAGAAAGGAGGAACTGTTCAGCCTGACCTTGTCAGGCATTGATCTCACGCGGCGCGAGATCAGGCTCGATCATACCAAAAGCGGCACTCCTCGCCACGTGCCGCTCAGCGACAAGGCGATCACAACGATCAAGTCTCTACTCAATCAGCCCCAAAGGCCGAGTACATCCCTATCTGTTCGCAAAGGCTGACGGCAGCCGGTTCGCTGATATGAAGAACGGCTTTGTGGCCGCATGCAAGCGAGCCGACGTGACTGACTTCAGATGGCACGATCTGCGCCACACATTCGCAAGTTGGTTCGTTCAAGATGGAGGCGATCTTTACCACCTGAGCAGAATCCTCGGCCATGCGAGCGTCGAGATGACCACCCGATACGGCCACCTTCGCACCGACGATCTCCATGCCGAGCTTCAGCGAGTGGCACAAATGCGGACACAGGAGCATAAAATCAGCAACGCGCGGGCAATCACCACCACTGCATTTTGACCAAAAAAGAGCGGCGGGGATTGCTCCCCGCCGCCCACTGTATCGCCGTCGCGACTGAATTCAGAAGTTGATCACGTTGCCGATCAGGAAGCCCTGGTTCTTGAAGGTGTTGTGTTGGAGGGAGCCCCCCGCAACCGCCGCTGCGGTCGTGCCGCTCGCGCCGGTCACGAAGTTGTTGAAACGCTGCGACCGATCCTCCCACAGATACTCGGCAAATACCTGGAAGCCGGGTGCCACGTTGTAGAGGCCGCCGAAGGTGATCGCCCTGGCACGCCGCTGGCTGATGCCCGTCAACACCACGTTGCCCTGATCCCACGCCTCCTCGGCCTGGATGCCGACGGTGAGCGGCCCGGCGACGTATTTCAGGGCCACGATGGCGGCGATCTCCGGGGCGCCGTTCTGGGGCACGAGAGCCCCCTGCTCGTTCACGCGGCCGCCGATCGCGTTCGCACTCAACGTGAAGCCGGCAAAGGTGACCGCCACGCCGCCGCTGCCGAAGTTGAGACCTTCGTAGTTGCCGTTGAACGTGCTGCCCGGAACAGCCGTTGTTCCAAGAATGGTCCGGCCTGCCGCCGTCAGGGGAGTGCCTAGCCCAGTGTAATTGACGTGGCCGCTGTGCATCCAGGCGGCGTAGGCCAGCAGGCCCACACCAAAGAACGTGCCCTGGTAGCGGGCGCCCACCACGGTCTGGTTCGTGGCTTTCGCGCCGTCCAGGATGCCAGGACCCGACGACAGGGTCGGACACCCGGATGTTACCGACGTCCCGCAGGCAAGACCCGTGCCGATCCCGGAGCCGGTAAGCGACGCGTTCGACGGGTTGCCGCTGCCGATGCCGTAGCCGTTCGCGGTGTTCGGCGCCCACTGCAAGCCGAAGTCGAAGCCGGCGATCTGCGGCGACAGGTAGACCAGCTTGGTGTTGCCATACTCGGCGCCCTGCGTGGCCAGGAACCAGAACGTCGGCCCGCCGCCCGGTACATTCTGGTTGTCGCCGCCATTCAGGCCGTTGACCAGGAACTGGCCGGTCGTGACGCCGTTGTCGAAGATGCCGATCACGCCGTCGGCCTGGCCAAAGCGGACGATGCCCCAGTTCTCGCCGGCGGCGTAGGTGAAGGCACGCCGCACATACAGCGTCTCACTGCAGGTGTAGCCGCTGGCGTTGGTGCTGCTGTTGCTGCCGATCTGGCCGGTGAAGTTTTCGCGGATTTCTATCCCTGCGCCGTAGCGCAGGCCGTTGGTCGCCATGGCGTCGGCGCCGAAGTAGAGCCGCGCGAAGCTGTCGAGCGCGTACGGTGCGACCTTGACGGTCCCGGTGCCGTTGCCGCCGAGGATGGCGTTGAGCGATCCTGCCGCCGGTGCGACGAAGTCGCGGGTGTCGCCGGTGGTCCAGTCACTTTGGAAGGTGGTCTGCACCTTGCCGTTGATGTGAACGACGACCGTCCCCGGCGTAGGGTTTGCGAGCGGACCCGGCAGTGCTGGCGCCTGATAGTTGTTGTTGTTGTTCACATAGGCGGTCGGGTTGGCCAGCGGATAGGCCGCCTGTCCCTGGTTGGGGGCACCGACCGGCGCTGCCGGCGCCTGAGCGAACGCCGCCCCCATCAACCCTCCGGTCCCCAGCGTGGCTACGCTTGCCAGCAGAAACTTCCGCATTCCGTCCTCCTGTTTGCGCTGGCCAAGCCAGCGAATCGCTCAGGTCGCACCCTCGATGTCCCCTTCATCCGACAAGGCGATCCGCCAGGGACGGGCAACCAACCTGCAGCGAGTATGAGACGACGGTTCGCAGTCCCGCAACGGGACATAAGTGATCCTCATGGCATTTCCGAAACACTGTGTCTCATTGGACACAGAGCCCTAAGCCAAGGCGCCAATGGCTCCTGCGGCCGTGCAATCCCGCCGCGGCAGGCGCCGAATACTGGCGCTGTCGATACCGCCAAGCGCTGCCATCGGCATCCGCACCGATCGCGCCAGACGGGTCCAGCGGACCGTTCCGAGGGCGCTGACGTCGGGATGGCTCAGGGTCGGGAATGCGGGGGAGAGGAAGGCGAGTGAGGCGCCTGCGCGACGGGCGCGCAGCAGGTCGGTCAGTCCATGGGCGGAACTGGTAATGAGGCCGCGGCGGCGGAGGACGCTTGGCCAGCGACCTGCGCGCAGGTGCACACCCGCGCCGAGCGCCGCGGCCAGCCTGGTATCGCCGGCAACGACGAGAGTCAGGCGTCGCGCTCGGCAGATCCGGGCCAGATCGTGCCCGAGCGCCGCACGCCCCGGCTCGCCGTCATGGCGCAGCACCACACCCGCCAAGCCACGCGGCAGGCGCGCCACCGATGGACGGGGATCGGGCAGACGGCGCGCATCGGTGAACAGCCAGAGGCAGGGAAGCCTCGATTGCCGCCGGCGCGACGCGTAGGCCCAGGCGAGAAGACGCCTATCCATCGTGCGTCCGGCATCGGTGTGCTAACGGGTCGCCAGTCATGAGCAAACGCAAGCACGCAATCGAGGCGCATTTCCAGAGCGGGTTGCGACTGCATGGCGCCGGCCGGCTGCCCGAAGCCGAGCAAGTATATCGCCAGGTGCTCGCTGCCGCGCCCGACCATGCCGACTGCCTGCACATGCTGGGCGTGATCGCCTCGCAATGCGGCCAACCACAGGCGGCGCTCGGCTGCATCGATCAGGCGATCGCTATCAAGCCATCGGCGGCCATGTTCCACGTCAACCGCGCCGCTGCCCTGCTGGCGCTGCGGCAGTTGGATGCGGCGCTGCTGGCCTGCCAGGAAGCAGTGCGGCTGAAGCGCAATCTAGGCGAGGCGCATCAGGTGATGGGACACGTGCTGAGCGATCTCGGACGCCCGGAGGAGGCGCTCGCCGCCTACCGCGACGCGTTGCGGTACAAGCCGGAACTGCCTGACCTGTACGACAACATCGGGCTTGTGCTGCGGCAGGCGGGCAGGCTTGAGGAAGCCGTCGTCGCACTGCGCCAGGCGATAAAGCGCGCACCACGCGATGCCCCGGCGCAAGGAAACCTGGCCGGCGTGCTGAAGGAGCTCGCGCGGCCGGCGGAGGCCGAGGAGTGCTATCGCGCGGCGTTGCGCGACCATCCGGATGACCCGGTGCTCCATCTGAACCTGGCAATCGTGCTGCTGCTGCGCGGCAAGTTCGAGGCAGGCTGGGAGCAGGACCGAGTGGCGGTTTCGCGCCGGAGCGGTCCAGATACCGCCATGCAGTCAGCCGCGATGGAATGGCGAGGACCTCGGCGGCCGCACGCTACTGGTCCGGGCCGAGCAGGGCATGGGCACGACCATCCAGTTCTGCCGCTACGTGACGATGGCGGCCGCGCGAGGACGAGTTCTGTTCGAGGTGCAGCCGGGCCTGCGGCATCTGTTGCGCGACGTCGCCGCGGACGTCGTGACGGTTGGCGACGCATTGCCGCCGTTCGACACCTGGTGTCCGCTGCTCAGCCTGCCGCACCTGTTCGGGATGCAGGCGCCGATGCCGCCGTATCTGGCCGCCGACGCCGATCGGGTTGCCGCGTGGCGGGAGCGGATCGGGACGCACGGGCGGCGAATCGGCATCGCCTGGCAGGGCAACCCCGTCGCCGCCGTCGAGAGAGGCCGCTCGATCCCGTTGCGCGAGTACCTTCCCCTGGCGCAGGTGCCGGACGTGCGGCTGATCAGCCTGCAGAAGCACCACGGACTGGAGCAGCTCGCCACCGTGCCGGATGGTCTGCGGATCGAGACGCTCGGCGAAGACTTCGACGCCGGCCCCGACGCGTTCATCGACACCGCGGCCGCGATGCAATGCCTGGACATGGTGATCACGTCGGACACGTCGGTGGCGCACCTCGCCGGCGCGCTGGGCAGGCCGGTCTGGGTCGGTCTGCAGCACGTGCCCGACTGGCGCTGGCTGCTCGAAGGCGAGGACTGCCTCTGGTATCCGACCATGCGTCTGTTCCGCCAGACGAAGCGCGGCGACTGGGGCGCGTGTTCGCCCGGATGGCGGAACAACTGAAATGATCCCAAGGGTGCCGGTCTCCTGGGGCGAACTGCTCGACAAGGTCACGATCCTGGAGATCAAGTCGGAGCGGCTGCGCACACCCGCGGCGTTGGCGAACGCCGCGCACGAGCTCACGCTGCTGCGCGCCATCGTGGCAGAGCTGGCGGAGGCACCGCCCGGGCTCGCCGCGCTGCGCGGCGAACTTGCCGCGGTGAACCGCCGGTTGTGGGACATCGAGGACGACATCAGGCGCAAGGAGGCGTCGCAGACGTTCGACGCCGGGTTCGTCGAACTGGCGCGCGCGGTCTATCGGAACAATGATGAACGCAGCCGGATCAAGCGTGCGATCAACGAGCTGCTGGGATCCGGGATCATCGAGGAGAAGCAGTATGTCGGCTACCGAGACACTGACTGACATCGCTGCGATCGCCGACAACCTGCATCGGGTGCGCGAGCGCATCGCCAACGCGGCGATCAAGGCAGGGCGGAAGCCGGAGGACGTCACCCTGGTCGCGGTGAGCAAGACGAAGCCGATCGAGGCGGTGCGCGCGGCTCTGGCGGCGGGTCAGACAGTGTTCGGCGAGAACCGCGTGCAGGAGGCGGCGACGAAGTTTCCGGCATTGCGCGCGGAGCATCGGTTCCAGCTGCACATCATCGGTGGGCTGCAGACCAACAAGGCGCGCGACGCGGTGCGGCTGGCTGACGTGATCGAGACGCTGGACCGGCCGCGCCTGGCCGATGCGATCGCTGCGGCGATGGAAAAGGAAGAGCGTGCGCCGACGCTGCTGATCGAGGTGAACACCGGCGACGAACCGCAGAAGTCGGGCGTGGGGCGCGCCGACGCCGACGGGTTCATCGATGCGTGCAAGGCACGGTTCGGGTCAGCGCTGGCAGGTCTGATGTGCGTGCCACCGCTCGATCAGGATCCGCGGCCGCACTTCGAGTGGCTCACCGATCGGGCGGCGCGGCATGGGCTCGGCGTGCTGTCCATGGGGATGTCGGCGGATTTCGAGGTCGCCATTGCGTGCGGCGCGACATGGGTGAGGGTCGGTAGCGCGATATTCGGGCATCGGTAACGCACGTCCGGTGGCCGGATCAGCCACCCATGTGCCGCGTGATCACCCGCGCGAGCAGCTCGCATCCGGCACGATCAGCCTCATCGAAGCGGGCGAGCACGGGGCTGTCGAGGTCCAGCACGCCAAACAACGCATCGCCGGTCAGCAACGGGACCACGAGCTCCGAACGCGACGCCGCATCGCAGGCGATGTGACCGGGGAAAGCCTCGACGTCCGGCACCAGGACTGATCGCCGCTCCGCCGCAGCCGTTCCGCACACGCCCTTGCCAAGGGCGATGCGCACGCAGGCGGGCTGGCCCTGGAACGGTCCCAGCACCAGTTCGTTGTCGCGCAGAAAGTAGAACCCGGCCCAGTTGAGACCAGGCAGGGCATGGTAAATCGCGGCCGCGGCATTGGCCGCATTCGCCACTGCATCCGGTTCACTGGCGAGCAACGCTTCAAGCGCAACCGCCAGCTCCTCGTAGAGAGCAGCCTTGTCTACGCTGCGGACTCTGATCCACGGCGCGGGTTGGGCTGGGTCGTACATCGCTCATGTTCCCGGTGGCGGCAGCCCATCATTACCTCCATCGGGGCCGCGGCGTCAGTGTGCTGCCGCCCGCACGTCGCTGCCGGCACGCTGACGACCAGCTGGGGCAGGCTCCGCGGTGATGCGCATACTAGCGGCGGCATCACGCAGAATCGTCCGCAGTTCGCGCAGGAAGGCCATGCCTGTGGCGGTCCGCTGCACCAGGACGCTGCGGCGATCCAGCGGATCGGTCTTGCGGCGAACCAGATCGAATTCAGACAGACGATCGAGCGCACGGGTGATGGCTGGCTTGGACACCCCGAGTTTCGCCGCCAGGCCGCGCACCGTCTGCGCTTCGGTCTCAAGATAGCAGGTCAGAAAAACTCCCAGTTGTCGTGCCGACAAATCCGGACCGTCCCGTCGAACCAATTCGACGATCGCAGTCCGCAGGATGCCGGCCAGTCCATCGCTGACTTCGTTTGTGATCATGTTCAGACCCTTCCTGAACCGTAATATTGGCTGCCCACCGACCGCGTGACACCCAAGTACTAAGCCTGTCACAACCTATGGATTCATGTCGCGTAACGAGTGGGTGACAGAACCCGTTACCGCTGTGAAATTTCACTGTTAAAAATGAAGGCCGGCCCGATCGGGAGCATACCGCCAGGGGAGCAGCGATGCACCCGACCGCGCCGGCCAACATTCCTGCGCCTCCCAGCGGCAGGAGCGCCAATTTGCGCCGTTCCGCGTGTCGGGAGTTATGCCGTGACATTAAGGTGTGGTCAGGACCGGCCTTGGTGTCGGTGCAATTGTCAAATCTTCGATAGTCAGAAGGTTTTGCACCTTCTGTTCTCACGGACAACGTTGACGGACTGTCTCAAATTGCGATCCGGACGCCCAGTTCCACAACCCGATCATACGGGATACGGAAGAACTCGGTCGCCGGCACCGCGTTGCGCGCCATCACGAGGAACAGCCAATGTCGCCACCACGGCAGCTTCGGCACCGTTCCGGGCACCAGAACCTCGCGGCCGAGGAAGTAGCTCGCCTGCATCGGATCGAAAGCGACGCCGGCTGCGGGCAGGTCGTCCTCGAGCGCGCGCGGGATGTTGGGGCTCTCCATGAAGCCGTAGCGCAGGATGATCCGGTGGATGCCTGGCGCGAGTTCGGAGACCTCGGTCCGCCGGTCGGCGCCGATCTCCGGCTCATCGACGTTCTGCACGGTGACGAACA
Source organism: uncultured Alphaproteobacteria bacterium (assembly GCA_963791495.1). Lineage (GTDB taxonomy): Bacteria > Pseudomonadota > Alphaproteobacteria > Acetobacterales > Acetobacteraceae > JAMXLO01. The sequence goes on from CAWBST010000013.1 coordinate 17,025, forward strand.
GCACGCGCTCATGCAACACCTTGTTGTGCTTGAGGTTGTGCAGCAGCGACGTCGGCACGTAATCGGGCGTGCCGGTGAGGAACACCGCCATGCCCGGCACGCGGACGGTGCGCGACTGCGGCAGCCGCGCGAGGAATGGGGCGAGCGGCAGACTGTCCTGCCGCCAGCGCGCCAGCAGCAGATCACGCCCGCGCTTCCAGGAGGTCATCAGGGCGGTGAGCGCCGCGCCTAGCACCAGCGGCACCCAGCCGCCCTCCGGAACCTTTAGCAGGTTCGACGTGAAGAACAGGAAGTCGACCACGAAGAAGAAGCCGAACACCGCGACGGCGGTCAGCCGCGACCAGTGGAACTCACGCCGGAATACCACCGTCGCCAACATGCTGGTGCACAGGAAGGTGCCGGTGACGGCAATGCCATAGGCTGCCGCCAGGTTGTCGGAGGTCTTGAACGACAGCACCAGGATCGTCACCCCGACGACCATCATGACATTCACCTGTGGAAGATAGATCTGGCCTTCCTCGGTGTTGCTGGTGTGGCGAACGGTCATGCGTGGCAGGAAGCCCAGCTGCACGCATTGTCGCGCCATGGAATAGGCGCCGGAGATCATCGCCTGGCTGGCGATGACGGTCGCCGCTGTGGCGAGAATGACCATGGGCAGGCTCGTCCAATGCGGGCCGAGCAGGAAGAATGGATTGGACGCTGCCTCAGGCTCGGAGATCAGCAGCGCGCCCTGCCCGAAGTAGTTCAGCACCAGGCAAGGCAGCACGAAGAACAGCCATGCGGTGCGGATCGCTTCCCGGCCGAAGTGACCCATGTCGGCATACAGCGCCTCCGCGCCGGTCACGCACAGCACGACAGAGCCGAGCACGACGAAGGCCAGCAGCCCGTGATGCAGGCAGAGGGTGGCTGCGTAGCTGGGTGACAGCGCCAGAAGCACGAACGGATGCCGCACGATCTCCCATAGGCCCAGCAGTCCGATCGAGAGGAACCATGCCGCCATGACCGGGCCGAATACGCGACCGACGCTGCCTGTGCCGCGCGACTGTACGGCGAACAGCAGGAGAATCACCACCACGCTGATCGGCAGCACGTACTGCTTCAGTTCGGGCGCAGAAACCTCGATGCCCTCTACGGCCGACAGCACCGAAATTGCCGGCGTAATGACGCCGTCGCCAAAGAACAGACAGGCACCGACTATGCCGATCAGGGTCAAAGCACTGCGAACACGCGCACCGACCGACACGCGCTGCGCCAGCGCCATCAGCGCAAGGATGCCTCCCTCGCCACGATTGTCGGCGAGCAGGATGAGCAGGACATATTTCACCGTGACGACCAGTGCGAGCGACCAGAAGATCAGTGACAGGATGCCCATGATCTCGAGGCTGGCCACGTCTTTCGGCGCGAAATGCTGCAGGCTGGCCTTGAAGGCGTAGAGCGGACTGGTCCCGATGTCGCCGTAGACCACGCCGAGCACGGGCAGCAGCATGCCGATGGCCGGTGCTGGTTTGCGCAGCCCGCCGGCCGTGACAGCCACGGTCATTGCGGGGAGTGCTCCGCGATCATGGGCGACGCATACGCGTCCCGCCTGGGTGAAACAAGCGGCGGGTTGCCACGGCGCCGCTGACTTCGTTAACGTCAATGGCATGAGCGACATGACTGCTTCCGGAAGCGGCCCCCGTCCCCGCACTGCTTGGGGATGGTTCGTTGCCCTCGGGATCGCCCAGCTTGTGCTGGGCATCATCGCCTGGTTCGATGTCATCGCCTTTACCATTGCCGGCGTCATCTTCATTGGTGCGCTGTTGCTGGTGGCGGGCGTGTTCCAGGTCGTGCATGCCTTCATGGACCGCGAATGGGGCGGGTTCGCGCTTCATCTGCTCGTGGGGATTCTTTACGTGATAGGCGGCTTCCTGCTGATGGACGAGCCGCTGGAGGGTTCGGTGGTTATCACCATCCTGGTGGCGGCGGCGCTGATCATCGGCGGCGTCTTGCGCATCGCTATCGGTGTGCAGCACCGGCACATGCCGGGTTGGGGGCTTCTGCTGGCGGGTGGCGTGGTCAGCCTGCTGGTGGGGCTGATGCTGTACCTGATGCTGCCTTGGTCTGGACTGTGGGTGGTCGGCACATTGATCGCCGTGGAGCTGATTTTCCATGGCGTGTCGTGGATCCAGTTCGGCCTGACACTGCGGAAGACCGCTTAACCGGCCGCCTCGCCAGCGCCAGGCGACCCGATGCGCAATGGTTCTCGCTGTGTTCGCGGCCTGATATGGTCGGTGCATGTCGCCTCGCAAGATCATCCATGTCGACATGGACGCGTTCTATGCGTCGGTCGAGCAGCGCGATAACCCGGAACTCCGCGGCCGTCCGGTCGCGGTTGGCCACGGCGCCATGCGGGGAGTGGTAGCCGCGGCGAGCTACGAGGCTCGCGCGTTCGGCGTACGCTCGGCCATGCCGTCGACCACGGCCAGGCGGCAATGCGCCGAACTGGTATTCGTACCACCGCGGTTTGACGTCTACCGCGCTGTCTCGCGTCAGATCCGCGCCATCTTCGGTCACTACACGGCTTTGGTCGAGCCGCTCTCGCTTGACGAAGCCTATCTCGACGTCACGCAGGACCTGCGCGGCCTGAGCACCGCGTTCGCCACGGCCAAAGAGATCCGCGCCCGCATTTTCGAGGAGACGGGTCTCACCGCATCGGCCGGCATCTCCTACAACAAGTTCCTCGCCAAGCTCGCCTCGAGCCAGCGCAAGCCGAATGGGCAGTATGTCATCACCCCCGAAATGGGACCGACCTTCATCGCAGCCCTCCCGGTTGCCAGGTTTCATGGCGTCGGACCTGCCACCGCGGCAAAGATGGAGAGACTCGGGATTCGCACGGGCGCGGACCTGAGAGCGAAGTCGCTGGCCTTTCTGCAGCAACATTTCGGCAAGTCGGCTGCATGGTATCTCGGCATCGCGAACGGCCAGGACGAGCGGCCTGTCGTCGCCGATCGTCAGCGAAAATCCTCCGGCTCGGAAACCACCTTCGCGCGCGATTTGATCGCATCCGATGACATCGAAGCCGGTGTCAAGGCCATGGCCGCCGACGTGTGGGCCTGGTGCGAGAAGGCGGAGGCCTTCGGCCGGACGGTGACCGTCAAGGTGAAGTTCGCCGACTTCCACCAGGTCACCCGAAGCCGCAGCTTCCCGACGCCAGTCGCACGACACGATCTGCTGCAACAGGCGAGCGTGGACCTGGTGCGTACGCTGCTGCCGACCGCCAAAGGCGTCAGGCTGCTTGGTGTCACCGTATCGAACTTTGATCAGGTGGCAATCAATCCAACCGATGTGCTGCCGCTGTTCGACGCCGCCGAGGCGATAATGCCGAAACCCGACGCGGCGTTTTCGCGACCTCTTCGGCCCACACGGTGATAACCTCGGGTTCCATGAAGCACATCGCGGTTCTGACAAGTGGTGGCGATGCCCCCGGAATGAATGCGGCCATACGTGCCATCACACGCAGCGCGGTCGACCAGGGCATGACAGTTCACGGCGTCCGTCAGGGTTGGCAGGGCCTGGTCGAGGGTCAGTTCCGGCCGCTGAGTGCGCGCGACGTTGGCGGCATCATTCAGGTCGGCGGCACGTTTCTCGGCAGCGCCCGATCCGCGGAGTTCCGCGAGGAGAGCGGCCGCTCGAAGGCTCTGCGCAACCTCGCCCAGCGAGGCATCGACGGTGTCGTGGTGATCGGCGGCAACGGGACCCAGACGGGCTCGCACATGCTGAGCCAGCTTGGGGTCCGCGTGGTCGGCGTCGCATCTACCATCGACAATGATCTGCTGGGGACAGATATCTCCATCGGCTGCGACACCGCCATCAACGTCACGCTTGGGGCGATCGATCACCTGCGTACGACAGGGTCCTCGCACAATCGGGCCTTCCTGGTTGAAACCATGGGAAGGGACTGCGGCTATCTGGCGATGATGGCGGGCCTCGCGGGCGGCGCGGAAGTCATCTCGACCCCGGAATTCGAGGTATCGGCGAGCGAGATTGCGCAGCGGCTGCGCGCCGCCTTCGAGCGCGGCAAGACGCATGCGATCGTGGTGATCGCCGAAGGCGTCAAGGAGAATGCCAGCAAGATCCTCGCCTACGTCGACGCTCACCGGCATACGACAGGTTTCGAACTGCGTGCCACGACGCTTGGACACGTCGTGCGCGGCGCTCCACCCAGCGCCTTCGATCGCATCCTGGCGACCAGGCTGGGCGTCAACGCCGTCAAGGCCCTCGGCGATGGTGAGACCGGCGTACTGGTCGGCTGGCAGAAGGGCACGGTTGCGCGGACGCCGCTCGCCGATATCGTCGGACGCCGCAAGCCGATCGACACGGAACTGGTCGAGCTCGCGCGCGTCCTGGCGCAATGATTGCGCCGTCGCTGGCTCTGTGATCCGCCGGCCGACCGATGCGCCACACTGTGGCGCTTTTGCAACGCGCCGTGGCGTATTGTGGCGGCGCCCGACTCCGGTCTTGCTTCAAACCCGACGCTTGAGGCACCGAAAAGCCGAACAGCAAGAGGCCATGATTGATGATGTGGCATGTTGTTTTTTGCGAGCGCGGCAGCCTTCCTCAATCGCGAGCGGCTCGGTCACGTGACGCGGCGATCCATGTGGCGTGCGAACTTCTCGATCGGTCGTGTGACGTCCGCAGGATAATCGAACCCAACGGCTCATTTATCGAACGTCCCGAGCTCGAGGAGCATTTTGACGAAGGTAGATTTCCAGGCCTGCGCAGACAGGGTTCTTCCCGAGCGCAGCCGACGATATCGGTGCAAATCTAAACCCGCGGCACCGGCGTCTTTTTCTCCTTGGCGTTCAGCCTGCGTCGAGCGTCAGCAGTATCAGCTCATGGTCGCTCAGCACGGTGCCGTCCTCGCCGAGCGCCGGCACGACCGCCGGACCGCGTGCCTTCACGCCGCGCGTGCAGAACCAGTCGAGCTGACGCGTGCCTTCGTGGTTGCTCCAGGCGCTGGCACGCGTGGTCGGCCGCGCGAGGTTGCAGGTCGTCCAGTCGTAGCCGCGCGACGCCGCCAACGCGAACAGCGGTTCGGATGCATCCGTGTGGCCGCCCGGGACGACCTGCGTGTTGAGGTCGCCGCCGATCACCACCGGCGCGGGCCCGGCATAGGCGTCCAGCGCATCGAGCAGCGACCGCATCTGCTGCGCGCGGCCAGCCGCGTCGGTACGGCTTTCGAGATGCACGGAGCAGGCAACAAGGCGTATCCCGCCAATATGGAAGATGGCGGCGATCGCCATGCGGTTGCCAATGCGCCGCTGACCTTCCGCAGGCGAATGCCAATCCGTCAACTCGTCGAGGCGGAAAACGACAGGATCCTGCATCGCCAACGACGAGATCATTCCGTTGCCGTGGTAGCCTTCGCTATTGTCAGTGCCGTTGCGCGGGAAGCCCGGCGGCGGATCCATCGGCACGAGTTCGAGGAACTCGCATCCATAGCAATAGCCCTGACCAAGCTGCGCGGCCATCCGGCCGATCGTGTGCACCTGGCCGGTGCGCAGCATGCCGACATCAAGTTCGGTCAGCAGCGCGAGATCGACATGGTTCCGCTGCAGGATGCGCGCGGACGCTTCCGGGTGGAGACAGCGCTCCAGGTTCCAGGCAGCGATACGAATGGCGCTGGGCGAAACTGGCGACGCGAGCGGCTGCAGCAACTCGACCTGGTGCAGCGCCGCGACGGTGCTCGTCGACGGCAGCGTGAGAAGCCGCGCCCGTTCGGCAAGCGGCACATGGTGTCAGCCGATCGACGACATCGCGCCAGACGCCGATGGCCATGTTCAGGTCTTGACCGACTTCTGAAAGTCGCGAAGTACCTTGTTGCCGCGCTCGACCGCGCTGTCCAGCGCCCTCTGCGCTCCCTGTTGACCGGCGAGCGCCTTCTCGCATTCCTCCTCGATGATGGTGCGGATCTCCGGCATGCGGCCGAGATGGAAACCACGCGAATTGTCGGTGACCTGGCCGCGCGTGAGCTGCTTCACCGGAAGGTCGGTGCCGGGATTCTGTTCGAACCAGCCCTGCTTCTGCAGCAGTTCGTAGCCGGCATGGGTCACCGGGACGTAGCCTGTGCCAACACTCCATTGCGCGTCCTGCTGCGGCTGGCCAAGGAAGCGAAGGAACTCGGCGACAGCGTGGTATTCCGCGCCGCTGCGATTCGGTGCCGTCAGCACCCAGAAGCTCGCACCCCCTATCGCGGAGTTTATCGGCTCGCGGATGACGTCCGGATCGAACGGCAGAAATCCCGGCGCCCAGCGGAACTTCGCGCTGCGCCTGAGATCGCCGCGCAATGCCGATGTGCTGCACGCCATGGCGGACTGGCCGTTGAGGAAAGCACCGTCGCCGACCCCGTCGCGGCCGGTGTAGTGGAATGAATTGTCCTTCGCCATGTCGATCAGGCGCTGCAGGTGTTTGACGAAGGGCGGGCTGTTGACCTTCAGCACCGCGTCGAGACCCTTGAAGCCATTGGCCTCGGTGGCGAAGGGCAGATTGTGGATCGCGCCGTACTGCTCGAACTGCGACCACACGACCGACGCGATGGTGACACCGAACGGCGCCGCGTCTGTCCGGCGCACCAGGTGCATGGCGGCTTCCACCTCCTGCCAGGTCCGCGGCAGCATGTGCAGACCGACGCCGGCCTTCTCCAAGCACATCGAGATTGTACCAGGCGATCGCGGTCGAGGAGTTGAACGGCATCGACGCGAGCCTGCCGTCGGGCGTGCTGAAATAGCCGCGCACCGCGGGGATGTAGGCGTCGGCATCGATCGCCACGCCGGTTTCCTGCGCGAGCTGCCAGACCGGCTTGATCACCGGACCGGAGCTGAGCATCGTCTGCGTGCCGACCTCGAACACCTGCGCGACATGCGGCGCCTGGCCTGCACGATATGCAGCCACGACGGAGGTCAGCAGGTCCTTGTAGGCACCCTTGAACAGCCCGGTGACCTCGACATTGTCCTGGCTGGCGTTGAATGCGGCGATCAGCTTGTTGAGTTCCTCGCCGAGTGCGGCACTCATCGCGTGCCACAGCGTGATACGCGTCTTCTCTGCGGCGCGTGCCCGGGCGGCGAGGGTGATTGCGCCGGCGGTGCTCAGCAGGGCGCGTCGAGTGACGGTCATGTCGCTGCTCCGGATCACGTAGGGAAGATGCGGCGGAACACGGCAGGCGAGCCTTCGTCGAGGCGCACATGGGGACGCATGCGGGCACTCCATGGATTGCTGCTGCGGGCGCGCGCCCATTCCGGCGTATCGGGCACGCCGGCGTTTTCGAACTCGTACACCGTCAGGTATCTCGGCTGGCCCTCGACGGCGAGATAGCGGCGCGCACGCATGCAGCCGGGGACGGTGAGATAGCCGGGGATGTAGGCGGTGTTGTACCAGTCGTTGAATTCCTCCTCCATCGACGCGGCGATGTCGATGCGGCCCATCTGCAGGAACGGCGCGGGGCCCATCGTGTTGTCGACAGGATCGGTGCGTCCGGGGAAGATCTGACGATAGCCGTTCAGCAGGTAGTTGCGGCCGACATAACCACCGGAGAGGCGGGTGCGTTCAGCCGAGGGCTGATAACGCACGGCGTCGAGGAAGGCAGCGCTGCGCAGCACGTTGTGGTCCTCGAGCTCGTACATCGCGAGGTATTTCGGGGCGCCACGCAACGCGACATAGCGCGCGGCTGAGAGGAACCCGGGAATCGCGAGCAGGCGGCCGATGTGTTCCTCGTTGTACCAGCGATTGAACGCGTCCTCGTGCGCGGGATCGATGTCCATCCACGCCATCAGCAGCCCGGTGCCGCGGGTCTTGGGCATGTACGTTTCTCCCCTGTTCCCTCGGGGGATGCTAGTAGATGGAGGGCGGCTACCCAAGTGTAGATGGCTGCCGGATGCAATCGCGCGGGGTATCTCATGGCTGAGATCGAGGATGCAGCCGCACTTGGTGAGCTAGGCAACGTGCAGCGGACGCGGGGCGACCTGATGGCCGCGCTGATGAGCTACCGCGCCTCGCAGGGCATGCTCGACCGCTTGTCCAGGGCCGATCCGCAGAACGCCGCGCGGCAGCGCCAGCTCGCGGTCTCGCATAGCAGGATCGGCGACGTGCAGCGCGAGTGGCGCGACCTGACGGCGGCACTGAAGAGTTACCGCGCCTCGCACACCATCTTCGACAGTCTCGCCAAGGCGGATCCCGGAGATACGGAACGGCTGCGGGACCTCTCGGTCTCGCACGACAGGATCGCTGACCTGCAGGTTGATCTCGGCGACCTGGCGGCTGCGTTGGCTGGCTATCGGGCCTCGCTCGCTATCGCCGATCGTCTGGGCAAGATGGAGCCTGGAAACCTGGCCTCGCAGCGCGATCTGCTGGTCTCGCACAACAAGATCGGCGACGCGCGGCTTGCCCTCGGCGACTTGGCAGCGGCGCTGAGAAGCTATGATGCCTCGTTCACTATTGCTGACCGCCTGGCCGCGGCAGAACCCGGAAATGCCGTGTGGCAGCGTGATCTCTCGGTCGCGCACAGCAAGATCGGCGACCTGCGACGTGCACGAGGCGAACTGGCGGCGGCGCTGGCGAGCTACCGCGCCTCGCATGAAATCTTCGAGCGTCTCGCCGCAGCGAACCCTGACGGCGCCGAGTGGGACCGTGATCTTTCCGTCTCGTCCGGGAGGATCGGTGATGTGCAGCGCGCGCAGGGGGATCTGGCGGCGGCGCTGACAAGTTACCAGGCATCGCTCTCCATAAGAGACCGGCTGGCGACAGCGAGTCCGGGGAACGTCGTGTCGCTGCGCGACACGTCCGTCACGCACGACAGAATTGGCGACGTGCAGGTCGAGATGGGCGACCTGGCGGCGGCAGCGGCGAGCTACCAGGCCTCGCTTGCCATTGCCGCTCGTCTGGCCAGAGGCGACCCCAGAAACCTCACGTGGCAGCGCGATCTCTTGGTGTCCTACAACAAGATCGGTGACGTGCAGCGCGCGCGGGGGGAACTCACGGCGGCACTGACGAGCTATCGGGAGGCCCTCGGGATCGCCGACCGTCTGGCCATGGCCGACCCGAGGAACCCCGGCGCACAACGCGATCTGTCCGTCTCGCACGACAAGATCGGTGACGTGCACCGCGCGCTGGGCGATGAGGCGACGGCGCTGACGTGCTACCAGGCGGCGCATGAAGTGTTCGAGCGTCTGGCAAGAGAGGATCCCGGCAACGCCGACTGGCAGCGCGATCTGTCGGTCTCGCATAACAAGATCGGCGACATGCAGTTGCGGCAGGGCGATCTGGCGGCAGCACTGAGGAGGTACCAGGACTCGTTGGCGACCAGGGACGCACTGGCGAGGTCGGACCCGACGAACGCCTTATGGCAGCGCGATCTCTCCATTTCGCACGAGAGGATCGGCGACGTGCAGAGCGGGCGCGGCGACCTTGCGTCGGCGCTGACGAGCTACCAGGCATCGTTGGCGATCAGAGAGCGTTTAGCCAAGTCGGATCCTGGCAATTTCGGGTGGCAGCGCGACGTTGCGGCGGGTTATGGCCGCGTCGCGTTGATCAGGGTACGGCAAGGCTCACTCGCCGACGCTCTGAACGCATTCCGGCAAGGACGCGAGATCATCGCGCAACTCGTGGGGCGATCACCCGACAACGCGACCCTGCCCGGCGATCTTGCCTGGTTCGATAGCCAGATCAGCACATACGAACAGTAGCGCTCCCTCGTTGACGGCCCAGGTAGTGCGGCACCAGGATACCCGCAGGAGGAATATGCCATGGCTCGACTGGTCGCTGCGTTCGGTTCGTCACATAGCCCTATGCTCGCCTCGCGCGTCGAGGACTGGGAGAGCGGTTTCCAGGCCCGGGACAAGGCACGCCAGTTCGTCGATTTCGACGGCAATGGCTGCGACTACGATACGCTGCTCGCGCGCGCGCCGGCCGATGCACTGGAGCGCATAGCGCCGGAGCACCTGTCGCGCCGGCACGGCGAGGCGATGGCCTCGATGGCGCGACTGCGCGACGATGTGGCGGCGGCGCGGCTCGATGCGCTGATCGTGGTGGGCGACGACCAGGAAGAGCTGTTCCATCACGACAACATGCCGGCGATCGGTGTCTATTATGGTACGACGATCCGCGGTCGGTTGCCGTACCAGAAGGAGATCGTGGAGTCGGACTATCCGTGCGACGCCGAGCTGGCGCGGCATCTGATCGCGTCGCTGCAGCACGACGGCTTCGACCTGTCGGTGATGCGCTCGCTGGGGGAACAGCAGCGCGAGGGGCATGCGTTTTCGTTCATCCACCGGTTCTACCTGCCGGACGGCGTGCCGATCGTGCCGGTGTTCCTCAACGCCTACTATCCGCCGAACCAGCCTTCTCCGGCACGCTGCGTCGCGCTGGGCGAGGCGCTGCGGCGTGCGGTCGAGGCATTCCCCGGTAATGCACGGATCGGCGTGCTGGCGTCTGGGGGACTGAGCCACTTCGTGGTCGATGAAGCGTTCGATAACGCGTTGATCGACGCGCTTCGCCGCAAGGACGCGGGGTTCTTCCGCAACGCGCCGCTGACGAAGCTGATGTCGGGCAGTTCGGAGATGCGGAACTGGATCTGCCTGGCGGGAACGCTCGGGTCGATGGAGATGCAGTGGGTGAGCTATGTGCCTGGGTACCGCACGCCGGCGCTCAGCGGCACGGGGCTGTGCTTCGCGAGTTTCCGTTAGATCCCTTCCAGCTTCACCTCGCCGTCCAACACCACGAGCCGGTGCTTGAACAGCCACTGACCGCCGATCTTCTGCAGGCGGCAGTCATAGCGGCCGGGCGGCATCAGTTCGGTCCTGCCGTCGCGGGTGATGACGTTCAGCAGATAGCAGGTCGCCCGCGCCTCATCGCCGTTCACCTGGACCGCCAGGTTGGAAATGAAATGCCGCAGCTGCGACCCGCGTTCACGGAACCGCGCAAAGCGCTCGGCGAATTCACGAATGCCCTGGCGCCCCGCATAGACGCCAACCGCCGGGCTTTCCAGCGCGCCGTCCTCGGTGAAGCAGCCGACGATCGTCTCGACGTCGCCTGCGTCGAGCGCGGTTGTGTAGCGCACGAACAGGTCGTTGATCATCTGCCTGTCGTCGTCCATGCGCCTGCGTACCGTGCCTCGCTTGCCGAGTTGAGGCCGTGGGCACTAACGTCCGCGCATCCATCGCAACGGGAGGGCGACCGATGATCATCGAAATGCGCACCTACACGCTGAAGCCGGGCAATATCCCGACATTCGAGGAACGCTTTGGCGGCGCGCTCGCCATCCGGGAAAAGTTCTCCAAGCTGGCCGCGTTCTGGCACACCGAGGTGGGACCGCTGAACCAGGTCATCCATGTCTGGCCGTACGAGAGCCTCGATCAGCGCGCCAGCGTGCGCGCCGCAGCGTCGAAGGCGGAAGGCTGGCCGCCGAACACGCGCGAACTGACGCTCGAGCAGCGGAGCGAGATCTTCCTGCCGGCGCCGTTCTCGCCGCCACTGGAGCCGCGGCAGCTTGGCGGCATCTACGAGATCCGTATGTACACCTATGCGCCCGGCACGCTGCCCGCGGTGATGGAGCGGTGGGCCGAGAAGGTGCCCGGACGCATCGCGCTGTCGCCGCTGGTCGGCGCCTGGTACTCGGAGCTGGGTGGGCTGAACAAGTGGTGCCATATCTGGGCCTACAAGGACGCCGGCGAACGCAGCCGCATCCGCGCCGAGGCAGTGGCCAAGGGCGTGTGGCCGCCGGGCGGGCCGCCCGGCGCGCTGCTGAAGCAGGAGAACATGCTGGTGGTGCCGGCGGCGTTCTCGCCGCTGAAGTAGCGTCTGGCACGATTGCTGCAACGCCTCCCGCGAACCCAGTCACGGGAGGCATTGCATGTTCCCAATTCTTGCCATCGGCGGCGTCATCAGCGCCGTGGCCTCGGTCGCCAAGGGCGCATCCTGGCTGGCCGGCAAGCTTGATTCCACCGGTACGGCCTCGGACAGCGGCAAGGCGGGAGGGAAGCCCATGACGGCGGCACAGGCGTCACAGTTCGACGCCGTGCTTTCGGCACAAGTTGCCGGGCAGAGCGTGCCGGTGAGCCCGTCGGCACCGGTCAATGTGCTGCCGCATCAGAGTGGCCTGGACTACAACTCGCTGGCGAGCATCCAGGCGGGCATGGTCGCCTACAACCATGTCGGCGAGCATCGCGGCAATCACGCGAAGGCGCTGTCCAGCGCCTCCGATGATGGCGCGATCGCGCGAGTGTAGTTGCGGTCAGGCGCGCTGAGGGGCCCGCGCGGTCAGCATCGGCAGGATCAATCCGACGCCGATTCCCCAGACCGCGTGGATCACCAGCACGACCAGCATGCTCTGCACGGCCCACCCGGACGCGACCGGTCGCCCCTTGAGGGGAAAGACGACGAACCAGAGGACCAAGGTGGCGATCACTCCGAGGATCAGGCCGGAGAGCCAGCTGGGCATTTCCAGCCTCGGCAGAACCAGGCCGTAGGCGGCGCCCCACAGGCCGCCCCAGAAGCAGAAGTCGACCGTGAGCGGCACGCCCCAGGGCGGGACCGGTCCCATCGGGTAGGGCGGCGGCATCAGGCCGGCGAGGTGGAAGATCGCCCAGGCGCCCTGGTGAAATACCAGGACTGATATCGCCCCGGCCACGAAGCCAAGAAAGGCACGCATCGACGGGTCCGTTGGACGCATTGGTCTCTCCCCCGGTCGTGTTTCGCCGAGCGTGCGGGCCGCGGGCGAGCCGTGTCAACGCTGCACGTCCGCCGCGACCACCAGTCGTGGCGAACCGAGACGCCAGGCAGTGGCGCACGCGAGCGCCGCCAACGGAAGCGCGGCGGCGAACACCCAGACGCCGGCCGTACTCGCCGCCTGCGCCGAGAAGCCATGGGCGAACCCCGACAGGTTGGCGACCGCTGCCGCCATGGCGGATCCGGCGGCGGCACCGGTCATCCGCACCGTGGCGATGCCCGCGCCGCCGATTGCCCTCTCGTCACCGTCCAGGTCGCCAAGGATACGCTGGCTGATGAACGCCCAGGAAAAGCCGAACCCCGCCCCGATCAGGCCAGACGCGAACACCACCCAGATGAGCTGGGTGCCATTGAAGACCAGTGCACAGAGTGCCAGGCCGGCGAGGATCATGGCGGACCCGAACCGGATCAGCCGGCCGGGCCATCGCCCGGTCAGCCCGGACACGGGCAGCGCCGCAGCGGTCCACAGGAGGGCCTCGGCCCCCACCACATAGCCGGCGAGCAAGGCCGAAAGGCCCTGCAGCGTCTGCAGTATGGCCGGGCCATACACCGGCAGGCCCATTGTCGCGGCATTGAGCAGGAACATGGTCGCAAAGCCGGCGCCATGGGCGGTGCTCAGGTCGCCTGATCCGCGTGGCAGCAGCCGTACCTCGCTGCGCCCGTCCAGCCGCAGCGCGAGCAGGAACACCATGACGCCCAATGCGGTCAGTCCGGCGGTGCGCGCGAAATCGCCGGCAAGGTCCGCCAAGGCGATCAGCGTCACCCCCAGCGCGATGAGACCGAGCTGGCGCCATGCCACCGCGTGTTGCGCGTCCGTGGTCTCGGCGGCCGGCAGCATGGCCCAGGCGGCGGCCGCCACCGCCGCTCCCTGAACGGCGAACAGCCAGAACACGGCGCGCCAGGAACCGGCGTCGGCAAACAGACCGCCGAGCATCGGACCCACCAGGACGGCGATGCCCCAGACCGAGCTGATCGCGCTGTAGACCCTCGGGAGCAGGCGGTTGGCGAACAGCAGGCCGATGGCAACCGAGCAGAGGCCAACGACCCAGCCGCCACCGACCCCTTGCAGGATGCGGCCGGCCAGGAAGGTGAAGATCTCGGGCGCCACCGCACTCAGCGCGCAGCCGGCCGCGTAGAGCAGAGCCGCCGCCGCAGTGGCGGAACGCAGGCCGAAGCGCAGGGCCAGCACGCCGGAACTCGCGCCGGCCAGGACCGATCCCAACAGATAGCCCGCGGTGGCCCAGCCGAAATACGGATAGCCGCCCAGCGAGCGGCCGACGCTGGGCATGATGGTGGCGGCGATCAGGCTGTCGGCGGCGTTCAGCCAGACCCCCATGCAGATCAGGGCGAAGAGGGGCAGGCGGCCCTCCGCCAGAACGTCTGCCCAGCTTCCGCTCGCCGGCGTCGCGGCGCTCATTTTGACAGCCCCTGGGTTGGCAAAAGGGGAGGTGGGGTAGACGCGGCGGCGGACTTTTGCAACACTTTAGTTGTCAAACGGAAGTGACAGTGCAGTCGACCGCCGACCAGATCCTGCTCGAGCTGAAGACCCGCGGCCCGGCGAAGACCCGCGAGCTGGCTGCGCGCACCGGCATCACCCGGCAGGCCGCGCGGGCGCAGCTCGAGAGGCTTGCGGCCGATCTGCTGGTGGAGCACGCGACAGCGCCCGACGGGATCGGCCGGCCGCGCCAGATCTGGTCGCTGACGGCAAAGGGCCATGGCCGCTTTCCTGATACGCACGCGCAGATGACGGTCGAGCTGATCGAGGCGGTGCGCGGCGAATTCGGCGAAGCAGGCCTTGCGCGCCTGGTCGGGCGGCGGGAGCAGGCAATGGCGGCGCAATACGAGCAGGCATTGCGGGGCGCCGGCTCGCTGGAAGAGCGGGTGGCGCGGCTGGTGGGGATACGCTCGGCCGAGGGATACATGGCGGAGTTCTCGCGCGGCGAGGCCGGGGCGTGGGTCATCGCCGAGAACCACTGCCCGATCTGCGCCGCGGCGACCGTGTGCCAGGGGTTCTGCCGCTCGGAGCTCGCGCTGTTTGCGGCGCTGCTGGCGCCGGCACGGGTGGAGCGGGTCGAGCACGTGCTCGCGGGCTCGCGGCGTTGCGCGTATGTGGTGACACCGGTCGAGGGGGAATGATGCCGATGGACGACGTTGCGCAATCCGCGGATCAGAAGTTCTGGGCCCGCGCGCGGCGGCACATGCTGGTGTACGGGGGCGACTTCGTGCCGTTCGTGCCGGTGCGCGCCGAGGGATCGTTCCTGTATGACGCGTCGGGCCGGCAGCGTGCTGGATTTCACCTCGGGCCAGATGAGCGCGATCCTGGGGCATTCGCATCCGGAGATCGTCGCGACGGTGCGCGAGGCGGTGGGGACGCTGGACCACCTGTTCTCCTCGATGCTGTGCGAGCCGGTGGTGGCGCTGGCGGAGACGCTGGCGGGGCTGGTGCCGGATCTGCCTCGGGTGATGCTGCTGTCCACCGGCGGCGAAGCGAACGAGGCGGCGATCCGGCTGGCCAAGCTGGTGACGGGCCGTTGGGAGGTGGTGGGGTTCGCGCAATCCTGGCACGGCATGACGGGCGGCGCGGCGGCGGCGACCTACAAGGCAGGACGGCGCGGGATCGGGCCGATGATGCCGGGCAATTTCGCGATCCCGGCGCCGAACGCGTATCGGCCTCGGTTCGCCGGCGTGGGCTGGCGCGAGGAGCTGGACGACGCGTTCGAGTGGCTGGACCGGCAGTGCACCGGCAACCTCGCGGCGTTCATCGCCGAGCCGGTGCTGAGCAGCGGGGGCGTGATCGATCTGCCGGTCGGGTATCTGGCGGCGCTGGCCGCGCATTGCCGCGCGCGCGGGATGATGCTGATCCTGGACGAGGCGCAGACCGGCGTGGGGCGCACCGGGCTGATGTTCGCGTTCGAGCGCGACGGCGTGGTGCCCGATATTCTCACGCTGTCGAAGACGCTGGGGGCAGGGCTGCCGCTGTCGGCGGTGCTGACGTCGGACGGTGTGGCGGCGGAGGCGGAGGCCCGGGAATTCCTGTTCTACACGACGCATGTGAACGATCCGCTGCCGGCGAGCGTGGGGCTGAGGGTGCTGGAGATCGTGCAGCGTGACGGTCTGGCGGAGCGGGCGAAGGTGATGGGAGCGCGGCTGGCAGCGGGACTGCGTGGACTGCAGCAGCGGTTCGAGTGCATCGGTGATGTGCGCGGGCGGGGGCTGCTGCTGGGGTTGGAGTTCCGCGCGAGCGGCGGACGGGATGCGGCGGTTGTCTCGGACGCGGTGACGGATGTGGCGCTGGAGCTGGGGCTGTCGGCGAACATCGTGCGGGCAGGGGCGTCGCAGGGGGTGATGCGAATCGCCCCGCCGCTGACGGTGAGCGACGCGGAGGTGGATCTGGGGGTGGAGCTGCTGGGGGAGGCCGTGGGGAGGGTCACTGGGGCCGGATGAGTCTCACGATCGTCTCAAAGTTTTGAAAGGGGAGACGGTGATGCAGGGAGCGAGACGAGGCGTTGCAGCGTTGAGGGCTCTGGGCGCAATGGCGAGTATCGCGAGCGTCTCAGAGTCTCGTTGAGCGGGACCAGGAACGGCTGGGAGAGACGGATGGCTGGATGGCGCCCCAGCGGAGCCGTGCTTTTCTCACGGTTCATGGGGTCTTCCCCCCAAAGGATCGCCGCTGTGACAAGGGCATTCCACATCCCGTCCCGCCTTATGTTCCTTATATGTTCTAACCCTGCCGGGCTCTGGAGGCAAGGATTCGGTCCCCAAGGCCGAGACGGGCCCCACGACCTCGTGCCGTCACAGAAGGTGGCGAGTGGCGGGAGCTGCCCTTGCTGGCATGCAGGTGGGCTTCCTCACCAGATGAACGGAATCAGGCGACAGGGCACGCGGCGCGCGTAATCGTCATAGCCTTCGAGACCCATGCGCAGGGACTTCTCCTCGATGCCGATCCGGATGCCGAGCAAGAGGGCGAGGATGGGGACCGCCGCCAGGAGGAGCGCGCATCCAGTCCATTGCACGGACGATGGCATTGCTGACCAGTGCCAGCGCGCGGCATCCGCCGCCATGACGCCCATCCCTCCGAGCATGAGGAGCAGGATCGGGATGAGGACCAGCTTGTCCGCGAGCGGTTGATCCTTCTGCAGGGGCGGCTTCAAGCGCTCTTTGAGGAGGTCGGGATCGACGCGTGCCGTATGCAGCCCAAGAACCACTGAGATAGCGAGCATCTCACCGAGATAGAGCCACCCGCCGGCGTAGTCTGTCGTCCCCGCAGCGCCGAAGATGATTGCACCCATGGCGCCGAACCAGACGATCGTTTGGACGAGGAGATTTAGAGCGAGCCTCATTTCTTGCCTTTCCCGAGCGAAGCTCTGCTTGCCCGGAATTTTCTCGTACCAGAGCACTGCAACGGTCGCGTGGCCGAGCTTCGCGAACCGCGGCAGAAGCGACCACCGCAGGGACTGACGCGGCGGCGGTTGCTGAACTGGTCGGGGTCACGCGGCCGTTGGGGACGTCGGGACGCTAGTCGTCTTTCGGCCTTCCAAATGTGCGGCTGGTCACCCATGGCTTGGTCAGCCTCATGGCTTGATTGACCCAGGCATTGGCAGCCGCCTCACTCATGAAGCCGAGGGTCGTTTGGACGAAGCCGCCGACCCCCACAACGGCAACGTCGAAGCCGACTCGGTCGGCAGATGGGGTAACTCCATTAAGTTGCCATGCCCACTACATGGCCCACCAGGAGCCACGATACATCACCCCAAGGGGAATGGGGCCGGTAGGACATGGCCGGGGCAAGGTGTGATGCGGATCGCACCACAGCTGGCGGTGCGCTGGGCTCTCGGCGAAGGCGCTGATCGCGGTGATCCCAGAGGCTCGGATCGGCGGAGTTTTGACGCGGCGGGTGGCCGATCTGGTGCAGGCGAAATCAGTTGGACAAACCCCGGGTGCGGTTCAAAATCGGTCAGCGGGTCCATGAATACCGCCAGCGAGTTCGTCGACAAGGAGTAGCGGCATGCCGACGCTTGCTGGGATCGGGCCAGGGCTCGCGGCGAGCTTCCTGGAAAGATGAGCGCGCTGCATCGCGATCGTGCCGCGGATCCCACCAACGGCGAACCAGGCCCCGAAGAAATCTGGACGGAGCCGATCGACCGGCTTCTCACGCGACTCGCTACGACGCGTGCGGGCCTCGCTGCTGCCGAGGTGCAGTCGCGGGTGACGAGGTATGGACCCAACACCGCGGCAACCGTCAAGCATTTGCCGCTCTGGCTGCAATTCCTGGCCCGCTTCCGTAGCCCTTTGGTCATCATTCTGCTCGTGGCGAGCGGACTGTCCGCGGCGACCGGCGATGTCGCGAGTTTCGTCGTCGTCGTGACTATCGTCACGATCAGCATAACGCTTGATTTCGTTCAGGAGGTCCGCGCGCAGAATGCGGTTGAGACACTGCGCCGGTCTGTGGCAGTGCAGGCAACCGTACGGCGCGACGGTGCAAGCCTCTCTGTGCCAATGGACCAACTGGTTCCCGGCGACATTGTCGAGCTGATCGCCGGCGATCTCGTTCCTGCGGACTCGCGGTTGCTCGAAAGCCGCGACCTTTTCGTCAACCAGGCTCTCCTCACAGGCGAGCCTTACCCGGCCGAAAAGCAGGCCAGCGATGCAGCCTCGGGCGCTGAAAACCCGGCTGGAGCATCGAACGCCGTGTTTGCCGGCACATCCGTGATCAGCGGGACTGCAACGATCGTCATCTGCCGAACCGGCGGCCGTACGGCGCTCGGCCATCTCGCAAGGAGTCTGGCGGAAAAGCCGCCGGCCACCGCTTTTGCTGTCGGCATTCGCCGTTTCGGCATGCTGATCATGTGGCTGACCGTGCTGATGGTGCTGTTCGTCCTGGTGGTGAACGTTTCCTTCCGGCGGCCAGTGCTGGAGTCGCTGATGTTTGCGCTGGCACTCGCTGTCGGCCTGACCCCCGAACTGCTGCCAATGATCGTCACGGTGACACTTGCCCGGTCTGCGATCGGGCTGGCCAGGCGAAAGGTAATCGTGAAACGCCTCTCCGCAATCCACGATCTCGGCGCCATGAATATCTTGTGCACCGACAAGACCGGCACACTGACGGAAGCGACGATCAAGCTGGTCCGCACGATCGACGGGCACGGGGTCGAGAGTGACCGGGCCTACGCCTATGCTTATGTCAACAGCCAGTTCGAGAGTGGGATGAAGAGCCCGCTCGACGAGGCGATCCTCGCCGCCCATCCGTTCGACATGGCAGGTTGGCGGAAGATCGACGAAGTGCCGTTCGATTTCGAGCGGCGGCGTGTCTCGGTCCTGGTCGAGCACGACGCCAAGCGCCGCCTGATCGTGAAGGGCGCGCCGGAGGATCTGCTGCGGCTGTGCGGACGATACGAGGACGCGGGCGGAGAGGAGCGGACGCTCGACGCGGAGACTCGCCGCACCTTCGAGGCGACCCTAGACGCGCTCGGTGCGGAAGGCTTCCGCGCACTGGGAATAGCAGGACGTGTGGTCGATGGGAGTCATGAGACCGCAGCGGTGACCGACGAAACAGACCTCGTCTTCTCCGGCTTCGCTGTTTTCCTCGATCCTCCCAAAGCAAGCGCTGGAACGACGATCCAGGCGATGGCGGCCGCGGGCATTTCCGTGAAGGTGCTGACCGGCGACAACGAGCTGGTCACCCGCCACGTCTTCGCTGAAATCGGCGTACCGGTCACGGGTGTGCTCACTGGTGAAGCGCTGTCACATCTCTCGGAGGAGGCGCTGATCGGACAGTTGCCCCGGGTCAACCTGTTCTGTCGGATCAACCCGCAGCAGAAGCTTCGGATACTGCTGGCGCTGAAGCGGCTCGGCCATGTTGTGGGATTCATGGGTGACGGCATCAACGATGCGCCGGCGCTGCATGCCGCGGATGTCGGCATCTCGGTCGATGGTGCCGCCGATGTGGCGCGCGCGTCCGCCGATCTGATCCTGCTCGAGCACGACCTATCGGTGGTGCGCGAGGCTGTGGTCCATGGACGTGGCGCGGTCCAGAACGTGTCAAAGTACGTCCTGATGGGCTCGAGTTCAAACTTCGGCAATATGTTCAGCATGGCCGGAGCAGCGTTGTTCCTGTCTTTCCTGCCGATGCTGCCGATCCAGGTATTGCTGAACAACCTGCTCTACGACGTGTCAGAGATCGCGATCCCGTTCGATCGGGTAGATCCGGAGGCTACGGCCTGGCCTGTACAATGGGATGTCAAGCTGATCGAGCGGTTCATGCTGGTGTTTGGGCCGGTCAGTTCTGTCTTTGACTTCCTGACCTTCTACGCTCTTCTGCACCTGTTCGGTGCCGGCGAGGCGCTGTTTCAGACCGGCTGGTTCATCGAGTCGATTACCACCCAGGTACTGGTGGTCTTCGCCATCCGCACGCGGCGGCGGTTCTTCCGAAGCAGGCCGCACAGATTCCTCGTCGCCATGGCGCTTGGGTCGGTCGCCGTCGCGATCATTCTTCCGCTTCTCTCAGTGGGCCGATGGTTCGGTTTCGTGGCACCGCCGCCGCTGTTCTTCGTCTTTCTGGTCGGCGCGACAGCCGCGTATCTTGGGCTCGTCGAAATCACCAAGGGCTTCTTCTACCATCGGACTGCCAGACGGTGACCAGTGCGGTGGCCCGATGATCGTCGCACAGCAATGCTCGGTCCAATGAGATGGGAAGGCGGGGAGTCATCGACGTTGCTTGCGCGATCCAGGCATAGCGCACTGTGGGTTGTGACAGCAGCCGTGGCGACACTCGCCGTGGGACGCGTCGCGCCTGCCCGCGCAGAGACCCCAGCGGCGTTCTGCAAGCGCATCGGCACTGACGACACGACGCAGCCGATCCCGGAGGATCTGGTGCAGGCGGTCAACGCAGCGTTCGGGATGCGGCTGCCCACTCGTGTCGCGGTTGACACCACGGTGTTCCGCTGTGCCGGAGGGCACGTGATGGTCTGCACGGTCGGCGCCAATCTGCCGTGCGGGAAGGCGGACACGAAACGCGCGCCGAGCCCCGGCGTGGTGAAGTGGTGCCGCGACAATCCCGACACTGAGGTCGTCCCAGCCGTGGCGACCGGGCACGATACGATCTACGCGTGGCAGTGTCGGGCAGGCATGCCGTCGATTGTCCGGCAGACGCTGCATGTCGGCCCGCACGGCTTCATCGCCGAATTTTGGAAGGCGCTGCCGTAGGAAATCTGACCCGGCTTGACCGTTGCAGGTGGGGTCCGCACGGTGGCCAGGATCGATTTCCTGCACGCGTGCGGAGAAGACTTCCATGCCCATCGACATCGAGCAGGCGCGCCGGGACACGCCGGCGGTCAGCAAAATCCTGCATTTCAACAATGCGGGCGCGGCGCTGATGCCGGCGCCTGTGCTGCAAGCGCAGTTGGATCACCTGCAACTGGAGGCCGCGATCGGCGGCTACGAGGCGGCCGCGGCAGCCAACGACCGAATGGAAGCGACCTATGATTCGATCGCGCGGCTCCTGAATGCCGACCGTGCGGAGATCGCGCTGGTCGAGAACGCCACGGTGGCCTGGGACATGGCGTTCCATTCCGTTGGCTTCGCGGCCGGCGATCGCATCCTAACTGCCGAAGCAGAGTACGAGAGCAACCACATCGCCTTCCTGCAGGTCGCACGGCGCAGCGGTGCCGTCATCGACGTCGTGCCGAGCGATGCAGCGGGAGAACTGGATCTTGAGGCGCTGGAACGCATGATCGATCGGCGCGTCAAGCTGATCGCGATCACGCACGTGCCGACCAATGGCGGCCTGGTCAATCCGGCGGCGGAGGTCGGACGCATCGCCCGTGCCCACGGCATCCTCTATCTGCTCGACGCCTGCCAATCCGTTGGCCAGATCCCGATCGACGTCGCCGCGATCGGCTGCGACATGCTGTCCGCGACCGGGCGGAAGTATCTACGCGGGCCGCGCGGGACCGGGTTCCTGTATGTGAGGCGTGGCGTCCTCGATAGGCTCGAACCGCCGTTTCTCGATCTGCAGTCGGTGACCTGGGTCGCCCCCGACCGCTACGAGATGCGCCACGACGCACGCCGCTTCGAGAACTGGGAACGCAACGTCGCGGCGCAGCTCGGTCTCGGCTCTGCGGTCGATTACGCACTCGGCTGGGGTCTCGCCGATATCGAGGCGCGCGTCGCGGCGCTGGCCGACGAACTGCGGCGGCGGCTGACGGAAATCCCGGGGGTCAGCGTGCGCGATCGCGGGCGCCGACGGTGCGGCATCGTCACATTCACGGTCGACGGGAAACAGCCGCGGGACATCGTCGCGACGCTGCGTCAGCGAGGCATCCATTGCCATTCATCAGGACCAAGTTTGACGCTGATCGTTGCCCCGGAGCGCCGGTTGCCCGCTCTCGTGCGCGCGTCCGTGCACTACTACAACACCGAAGAGGAGGTGACGCGCTTCGCGGCAGCGATCGCCGCGCTGGCGTAGCGGGTTAAATGACACGGTGCGGCTTGCAGAACCCTCACCCGCCGCGCTTTGCGCAGCGACCTCTCCCGCCAGCGGGCGAGGTGGTCAGTTGGCACGCACGCTGGGACAGTGAAAGTCCTGCAGCAGACCCGGCGCGAACGGACTGCCTGATGCCTGCACACGCAGGTCGAAGACCGCCTGACGAGCGCCGAATTGGAACGTCAGCGTGTAGCGGTCCGTTGTCCCAGGTACCGCCTGCATCCGCCCGAAGGCAAACAGCCGGAACAGCGCCCATGGGCCGGTCTCCCGCAGCTCACCGGGTGGCGGCTCGAATACCAGCCGCATCGTCGGCTGCAGGGAGAAGCTCGGCCAGGTCACCTCCGTTGACCGCGGCGGTCCTCGCGTATATGCGATTGTAGTGCCGTCGAGATCGAGCGTTACCTGCCGCGTCGCCGTATCGACGCTGACCGGCGTGATGTTCAGGCGAAAGCGCGGCCGTGTCCCACCGTCGGCGAAGAACACGTCGCGGATCAACGCGGCATGTTGGAACTGCGCGAGGTCTGCGGCCGGCACGGGTGCCGATGCGGAATCGGCCGAGGTCAGCCGCCATGTCTTGCCCGACGTATCGACATAGCGGCGCAGCAGCGTGTTTACGAACCCATCGATGGCACCGCCGGGCGCGAACAGCCGTGCGAAGTCATCGATGGCCACATCGTCGGTCGTACTTGGCGTGAACGGGTAATGCCCGTTCACTACGGCAGGGCACAGCTCGGCCGGGCCGCCGCTGGCGTTGAAGATCGTCGCAAGCTGCAGACGCGGATCGCCGCTCCGCAGACTGACGGCGCTGGTCGCGATCTCGGTGAGCCAGCGACCGAGCGGCTGCGGCAGACGCGCCGCGTCCGTCTTCAGCGCGAGCAGCGGATCGACGCCGCCGGAGGATGACGCCACGGAGCCCGGGCTGACCGTGGTGGCGGCCAGCTTGGCGATCTGCTGCTGCGCGTCACCGAGTTCCCGCAGTACCAGATCGATCGGCGCGCCGGGTCTGTCGCTGACGAAGTCGCGCAGCGCCCGGTAGCGTTCGTCGATCTCGTGGCCGGGGAGCTGAGGTGCAGCGGGCGTGGCCGGTTGCGATGCACCGAGCAGCGTATTGAGCCGGTACTGGGTGTCGCTCACTGGTGCATCCGACGCGGCGGCGGGCTGCGCGCGCCCCTGCACGGCGGACAGAGTCAATTGCCGGCTGATGGACGCCAGCAGCTTGCGCATCGGTGATTCGGGCGAGGCCAGGATGTAGAGATCCTGCGCCGCCTGCGACAGGCTGCGAAGCTGCACGACGTTCAGGTCCGCCATCATCAGGTCCCAGGCGGGTGCGTAATCCGCCTCGTAGAGATAGACGACGTCACGCTCCAGCGCCTGCATCTGCGGGCCGTTAGGATCGAAGGCCACACGGCTGCCCAGGACCCAGCTTTCCGATATCACGCTCTTCGCGGCGGCGCCGAGTGACGGCAGCAGCACCTTGTGGAAGCCATCGACGGTGAAGAAGCCCGGGACGCCGTCGGTGAGCGGCTTGCCCGATGCACGGACGAACAGCGGCAGGCCCGCCGGGCCGAGCGCATCGCTCGGGCGCCATGGCGGCAGGCGCTGCGCGGCGGCGGATGGCTTGATGCGCGAATAGACACGCTGTGCCAGCGGAACGGTGGCGATCCGGGCGCGCGCAGTGGTGACCAGCGCGCCATCGAGCTGAATCTGCGGCAGCGGTTCGGCGAGCAGCGCATCCAAGTGCTGCAGCAGCAAATCACGCAGCGGCGCGTAGCCGAGACCTGGATATGCTGTCTGCCAGTCAAGCCTCATCCATTCGCGCACCAGCGAGGCGTCGAGCGGGCCGGCATTGCCGAGCATCAGGTAGATGCGTGTCGCCTCGTAGAGGAAGTCGGCGCGGTTGAGGTTGCCGCGCAACTGGGTCTCCAGGCGCCACATCAGCCGCGGCAGCAGCGCCCACTGCAACGCATGGCGATACACGGTGCGGGCCGACGCATCGAGCTTGTCTCGCTGCGACAGACCGGCAGGGAGCCAGGATGGCTCGTCGGTGCCGTGCGGCAGCGCACGTGCCTCATTCAGCAGTGGCGCAAGCCGTGCCAGGTCGTCATCCGCGACTGGATCGAGCTTCAGGCCGCGCGCGACCTGTTCATAGCCGGCGAGCGCTGCGGCGGCCGTGTCGATCTCGCGCTGGCCGGTGCTGCGCACGTGCCACAGCACAGCGGCCGTCGCCACGACCAGCAGGGCTGCAACGGCATAGCCGGCTGTTCGCAGCACCCGTTGGCGTTGCGTGGCCGAGGGGTCGTGGGCGACCAGCATTGCCTCGCCGAAGATCACCTCCTTCAGCAGGCGCTCGAGGAAGTAGCTGCGTCCCTGTACCGGCTGAAGACTTTGCGTCCGCGTCTGATCGACCCCCAGTGCGCGCGCCAGTGTGCCGGTGAGGCGGTCGATCGGCGTGCCCTCCTGCGTGCCCGAGGTGAAATAGACGCCGCGCAGCATCGCCGCCGGATTATCGTGCGTGCCGCCGAATGCAGCCTGCAGGAAATCCAACAGCAGCGGTTCGAGGCTGGCCACCTGGCCCGGGAACAGCGCGATGAGCGCGCGCCGTCTCCGCGTTGCGTTCCGCCTGCATCCGATCGAACAGCCGCGTGTTCAACCGCTCCACCAGGGCGCGCAGATCGCCGGCGTAGGTCGCGGCTGGGCTGTCACCATTGTGCGATAGATCGAATGTGGTGCCCCACACCTGTGCGCGCTTGTCGCGGTCGAGGTCGTCGAAGAACTCGGTGAAGCCGGCGATCAGGTCAGCCTTGGTGAACAGCATGTAGACGGGCATCCGAACGCCGAACCGTGTCTGCAATTCGTCGATCCGGGCGCGGATCGTCGCCGCGTGTGCTTTGCGTTCGGCTGCCGTTGCGCGCGCAAGGTCGCTGAGCGGGAACGCGACGAGCAGACCGTTCAGCGGCTGGCGCGATCTGGTCTGCTTCAGCAGGTCGAGGAACGCATCCCAGCCGGCGCGGTCGATCGCGGCATTCGAGTCCTGCGTGGTGTAGCGGCCGGCTGTGTCGATCAGCACGGCGTCCTCGGTGAACCACCAATCGCAGAGCCGCGTGCCGCCGATGCCGGCGATCGCGCCCTGTCCCATCTGGTCTGCCAGCGGAAAGCGCAGGCCGGCGTTCAGCAGCGCCGTCGTCTTGCCGGCGCCGGGCGGACCGATGATTGCGTACCACGGCTGCTCGTACAGATAGCCCCGGCTGCGGAGCGTCTTCTTCAGCAAACCGAGCGCGGTGGTCAGCCGCGCTTGCAAGGCCTGCGCCTCTTCGGTCTCCTCCGTGGAACTCGCGGCGATGCCGTTGGCCAGAGCCGCGTCGCGGCGGAGGCGACGTAGATCCAGCAGCGCGTTGCCGCCGCCCCAGACCATCAGCAGGGCCACGATCAGCACGACGCGCGGGGGCCAGTCCTCGAACCCCGGCAGCAGCGGCGCGAAGAACCACGCGAGGCCCGCGAGCAAAGCGGTGCCGATGAAGCTGATCCACCAGCGCGAGGTGAGGATGTCGATCGCGCGCGTCACTGATCGTCAGTCCTGGCGGTGCAGCACGATCTCGATCCGCCGATTCTGTTCGCGGCCCTCTGCCGTGGCGTTGGAGGCAATCGGGTCCGCATCGGCGCGGCCCTCTGCACTGACGCGCGCCGGGTCTCCCACGCTGTGCGCGATGATGGCGCCCACGGCGTTGGCGCGCGCGACGGAGAGCTGGAAATTGGATGGAAACCGCACGCTGCGGACCGGCTGATCGTCGGTGTGGTCGATCACTCGCAGCGACCCCGCCTCGTTCCGCAATGCCGCGGCAATGCGCTCCAGCAACGCGAGCGACGCGGGCTGCACGTCCGCGCTGCCGGACGCGAACATCGCGTGGTCGGTGACGAGGATGACCGGGGTCGCGGCTGTACCGAGCAGGCTGAGGGCGCCTCGGTCGATCTCGGGCTTGAGGCTGGCGCGGAGGCGATCGAGCGCGGTGGGCTCCGCAGCGGCAGGTGGCGGCGGGACTGGGTGTACGACGGCCGCGCGGATCAGTCGCGGCATATGCGTGGGCGGGGTTGCGAGCACGTGGGCCTGCAGGCCATCGGACGCTGCGTTCAGACCCGTGGAGGTCCAGAGGAACAGGACGCCGCACAGTGCGGCGGCTCCGGCCAGTGCGACCCAGACGGGGATCCCGTGTCGTGTGGGCTGATGCGGCACGGCGACGCCTCGCCAGCGCTGCGACAACTCCGGAGGGGCGGCCTGGCGCTGCGCCATGATCGCGGCGTGCGTTGCGGCCCGCACCCGCTCGAGTTCGCCCTCGCCGCGCGCCTGCCGGTAGCGGCCCATGAAGCCGAGAGACAGGCAGAAGAACATCAGCTCGAGGACGGGAAGGAACTTGCGCGGAGCGGTCCATAACTGGCGAAGCTGATCGAAGAACTGATCGGTGCCGCGCGCGCCGTGATGGAAGGTCGCCACCAGAGTCTGGCTCGCCCATCCGCTTGCGGCGCCCCAGGGCGAGTTGAGCACCACGTCGTCGATGCTGGCGCACAGTGCGTAATGCGAAGGCCGCAGCAGCTCCATCGCGATCCCTGAGTCACGCGCGTTGCGTTCGAAGGCGCGCAGGTCCTGCACGACGCGTTCGCGAAGGACCTGCGGATTCGGCGGGCGGCGTATGGCGCGCAGCTGGGCGAGAAGCTGCAACAGCGGCGAGGCGGCGATGGCGAGCGGCGAGACGCCGAATGCCGGGGTGGTCGGAACGGCCTGCGGCAACGGCGCCGGCGTTATCGCCGGATCAGGCGCGGGGCGTCGGCGTCCACCGGGGACAGGACGGATCACTGTCCTGTCGTCCTCCGGCTCCGCGAACGGGTTGTCGCTCACTGGCGTTTCCTCCGCCGTGTCACTGGCGGTCGTACTGGCTCAGGCCGTAATTCTCCATCACCCATTTCAGCGTGAAGCCGTAGTTCGGGTCGGTCGCGTAGACGCCGGTCAGCGCATCGGCGAATGCCGGCGGGTCGTCCTTCTGCTTCATCGCGTCCTTGTAGACGGGGGCGGTCGCCAGCAGGCGGCCATGTTCGTCGAACGCCTGTGACAGGGAAGCGAACATGCGGAAGTGGGCTGAGACGACGATGTTCTCGCCCTTGATCACCTCGCGGGTCGGGCTTTCGACGGCGGGTTGGTCGCCGGTCGCCTTGATGCCGAACGGGTTGTTGCTGCCGGGCGGCATCGAGGCGCCCCAGGCGCTCTCCACCGCCCACTGTGCGACGGTGACCGAGGCCGGCACGGTCCAGCGGATGCGCGAGGCGACGGCGGCGTCGGCGACGTCGGGAGGGACCTTGCCGAAATGCCCGGCCGAGGGCGTTGGGGCATTCTCCACCAGCGGCCTGGCGGCGAGCGCGTAGTAGGTGGCACTGCCGGGATCGACACGGCCGGAGGGCGGCATCATCTGCATGATTGCGGCCTGGTAGGTCTCGATTGCCAGCGTGGTGCCGACATCGGCGACCCCGGTGACCGGTATCGGTGCGTGCGGTTTGGGCAGCCTGTCGTTCAGCAGCGACTGGATGACGAACACGTCGCCGGATGAGTTGGCACCGCCGCGGCCGACCGAGGAGAAGATCGGCGGCGCGATGCGGCCCATCTCGTCGACGCTCAACACGTGTGGTGACGGAACCAGTGCCACGTCTGCCTCGGCAATCCGGAAGGGCCGGGATTAGTGCACGGGCGGCGTGGCCGATGCCAGTTGTTCCTGTTTCAACGCTGATCCCGCGTGCCTGCTATGCCGGCACCTTCCGAGGACCGACCTCGCATCGCCAGCTTGCCAGCCGCCAGTTGGGGTGGGTCTCGAGGAACTCCGCGCCGGCGAACTGACCGCGCACCATGCAGGTCATCATCCCCAGCGGTTCCTCGTACACCGGCTGGCGCTCGACACACTGTGTCTGATCCGAGCCCAGGCAGAAGAGCAGCACCAAAGTAACCATTGTCGTTCCCCATGTATTCGCTGCGGTTCCGATGCAAGTTTCGCGCCGCTGCTGTGCACCTGTGGGTGCGCCGAGGCGCGAACGTGTCGCAATGTCAGGCGGCAATCGGTGAACTGAATCACAGGAAGGAAAGCGACGCTTATATTTTGCGATCGATCGGGACAACCAATGAACACGATTGGTGGACAATGGATTCGGTACCGTGAGGACGTGGAACCGTCCGATCCACAAGTTTCGCACGAGCGACGCGGGCCGTTTGCACTCATCGCGCGCGGATGCCTCGCGCCTGCCGATTCTCGATCGAATCAGCTTCAATCCATCGCCGGAACAGCGTAGGATTGTCAGTTCGCCTCGGAATACCCGGGCGGCACAGGGAGGTAGAATGCCATGAAGGAGTCACCCATCAAGGTGGGCGTGATCACGGACCAGACGGGTCCACTCTCGTTCATGGGCATCGCCAATGCGAACGTGGCCAAGATGGTGATCGATGACATCAATGCAAACGGTGGCTTGCTGGGACGACAGATCGATCTGTATCTTGAGGACAGCGCAACCACAGATAGTGTTGCGGAGGCCAAGGCTACCAAACTCGTGCAGCAAGACCAGGTCGATGTGATACTTGGTGGCATCTACAGCTCCACGCGGCAGGCCATCAAGGGTCCGGCTGTCGTGAAGGGTAAGAAGCTCTACATCTACCCGGAGCAATACGAGGGACAGGAATGCGACCCACTGATCTTTTGTACCGGCCCGGTACCGGCGCAGCAGGTCGAGCCCCTCATTCCCTGGCTGATGCAACAAACGGGGGCCAAGAAATTCTACCTGCCGTCGGCCGACTACATCTGGCCGCACACAATGAACAAGAAGGTCCGTGAGGCTGTCACGGCCAACGGCGGCACGATAGCCGGAGAGGAGTACTTTCCCCTCGATCACGCTGACTACAGCAAGACTGTTCGCGAGATCATGTCCAGTGGAACGGAGGTGGTATTCAATACGATCGTTCCTCCTGGGCTCACACCATTCCTCGATCAGCTTTACAACGCCGGCTTCACCAAGCGAGGCGGACGCCTGGTCTGCACGTACTTCGACGAAAACTTCCTGAACCTGGTGCCGGCTGCACACGTGGAGGGCCTGTACAGTTGCCTCGATTACTACCAGAGCGTCAACGATCCATTCAGCCGTGAACTGCTCAATCAGTACGACAAGCTCTATCCAGGGACTGCGAAGCTTACTGCCGGTAGCGCCTGTTCAGGCCTGTACCGAGGCCTAAAGCTTTGGGAGGCTGCGGTGAAAGAGGCGGGTTCGTTGAAGCAGGAAGATGTCATCAGGGCATTGGACCACGCAAAGATCGCTGCAGGCCCGGGTGGTCCGGCTGACATGGTACCCGGTCAGCATCACGTGCGAATGAACATGTACATTGCCCAGGCGAGGAACGGTCACTTCGAGGTTGTCAAGAGTTTGGGGGCGATCGATCCAAAGGAGTGCGTGCGAGGTATTGGGTAAGTCCGTGAGAACCGGGTCGATGACCTCCTGGTGGACTTGAATGCCTTGGCACATGGTCTGCTGATTGTCTGCATGTTCCTGGCGGTGAAATCACGAATTCTCTGGCGCCAGCCCGCGAACAGGCATAATCTTTGATGTGGGTGGTCGATCGGACTGCTCCACAATAACAACGGCGCGCACGGCCACCGTGACGCAATTCTTGCAATGGGGGAGATGCATCATGCTGTTCTGTCTGACGGTAGAGTATACGCCACAAGCTCTGAACGCGATGAGGGAAAATCCCAACACCAATCGTCAGGAAGCAGTGACCCAGTTGCTGGAAGCTGCTGGCGGCAGGCTCATCGATATGTACGGCATCATCGGCAATGGTCCTGGTGCCATGGTGATCTTCGATGTGCCCGACCCTGCCATGGCACCAGCCATCTGCGGTGTCGCCGTATCCTCCGGTTCGGTTCAGAACGTCCAGATGAAGCGTCTCTTCACGATGGATGAAATCAAGGGAATTCGGCAGAACGCGGCAAAGATTCGCGGGGCCTACAAGCCACCAGGTCAGTAGGTCATCATTTGGGGGCGGCTTGCCGCCCCCGGCTGACCTCTCGGCGTCCCTTCGCCTCTCCGATAATATAAGCGAGCCAAACCGGCGGGGAGATCCATCAATCTGCCGCGTAGGTTTCGCATGTCGCGCAAGCGCTCGATCATACGGCGTTTGAACGCTTGGGTGCGAGCTTCGTTGCGGCTGCAACGCGCGGAGGCGGATAGCTCAAGGTCGCATGCTGGGGACTCGGGTTCCTCACCCTGGAGGCGCGTCCGTTCTCGCACATTCGCCTATGCGCTTCATGCCATGACGGCAAGGCGTCTTCAGGCTGATCCCAATGCACCACAGACGCCTCGTCGCACCAATCGAGAAGGTATGGCATCGTCGTTCGGTGAGGAGGCGTTGTCATGTAGCGGCGCATACTCTCCTGACTGTCCCACGCCGTCATGGTCCAAAAGGTCCAGTGGCGATCAGGCAGGACCGACCCGCCCCGGAATCCGGCCGCCTGCCTGACCTGGCTGCGTGTGCGAAGGAAATGCACCGCAAAGGCGGGCAGGAAGCGGACTGATCGCACCCTCAGACGGGTTACGCCGATAACGGTCATGCCCAACTCTCCTGTTGTGGGGGACAGGGAACGCCCGTCCGCAGCGTTTGTTCATTGCCCCGGTCGTCTGCAGGGTGTGCCATCACGTATGGGGGTATGGGGACCCGCAACCGGCGCGGCTATGCGCACACCGTTGGACGCGGCATGCTGTGCGGCAGGCTTCGGAGACCTCGCATGGACCGCAACCTCGACGCTCTTCTGCAATTCGCGCCGGACCACGACGCGCCGATCCGGTATATGCAGCGCACGCGCGACTACTATGCGGCGATCGGCTACACGACGCCCTATCGCTGGGCGCACTACGTCGAGGCGCCATTCGCGGCGCTGCGCAAGCCGCTCGCTGCCGCGCGCGTCAGCATCGTCACCACGGCGGCACCCTATCGGCCGGAGAAGGGCGATCAGGGACCTGGGGCGCCCTACAACGGTGGGGCGAAATTCTACCAGGTCTATTCCGGCGACACGTCGCAGACGCACGACCTGCGCATCTCGCATATCGGCTACGATCGCGTCCATACGTCAGCCGAGGACAGCGGGACGTGGTTCCCGCTACCGGCGCTGCTGCGTGCGGTGGCGGCAGGGCGCGTTGGGACGGTCGCGCCGCGATTCCATGGGGCACCTACCAATCGCAGCCACCGAGTGACGGTAGAGACCGACGCGCCCGAGATCCTGCGACGCTGTCAGGAGGACGGTGCGGACGCCGTCATCCTGGTGCCGAACTGCCCAGTGTGCCATCAGACCTGCAGCCTGGTCGCGCGCCACCTGGAGGCGAATGGCATCCCCACCGTGGTCATGGGCTGCGCCAAGGACATCGTCGAGCACGCCGCCGTGCCGCGCTTCCTGTTCAGTGATTTTCCTCTCGGCAACAGCGCCGGCCGGCCGGATGACGTGGCCTCGCAGGACCGCACCCTGGAGCTGGCGCTGAGAGTGCTGGAGGCGGCGCCGGGGCCGCGCACCACGATGCAATCGCCGCTGCGCTGGAGCGAGGATGCGGCGTGGAAGCTGGATTATCTGAACCTGGAGCGTATCGCGCCCGAGGAGTTGGAGCGGCGGCGGCGCGAGTTCGACGAGCAGAAGGCCGTCGCGCGGACGCTAAGGGTGGAGAAGGCAGCGTGAGCCACGCGGCACCCTCACCCGCGTCGCTTACGCTCCGCGACCTCTCCCGCTCAGCGGGAGAGGTGCGATGACAACGCGCCCGTTCTCGAATGTCCGTGTTCTGGACTTTACCCAGGTGCTGGCCGGGCCTTACGGCAGCTATCAGCTGGCGCTGCTGGGTGCCGATGTGATCAAGGTCGAGCGGCGCGAGGGCGAGGACATGCGACGTACGCCGCTCTCGCGCGAGTGGGCGGAGCGCGGCATGGCGCCGGCGTGGCTGGCGATCAACGGAAACAAGCGCAGCCTGACGCTGGACCTGCAGAAGCCGGCGGCGATCGAGATCATCAATCGTCTTGTCGCGCGCGCCGATGTGGTGATGGAGAATTTTCGGCCTGGCGTGATGGACCGTCTCGGCATCGGCTACGATGCATTGCGCGCGATCAATCCGCGGCTGATCTACTGCACGATCTCCGGCTTCGGCTCGACCGGACCGTACCGCAGCGAGGCGGGCTACGATGGCAAGATCCAGGCGCTCTCCGGCATCATGTCGCTGACCGGCCACAAGGAGATGGGTCCGACGCGCGCTGGCTTCGCGGTGTGCGACGTGCTGTCGGGCATGACCGCCGCCTTCGCCGTGTCGTCGGCGCTGTATCAGCGCACGCATACCGGCGAGGGCCAGTACATCGACGTGTCGATGCTGGAGGCGAGCCTGGCGTTTCTGTCCACGCAGGTCGCCGACTTCACCGTCGCCGGGCATCGGCAGGAGCAGTTCGGCAACCAGGCGATCAGCCGCAAGGTTACCGCCAACCTGTTCCGCGCGCGTGAGAGCTGGCTGCTGCTCGCGGTGAACAACGATCGTCAGTACGAGGCGCTGATGACGACGCTGGGCCGCTCAGACGCGCTGGATGATCCGCGGTTCGGCGACTGGTTTCAGCGCAAGGAACATGAGGCGGCGTTGCGCGCGATCATCGAGGACGCATTGGCGAGCGCGGATGCCAAGACGTGGGAGAAGCGGCTGAACGACGCCGGCGCGCCGTGCGCCAGCATCTGGCGTATCGAGGAGGTCATCGACCATCCACAGATAGCCGCGCGTGGCGCAGTGCAGACCGTGGAGACGGAGTACGGTCCGCTGCGCCTGATGGGCTCCGGGTTCCATATGGCTCATGGCGGCGGCAAGCTGGACCACGCGCCGCCGCCGCTGGGTGCGCACACCGACGACGTGCTGGCCGAGGCTGGTTACTCCGCCGATGAAGTCGCAGCGATGCGGCGTGATGCGGTGATCTGACCGCGATCCGCTGTCCGCGATCATGAAGTGCCAGGCGAATGTCACTGATGCATCGCGCGAGCGACTGGTCGCCGATGGCGGTGACGCTCTCCACCGCTCGCGGCGTACCCCGCACTGTGGCCTCTCCCCCAGCGAACGGTCGATTTCAGCATTCTTTCAGCCTTTTTGCGAGCAACTTTCAAGACAGCGGCACCGGCGGGCCGCATAGTTCGTGCGTACACGTCAATCTGCGCCGGCTTGGCCTCGTGCCTGGCCGTTCCTGAAGTCGGAATATGTCATGCTGAACGCCGCGTCTGGTAGAGCATACCCAAATCTTGGGAAGAGGCGCGTGACCCTGTTGGGCTCGATCGCATGAACCAAACCCCGGGCCTACTTCGGCACCGACACGGCCGGTTCGGTAAACCGGCATGGAACCGTGGATTGATCATCCTGCTGGGAATTGTGGCCCTCGCTGTTTCCATCGCGTTCTGGCGAGCTGCCAGCACAGAAACCCAGGTCATGCTTGCGAGTCAGATTGACCGCGAGGACACAGAGCTTTGCATCAAATTTGGGTTCGCAGCAGGTACCGCAAGGCACGACGCCTGCAAGCTCGAATTGCTCGACTTACGACACCGCCATGAGGAATTGGTGGCACGAACGTCCCTTCCCTGACTACCAAGGAGGTGACGGCGATGAGAGTAGGTGCGCCCGCTGCAGTTCTTGCCTTCTGTGCTGCCGCATTGATCGCTTGCTCCGTATACGCCTTGGCTGCGCCACCACCAGAGCTTGTCCCAGACCCGGCGTTGGCAGAATGGTTCAAGCATCTGAGACAACCGGGGACGTCATTCCCGTGCTGCTCCATCAGCGATTGTCGGCCTGTGGATTATCGACTGGCGAGCGATGGAAGGTACGAGGTGATGGTGGAAGGCAACTGGTATAAGGTTCCGCGTCGCTTTGTTCTTCAGCGGAAGGGCAACCCGCTTGGCAGAGCCGTTGCGTGCTATACGACCACACTTGGATACGGAACCTTGGCGGGCGGAACCTATGAGGGCGACCAAATAGAAATTCTATGCTTCGTGCCAGAGTTGCCCACGTCATAGTTGCTGTCATCAGGCAGCAGCGGATACCGCGGTTGCCGAGCCGGTCGCGAGGCGCAGGCCTGACAACAGCAGTTCCCGGTCGCACTCCCTGCGAAACATCGGGTACGGCGGGAATATTACCGGCGTGATCCGGCGCAGCCGCTCAATGGTTTCGCGTGCCTCGTCGAGCAGGCCCATTTGCGCATAGCAAGCCGCAAGGAAGCGGTAGGCCGTGGGGTAGTTGGGATCCTCCTGTATAGCCAGACGCAGGTTCCGGGCAGCCTCATCGAAGCGGCGGCTGAACAGATGCGCGGCCCCAAACAGCCCATAGACCGCGACACCAATGCGGACCCGGGGGTTGAGTCGGAGCGACATGTTCATGTGCTCTATCGCTGTGTCGTGCTGTCCTGCCCAACCTCTTAGCATGCTGCTGATATACCAGCCGCGAGCGTAGCTGGGATTGAGCACCAGGGCGCGGTCCACGAGCACCATCGTTGCGCCGATGTCTTCGCCGAAAAAGGTGAGCGCGAGAGCAGCGTTGGCCAGTGTGAGGGGGTCGTCCGGAGATGCCTGGAGGGCTCGCCGCGCCAAGTCGGCGCCGCGGAGACTGTCGGCTTCGGGATCAGTGCTCTGCCCGTTCTGCACCATCCTCAAACGGCAGACTGCCGCCAGTGACAACGCGGGCCCGTAGCGCGGATCGCGCTCGATTGCTTCCATGAGCAAGCCAAGGGCCTCGGGAAACAGCGCCGCTGACGAGTTCACCATGGCATCAGCACGAAGATAGAGATCGCAGGCGCTGAGCTCGCTCGTCGGACGTCCGGCAGTGCGAGTGACCTCAGCGGCCTGCAACGTCGGCTCAACAACGCCGGCAATGCCGCGAGCCACTCGGTCCTGCAGGTCGAAAATGTCTTGCAGTTGACCATCGAAGCGGTCGGCCCACAGATGCGCTCCGCGATGTACGTCAATCAACTGGGCGGCGATTCGTTCCTGTCCCCCCGATTGACGCACAGAACCTTCGACGACATAGCGGACGCCCAATTCGCGTCCAATTTGTGCAGTATCGAGGGCGCGCCCCTTGTAAGGGAAACTCGAGCTGCGGGCGATCACGACGAGCCAGCTGATGCGGGACAGCGCCGTGATGATCTCCTCTGCCACCCCCTCGGCGAAATGATCCCGCTCGGGGTCGCCACTCAGATTGGCGAAGGGCAGCACCGCGATTGACGGCCTGTCGGGGATGGCGGCCACGGGACGCGACGCAGCTTCGCGGTCGGTCGTTGGTGACGCCCGTGCGACCGGTGCCGCCAGAAGGTAGCCACGCCGCGGCACGGTCCTGATGATTTCCTGATGCGTATCACCAAGAGCCTGCCGCACGTCGCTGATGCAACGAGCCACAGACTCGTCGGTCACAACCACGCCTGGCCAGACCGCCGCGATCAGTTCGTCTTTTCCTACCAGCCGGCCTGCATTTTCCGCCAGATAGCGCAGCACGGCGTAGCTCTTGGCTCGGAGCCTGATTTCCCGGTCGTCCTGGCGAAGGGACCCGCGTCGCACGTCGAGAGTGAACGTCCCGAAGCAGTAGACCACCTCGGCCGCTGTCATTGGCCCCCCGCTGAGTTGCGACTGTCTGGTTCCCCTCCCGAATTTCAGCACATTTTGCAGGCCAGCACATGTGATCTTAGTCACAGGTCGGGCGATTTCCGGTTCCTTTGCGAGGGGCCCACCTCCAGCGGCCGATACGGTGCTCACAGATTAGTGAAATCGTCGCCGGGAATAATGCGCTGAGTCGGCCGGTTCCAGTCTTGGGTGTCTATCGCCTGTGCCGATGCCGGAACAAATTTCACGACACTTTCCGCCTTCTTTCAAGACAATCGGCTGGCCGACGTCCGATGCTGGTCCACAAAGGGGACGGCGGACGTGATGCTATACGCAGCAGCGGCCCTCATCGTGTTCCAATACATCGGCCAGATGATCGCCGATGCCGTCGCCCTGCCGATACCTGGCGTGGTGATCGCATTGCTGTTGCTGCTATCGGCCTTGACCATGCGCGGCTGGTGGCTCGGCCCCGGACGCGCCGTGCCGGATGTGCTGAGTCGCATGGCGAAGGCTCTCCACGATCATTTCGGCCTGCTGTTCGTGCCCGCAGGGGTCGGTATCGTCGATAACTTTGGTCGCCTCGCGGCACATGTGCCGGCATTGCTTGCCGCCGTCCTGCTTTCGACGATCGCGACGATCGCCGTGACGGCCCTCGTTGCGGCACGTCGGCCCAGCAGGGTGCCTCTCGGCAACGCGGCAGCGGCGGAATAGCATGGCGCACGATCCGATCCTCTGGTTGACATTGACCATTGGTGCCTATGCGGCGGGTGTCACGTTGCAGCACTTGTGCGGGCGGCATCCCGCGCTCAACCCGACGCTCATCGCGATCGCCATCGTCGCGACGGCGCTGCTTCTCCTTCACGCCGACTACCCAAGCTACTTCGTGGCCGCGCAGCCGATCCACCTGCTGCTCGGGCCGGCTGTGGTGGCCCTCGCCGTCCCCCTGTACCGCCACATCACCCTGGTGTGCGAACGGGCGGCATTACTGGTTGCGGCCCTGCTTGTTGGTTCCATCACCGCGATCGTCAGCAGTGTGATCGCCGGTTGGTTCCTTGGTCTGCCACGCGCTGATCTGCTCTCGCTCGCGCCGAAGTCGGCGACCGCCGCCGTGTCGATGGCGGTCGCGGGGAAGATCGGCGGCATTCCGGCAGTGACCGCGGTTCTGACAATTCTTACTGGCATCAGCGGCGCAGTCGTCGCGCCCTTCCTGCTCAACGCGCTGCGCATCCACGATCCCGCTGCGCGCGGCTTCGGTATGGGGCTTGCGAGCCATGGCATCGCCACGGCACGCGCATTCCAGGAGAGCGAGACCGCAGGGACGTTCTCCGGCCTTGCGATGGCGCTGAACGCCGTCGCCACCTCCATCCTGGCGCCGCTCCTGGTCCGGCTGCTGCTGCTGCGCTGATGGCAGTGGCTGTTTCACAGATCGAGCGAGATCCCGGCTGCCGAGGCACAGGCGAGTGCCGTGCCAGCACAAGAGAGACAAGCCAAGCCTAGCGACAAGTATTGGCGCGACGGGGGGAGTGGTGAGCAACAGCATCTCGACATCACTGCTTGCATTCATCGTGGGCTACGCTGCGATACTCGCGGTGCCCGGGCCCAACATGCTGGCTCTCGGCGGCCTTGCAGCCCTCCGAGGTTTCCGCGCAGCCGTGCCCATGAGCCTCGGGATCGCTGGCGGCGCGACGACGCTTGCCGCAATCATCGATGTTACATCGGCGACGGCTTCAAGACTGCCTTGGCGGACGGTTGCCGAATTCGCTGGAGCTGGACTGCTGCTGCTCGTGGCGTGCCTGGTCATGCGGCTTCGACCGAATGCTCCAGCCGAGCGCTGCCTGCGCGCACCGATCGTGGAATTCGGCGCCGGGTTTTGCACTGCCCTGACCAATCCGATCACCGCGGGATATTTCGTCGCGGAATTCGGTGGTTATCTGCGAGGCTCGCTTGAATTGACCGCGGTGGCATTGGCGGCAATCCCTGTCGTTGCCTTGGCGGCCTGCCTGTCCTTTTCAAGGTTCCTGATGACACCGCCAATGCGCAGGATCACCGAGGCCTGGCATCGCCCGATCAGGCTGGGCACGGCAACGGTCCTTGTGGCCATGGCAGGCGCGATGATCCTGTGCGGTGTGTGAACGCGTGGAGGGTCTGTCGTCGGTGCCAATCGCCGCCGAGGCGTCAACATGACGACCAGGAACTGCACGATCTGTGAATTGGATCACACTCATTGACGCGCGGCCTCGGCCATTAGAGCGGGCGCCTGCCGACGCCGAGGGTGCTCCCGGTTCTGCATATGGAGACGGCCATGGCCACGCTGATCCTGCTGTTCGGCCTCGGGTCGGGCCATAACTGTCTGGTGGGCAGTCAGCTTGCGGGCGCCGCGTTCTGTGAGACCGGACCGCGCAGGGTTCCCGCGTAATGGGGCGCGTCGTTGCGAACGATGTGACGCTCGGTGTCGCGGTCGCTCTCGCCCTGATGGCGGCGCTGGCTTCCTTCGGCCGCGTACAGCTCGAGCAGATGGCCGCGACATTCGTGGGCGCGCAGGGCTACGCCGAAGCTGTCTCTGACAGCATCGATGCGGCCGAGTCCGGCGTGTTCCTGCGAGACGGAAGGCTCTGAGATCCTCCAGTGCGCATACTTCAGCACAAAGAACGATGCCGATGAGCATACTGCCGGGCCCCGAATTGTTTGCCGAATCTCTGGCCTCTATTGGGGCCGAAGGGCAGTTGAATGCCGCCCGGCGACGCACGCTGTTTCCCGGCGATACGCGCCTGCCGGCAACACGTCCGCGCCACGCGGCTGACAAGCTGCCTTTCCCTATTCTCGGCGGCGCCTTCGCGTTGATGTTCACGAGCTTCGGCATCGCCTACAGCATCCCGGTTCTGTTTCCAAACCTTTCTCGCAGTCTTACCGTGCCGGTATGGCATCTGCCGGCTTACTTCTCGGTGGCAGGAGCACTCTACTACTCCATTGGCGTGCTCAGCGGGTCCATTGCCGATATGCATGGTGCGCGCATCGTGGCGGGTGCCGGTCAGCTCTGCATTGCAGGCGGTCTCCTCCTGACAAGTTTCGCCATCACGGAAGCCAACTTTGCCGTCGTCTACATTGTCGGTATCGGTTTGGGTATCGGTCTCACTTACGTTCCAGTGGTCAGTGCGGTACAGGCATTGTGCCCGCACGACCGGCTACGTGCTGCGGGCATCGTGTCGGCGGGCATAGGGATCGGTACGCTCGTGCTCCCACCCCTGACGGCACTGTTGATTCAATCCATAGGTTGGCGACACGCAATGCAGGTGCTCGCCTGCCTGTGTGCCGCAGGAGTGGTCGCGGCAGCTCCGCTTGGCCGTCCCGCCAATCGACGAGCGGCCGGGCACCAACGCATGGCGCTGTCAGCCTTCCGAACCAGGAGCTTCACACTGAACTATCTGGCCCAGACGCTGATCTCGCTGGTCGCGTTCGTGCCATTTGCGCATCTCGTCTTGCTCGCACAGACACGAGGTTGGTCCACCGCGACCGGCGTAACGTTGGTGACGTGCCTGGGTGTTGGCAGCACGATGGGGCGCCTGTTCCTGGGAGTTGTGGGTGGGCGCACCACCGCCTGTCGCATGGGTGCGGCATGCACGGCGGCAATGGCGGTATCCTTGCTCGCCTTGGCAGAGTCGCGCCAACTTTGGGAATTATGGGCCGATGCCGTGCTGTTCGGCTGCGGCTATGGAGGCATCACCGCGCTGATCGGGCCGATAGCCGCGGAAACCACGCGGACAAACATCGTGGGACGCGCCGTAGGACTTCTCATGACAGCACGCGCGCTGGGCATACTGTTTGGTCCATGGGCCGTTGGCGTGGGCGTTCTTTGGTCCGGACATTATTTGATGCCATTGGTCGTCTGCGCCGCTATTGCCGGGGTTGCCGCTGCCATGCTGCGCTTCATGCCCAGTGCAACCTGACAGGTCGCCGGAGCGCTGTCCGACCAATTTCGATCACACCGGCTCCAGCGGCGCGTGCAGCCGTGTGC
Source organism: uncultured Alphaproteobacteria bacterium (assembly GCA_963791495.1). Classification (GTDB taxonomy): domain Bacteria; phylum Pseudomonadota; class Alphaproteobacteria; order Acetobacterales; family Acetobacteraceae; genus JAMXLO01. The sequence goes on from CAWBST010000013.1 coordinate 56,926, forward strand.
CCTTGCAGATGATACCGCCGCGGTTGCCGATATCCACGCTGCCGTAGCGTTCGGCATACGCCGGCGGCAGCGGACGCGCGCCAGGCGCCGCCAGCCACAGCCGAAGGAGATGGCGCTTGCGCTCCGGCTCTGGCCAGTCCTCGAATGCGGTGCGGTCGTGCAGCACCGTGTGGTTGTGCACGAACTGCATGTCGCCTGGCTGGAATTCCATGTCGAGCCGCAAGGTCGCGTCTTCGGCGAGCGCATCGAAGCAGTCGAGTGCCGCGATGTCTTCCACGCTCAGTCGCGGCGCCTCGGGGAAGCGCTGCGACGAGCGTACGTAGTGCGGGGCGTAGATCGCCGACAGCAGGCCGTGGTGATCGTTGTAGATCGGGGTCTCGAACCAGGGGCGCTTGCCCTCGGGCACCTCGCCGCGCCGGTCGGTGGGCATCGGCTGGAACAGCCGCCATGCCAGGTCCGGATGCCGCTGCGCCATGACGTTGTACACCGACATCGAGCTGGTCAGCGACGACAGCCCGCCCGACTTCGCGGTCTTCAGACACAGCAGTGCGACGATGTCGCAGGAGTTGGTATGGAAATTCTGCCGCTCGGTGGTCTGGTAGATGCGGACGTTGGGGTCCTGCGACGACAGGCCCAGATCGCGTACATGTCCTAGCACGTGACCCATGGCGTTCTGCGACCGTGCGTTGCCGAAATACGTGCCGATGCCCCAGTAGGCAGTTGCACTCTCGGCGATAGGCCGCTTCTCGACAGGGAGCCCGCGAATCAGCACGAAGCCGCGGCCGTTCAGGACCTCGTCGCGCAGCCGCGCCAGAACAGGACCAAGTGTCGGCAGAGGAAAATCTGCCTGGCCGATGGCCGCGATGTCGCGACCATGCAGACTGGCGGTCGCCATTGCGATCTCGGCGATCTCGGTGGGCGAAAGGCGGTAGGTCCATTCGTCCGGACGCTTCGTCAGGTCCGCGCCGATCCATGCCGATGGACCGGTGACCAATGGGCGAAGAATGTGCTGGTCTACGGCGTTGGACATCTCTTCTCTCGTGTCGGTGGCAGATGAAGACACTGCTGATCGTATATCACTCGCTGACCGGAGGCACGCGCCAGATGGCGATTGCCGCTGCCGGTGGCGCACTCGGCGAACCTGACATCGACGTGCGCCTGCTGACCGCGCCGGATACTGACGGCGGCGACCTGCTGGGCGCCGACGGCTACATCTTCGCCACGCCGGAGAACCTTGCAGCGCTGGCAGGCACGATGAAGAACTTCTTCGATCGGACGTATTACCCGGTGCTGGATCGTATCAATGGCCGGCCGTACGCGACTCTGATCTGCGCCGGCAGCGACGGCGAGAATGCGGCGCGGCAGATCGCGCGCATCGCGACGGGGTGGCGTCTGCGGGCCATCGCGGATCCGTTGATCGTGTGCACGCGTGCGCAGACGCCCGAGGCCATACTTGCGCCCAAGAAGCTCGACGAAAACGATCGCGGTCGCTGCAGGGAACTGGGTGCGGCGATGGCCGCAGGCCTGGCCACCGGGATCTTCTGATCCTGCGCCAATACGGCTACGGCAGCACCAGCGCTGCTTCCGCAAGCTGTTTCGCCGACGCGAAGTCATAGTTGCGATAGAGATGCAGTTTGTTGGTCATCGCCGGACCGCCATAAAACTTCTCATACTGCTGGTGGCGGCCACCGAACTCGCTGCCGATCAAATCCCACGCCAGCTTCAACAGCGCCACACGCCGCTTCGAGGGGTAGCCGGGCGACGCGATGTAGCGCTCGAGCTCACGCGCCGTCTCCGGATTTTCGTAGTCCCGCAAAGACGACGGCAACATGATCATCGCCCCGCCGCTCAGGTCGCGAGCCAGATCGATCAACCGGGGATTGATGTCGGACTGCAGAGCCATGACCGAATAAAGCGCAATCCTCGACGGCCATACGACACCGCTCTCGACCGTGGCCCGGGTTTCCTGTGCCTCGACCATGATGTCGATGATCGAGGCGAGGGCCGCCATTTCACCGAGCACGGCCTGGCTCGCTGGCAACGCATCGACGCCGGTGATCTCGCAGTGGTGCTTCATCACGCCGAGCAGGAATTTCAGCTTTGTGGCGTAGCGGATCTGCGCCTGATAGTTCCCGTAGACGTGTGAGGGTGTCTTCCTCCACTGGTCGCGGCACAGCTCAACATCGCGATAGATGAAGACCCGCTCCCACGGAACGAAGACGTTGTCGAGTGTGATGAGTGCATCAGTTTCATCGAACCGGCTCGACAGAGGATAGTCGAACGCCGTGACGGCATTCGTCGCGTAAGAGCGACGTGCATAGATCTTCATTCCGGGCGCGTTGATCGGAATGGCGACGCTGATCGCATGATTCTCGTCGCCCGGGACCTGTGGGTGGATGCAACTCAGGAACAGATAGTCGGAAAACGGCGCGCCGGTTGCGAGCTGCTGTGCTCCCTTCAGGATGATGCCACCGTCGCGCTCGGCGACGACGCCGGCGCACAGTGTCGGGTCTGCCTGCGCGTGCGATGGTTTGCTGCGGTCGATCTGCGGCGGCGCGAGGGCATAAGAAATGTAGAGATGGTGGTCGCGGGCGTACTCGTAGAACGCAATCAGGTTGTCCGCATAGCGCTGCCCTGCTGTCGCGAAGAATGCCGGATTGGCGGCGAACCCCGCGAAGAATCCGGCGACATGATCGGGTGTGCGTCCCATCAGACCGAAGGTGTGCTCGGTCCAGCGCTGGATCATGCGGCGGCGCGGACCGAGATCTTCCGGCCGCCGCGGGACGTGATAGCACCAGAGCACAGGCCTGCCGGTCCGGGGAGACGGGTAGGTCATCAGCTCGCGGTTGGCCGGGTCCGAGGCGATATCCCACAGCCCGGCAATCGATTGCGCGGCGCCGCGAAAGGCGGGGTGGCTGGTTACGTCTCTGACCACCTCGCCGTCGTAGATGACTTGGCGTCCATCGTCACGGATCGCCGACAGGTAATCCGCGCCGGTACGCAGGCCGGTAGGGGAGTGCGATGCATCCTGCGCCAATTGCGCTGGCCCCGATGTCATCGCGCCCCCTATAGACCAGGCCTGTCAGTTGGTCAGATTGTAGAACTTCGCTGCGTTGTCGCAGGTGATCTTGCGGATGTCATCGGCCGACAGGCCCTTGAACTGCTCGTCGATGTACTTGGTCGAACTCGGGCCAGATGCCGTCGGTGTGCGGATAGTCGGATCCCCACATCAGCGTATCGGTTGTCATCAGGTTGTTCACGTTGAGCAGCTTCGGCCCGATCGGATCGAACTGGAACGTCGCCTTGCACTGACGCTGCCAGTACTCGGACGGCTTCAGCTTCATCAGGTCGCGGAACCGGTCCTCGAACTCGAAGTCCATGCGGTCCAGCGCATAGGGGATCCAGCCGATGCCGCTCTCGCCGAACGACACGCGCAGTTGGGGGTAACGCTCGAACACGCCGGCGCCCATCATCGCCGCGAGGATGTGGATCAGCCCCATCTGGAACGCCGACACGCCGGTGAACATCGCGGCGCGGCGCACCTGTCCCGACGTCATCTCACGGGCGCGCGGGGGCGTGGTGGGGAAGGTGTGGAAGTGCAGCGGCAACTGAACCTCGTTGACCGCCTGCCACAGCGGCTCCCAGCACGGATGCCACATCGGCTCCATGTCCCACGAGCACGACAGCTCCAGCCCCTTGAGACCCATCTTGGCGCAGCGATGGATTTCCTGCACCGCCCACTCGACGTCGCCATAGGGCAGGCAGGCGAGGCCAATGTGACGGTCAGGGTAGACGCTGCAGAAATCCTTCAGCCAGTCGTTGTAGATCCTGAACATCTCCGCCGCCGCCTCGTGGTCCTTCAGCTTGGAGGCGGAGCCCAGGATGCCGAAGATCACCTCGGCATCGACGCCGTCGCGGTCCATGTCCTTGGCGCGCAGATGCGGATCGCTGACGCGGCGGATGTCCTTCTGGCCGTCGGCGAACAGGCCGGTCTCGGCCATGATGTCGACGCGGCGGTTCTGGCCGGGCACCAGCTTGGCGCCGCTCGGGCCGACGCCGTTCTTCAGGCCGAAATTGGCGCCGCTCTTGGTGACCCACATCGGCCCGTCGGGGCCGTCTGTCACATACGGCATGCGGTCCTTCAACTCATGCGACGCTTCCGACGTAAACAGGTCGGGCGGCATCCACGGCATGTCGAGATGGCAGTCGGCCGAAATTCGATTGTATCGCATTGGCGTTCCCTTCGATGGAGCTGATCACATCGGGATAAGCTTCCGCCCGTCGGGGTCGGCTGGCAAGCTGGCGGCACCGTGAGAGGTCTCGGGCGTTCGTGAAGCTCACCTGCCGCAGGGCTGCGCGTTGGACATCCAGCACAACGTCCAGCGAGAGGGCTTATGAATTATATATTCTGGTTGATCGGCGTGATTGTGGTGATTGCGGCGGTGCTCAGCTTCCTGGGGCTGCGCTGACAATTTGATCCTGTCGTTTGGGGTCAGCTTGCAGCAGCTGGCTTGTGGTAGGCATTCGCCTCGCCATTTTGCGAGCCCACACAGACCGGGGTTACGCTGATGGCATGACAGACCTCATGATCGACGATGCGACCCTGAGTGCAGCGGAACACCTGCTCGGCGTTCGCTACACCGATGCCGAGCGCGCGCTGATGCGTGACAATTTGGCAGAGCAGGTCGAGCTGGCGGTGCGGCGTCGCGCGGTGAAGCTGCCCAATGCGCTGCCGCCCTCCACGCTGTTCGACCCGCGGCTTCCTGGCTTCACAATGCCGGCGCAATCCGCGCTCAACATACCGCGCAGTGGCTCCACGTTGCCGGAGGCGGATGAGGACATTGCCTTTGCGCCGGTGCGGCATCTCTCATCCTGGATTGCCGGCGGCCAACTCACCTCCGTCCGCCTCACGCGCATATACCTCGACCGCATCCGGCGCCACGATCCGGCGCTGTTCAGCTTCGCGACTGTTACTGATTCGGTTGCCATGGCCCAGGCGGAACGGGCGGATGCCCTGCTCGCCGCGGGGACCTGGCTCGGCCCGCTGCACGGCATCCCCTATGGCGCGAAGGACATACTCGACACCGCCGGCATCACCACCGGCTGGGGCGCCGAGCCTTTCGCGCACCGCGTGCCGGAAACGGATGCGGAGGTCATCCGCCGCCTCACCGCAGCCGGTGCCGTGCTACTCGGCAAGACCAGCGTCGGCGCTCTCGCCTATGGCGAGGTCTGGTATGGCGGGCGAACCCGTAATCCGTGGAACACAGAGGAAGGCTCGCGCGGGTCGAGCGCCGGTTCCGCGTCCGCCACCGCCGCCGGTCTGGTCGGATTCGCGATCGGCACGGAGACGCTGGGTTCCATTGTCGCGCCTTGCGCACGCTGCGGCACCGTCGGCCTGCGCCCCACGTTCGGCCGCGTCTCCCGTGCCGGGGCCATGGCGCTGTGCTGGTCGCTCGACAAGATTGGCCCAATCTGCCGCGCGGTGGACGATGCGGCCCTGGTGCTGGCGGTCATCAACGGATTCGACGCACAGGACGCCTGCAGCATAGCGGCACCCTTCGGCTGGGACGCGACGCGTTCTGCGGCCGGCCTGCGCGTGGGCTACCTCGCCGCAGACTTCACCGACGCGCTTGACCTTGCCGCGCTGGGGGAAGTGCGTCGGCTGGGCGCGGCGGTGATACCGCTCGAACTGCCGGACCTGCCATACGAGGCGCTGCGACATCTGCTGTTCGCCGAAGCAGCCGCCGCGTTCGAGGAACTGACGCTGGAGGACACCGACGATACACTCACCCGCCAGGACCCTGGCGCCTGGCCCAACAGCTTCCGGAAGGCTCGCTTCCTGTCGGCCGTCGACCACATCCAGCTCGATCGCTTCCGCCGCCGGGTGATGCAGGAGATGCATGCCCTGTTCAGACGCGTCGACGTGCTGTTGGCGCCGCCAACAACGGGGCCGATGACGGTGATAGGGAACATGACAGGCCACCCGTGCCTTACCATCCGTGCTGGTTTTACCGACGTGCGGACGCGGGAGATGCCCGCTTTCCTGAACGCGGAAATCAGGGAGATGGATGGCCCGGCGCATACCGTGCCGCACGCCATCACCATCGTGGCACCGCTGTTCGAGGAGGCGGCGGCGCTCACGCTCGGACAAGCGCTGGAGATCGCGTTGGCCGTCGCAGACCGGCGGCCAAATCTGGCCTGACGATTCTGGGCGGAGACAGCACGCAGCCATGCGTCACAGCGCAATGGCCGACACGCTACCTCGTCATCCGTCCAATCGTTGCGACAAGCTCCTCGACCTTGTGTCTCTGTTCGACCAGGTCTCCGGATGAGAAGGCGCCCGCGACGCAGTGCGACACGTGGTCGCGCAGAATCTGCTCCTCCACCTTATGGAGCGCCGCGCGTACGGCATTGATCTGGGTCAATACGTCCACACAGTAGCGATCCTCATCGACCATCCGAATCAGGCCGCCCACCTGACCTTCAATCCGCTTGAGCCTGGCCGTTATCGCCGCCTTGGTCGCATCGTGCATGCCCGCATCGCCTCTTGATACGATACCCGTGTGGGGTATATAGCGCCGATATAGGCCGCGGTCACCCCCCTTCGACATCCGCGGCTATTCGGAGCGTTGCGATGACAGACGGCGAAGCGGGTCGCATGCACGGCCACGGCGTGACGGAAAGGCCGGACGCAGAGGGCATCGCGATCGATCCTGTCTGCGGCATGAATGTGGACACAACCACCGCAAAGCATCGATTCGAACACGACGGCCGCCCCGTCTTCTTCTGCTCGGCACGCTGCCGCGAGAAGTTCATCGCCGCCCCGGTCAACTATCTGACCAAGGCGGAAGCCGCGCTTCCTCCTGCGTCAAAGGGCACGATCTACACCTGCCCGATGCATCCCCAGATCCGGCAGAACGGTCCCGGAAGCTGCCCGATCTGCGGCATGGCGCTGGAGCCGCTGGAGGTGCCTGCCGAGACCGGGCCGAACGCCGAGCTGATCGACATGGGCCGCCGCTTCTGGATCGGGCTCGTGCTCGCGCTGCCTGTCGTGGCGCTGGAGATGGGGGGGCATGTCCCGACACTGGGCCTGCACGATCTGGTGTCGCCGCGTCTCTCTGCTCTGCTGCAATTCGCGCTCGCGACCCCGGTCGTGCTGTGGGCCGGCTGGCCGTTCTTTGAACGCGCATGGGCCTCGGTCGTGCACCGCAGCCTCAACATGTTCAGCCTGATCGCGCTGGGCACCGGTGCGGCCTATGTCTACAGCCTGGTGGCGACGTTCCTGCCCGGCATATTCCCGGCGGGGTTCCGTGGCATGGACGGAACGGTCGCCGTCTATTTCGAGGCGGCGGCTGTCATCACCGTCCTGGTGCTGCTCGGGCAGGTGCTGGAGCTGCGCGCGCGCGAGCAGACGGGCGGCGCGATCAGGGCACTGCTCAACCTCGCGCCAAAGACTGCTCGGAGGCTGACACCGGCGGGAGAGGACGAGGAGATCCCGGTCGCGTCGGTTCAGATCGGCGACCGGCTGCGCGTGCGGCCGGGCGACGCTGTGCCGGTGGACGGCAAGGTGCTGGAAGGCGGCAGCGCGGTCGATGAGTCGATGGTCACCGGCGAATCCATGCCGGTGGCGAAGCAATCGGGCGACCGGCTCATCGGCGGTACCGTGAACGGCACCGGCTCCCTGATCATGCGCGCGGAGAAGATCGGCTCGGACACGATGCTCGCGCGGATCGTCGCCATGGTGGCCGAAGCACAGCGCAGCCGAGCGCCGATCCAACGCATGGCCGACGTGGTCTCCGGCTGGTTCGTGCCGGCGGTCATTGTTGCGGCGGTTGTGTCATTCATCGCCTGGGCCGTCTGGGGACCGCCGCCTGCACTGGCCTATGGGCTGATCGCGGCGGTGTCCGTTCTGATCATCGCCTGTCCCTGCGCCCTCGGCTTGGCGACGCCTATGTCGATCATGGTCGGTGTCGGGAAGGGCGCAATGGGTGGCGTGCTGATCAGGTCGGCCGAGGCGCTGGAGCGCATGGAGAAGGTCGATACCCTGGTGGTGGACAAGACCGGGACGCTGACCGAGGGCAGGCCTCGCGTGGTTGCGGTGGTCGCCGCACCCGACATGTCGGAAACCACCGTCCTGCTGCTGGCGGCGAGCCTGGAGCGGTCCAGCGAGCATCCGCTTGCCGCGGCAATTGTCGCAGCCGCACGGGATCGCTCGCTCGCACTCAAGGAAGCAACAGGGTTCGCATCAGTCACCGGCAAGGGGGTGACCGGTTCGGTCGATGGTCACACGGTGGCGCTCGGCAACGCCGGTCTGATGGAAGATCTCCGCGTTGAACTGGGCTCGCTTGCCACGGAGGCCGAGGCACAGCGCAAGATGGGGGCCACGGCGCTGTTCCTCGCAGTCGATGGCAAGCCGGCCGGTGTCATCGCGATCGCCGATCCGATCAAACCAACCACGCAGGCAGCGCTCGACGGTCTTCGCGCGGACAATGTACGCATCGTGATGCTGACTGGCGACAATCGGACCACGGCAGAGGCAGTGGCACGCAAGCTTGGCATCGATGACGTGCAGGCTGACGTTCTGCCGGAGGACAAGAGCGGCATCGTTCGGCGCCTGCGTCAGGAAGGTCGAGTGGTCGCCATGGCCGGCGATGGCGTCAATGACGCCCCGGCGCTGGCCGAAGCGGATGTGGGGATCGCGATGGGCACGGGTACGGAGGTCGCGATCCAGAGTGCCGGTATTACACTCGTGAAGGGTGATCTCGCCGGTATCGCACGAGCACGGGCGCTGAGCAGAGCCACGATGCGCAACATCAGACAGAACCTGACGCTGGCGTTCATTTACAACATCGCCGGGATACCGATCGCGGCCGGTGTTCTCTATCCGTCGCTGGGCCTGTTGCTCAGCCCGATCGTCGCCGCGCTCGCCATGGCGCTAAGTTCGGTTTCGGTCATCGGCAACGCGTTGCGGCTAAGGGCGGCGCGGCTGTGACTCTAGCGTCTGGCAGGTGCGCTAGTGTCTAATGCATGACGTTGTCATCATCGGCGGCGGGCACAACGGCCTCGTCTGCTCCGCCTATCTGGCAATGTCCGGGTTGAAGGTCGCGGTGCTCGACCAGCGTCCGGTGGTCGGAGGTGCGGCTGTCACGGAAGAGTTCGCTCCAGGCTTTTCCAATTCGGTCGCGTCCTACACCGTCTCCCTATTGAACCCAAAGATCATCCGTGACCTCAACCTCGGTGCCCATGGGTTGCGCATCGTCGAGCGTCCGATCGCCAACTTCCTTCCATTGGATGACGGACGCTTCCTGAAGGTTGGCGGCGGGCAAACGAAACGAGAGGTCGCGAAATTCTCGGCGCGAGATGCGGATCGTCTGGACGATTATCAAACACGCCTGGCGGCGGTCGCCGACGTCTTGCGCGCCACCGTCCTCGAGACGCCACCAAACGTTGTCGAAGCGGCCCCGCTGACCGCAATCGCCGAATTGGTCAAGGTCGGCAGGATGGGCAAGCGAATTCGGTCCCTCGGGCTCGATCTACAGCGGGACCTTCTCGATCTTTTCACGGCCTCCGCCGGCGATTTCCTCGATGGCTGGTTCGAAAGCGCACCTATCAAGGCCGCTTTCGGCTTCGACAGTGTCGTCGGCAATTATGCGAGCCCGTACGCGCCAGGGTCGGCGTATGTTCTCCTGCACCACAACTTCGGCGAGGTGAACGGCCAGAAAGGTGTTTGGGGGCACGCTATCGGCGGCATGGGTGCGATCACCCAGGCCATGGCGAACGCCGCCATCACCCATGGCGTGGACATCAGGCTTTCGACGCGGGTGCGCCGGGTTATTGTGGAAAATGGCCGCGCCGTCGGCGTCGAGACGGACAAGGGCGAGACAATCCGTGCCGCGGCCGTTGCCGCAGGAATCAATCCCAAGCTCCTCTACCTCGCCCTTGTCGATCCGCTTGCCTTGCCCGAGGGATTTCGGCGGCGCATGGAGAACTGGCGTTGCGGCTCGGGCACATTTCGCATGAACGTCGCGCTTTCCGAATTGCCCGACTTCACAGCGTTGCCAGGAAGCGCGTGTGCCGAGCACCATGCCTCGGGCATCATCATCGCGCCAAGTCTCTCGTATATGGAATGGGCCTATTTCGACGCGCGTTCTACCGGGTGGTCGCGCAGTCCGATCGTGGAATTGGTCATCCCCTCAACGCTCGATGACACTCTCGCGCCGCGCGGACTGCACGTGGCGAGTTTGTTCTGCCAGCACGTTGCGCCGCAGTTGCCCGACGGTTCTTCGTGGGACGATCATCGCGAGACCGTCGCGGATCTCATGATCGAGACGGTCGACAAGTATGCGCCGAATTTCCGCCGTTCGGTATTGGCGCGCCAGATCTTGTCCCCACTCGATCTCGAGAGAACATTCGGTCTCGTCGGTGGCGACATATTCCACGGATCGCTTGACCTCAGGCAGCTCTTCTCAGCGCGTCCGATGCTGGGCCATGCGGATTACCGGGGTCCGATCGCGGGCCTCTATTTGTGCGGCTCGGGGGGCCACCCGGGAGGCGGCGTCACAGGCGCGCCCGGCCACAACGCCGCTCGCGAAATCCTGCGCGATTTCAGGCGTAAGCGCGTCTCGAGGTCCATAGCGAAACGGGTCCGTCAGTGATGTGCGCCTCATACCCTCGATCTTGACGCTTTGATGTTCGAGCATCAGGGTTGACTGCAACGCCAAGCGTGCGGACCGAGCGTTGGACACGCCAAGCAATGACGAGGGGGAGCGTATCACAATGACTATCGGCAAGAACTCAATGGCCAGCGCCTGCAGGGCAGCCATCGCGGGGCTCTCGCTGTGTCTTCTGCCAGCCATCTCGGTGCGCGCCCAGCCATCGGCTCCTTCCGATGTGACGAAGAACATGCGGCCGGTCACAGACGAGATGCTGCGCAAGCCTGACGCCGGCGACTGGCTGATGTGGCGCCGCACCTATGACGGCTATGGTTTCAGTCCCCTCGATCAGATCACCAGGGACAATGTCAAGGATCTGCAGGTTGCCTGGACGTGGTCGCTGACGAACGGTGCCACGGAAAGCACACCCATCGTGCACGACGGCGTGCTCTACATCTGGAATTATGCCGACAAGGTGCAGGCGCTGAACGCCGCCACGGGCGATCTGATCTGGGAGTATAAACGCGACCTGCCGCAGGCGATCATCGATCTTGCCGGCAACATCCTGGCAAAGCGCAACATGGCGATCTATCAGGACAAGCTGATCATCGCCACGTCTGACGCGCACCTCGTGGCGCTGGATGCGAAGACCGGCGAGATCGCCTGGGATCACGAGACCGCCGACTGGCGCAAGGGATGGCGTTACACGTCGGGCCCGTTCATCGCCAACGGAATGGTGCTTCAGGGCATGACAGGGTGCGGCAACGCCGAGCCTGGCGGGTGCTTCATCACGGGACACGACTTCAAGACCGGTGCGGAGAAGTGGCGGGTATGGACGATCGCGCATCCCGAAGACCCCAATTCCAATAGTTGGAACGGGGTGCCGTTGGAGAGCCGGTTTGGCGCCTCCGCCTGGATCTCGGGCGCGTATGATCCCGAACAGAACCTGGTCTTCTACGGGGTTGGTCAGCCTTACCCCTGGATTGCCGAAATGCGCGGCACGTTGCCGCCCAAGGTGGCGCCGGGCATCACCAATTCGTCGCTCTATTCCGATTCGACGCTTGCGATCGATCCCGGCACCGGACAGCTGAAGTGGTACTATCAGTATCTGGAAAACGATACATGGGATCTGGACTATGTGTACGAGCGGATGCTGATCGACCTGCCGTTCAATGGCGCGACCCGCAAGATGGTCATCACCGCCGGGAAGCTTGGCATCATCGAGGCGCTCGATCGTACCACGGGCGAGTGGCTGTGGGCCAAACAGACAATTCCACAGAACGTGGTTGCCAACATCGATCAGAAGACTGGCGCGAAGACAATCAACCAGGAGGCAATCCCCCATATCGGCAAGACCACAGTCAACTGTCCTGCCGATCCAGGAGGCCGCGGCTGGCCATCGACGGCCTATAACCCGAACACACAGACGCTGTTCCTGCCGCTCAACGAATTCTGTTCGAACACCACGCCGACGCCGCTCGATCCTGGTCAGGCCTACACGGGCGGCGGTCGCGCCATCTTCGCGCGCACGCTGGTGCCCGGCAGCGACGGCAACGTCGGGCGAATCGACGCAGTCAAGTTGACCGACCGCTCCACCACGTGGTCGTTCCGCCATCGCGCGCCCGCGACCGGCGCGGTTCTACCGACCGCAGGCGGCGTTGTGTTCGCCGGTGCGTGGGACCGTTACTTCCGCGCATGGGACGATGCCACGGGCAAGGTGGTCTGGCAGATACGCACCAACAATGCCATCAATGGCTTTCCGGTCAGCTACTCCGTGAACGGCAAGCAATATGTAGCAGTGTCAGTCGGCAACGGTTCAACTCATGCCAAGTCGCTCGCGACATTGACGCCGGAACTGGTTGCGCCGGATGGCGGTTCGGTTCTGTGGGTCTTTGCCCTCCCCGACAAGCGCTAGAGCATCCTTGGAGCGGGGCGTGACCATGCCTGGCCGTCCCGCCCATCCTCGTCGTGCCCCTGCAATTTTTTTGCTGCGGCGACTGCAGCGACTGGCGGAAATCCTCGCTGTGATAGTGTGCCTGAGCGGCGTGGCATTTGCCGACACGCCGTTCGTCGCCGATCAATGGCGGTTCGGCACGCACGAGACGAACGCAACGCTGCGCTACTGCATCGACATGCGTGATCCCGATTGGACCATCGCGCGCAAAATTTCTGCAGCAGTGGCCGACGCGCTGCTGCTACAGGGTCAAGAGTACCTGATCGGCGAGGACCCGAAGACCACCGACATGTCGGGCGACGATCTTGACGTCACATATCGAATGTTGATCGAGCACTGTGATGTGTTCTTCGGATTCAAGCTCGTTGCGGACGCCTATCCGGACTGGGTTACGATCACGCGACCCTATTATCGCGCGGCCTATGTTTATGTTACCGCCGATCCAGCCTGGAGGACGCTATCCGACATACCGATCAGCCGAGCGATCGGCGCAACCATCGGCACTGCCGCGGATCTGCGGCTGTCGCAATATCTGCTCGCGGTTGGTGCTGGCAGAAGATGGGACAAATACCCCATGGCTTCGGACGAGGCAGCACTGCGGTCCGTGCTGAATCAGACAACAGGTGCGGCGCTGGTCTGGGCTCCCGCACTTTGGGCGCTGCGAAAGTCCAATCCCGGCATTGCCGGGCTGCGGGAAATAGCGCCCGACCCGTTGCCGCGATCGACTGCGAATGTCGGCGCCCTGCTACTGCGCAGTCAGTCCTTCCTGCGCAATAGCCTCGACCGTGCGATCGAATCGCTGACCGCCGATGGCACGATCTCCGGCATCCTGACGGACGAGCACTTCCCGGCAACGCCGGTTCGTTGATCGCGGCGCAGCGATGCAGCATCCAATGGCGCAGCGGCGATGACTGCAGACAACGTCATCGAGGTGCACGACCTTGCCAAACGCTACGGCCGCACGGTTGCGCTGGATGGCATCAGCATCGATGTGCGACGCCAGGAACTGTTCGCGCTGCTTGGTCCGAACGGCGCCGGCAAGACGACCTTGCTGCATATTCTCTGTGCCCTTCTCCAGCCAGACAGCGGCACCGTGCGCATCGAAGGAGTCGACGTCGTAGCGCAGCCCGCCATGAGCCGGCGCACCATAGGCGTGGTATTTCAGGAGCCAAGCCTGGACGATCGCCTCACGGTCTATGAAAATCTCAACTTTCACGGTCTGGTTTACGGGGTTCCGCATAGGCTGCGTCAGCGGCGAATCGATGAGATGCTTGAGCTCGTGGAATTGACGGATTGGCGCGAACGCTTGGTACGCACCCTATCCTCGGGAATGAAGCGTCGGGTTGAGCTCGCGCGTGCGCTGACCCATGACAGCACCATCCTGTTCCTGGACGAGCCGACCGTCGGACTTGACGCGCAGTCGCGCGAGCGGATCTGGCAGTATATCGGCCAATTGCGCGGCCGGCGCGAACTGACTGTCCTCGTGACCACGCATTACATCGAGGAAGTGGAGGCGTGCGATCGTGTCTGCATCATCGACCGCGGCAGGATGCTGGCACTCGATGAGCCGGCTGCACTGAAGGCTGCGCATGGCCAGCAGTTGCTGCGGGTGATGCCGCGCGAGGAGGCGACGGGTTCGGAGATCATGGCCGCCTATCCCGACATGGCATTCAGACACAACGCCGAGATCATCCTTCACTCGAGCGGCGAAGCTTTCGCGGAAGAGTTCCTGGCGCGCTACGGCGGCCGCATTCGTCGCCTTTCGGTCGAAGAGCCGAGCCTGGAAAGCGTGTTTCTGTCCCTCACCGGTCGGGAGATCCGCGACCAGGCGGCCGGTGCTCGCGAACGGACTTTGGCGTTCGGTCGCCAGGGCGGGGAGCACACACGATGAGCGATGTGGCGCCGACAGCGCGCGATCGACTTGGTGAGGCAGTGCGGCTGCAGCTTGGTGGGCTCTACGCGATCTGGTTCCGCGAGGTGAAGCGCGCCATACGCGACCGCGGGCAGCTCATCGGTGGCGTGAGCCGGCCGCTGTTGTGGGTGCTGGTGATGGGCGTCGGGCTCAATCCTTACTTCCGCGGCGAGATCTACGGCGAGGTCCGCTTCGTTGTGCCCTACACCTATTTGCAGTTCATCTTCCCCGCCGTCATAGCACTCAACATCATGTACACATCCGTGCAGTCGGCGGTGTCGGTGATCTGGGACCGCCAATTCGGTTTTTTGCGCGAGGTGCTTGTGTCGCCGCTGCCGCGTGCGACCATTTTGCTTGGCAAGGTGCTTGGCGGAGCCACGGTGGCGTTGTTCCACGGCTGCCTGGTGCTGGTGCTGGCGCAGTTTGCCGATCTTTCACTGTCATTGAGCGATATCGGCTGGGGGCTTCTGCTGATGGCGCTGCTCGCGTTCGGGCTGACGTCGCTCGGTGTTGTCATCGCCGGCCACATCCGCAGCTTCGAGGGGTTCGGCGTATTCTCCAACGCAGTGATCCTGCCGCTCTATTTCACATCAGGGTCGATATTTCCGCTCGATCCTTCTCTGACCGGAGCGCAAACCCTGGTCCTGTATCCGGAATGGCTCGTCGTCCTGGTGCGCTGCAATCCGATGACCTATGCAGTCGACGCATTGCGTGGGGCGTTCATTCACTTCCGCCAGTTCGAGCCGTGGATGGGGCCGATGGTTCTGGTCGGTATGGTGGTGGTGTTCTTCGCGTGGGCACTGCGCGACTTCGGCAAAGCCTGAGCACCGATGGCACGCTGGCTGCCGCAGCGGCGCGATGTAGTTTCGTTCGCCGGCGTATTCGGCTTGCTCGGCGCGGTTTATCTGTTGCCGCCTGACACGGCACTCCGAAATGTGCGTGCCACTGGCGCGCTGCGGGTGTGCATGCCGCCCTACTACCCACCTCTTGTCACCGGCGTTCCAGCGACGCCTGGAATTGACATCGAGTTGCTGCAGGCGATCACGCGCGACCTCGGGGTAAGTCTTGTGACCGTCTCGAATCCAGTGATGGGCAGGGACTTCAATCCGCGGACCTGGCACATCACCAGGGCGCAGTGCGAGGTATTCGCGGGCGGCGTGGTAGGTTCTGCGACCACGCGCTCGTTTCTCGATACGACGCCGGCGTACGCGGCGACCGGCTGGGCACTGCTTACCCCACACCCGGCGCCGAGCCTGCAAGGTTCTCGAGTTGGCGTTCTGGTTGAACTGTCGGGCCTCGATCGGATCGCACTCGCGAGCTATCTGCGGGCGGCAAAGGCGCAGGTCATCGTCACAAGCGACATTGACGAATTCGTCGCCGGCGTTGCCAGCGGCCGCTTCGATGTCGGCATCACAGAACGTCTGCTGGCAACCGAACTGGCGACGCCGCGCGGGTGGTCGGTGCATCGGATGCCCGCGCAGCTCGCGCGTTACCCCGTCGTATTTGGGCTATGGAAGGGCGATCTGACGCTGAAGCGCGCGATCTCGGCCGCAATGGCGCGTCTGCACAAAGACGGCCAGCTGGCCGCCATCGTGGCGCGCTACGGCGCGGGTGGTTCAGCCGATGGCAATGGCGTTGCTGACGATCGCCTCGATCGGCCCAAGTAGCCGCGCCATCACGCCACTCACAATCAGTAGGGCGAGAAACACGGCGCAGTAGGGCGAAAGTCGGCGAAGCAGGTCTCGCTTGCGGGGCAGCATGGCAACGAGAATATGCTGCGCTGTCAGAGGCGGCACAGGCAGCAGATTGACCAGCGTGAAGCTCACGCAGAGCTGGCTGACCGTTTCGACAAGGATGAACAGTGTCGACGATGCGGTGTCCGGTAGCCAGTTCAATAGGGCCGGCCGCACAAGATGCAGAATCAAGGCGAGGCCGATCGTCGCGCATGACGCGGCAATGACCACGATCGCCAGTCCGACGCGCCCGAGCCATAACCTGTCGTGATCGATCGCGATCGATCTGATCCACCCGAACGTGAACAATACGGCGAGCAGGCCGCCGAGGATATCGACGTGCCGTAGCGGGTTCAGGCTCAGCCGATTGTCATGGTGCGGCCCTGGATCGCCCAGACTGTAGGCCGTAGCCGCGATTGCGTAACCGTGCACCGAGGCGATCAGCAGGTACAGCAATGATACGGAGTACCACATGCTGAAGTGTCAGATCGCCCATCGGACGAATTACCGCCTAAGGTTCATTCGCTCCTGCGCCTCGGGGTCAGGAGGCAGTTCCGTCTGCGCGGCCTGGTAGCCGTTCCTGGTCAGCAGGAATGCCGTAAGATCGGCGTAGGTCTGCGGACTGAGCCTGCCAGGGCGATCCGGCGGCATCTTCGTGCGCATGAAGCCGTACAAGGCTGCAACGCTGCCGTTGCCCCAGTGACGCGAAAAGTACTGGCCATTCAAGGGAGCGCCGCCGAATTCGCCATCGTTCAGGTTCGCACCGTGACAGTCCTGACAATTGCGCCGATAGGCAGCGTGCCCCCTGTCGGCCTGTTCCTGTGTGAACTGAGGCGGCGCGAAGACCGCCACCGTCGCCGGTGCCTCAGGCATCACCTGGCTGCGGAGTGCATAGATTTGGGCGGCGGTCATCTTCTGGTTGCGGACGGCGGCGATTTCAGCTGGAACAAATGGCTTGAAGTCGGCAGGTAGAGCCTGTTCGTTGGCCCAACTGTGCAGCACGTAGTCAAGTACGGCTGCGAGCTTCTCGTCGCTCAACGACTCACCCCATGGCGGCATGGCACCATCGAATGGCTTGCCCTGGACGGTAATGTGACCTTCAAGTCCATAGACCACGAGGTGCGCAAGATAGTCACGCCCCCCAGGACGCGCCACGACGGCCGGAGCATGTCCCACCAGGGGCGGGAAGGTGCTCGCGACACCCTCGCCGTTCGATTGATGGCAAACTCCGCAGGAGTTGGCGTAGGTCTCTGCGCCAACTCGCTGCCATTGAAACAGCCCGTCATCGGAGGCTGCGGCATCCGTTGCGAGCAGCGCCAGGAGCACGGCGACACAAGCTCCGAAGCTGGCTAACATCGATCAATCCCTCGCGACCTAGGGTAAAAACATGTGCGGGTACGCCGGGCAGACGACTTGCTTCGAATGCTGCATTCGAATGCTTGGACGTCCGGCCACAGCAAATTCTTAGCCTCGCCGAGTGTGAAGGTCGACGCATGTCACCGCGATCTGCCACTTGTAACGTAAACAGAACCGATGCAAGAAAGGCGAGTGAATCAAGTCCCATCGTGGCACGCCTTGTGGATGACGTTGCTGCTGCTGGCTGCGCCAGGGGCGTCGTCACAGCCGGTGCCGGAGGTGACCGGAATGGCGGTGCAAACGATCCCGCCCGGTCAGGTCCACGGCGTGGTCGGTGGACATGTTCAGGATTCGAACGGTTCGGACGCGGGACGCCTCTGGGACGTACTGGTGGATGACGACGGGAGACCGCGAGCGGCGGTGATCGATTATGGCGGCGCGCTTGGGATCGGCCGTCGCAAGGTGGCGGTTGCGTGGCAGGTCCTGCACGTCGCGCCGGAAGACCCGACCCATCCGATCCACCTGTCGCTGACGCGCCAGCAGCTCGGTGCAATTCCGGAATTCAAGTACGGCAGCGGTCCGACAACTCTCGGAAACGGTCGCTAGCGGATGCCACAGCCGCGCAGCCTGCAGGGACTGGACTGGCTGAATTTCTTCGTTGCCAATGTGCAAACAGGATTCGGCCCGTTCATCGCGGTGTATCTGACGGAGAACCGCTGGACGACTGCCGAAATTGGCTACGCGCTGACGATCGGCACGATCTGCAGCCTGGTCAGCCAGGTGCCCGCCGGCGCGCTGGTGGACGGCATGCGCGACAAGCGCTGGGCGGTCTGGTTCGGCACCCTGTCGATCAGCGGCACCGCGCTGATGTACGCGCTCTCGCCGACGCAGATGTCGGTCTATGTCGCCGAGGTCCTGCATGGCCTCGCCAGCTCGGTCATCGGGCCGGCGATCGCCGCGGTCAGCCTGGCGCTGGTCGGCCGGGCGGCGTTCAGCGAGCGCATCGGCCGGAATGCGCGCTTCGCGTCACTTGGCAGCGGGCTGGCGGCGGGTGTGATGGGAGCGGCCGGTTCATTCGTGTCGGCCGGTTCGGTGTTCTGGCTCACCGCGGCTCTTGGCGTGCCCGCGCTGATGGCGTTGCGCATGATCGGTCACGGAACCGGCCAGCCTGAGGCGGAGGCCGAACAGAAGGACGCCGCGGCAGGTCTGGCGGGGCTGAAGGAGCTGTTCCTGGATTGGCGCCTGCTGACCTTCGCTGCCTGCGTCGTGCTGTTCTTCATCTCGAACGCCGCCATGCTGCCATTGGCGGCGACGCAGATCACGAAACGGCATCCAGAACTCGCCGACATCATCATCGCCGCCACCATTGTGATTCCACAGGTCGTCGTCGCACTGCTGTCGCCATGGGTCGGACGAAGCTCCGACCGTCTGGGCCGACGACCGATCATGTTGCTCGGCTGGATGATGCTCCCGCTGCAGGGACTGCTGTATGCCAGCGCGCTGACCCCATTTCTGTTGGTTCTCTGCCAGTTGCTGAGCGGGGTGAGTGCTGCGGTGTTTGGCGTGACGATGACGCTGGTGGCGGCCGATCTGACCCGCGAGTCCGGGCGGTTCAATCTCACATTGGGCGCACTGGGCGTGGCGATTGCCATCGGCGCGTCGATCAGCACGACGTTCGCCGGCATCATCGCCGATGCGTTCGGTGACAGCACGGCGTTCCTCGGACTGGCGCTTGCCGGCCTGGCCGGTGCGCTGCTGCTGTGGCTGGTCATGCCGGAAACCGGAGTGGCGGCCGCGCCGCCGCCACCCTCGATGGGGGTGCCGAGTACGGTTGTGGCTGGTTAGTTGGCGGCCTGTGCGAGAAGGTCGTCCAGATCGGGCATCTCGGTGACGCTGCGATGCACCACTGAGCGGCTGTCGCCCCGCGTCACTTCGAACTTCGTATCAGGGCCGTCGCGCCAGAACCGGACGTCGAAGGTTCGGCGGCCCAGGCGCAGATCGAACAGTGTCACGTCAGGCAGCCAGTCCGGCAGCGCAGGATCCACGTAGAGTTTGCCGTTCGGTGCGTCCGGCCAGATGCCGAGCATGACCTGCAGCAGCACGAACGGCGCGCCGGCCGCCCAGGCCTGCGGCACGTTCGCGCCGACATATTGCACGGGAAAATTGTTCGGGTCGCGTTGCAGGCCGGCATAGAGTTCCGGCAGCTGGTTCATCAGGAAATGGCTGGCGGCATCGCTGATGCTGCGTGCCACAGCCGCGGCTTCGGCCGCGAAGCCATAGCGGCGGAAGCCGATGGCGATGATGGCGTTGTCGTGCGGCCAGACCGCGCCGGTCTGATAATTGTAGGGATTGAACGCTTTGTGGCTGGCCGACAGCGTGCGGATACCCCAGCCACTCCACATATCCGGCTGCATCAGTCGCTTGACCACGCGCCCCGCGCGTTCCTTGGGGACGATCCCGGACCACAGGCAGTGACCCGGATTGGATGCGACGGAGAATACCGGTTTCTTGTCGCCGTCGAGCGTATAGGCGTAGAAGCCGGATTCCTCATCCCAGAAGGCCTCGTTGAATTTGCGGTAGATCGCGATGGCCTTCTCGCGCAGGTGCCGGGCTCGGTCGTGACGGCCAAGCGTGTCGTAGATCTGCGCCATGCGAACCCAGGCGTCGTAGACGTAGCCTTGCAGTTCGCACAGCGCCTTCGGTCCTTTCACCAAAGTGCCGTCGGTGTACATCACCGAATCGCCGGAATCCTTCCAGCCGGTGTTCTCATAGCCGGCCGAGGAGCGCGTCTGGTACTCCTGGAACCCGTCGCCGTCGCGGTCGCCGTAGTTGTCGATCCAGTCGAGGCAACCTTCGGCCGTCCGCAGGTGCCGTTCGATCAGTGAGCGATCGCCGGTGGCGCGCCAGGCGGAATGCAACGCGATCAGGTAAAGCGGCGTGGCGTCGGACGTGCCGTAGTACGGCGTGTGCGGGATCAGCTTGAAGTGCGCAAGTTCGCCATAGCGAAGCTCGTGCAGGATCTTGCCCGGCTCAGCGTCGCGATAGTCATCCCGCTCCTGCGCCTGATGCGCGCCCAGGACATCGAGCGCGCCACGGGCGAACTCCGGGTAGACCAGCATCGTCTGCAGCGAGACGATCAGACTGTCGCGACCGAACAGGGCAACAAACCAGGGAAGGCCGGCCGCGGGAATGAACACCATGCGGTCGGTACCGGCGATTGGCAGCCGGAGCGCAGCCATGTCCTGAATGCCCTGGTGGTAGCACCGGTAGAATTCCTCGTTCGACGTCCGGATCTTCAGAACCGTGCGTTCCCACTCCTCGATCGCTTCGAGATGCTTGCCTTTGTGGCTATGCCCGAGGCATTCGCGCGGAGCGGTGTGCCGGTCCTTTCCGTCAACCAGGTCATAGAGCAGGCAGCAGTGCCAGGACTCGTCGGGGTCGAGCGAGATCTCGAAGCTCAGGCGGCCGTTGGCATACATCGCTTTGGCGCCGGTCGGATTGGCCGTGATGATGACCTCGCGGCAGAAATCCTTGTTGCGATAGGTCAGGCGAAACTGCTGGCGCGACTCCGACCAGTGGGTACTGATACGGCCGCGCCTGACGATGCGGTTGCTCTTCACCTCGAAGATGTCAGCGAAGTCGGACCGCAGCGCGATCTCCAGGTTGAAGCGCACCGGTTTCTGGCTGTTGTTGGATACGTCGATGTCCTCGTGCATGCCGCCGCCGAGATGCCGGCTGAGGGTGAGGCCCAGGGTGCGGGCCTGGATTGGGCCGTCCTCGGTCAGGAATGCTCGGTTGGTCTGGAAGATCCTGGCGGCGTGATAGGTAATCGCACCACCGTTCAGAAGGTCCCATGGTTCGCCATTGGCATACAGACTCCAGCTGCTGACCATGCGCGTGTCGAGAAAATACAGCCCCTTTTCGCTGGGCCAGCCGATCTGCCCGTCCTGTTCAGCCACCAGCACCGTTTGACCCTGATGAATGGCAATTTGCGGTGGACCAACCTGGACCTTGAACGACATTGCGAATTGGCTCCCTTTGCCTCGCATCGAGGCTGCCCGATCGACCCACATATTGCAACGATCGCCGAACATATAGTCTATATTTAGCGGCCGCGCTGGCCATTGTTCGAACCTGCACCCCGGCGTTCTGGCCCGGAGTGGCCAAATGAGACATATTCACCAGACTACGGGAAGCAGCGCCTGTCCATTTTGCGGGGACCGGGCTCGGATCGTGCTGAGCGGTACATTCACGGTTCAGTGCCCTGATTGAGGGGCAATCGGGCCGCCCGCTCCCAATATCGAGCGCGCGGCAGTGAGATGGAACCATAGAAAGGGAGAGGCCTAGGGCGATTTCAGCTGACAATGATGTCGATAGCGGTCGTTGGTTGAGCCTGAAGTTTTCACGTGTCGGGACTTGAAGGCTGAATCCTGTCAGTGTGTTGTTTGAAGATTGGTGTGGATTTTGTGTCCATGTAGGGATTCCCAAAACGGCCGGAGTGTGATTCGATTCGGCCATGTTCATCGAGACGGTTCCTAATCGGTCGTCTCCGCCGGCGGTGCTGTTGCGGGAGAGTTATCGCGACGAGGAAGGCCGTGCGCAGAAGCGCACGCTGGCCAACCTGAGCAAGCTGCCGGGTGATGTCATCAATGGGCTGAAGGCGCTGCTGAAGGGCGGCACGGTGATCGGCACCGGCCCGAACGAGATGCAGATCGAGCGGTCACTGCCGCATGGCCATGTCGCAGCGGCGCTCGGCATGCTGCGCGGGATCGCGCTGGACCGGCTGATCCTGAGCACAGCGAAGGACGCGGCGTCGCGGCGACATTGCGGTCTGGTGGTGGCGATGATCGTGGACCGGCTGATCACGCCGCGCTCCAAGCTCGGGTTTGTCCGCGCGGTGGACGAGGAGACTGCGACATCGAGCCTAGGCGCGGTGCTGCGCCTGGGGGAGGTCAAGGAGCGCGAGGCGTACGAGGCCTGGACTGGCTGCTGGACCGTCAGCGGCGGATTGAGAGCGGCCTGGCAAGGCGGCATCTGCAAGACGGCGTTCTGGTGCTCTACGACGTGAGTTCGTCGTATTTCGAGGGTCGCTGCTGTCCGTTGGCGCAGCACGGCTACAGCCGCGATCACCGTGGCGACCGGCCGCAGATCGTCTACGGACTGCTGTGCACACGCGAGGGGCTGCCGGTCGCAGTCGAGGTGTTCGACGGCAACACGGCCGACCCGGCGACGCTGAGCGCGCAGGTCGAGAAGCTCAAGGATCGCTTCGGCATCAGCCGCGTGGTGCTGGTTGGCGACCGCGGCATGATCACCTCGGCGCGGATCGGCACAGACCTCAGGCCGGCCGGCGTAGACTGGATCACCTGCCTGCGGGCACCGGCCATTCAGGCGCTGGCGGCGGAGAACGGGCCGTTGCAGCTGTCGCTGTTCGACGAGCGCGACCTGGCCGAGATCAGCGCGCCCGAGATGTTCCCCGGCGAGCGGCTCATTGTCTGCCGTAACCGCGAACTCGCCGCCGAACGCGCGCGCAAGCGCGAGGAACTGCTGGCCGCCACCGAACGCGAGCTTGCCCGCATCCAGGCGCAGGTCCGCCGCAGGCACTCGCCGTTGCGAAGCGCCGCCGAGATCGGCCTGGCAGTGGGCGGTGTGGTGAACAGTCGGAAGATGGCCAAGCATCTCGCCATCGAGATCCGCGATGGCCACTTCGCATTCCAGCGCCGGATCGAACAGATTGAGGCAGAAGCTCGCCTCGACGGCGTCTACGTGATCCGCACATCCGTGCCGGTCGAGCATCTCGATGCGAACGAAGCCGTGCAGGCCTACAAGGATTTGTCACGGGTCGAACGTGCCTTCCGCAGCATGAAGACCGTTGATCTCGATATCCGCCCGATCCGCCACTGGACCGCACCGCGCGTGCGCGCCCACGTCTTCCTGTGCATGCTCGCCTATCACGTCGAGTGGCATCTGCGCGACGCCTTGGCCCCGCTGCTGTTCCACGAC
This sequence comes from uncultured Alphaproteobacteria bacterium, assembly GCA_963791495.1. GTDB lineage: Bacteria > Pseudomonadota > Alphaproteobacteria > Acetobacterales > Acetobacteraceae > JAMXLO01. The sequence goes on from CAWBST010000013.1 coordinate 80,533, forward strand.
ACTGAACGCGCTGCTGCAAGGGCAGAACGCTCCTCCCCAGTCGCCAGTACGGAACCGTCGGAGGCAGCCAAAGCCAAGAAGGCCACCAAGCGTACCGCCAACGGTCAGCGTGTCATGGGCTTCGCCGGCCTCATGACACATCTCGGGACGCTGACCCGCAACACAATGCGTGTGCCGATGCGAACCGCCCATCGGTTCACGCTTTACGCCAAGACAACTCCACTGCAGGAGGCCGCTTTCAGCCTGCTCAACCTCGAACCCATGCGTGTCCAGTAGCCACTAAAACTGATTGCCAATTCCGATAACCAGATCAACCACTTGCGCAGTTCACAAATGCAAACTTCGGTTTAGCGGCCGCGCTGGCCATTGTTCGAACCTGCACCCCGGCGTTCTGGCCCGGAGTGGCCAAATGAGACATATTCACCAGACTACGGGAAGCAGCGCCTGTCCATTTTGCGGGGACCGGGCTCGGATCGTGCTGAGCGGTACATTCACGGTTCAGTGCCCTGATTGAGGGGCAATCGGGCCGCCCGCTCCCAATATCGAGCGCGCGGCAGTGAGATGGAACCATAGAAAGGGAGAGGCCTAGGGCGATTTCAGCTGACGAATCGATGTCGATAGCGGTCGTTGGTTGATGCTTAAATCTCAGTGACAGAGTAGCCCTAGATCTGCAGGTGCGCGTTACGGCCTCTTTCTGAGCGGCAATTCCACATAGACCTGGTCGAGCACTTTTAGCATGATGGCATTAGCCGTCACCTGACTACCGATGGATAGAGTCAGATTGGTCCATACAATGAGCGTTACATCGTTGATCGGATCGTGGCCCATGAATGAGTTATAGCCAGGCATTTCGCCGCCGTGAAAATAAAGTCTGTTCGGGCCAAAGCTGATCTGAGCGATGCCATACCCGTACTTTTGACCATCTGGTTTATTCGTATCTTCGGGTGCGGGGCTCTCAAGCCATTGGCGCTGACTGCTGGAACTGAGAACCTCGCCACCAACCAGTGCACGAATCCAGACCGCCAGTTCGCGAGCGGTGGAAATGGCGCCACCGGCAGCTAAGGCATAGGAGGGGTTCTGGTCTGTATCGTCATTGGGCTTCAATGTCCCTGCTTTGGCCTGAGCCTGTAGATTGGCGGGATAGGGCGCATCCGTCAGAGCGTAGGAGGAACTTCCGTAAAGATAGCCATGCGAGTAAGGTTCGGGGAGCGTATTGGAGGAACTAGCAGGGAGCGATGTTTCCCTCATACCGAGCGGCCCAAACAAACGGGCCGCAAAGACGTCCGCCAATGCCTTGGTTTCGACCTTCTCGACAATCATGACCCAGCAGCAGATAGTTGGTGTTGGAATATTCATAAGCTTGGCCGGGCGGGAATGTCGGCGGATGTCTAAGCGCTATGGCCAGTAACTCTGCTGGGGTCCAGGCCCTGGCGGGGTCATGGTCCAGGCTTGCCGCGAGCTCTGAAGCATTGGTGTAGTTATAGAGACCACTGCGCATGCTCAGCAGTTCGGCGATGGTTATGGCGTCTCCGCTGGGAATGCCTGCGACATATTTCGAGATGGAATCGCCGAGAGCTATTTTTCCTTCCTGGGCCAGGAGCAGAATGACGGCAGATGTCATCGTCTTGGTATTCGAGGCGATCCTGAAATGCGTGTCGGCACGAGGAGCCGTTGCCGCACCCAGCTGCGTCGTCCCGTAACTGACAATGAACTCGCGCTGCGGCGTGCGCAAAAGAACCATGGCACCCGGGATCATTAGTTCCCTGGCTGTCGTATCCACGGTGTCTTGAAGCGCCGCCTGATCGATTGGCTTGAGCGATGTGGCGGACGCCTCTGTATGGCTGACGCCTGCAATCAGACTGCCGAAAGCACACAATATCCGGACCACGATGTACGACATCGTTCGCATTTCTCTTGGCCTCCACCCCGGCGGCGCACGTGAACTCATCCGCTGCCGGGGCGCTGGCCTCTATCGTCGATACGTCCGCAGGAATTTGCGCACACGGTCAATGGTTCGGGTCTTAAGTTCAGGCGGCTCGCGCCACGGGAACACCGTGATCTCGGCGTTCGGGCAGAGTGAGGCGACCTCGACAGAGGATACCAGCGGGTGGGCTGGTGTTTCGTCTGGAAGGACGAGCATCGGCGTTTGGCAGGAGCGCGCGAAGTCTCGCGACACGCTGTAAACGAACTCGGGTCGCCTGCGGTAAAGGTCATGGAGATACCGCTCCACCTGCCCCATGTTGAGATCGGGCCGCCGAGAAAGTAACTCAGGCGCCCACACGTCCCGCCCGGAATTATACATGTAATCGGGATGTTCGGGGTGATGCCCGACCGTCTGAACCAGCACGCCTGCCACCACGCGCTCCGGAGCCCGCTCCATCAGCTTGAGAGCAAAGCAACCGCCAATACAGTAGCCCATGAACAAGAATTGCCTGATCCCCAGGTGATCCATCAGGCCAAGCTGATCGTCCGCAAAGGCACCCCACGGATCGGTGGCTGGAATTGGTCCAGTCAACTCGCCGCCGTTCGCGTTTCGCTGATCCATTGTAATGCAGCGAAATTCGTCCTTGAGAATCTCCATGGAGTTGAACACCGCGGTAGGCCAATTGCTGACGCGGGAATTCAACCCGCCGCCGGGGGTAACCAGCAACGGGAATCCGCTGCCGGCTTCCTCATAGCGGATCCGAACATCGCCCTTCTCATAGAACGGCATGGCTCTTTCCTCTCCCGATCATTTGGAAGTACGACTTTCCCGAAATGCACGGAAATGGCAATCCCTCGCGCATCCCCTCATTTGTGCCTGTGCTGGACCAGCGACTTCTTGCGCCCCCGTGCGATGGTTCGCATGGCATTCTCGCTCCTGGCCGAAGTAGCTCTAGCGAGGAGCACGCCGGGCGCCCTCTAGGCCGGCATCCGGGACGGGCTGATTGGACGATCCATGAACAGGCAACTATCGTGCCCAGCACTAACCGTGCAGGAAAGCACTCCCCGTCCATGTCCATCCTTGAACCAGGCGGCATCGACTGCGACATCCACCCCGCCGTCCCCAACATCCGTGCGCTTCACCCCTATCTCTCCGACCACTGGCGCGACGTCGTCGTCCAGCGCGGCGTGCACGAGCTCGAATCGATCGCCTACCCAACCAATTCGCCGCTGACCTCCCGTCCCGACTGGCGCCTGCCCAACGGCAAGCCCGGCTCCGACCTCGATGCGCTGCGCGCCCACGCGCTCACCCCGTTCGGCACCATCATAGCGATCTGCAACTGCCTCTACGGCGTGCAGCTCCTGTTCTCCGAGGACATGGGCGCCGGCTTCGCGCGCGCGGTAAACGACTGGATCGCAGCCGAGTGGCTGGACAAGGAGCCGCGGCTGCGCGCCTCCATCGTCGTGCCGATGCAGAACGCCGAACTGGCGGTCGAGGAAATCAACCGCGTCGCCCCGGACCGCCGCTTCGTGCAGATCCTGCTACTGGTGATGCACGATCACCCGCTGGGCAAGCGTCACTATTGGCCGATCTACGCGGCGGCCGAAAAGCACGGCCTGCCGGTCGGCATCCACGCCGGCTCCGCCTATCGCCACCCGGTCACGCCGCTCGGCTGGCCCACCTACTACACCGAGGACTACGCCGCGCAGGCTGCTGCCTTCCAGGCCGCGCTCTCCTCGCTGGTCTGCGAGGGCGTGTTCACCAAGTTCCCCGAACTGAAAGTCGTGCTGCTGGAGTCCGGCTTCACCTGGCTCCCCGCGCATCTCTGGCGGCTGACCAAGTTCTGGCGCGGGCTGCGCATGGAGGTGCCGTGGGTGGACCGCGCACCCACCGACATCGTCCGCAGCAATGTCCGCCTCACCACGCAGCCCTGTGACGCGCCGCCCTCGCCCGAGATGTTCCAGCGGCTAATGGAGCACATGGGATCGGACGAGATGCTGCTGTTCTCCACCGATTACCCGCATTGGCAGTTCGACGGCGACGCCGTGCTTCCCGAGGGTCTGTCGCGCGACCTCGTGCGCAAGATCATGATCGACAATCCGCGCGACACCTATTCGCGACTGTCAGTGCCGGCGGGTCTCGGAGCCTAGGCGTTTCGCCCACGTGGGCCTGCGCATTGTCCGAGAACGGGCAGCGGGCTGCCGCACCCGCCCTGCGTTGACCTCTTCTCGGTATTGACCAGGACTGAGATCGAAGACGCGACGGAACATTTCCGCAAACGTGGAGAGATCTCCGAAACCGGCGTCGAATGCGATCGCGGATATCGGCTCATTCGTCGTGCCCAGATCAATGGCGACATGCCGAAGCCGCGTCCGGAGCAGGTACTGATAAGGCGTAACGCCCACGGCATCACGAAAGGTCCGCATGAAATGATAGGGACTCATGCATGCGATGCTCGCGAGTTCAGCAACTGAGAGCGGTTCCGCATAGCGGGTTTCAATCACCTGCAAAGCGTCCGAAATACGTCCTTCGCTGCGATTGATTTGCCGACCGTTGGATCGCGTGTCGCCAGACAGAACAGCGAACACGTCGCCGGCGATGGCCAATGATAGCTCTTCCCAGAGCGCGACGTCCTGCACCACGGTTTGCATAGCGGTCCGCGCCGCCAGAGGCAGAATTTCCGGAATCGGCGGAATGCGATGCGTGCGAAATTCGATCCTATTTGCCGCCGGGGGACTTTCCAGGATTTCTTCAATGCACTCAGGTGTGTAGTTGAACGATATGCAACGATCGCCTCGCGAGTGTTCAAAGCTGCACTCATATGTGCTGCCAGCATTGCCCAACAGCAGCGCACCCGGCGCGAGCATTTCGGTCCCGTGCGTCGAACGGTATTGAAAGCTTCCGGCCACCACCGCTGCGATGGTTACCAAGTCGTGCTGATCCTCGAATGGGCGCATTTCGGGATTGCTCGAATAGGCGACGTCGACGACACGCCAACCTGATCCACTGGCGAGTACCTGGCGACTCATGCCGGCTACAGCACCAGGTGCCGGCACGACGGGCTGCGTGTCATTGTCCATGGTTAGAAGAATAGCAGTTTTACCCAAGCGCTCAATCTGTCCCTTGTCCTATCACTCGATTGCACGGGCGCAAGCGGAGGCCTTCGGCAGTTCAGCTCGAATGGCCCGGAACAGTTGGAGAGCAGACATGGATGTGCGCGCGTTTCACCGTCGCCGACAGTTCGTCGAGTTGCCACAGGGGCGCGTCGCCTATGTTGAGGATGGCAAGGGTCCGGTCGCCCTCTTCGTGCACGGCGTTCCGCTCAACGGTTTTCATTGGCGACACGTGATTGCTGGGATTGCCGACATACGCCGCTGCATCGCATTGGATCTGATGGGACTTGGCTACACCGAAATCGGCGCGGCACAGGATGTCTCTTTTTCGGCTCAGGCGCAGATGCTGCTGCAGTTTATCGATGCCCTCGGCATTGATCAGATCGATCTCGTAGGTAACGACAGCGGCGGGGCGATCGCGCAGATTTTCGCTGCCAACAATCCGCATCGATTGCGCAGTCTCACGTTGACCAACTGTGACGTTCATGACGGCTGGCCGCCGAAAGCGATACTCCCCATGATCCAATCCGCCCGTGAGGGCACGCTTGCGGATTACTGGCAGAAGCTCCTCGATAATCCGGACACTGCGCGAGTGCGTATGGCCCGGTCCTTCGCCGATCCGAGCGTCCTCACCGACGATGTTATTCGTGTCTATCTGGAGCCGGTGCTGGCCAGCACGCAGCGAAGAGACAGCTTTCATCGGGTACTGGCTCGGATTCGACCCCGCGCATACCGTGGCGATCGAAGCAGGACTGCGGGCGCTTCGCACGCCGACGCTCATTGTCTGGGCGCTCGACGATCTGTTTTTCGAGCTGAGGTGGGCGCATTGGTTGCGGGACACGATCCCTGGCACCGTGGCGCTCGTGGAGGTTCCCGACGCCAGGCTGTTCTTTCCGGAAGACAGACCCTGGACCTTGATCGAGCCATTGCGCCGGCTGCTGCAATCGATCCCGTTCTCTTGAGCGGAGAGCTTGGCGTGGGCCGCGCATGGAGGTGCCGTGGGTGGATTGCGCGCCCACTGACATCGTGCGCAACAACGTCCGCCTCACCACATGCCGCCCTCGCCCGAGATATTCCAGCGTCTACTCGATCACACGATCACATGGGATCGGACGAGATTCGACGACGACGCCGTGCTGCCGGAAGGGATGTCACGCGACCTCGTGCGGTAGATCATGATCGACAATCCGCGGGAGACGTATCCGCGGCTTGCGGCGCCATGACGCTAATTCGGCGGCTCCTCGTCGTCTCGGAACTCGCGGGTGGTTGGATTCCAGAGCGTTTCAGACCACTCATCCCCTACACGCTCAATCGCAGTTTCCGGCGTAAAGAGGGTTACGGCGCGGCCCAAAGGTGCGTGCGCGGGGTGGTAGCGATAATGAAGCGTGGCAGGCTTGTCCTCAATGATGCTCATGAGAAGGGGCTCGATGATCTCGATGTCGGTGAGCAAATTCTTGCTATCCCTGCGTGCGACCCGGCTCCCGGGCTTGAGGACGCGCAGCCAGCCGTCCTCAGGAATTTCGGCCGCGTATTCGTTGGGTATGGACAGGGGAGGTAGCGCTCGCAGCCAAGCGCGCAGGCGATCGAGGACCTCATCGGGGATGGGGGCCTCCTCCTGCTCTCCCACGAGGTCTGCGGCTCGCGCAAACCTGTCGAGCAGATCGGAAAGGTCAGTAAAGACTGGTTCGGTTAGTCGGAGGCTCCCATAGGTAGCATCGAATACGACGATTGCATCGGTCACGGCGAGACGTTGTCCGCCCTGTACCAGAGCAATGTTGGTAGCCACAACGTCCACGTCCTGTGGTGCGATCGAATACTCTCGAAAGATGAGGCTTCGCAGCGCGTCGGCAAGCTGCTGCTTTACGCCAGGCGACTTGAACCACTCCTCTCCCACGCGCAGGACCACTCCCGTGGTCCGGAAGTCCCGCATCTTCGTCGTCATCGCCGGATTCTCCTGGCGAAGGTCCCGATACTGCTTCTTCTGGCCGCGCTCTTCGTAGCCTTCCACTCGCTCCGTGATCTGTAACTGGCACTCAGCCAGAAAGCCTCGTTCGCCGACACGGTAGTGACCGGCAACGATCCCGACGCGGTCCACCCAGGCGTTCACGAACGTCCGAATAAGCGGCTTCGTGATCCCTACTGCCGATGTCGGGCCGACCCTAATGGTCCTGTCGAAAGCCGTATTGCGCCAATCGAAGACGCGGTAGCCGCGGGTCAGGTGTAAATAGATAGCCCCGGGGTACGCTTCGCGGATAGCCTGTTGCAAGCTCACTGTTCCGATGCGCTCGCCCCCACCGCTACTGGGCGCGATCGTGAAACTCGGCTCTCCAACATTCCGCAATGGGTAATTCAGATGCGGCTCGTCTCCTCCTAGCTGGTGGATTGGATCAAACTCCTGAGGTCGTGCACCGCCGGGACGCGCGAAGGCAAAGACCTCGGCGAAGCCCGTCGGCCACGTGATATTGCCCGGCAGTCCGGGGCGCGCAACCTCCAGGCTTTCGAGCTCTTCTGCAAGGCAGCGCGCGTGGGCGAATTGCATAAAGCGATTACCCAGGTAGAGCCGCGGAGGCTCGACCGACCCCTCCCAGTATTCTTGGAAGGTGCTGCCAAGGCGGCGAAATGCCAGGGGATCCGCGACTACGGCGAACGCTCCCTTCTGGCTGCGACCAACTCTGCCTACACGTTGCCGGAAAGCCTTTCGGGACGGCGGAACGTCCAAGTTTAGCCCAAATGCAAAATGAGGAATGTTGATGCCGAGCTCCAGAGCTGAGGGTACTTACCACACCGCGTAGCGCCGCAACTCGAAGAGCGTTCTCAATGTCGCATCGGTCAACGGCCTCATAGCCCGAGCGGTACGGTCGCACCCGATTATGGCCGAGGCTGCGAGTAATCCGTTCCACGCCTTGCCGCGAATCCGCGAAGGCGATGAAGCTACCCTCACGGGATCGCTCCAGTAACTCGTGCAGGGTCTGTGTTGCAATGTCGCGGACATCGCCTGAGGCGGCGATGTGGAGTAGTCTTCGCGGAAAACTGGGTGAACCATCATCCTCATCACCCACAACGTCACAGGGGATGCCGGTCAGAGCCTCGAGGTGTTCACCAGCGTTCGCGATGGTTGCACTCGCCCCTATGAACTGTAGCTGGGAGACTGGTTCGCGCGCTCGCCGCGCCAAACTCCGAGCTGCCTGCAGGCGGCGCAGCAGAAAGGCGACATGGCTTCCGAAGACGGCTTCGAGAACATGTACTTCATCGAGTACGATCAGCCGTAGGGCGGCCAAAAAGCGGCGGACGTCGGGCATACCAGCGTTGCGCATCAGCCACGCTTGGCAAACGTCAGGGGTCATCGCCACTATACGGGCCGTTCGGATGGCATTCGCCCTTTCGTCCATCGGCACGGGCCCGGTGATCTCAGCAACCAAATCGGAATCAAATCCAGCGGCCATTACGGCCCTCCGCCAACTCACTAACTGGTCGGTAGCAAGGGCCTTGAGTGGATAGAAGACGAGAACCCGCGCTTCAGGGTCGCGATCCAAAATACGTAGAGCAGCGGCCTGGAAAACTAGAGATTTGCCGGAGGCTGTGCTAGTTGCCATAACGAAGCTACGGCCCTCTGCGGCAGAACCCAGGGCCAGAGATTGGTGACGCCAGAGCGTCCCATTTGCACCCGGGCCAGACTTCAGCCATGCGCCGATCCTCCCCTCGGTAAACGCTTCCGGGATTGGCAGCCGGCGTTCGACGCGCGCAGGGAGATCAATCGCCTCAGCGACGGTGAGGTCGCCGGCGCAGATCATCTCATTAAGGGCCTCTAAGATGGTTCTCATCTGACACCGTACATCCCGGCTCGGTCGCAACGTCCATAACGATACCGGAATAATATCTCGCATTGGTTGCTGCGCCCTAATGCGTAAGCGTAGGGTCAGCTACGCGTGCCACTATGGCTAGAAGCATAAATTGTCCGCTATCACGCCTCGGCCCTTGGGCTGGCGATTTGCCTAGATCGTCAGGCCTGCGTGCAATTAGCGATGCGGAGCCAGGCGTTCGGGTGTGCTCCGTCGGCTTCGGAGGCTTGCAACGCGGTCTCGCCCGCGGGATCATCGCAAGCATCCAGCCCAAGCCCGCGCCAGCCGGAGACCGCTCCGTATGAACGTCCAGGTCACCAGTCGTCCCACCGCCCAACCCGTCGCCAGCTCGAAGCTGGCGATCGCCGACGGCGACATCCATCCGCAGCGCAACTCGTTCAAGGACCTCTTCCCTTACATGGAGGCTCGCTGGGTGGAGATGGCGAAGACCTTTGGGTCCCGCCCGCGCCAGGCATACCAGGCGGGCCCGGCCTATCCGAAGGGCCAGCCGAACGCCTCGCGCCGTGACGCCTGGCCGCCCGGCGGGCGTCCTGGCAGCAGCCTGCCGTTCCTGCAGAAGCAGCTGCTCGACGAGAACAACATCACTCTCGGCATCCTGAACCCGACCGGCGACAACGGCTCCAGCTTCCAGAACCGCGAGTTCGGCATCGGCGTCGCCAGCGCGATGAACCGCTGGGTGGAGGCAGAGTGGCTGATCGAGCCGCGCCTGAAGGGCTCCATTGTGGTTCCCTATGAGGACACCGACGCCGCGGTAGCCGAGATCGAGCAATGGGCCGGCGATCCGCGCTTCGTCCAGGTGCTGATGGTCACCCGCACCGCCAACCCGCCCGGCCAGAAGCAGGTACCTGGAAGATCTACGAGGCAGCGGCCGCGGCCAACCTGCCGATCGGCGTGCACGCCTTCGGCTTCGGCGGCTATCCGGTCACCGGAAGCGGCTGGCCGTCGTTCTACATCGAGGACATGGTGGGTCACGCGCAGTCCTCGCAATCCTTCCTCACCAGCCTGGTGATCGAAGGGGTGTTCGAACGCATCCCGAACTTCAGGCTGGTCCTGATCGAGTCAGGCTTCGCCTGGCTGCCACCGCTTGCCTGGCGCCTCGACAAGCTGTGGCATCGCCTGAAGCAGGAGACGCCGCATCTGAAGCGCGCGCCGTCCGAGTACATCCGCGAGAGCGTGTGGCTCACCACTCAGCCGATGGAGGAGCCGCTGCCGCGCGAGCACGTGCTCGATGCGATCGACTGGATCGGTTGGGACAGGCTGATCTTCGCCACCGACTATCCGCACTGGGACTACGACGATCCGACCCAGGTTCTGCCGATGCCTCTGCCCGAGCAGCAACGACGTGACTTCTTCTTCAACAACGCGATGAAGCTTTACCGGCAGACATAGGCAATCCGCAAAATTGACCAGCGGCCCGGCTGTACCTTACGGTCACCGCCGGAGTAGCCGTGGACAAGCCAACTTTTCCGCCCGGTTTCGCCTCGCGTGCCGCGTTGCCGCCTGGTCTCGATGCCCGTTCGGCTGCGGTGTTGCGGGAGATTGTCGAGCAATACGTGGAAACTGGGGAACCGGTGGGCAGCCGCACGCTGTCGCGCCGGCTGCCGATGAGCCTGTCGCCTGCCACCATCCGCAACGTGATGGCGGACCTGACGGACGCCGGCCTGCTGTTCGCCCCGCACACATCCGCCGGCCGGCTGCCCACCGATCAGGGGCTGCGCCTGTTCGTCGACGGCCTGCTGCATTTCGGCGAATTGGCGGAAGACGAGCGCGAGGCGATTACCGCGGCGCTCGCCGCGTCGGGCCGGAGCCTGGAGGACACTCTGGCCGAGGCCAGTTCCATGCTGTCCGGCCTGTCGCAGGCGGCCGGCCTCGTGCTGGCCCCGAAATCCGACGGTGCAATCCGGCACATCGAGTTCGTCCCGCTCGGGTCTGGGCGCGCCCTCGTGGTCCTGGTGAACGCCGACGGCCACGTCGAGAACCGGGTGATCGACACCCCGCCCGGCCTGCCGCCCTCCGCGCTCCAGCAGGCCGCCAACTACCTGAATGCCCGCCTTTCGGGTCGCTCCCTCGCCGAGTTGCGGCGGATCGTCGCCGGAGAGATGGCGGCGAACCGGACCGAACTCGACACGCTGTCGGCCCTGGTGGTGGAGGCCGGTCTCGCCACCTGGGCCGGTGAGGGACGCCTCGGCAGCCTCATTGTCAGGGGCCAGGCCCGGCTGCTGTCCGACGTGACGCAGATCGAGCGGCTCACCGCTATCCAGGCGCTGTTCGACCGCCTGGAGGCGCAGGAGACGATGTTGCGCCTGCTGGAACTGGCGGAGCAGTCGGAGGGCGTGCGGATCTTCATCGGCGCGGAGAGCGGGTTGTTCGGCACCTCCGGCGTCTCGATGGTGGTCGCGCCCGCGCGCAGCGATGGCGGCCGCATCGTCGGCGCCATCGGCGTGATAGGGCCAACGCGGATCAATTATGGACGGATCATTCCTGTCGTTGATTACACGGCCAGGGTGATCGGTCGGTTACTGGGATGATACTTCTGGACGATGAAGCCATCCAGTCGTAGACTAGTTGGCTCAACTGGTTGATCCCCCATGTCCCAAATCGGTGCCTTTGAGGCCAAGACCCATCTCTCCGAACTGTTGGATCGTGTCGAGGCTGGTGAGGAGCTGGTCATCGCCCGGCACGGCCAACCCATAGCACGTCTGGTGCCCATGGCGGATGCGCAACAGCAGCGCGCGACAGAAGCAGTGAGAAGGCTCCGCGCACTGCGACGCGGCACCACGCTGGGTGGCCTCGACTGGCGGGAACTGCGTGACGCCGGCCGGCGCTGAGCGTGACCGGTTTCATTGTCGATTGTTCGGTCACAGTCGCCTGGTGCTTCGAGGATGAAGCGACGGTGGAACTCGACTCGCTGCTCGATCGCGTGCAGCGCGAGGGGGTGGTCGTGCCGCCGCTATGGGTCTCGGAAGCCGCGAATGTGCTGTTGTTGGCGCAGCGGCGGGGGCGGATCGATCGGGAGACCATGCAAGAACGTCTGGCGCTCCTGGACATGCTGCCCATCGAGACCGACAACATGGCTTCCGGAGCAGTCTGGCGCAGCAGCGTCCTGACCCTAGCCGATGCGGAGGCGCTGACCTTCTACGATGCGACCTACCTGGAGCTTGCGATCCGACGCGGCCTCCCGCTTGCCAGCAGCGATGCTGCGCTGCGTCGCGCCGCCAGCCGTCGTGGGGTCGCCGTGGTGCCGCCCGAACCACAGTAATCGCCGCTTTACCCTTCACCGCTATACTATATGCGACCCCTCGCTCGCCGCACCTAGACGCTTGCCCAGCGGCCGTCTTGACCCTAACTGAACGCCCCATGAGCAACGAAACCGATCCGACGAACATCGATCCTCCGGCAAACAACAATGCCGCGACCGACCTGCCGCAGACCCCGGAGCAGGTGATGGTGGCGGCCGCTGCCCGCATCGCCGACCTGGAGGCGGAGTTGCAGGAGATGAAGGACCGCTGGATGCGCGCCGAGGCCGAAACCGCCAACGTCCGTGCCCGGTCGCATCGCGAGGTCAACGAGACCCGTCAGTATGCCGTGCAGAAGTTCGCCCAGGATGTGGTCGAGGCCGCAGAGAACCTGCATCGTGGTCTCGACAGCCTTCCGGCACCGACGGACAGCGAGCCGGAAATCGTCGCGCGCCTGCGCGAAGGCCTGGACGGCATCGAGCGCAACTTCGTCAGTATCCTGGAGCGCAACGGCATCAAGCGCGAGGATCCCACCGGAACGCCGTTCGACCCCAACATGCACCAGGCGATGGCAGAGCAGGAGAGTGCTGCCCACGCGCCCGGCAGCGTGATGCATGCATGGACACCGGTCTGGACGTTGAACGGCAGGCTGCTCCGTCCCGCCATGGTGGTGGTGGCCAAGGCGCCGCCCGGCGAGATCACGGCGGGGAGCGGAGCGAAATTGGACACCACCGCCTGATGTGTTCGTGTCGGCCGCGCACAAGATTCGTGGGGTTCGCCCCTTGCCCGACCGGCCTCACCCCCATACATCCACGTCACATGTCCCGCGTGGGGATGCCCGCGATGCTTCGGGTCGCGCGCGTCCGCTGAAAGGAGCGAAATATGAGCAAAGTCATCGGTATCGACCTCGGCACGACGAACTCCTGCGTCGCCATCATGGAAGGCAAGGATGTTCGGGTGATCGAGAACAGCGAGGGCGCGCGTACCACGCCCTCCATGGTCGCATTCAGCGACAATGGCGAACGCCTCGTCGGCCAGTCCGCCAAGCGCCAGGCGGTCACCAATCCGTCTAACACTCTCTACGCCATCAAGCGCCTGATCGGCCGCCGCTACGACGACCCGATGGTCGCGAAGGACAAGGGCCTGGTGCCCTATGCGATCGTGCGCGGCGACAACGGCGATGCCTGGGTCGAAGCGAAGGGCGAGAAATACTCGCCGAGCCAGATCAGCGCCTTCATCCTCGGCAAGATGAAGGAGACCGCAGAGGCTTATCTGGGCGAACCCGTCAGCCAGGCGGTGATCACCGTCCCGGCCTACTTCAATGACAGCCAGCGCCAGGCGACGAAGGACGCCGGCCGCATCGCCGGCCTCGAGGTGCTCCGCATCATCAACGAGCCGACGGCGGCGGCGCTCGCCTACGGCATGGACAAGAAGCACACCGGCACGATCGCGGTTTACGATCTTGGCGGCGGCACGTTCGACATCTCCGTGCTGGAGATCGGCGACGGCGTGTTCGAGGTGAAGTCCACCAACGGCGACACCTTCCTCGGGTGGCGAGGACTTCGATGCGCGCGTGATCGATTATTTTGCCGAGGAGTTCCGCAAGGAGCAGGGCATCGACCTGCGCCGCGACAAGCTCGCGCTGCAGCGGCTGAAGGAAGCCGCCGAGAAGGCGAAGATCGAGCTGTCGTCCTCCAAGGAGACCGAGATCAACCTGCCCTTCATCACTGCCGATGCCTCCGGGCCGAAGCACCTGGTGATGAAGCTGACGCGGGCGAAGCTGGAGAGCCTGGTCGACGACCTGATCGGGAAGACACTCGATCCGTGCCGCGCCGCACTGAAGGACGCCGGCGTCAACGCGGGCGAGATTTCCGAGGTGATTCTGGTCGGCGGCATGACCCGCATGCCGAAGGTCATCGACACGGTGAAGACCTTCTTCGGCAAGGAACCGGCGCGCAACGTCAACCCCGACGAGGTGGTGGCGATCGGTGCAGCGGTACAGGGCGCGGTGCTGTCGGGCGATGTGAAGGACGTGCTCCTGCTCGACGTGACCCCGCTGTCGCTGGGCATCGAGACTCTAGGCGGCGTGTTCACCCGGCTGATCGATCGCAACACGACGATCCCGACCAAGAAGAGCCAGGTGTTCTCGACTGCCGACGACAACCAGCATGCGGTGACCATCAAGGTCTACCAGGGCGAACGTGAGATGGCAGCGGACAACAAGCTGCTGGGCAACTTCGACCTGACCGGCATCCCGCCGGCGCCGCGCGGTGTGCCGCAGATCGAGGTGACATTCGACATCGACGCCAACGGCATCGTCTCGGTGCAGGCGAAGGACAAGGCGACCGCCAAGGAGCAGCAGATCCGCATCCAGGCCTCGGGTGGTCTGTCGGAAGCCGACATCCAGCGCATGGTGCGCGAGGCTGAGGCGAATGCCGAAGCCGACAAGCAGCGCCGCGAGCATGTCGAGACGCGCAACCAGGCGGACGGCCTGATCCACCAGGTGGACAAGAACCTGAAGGAGTACGGCGACAAGATCCCGGCGCAGGAGAAGGGCGAAGCGGAGGCGGCGATCGCTGCGGCACGCTCTGCCATGGAGGGCACCGATTCGGCCGCACTGAAGCAGGCCACCGAACGTCTCAGCCAGTCGGCGATGAAGCTCGGCGAGGCGATGTACAAGGCGCAGCAGGCGGAACAACCGGCCGATGCGCAGGCCGGTGGCTCGCAGCACGGCGATGGTGCCAAGCCGGATGAGAAAGTGGTGGACGCCGAGTTCGAGGAAGTTGACGAAAAGAAGAAGAAGTCCGCCTGATATAGTCATGGGCAGACAGGCATGAGGGGTCGCGCCCGCGCTTCATCGAAGGCGGGCGCGATTCCGTTCAGCGCCGGCAAGAAGGGCTGAAATGGCGAAGCAAGACTACTACGCCACCTTGGGTGTGGCGCGGGAGGCGGGCTCGGAGGACCTCAAGAGGGCCTATCGCAAGCTCGCCATGCAATATCACCCCGACCGCAATCCTGGCGACAAGAAGGCCGAGGGGAAGTTCAAGGAGATCAACGAGGCCTACGACATCCTGAAGGATGACCAGAAGCGCGCCGCCTATGATCGTTATGGCCATGCGGCCTTCGAGCAAGGCGGTGGCGGGCCGGGCGGGTTCGACTTCTCGGCAGGCGGCGGCTTGGGCGACATCTTCGATCAGATGTTCGGCGAGTTCATGGGCGGTCGCCGTGGTGGTGCCGCCGGCCGCAACCGCGCCGGCAACGACATCCGTCAGGCCGTCGAGGTCGAGTTGACTGAGGCGTTCACCGGCACCAAGGCCAACCTGCGCGTGCCGACACGCGTGGTGTGCGACGCCTGCACCGGCACGGGATCCGAGGACAAGAACCGCGCGGCCGATACTTGCGCCACCTGCCGCGGCGCCGGCAAGGTTCGCGCACAGCAGGGCTTCTTCCTGATCGAGCGCACCTGTCCGACCTGCGGCGGCCAGGGACGCGTCATTCGCAATCCGTGCAAGGTCTGCAGCGGCGTCAGCACGGTGCAGCGTGAGCGCACGCTGCAGGTGGCGATCCCTCCTGGTGTGGAGGACGGCACGCGCATCCGGCTGGCCGGCGAGGGCGAGGCCGCAGGGCACGGCGCCCCGCCCGGCGATCTCTATGTGCATGTCGCCATCCGACCGCATCCGATCTTTCAGCGTGATGGCCAGAACATCTTCATGCGCGTGCCGCTGCGGATGACGCAGGCGGCACTGGGCGGCGAGATCGAGGTGCCGGCGATCGACGGTGCCAAGGCAAAGGTGAAGATCCCGCCCGGCACGCAGACCGGCGATCAGTTCCGCCTGCGCGGCAAGGGCTTCTCGGTGCTGCGCAGCGCCGTACGCGGTGACATGTACATCCAGGTGTCGGTGGAGACGCCGCAGAACCTGACGCGGCGCCAGCACGAACTGCTCGAGGAGTTCGAGGCAGAGGCTGAGGGCCACGGCAAGGGCAGCCCGGAGAGCGAAGGCTTCTTCTCAAAGGTAAAGGAGTTCTTCGAGGGCGGCAGGAGTTAGCGTCACGACACGGACCTATTGGGGCACCCCTAACCGCGTCAGATAATCTCGCATCGCCTGTGTTCTGGCGGCCGTACCCACCGGCCAGAAGTGCACGAGCCCGCAACGCTCGCCCAGATGGGCGTCCTCACCACCATACCGGACGAACCGCGATATCAAGGCGGTATCGAAGTTGGCAAGGCGGAACGAGACGTAGTTCGCTATTTCCTGGTCTGCGTAGGGCAGCGCCCCTCGCCCGTGCAGCAGACTGTGGTTGGCGATGATCCGGCGAATCAGTCGCAAGGTCTCGGCATGTGCACGGACATTCGGGATTCCCAGAGTGCCGGAATTGAATCCGGCCATGTATCCGGGAGAGCAGAAGTCGCGCTGCAACAGCGCAGCGCCCACGGAAGCATTGCGGGCCAATGGTGACATGAGTTCGACAGGCGCAGCGATCCGGTCCGACATGGCGATGGCATGCAGCATCGGCGTCACGTCGCGATCGAATACGATGTCCGCATCGACGTAGAGCAGGGGCTGGTATCGCGCGGCATCCGGCCAGTCGAGAATGAGATACCGCGCCACCATGAAGCCAGGCCGATCATGCGGCTGGAATGGAATGATCGTAACGCGAGCCATGCATTCGGCCGGAAGCATCTCGGCGAGTTCAGCAGGTGCACGGTCGGTCAATACGACGATCTGCCCCTGATAGCGTCCAAACTGGATCAGCGAACGCACGCTGATCGCAAACTGCTCCATGATCTCCGGTCGATCGAACACGGAATAGTAGACAAGAGGTCGGTACTGGCAGATCTGCTCGATCCGCCAGCCGTCGCGGAGCAAGGTCAAGCGGTGAGGCCACCTCGCGAGATCGAACGGCATCTGATGGCGAAGATCGACCATCATGTCTCCAACCCGCAGGTTGAAGAATCGCCATGTCGTCGGACGTTCGATCAGGGTGCCCGACGAGCGGATCAGCCAGGGAGACGTCAGGATCTGCCGCAGGGCGTCGAGATCGACCTCCGACACGGGCAGGAATGACTCCCAGTCGCGCGCCTCCGTTCTGACCAAGGTGATCCGATCACCTTCGAGTTCGGCGGAGAGGAATGCAGTTTCATAGCCAAGGGTTATGGTCTGCTGATCGGCGGACCGTTGCAGTCGGAATCGTTGCAATGAACCGGGCGGATGACTCGGCAACTCCGGCATGGTGGCGCGCACATGGTGGCCGAAATCAGCACGCAGTTGCTCGATGGGCAGATCGAGCACGACCGGTTCGACATCATCGGAAATATCGGTCAGCGGGCAGTGCACCAGCACTCCGCCCTGCCGTCTTCGGCACAGCAGCGTACCATGCCACGTAAGCAGAAAGGCCATGCCCCAGCCTGATGATTTACCGGCTATCGCGCAATTGCTTCCGACGACGGGCGCAAGCAGGATTGCCCCATCGGAGTGGGGAGGAATGACATGGCAACCCGCATCGGCATCGCTGGTATTACAGGACGGATGGGCCACCTGCTGGTCGAGGAAGTACGGACCGCCGGAGCCGAACTTGCGGGCGGTGTCGGCCGCGCCGGCTCGGCCACGCCCGCCCCGCACGGCGTGACGCTGCACCCCGACATAGAGGCGCTCGCCGCCGTGTCAGACGTAGTGGTCGATTTCACCAACGCGGCGACCGCGCAGTCCTATGCTGCTTCCATGGCCGCCTCAGACAAGGCCTGGGTACTCGGCACATCCGGTCTCTCCGAAGCTGACGAGGCCGCGGTCGCCGAAGCGGCACAACGCATTCCGGTCGTGTACGCGTCGAACTTCTCGGCCGGGGTCAATCTGGTGCTGGCGTTGGCGGAGCGGATGGGGGCCGCGCTTCCCGCCGATGGCTACGACGCGGAGATCCTCGAGATGCACCACCGCCAGAAGGTGGACGCGCCCTCCGGCACCGCGGTCGGCATGGGACGGGCCGTCGCCAAGGGCCGCGGCGTGGCGCTGTCCGACGTGATGGAGAGCGGACGTCACGGCAATACCGGCGCACGCAAGACCGGTGCGATCGGTTTCGCCGCGTTGCGCGGCGGTCAGGTGGTGGGCGAGCACACGCTGATCTTTGCCGCGGCAACCGAGCACATTACGCTGAGCCATCGCGCCTTCGATCGCCGCGCCTTCGCCACCGGAGCGGTGCGCGCGGCGCTCTGGGTGGCGGGGCGGCAGCGCGGCCTCTACTCGATGATGGACGTGCTGGGGATGGCTTGAGCGATGGAGCGGCGCGTTTTTACGCGCGCTATCCGCGTGTGTGGCATGTCATAGAGGCGGACGGCGCCGGTCCCTGGTTGTCCGAAACCGGCCTTCTGCCGGCGGCCGTGCTCTTCGAACTGGCCGACCTGCCCGATGACGGCGCCAATCGCGATGACTTTCGCAGGGTCCCTTTCGAGGAGCAGCGTATTGCAGTCGTACGCCCCCAGCTCATGAATGACGCGCGGCTGCTTCCCACGCTTGCGGGGAGCTTCGCTGGCAACCCCACGGCGTGGCGCCGCCATGTCAACGCGCACGTGTTCTTCTGGGCCGAAGAGCGGCGGCGCGACGCGTTCATGCGGGCTTGCATGCGGCTGCGCGGGAGGAGCGGCACACCACCGCGTGTGCTGGCCATCGACAGCGCCATCCTGCTGGAACGTCACGGGGCGAATGCATTCTTCGCCCGGATCAACGCGGGGTCGACGGTGCGCGGCGGCGGCCGTGTGCGGCGCGATGACGATACGCTCGCGCCGGTGTCAGCCTACAGGTCGGGCCCAGTGGCCGAGTTGGCCATTCGAGGACCGGTCGCACTCGACGACGCCCGCATCCTGTGAAGACCCACATACTTGACCCCCTAAAGCCTTTCCGTCACACACGGCCGCCGGCCATCCGGGCCGGTCCTCCGCGATGCGAGAGAACCAGCCCATGCGCGATACAGGCGAATTCCTGTTCACCTCCGAATCCGTCTCCGACGGGCATCCTGACAAGGTGGCCGACCGGCTCAGCGACACCGTGCTGGACGCGTATCTGGCGGCAGATCCTTATTCGCGTGTCGCGTGCGAGACATTGGTCACCACCAACCGCGTCGTGTTCGCCGGCGAAACCCGCGGACCGTCCACGGTCACACCGGACCTGCTGACCCATCTCGCGCGCATGGCAATCCACGACATCGGCTACGACCAGCCCGGCTTCAGCTGGGACAAGGCGGAGATCTCCTGCCACCTGCATTCGCAGTCGCTCGACATCGCCCGTGGCGTGGATGCGATGGGCAACAAGGACGAGGGCGCCGGTGACCAGGGCATGATGTTCGGTTACGCGTGCCGCGAAACCGACGCGCTGATGCCAGCGCCGATCCATTACGCCCATGCCATCCTGCATCGTATCCGCGAGCTTCGGCACGTCCATGACAAGTCCGTCGAGGGCCTGTTGCCGGACGCCAAGAGCCAGGTGACGCTGCGCTATGTCGACGGCATGCCGGTTGGCGCGACCAGCGTCGTGGTCTCCACGCAGCACGTCGAGGACCTGGAGCAGGCCGAGATCAAGCGAATGCTCTGGCCGATCGTGAAGAGCACGCTGCCGGACGGCTGGATGTGTCCGGAGGCCGAGTTCCACGTGAACCCGACCGGCAAGTTTGTCACCGGCGGACCGGACGGTGACTGCGGCCTGACGGGGCGCAAGATCATCGTCGACACCTATGGCGGTGCGGCCCCGCACGGCGGCGGCGCGTTCAGCGGCAAGGATCCGACGAAGGTGGACCGCTCGGCGGCCTATGCCTGCCGGTATCTCGCCAAGAACGTCGTGGCGTCGGGCCTGGCCGATCGCTGCACGATCCAGATCAGCTATGCGATCGGCATCGCGCGGCCACTGTCGGTCTATGTGGATCTGCAGAACACCGGCAAGGACGTGGACGAGACGCGGCTCGAACGCATCCTGCGGGACCTGGTGAACCTCTCGCCGCGCGGCATCCGCGAGCATCTGCATTTGAACCGGCCGATCTATGTGCCCACCTCGGCGTATGGCCATTTCGGCCGCGAGCCGGACGAGGAGAAGGGCAGCTTTTCGTGGGAGAGAACCGACCTGGCGCCGGCGCTGAGGGCAGCCTTCGGGCGCTGAAGCCGCCGCCGGACCGGCTTTACGGCAGGGGTCGCGGCCACCGTCTGCGGCTGCGGCAGCAGCGACTGCTCGAGGTCACGCTGCCGCGCCTCGCGTTCGCAGCAGAGCAGTCGGGCGACCCGCTGGCGGCCTTCTCGCCGCGGCCGGCGGAGCTTTGGTTGGAGGTAGGCTTCGGCAGCGGCGAGCACGCGCTGGCGCAGATCGCCAGGCACCCTGAGGCGGGACTGATCGCCTGCGAGGTGTTCGACAACGGCATCTGCTCGCTGCTGTCGCACCTGGTAGCGGAGGGAGGCGAGGCGAGTGCTCCGCTGCCCGGCAATCTGCGGCTGTGGACCGAGGATGCCAGGACGTTGCTACGCCTGCTGCCGGATGGGTGCCTCGATCGGCTGTTCCTGCTGTTCCCCGATCCATGGCCGAAGGCGCGTCACGCCAAGCGGCGCTTCGTGCATCCGGTGCTGCTGCCGCTGCTGGCGCGCCTGCTCCGGTCCGGCGCCGAATGGCGTGCGGCGAGCGACGATCCGACCTACCAGGCCTGGGTGACCGAGGTGATGGCGGAGCAGACGCTGTTCGACGCGCCACACCCCGCGACCGACCGGCCCGAGGACTGGCCGCCGACACGCTACGAGGCGAAGGCCCTGCGCGAGGGACGCGCGCCGCACTACTGGACGTTTATCCGGCGCTGACGGCTGCGAGCGCCATGCCGCGGCCGTAGCGCTGAGCGGGCAGCTCTACCCACTCGTGCAGCCACCATGATACGAGGACTGGCAGAACCACGGCGCCCGGAATCCAGATCATGGTGAACAGCGCTGCATTGCCCTGCACCACCATCGCCAGCGTTACCCCGAGCAGCTTTTGCACCGGCTCGTTGACCAGGTAGATGCAATACGAGACAGCTCCGAGCCAGACCATCGGCCTGGATTGGAGCACGGCCGCCAGCACCCCCATCGTCATCCCCGCGAAAGCGGGGATCCAGCCGCTGGGTTCCCGCTTTCGCGGGGAGATGACGAGAATGACTTGTGCCACAAGGCAGGTCGTCCAGACTGGCCGGAGGCAACAGCTTGTCGAGGCCGCCCTGTACCGCGCACAGCGCCAGCGTGGCGGCGAGCACAACGAGGTATGCAGGCAGCCCCTTCCGTCCGTCGCGCACCACGCTCGCGCTGACCACCCCGAGCGCAAAGTATTGCGCCTTATTCGGCAGGAACGCGCGGCTGAACTGCCAAGACTCCGGCACCATTGCATGCCAGGCGATCGACGCTGCCGACATGGCCAGGAACAGCCACGCCATCCGCCTCGGCCCCAACCGCGCGCCAATCAGCAACGCCAGCAGGTAGAACTGCCACTCGGTCGACAGGCTCCACGCCGCGCCGAGGAACCCCACCCAAACGTTGGGGAGCACGCCGTTGGGAAACAGCCCGTGGGTCATCGTCATATGCGTGGCGATGAACCCGCCCCAGTCCTGTGGCCAGCCGCCCGACCAGATGGAGCGCGCCGGGCTGTCGGGCCCGATCCAGGCCATCTGTTCGAACCCGGTCTGTAGCGGCTGCACTGCCACCGCAAAGGCGAACACCACCAGGAACACCGGATAAATCCGCGCCACACGTGCTATCAGGAACGGCAAGGCGCGATAGCCGAAGCTGTCGAGTGACTGAACGATCACCAGCCCACTCAGGATGAAGAAAACGTCCACCCCGGCGCCGCCGTGCTGGAACAGCCAGTGCAGCCATCCCGGCGTCGGCGCGAACGGCAGCGTGTGGCTCAGCATGACGTAGGTCGCCAGCGCCCCGCGCAGCCCGTCCAGACACACCAGTCGCCGCATGCGGCGGAGCATCGGGGATGCGGCTTAACAACCCGCGAAGAATTCCTGGGCCGTCAGCCAGCCGATCAGTTGCCGACTATGCGCGCCTGCAATGTCCCGATCGCCGGCGATTTGATCTCGATGACATCGCCGACCTTGAGGAAGCGCTCCGGTGCGAACTGGCCATCGGCCATGCGCGGACTCGAGTCGGCCGCGGTACCGGCGGCGGTTCCTCCACTGATG
This sequence comes from uncultured Alphaproteobacteria bacterium, assembly GCA_963791495.1. Lineage (GTDB taxonomy): Bacteria > Pseudomonadota > Alphaproteobacteria > Acetobacterales > Acetobacteraceae > JAMXLO01. The sequence goes on from CAWBST010000013.1 coordinate 102,842, forward strand.
ATGTCACCGGGATACAGCGTGAGGTCGCGGGACAGGTACTCGACGTATTCCCAATACGAGAACACCATGTCGCGCGTGTTGAACTGCTGCCGGCGCTCGCCATTGATCCAGGTCTCGACATCGACGTTCGCGGGGTCCAGCTCGCCGACCACGATGCATGGTCCGAGCGAGCACGAATAGTCGAAGTTCTTCGCCATGCCGAACTTGAGCGGACCTTGGGGTTCCGTCGGAGCTCGAATGCTCCAGTCGCCCAGCAGGGTCACACCCCAGACCAGATCCCTGGCCTGGTCCGCTCTGACATCCTTTGCCTGCTTGCCGAGAACGATCGCGACCTCGCCCTCGTAGTCGAGTCGGTTAGCCCGGCTCGGATAAGGTACCTCCGCATCCGGGCCGGCAGTGCCTCGATCGACCTTCCAGAAGCCCCAAATTCCGGATTGCCTGATCCTTGCGGCAGCCTCATCGATCGACATGGCGCCCGCACCAGGCAAGAGCCCCATCGCTGCCATTCCCGCGAGATGGTCGGCAAAGTTCCCGCCGGCACATGCAATGCGGGAGCCATTCGGGCGTGGCGCATGCAGGCGCACCTCCGTGGCCTTGTGCACAAGCGTCTCGCCATTTGGACCGAGACGGTCGAGCGCGTTGCCGAACAAGTGATCGAGTGCCGTTTCGGCATGCTCAAGGGCGCGGGTGCCACCTTCAATGAACATCGCCAGGTCGCTTGGCACCAGGGCCGCCGCCAACCGCGTCGCATGCCGTTCGTTCTGGCGCTCCTTGAGGAACTTCGCGTAGGCGAGCGACAGGTCGGCGACCAGTTCCCCGCGCAGGGCGCCAACTCGCTGGTCTGGACCGAACACGACGATCTTCACCGGTTTGCTCCTCCTTGCGGACTATCGGGGCGCGATCAGGCCCTCGCGCTCCAGCACCGGGTAGATGCCACCTCCCAGCATCATCGCCAGAAGCTGCGCGGGCACAGGCGATACCGGCAAGCTGTGGCCGGTGCGTGGATTGCGCACGCTCCACGCATCGATATCGAGTTCGGCTGTGTCGCCTTCATCGAAGGCTGTCGACACGCCGCTGCATTCGCATGCCAGCAGCCCGTAGTTCACCGCGTTGCGGAAGAACAGGCCGTTGATCGTCTCGGCCAGCAGGAACCCGACGCCGCAGTTGCGCAGGCTGCGCGCAGCGGGGCGCGACGAGCCCATGCCGTAGTTGAAGCCGCCGACGATGACGTCGCCCTTCTGCACCTGATCCACCCAGCCCGGTCGGCTGTTCATGAACACGGCACGCGCCTGCTGCTCTGGGCTGCTGTACAGCACCGACCCAGGCAACATCAAATCGGTGTTGATGTTGTCACCGAACTTCCACACGCGGCCACTTCTCATGACACGTCTCCTGGGAAGAACTCGGCGGCGCTGGCTATCTGGCCGGCAAGCGCGGAGGCGGCCACCGTGGCAGGCGAGGCCATGTAGATTCGCGCCGAGGGATCGCCCATGCGGCCCTTGAAGTTGCGCGTGCTGGCTGTGATGCACACTTCGTTGGGACCAAGCACGCCCATATGACCGCCGACGCAGGCGCCACAGGTCGCCGGCGTCACGATCGCGCCGGCTTCCATCAGCGTTGCGACATAGCCGGCGGCGAGCGCGGCGCGATGGATAGCCTCGGTGCTGGGCGTGACGATGAAGCGCGTGCCCGCTGCCACCCTGCGGCCTTGCACCACGCGCGCGGCCACTGCGAGATCGTCTAATGTGCCATTGCAGCACGCACCGATGAACGCCTGGTCGATGTGACGGCCGGCGACCTCGCTGATGCCGACCGAGTTGTTCACAACCGCGTCGGGCAATGCCACCAGTGGTTCGATCGTGCCGAGATCGATGGTGCGGCGCTCCTTGTACGCCGCATCGGCGTCGGGCATGGTCGGCGTAAACGGCTTCGGATTGCGCGCCTTCACGTACTCCACCAGCGTGTCGTCTGGCTCGAAGATGACGAATTCGGCGGAGAGTTCCGTGCCCATCGTGGTCAGCGTGCGGCGCGCATTCAGGCTCATGCTGGCGATGCCGGGGCCGCCGGTACTCGACGTTCTGATTGACGTGCGCGCCCCACTTGCCGGCGATGGTGAGGAAGATGTCCTTCGCCGATACGCCGGGCCGAAGTTGGCCGGTCAGGTCGTAGCGGATCGTCTCACCGACGCGGAACCATGCCTTGCCGGTGGTGACGGCGTAGAGCATGTCGGGCCCGCCGACGCCGCGCGCTGCGCAGTTGAACGCGCCGGCGCTACAGGTGTGCGAGTCGGCGTTCACCAGAACGGTTCCCGGCAGCGCGTACGCCTTGTCGGCAATGACGGCGTGGCTGATGCCTTGATCGGGACCGACATCGTGCAGCCGCTCGATGCCGAACTCCTTCGCGAAGACGCGCGCGGTCTGCATGCACTCGGCGGCCTGCGCGGTCGGCGCGGGAACCAGGTGGTCGAACACGATCACCACCTTCGACGGATCGGCGACCTTCAGCACCCGGCGCCAGCCTTCAGGGAGGAAGGACAGGTCGATCAGGCACGCGGTCTCCACGTCGACCACGACGACATCACCCGGCGCGACCTTCGCCACCCCGCCTGCGCGCGCAAGGATCTTTTCGGTGATCGTCATGCCCATCCTTGCGGTCCTCCCACGAACATTGCCGGCATTGTCGCCGGTCTTGGTGTCCTGTCCAGGGACCGCTAAAATCTCGTTGCCTCTTCCCTGCTGGATTCGCGCGCGTGAACCTTCGCATTGCCACCTGGAACATCAACTCGCTGCGCCTGCGACTGCCGCTGCTGAAGGAACTGATCGCGGCGCTCGAGCCGGACGTGATCTGCCTGCAGGAAACGAAGGTTCCGGATGAGCTTTTTCCGGCCGAGGCACCGGAACTGCTCGGGTTTCAGCATGTGCTGTTCCGCGGCATGAAGGGCTACAACGGTGTCGCGATTCTGTCGCGCCTGCCGATCATCCTGCACGACATCGCGCCCGACTGGTGCAGCAAGGGCGATTGTCGGCACATTGGCGTGCTGCTCGACGCCAGGGGCGGGCCGATCGAACTGCACAACTTCTATGTCCCTGCCGGCGGCGACATCCCCGACCGCACGCAGAATGTGAAGTACGGCCACAAGCTGGACTTCGTCGCCGAGACGCGGAACTGGTTCGCCGCGCGCACCAGCCTCGCTCGTGGCGTCCTTGTGGGCGACCTGAACATCGCGCCGCTGGAGCACGATGTGTGGAGCCACAAGCAGTTGCTGAGTGTGGTGAGTCACACACCACCGGAAACCGAGGGACTGACCGCATGGCAGAATGCTGGCTTCGTCGATGCGGTACGACACTTCGTGCCGGCGGACCAGAAGCTTTACACGTGGTGGTCGTACCGCAACCGCGACTGGCGCGCGTCGGATCGTGGCCGGCGGCTGGACCATGTATGGGTGACACCAGACCTCGTCGGCAGGCTGAAACGGCACATCGTGCTGAAGGATGCGCGCGACTGGCCGCAAGGATCGGACCATGTGCCGGTGTGCGTGGAGCTGCGGATGTGAGACGACGCTCGCGGCTGCCGCAGGTTATGATCCGGTTCCTTCTCCTGGCTGAGTGACATTGATGGCCTGCCGCGTCGGGTCGCTGGGATGCACGGCGAGGAAGTTCAGTCCGAGCGTGAACCACTCATAGCCATAGGACGCAGGTACCGCGGTTAATTCATCCTGCGGCGCCTTGAGGCCCTCCACGATGATGATCGGCAGGAACCGCTGCAGCGTTCTCTTGGCGCCCGCCAGCACTTCGAGTTCCATCCGCTCCACATCGATCTTGATCAGGTCAAGTCGCGCAAGGTTCAGCCCATCTATCGTCAGCATCCGCACAGTGGTCAGCTTCTGCTCCGAATAGTCGATCTCCTGACCGATGAATTCGTTCGCCGCTGACTGCCGCATCTCCAGGCTGCCGAAACTTGCCGGTGCCATATAGTTCGGTGTGGGGATACGCAGCGTGCCATCCTGCGCACCGACCGCGGCATGGATCGCATGCGCGTTGAAGCAGTTGTTGATCGCGATGTTGCCGCCGAGGGCGTAGTAGATGCGCTCCTGCGCCTCGATCCCGACCACGGTGCCCCAACCGGTCATGCCCTTCGCCCATTCCACAGTAAGAACACCGATATTGGCACCGCAATCAACCGCGACGACGCCGTCACCGAAATGCCGGCGCCGAAGTGCGAGGAGCTGCATGGCAACCGAGCCTTCCTGCTGTTCGTAGCTGGAGTTCTCCAGCAGGAAGTAGCCGACACCGAAGCCGGCGGTGGCGTTTACCATGTGGTAGTCGAACCGGTTCACGATCAGCGTGCCGTGGTCGGTGGACGCCAGGACGAAGGCGATCTTGCGCGGAGGGTAGGCCATGGCGCGCTCTGCCGAAAGTTTCGCCAGAAGCATATCACATCTGGCTGCGCACCGGTACCGTGAAGCTGCGGGTGTGAGGCGACGCCGAATGGGGGTTCACGCTGCGGGCGCGCGCTCAGCTCCTTCTAGTACAGCGCGGATTTTGTTGGCGAGCGATGCGGAGTTGAACGGCTTTCGAAGCAAGTCCAAGCCTGGATCGAGCCGCCCATCGTGAATAATGCCGCTATACGCGTAACCGGTGGTGAAAAGAACCCGAAGTTCAGGTCTTTGTCGTCGAGCCTCGTCAGCCAATTGCCGACCATCGTAATCGCCTGGCAGACCAACATCCGTGAACATCAGCCCAATGTCAGGCCGCGAATGGAGGGCGCGAAGCGCGTCCCGCCCGTCGCTCGCCTCCACGACGCGATAGTTGAGCCTCTCAAGCATGTTGACGGTCAATGACCTGACGTCAGGATCGTCCTCGACGACCAGAATGACCGTATCCGCACTGTGATTGGCTATTTGGGATAACGTCTCCGGAGAGTCCGGGACTTCAATGCACGTGCTGCGGGGCAAGTAGATCTTGACTGTGGTCCCGAGGCCAAGCTGACTTGCGATCCTCACGTGACCGTTGGATTGCTTTACGAATCCATACACTTGCGACAGACCCAAACCGCTGCCTCGTCCGACTGGTTTGGTGGTGAAGAATGGATCGAAGACCTTTTCCATTACCTCCGGCGTCATGCCATCGCCAGTATCTGTCACACAGATGGCGACATACTGGCCGGGCGAAGTCTCGTGTACGTCCTCATCCTTTAGGTCAAGGTGGACGTTCATGGTCTCGATGGTCAGCGTGCCGCCACGCGGCATAGCATCGCGCGCGTTGACGGCGAGGTTCAGGACCGCGTTCTCGAGTTGGTTCGTATCGACGAATATTCGCCACATATCGTCGCCCTGAAGTATTTCCATTGATATCGTCTCGCCAATCGCTCCGCGGATCAGCGCCGACATTCCGCCAACCAGTTCATTCGGATCGCTGACTATGGGTGTCAGGGGCTGCTGGCGTGCGAAGGCCAACAGTCGCTGCGTCAACGATGCGCCGCGTTCAGCGGCCCCCATCGCAATGTCGGCGTACTTGTGGAGCTGACTGCCCGCCGCAAACCCTGCGTCTTCGGCGCAGCGCGCTCGAAGAGCCTCCAGATTGCCGGAGATGACTTGAAGAAGATTATTGAAATCGTGCGCGACGCCGCCCGTCAATTGACCGATCGCCTCCATCTTCTGCGCTTGGCGCAGCGCCGCCTCGGCCCGCTGTTTGTCGGCGATCTCAATAGCAATCCGCTCCTCGAGCGTCTCATTGAGATGCCGGAGCTCGTCTGCGGTCTGACGCATCACCCGATCGGCCCTATCACGCTGCTCTGTGCGTTCCAGGATTATCTGCGCGCTTGCAGTGAGAGCAGCGGTAATCTGGTCGATTTCAGCGACCCGAGTGGCCTGAGGGGCCTCGCAGCGCCCCATCGGCACTTGTTCCGCTGCGGCCGCGACTTTCCGGAGTCCATTCGCTAAGCGCCGCGACATCAAAGCGGCGATGATTGTGCCCAGCCCGGCTACAACGCATCCCCCGATCAGGAGATTCCACAACGATCGGTGCGAAGGCCCTTCGATGACTGAGGCCGGAACACCGATGCCGACGATGAAGCCCAATTCGCGCGCGCGGGAATGCCCACTATAAACGCTCTCTCCTCCCAACGTGTCGAAATGATCCCAGGCCTCATCCGGCGCGCCGCGAATTGCTGCCCTCCATCCGTCCGAGGCCAACGTGCCGACGCGCTTTGCGTTGTCCGGCACACGCGCCAGGAAGCGTCCATTCCGATCGACGATCGCACTAAGCCAGGCGTTCGGCAAATGATGCGCATTCAGAAGCCGGATGAAGTCCTCCGGGTCGAGCGTCAAGTTGAGCGAATACTCGACAGCCCCGTCGATCCTGACCGGCACGGCGATCGCGGCGATGGGTGCATGGGTCATTGCGCCCACAAAGACATTTGAAACCTGCGGCATGCCGGTGTCGAAGACCCTGCGCACCAGATCTGGATCGGATTTCCCCGGCACGATTGCGCCGGCGGGGAGGCTACTGAATAATGCGCGCGTACCATCCGGGCGCACCAGGGTGATGATCGTGCCCTGCAAGAGGCGTGAGAGGCCAACCATCTCGGGATGGAACCCAGCCAGGTCTCCGACACGGAGCTTCTCTGACCGTGCCAACTCCTCCAGCATCTGTCGGCGGACGCGGATGTGCTTGTCGACCGCTACCGCGAGCGCCCGGGTTGTAGAGATGATTGATGTCTTGATTGTCTCAAGCTGACCTTGTGAGGTTTGGTAGGACACGTAGCTGGCGAACACTGTCAGGGGCAGCAGGCTGCTCAGGACCAACGCCAGCAGGTAGGCCTTGATCCCCCAGCCTGAGCGTTTCAGCATCCTGTCAGCCATCGAAACCCAACGCTCGTGCAGACGACGTTCCGTCGCCCGCGCCTCGGTGATATCTCGGCCAATAAAGAAATGCTGCTGCTCTGGCTCCGACCAAATGCCGGTCCACGTCAAAGTCATCACGCGCCCGTCGGCGTGAACGTAGCGGCATTCAAAATGACGCGTCAGGTGTCCGCGGCGCGCCTGCCGCATTTCCTCGCGCGTGCTCTCAAGATCCTCACTGTAAAGGAACTCCTTCGCGCTATGGCCAACCATTTCATCGGGGCGGTAGCCGAGGATTGCTTGACAGCTAGGGCTGACCCGAATGAGCGTTCCGCGCCGGTCGACAACCAGAATTAGGTCCAGTGAGGTCTCGAAGATGCGCTGATTGATGGCATGTACCGCTCGGGTCTGGGCGTCCGCACCAGAGGCTGAAGCAGCGCCTTCAATGTGGCGGTCCATCGTCCCCTGTTGCGCGGTGGGATCAACCTCGGGATCGGCCACGAACAGACCTTTCAGCCGGCATCCGCTTCCCGCCCCTCCGTGCCCGCGAGAACCATCTTCCGGTTTTTGGCGCTAAATGACAACAAAATGCGCGGTCCCATGTACTTCTCGGCCCGGGGACACGCGGGTTGTCAAACGCGCATGAATATCCGCCAACATGTCGTTACTGTGGCATTACCACAGAACGCAAATGGTGTGGTGGGAGAGTTTATCCGTGACAGTCTGACACCCCAAGGCGCGGTGCCACGAAATGATTTCAAATCGAATATCTCGCACCGAAGCGCAAGGCCGCCCGCAAGCGTGGCTCGCGGCCTCGGCGCGATCCGACTACAGTGCGGGCCATATCTTCCATCAGTGACAGAGGAACCAATGGCAAAGGCATACTGGATCGCCTGCTACCGCTCGATCTCCAACCCTGCTGCCCTGGCCGATTACGCCAAGCTGGCAGGCCCCGCCATCACCGCCGGTGGCGGGCGCTTCCTCGCCCGCGGTGGCACCGCCAAGACCTACGAGGCGGGGATCGACCAGCGCACCGTCCTGATCGAGTTCCCCAGTGTCGCTCAGGCGATCGCCGCACACGACAGCCCCGGCTACCAGGCGGCGCTGGTTGCGCTGGGCAACGCGGCGGAGCGCGACATGCGCATCGTCGAGGGAGTCGACTGAACCGGCCGGGTGCGTGCGGTGATGCTGCTGTAGATGCCCGCAACGCTGCCGGTTTCAGCTCTTGTTGCCGAGGGCCGTTCAAAATAGCGTGCCGCCGCAAACGGGAGGCGACAATGTCCAGGGCACAATACTCGGCCGTCGTGGCGTCACTCGCGCTTACATTTCTGGGCGCACCTGCCGGCCGGGCGCAGCAGCAGCCACCGCAGGCGCCTGACATGACCTTCTTCGTCACCAGCACCGGGCCAGGAAAGGGAGCCGACCTGGGTGGCCTGGAGGGCGCGGATCGTCAGTGCCAGACACTGGCCCAGGCGGCCGGAGCGGGCAGCAAGACCTGGCATGCCTATCTCAGCACCCAGATGGTGGGCGACACGAAAGCCGTCGCCGCCCGTGATCGCATCGGACGCGGTCCCTGGCAGAATTTCAAAGGCGAGGTCGTCGCGCAGAATGTCGACGATCTTCACAGCGACAATAACAAGCTCGGCGCGCAAACCTCGCTGACCGAGCGGGGCACCATGATCCCGGGTGTGGGCTACACCCCCACCTACCATGACATCCTGACAGGGTCGCAGGCGGATGGCCGGGCATTTCCCCCGGGGGAAGACAAGACCTGCCGCAATTGGACCAGCAGGTACTCAGGGCGCCGCGATGGTGGGCCATCTCGATCGGAAGGGACTACGCGACGACGTCCCGTCACATTCCTGGAACATGTCGCATCTTTCGCGCGGACCCGATGGCGGCTGCAGCCAAAATGATCTGAGGAGCACCGGAGGCAACGGCCTGCTCTACTGCTTCGCCACGCAGTAGCCCCGCGTCGGGGGTCGCGGAATTCACGCCGCGAGGATGCGTATCTCCGGCGTGTCGTCATCACCCTGGCCCAGGGCGATCGACAGCTCGATTGCCTGCGCGATGCGTTGCCGATCCGCGGCATCAGCGACGTCACTGCGGCAGTCGAAGAAGATCCGCGTCACGCGGCGCGGCTCGATCTGAGTGGCGATCATCGGCATGGCGGCCTCAATGGACCGGGACGAAGTTCAGCCCACGCTCGGCCGCCATCTCCACGGCCGTTTCGACGTCATCGGCCGTCACCAGAGGCATTCCGTCGGCCCCGTAGAGCACGAATAGCATCTCGCCGTCGCACATACCGCCCCTCAGGTAGACCACCTGGTGAGCGCCCAGCTGCAGCAACTGCTCGGCCGTCATCTGGCGCAGCGTCGCAGCCCTCCGATCTCCTGCGTTGACCCTGGTCTCACCGGGTCCAGCGATTGGATGCATGTCCATGGCTGACAATCCCCCATCGTCGTGCGTTCAGCGGATTCCGCCCTGGTCCCATGTCTCCCCGGCGGCCGATCTGCCGACGCAAAGACAAACATCACCGGGACGGTCGAACAATTCGATAAGGCACGTACGTAGCATTACGGTGGCGCCCTTCGGTCGTCCTCTTCGCCTAACTCCGGTCATGATGGCGGCGCCGGGCCCCTCGCGCTGTGACCCAGGATACAGCTCGCGGGTTTCTGATACCTTTCATCGACCCCTCGGTAGCCCGCGAGGCTCAACAGGGGGGCGGCAAGAACCAGAAGGAAATGTTGAGTTCATGGTGGATGTCCGCTGCCGCGGCGTCGTCAGCCAGCTCATTGGCCAGCGCCTGCCTCGCACGGGCCCGGCGACGCCACAGGCGCAATGTCTCCAGGAAGGCGGCGATTGGGTGGGTCACGACCGGGCTCCTTTGGTTCGGATCCAGCCGCAAATGGGCTACCAGACTTGTTCCGACAAAGGAGACTTTGTCAGTCTTCACATGAGCGAAACTCGTGCAGTCTGGCTGCCGTCCAAGCCTACTCCCGCACCAGCTCGACGCGCCGGTTCTTGGCGCGCCCGTCATCAGTGGCATTGGTCGCGACCGGCGAGAGAAAGCCGACGCCGGCCGTGTGCAGCCGATCCGGTGCGATGCCGTAGCGTGATACCAGCGCCTCGGCAACCGCGTGCGATCGGCGTCCTGACAGACCCATATTGTAGTCGTAACCGCCCTGCGTGTCGGTGTGCCCAACAATATAGACCCGCAGGCCAGGCTCCCGCTTGAGCAGTGTCGCGATCTCGTTCAGTGCCGCAGCGGATTCCGGCTTCACCGTGGCGCTGTCGGTATCGAAGTAGATTCCATACAGCGCGACATGGCCGCTGCTGGCGATATCCGAAGCCATCTTCGCCGCGCTGACGAACTCCATTGAGTTCTTCATCGGCTTCGGTTCGATCACATGCAGCACGACCGAGACGCTGTCCTTGTCGGCCCCACCCATCGCCAACTCCTTTGCGACAAGCAGCGAGACGTACGCATCGCGTCCATCCGCGCTGCGTCTGGCGGACAGCATATGAATGTCGCTGCCATACATCGCCGCCTGGGCGCTGCGCAGTCCGCCGTTCTGCATGATGTGGCTTCCGGCGTAGACGCGCTGTGCCAGGATCCCGCCGTCGCCGCAGGCATCGTCATCGTCGCAGGCGAACAACGTGGCGAAGCCCGCCGTTTGCAGCGCGTCCTGGTAGTTGCGGAAGACCTCCAAAGTCGCGGTTCCCGGCGGCAGAACATAGACATAGCCGGTCACCTTGCCCTCCAGTCGCAGCGCGTTCGGGATCTGCCAGTTGCCGGAGACGTCGCGCGCGGCGGGACCGGTCGGCAACAGGAAGCTGTCGAATGCCAGAGACTGAAAGCCGCGGATCGCCGAGCCGTGAAATCTTGGCAGTCCCGGATAGTCGCGCGCACCTGCGATGTCCTGCGCAATTGCCACGGCCGGCTGGAAGGTGAGAACGATCAAGGCAAGCAGGAGCTGCGGCGTGATGCCAGGATGTCTGCGCATGACCCCTCCTCAACGAGCGATCGCGTCCATCAGTCCGCGAATGTACCCGTAGCAGAATGCGAAGGCCGTGCCCGACGGATCGCGCCCATCGATTTCCGGCACATGATCGGGCATCAACATGTACTGATACCCGACCTCCTGGTACACCCGCAGGGACCGCGCCATATCCATATCGCCTTCGTCGGGAAATACCTCCATGAAATCCAGCTTCCGCCCCCTGATATTCCGGAAATGCACGTTGAACAGCTTGCCGCGCCTGCCGAACCAGCGGATCACATCGTCGATCTCGCGGCCCGGATCATCGAGCATCTCCGCGACCGTGCCTTGGCAGAAATTCAGCCCGTGATACGGGCTTTCATGCATCGTCACGAAGCGCCGCAAGCCCTCTACTGTGCCGAGTACTCGCGTGACACCCTTGTAGCCGGGCGGCGTGTACGGGTCGTGCGGATGGCACGCCAGCCGCACCTTCGTCGCCTCGGCCACCGGCACCACCGCGGCGAGGAATGTGTCGATGCGCTCCCAGTTCTCCTCCTCGCTCACCGTGCCCGCAGCCCCAGGCGCCGCCGACTGATCGGTGTCACGCCAGCGGAATGCGGCATTGCGCGACCCGCCCCGTCCTGGTTCGTGCCCGGTGCGCGGGATACCGATGATGTTGAGATTGTATTTGGCCGCGGGAATGCCCGCCGCACCGATCCGCTCGATCAGCCGGCAAATCGAATCGAGCTCGCGTTGCCGTTCCGGATCCTTGCCCAGCAGGACATGCGGGCTCTGTGCCTCCTCGATTGGGCGCGAGGACAGCGGCAGCTGCACCATATCCAGCGCCAGCCCGAAATTCTCCACGTGCTCCCGCTGACGGTTCAGCTCGTCCAGGCTCCAGTCATGCGGGTTGCCAGGCGGATCGACGCAGACATGCGTCACGCCGAGCTGCGCCCACACGCGATAGTCGCTGTCGTCGCGCGGCCTGATCTGCGTGCCGAGATACATCGTACCCCCTCCTAATCAGCCGCGCCGCGCACAGGTTGCGCCGGGGTCGTCGATCGCCGTCCGGTCAGTTCGTCTCCAGCATTTCGCGGCATCCACAATGCGATCGGCGCAGCGACCAGCGTGAACATGGCAACCACCAGGAAGGCGTGGCTGAAGTCGATCGGCTGCGGTACCGCGCGCCCCGACAATGCAGTCGAGATCTCCAGCGATACCGCGCCGGTGGAAATGCCGATCGTGGCGGCAAGCTGCTGGCACGTGACATACAGGCTGGTCGCCGAGCTCATGCGCGCGCGAGGTACGTCGCCGTAGGCGAGCGTGTTGTAGGCAGTAAACTGCAGCGAGCGGAAGAAGCCGCCGATCAGCAGAGCGGCATAGATCGCCGCCGCCGGCCAGGTCGGACGGAACGCAGCGCAGATCGCAATCATCACCGCGGAGATCACGCCGTTCCACACAAGCGTGTCGCGGAAGCCGAACAGACGCAGCGCGTGCTGTGTCGCCGGCTTCATCACCAGTGCGCCGGCGGAACTGGCAAACGTGATCAGCCCGCTTTGCACGGCCGAGGCGCCAAAGCCCACCTGCAGCATCATCGGCAGCAGGAACGGGATGGCGCCGATGCCAGTACGGAACAACATCATCGCGGACAGCGCGACACCGAAGCACGGCAGGCGCATCAGCGACAGATCCAGCAGCGGCGCAGGATGCCTCCGCGCATGCAGCAGGTAGCCCACGACCGCCACCAGGCCGATCGCGATCATCGTCGCAGTGAGGTCGCGCGGCACCACGCCGCGGCCGGCGGTCTCCAGCCCGAACATCAGGCTGGCGAGTGCGATGCCGCTGAACAACAGACCGATCCCGTCGAACCGGCCGCGTGGCGGTTCGCGCACGTCCTCGACGAACAGGCTGACCAGCACGATGCCCAGAATGCCGATCGGAATGTTGATGTCGAAGATCCACCGCCAGGAGAAATAGGTGACGATGAAACCACCGACCGGCGGGCCAAGCACCGGCCCGAGCAGCGCCGGTACGGTAAGCCACGCCATCGCCGCCACCAGTTCCTGCTTCGCCGCGGTGCGCAGCAGAACCAGACGGCCGACCGGCACCATCATCGCGCCACCGATCCCTTGCAGAATGCGCGAGACGACGAGGAACGCCAGACTGTCGGCACGGCCGCACAGGACAGAGCCCAGCGTGAACACCGCGATCGCGATGCGGAACACCGTGCGGGCGCCGTAGCGGTCGGCGATCCAGCCGCTTGCGGGAATGAACACCGCCAGCGAAAGCAGATAGGAGGTGAGCGCAACGTTCATGTGCACCGGATCGGCGCCGAACGTCTTCGCCATGGTGGGCAGCGCGGTAGCGATGACCGTGGAGTCGAGGCTTTGCATGAACATCGCGCACGCAATGATCACGGCGGTCCGGCGAGTACGTGCGCTGGTGCGGACCCTGCGGGCGGGGGTGGAGTCGGTCATCGATCAACGGTCAGTAGCACCGGTCGAGGCATCTGACCAACGATGCCTGAGGTCGTCCCCCGTGTTAAAAACTCCTGCCTCCTACGGCAGCAGCACGGTACTCCCCGTCGTCTTACGTGACTCCAATGCGATATGCGCCGCGGCCGCATCCTTCAGCGCGAAGGTTTGGTTGACCTCGATCTTGACCGCGCCCTTCGCCACCACGTCGAACAGCTCTGCGGCCACCTTCTCCAGATCCGTCCGCTTGGCGGTATAGGTCATAAGGTTCGGCCGAGTCACATACAGGCTGCCCTTGGCGGACAGGATGCCGATATCCACCGGCGGCACCGGACCCGACGCGTTGCCGTAGCTGACCATCAGTCCGAGCGGCGCCAGGCAGTCGAGGCTCGCGTTCCACGTATCCTTGCCGACGCTGTCATACACCACCGGCACCATCGCGCCGCCGGTGATCCGCTTCACCTCAGCCACGAGATTGCCGTGTCCCACCACCGTGTGCGTTGCGCCATGCGCGCGGGCGAGTTCTGCCTTCTCCTCGGTCGAGACGACGCCGATCACAGTTGCGCCGAGGTGCTTTGCCCACTGGCAGAGGATCAGCCCCACACCGCCGGCCGCGGCGTGCACCACGATGGTCTCGCCGGACTTTACCGGATAGGTCCGCCGGACCAGATACTGCGCCGTCATGCCCTGCAGCATCATCGCGGCAGCGGTCTTGAAGTCGATGGCATTCGGCAGCTTCACCAAGCGATCGGCGGAGATCACGCGCTCCGTGGCGTAACCGCCCAGCGCGCCGGCATAGGCCACGCGGTCACCCGGGTTCACGTTGGTCACTCCCTGTCCAACGGCGATCACCGTGCCGGCACCCTCCTGGCCGATGATCAGCGGCATGGTCGGCGCCTTGTACAGGCCGGAGCGGAAATACACATCGATGTAGTTGAGCCCGACGGCCTCCTGCTTGATCAGCGCCTCGCCAGGGCATGGTTCGGGGCGCGGCACGTCCTCCCATTTCATCACCTCGGGACCGCCTGGCGAGTGGATGCGGATGGCCTTGATCATGGTGTTCTCCGTGGGAAGCCGGCCGGGTCAGGCGGCCGCGGAAGGGATTGGCTGCAGCAGTGGTTGAGCGTGCGCCTCAAGCGCCAGCAGCCAGCGCTTGGTGGCGAGGCCCTCGCCGCCGGAGTAGCCGCCGAGATGCGTGGTGGCGACGACACGATGGCACGGGATGATGATCGGGATAGGATTGTTGCCATTGGCCTGACCAACCGAGCGGGGACTGCCGCCCGCGGCGTGAGCGATGTCGAGGTAGCTGCGCGTCGCGCCGTACGGGATCGCGCGCAACGCCTGCCACACACGCTGTTGATAAGGTGTGCCCGACGGCGCAAGCGGCAGGTCGAATTCAGTCAGCTCGCCGTCGAAATACGCGTGAAGCTGTTCGCACGCGCGAAGCAGCAGCGGCGTTTCGTTCTGCCGGCTGCCCCAGCCCCAATCGACAGCGACAATGGCCCCGTCCTCTTCCGAGACGGAGATGTCGCCGATCTGGGTGTGGAGCGAAAGCTGCGGCACGGCGGCAAATGGCAGCGCCGCCTAGCGCCAACTGTCAAGGGAGGAACCGCGAAGCCACCGTCGCGACAGAGCAATGAACCGGCAGACCGTCTGGTGGTGACAATCTGCGCGCATTAGCCTCGCTGCATGAACGTTGATGAAATCCGAGTCGCACTGGAAACCGCCGAGCATGATCAGGCGGACGCGCTGCTCGCTGCCGTACAGCACGCGGCCGACCTCGCCCCCGCTGTCATTGCTGTGGCGCAGAACATGGCCGATGGCCGCATGCCTTTGCCACGCGAGGAAAGGCTACTGCGCTTCGGTCTGCTCGCTTTGGCGGTGGCGCGTGACACCCAAGCCTGCTCGGTCTTCCTCAAGCTCTTGCGACGGCCGTCCCTCGAGCTGGAATGGCTGTTCAGTGAAGACGATCGCGTCAACCGCGTTGCCCGCCTGCTGCTCGGGTTGTTCGATGGTGACGATGCAGCCGTGCGCGCTGTGGCAGCCGATCCGGAGGTCGATGGTGATGTGCGCGCGGGGCTGCTGTCCGCACTGGCACGCCTTGCCTGGGAAGGCCGCGCATCGCGCGAAGCGTTGGTGGATCTGCTGGACCGGTTCGATCACGAAGAACTGGCTCCGCCGTCAAGCTGGGCGTGGAACGGCTGGCACGACGCAATCATGCTGCTTGGCCTCGCAGACTGGATCGAACGGGCTCAGCGCGGGTGGGACGCCGGACGCGACGTGCCGACGTTGGAACGTGCGGTTGATCGCGACGATTGGATCCAACGTGTCCACGCTGCCGCGGAGCATCCGGAGGATCCCCAGCGATTCCTCGACGACCTTCTGATGCCGTTCGACGACCCGGTGAAGGACGTGGGGTGGTGGGCCGATCCGGCCGGCGGTCCGGGCGATCCGTTGAGCGGCGACGAGACTCTGTGGCTCGATGTGGCGCTTTGGCGGCGCGTCGCTTCGGATTCACAAACGAAGTGCCTGGAGTGGGCCGACGGGTTCCTGACGGCGCTCGCCGTTGGTCCGGTGCGATTGCCGCCTTCGGAGTACCTGCCGGCGATCCTCGGAAGTAGCCCGACAGGCACACTGTTCGATACGCCAGAGCACGATGCTTACGTCGCCGAGCTGCTGGCCCGAAAGCTCGCGACTGCCGCGAGAGTGTTGCGGGACGACGATGAGCTCGAGCCGTGGATCACCGGTGATATCGCCGAACTGCGGGGCGCACTGTGGGCACAGGGCTACCTGGCCGGCATCGAGAAATGCAAGGACGCCTGGCAGCCGCTGATCGGCCAACGACAACTGGCCGAGCGCCTGATCGTGCCCGTGGTCGTGCTGCTGCCCGATTTGGATGAGATAGCGGGCACGAATTTGCTCGCCAGAACGACGATGGGAGTTGATCAGGGAATTACCGGAGTTCCTGACCGCCACATGGGTCTTCTGGCATGGCGAGGACCATCCGCTGCTCCACATCCAGCGGGAGCGCGCCCAAAAGGTGGGACGGAATGAACCGTGCCTCTGCGGATCGGGCAAGAAATTCAAGAGATGCTGCGGCGCTGCGGCCTAGCCGTCAGCCGGTCGCGTTTCGGATGAACGACCCCGCGACGGCGATCGCGCGACGCCCGTCGGTCAGTTGCTGGTGGAACAGCGGCCATGCATGGATCATCTGCGGCCACACTTCCAACGTGACCCGAACATCCGCCAGCCCCGGCCCGCGCTGCGATCTGGATCGAATCATCGAGCAGCGTCTCGGCGCTGCCGACCTGGATCAGCAGCGGCGGCAGACCCTTGAGGTCGGCGTAGAGCGGCGCGGCAAGCGGCGTGCGCGGCGCGGTCCCGCCGAGATACCAACCAGCCAGCTCCAGCACGTACTCTCTGCTGATCATCGGATCGATCGCCGCCTTCGCGACGAAGCTCTCGCCGCGCGCTTCCATGTCGACCCAGGGCGAGATGCACCAGCCGCAAGCCGGCGACGGCAGGCCGCGTTCCCGCAGCGAGACCATCAACGCAAGCGTCAGTCCGCCACCCGCACTGTCGCCGCCGATCGCTATCCGCTCTGGCCGCACACCCTGCGCGAGCAGCCAGCGGTAGGCCTGAAGCGCATCGTCGAGCGCCGCCGGGAACTGATGCTCTGGCGTGCGCCGGTAGTCGATTGCGAGGGTGCGTGCCTGCGCCGCGCGGCCGGTCTCCGTCACCATCGCGCGATGGCTGACGATCGATCCCGCGGAGAAGCCGCCGCCATGGAGATAGAGCAGCACGCGAGAGCCATCAGAACCGGGTGTCGTGCTCCATTCCGCCGGCACGCCGTCGGCGCTCACCGGCTCGAGATGAACATCCTCCGCCGGCCTGTAGGCGTTGCCGAGCGCATCCAGCCGCTCGCGGCGCTCGGCGACACTGGTCGGACGTGGCCGCATCATCAGCAGCGCCCGCAAGGCAGCAATCTCGTTCTCGCTCATCGTGTCACTCCATTGGAATATCGAGCGTAGTTGGCGCACTCAGTCGGGGTAAAGCGCCGGGCTTGCGAGAGCTACCGGCCGGTACGATTTCCCTGTAAGCTGACGGCAGGAACAGGAGTTTCGTCCGTGAACGCACCCGTGCATTTCGATCCGGTCGAGGACGCTTATGCGGTGCCACTCGACGCAATCGACGTGAGCAACCCCAAGCTGTATCAGGACGACATCTGGTATCCGTACTTCGAGCGCCTGCGCCGCGAGGATCCGGTGCACTACACGAAGGATGGCATGTACGGCTCGTACTGGTCGGTGACCAAGTACAAGGACATCATGTCGGTCGAGACCAACCATCAGACCTATTCGTCCGAAGCGATGCTGGGCGGCATCTCGATCACCGACCGGCCGATGGAATACCGCCGCGCCAGCTTCATCTCCATGGACCCGCCGAAGCACGACGAGCAGCGCAAGGTCGTCTCGCCGATCGTGGCACCGATGAACCTGAACAAGCTCTCGGCGACGATCAGGGAGCGCGCGGGGAACATTCTCGACGAACTGCCGCGCAACGAGACCTTCGACTGGGTGCAACACGTGTCGATCGAGCTGACCATCCAGATGCTGACGACGCTGATGGACTTCCCGTTCGCGGATCGCCACAAGCTGGTCTACTGGTCGGATTGCGCGATCGCCGACGTGAATGCCGGCACTGTCGTCGACTCCGAGGCGAAGCGGCTGGAGATTCTGACCGAGGCGCTGGAGTGCTTCACAGAGCTCTGGCATGAGCGTGCGAAGGCGGAGCCGCGGCCCGATCTCGTCTCCATGCTGGCGCATGGCGAGGCGACGCGCGACCTGATCAACCGGCCGCAGGAATTCCTGGGCAACCTGACGCTGCTGATCGTGGGCGGCAACGAGACGACGCGCAATTCGATCTCCGGCGGCGTGTGGGCGCTGAACCATTATCCCGATGAGTACCGCAAGCTGCGCGAGAACCCGGGGCTGGTGCCGAGTTTGGTACCGGAGATCATCCGCTGGCAGACGCCGGTGATGCATATGCGGCGGACCGCGCTCGCCGATGGCGAGATCGGCGGCAAGGCGATCCGCAAGGGCGACAAGGTGGTGATGTGGTACATCTCCGGCAATCGCGACGAGGAGGCGATTCCGCAGGCCAACGAGTTCATCATCGATCGCGCCCGGCCGCGGCAGCATCTGTCGTTTGGCTTCGGCATCCATCGCTGCGTCGGCAACCGGCTGGCCGAGATGCAGCTGGGCATCCTGTGGGAGGAGATCCTGAAGCGCGGCATGGTGGTGAAGGTCATGGAGGAGCCCAAACGGGTCTACGCCAACTTCATCCGCGGCATAGCGTCTATGCCGGTGAGGATTGCGGCATAGACAAAGGGTCAACCGGTCGGAGGCGCCAGCACGTCCAACGCCACGCCGCGCGACTCCGGACCGAGCAGCTTCACAGTGAACGCGGCAATCAGCAGCACGACTGCGATGGAGACGAACACAGCGCCGGATGCCGTAGCCGGTCTGCATCCACAGGATCGCCGGGATGATGAATGCGGTGCCAAGCCGGCCGGCAGCCCTGCGCGAAGCCGAAGCCGGATGCACGTGCGTTGGTAGGGAACATCTCGGAGGCGAAGATCTGCATCGAGTTGCCGGCGAGCTGGATGAAGAAGATCATGCAGAAGCCAACCACCAGCAGCATGGTGTCGCTCGCCGCATTGACGAACGCCACGGCAAATGCGCCGGCGAGAACGAACGAGACAATCGACGTGGGCTTCCGGCCGAAGCGTTCCAGCGCGTACATCATGCAGAGGCTGGCGCAGGGAAACGCCAACGTCATGCCGAAGGTGTAGGTCAACGACTTGGTGATCGTCATGCCGCGGTCAGCCATCATGTTCGGCAGCCAGGTGCCAAGACCCAGCGCCACGCCAAAGAACGCGACGAAGCAGACCATGCCGGCGATGACCCGGCCCCGGTAGAGGCGGAACACGACCCCGATTGGGTCGCTGTGGGTGTTGCTGGCGGCGTCCGACGTCAGTGCCTCGCGTGGGCCGGCGATGCCCATGCGCCTGAGTAGCTCTATCGCACGATCGCCCTGGCCATGTGTCGCCAGCCAGCGCGGCGATTCCGGCAGCGAGAAGCGGAACAGGAAGACGATCAGCGCGCAGATGCCGATGACGATCCAGATGCCGCGCCAGCCGAGTGTGTCGCGGAACCCGAGTGCGAACAGGGTCGAGAGTGGCCATGACCAGGCGCCGCCGATCATCTGCACGCCGGCGATGAAGCGGCCACGGATGTTCTTCGGCGCATACTCTCCGGCATAGGCGAAGCACAACGGCTGCTCGGCACCGAGACCAATGCCGGCGATGAAGCGGAATACCGCCAACCAAATATAGTTTGGCGAGAAGGCCGCGACGATCGTCGCGATCCCGTAGAGCAGCAGGTTGAACTGATAGACAGTCTTGCGGCCGAAGCGGTCGGTGAACTCGCCCTGGGCCAGCGTGCCGACGAACAGACCGAACAATGTGGCACTGGCGACGGTGGCTATCTGCGCCGGCGTGGCGAAGCCGGAGCGCACCATGTCCGGGATCAGCGCCCCGAGAATCACATAGTCGCAGACATCGAAGAAATAGCCTGCGGAGATCAGTGCGAAGACGCGCCAGTGGATCGGGCTCATGCGAGCGTCGTCGAGCGACGTGCCGACGAAGCCTTCTATCGTCTGGGCCATGCGTTTCCTCCTCGGGTAAGCCGTCTTCGCGGCATACCGAGGAAGCGTTGCAGAGTCAGCCGATCCCGGTCAACCGCCCGGCAGTTCGAGCACGTTCTTTGCCAGGATGTTCCGCTGGATCTCGTTCGATCCGGCGTAGATCGTCGATGGCCGCGACTGGATGAACAGACCGGCGGGATTCAGCTCGCGGTTCCCATCGAGCGGGCCGAACTGGCCGCCATGCTCGCCGGCGATCTCCAGCATCGTCTCGGTGATGCGCTGGTACAGCTCGGTCTGGTGCACCTTCAGCATCGAGACATCCGGCCCCAACGGCTCGCCGCGATATACCTTGGCGACGTACTCGCCGTACAGCGCCTTGTGGTCCTCAAGATCCAGGCGCAGCCGCGTATAGCGGTCCTGGAACCACTCTTCCTCCCACACGCCCATCCGCTCCGCCAGCAGCCGCAGCCGCGACAGTGCGTAAGACGACTGGCGCGGGGAGCCGGAGCCGATGCGCTCAAACCCCAGCAGGTTCTTCGCCATCGTCCAGCCCTTGTTGATCTGGCCGACCATGTTGCCTTTCGGCACGCGGACGTTGTCGAAGAACGTCTCGCAGAACTCGTCGCCCATATCGATGTTGGTGATCGGCCGCACCGTGATGCCCGAACTGTCCATCGGCACCAGCAGGAAGCTGATACCATCCTGCTTCTTCGCCTGCTTGTCGGTGCGGACAAGAAGAAAGATCCAGTTCGCGTCCATCGCCAGCGACGTCCAGATCTTCTGGCCGTTCACCACCCACTCATCGCCATCCAGCACCGCCTCGGTGCGCAGGCTTGCAAGGTCGGAGCCGGCGTTCGGTTCGGAATAGCCCTGACACCAGATGTGCTCGCCGGTGAGGATCTTCGGCAGGTAGTAATCCTGCTGCTCCTTGGTGCCGTTACGGATCAACAGCGGGCCCAGCATCGTCACGCCCATACCATTGATCGGGGCGCAGCCGTGCCGCTCCTTCTCTTCCAGCATGATGAGCTGTTTGCCGGGCGACAACGCCATGCCGCCGAACTCCTTCGGCCATCCGGGGCACAGCCAGCCCTTGCGCGACAGCATCTGGTACCAGACCTTCGTGTCGCTGTGGTGCAGCCGTTTCGGCGGATTGCGGATTTCCGCCGGATAGTTCGCTTCGATCCACTGCCGCACATGCGTGCGGAATTCGCCGTCCGGGAGATCGTTGAGATCGGCGATGACAGCGCTCATGGTGTTCCCCCTATGGCAAGAAGGCCGCGGCCTTCGCTTCGCGGAACGACGTGCCGGATTCGGCGAGATCGCGCAACAGATGCGCCGGCGCCCAGCGGTCGCCGTATTGCTGATGCCAGGCGGCGATCTGGTTGTACACCTCGCGCACGCCGATGCCGTCGGCCCAGTAGAACAGCCCGCCGCGATAGCGCGGAAAGCCGAATCCATGCAGCCACATCACGTCGATGTCGCTCGGCCGATAGGCCTTGCCTTCTTCGAGAATCTTGCACGCCTCGTTCACCGACGAGAACAGCAGCCGGCGCAGAACCTCCTCGTCGCTGAACTCGCGCTGCGGGATGCCGAGGGAGGCGGCGACCTCCTTGATGATCGCGGCGACGACAGGATCGGGATGCGGCGTGCGGTCACCTTTCTCGTAGCGATACCATCCCGCGCCGGTCTTCTGCCCGTGACGACCCATTTCCACCAGACGATCGGCGATCGGCTGCTTGCGGAAGTTCGGGTTCTCCGCGGCGCGGCGCTTGCGGCTGGCATAACCGATGTCGAGCCCGGCCAGATCGCCGACAGCGAACGGCCCCATCGGGTAACCGAAATCAACCATGACCTTGTCCACCTGCTCGGGCAGACAGCCCTCCTCGAGCAAGATCACCATTTCGGTGTTGAACGGCGCGCGCGAGCGGTTGGCGACGAAACCATCAGTGTTGCCGGCCATCGCCGAAAGCTTGCCGATCCTGCGGCCCATCTGCATCGCCGTTGCCAGAGTCTGCGGCGACGATGACTTGCCGCGCACCACTTCCAGCAGCTTCATCACATTCGCCGGACTGAAGAAGTGTGTCCCGGCTACGTCCTGCGGTCGCCTGGTCATCATTGCGAGCTGATCGATGTCCAGCGCAGACGTGTTCGAAAATATCAGCGCACCCGGCTTCATCACATCGTCCAGCCTGGCGAACACCGGCTTCTTGACGTCCATTTCCTCGAACACCGCCTCGATGACGAGATCGCAATCGGCGATGTCCTCATAGCCGGTGACCGGTTCGATTCGCGCAAGCCGGCGTTGCATTTCTGCCTCGGCCAGCGACCCGCGACGCACCGACGTGGCATAGTTGTCGCGAATGCGCTGCATGCCACGCTCCAGCGCCTCGGACGTGACATCCATGATCTTCACCGGGAAGCCGAAGTCGGCGAAGCTCATCGCGATGCCGCCGCCCATCGTGCCTGCCCCCACAACCGCGGCTGTGGCGAAGTCGCGCGCCGGCGTGTTGGCGGGAATGTCCGGCAATCGCGCGACCTCGCGTTCGATGAAGAAGGCGTAGCGCAGCGCGCGGGCCTCGTTTGAGTTTTCCAGTTCCTTGAACAGATCAGCCTCGCGGCGGCAGCCGTCGTCGAATGGCATTTTGCACGAAGCCTCGACGGCGGCGATGCAATGATACGGCGCCTTCTGGTTGCGCGCGCGCCGAGCGATCGACTTGCGCATCGCATCGAAGATGCCGGGATCCTCCAGCTTCATCGCGCGATCGCGCACGCGCGGCAGCGGTCGTGTGTTCATGATGCGCATCGCAAAGGCAATGGCGCTGTCCTGAAGGTCGGCCTTGTCCGGCAACAGTTCGTCGATGATGCCGAGCTTCTTCGCCTCGGGCGCCGGCACGTGGCGGCCGGTGATGATCATGTCGAGCGCGGTCTTGGCGCCGGTCAGGCGCGGCAGTCGCTGCGTGCCGCCACCACCCGGCAGAATGCCGATCAGCACTTCCGGCAGCCCGACCTTCGCACTCGGCAATGCCATGCGATAGTGGCACGCCAAAGCGATTTCCAGCCCGCCGCCCAGTGCATAGCCGTGAATAGCGGCGATCACCGGTTTCTCGCTGGCATCGAGCGTGTCATAGACGCGCTCGCCGAGTGGCAGGCGTGGACGGTTGGTGCCGAAGCCGCGAATGTCGGCTCCTGCGATGAAGCTGCGGCCGGCCCCGATCAGCACTATTGCCTTGATGGCCGGGTCAGTGTTGGCGTGCGCGAGGCATTCCTTGATGCCTTCCGCAACCCCGGGGCCAAGCGCATTCACCGGCGGATAGTTCACCGTGATGACGCCGATATCGCCGTGGCGCTCCAGGCTGACCGGTGATGCTCCGCTCATGGATGCTTCCTCTGTCAACGTGCCTCGATGCTAGGAGAGCGAGCGGTCTGCGTCCATGCTGAGCGTTGCCCCAACACGTCATTCCCGCGCAAGCGGGAATCCAGCCTTTCCGTTCTGGCAGTTTAGTTAGGCTGGATGCCCGCTTTCGCGGGCATGACGACAAAATGCACTGTCCACTACAAGACTGCCTCTGCCACCACACGCAGCGCCTCGACTGTGGCACCGGTCAGCACCATCGTTGTCAGCTTTCCGCTTTTCGCCACCTGCTGCCAAGCCTGCAGCCGATCCTTGATCCGATCCGCCGTTCCCACGAGCGCGATCTCGTCGATCAGCTTGTCCGGCACGCGCGCCTCAGCGTCTTTCTTGTGCCCGCCCAGATACAGGTCCTGGATCTTCGCCGCCTCCTCCTCGTATCCCAGCCGCACCGCGAAGTCGTTGTAAAAGTTCTTCGACCGCGCGCCCATCCCACCGATATACAAGGCAAGGTTCGGCCGCAGTGCGTCGCGGCAGGCCTGCAGATCCTTCCCCATGCTGATCTTCACGTACGGCGCAAGATCGAAGCCCTCCAGGTCACGCGGCTTTCCCGCCTTCGCACGGCCATCGAGGATCGGCTGCACAACCTGGTCCGCCTGCTCGGGCGAAAACCAGATCGGCAGCGTGCCATCCGACACCTCGCCCGCAGTACGCAGACCAGCCGGCGTGATCGATGCGGTGTATATCTTCATGCTGGGATCGCCGTGCACGATGCTGCGCAGCGGCTTGCCTAGGCCGGTGGCACCGGGTCCGGCATAGGGTATCTGATAGTGCTCGCCCTGATACGTGAGCGGCGCCTCGCGCGCCAACGCCTTGCGGATGATCTCGATGTATTCCTTGGTGCGACCGAGTGGTTTGCCGTAAGCGACGCCGTGCCAGCCCTCGATCACCTGTGGTCCGGACGGACCAACGCCGAGCAGGAACCGGCCGCCGGACAGCGCATTCAGCGTCATCGCCGTCATTGCCGTGCAGGCAGGCGTGCGCGCTTGCATCTGCATGATCGCCGTACCGGCCTTGATGCGCGTGGTCCGTGCCAGTACCCACGCGACCGGCGATACCGCATCGGTGCCCCACGCCTCGCCCGACCACACCGAGGCATAGCCGAGCCGTTCGGCCTCCAGCACCTCGTCCATGCTGAGCTGCGGTGTCGCGCCGTTGATGCGCATGGTGATGCCGAGTTGCATCGCGTGCTCTCCTTCTACCGAACCTTCGCCATCACCTCATCGCGAAAGCGGTGCATATTGTCGATCGTGCCATCGAGCGTAGCGGCGAACAGGCGGACATCGACGGCGCTGACGCCAAACTCCTCGAGTGTCTTGATGTCGCCAACGTAGTCCGCTGCACCGCCGGTGAACATCTCGCCTTCACCGTCTATCGTCCGCCGCGGCCGCGCCGACGGCCCAACGAGAACGCGCAACGCGACCTTGAGGCTTGCAGGATCCCGCCCGCCCCTCTCAGCAAAACCGCGGAAGCGTGCAAGGCCCGTCTTGAAGCCGCTCGGCGTGTTCATCGGAAACTGCGGATTGGTGCCGACGGGATACCAACAATCCGCATAGCGCACGGTGCGGCGCAAGGCGGGCGCGCTCTCGCCGCCGACCCAGATCGGGATCGGCTGCTGCGCCGGCTTCGGCGTGAACACCACGTCGGAGAACTTCACGTACTTGCCGTCAAAGCGCGGCTCGTCGTTCGACCACAGCTCCTTGCAGGCCATCATCCACTCGTCGGTGACGTGGCCTCTGTCATCGAAGGGTGCCGCGGCGATTGCCTCGAATTCCTCGCGGCACCAGCCGACGCCAATGCCGAGGGTGAGGCGACCTTTCGACAGATAGTCGATCGTGGCGAGGATTTTCGCCGTCAGTACCGGCGGGACGATGTGGCACCACCATCACCGACATCACGAAGCGCAGCCGGGACGTCAGGGCAGCGATGTACGCCGTGGTGGTGAGCTGTTCGAGCCAGGCCGCGGCGGTTCCGGCTGGGAACTCGCCGCTGTCGGTATAGGGGTACTTCGATTCAAGGTTGCGCGGCACCATGATGTGGTCGCTGACCGTCGCATAATCGAAGCCGAGAGCCTCGCCTTCGGTAATGATGCGACGCACGCTGTCAGGTTCGATCAGTGCGCCGGTGGTGGGAGCGTTGAAGCCGATCTGTATTGCGCTCATCCCTACTTCACCTTCGCCATCACCTCGTCCTTGAACCGCCGCATGTTGTCGACGGTTCCGGCCAAGGTCGGCGCGAACATGCCGGAATCGAACGACGTGACGCCCGCCTCGGCCAGTGCCTTGATGTCGCCGACGAAATCCGCAGCGCCTCCGGTGAACAGTTTCCGCTCGCCGTCCACCGTGCCCTTCGGCTGCGCCTCCGCGTTGGACGAAATGCGATAGGCCACCGTCACTGCGGACGGGTCGCGTCCGGCCTTCGCGGTCAGGTCACGCAACTTCGCCACACCGGCCTTGAAGCGCGTCAGCGTATCCATCGGGAACTGCGGATTGGTGCCGATCGGATACCACGCATCGGCATACTTCGCGGTACGCCGTAGCGCCGGTCCGCTCTCGCCGCCGACCCAGATCGGTATCGACTTCTGCGCTGGCTTCGGTGTGAACACGACGTCGGAGAATTTCACGTACTTCCCGTTGAACTTCGGATCGTCCTTCGCCCACAGCTCTTTGCAGGCCATCATCCACTCGTCGGTGACATTGCCGCGGTCCTCGAACGGCGGGGCACCGATCGCTTCGAACTCCTCCTTGCACCAGCCCGCGCCGATGCCGAGGGTGAGCCGTCCCTTCGACAGGTAATCGATGGTCGCCAGTATCTTGGCGGTGAGTACAGCGGGACGATGCGGCACCACCATCACCGAGGTGACGATGCGCAGCTTCGATGTTGCGGCCGCGATGAACGCGGCCGTGGTGAGCTGTTCCAGCCGAGCGGCGCCGGCGCCGGAAGGGAATTCGCCCGATGCGCTGTACGGATAACGAGAAACAACGCTCTTCGGCATCATCACATGGTCGCTGACGGTGATGTAGTCGAAGCCCAGCATTTCGGCCTCGGTGGCGATGCGCACCAGGCTGTCCGGCGCGATCAGTGGCCCACTGCTCGGCGCGCTGCATCCGATCTGCATTTGTTCCTCCCGCTTGAATTGCGTCGGCAGCGACGATAGCACACGATCCCACGCTGCCAGCCAGACGGGGGAAAGGTGGATTTTGGCATTCACATCGGCACGCGAGGTTGCCTGACGTCGCGCGAGAACGTGACGGCGGTGGCGCAGCGCGCCGAGGCGCTGGGCTACGCGTATCTCGGCGTCGCCGATCATCTGATCGTGCCGGTGCGGACCGGCGTGCGTTACCCGTATACCGCGGACGGCATCTGGCCCGGCGCGCCGACCGGCGAGTGCTTCGACTGTATCGCCACGCTGGCGTTCCTGGCCGGCTGCACGCAACGGCTGAAGCTGCTGACCTCGGTCGCCGTGGTGCCGTATCGACCCGCCGTGCTCACGGCGAAGCTGTTCATGACGGCAGACGTGCTGTCCGGCGGACGCGTCATCGCTGGTGTCGGCACCGGCTGGATGCGCGAGGAATTCGAGGCGCTAGGCACGCCACCCTTCGCCGACCGCGGCGCTGTGACCGACGAATACCTGACCGCATGGCGCGCGCTGTGGGACGAACCGCGACCGGCACTCGACGGTAGATTCGCGAAATTCGACAATGTGGTGTTCGCGCCAAAGCCGGCGTCGCGGCCGCGTCTGCCGATCTGGGTCGGAGGTGAAAGCGCGCCGGCACTGCGCCGTACGGTGAAGTTCGGCGACGCATGGTATCCGGGGTCGGCCAACCAGAGCATCCGTCTCGACACGCCCGCGCGGCTGCAGAAAGGCGTGGCGGATTTGCGCAGCATGGCGGAGAAGGCCGGTCGCGATCCTGCAACGATCGATGTCGCCTACCTGTGGTTCGCTCCGCCCGTGTGGAGCGCGCGGCAGGGTCCCGACGGGCGGCAGTTGTTCACCGGCAGCGCATCGGACATGCTGGCGGACGCAGCCGCCCTGGAGACGGCCGGCGCACGGCACGCGATCCTGTATCCGCAACAGCCGACGATCGAGGAGACGCTGGATGTGATCCAGCGCTTCGGGGAAGAAGTGGTAAGCAAGGCATGACGAACGACCTCGAATCCGCACCGCTGGATGAACTGATGGCGCACGCCGCAGCGAAGCGCGACGCCGCGCATGGACGGCTGGTGTCGTACTCGCGAAAAGTATTCATCCCGCTGACCAAGCTGTGCCGCGACGTGTGCCACTACTGCACGTTCGCCGAGCGGCCGCGCGTGGGCCGGCCGGCGTATCTGTCGCCCGAGGCCGTACTGACCATCGCGCGGGCCGGCGCTGCGGCCGGCTGCACCGAGGCGCTGTTCACCCTCGGCGACAAGCCGGAACTGCGCTACCGCGCCGCCCGCGAGGCGTTGGCGGCACTGGGGCACTCCACGACGATCGAGTACCTGCGAGAGATGTGCGCGCTGGTAGTGAAGGAAACCGGGCTGCTGCCGCACGTCAATCCCGGCATCATGACGCGCGACGAGATCGCATCGCTGCGCGAGGTGTCAGCGAGCATGGGCATTATGCTGGAATTGAGCAGCGATCGACTTTGCGAGCCAGGCGGCGTGCATTACGGATCGCCCGACAAGACGCCGTCGGTGCGACTAGAGATGATGCGGATCGCGGGCGAACTGGCCGTGCCGTTCACCACCGGCATCCTGATCGGCATCGGCGAGACGCGCGCGGAGCGGCTGGACTCGCTGCTGGCAATCCGCGACCTGCACGCAGAGTACGGCCACATCCAGGAAGTGATCGTGCAGAACTTCCGCGCCAAGCCGAACACCAAACGGGCGGCGGCGCCGGAACCGGACCTCGACGACCTGCTGTGGAGCATCGCCGCGGCGCGGCTGATCCTGCCTGACGATGTGCATGTGCAGGCGCCACCGAACCTGTCGCCGGGCGTGTATGAGAAGCTGATCAACGCAGGCATCGACGACTGGGGTGGCGTGTCTCCGGTGACGCCCGATCACGTGAACCCGGAGGCGCCGTGGCCACAGATCGAGGCGCTGGCGCAGCGCACCGCTGCGATGGGCAAGGTGTTGGTGCAGCGTCTGCCGGTCTATCCGGCATATGCTTTCGCGGCGGATCGCTGGTGCGCCCCCGACATCGCGACACGGGTGCGCCGCGCGATCGATGCCGAGGGCTGGGCGCGCGAAGACGACTGGGCTCCCGGCCTCACCGTGCTGCCGAAGCAACGTGCGGCGATGATGGAGCACGTCGATCCCACTGTCGGCGATGCGGTCGCGAAAGCGGTTTCGGGCGCGGGGTTGAGCGAAACAGAGATCGTGACGCTGTTCGCCGCGCGCGACGCCGACTATGAGCATGTGATCACCGCGGCCGATGCGCTGCGCCAGGCAGTCAGCGGCGACGTCGTGCGCTACGTTGTCAACCGCAACATCAACTACACCAATATTTGCTACTTCCGTTGCCGATTCTGCGCCTTCTCCAAAGGCAAGACGCACGAGGAGCTGCGGGGTGCGCCATACGACCTGGCGCTCGATGAGGTGGTGCGGCGATCGCAGGAGGCGTGGGATCGCGGCGCAACGGAAGTCTGCCTGCAGGGCGGCATCCATCCGGATTATACGGGTGCGACCTATCTTGGGATTTGCCGCGCGATCAAGCAGGCGTTGCCGGACATGCATATACACGCCTTTTCGCCCCTGGAGGTGACGCAGGGCGCCGCCACACTCGGCCTGTCGCTGCGCGATTTTCTGTCGGAGCTGAAGGACGCAGGACTTGGTACCCTGCCAGGGACCGCGGCGGAAATACTCGACGATGAGGTGCGCGCAATCATCTGCCCCGACAAAATCAATACCGGCCAGTGGCTCGACGTAGTCGGCACGGCGCACCAGCTCGGCCTGCGCACCACATCGACGATCATGTACGGCCATGTCGAGCGTCCGGTGTCCTGGGCACGGCACCTGCTGCGTCTGCGCGATCTGCAGGTGGAGACCGGCGGCATCACCGAATTCGTGCCGTTGCCCTTCGTGCACATGGAAGCGCCGATGTATTTGCGAGGTCAGGCGCGCAAGGGACCAACGCTGCGCGAGGCCGTGTTGATGCATGCCGTGGCCAGGCTCGCGCTGCACCCGCTGATCACCAACATCCAGACGTCGTGGGTGAAGATGGGGCCGGACGGCGCGACGCTATGCCTGAACGCCGGCGCTAACGACCTCGGCGGCACGCTGATGAACGAGAGCATCTCGCGTGCGGCTGGCACGCAGCATGGGCAGGAGTTTCCGCCGGAAGCGATGGAGGCGCTGATCAACTCGATCGGTCGAATCCCGGTGCAGCGTGACACGCTGTATCGGCCGGCCGTGCAGGAGCGGCGCGTTGCGTCGTTCAATGCGCCGGAACTCGCGCCCGTGGTACAGACGCCGCCGCGCAAGGTGCTGGCAGCGGAATAGAACGTGCTCGTCCAGCACTCATGTTGAAGAGTTTGCGCAACTTCCGGCAAGTCGATCTCCGCTCCTGCGCAATGAACATACGTGAGCGGAGCGAATGCCTCTGGCAAGTCGAACTTCCTGGACGTGTTCCGGTTCCTCCGCGATGTCTGCAAGGCCCAAGGTGGCGGTCTGCTAAAGGCAGTGACAGACAGGGGCGGCATTCCCAAGTTGCGTTGTCTACACGCTAGACAGGATCCAGAGGTCCGCATCGAGGTCCATTTGGCTGACTCGGTAGATGATCCCGAACCCGCTTGGCGTTACCAGTTGGGCTTCAAGCCAGAAGGCAAGGGAGCACAGCGACTGCTAGTCACTGAGGAGGCGGTTTTCCGACGCGGCATGCCAGATCCTGTTTTGACCCGTCCTTCGCCGGACGACGAGAGAGACAGAACCAGGCTTACTCAGACGCATATAGAGAATGTGCAGGCCAACGCTCAGTTTCGCGAGATTGCCAGTTTTTTCAGCGAAGTGCTCTATCTGCATGTGGTGCCGCAGCTCCTAAAGTTTGGCGACCAGATTGGCGGACAAAGACTAGATAATGATCCGTTCGGCCAAGGGCTGCTCGAACAGGTTGCCAGCATAACAGAGAAGGTCAGAACCTCACGCCTCAGGAGGATTGAGCGAGCGCTAAAGTTGGCCATACCGCAATTCGGTGAGTTAAGGTTCGTGCGGGATGAGGTCACATCTCGCCCGCATCTGGAGGTCCGATATCAACACCATCGACCAAATGCGGGCTGGCAGCGAGAAGATCAGTGGTCGGACGGAACACTTCGGCTGTTCGGCCTGTTCTGGTCGTTGTTAGGCAACAATGCACTCCTTCTACTGGAGGAGCCAGAACAATCGCTGAATTCAGCTATTGTGGAACAAATTCCGGCCATGCTCCACCAATTGCAGCGGGACAGCAAACGTCGCAGGCAGGTCATTATAAGCACGCACAGCGATGCCCTGCTAGAGAACAGGGGAATAGACGGTAGAAGTGTCCTTAAACTTTCCTCTGGGAGTGAAGGATCGACAGTCAGTCCTCCCGATGAACCGGAAATGGCAGCGTTACGAGCAGGCTTATCAGTCGCCGAGGTAGTCCTGCCAAAGACTCGCCCAAGACAAGCGGAACAACTTCGGTTGTTCTGAATGTTCCACTTCGACTTAGCAACAGAAGACGCGTTGAGTGAAGCAATCGGCCTTCGTTTAATGCAGGAGGTCCCCGGACTGCAGCCGGGACTGTTATTACGGAGGGGAGGCAGTGGGTATCTTCGATCGCGACTGAAGGCCTTCTGCGAGATGGCGCGTCATCGACCACTCTTGGTGATAACTGATCTCGATACTGCGAGATGTCCAGCTGACCTGCGCTCGAGATGGCTTGGCAAGCTGCGTCAGCCCGCAGCCTTACTCATTCGTGTTGCGGTGACCGAGGTGGAAGCCTGGCTGTTGGCTGATCATGTCTCGATGACAGCATTTCTGGGCCAAAATGCTGCAAGACACCTGCCGGACGAGCCCGATCTCGTAACGAACCCGAAGTCCCTTCTGCTCGATCTGGCCAGGCGCGCCCCGCGTGACGTTCGTTCCGACCTTTGTGCGACCGCCGGGGCGATTGCCCGCCAGGGCGTCGCATATAACGCCCGCCTATGCGGATTTGTGCAAGACAACTGGGACCCGCAGCGCGCTGCATCCAAGTCTATGAGCCTTCAACGGTGCCGACATCGGTTGTCCGAACTCGCAGCGGAACACGAACAAGGGTTCCACCAAGGCCAATCTTAGCTATCCGCTTCGTAGCGTTAGGAATGCGCGCGTCGCCATGCGTGGTGTTGCGCACAAGAGGGCGTCCACGTCTTCGGGCTGGTCGATATCCAGGCCGATCCCTGGCAACTTCACCACTGTCGGCTCGATGGCGCGTGCACGTGCCGCGGCAAGGTGCGGCAGGAAGCTGTCGTCGCCGAAACGCAGTGGCATCACGAGAGGCGGCGAGCAAAGCACTGCGTTCGAGCCGCGCTCGTCGCGCGCGGGAACGATAGTGAGCGATGGCGACGGTCGGCTCGCCGTGATGACCGCGGCGATCTCGGCTGCCGTGACGCGCGGAATATCGCCCGGCACAGTCAGCATTGCTTTCCGGCCCTCTGCCGCAAGGATACGTGCCATGGCGGCGACTGCGCCGGTGTGGCCGTCGCGTGCGCTGTCCGTCACGACGCGGGCGCCGTAGCGTCGGGCCAATTCCGTCGCGAGTGGATCGAGCGTGTTGACCATAATTCCCGCCAGAGGTGCCTCGGCGAGTGCCGCAAGCACGTCCTCCAGCATCGCCGCAGCCAGCGCCTGACGCTGCTGCGGTGTAAGCAATGGGGTCAGGCGCTGCTTGGCGCCGGCGAATTCCTTCACCGGCACCGCCGCCCAGACTTCGGGTGTCATCGATCGCGCCGTAGCACACGCGCCGCGCCGAGAACGATGCGCGCCAGCGCCTCGCGGTCGGCCAGGGTACTCATTAGTGTCTGTCCCAGCGTGACCTTGGCATTGATGCCGGCCACCTGATCCATATCGGCAAAGTCGCAGACATAGCCGTCGATCACGTCGTCATAGCGACGCGCCACGCCGCCTGCGCTCGGTGTCATGCCGAGCTCCGCCATCATCTTCGCTGTCGGCCCCTTGATGGCCCGCCCGCCAATCAGCGGTGACACCGCGACCACCGGAGCCGAGCACTTGGCAAGCGCCTCCCGCACACCTGGTACGGCGAGGATGGGCTCGATGCTGATGAATGGGTTGGACGGACAGATCACGACCGCCGTTGTTGTCGGATCCGCCAGTGCCGCCAGGAAATCGGGCTGTGCGTGCGCCGTCGCGGCTCCATGAAAGACCAGCTCATGCACCGCAGGTTCGCAGCGCCGATGGACGAAATACTCCTGAAAGTCGATCCAGCCCTCGTCCGTGCGAACGCGCGTGCGCACCGGGTCGTCGCTCATCGGCAGCACGCGCGGTCCCACGCCAAGCCGTGTGCACAGATCCGCGGTGATTGCCGACAGAGTCTCGCCGGCGCGCAGGCGACGCGTGCGCTCGACGTGGACAGCGAGGTCGCGATCGCCGAGTCGGAACCAAGTCTCACCGCCCAGGGTGCCAAGCGTCTCCATGAACGAGAATGTCTCATCGCCGCGACCCCAGCCAAGCTCGGGATTGGCGACGCCCGCCAGCGTGTACATCACGGTGTCTATATCGGGAGAAATACAAAGGCCGAGATGCTCGAAGTCGTCGCCGGTGTTGCAGACGACAAGCAGCTCGTCGGACGGCAGCACGCGACTGAGGCCGAGAGCCAGCTTGGCGCCCCCGACACCGCCTGACAGTGCGACCACGGTCACCGGAACAGGTCCTCCTCCGGCGGGCGCACCAATTCGGCAGCGGGCGCAATGGGCGCCGACCAGTCGAGGCCGCGTACCAGCACGACCGGCCGCGCTTCCGCTGCCTGGCCCTGCAGCAACGAGGCGGCCGCGGCAATCTCGTCGGCGAAACCGACGATGCTCACCTCGAGAGTGCGACCGAACAGATCTGGTTGGCCGCGCAGGTCGATCAGGCTGGGTAGACCGGCGGCGCCGATCGCAATTCCGCAGGTGCCGCGGCGCCATGCGCGACCGAAACTGTCGCTGATGATCACACCGATCGGCACGCCGTAACGCTGCTGTAGCCGACCGCGCAGCGCCTCGGCCGAGCCATCGGGATCACGCGGCAGCAGCAGCACCCGATCCACACCGTCGGCCGGCGCTACATTGGAATGATCCACGCCGGCATTCGCCATCACGAAGCCCAGCCGGTGCTGCACGATGATCAGGTTCGGCCGCGAACGCACGACGCGCGTGGACTCGCTCAGGATCACCTCTACCAGCCGCGGGTCCTTGCCGACTTCGGCCGCCAGCCTTTCCGCTTCGGCCGATGGCGTGACGGTGGCAAGGTCGACGCTGCGCCCCTCCGCCTTCGACACAATCTTCTGCGCGACGACGACGACATCACCCGCCTGTAGTTGCGTGTCGCGCAGCGCGCGTAGTGATCAGCACGGCAAGATCGTCGCCCTCACGGACCATCGGTATGCCCGGCAGCGCGAGAAGTTCGAGCGCGGAACTCACCGCATCCCTGTCATCCCCGCGAAAGCGGGGATCCAGTAGCCTGCCCCGGTTCTTATCCTGAGGCTGGACCCCCGCTTTCGCGGGGGTGACGGTTGACGCGGCATGACAGTCTAATCGAACCGCCGGCGCAGCTTCGGCAGCACCTGCTCGGCGTAGAGCCGCAGGAACCGCTCCTGATCGGGTCCCGGCGCGTGGAACACCAGATGCCGGAATCCCATCTCGACGTACGGGCGGATCTTCTCGATATGCTCGTCCGGATCGCTGGAAACGATCCACCGGCTGGCAGCGCGTTCCACCGGCAGGGCCGCGGCCAACTTCTCCATCTCCACGGGATCCTCGACCGACATCTTCTCCTCGGGCGTCAGTGCCAACGCCGCCCAATGCCGTGTGTCGTGCATCGCGCGCTCGCGGTCGGTGTCGAACGACACCTTCATCTCGATCATCCGGTCATACGCAGCTGGCGGATTCGATGCGAGCTTCAGACCTTCGTCGACATTCGGCAGCAGCGTCTCCGTGTACAGCTTCCACGCCTTGCCGGATGTACAGATGAAGCCCTGCGCCGACCGACCGGCGTACTTCGCCACCTGCGGGCCTGCCGCAGCGACATAGATCGGCACCGGCTTGTCGGGCTTGTCGTATATCGTCGCATTCTCGGTGCGATAGAACTGCCCTTCGAAGCTGACGCGTTCGTCGGTCCACAGCTTGCGCATCAGCTGATTGGCCTCGCGCAGACGGGCGAACCGCTCCTTCGTCTCGGGCCACGCCATGCCGGTGGACGGCACCTCGTTCAGCCCCTCGCCTGTGCCGACGCCCAGCACGACACGACCGGGGAACATCGCCCCGAGCGTGCCGAACGCCTGTGCAACGATCGATGGGTGATAACGGAACGTGGGCGTCAGAACGCTCGTGCCCATTGTCACCCGCTGCGTCGACGCGCCGAGCGCGCCGAGCCATACCAGCGCGTTCGGCGCATGGCCGTCGATGTGTTTCCACGGCTGGAAGTGGTCGCTGATGAACACCGAGTCGAAGCCGACCTGCTCAGCCAGCACCGAGAAGGCCAGCAGCTTCGACGGGGCGAACTGTTCGGCCGAGGCCTTGTATCCCAGCTTGAGCACGATGCGTCTCCTCTTGTCTCGCTCACGCTACCGCCCGCCCCTGCGGCCATCAACCGGCCTGGGCCAACCGGGTCAGCTCGCGGCGCACGCCATCCGCGTCAGTCACCGGCGCCGACCAAGGGACGCGGATCACCCGCTCGCCTTGCGCGAGATCGCAGCCATCGACATCGACGGCTACCATCCGCCAGTCGCCGGGCAAGCCGGCAATGGCAGCCAACGCGTCCGGGTGATCGGCGTTGCAATGGGTGATGATCGCGGTTTCCGCCGCGACGATTGCGGCGACAGGTGCCGGGTCCGGCGCAAGTTGGGCGGCGCGCAGCCGGGCAGCGCGGCCGAAGCCGCCGACATACAGCCCGCCCTGCGGCCGGACCAGCCACAACGAGAAATCGCCGAAGTCCGCATACATCGCTGCATACGGATGGACCGCGAGGTAGCGCGCCTTCAGCGCCGGATCGACGATCCGCTCTGCCTGCCCGGTGATCGTGACGCGCGGCGCGGTCTGCGGATTGGCGTCTTCCGCCGTTCCCGCCACCAGCACCGAACAGCGCGGTTCGGCGCGCAGATGCCGGGTGTGCTCGGACAGGTCAGACAGGAGCAACAGCAGCGACAGGTCCGGCGCGCAGGCCGGCGTGACCAGCGATGCGAACGGCTGCCCGTCCGCCACGCTGGCCAGGGTGCCGACGCGGGCGGCACGCAGCAGCTTGCGTGCCTCCCAGGCAGGTGGGCGATCGCTCATGGGGGCGGAGGCTCCCCCTCCCCCCAACCCCCTCCCGCGAGAGGAGGGGGAGACCCTTGCTCTTGCTCTTCTCCTGCCGGACGGCGGGCGATCAGGGCATAGGTCGCGACCACCTCGGTCAGCAGCCCGTCCGTCGCGAGCGGTCGCAGCAGCGCCTCTATCTCGGCTGCAAACCTGGACGCGGCAGTGCCGAGCCGCTCCTCCGTTGTGCTCGAGCGAGACAGCGCCCGCTCGACAAGCTGCTCGACCGATGTCCGCCGGCGCTCGATGACAGCGATCTCATCCAGTACGCTGAACGCCGAGTCGAGCAGGACCACCTCGTGATCCACCCAGGCGTCGGACCGGCGCTTCACATGCGTCTGGTCCGCCGCGGCGTATCGGCGCACCAGTGCCCGATAGGGCTCGATCCACTCCATTTCCGGAGCGTCACGGTGCCTGTTGTTGAATAGCGCCACCGCTCCCCCCGGCTCGATCATCCTATCCAGCCGCCGGAGCGTTTCCGCCCGATCCATCCACTGGAACGACCGTCCCATCGTCACCAGGTGAAACCGCCCGAGCGCCGGCGACAGCTCGAAGGAACTGCCGCGGACGAAGCTGATGCGCCCGGCACCACCGAACTCCGCCTCGGCGATGCGCAGCATCTCCGGCTCTGGGTCCATCGCGATCACCTCGCCAGCCAGGGGCGCGAAGGCGCCAGCCAGCATCCCCGGCCCGCAGCCCAGGTCCAAAACCCGGTGGTCCGGCGCGAGGCGCGTGAACCCGGCCACACGGCGGATCAGCCGGGGCGCATAGGCTGGCCGCCCAGCCAGGTAGTGCCTCGCCGCGGAGCGGAAGCGCCGGGGCTGGAAAAGTTCGAGCTCCGCCATGATCTGTTCACCTCCCGTCCGCAATGCGCCACAATCTGGTGCCAGGGTCGTCGCATTGGAAGGACGGAGCCCGGCCATGACCGTACCCCCGAAGGAACCCTCGATGAAGCAGACCATCGCCCTGGTCGACGACGACCGGAACATCCTCACGAGCATCCAGATGACGCTGGAGCAGGAGGGTTTCCAGGTTCGCACCTATACCGATGGCGAGAGCGCCCTGCAGGGCCTGAACGCCCGCCCGGTCGATCTCGCCGTGCTCGATATCAAGATGCCGCGGATGGACGGCATGGAGCTGCTGCAGAAGCTGCGCCAACGCAGCTCAATGCCGATCATTTTCTTGACCTCCAAGGACGAGGAGGTCGACGAACTGATGGGACTGCGTCTGGGCGCCGACGACTACATCACCAAGCCGTTCTCGCAGCGCCTGCTGATCGAGCGCATCCGCGCCCTGCTGCGGCGCAACGAGGCAAGCCGCGCGGAGGGCTCCGGCGCCGCACCAGGCGGGGTGATGGTGCGCGGCGAGCTGACGCTCGACGAGACCAAGCACCAGTGCATCTGGCATGGCGAGGACATCCAGCTCACCGTCACCGAATTTCTGCTGGTAAAGGCGCTCGCGGCGCGGCCCGGTATGGTAAAGAGCCGCGACCAGCTCATCGACGCGGCGTACGGCGAGAACATCTACGTCGATGACCGGACGATCGACAGCCACATCAAGCGGATCCGCAAGAAGTTCCGCACCGGCGACGACGATTTCAACCACATCGAGACGCTCTACGGCATCGGCTATCGCTACAAGGAACACTGATCCGGCCCCATGCCCGACGGCACCACCACCCTCACCGCGCTGGCCCCGCCCGCTGTTTCGCACCAACGGCGGTTTCGCGCACGCTGGGTATCGCCGCTGCTGCGCCGCATCCTGCTGGTCAACGCCCTGCCGCTGGCGCTGTTGGTGGCGGCGCTGCTGTATCTGGACCAGTACCAGAACGGGCTGCTGGAAGCCGAGGTGGCGGCGCTGCGCGAGCAGGCCCGCATCTTTGCCGGTGCACTGGGCGAGAGTGCCGTGCGCACCACCGACCCGGACAATCCGAAGCTTGTGCCTGAGATTGCGCGGCCGCTGCTGCATCGGCTGACCGAGCCAACACCTGGCGCGCAGGCCAAGCTGTATGCGCCGGACGGAACGGTGGTCGCCGATTCCCGCGTGCGTGAGGGACCTTCGGGCGCAGTCAACACAGAGCCTCTGCCGCCGGCGGCGGTGCACGGGCCGATCGTGGGAGCGGTGGGCTGGGTCTACGACAAGGTGCTGAACCTGCTGCCGCATGAGACGCCGACGCCGCTGGTGGTCGACATGACCCCTGGGGCAGGCGGGCTCGAGTGGCAGCCGGACGTGAAGGAGGAATTGCGGCTCAACAGCTCCGGCCAGAGCCGCCAGACGCCGCCGTATATCAGGCGCACCAAGGACAACCAGTTGCTGGTGACGGTGGCCGAGCCGGTGGAGCGCGACCGCCACACGGTGGGCATCATCCTGCTGACGCGCGATGCGCGCGAGGTGGAGACCAGTCTGTTCGTCGTGCGCATATCCATTCTGGGGCTATTCGGCCTGGCGCTGGGCCTGACGGTACTGCTGTCGTGGTATCTGTCACTGACCATCGCCCGGCCGATCCTGCGCCTGGCCGGGGCCGCGGCCGAGATGCGCGAGGGCCATGGCAGGGCGGGAAGCGTGCCGGCGCCGCTGCTCCAACGGCGCGACGAAGTCGGGGCACTGGCGACGGCGTTGTCGGACTCGGCGCAGGCGCTGTTTGCACGGATGGACGCGATCGAGAAGTTCGCCGCCGATGTGGCCCACGAGATCAAGAATCCATTGTCATCGATCCGCAGCGCGATCGAGACCCTGCGGCGCATCGAGGATCCTGAGCGGCAGAAGCAGTTGCTCACGATCATCGCCCAGGACGTGTCGCGGCTCGACCGGCTGATCAGCGATGTCAGCGATGCGTCACGGCTGGATGCGGAGCTATCACGCGTGTCGGCGGAACGGGTGGACGTGGTGCCGATCCTGCACGCGCTGCGCGATCTCGACGAGGCGACGCGAGACGCCGAGAACGATCCTCGTCTGGTGATCGATGCGCCGGCTAGCCTGATGGTGTGGGCGGTGGAGGACCGGCTGGTGCAGGTGCTGCGCAACCTGATCGCCAACGCACAATCGTTCAGCCCGCCACGCGGTCGTATCACGGTCACAGCGCACGAGGCGGGTGGGATGGTGGGGATCAGCGTCGAGGACGAGGGGCCGGGAATTCCCGTCGGCAACCTCGAACAGGTCTTCGACCGGTTCTATTCCGAGCGCCCGCAGGGCGAGAAGTTCGGCCAGCACTCCGGCCTGGGGCTGTCGATCAGTCGGCAGATCATCGAAGCGTTGCACGGGCAGATTTCCGCCGAGAACCGGCTCGGTATCGGCAACCGGGTGCTGGGCGCGCGGTTCGTGGTGCGATTGCCGCGGGCATAGAAACCTACTGCCCCATTGTCACGCCTTGCAGGCGGATCAGTCCGTCAGGCACCTGTTGGAATCCGGTCAGCGCCTTCTTCATCCCGACGATGTTCTTGCCGGTCCACAGATAGATCAGCGGCAGGTCCTTGCGCTCCTGCTCCCAGACCTTGGCATAGAACGCCCGCCGTTGATCCACTCCGGCCACGGTCCGCGCATCGTCCAGAGCCTTGTCCACATCAGCATTGCTGTAGTGGCCGTAGTTGAACGTGCCGCCGGTGTGCAGCATCTGCCACATGTTGCCGTCGGGATCGGAACGCCCCGACCAGCCAATCAGATAAGCCTGGAAGTCGCCGGCATATGCCGCCTGCAGGGATGAGGCGAACTCCATTGCCTTGATCTTCACGTCGAAGCCGGCCTCGCTTGCCATCGACTGGATCACCTCGCCGGCCTGCTGGATATCGGAGCCGTTGGTGATCGTCAGAGTCACCGGAACCGGCATCGGCACGCCAGCCTGCCGCAGCAACGCCTTCGCCTTGGCCACATCGCGCGCGGGAATCTTCAGGTCCTTGAAGAAGAATGGCGAGCTCGGCGGATTGGCCTCGACCGTCGGCGTATACATCCCGGCATACACGACCTGGATCAGCGCCGTGCGGTCGAGTGCGAGCTCGAACGCCTCGCGTACCAGCGCATTCTTGCCCAGCGTGGTCTCCTGCGCCGAGCCGTTATTGGTGTTCACCGTGATACCGGTGTAGGCGAGCGAGTCGTCGATCGCCGTCTTCAGCTTCGGATCCTTCTGCACCGCCGGCACATCGGTCGGCAGGATGTATTCGACGATGTCGAGGGCACCCGCCTGCAAGTTCGCCAGCCGGACAGATGAATTCGGATTTGGCAGGTAGACCACCTCGTCGAAATGGATCGACTTCGCATCCCAGTATCCGGGGAAGCGCTTCAGCACGATGCGGTCCTGTGCGACGCGGCTGTCGAAACTGAACGGTCCGGCGCAGACGGGATGCAGGCCGAACTTGTCGCCTGCCGCCTCGGTCGCCTTGGGCGAGATCATGATGCCGGCGCGGTCGGTGAGCTGTGCGAGCAGCGGCGCCGACGGAGCCTTCAGGTTGAGCTGCACGGTGAGCGGATCGATGACGTCGATGCTGTCGATCGAGCTGATCTCGCCGCGCCGCATGCTGCCCTTTGCGGTGAGGTCGCGGATCAGCTTGTACTTCACCGCATCGGCATTGAGTTTTTCTCCGTCCTGGAACTGCACGCCGTCGCGGATGTGGATGACGAGGTGTGTGGGGTCTTTCCACTCGTAGCCGGTGGCGAGCACAGGGACGATGTTCAACTTGGTGTCGATGTCGAACAGCTTGTCGCACAGGCCGGAGAACACGATGCGGCCGACGTAGGAGGAACCGAGGGTGGGATCGAGCAAATCGGGATCCTCACGCAGGCCGACATGGAGGATGCGATCCTCCGCCCTAGCCTGTAGGGCCAGTGATGCGGCGCAGAGCAGGCCTAGAGCGAGCCGACGCATAGTTGCCTCCCCGTTATATCAAGCATGAGCCCTATCACCTCTCCCGCTGCGCGGGTGAGGGTGCCGCCCGCGGCACAATGCGATCTCCGCCGATAGGATCTCAACAACGCCAGAGGTGTGGTGCAGAACATCAGAACCGCACAACACGCCAGCCTCCGGGCAGGCGGTGCGTCGGTCATCGTATGCTGATTCTGCATGCTGTCCGCCATCATCCTCAATCACCAGACGAAGCTCGACGCAAGCGAAGTCGGCGACGAACGGCGCAATTGGATGCTGCCGCCGGAACTTGTTGCCCGCAAGACGGCGGTCACGGAGCAATCGCCAGAGTAATGCTTCCGCGGTGGTCGGATGTCGCCGTGAATCCCGTGCCTGCTCGTTCGACATGGCGCGAGCTTGCCGTACAGCGGTGAAGAAAGAATGTGTGTGCTCGATGCACCCTCACCCGCGCCGCACATGCGGCGCGACCTCTCCCACTGCGTGGGAGAGGTGTCATATCACTGCTCTGGCGCACTGTACCACGCCGGCTTCCGTTTCTCGCGGAACGCCATCGTGCCTTCGCGCCCCTCTGTCGACTGCCGCTGCATCCAGCCCTCATGTGCCAGCAGCTCCACTTCGCGCTCGCCCAACTGCAGACCATTGGCTCCGAGAACCGAAAGCTTCGTGCGCGCGATCGCCCCCGGC
Source organism: uncultured Alphaproteobacteria bacterium (assembly GCA_963791495.1). Classification (GTDB taxonomy): domain Bacteria; phylum Pseudomonadota; class Alphaproteobacteria; order Acetobacterales; family Acetobacteraceae; genus JAMXLO01. Next base: position 144,281 of record CAWBST010000013.1, read on the forward strand.
GCGCCCAGCAGAATCGCCTCCAGCACCTGTGCCAGTCGCGTCTCCATGTACTCTGTCGCGATCACCTCGTGCACCAATCCGATGCGCACCGCCTCCTCTGCGCCGAACCGTTCGCCGGTCAGCGCGTAACGGCGCGTCTGCCGCAAGCCGATCGCATTCACCATGTGCGTGGATATCGGCGTCGGCGCGATGCCGTGCCGTACCTCGCTGATCGCGAACAGCGCGTCCGGCGTTGCCAGCGCCACATCGACGCAGCAGGCGATGCCGACGCCACCACCGAAGCACGCACCATGGATCATGGCTATCGTCGGCCTGGGCAGTTCGTTCAGTGTCTTGGAAAAGCGTACCGTGACTATGGAGGCGGCGTGGTTCTCCTCTGGTCCTTTGTGCGACAGGCGGTTGAGCCAGTTGATGTCGGCTCCAGCCTGGAAATGCTTCCCAGCGCCTCGGATTACCAGCGCACGGACCGCATCGTCGGTAGCGATCCTCTCCAGCGCTGCCGTCATCGCCCGCAGCAGGTCCTCGTCGTAGGCGTTCGCAATCTCGGGCCTGTTCAGCGTCAGTGTCGCAACCCCGCGACCATCCGTGGCGAGCAGAAAGCCATCCCGGTTCATGCTTCGATGACCTTCGCCGGATCGGTATTGGCGCCACAGACGAGGACCCCTACGCGCGCATCTTCGGGTGGCCTGAACGAACCGCAGAGCAACGCCGCAAGCGCGGTCGCTCCGCCCGGCTCGGCGACCAGCCGTAGCCGGTCCCAGATCAGCCGCTGCGCGGCCGCGATGGCTGAGTCTGGCACCAGTACGGCGGCGGCGACATGCGCCTGAGCGATCGGGAACATCAGCGTGCCCACCTGGCGTGCGCCGAGACTGTCGGCCGCCATCCCGCCCACTGGTGCCTCGACTGGACGCCCTGCGCGCAGTGCATCGTGCAGCGCGGGACAGCCCTCAGGCTCGACACTGATGACTTGCGCACTTCCGGCGTACCACGCGGCGATGCCGCCAATCAGTCCGCCGCCGCCGGTTGCCACCAGCACATGCGTCAGCTCCGGCGCATCGTGTTCGAGTTCGCGCCCGACCGTGCCCTGGCCGGCGAGCACGTCCGGATGATCATAGGCATGCACCTCCCGTGCACCCGTCTTGGACTGGCACTCGCGCGAGGCCGCAAGTGCCTCAGCATACGTCGCGCCAATCTGCACAACCCGCGCGCCGTAACTTGTGATGCGAGCAACCTTCATCGCCGGCGTGCCGGTCGGGACGAAGATTTCAGCCCGGACTCCCAGCGCGCGCGCGGCATAGGCGACAGCCGCACCGTGGTTGCCGCCCGAAGCGGCGATCACACCCGCCTTCGATAAGTTGACCGACAGCATATGGTTGAACGCCCCGCGCGGCTTAAAACTCCCGGCATGCTGCAGCAGTTCGAGCTTCAATGTGACAGCGGTGCCAATGCCCAGATCGGGGGCAGAAAGCCGAAGCAGGGGCGTGTGCCGAACAAATCCCGCGATGCGGATGGCGGCGGCGGCAATATCCTTTCGGCCGATCATCATGTGGGCGACGCTGGCATTTCGGCCACTGGCCGGCAAGCGGCTTCCCTTCCGGTGGGGGACGGCCCAGAATGGACGGCCATGCAGACCCACGCGAGCTGCGCCAGTCGGACAGGCGACGGCGTGCTGCTGATTGGCCCACCGGGCGCGGGCAAGTCCGACCTGTTGCTGCGCCTGCTCGCCCGAGGCTTTGATCTGGTCGCTGATGACCGCGTCGATATCGAGGAAGGTGTAGCCCGACCGGTGCCTGGCCTGGCAGGCCTGTTGGAGGTACGCGGTCTCGGCATCGTGCGTCTGCCACACGTTTGTTCGGCGCGGCTTGCACTGTTGGTGGAACTGAGTCGCGCCACCACGCGACTGCCGGCCCCGACGCGCGACGAAGCCTTCAATCTGCCGCTGGTCCTGATTGACCCCGGCGCCGCATCCGCGCCCGAGCGCGTCGCCCTGGCGCTCGACTGCGCGCTAGGACGCGTCCCACAGGTCGCTGGAGTCTTCGCGGCATGAGCAACGAGCGCCTTCGGGTGGTACTGGTCACGGGTCTCTCCGGCAGCGGCAAGTCATCCGTGCTGCGGGAGCTGGAGGATCAGGGCTACGAGGCTGTCGACAACCCGCCGCTGCCCATGCTCGAGGACATGGTGAGGCGCACTGAGCGCAACCTGGCGGTCGGCGTCGACGCGCGCACCCGCGGGTTCGATGCTGACCTCGTGCTGGACAGCATGGAACGGCTACGCGCCAATCCCGCTCTGCGGCCGGAGCTGGTTTTCACCTGGGCCGACGAAGCGACGCTGCTGCGGCGCTATACCGAGACCCGGCGGCGTCACCCCCTGGCTCCGCAAGGGCGGGTGACGGACGGCATCTCGCGCGAGGAGCTGCTCACCGAGCCCCTGCGCGAGGGAGCCGATCTCATGATCGACACCTCCGACCTGCCACTCGGCTCCTTGCGGCGGCTGATCGCTCAGCATTTCGGTGCCGGCAGCGACGCCGAGGAAAGCCGGTTGGTCCTGTCATTGATCTCGTTTGGCTATCGGTTCGGCCTTCCGCGGGAAGCAGATCTGGTATTCGATGCACGCTTTTTGCGGAATCCCCACTACGACCCCATCTTACAGCCGCAGACGGGGCTGGACGCCGCTGTGGGCGCCTTCATAGAAGCCGACCCCGACTTTGCGACATTCTTCGCCAAGATGGCAGACCTGATCGAAATGCTCTTGCCGAGGTTCGTCCAAGAGGGCAAGAAATACGCGGCGATCACGATTGGTTGTACGGGCGGACGGCACCGCTCGGTCTACCTGGTCGAGAAGCTCGCGCGCCACCTCGCGGATCGGATCGCTTCGGCGCAGGAATCTGGAGGCACGGCTCCTGGTTGGCGGCTGCTCGTGAGGCACCGCGAACTAGCCCGGGAGGGACTAGAGGCAGCTTACCCGACCGAGAGGCTGGAGCCGCGGCCAGGCGACGCCTCGGAGTTGCGCGACACGGCAGCCGCAAACGCGCCGGTCAGGCACAGGAGGCCTGAGACCACAACATGAGCGACCAAATTCCACTCTCCACCTGGGAAGCCTGTCACCTCCAATGATCGGCATGGTCCTGGTGACCCACGGCCGCCTGGCCGAGGAATTGCGATCCGCCATGGAGCACGTGGTCGGTCTGCAACGGAACGTCGATACGGTCTGCATCGGGCCCGAGGACGACATCGACAACCGACGCGCCGAGATCGAGGCCTGTATCAGCCGGTGCGATACCGGCGATGGCGTGGTGGTGCTGACCGACATGTTCGGAGGGACGCCGTCCAATCTGGCGATCTCCATGATGCAAAGGCCGGGCACTGAGGTGATCGCCGGCGTCAACCTGCCGATGCTGGTGAAGCTCGCCAAGGTGCGCTCGAAGCAGCCGCTGGCCGATGCGGTCAACTGTGCCGAGGAGGCAGGGCGGAAATACATCGCCGCCGCCTCTCATGTGCTGCACAACGGCTCCTCCAACGGCTCCTGCGGATGATGCCCCAGGGCGGCGACGTCCCACCCCAGGAACCATCATCCTCCGCCATCGCGCCGGTGCTGACGCGCAGCGTGACGGTGCCCAACAAGCGGGGCCTGCACGCTAGGGCCGCCGCCAAGTTTGTCATGCTGGCCGAGCGCTTCGACGCCTCGGTGGAGGTGATTCGCGACGGACAGTCGGTGCCGGCGCGCTCGATCATGGGACTGATGATGTTGGGGGCCGGCAAGGGCGCCGTCATCGAGCTGCGTGCCGAAGGCTGGGACGCCAAGGAGGCGCTCGAAGCTCTCTGCGCGCTGGTCGAGTCCGGCTTTGATGAACAAGGTTAGCCCGCCGCTACCTCAGCACAAGCGGCTCCGCCGCGCCCGGCTCGACCACACACGGCCGGAACGGCGCTTCGGCGGCATCCCGGTCTCCGCTGGCGTCGCGATCGGCCCGGTGTTCCGTGCCTCTGAGCCAACACCGGAGATCACGCGGCACAAGATCCACGCCGCAGACTGCGGTGCGGAAGGCGCCCGGTTTGACGCCGCCGTTGCCCAGTCGCGCAAGCAGCTCGGCAAGCTGCGCAATCGGCTGGCTGTGCTGCCGCAGGAGACCCAGGTCGAGCTCACACCGCTGATCGAAGCCTATATCCGCATGCTGGGCTCAACGCGCATGATCCAAGCCGTGCGGCGGCGGATCGAGGAGACGCTGGTCTCGGCCGAGGCGGCCGTGGTTGCAGAGTCAGAAGCGATCGCCTCGGCGATCCTGGCGCAGGCGGAACCCGGCATGCCTGCGGAGGACCGTGCCAGCCTGATGCGGCGCGCCGAGGAGGTGCGCGAGATCGGGCGCCGGTTGGTACGCAATCTGACGCGGACGCCGTTCCGGAGCTTCGCCGGCCTGCCGGAAGGAGCTGTGCTGATCAGTGAAGCGTTACGGCCGTCGGACGCTGCGCTGCTCGACCCGTCAAGACTTGCCGGTGTGGCAACCGAGGAGGGCGGCGCCGAAGGCCACACCTCGGTCATGCTGCGCGCGCTCGGCGTGCCGGCGGTGCTGGGCGCCGCGGGGCTGGCGCATGCCATCCGGCCTGGCGATCTGGCGGTGGTGAACGGCTCGGTCGGCACCGTGGTACTGAATCCCGGCACGCAGACTCTGGCCACGGCGCGGCGGGCCGTCACCGCCTTCGCCCGTGAGCGGCAGCGCTTCGCCAAGTTGCGCCGCCTCCCGGCCGAGACGCTGGACGGCGAGACGGTCGAGTTGCAGGCCAACCTGGAGCTGCCTCTCGAGTTGCCGCTGATCGCCCAGTCGGGCGCGCTGGGGATCGGTCTGCTGCGAACCGAATTCCTGTTCATGAACCGTGAAACGGTACCGGACGAGAATACCCAGGCGGAAACCTACCGTACCATTGTGGAGGCGATGGGCGGTGACCCGGTAGCGATCCGGGTGCTGGACTGGGGCGGCGAGAAGGACATCGAAGCATTGTCCAGCGCCGGCATCGTGCCTGACGTCGCCGATGCCAACCCGGCTCTTGGCATGCGCGGCATACGGTTGCTGCTGCGCGAGACGGAGCTGCTGGAGACGCAGCTCGCGGCGATACTGCGCGCCGCCACGGCCGGGCCGGTGCGGGTGATGCTGCCAATGGTCACCACGGTCGGCGAAGTACGCGCCAGCCGGGAGATATACGAGCGTGTGGCGCGGCGTTTGCGCCGGCGCGGCGAGCGGATCCCCGACAAGCTGCCGCCACTCGGCATCATGATCGAGACACCCGGCGCCGCACTGTCAGCCGACGCGCTGGCGCTCGAAGCGGACTTCTTCGCTATCGGCACCAACGACCTGACCGCCTACACGCTGGCTGTGGACCGTGGGGAGGCAGACGTCGCCGAGCTGTACGATCCGCTGCACCCCGCGGTACTGCGGCTGGTGCAGTTCGCCACGGAGGCAGCGCTGCGCATGCGCATGCCGGTGTCCGTGTGCGGCGAGATGGCGGCGAATCCTCGGCTGACGCCGCTCCTTCTGGGGCTTGGACTGCGCAGCTTCAGCATGACCGCCTCGGCGGTGCCGCGGGTGAAGCAGGCGATCCGCGCGGTCGAGATCGACGCCTGCGCGCGCTTTGCCCGGCATGTGATGGAACAGTCCGATCCGGAGAAGATCGAGGAGCTGGTTACTGGCTTTGCACTAACGCATGCGCATTAGCCGGATCTGCGGTATGCAGTTCCGATGTTTCTATAAGAGAATATATTGTGCGGAACGCACCCCTCAAGAATCGATTTGATCGCGTATCTGTGATTGCGCGCCGGTGCTTCGGATGATATTCGCCGCGATGCAACAAGATGAGGGTTTGAGGCAGAACGCAATTGAGTTCGGCAGGTAGGGTTGTGGAGGCATCTGGATGCCGGTCGCGCACCAAACATCGAACCGCGACGACTGAAGTCTTGACGTAAGGCAAAAGGGAAATGTGATGGAGATTACCACCTATGCTGAGCTCATAAATCGAAAAATTATATTTCCTGATACCGAGTCCGGCTACATGCACATCGAATCTCATTTTCTGATCGACTGTATGGCGCCGATATTGGAAAAGATCAGGGTAGATGAAACCTGGTATCTGCGTGCTTATCCTGATGTGCAGGAGGCGATCCAGCGGGGAGTAGTGAAGGATCCCAAATCCCACTATTGCCGCTTTGGCTTTTTTGAGCACCGCATGCCCTACTACATTCTGGTAGACGAGGCGTGGTATCTGAAGCAATATCCTGACGTCCGCGCTGCCCTCGCGGATCTGCATTTTGCCTCGGGCCAGGCGCACTTCGACGTCGAAGGCTTTCGGGAAGGACGTTTCCCGTATGCGAATTTTCGCTTGGACTTGATAGATGGTGTCAAGCTCAATGGACAAACGGATCCCGTCACGCGGGCTCGATTGTTATCGAAGCCTCGCGACCGGGCCATACAGATCGGCAATACACCGTATTGAGGGCCTTCTGCGCTTATGATTTGACGGAGGATTGATTGGAGCTGAAGTCGGCGCAGAGGAGATTTCGCGAGAAACAGAAGTGCATTGCACGTGCGAAGCCACAGCCGAAGTTGCGTGCAGCGAAGGCGCCTATGCCGGACCGCCAACTTTCGGGTCAGACTGAGCCTGTCCCATCTATTCCAGCGGCCGATGTGTTCGACGAAGATGCCTATCTGGTCGCCAACCCTGACGTCGCTATCGCGGTGGCAGAAGGCAAATACCGGTCAGGGCACTTCCACTACCAGACTGTTGGTTGGCGGGAGAAGAGACCTCTGTTCAAGCCTGGTGGCGAACCTCGCAACAAGCTTATACGTCCGCTGCCAAAGCTGGCTGTCCCGCTCGCTGATTCAGTTCAATTGCAACTAACCGTCGACGCTGCCTTGCTGTCCGATGCCGGTGGCTTGATGATTGTCGGCTGGATGGACGACTCTCATCTGCCATTGGACCACTTGCGAGTGTCCGCGGCAGGATGGCAGTACACATTTCACTCTTCGGCCATTGTCCGCTTGCGGCGACGCGATGTGGAGGCAGCGATAGGTTCGACCCGCGTGTTCGGCTTCGGGTTTCTTGTCTTTGCCTTTATCGACGATGCGCTCGACGTGTCGAGTGGCTGCGAACTGATGGTGGGACTGAAGGGGCTTGGTCAATCGACAACGCCCCTTGCGCCGCGACGCGTGACGGACACGGAACTGCGCCAGGCCGTGCTTTTCCAAATCGCGACGGCGGAATTCTTCGGGAACCGTCAGATCGAGGTGCTCCGTGCCCTTGATCAGTCGCTCGGTGGCCAGATCGCCGCTCATAATCTGGACATCACGCGCAAGGTCGTTGCCGGCGCCTGCGTGGAGCGGTTCGGGCACCGCGGCCGAGCGCCGCAAGGTTCCATAGTTGTCTGCCTGTATGGCAAGCCGGAGTACCTTTTCCTGCAAAATGCCATGTTCGCGGGATGCCCCGGATTTGGGGACTACGAACTAATATTCGTGTCGAACAGCCCGGAGATGGCGGAGCGCCTACTGAAGGAGGCGGCGGCCGCGCACCGTATCTATGGTCTTTCGCAGACCATCGTTCTGTTGCCGGGAAATGCCGGGTTCGGCGCTGCCAACAATGCGGCGGTTCGCCATGCGCAGAGCGATCGCGTCCTTATCGTGAATCCCGACGTGTTTCCTCGTGATCCGGACTGGGCAACGAAGCACAGCCAGGTCGTCGAGAATCTGCCGCCGAGCCAGACACGAATCTTTGGTGTGCCGCTGTACTACGATGACGGTTCACTCATGCACGGCGGGATGTATTTCGAGACCGATAGAGGGGTGTCGCTTGATGCCGGCCAGGTGTCACAGCGCCAGCTGCTGCGCGTCGAGCATTACGGCAAGGGTGCGCCTGTCTGGGCTGCTCGGTTCACCGAGCCGCGGCCGGTTCCGGCGGTCACCGGTGCGTTCATGTCCATGGACCGCGCCTGGTATGAAGAACTCGGCGGCTTCAACGAGAGCTATGTCTTCGGACACTACGAGGATGCCGATCTGTGTTTGAAGAGTATCGGCAGGGGCGTCGCCCCTTGGATCCACGACATTCGTCTCTGGCATCTGGAGGGGCAGGGATCCCATCGCCTGCCGGTGCATGAAGGCGGCTCCCTGGTCAATCGCTGGCTGTTCACCAGGACGTGGAGTGAGGTCGTCGCCGACGGCCTACACGGTCCGGATCCCACCCATCGATTGATGCGGGCACCGCCGGCTGCGGCCGTCGGGAATCCAGTTCCACCGGCCCTGTCACAGCAAACCGCGCCTGTGCCTGCTCCATTGCCTGATGCTGTCGAGCGGAAGCGGAACGGCTTGTCTCATCCACCCTCGTCACGCCCGCAGACGCGCGCCAGCGAACGGTGCGGCATGAAGGTCCTGCTGGTCAGCGTCTTCCACCCCGAAATCGTCCGCGGCGGCGCTCAACAGGTCTGCTACGAGTTGTTCCAGGGTCTGAAGGAGCGGGACGACATCGACGTGACACTGCTCGCCGCCGTGGATGAGTCACAGCCGGCGCTCTACAAGAGCGGGGCACGGATCACAGGGTTCGATGGCCGCGAGGGCGAATTCCTGTTCCTGAGCCGCGAATACGACTACCAGTGGCACAAGACGTCGAACGTCCAGTTGCTGGAGACCTATGCGGAATTCCTCCAGCTGCTGGATCCGGACGTGGTGCATTTCCACCATTTCCTGCTGCTCGGGATCGACCTGATCACACTGACCCGGCGCACGTTGCCCAAGGCGCGCATCGTGCTCACGCTGCACGAGTTCATGGCCATCTGCGCCGCGGACGGCCAGATGCTGCGCAAGACCGACGGTTCGCTGTGCACCCGCGCATCCGCCGTGCGCTGCAATCAGTGCTTCCCGGACACGCCGCCGGAACAGTTCTTCATGCGCGAGATGTGGATGAAGAAGCACCTGGAGCACGTCGACGTGCTGACCACGCCCAGCCGATACATGATCAGCCACTACACCGATTGGGGAATTGATCCGTCGCGCATCGTGCACGTGTCGAACGGACAGCGGAACTACGGAGAGGGCGCGGCGACAGACAACGAGGACCGGCCGCGCAACCGCTTCGGCTTCTTCGGCCAGATGGTGGACAACAAGGGCGTCTGGGTCCTGCTGCAGGCGGTGGAGCATCTGCGCGCCGAGGGATTCACTGACTTCGTGGTGGAGCTCAACGGCGACAATCGCCAGTTTGCGTCGGAGAAGCGCCGCAACGAGCTCGAGGCTTTCCTGGAGCGGGAAGGCGAGAAGCCCATCGCCGAGCAGAACGTGGTGTTCAACGGGTCGTATCACACGGAACAGCTGGCGGCACGGATGTCACGGGTGGACTGGTGCATCGTGCCATCGGTGTGGTGGGAGACATTCGCGCTGGTGATCTCCGAGGCATGGATGTTCGGCCGGCCGGTGATCGCTTCCAATGTCGGCGCACCAGGCGAGCGGATCCGGCACGAGGTGGATGGACTGCTGTTCCAGGTCGGCGACGCGCGCGCGTTGGCGCGAACCATGCGGCGGGCGTGCACCGAGGAGGGGCTGTGGGATCGTCTGGTGGCAGGAGGGGATCGAGGCGCCGCCCGAGCGGGAGATGATGGTGGAGGGGTTCTGCGGTGTGTATCGGGAGAGAGAACTGGTTGGGTATTAGACGAAGGCTCTAGGTTAAGCATGGTCGTCTCGCAGGGCGCGGCAGCCGCTTGAAGCGCCTTACTTTTGCACAGAGCCCGTGCCGCGTTTGCCAGGATGCGCGATTTTATCCGATGGCTCAGACCGACGTGACCTGCATGGTGGTGGTTGCACGATGGAACAAGATATATTCAGCCAAACAGATACCTCCCCGCGTCGCTCCACCCCACCAGTGCGAGCCCCGGGAACGATTGAAAACGGCGTGCTATTCGGACACGATGGTGAGCTGTTCCTCGCCCATGGGGGACATCACGTCTTAGATATTGCGACGGGCGTACGAGAAGTTCCGCCGGGCATCTTCGCAGCTTTCCGCGCCAATATTGAATCCCGCGCTCAGCACGCTGCTCGAGTGGGGGCGCAGTACGTACCATGTGATCTTTCCCGACAAGCAGACAATACTTCGAGATAAGTTTATCGTCCAAAATCCAGTCTGCCTTGGCGAGCGGCACCTGGAAACCTCTCCGAGCATCGAGCCGCACATTTTTTACCCAGCAGACCTTCTTCGCAATGAGGGGGGTTCTACTTTCATGAAAACTGACACCCATATGACGGATCGCGGGACCATCCTTGCAGTGACCTCATTAGTCGAGAGGCTCAGCAATGAGACCCAGTCCGAGCGACGAGACGCGCTTTTGCGTCGGACCACCATCGAGCGCACGCACATCGGCGATCTTGGGATCAAGCTAGAGCCTCCCCTCAGTCATACGGAACGATTTGTAGTTGTTGACTGGGATTTTCGATGGTTTGAGAATGGGATTCGCGGTGGGAATAACGGTATTGTTGATATCTACTTTTCGCAGCATGCGATTTACCCGCGTCGTCTTCTTTGGTTTGGAGATTCGTTTGGGCGCGAGGCAGCAAAGATGCTTTCTTATTACTTCACTGAGATACTGTTTCTGCGGACCCCATTCTTCCATCCGGAGATATTCGAACAAGTTACCCCTGACATCCTTATCACTCAGAATGTAGAAAGATACCTAGCCTCATGCCAACCCGATGAGGTTCGTCCGTCGTTCTTTATGTATCCTTATCTCACGGGGCTTGAGTACCGACCAGCAAAACAGTTTTCGGAAGCGTTCTCTGCCGTGCTGAGCTTTCCCCGCCCTCCTTACCATGCCTTTGTCCGATCGATTTGTCCGCGTTCTTTGACGGTGAGCGAGATCGGTAGTCCAGAGCATCTACCCGAATTGCCACCACGTCTCGCAAATCAGGAAATTGCTGAACTTGCCGAGGAGGAAGCGGTGAATACAAATGCGCAGGTTGTAGTCCCACCGACCACTGTCAATTTCTTGGAGTTATCAGAGGAATCCCGAGCGCTCGCTGCCAAGATGGGGATAGCGGCAGAAATCCACTGCAGGGATTTCATATTTAGGTTCGTGGCGAGGAAATGGAAAGGGGATCAGGACCGCGCTGCCACTAACTATTATCAGTTGGGGGATTACAGTGCTAAACTTTCTCGAGAAATCCTGGATGAAGTCATTAGAGTTAGAAAGCTCCTGAAAGATGCCTGGATGCCTGATCGCGTTCTTGACTTTGCGTCAGGGTACGGATGTGTCTCCCGGCACCTTTCGCGCGCACTACCCGATAGCCTAGTTAGCACATGCGATATTCACCCAGAAGCAGTTGCATTTAACTCCGGTGTGCTCGGCCTTGCCAGCACTCTGTCTTCGGCTACTCCAGAGGAGTTGGTGTTGCCGGCTCAGGATTTAATCCTCGCCTTGTCCTTTTTCTCACACATGCCGAGGACAACGTGGGTGCGCTGGTTGCAGGCGCTGGCGTCTTCATTAGCGCCGGGCGGCGTTCTTGTGTTCACCGCGAACGGCTACGTGACGGACAAGCTTGGAAATGTTCGCGTCGAGGTGATGGAAGACGGATTCGGTTTCCGCGCAGAGTCAGAACAACGGGACCTCGACGGCCAACAGTATGGGATCACAATAAGTTATCCCCGTTGGGTGTTGCGGGCGCTGGACCAATGTCCCGACCTACGCTTGGCGCGGTTCCAGGAAGGCTTATGGTGGGCTGTCCAGGATACCTACGTTTGCATCCGCCCCTCATGAAGCGTGGGGATGGATGCTCCCGCGCGAGCGACACATCGCGAGCGACCTTGAAATTCACGGGTGTCGGGATGGTGACGAACCTAACAAAGACAATCAAGTCCGGAGACGCGGGCATCTGTCTTGGAGTAAGTCTATGACTAGTCAGCTGCAGGTGTTTGTGATTGGTTCACCGCGATCAGGTACCTCGATTACGTACTATGCGATGCGAGAAGTGTTCGGCCTACCTGGAAGAGGAGAAAGCCATGTGATTCCTGTCTTTCAGCGCGTAATCCATACATTCTTTCGCTATGCCCAAGACTTTGCCGGCTCAGGAGTGCTTGCGGAAGGACTGAGGACTTCCTAGCTTCAAAGCCGCTATTATAGAGTATGCTCGGGCCTTCTACCAAGACGCATATCCCGATGGAAGCTTCGTCGACAAAACACCCGGTGCCGAGGCTATCCTGGGGGCGGTTCTGATCCGAGAGATCTTTCCGCATTCCCGAGTTATCTTGACACGTCGAACTGGCATTGAGGTAGTGGAATCCGTCCAGAGAAAGTTTGATATGAAATTTGAGGACGCTTGCCAGCTATGGAACGCATGTATGAAGTCGACATCAACCGTGCGTGCGTCTGTGACAGATCTTCTGGAAATCGACCAGTTTGACATGACCAACTCAGCGCGCGAAGTTGCGACGAAGGTATCGGAGTACCTCGGGACAGCCTCAGAAAGGGGAAATCATTGGCTAAGTTCTTCCTGGAACGGCGGACGGATCAGCGTTCACGCCACAGCTGGAATACTAGGCTAACCCTAGCCGGCTCAGCGTGGTCCAGTCGGCAAAGCAGTTCTTTATCTCCACCTGTGGAGAGCAGATGACCCGGTTTGGATACCCAGTGTGATTCCACTCGACCCTTCGCCAAGATCGTTGGATATCGGCGCCGTTTCGGACCGACGATCACGAAGTTATTGGCTTTGCCCATCTATGACCTGCCGTCTACTGGGTCGCTCGGGATGAAAAACGACCGGTGGATAGTACAGAGAAAGCGCTCACGTAGTGCTGTCCCGGATACGTTCGCCGCAGGGCGGCGATATTTGCTGACCATCGGCCCAAGCTAGCGTATCTCTCGGCTTCCTCGAAGGTTGTTGAATAGGCTATCAGTCGCATGTCGACGTGCGCAAAGAACAAATCCTGCTCGACAAATTCTAGCAGCTGTCTGGCGCCGGCTTTGCTGAGAAAATAGCCATCTGATCCGGCAGCCCGCCTATGTTCCATGACGAACGGTATCGCCGGAGCGATCGGTCGGAGGCCGGCGCCTCCCGGATAAGCTAGTCGGTCATTGCAAAATATTACGTCCCATCGCTCTGGGGTCTTCAGCTCAAGCAACGATTGCATGTTGCTAAGCTGGACGTCATCCTCGACCACGAGACCGTGCGGGCTGTCGCCCACGGCGACAAGCTCCCAAATCTTTGCGTGCGAGAGAAAGCAGCCAAGCGTTCCCTTGTGCTCCACTGACCATTTGTTCCTGGTTAGAATCCGACAGGCGGCGTCAGGTAAGGCAGCGCCGTAGGTCGCTGTGACCCTAGTTGGTGTGAGGAAATCGGTACTCAGCAAGCTGCTCGGAAATTGCCCTCCACTGCTCCTCGTGCTCGGGCAAGTTCACGATGTAAACGGGAATGTTCATTGCTCCCCACTTCGCTATTTGAGCGCAACTTCGGCTCTCCACTCATCACCGCCACAGTCCATCAGGTTTCGGCGATCGTATAAAGGCTCGCGTAATTGAGCCACCGAAATATACGGGATTCACAACCTCTAATCGGTCTGCAATTTGCCAATCGCTTTCCTTTTCGACAGAGGTCGTGCCATTGCGAACAATCCGGAAGATTGGGCGGCCGGGTTCCGCCTTAATATCAAATACCTGCAGGCCAGCGGGTATTTTCTTAAATAAATCTTGCCGGCGAGCTGGATTTCCAAAACTGCAGGCGCCGTAAGTAAAGCGACCATCTCGATCCTATTTTGCACCTCTGTAAGGCCGAGTTTTCGAAAGTTCTTGCCATCCGGTAGAGGCATGATGGAGGGCCAAAACAGCTGGGCTCTATGGCAGTAATAAATGGCGTCTTGCGTTATAGCGGGTGGCTGCCGAGTCTTAAACCATTCGATATAATAGGCTGACAAATCGTAGAATAGGAACTGAGTACCGCTTGATGGTTCTATCTGTGTGGCCTCCGCGTAAGCATTCCAGGTGATAATGTGAGCGTAATCACCGTTTCCGGTGATCGCCTGATGCCACAAAACTCGGAACACGTTGGTATTCGCTGCCTCCCAATATATTGCGGCTTTGGGCCGCGCGTCCTGCGGGGCAACAGGCTGCATCCATGCGGGCGCAAGCGCCGCTGCAGATCTCTCAGCAGACATAAGGGGCACAGACTGTGCTGTGACTGGGTCGCGCGGACCCCAAGATGTCATGCCGAAACTGATGGGAGCAAAACGCTTGGCGTTCTGGGCAAGTCCGAGCAGATCCGGAATAAACGCCACATTTTGGCCTGCCGCCGCCAGTTTCTGTAGGACCTCTTCCCAATACCCGATGGGTTGAATGTTTGGCGCGAAGGGCACGACCAGCAGCCGTCCGCCGGGCAGGCGGTAAGCGGTAGGGCAGGTCGCCGCCATCCCTTCGATCGTGATCGCCATCTGATCTGGCGTTGCTTGCTTCAGGATGTCGCCGTCGGGCTCCGGGACGATGTGAAATCCTGGTGCGACCGCGGCGGCTGCGTCGCACAGAATACGCGCCTGATCAGAAGGCTCTGGCAGCCCGGCGCGGGTGAGATCGACGCCGAACCCATCAATGCCGATCAGCTGTGCGCGTAGTATGTCGATGGCGGCATTGATCTGCCGCCAATAAGGGCTGTTCCATGGCGCAGGGGTCAATGGTCGCTCCCGAGTGAAGCCGCCCGCATGGGCCCACTTGCCGCGCTCTCCATCGCTTGAAAGAAGCTGTGCCCAATGATCCCTGTCCAATGGCGCGTTATCGAATGAGAGGACGAAAAAAGGGAAATAGTGAGCGAAGACAACTCTTCTAGGTGGTTGTGTTAGACTGCCCCTGTTTGCACGTCTAAACGGGAACACTGCCGGAGGCAACTCATGGTTGACGAACTCATGTGCAATGCTGGCAATCTCCCGCCAAGGGACATCAGATCCACTGAGGGTCGTCGTCTCGGAGTACCAGCCCGAGCAATGGCGAGCGCCACGGTCGCGACAAGGACGATGGGGCCTATTTGGCGGTGGGGAGAACGCGGTATCATTTGGCTCATGGCTTACTTACTTACTTACTTACTTACTTACTTACTAAAGTCGCTGACACCCATGGGAGAGCCATCAAGTCACTTTGCCCGGACACGTCAGAACGACTGGAAAGCGCAGGTCCTCCCCCTGCCGGTCCCATAGCCAGACAAGCCTCTAGCCGTCGGCTAACGCACTGGTATATCGCGCACTTATGAGCTTCGCCCCTGCAATCTCTTCCGAAAATCTCGCATTATAGAACACCGTTTCGGCCGATTGCTCCTCGATGAAGCAATGAACGCGAGGCTTACGCACCAGTGTAAAGCAATCAGAGAAAGGTCCGTCGAATACCCATTTGATCTTTTCATGAGCGATAGAAATAAAGCCGGAGTCGCAAAAAATGTCTCTCGCCAGTTCCGCTGTTACCGTCCTCCCCGCCAACCAACCGAAGGGACGGTGAGCTCACCTCCAATCACATATTCGCCCAGGTTTGAGTGATGCAGAAATGCATAGCCACCAGGCTCCAAAACTCTGATTAGTTCCTTTGCATATGCAGCCAAGCAGTCTATCTCGGCATGCACCAGTAAGTGAATGAGATTCCCAGTGAAATGCTGGCGTCCGGTATCCCGGCCAAGCTTAGCCCATCGCCCACAAGGAACCTTGGCCTCGCCGCCAATGGCCCGAATGTTCGTCTGCAATAAGTCACACAGCGTTCAGATATATCGACCCCGAAATATCGGTCGGAATTTCTTATCAAGTAGGGCGTCCAGCGCCCGAACCCAGGAGCAATTTCTAAGATCGTATGTGCAGGCAGCAACGGGAAGATACGGCGAAGAATGGTGGTTGACCATTGGTCGACAGCTGTGCCCCATGGTGCAGACCATTCATGACCTCCGTTCTCCCAACTGTATTCATCGTTCCATAGCCGGTGGTTTTCTGCCACAGTGGCCATTTTAGATAGCTCCGAAATCAGGGACTCCCTGTGCCTCGCTGCCCAGTCTGGCAAAAACCCCAGGGCCGTTTTCCGCTGCCGTCGCCATGTCTCATCGCGCCCTCATTGGACGAGATCACATCGCATTCGAGCGCTCCCTCCGAAGAACCCAAGAAGCTCCAACATCGGAAGACCCAGCACGGCCCAATACTCCCCCTCGACCGCATCGAACAACTGTATTCCGCGCCCCTCCAACCGATAGACACCGACGGTCCCAATAACAGCATCGCCCTCGGTCGCCAGATAACAATCCAAAAAATCGTCGCTGAATTCGCTCATCGTGAGACGCGGTGAGGCAATACCTTGCCAGACCCGCCCCGCCCCCTGGTGACAGACGACCGCGGTGACCAGCGCGTGCACGTGTCCACGCAGCGCACGAAGCTGCACGCGCGCCGAAGCCACATCCACCGGCTTGTCGAACCATACCCCGTCGTAGACCAGGATCTGATCGGCACCAATCACCAGCGCGTCCGGCTCATCCCGCGCGACCGCAGCCGCCTTGGCGTCGGCCAGGCGCAGCGCCGCCACCTCGGCGTCCACTCCCTCCGCACGCGCCTCCCGCTTGATCACCGCCTCGTCGACATCGGCCGGAGCGCACCTCGAAGCTCAGCCCCGCCGCCGCCAGCAGCGCACGGCGCGACGCCGAGGCACTGGCAAGGATCAACCGCGGCCCGGAATGCCGGAGCATCAGCCCTTCGGCGCAGCGTTCTTGCGCCGACGCTCGTGCCACGCCTCCATCAGCTGCAGCACAGTCGCCGCGGTCTCCTCGATCGAGCGCCGCGTCACGTCGATCACCGGCCAGCCCCGCCGGTTGCACAGTCGCCGCGCCCACAGCAGTTCCGACTTCACCGCGTCCTCGTCCACATACTCGGCGCTGTTCTGCCGGGCGATGACCGTCGCGTTGCCGGCGGCGATCAGGCGCAGGCGATGGCGGCGGATCTCGATCAGCGCCTCTGCGTCCAGGGTAAGACCGACCACCGGGCACTCCACCGTCTCCAGCCCCGGCGGCTCCGGCAAATTCGGCACCAGCGGCACATTGGCCGCCTTGATGCCGCGATTGGCGAGATAGAAGCAGGTCGGCGTCTTCGAACTGCGGGAGACACCCACCAGGACGACATCCGCCTCCGCCAGTCCCGGCTGCGCCTGGCCATCGTCGTGCGCCAGCACATAGTGCATGGCGTCGATACGGCGGAAATAGTCGGCGTTCAGCGCATATTGCCGGCCGGGGCGCGCGGCCGCCTCCTCGCCGGCATACTCCTGCAGCAGGGTCATGACCGGATCCAGCACGTTCACCATTGGGACATCCAGCCGCCGGCAGGTGGTCTCCAGTTCGGCCCGCAGCGCTCGATCGACCAGCGTGGACAGCACCGGCCCCGGTTCGTGCTCGACCCCCTCCAGCACGCGGTGAAGCTGGAAGCGGGTCCGGATCAGGCTCCAGCGATGATAGATGATCTCCGCATGCTCGAATTGCACCGTCGTGGCGCGGGCAATGGCGTTCAGCGTCTCGCCGGTGGCATCGGAGACCAGGTGCAGATTGATGCGACGGTCGGACATGGCCTGAGGATAGCGGGGATAGAGGGGACTGCCACCACGATGTCGGCTCCCCCTACCGAAAGCCGGGGACAGGCCGCACCGTGACAGGTACTGTGGGGGAATTCACCTAAAGAAATCGGGACACGGGGACGAAGCCCGAATGAGCGGTGGTGTCCGTCGCGATCAATGACGAAGTGACCGTCGCCCACGGTCTTGAGGAGACGGCGGTAGCCGACGATGCCACCCCCCGCATGACTGCCTTGGCTCTGTGGTCAGTCTGTCTGCCGCGCTTCTCGATCATAGAGGCGGACTGGCCAGAAAGGTTATCGAATGGTGGAGCGCTCCACAGCGAACAGTCCTGAGCCCGTGCAATCGTCTGGAGGTGATGACGTGCTGGGCGATGGGCTTGGCGGTCACTCGGAGATGACAATCATGCGAAAGGCACTTTTCACTGGTCTGGCTCTCGCGTTCGCCGTCGCCACAGTGGCACCTGCCATGGCTGGAGGCTATGGTAGCTACAACAACTATGACAAATATCACGGCAAGAACGGCAAGAACTACGGTAGCTATCTTGACAAGGACTATGGCCGCTATGGCAGCAAAGATTATGATAGCAAGGACTACGGTCGCTATCATAACAAGGATTACGGCAGCAAAGACTATGGCCGTTATGGTGACAAGGACTATCGCTACAGCAAGCGTGACAAGGACTATGGTCGCTATGGCGATAAGGACTATGGCAGCAAGGACTACGGCAAGGTACGGGTAGCCGAGTAATCAAACCGTGTGGCAGCACCGTAGTCGTTCGGTGACGCTACGGTGCTCCGCCAATCACCACAGTCATCGCCCCGTGCCCACGTGCGAGTGCTCGAACCCCCAGCACGCGGTGCGGCTGGAAGCGGACGGAGGATAGCGTGGATAGAGGGGATAGGGGGGACTGCCACCACATTGTCGGCTCCCCGTATCGAAAGCCGGGGATGACTCGCACGGTGAGAGGTACTGTGGAGGAATTCACCTAAGGAAATGGGGACAAGGGGACGAAGCCCGATCATGCGGCAATGTCCGTCACTTTTGTCGGCCACGCCCCGGTGGATGATGCGCCCGCAACCGGCGCGGAATTCCGTCCACACAACTCACAGGCCCAATCACCCTTCCATCCATTCCTTTATCTTTCTTTTCTGTTTAAGCGATGGCCATGGAGAGAACAGCGAAGCCCCTGCTGCGGGCATTGGCCGGTCAGCTGGTCTGGCCGCCACCGATCTGGCTGATGCGCCAGGCCGGCCGCTACCTGCCCGAGTATCGCGCGTTGCGGGCGAAGGCAGCGGATTTCATCGCACTCTGCACCGCGCCGGACCTTGCGGCCGAAGTGACGCTGCAACCGATCCGCCGCTACCGCTTCGATGCCGCGATCCTGTTCAGCGACATCCTGATGGTACCCTGGGCGCTCGGTCAGGCTCTGGAGTATCGCGAAGGCGAAGGTCCGGTGCTGCCGCCGTTGCGTGATGAGGCCAGTCTTCTGGCGTTGAGGCCCGAGCGGTTACCGACGGCGATCGCACCGATTCTGGAAACGGTGAAGCGGGTCCGTTCCGGACTGACCAAGGAAGGCTTCGCCGACTGCGCGCTGATAGGTTTTGCCGGGGCGCCGTTCACCGTGGCCTGCTACATGGTGGAAGGCGGCGGCTCGCGGGATTTCGCCTCGACACGGACGATGGCGTACGCTCAGCCGGAGCTGTTCGATCGGCTGATCCGGCTGCTGACCGAGGCGACAGTCAGCTATCTCGCCGCGCAGATCAACGCGGGCGCAGAGGTAGTAATGCTGTTCGACACCTGGGCTGGCCTCCTGTCGCCCGCGCAGTTCCACCGGCACGTCATCGACCCGGCACAGACGATCGTGGACGCGCTGCGGCAGAGTCATCCGGAAGTTCCGATCATTGGTTTCCCGCGGCTCGCCGGGTTGCTGATCGGCGACTACACGACGGCAACCTGCGTCGATGGCATTGGCCTGGACACCTCGATGGACCTGGCCCACGCCGCCAAATGGATTCCAGCCGGCGTGGCCCTGCAGGGCAATCTCGATCCGCTGGCCCTGGTTGCCGGAGGAGCGGCGCTGCGGCAGGAAACCGCCTCGGTCCTCGCTGCGCTGAAGGGGCGGCCGAGTGTGTTCAATCTCGGCCACGGCATCGTGCCTCAGACACCGCCCGAGCATGTCGCCGCGCTGGTGGAGCAGGTGCGTGCGGCCTAGGGTCGCCGTCGTCCTGTTCAACCTGGGCGGACCCGATCGGCCGGAGGCAATCAGGCCGTTCCTGACCAATATCTTTCGTGATCCGGCGATCCTGCGCGTGCCGTTCTTTGTCCGGCCATTCCTCGCACGCCGTATCGCCGCCGCGCGGCTCGAGCCGGCCCGCGCGGCCTATGCCACGCTGGGCGGCCGCTCCCCATTGCTCGAACTGACGCGTGCACAGGCGGCGGCGCTGGAGGCGGAGCTGACGGAGTTCGATGCGAAGTGCTTCATCGCCATGCGTTACTGGCATCCGCTCAGCGACGAAACGGCGGCGGCGGTGCGCGATTGGCAGCCGGACGAGATCGTGTTGCTGCCGCTGTATCCGCAATATTCGACCACCACCACCGGCAGTTCGCTGACCGCTTGGCGTGAGGGGGCGGCGCGTGTCGGGCTGGTCGCGCGAACTTCAGTGCTGTGCTGCTATCCTACCGACGCTGATTACATCGGCGCCACCACCAGCCTGTTGCGGATCGCTTGGCAAGAGGCGCGGGCACAGCTAGCAACCACGGTTGGGTTGCGCGTGCTATTCTCCGCGCACGGTTTGCCGGAAGCGATCGTGCAAGCCGGCGATCCTTACCAGTGGCAGATCGAGCAGACGGTTGCGTCGATTCTGGCCGAATGGGAGCAGGAGGTGGACTGGGCCATCTGCTACCAGTCACGTGCCACCCCCCAGCGTTGGATCGAGCCAAGCACCGAGCAGGAGATCGAGCGCGCCGCGCACGACAAGGTGGCCGTGCTTGTCGTGCCGGTGGCCTTCGTATCGGAGCACTCCGAGACTCTGGTGGAACTCGATGCGGACTACCGAAGGCTGGCCGATCGGCTCGGCGTGCTCGGATACTTCCGTGTCCCGACGCAGAATTCAGATGCGGCTTTCATCGCGGCGTTGGCGAACCTGGTGCGGCACACACGCGCCCGCGGCCCCGGACTGTGCGGGCAAGCCGACGGGCGGATCTGTCCCGCCGATCGAAGTCTGTGTCCGTGGCCATGACGATCGGGTTTCTGACCACGCTCTATCCCTGGACCAAGGCGTTCCACGTCATCTCGGTCATCGCCTGGATGGCCGGCATGCTCTATCTCCCTCGGCTCTACGTCTACCACTGCGAGGTGAAGCCGGGTTCGGCGGAGAGCGAGCGCTTTAAGGTGATGGAGCGTCGCCTGCTGAAGCAGATCATCAACCCGGCGATGATCGCGACCTGGACCTTGGGCGTGCTGCTGGTGCTGACACCCGGGATCATCCATTGGTTAGCTGGCTGGTGGTACGTGAAGCTCGCCATGGTTCTGCTGCTATCAGGCTTCCATGGCGCGCTGTCGCGCTGGCGGCGCGATTTCCTGGAGGACCACAACACACGGCCCCAGCGGTTCTACCGAATCGCCAATGAGGCGCCCACGCTGCTGATGGTGGTCATCGTGGTGATGGTCATCGTCCGGCCCTTCTAACAAGGCCGGGCAGGAAGCCCTTGACTTTTCCTTTTGTTCGTCCCACCTGCCGGTTGACGGAGGGCCGCTGGTCCGCTTAGCCTGAGGTCTCCCTCCGCAAAGGTGTCGACCAACCGGCACCTGAATTCACCCACCAGACGGGACCGAACCTGGCCATCCACGACGGTGGCCGGCAACGACACACAGGGCATTCTGCCCCCGTCCCGCATCATCAATTGGACTGCGTCCATGCATCTTGCCGAACTGAAGGCCAAAACCCCCTCCGACCTCCTGAGCTACGCCGAATCGCTGCAGATCGAGAACGCGTCGTCGCTGCGCAAGCAGGACATGATGTTCGCGATCCTGAAAAATCTGGCCGAGAACGACCAGGCGATTCACGGCGAGGGCACGCTGGAAATCCTGCCCGACGGGTTCGGGTTCCTGCGCAGCCCGGAAGCCAATTACCTCCCGGGCCCGGATGATATCTATGTGAGTCCAAGCCAGGTCCGCCGCTTCGGTCTGCGCACCGGCAATTCGGTCGAGGGACAGATCCGTGCGCCCAAGGACGGCGAGCGATATTTCGCCTTGCTTAAGGTCAACACCATCAACTTCGAGCCGCCGGAATCGGTGCGGCACAGGATCAACTTCGACAACCTGACGCCGCTCTACCCGGATGAGCGGCTGAAGATGGAGGTGGAGAACTTCCAGTCGGTTGCGAAGGGTCCGAGCAAGGACTACACGCCGCGGGTCATCGACCTGATCGCGCCGATCGGCAAGGGCCAGCGCGCACTGATCGTGTCGCCGCCGCGCACCGGCAAGACAGTGATGCTGCAGAACATTGCCACGGCAATCGCGGGTAACCACCCGGAGGTTTTCCTGATCGTGCTGCTGATCGATGAGCGGCCCGAGGAAGTCACCGATATGGCTCGCTCGGTGAAGGGCGAGGTCATCAGCTCCACATTCGATGAGCCGGCAACGCGGCACGTGCAGGTAACCGAGATGGTGCTGGAGAAGGCCAAGCGCCTGGTCGAGCACCGGCGCGACGTGGTCATCCTGCTGGATTCGATCACTCGACTGGCGCGCGCCTACAACACGGTCGTGCCCAGCTCCGGCAAGGTGCTGACAGGTGGCGTGGACGCCAACGCACTGCAGCGGCCCAAGCGTTTCTTCGGCGCGGCACGCAACATCGAGGAGGGCGGATCACTGACCATCATAGCGACCGCGTTGATCGATACCGGCAGCCGCATGGATGAAGTGATCTTCGAGGAGTTCAAGGGCACTGGAAACTCGGAAATCATCCTGGACCGCAAGCTGTCCGACAAGCGGACGTTCCCGGCGATTGACATCACCAAGTCGGGCACGCGGAAGGAGGAGTTGCTGGTCGAGAAGGGCACGCTATCCAAGATGTGGGTGCTGCGCCGCATCCTGAACCCGATGGGGACCGTCGATGCGATGGAGTTCCTGCTGGACAAGCTGAAGTACAGCAAGACCAACAACGACTTCTTTGATGCGATGAATACCTAATATTGAGCTTGTGCTTACTCGCCGTGGCCGGTGCAAACCCGGCTGTGGCGGCAGAGCGGCAGTTGGTTTCTAACTAGACACGATAAGAAGTCGATACTATCCTTCACGCGCAATAACGAAAGTTGCCAGTGAACGGAGGTTCGACGATGCAGGTTTCCCATTGGGGGAGACGCAGCGCACTCGCGTGGGGTGCGGTGATATGTCTGTCCTTGGCTGACGTGGCTATCGCTGCCAGCACCGGGTATGATGGCGCCTATCGTGGCACCGTCACTTTGACCAGGGGCGGCGAGTCAATTTGCGGGAAGAGCTCCTATCAGGTGGCATACACGGTCGTGAATGGGCAATTCAACGTGGTTTACGACGCAGCGCACCACGTGGGTGTCAATTTGCAAGTTCAGGCGGATGGATCGTTCAGCGGCAACCAGAATTACCAGGTTGGAAGACAGAATTCACAGGTGAAGGCGTCGGGTCGCATAGCCGGGAATGTTCTGGAGGCGCAGGTGGAAGGCGAAGCCTGCACCCGCAGCTATCACCTGACGAAAAGCTGAGGCGCCAGCGCGATCAGACCCTCTGCCCACCGTCGATGTGGATCTCGGAGCCCGAAATGTAGTTCGCCGCGCCCGAACACAGGAACAGCAGCAGGTCCGCCACGTCCTTCGGTTTGCCCAGCCTGTGCAGCGGGATGTCCCGTTCGACGATCGTCTCTGTCCCCGGGGACAGGATGCCGGTATCGATCTCGCCAGGCGACACAGCGTTCACGCGCACGCCGGCGCGTCCGAGATCAGCCGCCAGTTCGCGGGTCACCGCCCATAGCGCCGCCTTCGAGGCGGCGTATGCCGCAGAGGCAAATGGATGCACCCGGGAGCCGACGATGGACGTCATGTTCACCACGGCTCCTTGCGCCGCCTCCAACGGTGCGCGCAGACCCTGCACCAGAGCCACGCAGGAGAAGAGGTTCACGTTGAAGATGTGCAGCCAGTCGGCGTGAGCCATCTCGAGTGCGCCGATCTTCCCGCCATCGGCGCGCTTCGGCGAGATCGCCGCATTGTTGATCAGCGCATCAAGTCCGCTGCCGACGATGTCGCGCAGCCGCGGCATCTCCGCCTGCACGCGGGCGATGTCGGCCAGGTCGAGTTGAATGTGGTTCTTTGCCCCGCCTTCCCACGGGCAGCGCGGATCGAACGGGTGGCGCGAAATCGTCAGCACGCGCCATCCCGCGTCGCTGAACGTCTTCACCGTGGCGTGGCCGATGCCGCGGCTCGCCCCGGTCAGCAAAAGGACACGCTGTCTGTCGGGTCTGTCGGCCATCCCGCTTCCTTTGCGCCAGTTCGCCTGCTCAGGCAATCGCGGCGGCAATTGCCAAACATGCAGATATCTTTATATAGCGCCGCCGACCAGGCAGGAGTGAACCCGACATGGCGACGCAGGACTTCAAGGTAAAGGATATCTCGCTGGCTGAATGGGGGCGCAAGGAAGTCTCCATGGCCGAGGACGAAATGCCTGGCCTGATGGCGACCCGTGAGGAATACGGAGCCTCCAAGCCGCTGAAGGGCGCGCGCATCGCCGGCTGCCTGCACATGACGGTGCAGACAGCGGTGCTGATCGAGACCCTCCAGGCGCTGGGCGCTACCGTGCGCTGGTCGTCCTGCAACATCTTCTCCACCCAGGACCACGCCGCAGCGGCGGTGGCGGCCGCCGGGGTGCCGGTGTTCGCCTGGAAGGGCATGAGCGAGGACGAGTTCTGGTGGTGCATCGAGCAGACGGTCCGCGGCCCAGACGGCTGGACGCCGAACATGATCCTCGATGATGGCGGCGACCTGACGCTGCTGATGCACCAGAAGTATCCCGAGATGCTGAAGGACGTGCGAGGCATCTCGGAGGAGACCACCACCGGCGTGCATCGTCTGCGCGACATGGCGCGCGACGGCAAACTGCTGACGCCGGCGATCAACGTCAACGACAGCGTCACCAAGTCGAAGTTCGACAACCTGTATGGCGTGCGGGAGTCGCTGGTGGACGGCATCCGCCGCGGCACCGACGTGATGATGTCGGGCAAGATCGCGGTGGTGAACGGCTTCGGCGACGTCGGCAAGGGCTCGGCCGCTTCCCTGCGCAATGCCGGGTGCCGCGTAATGGTGACCGAGGTCGACCCGATCTGCGCCTTGCAGGCAGCGATGGAGGGGTATCAGGTCACCACGATGGAGGACGCGGCGCCGACCGGCGACATCTTCGTCACCGCGACCGGCAACGTCGACGTCATTACGCTGGACCACATGCGGGCGATGAAGCATCGAGCCGTGGTCTGCAACATCGGTCACTTCGATTCCGAGATCCAGATCGATGCGCTGCGCAACTACAAATGGGAGAATGTCAAACCGCAGGTCGACGAGGTGGTGTTCCCCGACGGCAAGCGGCTGATCGTGCTGAGCGAGGGTCGGCTGGTGAACCTGGGCAACGCCACCGGGCATCCAAGTTTCGTAATGAGCGCCAGCTTCACCAACCAGGTTCTGGCGCAGATCGAGCTGTTCAACGCGCCGCCCGGGAGATACGAGCGTCAGGTCTACACCCTGCCAAAGGCGCTGGACGAGAAGGTGGCAGCGCTGCATCTGGCGAAGGTGGGGGCTAAGCTGACCAGGCTGTCTCCGAAGCAGGCGGAATACACCGGGGTGCCCGTGTCGGGGCCGTTCAAACACGATTTGTACCGCTATTGAGGCGTCCGTTTCCGCGGGCGTTACGGTTGGTGTTGTGCCGCGTTCCGATGCTGCCTAGCATCCGGCCGCACAGGGGCTCTGGGACAAAGGCGAACCGAGATGAATGAGCAAGACCTTCGTGGCCTGATCGATGACGTGCGCCAAGGCAGGCTATCGCGCCGCGCATTCACCCGCAGCATGGTCGCGCTCGGCCTGACCGCACCCCTGGCGACTCAGATGCTGGCTTACTCCGGCGCGGCCGCGGCAGCGGAGGCGCCGGTCTACAAGCCAACCAAGCGAGGTGGCGGCGGAGCGTTGAGGGTGCTGTGGTGGCAGGGCCCGACCCTGTTGAACCCGCACTTCGCTGTCGGCACCAAGGATCAGGACGCCTCGCGCATCTTCTATGAGCCGCTGGCTGCCTGGGATCCGGAAGGCAACTTGGTGCCGATTCTCGCCGCGCAAATTCCCACCATCGAGAACGGCGGCCTGACCGAGGAAGGCACCTCGGTCACCTGGAAGCTCAAGCAGGGCGTGACGTGGCACGACGGCAAGCCGTTCACGGCTGACGACTGCGTCTTCAACTGGGAATACGCCGCCGACCCGGCGACCGCAGCCGTCACGATCGGCAGCTACAAGGACGTCAAGGTCGTCAAGGTCGACGACCACACGGTCCGTGTTGAATTCCAGAAGCCGACTCCGTTCTGGCAGGACGCGTTCGTCGGTGCATTCGGCATGATAATCCCCAAGCACCTGTTCGAACCGTACAAGGGCGCCAAGTCGCGCGAGGCGCCGGCGAACCTGTCCCCGGTCGGCACGGGGCCCTACACGTTTGTCGATTTCAAGCCTGGCGATCTGGTGCAGGGCAAGAACAACCCTAATTACCACAAGGAAAACCGGCCCTATTTCGACACGATCGAAATGAAAGGCGGCGGCGACGCAGTCTCGGCCGCGCGTGCCGTACTGCAGACCGGCGAGTACGACTTCGCCTGGAACATGCAGGTGGAGGACGAAATCCTCAAGCGGCTGGAGGCGAGCGGCAAGGGTCAGGTCTTGATCACACCCGCCGGCAGCATCGAGCATATTCAGCTAAACAATACCGACCCCTGGACAGAAGTGGATGGCGAGCGGTCGAGCATCAGGACGAAGCATCCGTATCTCAGCGACCCGGCGGTCCGCGAAGCGTTCAATCTGCTGGTGGATCGCGCCTCTGTGCACAAGTTCATCTACGGCCGCACCGGCGAGGACAGCGCCAACTTCCTCATTGCTCCCGAGAAATTCGCCTCGAAGAATACCCACTACGAGTTCAACATCAACAAGGCGATCAAGCTGCTGGACGACGCGGGCTGGAAGCCCGGCGCCGACGGCGTGCGGGAAAAGAACGGCGTGAAGCTGCACGCACTCTATCAGACCTCGATCAACGCGCCGCGACAGAAGACCCAGGAGATCGTCAAACAGGCCTGTCAGAAGGCCGGCATCTCTGTCGAGATCAAGTCCGTCACCGCCTCGGTCTTCTTCTCCTCGGACGTAGCCAATCTGGACACGTATCCGCATTTCGCCTGCGACGTCCAGATGTACACGACAACGATGCAGCAGCCGGACCCGAGCCTGTTCATGCGGCAGTTCCTGACCGCCGAGATTGCGAGCAAGGCCAACAAGTTCCAGGGCAGGAACATAACCCGTTGGCAAAGTGCGGACTACGACAAGCTCTTTGAGCAGGCCGACAAGGAGCTGAACCCGGTCAAGCGCGCCGCCTTGTTCATCGCGATGAACGATCTGGTGATCAAGGACATCGTGGTCATCCCGGTCGTGACCCGGCCCACTGTGTCGGCGATCGCAAAGAACCTGCACGCGCCCATCAGCGGCTGGGACAACAACACGTATGCTCTGGCGGAGTGGTATCGCGAGGCCTGAGGGCCGCGGACACCGGTGAGCCGTTATCTCATCAGACGACTGCTTATCGTGATACCGAGCCTGCTCGGCATCAGTGTCGTACTGTTCACGGTGCTGGCGCTCGCCCCAGGCGATCCGTTCGGGGACCTGGCCACCAATCCTGCCATACCGCCGGCGGTACAGGCCGCACTGCGGACCAAGTTTGGCCTCGACGACCCTATACCGGTCCGCTACCTGCACTGGCTCAGCGCCATGCTGCACGGCGATTGGGGCTTCTCGTTCGTCAGTCGCGTGAATGTCGACACGCTGATCTTGCAGCGTCTGCCGACCACGCTGGGCGTAATCGGCGCATCACAGGTACTGGCGCTGCTGGTCGCACTGCCGGTCGGCGTCCTTGCGGCGACGCGGCCCTATTCGATCTTCGACCAGATCGCCAGCACGTGCGCGTTGATAGGGTTCTCACTGCCAACGTTCTTCACCGGTATTGTGCTGATCCTGCTGTTCAGCGTCGAACTCGACTGGTTGCCGTTTGTGTTCCGCTCGGACCTGCCGGCATCCGGTCTCGCCTGGTGGTGGGCGCAGTTCAAGCAGTCGTTGATGCCGGTGGTCGTGCTGGGACTGTTCCAGGGAGCGACGTGGACACGCTTTGTGCGCTCAGCCGTGCTCGACGTGATCCGTCTGGACTATGTCACGACGGCGCGGTCCAAGGGGCTGCCCGAGGGGAGCGTGGTGCTGAAGCATGTCGTGCGCAACGCCCTGATCCCGGTGGTGACGCTGGTCGCGTTGCAGATGCCTGTTGTGTTTGGCGGTGCCATCGTGACCGAGCAGATCTTCCGGGTGCCCGGCATCGGCTCGCTGCTGATCAGTGCGATCCAGTCTAATGATACGCCCGTGATCATGGGGGTGACGTTCGTGTTCTCCTGCCTGGTCATCCTCTGTAACCTCATCGCGGACCTGCTGTATGGCTGGCTCGACCCCCGCATATCCTACCGTTGACAGCGGCGCCGTAAGCGTCGTCGCCCCGGCACGGTCGCGCCATGTCTCGCCCTGGGCCGAGGCATGGCGGCGCTTCCGTCGACACCGTCTGGCGGTGGCCGGCGGCGTGGTTCTGTCGGCAATGATCTTTGCGGTCGCATTCGGCCCCGTACTCTGGCACGTGCAGATCAACGACATCGACTTCACCGCGCAATTGCAAACGCCGAGCTGGGCGCATCCTCTGGGGACCGACGATCTCGGTCAGGACCTGCTTGCTCGCATGCTTTACGGCGGACGCATTTCTCTTTCAGTCGGCCTCGCGGCGATGATGGTGTCTATCGTCATCGGAACCATCCTGGGATCGTTCGCCGGCATCTCGCGCGGCGGTATCGATGCCGGGTTGATGTGGCTAACCGATTTGTTCCTGTCGCTGCCGCCACTTCCGGTCCTGCTGCTGCTGCTGTACCTGTTTCGTGAGCCAATGAAAGCTCTGGTCGGACCAGAGCTTGGCACTTTCATCCTGATCGTCGCATCGATCGGTGCCTTCCGCTGGATGATCACCGCAAGACTGGTGCGGGCGCAATTCTTCGCGTTGCGAGAGAAGGAATTTGTCGAGGCGGCACGCGCACTGGGAGCCTCGCAGTTTCGCTTGGTGGTGCGCCACATCCTGCCGAACGCTGTGGGGCCGGTGATCGTTGCTGCCACCATCGACGTGGCAGTCGCCATCATCACCGAATCGACGCTGTCCTTCCTTGGTTTCGGCTTTCCGCCTGACATTCCGTCCTGGGGGCGCATCCTGTTCGACGCCAAGGATAACCTCGACGTCGCGCCGCATTGGGCATTGTTCGCCGGCGGCGCGATAACTCTGGCGGTACTCTCAATCAGCTTCATCGGCGACGGGTTGCGCGATGCGCTGGATCCCCGACGGGTCTTATAGTGGTCGGACGTTCAAAAACTCACGTTAAGGGCAAGTTCGCCGCCGTAGCTGGTCGCCTGTGGATTGATGAACTCGGCTGAGGCGGCGGCGGCGGCAATCATCCGGGGATTGATCCGGTAGGAGACGCCGACCGATCCGCTGGCCCAGTTGGCGGCGATCGGCGCGGCGGCGGAGGACCAGGATGGAGCCGCGATCGACGTGAGCGAGGCGGTTACCGTGCGGTTCTTGTCGGCCCACTCGTGGTTCCATTCCACCTCTGCGAAGGGCTGCCAGTTACCTGCATCCAGCGAAGCACGCCATCCCAGTTGAGTGACCGCCGAACCTCGGGTCTGGCTGCCGAACGAGAGGGCGGTGAGGCCGCTGAAGCCGGTTTCGGTGAAGCCATCGATGCGCACCTGCTGCAGCAGAGCACCTACGACTGGTCCTGTGGTGACTGGACCCAGGTGGAAGTCGTAGCCGCCACGCAGCGCCAGTGCCAGCGAATGACCATCGGCGTCACTGTTGTTCTGGTCGATCAAGCGACCGAGCGTTACCTGACGTGCGATGTGGTTTTGCAGGAGGCCATAGCCGGCGATGGCGTTGCCCCAAAGCGGCCCGGCGCTATAGGCGGCATAGAGGCTGAACGCTTGGCTTGTCTGATTGAAGTGGCCGCCGGTCGAAAACCCCTGGGTCTCGCCGCCTGCCGTCACTGCCATCCCGACGATGACCCCTCCAAGCGTCTTATAGTCCACGCCTGCCGTGCCGCCGAAGGGGGTGCCCGACGCGTGGGGGAAGTCCGGCGCACTCTTCATGCTCAGACTGTTCGCCCCGGCGCTGACCCAGGCGTTGATACCGTTCGGTCCACGATGCTGTCCGGACAGATCGATCTGTCGCTGGATGGTAGCCGTGCGCCACAGGCCCCCTTGCACGGCGCTTTCCGCCAGCAACGCAACCTGGCTCGGCGCCGCGAGCAGACTGTAGATGTAGTCCGCCTCGATCGCCTGCCCTGCTGTGCTCAGGTGGTTCGGATCGCCCCACAGATAGGTCTGCTGTGCGTTGGGCGAGACAAGTTGGGCAGGTGCGCACACCAGGCCCACGGTGGTCCCGCATGCCGGACTGGACGCCAGGACGGTGGCAGGTGTGAACCCGAACAAGGTCGGATTTTGCGAGGCGTATCGCAGCACGCCTTCCACGTCAGCGGGGATGAAGTTCACGCCCGCCGCACCGAGGCCGGACCAGACCTCCGCGCTGTACGTCGCGGCCTGGTTGACCACGGTGGCATTCGCCGGGGTCAGGGTTCCGCCCGGCCCGACCAACTTCGCGTAGGCATAGACATTGAGCACCACGATAGTGCGCGCGCCGGCGGCCTGCAGGGCAACGATACTGGTGTCCAAGGCGCTTGCCAGCGACTGGATATAGGGCAGCGGTTGAAAGCCCGGCGGCGCCTGGTTCTGCAGCCAGATCAGGTCATTGCCGCCATAGCTGATCATGTAGAGGGCGTTGGGATCGGCGACGTTGTGGGCGGCGCCCAGGTAATTGTAGATCTGGGTGACGATGGGCACGTTGTTGTAGAGGCCGTGCGTATAGCCGTCGTCCGCTGTGGTAGGCACCGTTTGGGCGGAGCCGTTGGCATAATTGGTTCCCTGCCCGCCCGGATAGGTGCTCGGCAAAGCGCTTAGGCCGAACTTTCCCGCCAGTTGAACTGTGTCCACCACTCCAGGGCCCAAGAACGCGCCGCTGCCGCCGGCCGCGACCGTCGCTTGGATGAGCCGATCGATCGTGTCGATTGGTGCCCCCGGAGGCAGGCCAGGCGAGCCTCCTGTCGGGCCATAGCGGAAATACCCGCTGTCCATGGTGCTGTCGCCAAAGCCGATGAACTGATCGAGCCCCGCCGCCCCGGCCGCGCCATGGGCGCACGGAAAGGTGGCCGCAAGCAATGCGGGAACGAAGACTCGCCGCGACAGCCACCGCCTTGCAGGTTTGTGCATGTCGCGTCATGGAATGAAAGCTGTAAACAGCGTGTTAACCGCCATCTCAGCTTCCGGTGCCCCCATGAACCCTGTCTGCCGCAAATCGAATGCTCGGATCCCACTCCATGGCTGAGCCGCTGCTCGAGATCCGTGGGCTCAAGACGCACTTCAGCACGGACGAGGGCATGGTGCGGGCTGTCGACGGTGTCGATCTCGCGATCGATCGCGGTGAGACACTCGGCGTGGTCGGTGAGTCGGGCTGCGGCAAGACCGTCACCGCAATGACGGTGTTGAAGCTGATTCAGATGCCGCCTGGCAAGATCGTCGATGGCCATGTCCTATGGCAGGGCCGGGATCTCGTCCCACTCGCCCCGCACGAGATGCAGCAGATACGCAGCAAGGAAATTGCCATCATCTTCCAGGAACCGATGACCTCGCTGAACCCGGTCTATACGGTTGGCGACCAGATAGCCGAAACGATTCGGTTGCACGAGCACCTGAACCGGCGCGATGCAATGGACCGGGCGATCGAGATGCTCCGCCTGGTGCACATCCCCACGCCCGAGCGTCGCGTGCGCGACTATCCGCACCAGTTCTCCGGCGGGATGCGCCAGCGCGTGATGATCGCGATCGCACTGTCGTGCAACCCAAAGTTGCTGATTGCGGACGAGCCGACCACGGCGCTCGACGTCACCATCCAGGCGCAGATCCTCGACCTGCTGGCCGAGATGAAGGCACGGCTCGGCATGGCGATCATGCTGATCACCCATGCGATGGGCGTTGTCGCAGAGACAGCGCAACGCGTGGTGGTGATGTATGCCGGCCGCGTAGTCGAAGAGGCAACCGTCGAGCGGTTGTTCGCCAGCCCGTTGCATCCCTACACACAGGGGCTGATCCGCTCGATCCCGCGGATCGACAAGGACGCGGGAAGGCGGATGCGGCTCGAGGCAATCGGTGGCGTGGTGCCCAGCCTCATCGATCCGCCACCGGGTTGCCGTTTCGCGCCCCGGTGCAGCTTCGCCAAACCAGCGTGTACCGAAGCTGTGCCGCAGCTTCGCGCAGTTGAGAGGGGCCACAAGGTGGCCTGCGTCCTGTATTGAGCCAGGCAATGAGCAAGCCGCTTCTGCGCGTCAACGAACTAGTGAAGCACTTCGCGGTGAAGGGCGGCGTGTTCCGACGCGCCGTCGATCAAGTGCACGCGGTCGATCACGTCAGCTTCGAGATCGGTGCTGGCGAAACTCTCGGGCTGGTCGGTGAATCGGGCTGCGGAAAGTCAACCACCGGACGCTGCATCCTGCGTCTGATCGAACCGACCGGGGGAGAGATCTGGTTCGAGGGCCGCAACGTCATCGAGTTCGATCATGCGGAGCTCAATGCGCTGCGGCGGGACATGCAGATCATATTTCAGGATCCCTATGCGTCGCTGAACCCGCGCATGACAATCGGCGCGATCATCGGCGAGGCGCTGACCATTCACGGTCTGGCGAAGAATCGCCGCGCATTCGAGGACCGTGTGGTGGAACTGCTGGAGACAGTCGGCATGAACGCCGATCACATGCGGCGCTATCCGCATGAGTTCTCCGGCGGTCAACGTCAGCGCATTGGAATAGCGCGTGCACTCGCGGTGTCACCGAAGCTGATCGTGTGCGATGAACCGGTCTCGGCACTCGATGTCTCAATTCAGGCCCAGGTGATCAATTTGCTGGAGGACCTGCAGGACCAGTTCAACCTGACCTACCTCTTCATCGCACACGACCTGTCCGTGGTGGAGCACATCAGCACCCGCGTCGCCGTGATGTATCTTGGCCGGATTGTGGAGATCGCTGCCGCCCGCGACCTTTATGACTCGCCGCTGCATCCTTACACGGAGGCGCTGCTGTCAGCAGTGCCGATCCCGGACCCGACCGCAAAGCGTCAGCGCATTCATCTGCAAGGTGATGTGCCGAACCCGATCCGCCCGCCATCCGGCTGCCATTTCCACACGCGTTGTCCTATTCGTGAACTGCCACTGTGCGGCACGGAAAAGCCGCCGTTACGGCAGATTACTGCCGGTCACTGGGTTGCATGCCATCTGCGCGGCTAGCCGCTTCGGCGCAGCGCGCCGTAATAACAACAATATAACGAGGCTATAACACGCTTAATTAACCGGACCGTCATCCTGACGCACTGGCGACGCTGAGGTCCGCTGCCTAATTCTCCATGCGGCGGGGTGCACAGGGAGAAGTCCATGGGAGGCGATGGCGCTGAGCAGAGTGGTCCGCGCACCGAGGCGCTGCGTCGCGCGCTGCGGGAGGTGCGAGACGAGGCAGCCGCGGCCGATCTGCTGTTCCTCGAATACTGGCAGTCTCACCGTTGTACTGACATAGCCGCCAGCCTGCGTGCCAGTCAGATCCGTCGGGCCAACCCGGCGCTCGCCGCGGAAATTTATACAGAGCTGAACAGGCGGTAGGCCCCTTGCTTCGCGCGCCGACACAATGGCACGGTGCGTGCGCAGGAGGGTGCGATGGCGGTCAACAAGGTCTTTCCCGATGCACAGGCCGCGCTGGTCGGGCTGTTGCGCGACGACATGATGATCATGTCCGGCGGGTTTGGTCTGTGCGGGATACCCGCCGTGCTGATCGATGCCATTCGCGAGAGCGGCGTGAAGGGACTGACCATCGTCTCCAACAACGCGGGCATCGACGATGTCGGCCTCGGCGTGCTGCTGAAGACGCGGCAGGTGCGCAAGATGATCAGCTCATATGTCGGTGAGAACGCCACCTTCGCGCAGCAGTACCTCGCGGGCGAGCTGGAGATCGAGTTCAACCCGCAGGGCACGCTGGCCGAGCGCATTCGCGCCGGTGGCGCCGGCATCCCTGGCTTCTACACCGCAACTGGCGCGGGCACGCAGATCGCCGATGGCAAGGAGACCAAGCAGTTCGACGGCCGCACCTATGTGCTGGAGCGTGGCCTGCGCGCGGACCTCGCGGTGATCCACGCGTGGAAGGCGGACCGCGAGGGCAACCTGATCTATCGAAAAACCGCGCGGAACTTCAATCCGATTATGGCGACCGCGGCGGATCAGGTGGTGGCCGAGGTCGAGGACCTGGTCGATTACGGCCAGATCGATCCCGACCACATCATCACGCCCGGCATCTTCGTCAATCGCATCGTGGAGCTGCAAACCGTGGACAAGCGGATCGAGCAGCGCACCGTGCGCAAGCGGTACTGAGGAGGCGACAGCGATGCCCTGGACCCGCGATCAGATGGCCGCCCGTGCCGCGCGCGAACTGCGCGACGGGTTCTACGTCAACCTAGGTATCGGCATACCGACCCTGGTGGCGAACCACATTCCGGAAGGCATGTCGATCCAGCTCCACTCCGAGAACGGCATGCTGGGCATGGGGCCGTTCCCGTTCGAGGGCGAGGAAGACGCCGATCTGATCAACGCAGGCAAGCAGACGGTGACCGAGCTGCCGACCACCAGCTTCTTCGACAGCGCCGCGAGCTTCGCCATGGTGCGTGGAGGGCACATCGACATCTCGATCCTCGGCGCGCTGCAGGTGGCGGAGAACGGCGACCTCGCCAACTGGATGATCCCCGGCAAGATGGTGAAGGGGATGGGCGGCGCCATGGATCTGGTGGCGGGGGTGAAGCGGGTCGTGGTGCTGATGGAGCACACCGCCGGTGGCAAGCCCAAGCTGCTGCATCGCTGCACCTTGCCGCTAACTGGCGCGGGCGTGATCGACCTGGTGATCACCGACCTTGGCGTCTTCGAGATTGGCGAGGGCGGGCTGCGCTTGGTCGACATCGCGCCGGAGGTGACAGTGGAAGAAATCCGCTCGAAGACCGAGGCGCGCTTTACGGTGTCGCCGGATCTGAGGCTGGCGGCGTAAGCAGAGCCGGTGTGGCAGGGGGCCGGGCAAGGACCGGCTCCAGCGGATTGCCCCATAACGTGTCGCCGGTGCGGGCCAAGAGCATCAGGTCAGCCTTCACCCAGGTATAGACGCGGCGCCTCCCCTCCGGTGAGAGCGGTCCGCCGGTGGCGATGATCGCGCGCAGGTTGGCGAGATCAGGACGGTGGCGCGGGCGCTGGAACGCGGCCTCGCCCAAGGTCTGAGCGGGGGCAACCAGGACACTGGCACGTTCCTCCGCCGTGAGCGCCAACAAGGTCGGCGTCGAGGGAGCCGCGAGAATGACGGCCGTACCCTCCAACAGTGCGGCGAGCCAAGGCCAGGCCGAACCCAAGACCAGCAGTCTGTCGTCGGGCCGCAGGTCGGCGTGCAGCAGCAAATCGGCAAGCGGGTGGATCAGCGCCGCGGGAGGCCAAAGCCGCGCGAGCGGTGTGGCGACCCCCTCCCCCCAACCCCCTCCCGCAAGGGGAGGGGGAGGTTCCAAACCGAAGCCTCTCCCTCTCCCCTTGCGGGAGGGGGTTGGGGGGAGAGGGCTGCCACAAGTTCGCCTGACCTCGTCGCGACAGAAAGCAAAGCGTGAACCATCCGCTCTCCGGAACACCAAGGCCTCCTGCGTCCCCGAATGACGCGCGAGACAGACAGCCTCATCCGGCAGCCGTGCAAATACCGACACCGCGGCGCGGAACTCCGCTGACCGCTCCACCGAAAAGCGCTGCAGCGCGGTCCAGTCCGCCAGCGGGACGTCATGCACTGTCTTCAGCCAGTGCAGGAACGCCCAGGCATTGGTGGTGATGACCCGCTCCCGGTTTGGCAAGTAGAGGATGTCGGCCATAGGCGCCCCTTGATCGGCCTGGAGGGCGGGCGCTATATGCCGCGCTCCGCACGGCGGGGGCCATAGCTCAGTTGGGAGAGCGCCTGAATGGCATTCAGGAGGTCAGGGGTTCGAACTCCCCTTGGCTCCACCAAGCGGCGGCAAGGAACATATCGGCAGGATCAGCAAAGGCGGTGATCGTACCCGCGCGGGTTGCTGACGACTTGCCGCTCGGCAAGCGACAGCTACCGTAACATGCCCCCGTATGTCTGCGTTCCGCTCGGAGCGCAAAGAGTGGGCCGGCAGAGCATTATCTCCCCTTGAGGGTCACTCGCACCGTTCTGCCGCATCCTCGGCAATTGCAACAGGACTGAGAAGCGCTGCGGGCTGATACCGCATGCGGCGTATCTCAAGGAATTTGCAATTTCTGTACGTTACCAACCCGGGACAGCCCAAATGAGAACCCAGACGTGGATCGACCCCACAAGATCCTGCGACAGGGCATCTGGTTCAGCGCGTGACGCGAAAATGGAATGGAACCATGAACATCGCGACCGTCGAGGCGTTTGATTCCGTTACCTTCTTCCGCACCCTCAAGGCTGCGTCGGTTCGTATGCAGCGAGCAAAGGATCGCAGCGAACGCAATCCGGCGATTGACGAGGTATTCGACCTCATCAAACAAGCGAAGCAGGAGGCAAAGCATCTCAAGGGCGCCGAGAAACAGGCGTTCATCGCCCGCGTAGAGACGATCTCCGGCATGAAGATCGAGGATAAGGCGGAGGCAGCGGCCGACAAGGCTACGCGGGAACCTCCGGTGATTTGTCAGCCGCCTCCGCCATCCAAGAGCCGCGACTCGGACATGATGGAGCCTGACCTATCCGGCAGGCTGCCGCGCTATGTCAGGCCCTCCAAGCCGGGTGATCCAGAGATGAGGGTCATCCAGGTGGCGGTAAAGAAGCGGGGTGGCGTCACCATGATCCTGGTAATCGGGGAGGCCAACAACGTCTTCTACGTCACGCAGGGCCCCCTCGGCGGTGAATTCCAGACGTGGGACACCTCTCACATCGACGATGCGCGACAGCAGTTCAACGCACTTCGCCACGAAGAGGGCTATCAAGAGATGAGTCCGGCGGCACTCCGGTACCATCGAAGCATGCACATCGAGCCCACAACCGATAGTCCAAACCGCCGAGGACTCGGTCCTAACGCCACACCCTTCCGCCGTCGAAGAACCGACCCCGAGTAATGCGCATGCGGCTCGACGGGACTGTCCCCGCCGCGCCCGAACCCACCGCCGTCAAACGACGATATCGAGGCTGCGCCCGCGCAGAGCAGAAGGCCGTCGCGCAATGTGGCCAGAAATCCGCTGCAGCTTCGCGATCAGCAGCGGGTGGCCCCTTACCATGAAGACACTTGCCCACCAGCCTTCATGCTCCAGCCATTCAATGGCGAACCCGCGGCGTTTCAGTCGCTGCAATCCAAGCCGGAACCGGGCCCGCAAGAACGCTGTTGTCTGCACTTCCAGGTAGTCGATCGGCGGCGTCATAGGCTCCGCCTTTCATCTGAGCGCGGACCACTGTTCCTGACCCCTCAGCGGATGCGTGAGCTCCTCTGTCGGGAGGCCGCCTTTCTATTGCTATTCGTTAACAATGTCAACGAAAGATTAACTTTCTCGCGAATATCACGCCATCGTAGTGCGCGTTCCCGCTCGAACTCCACCCGACGCGGCAAGCCGCAATGTCTGATCCTGCCAATGAATGCGCCCCCCGACTACTGACAAAGCGATGCCGCAGCGGTCAATCGTTTGGGGACATCTGTGACTGATCGATATGCTCGTACCTCAACCTCGCAGCACTGCAAGCGTGCCAGAATACGGATCAGATCCCATCGCTGAACTGCGGGTGATCGGCGTGGGCACCATAGAGCGGGTCTTTGCCGATCGCCCTTCGCAGCTTGCGCATTTCGTGCGGAGTCACGACATAGGTGCCATGGCCCGCAGCGATGACGTTCTTGGCGATTGCATCCGCGACCTGCACATGAGGGTCATCCGTATCGTCGACCGCAGGTCCGCCTACAAACCGAATGTAGAGCGCCGCCGCGATATAGGCGATGCCTTCGGCCTCGTAATGCGAAAGGCCTCGGCTGCGCGGTAGGTCCATGTTGTCGATGACCGCGTGAGTCATTTCGTGCACGGCGATCCGCTTGTCGTCGGTCGTCACAAGGGCGTCTTTCATCAACGTGACCGTATCCGTGTGAGGGTTGTATTTGCCATCACGCGGGTTGTCATCGTCATCATCGAGATCGGGATCGATTTCGACTGTTATGAGACCGGCCTTAAGCTTATGGGCGACAGCCTTGTATCTGTCACCGCCAATCCGGACAGCTTCGGCCACGAAGCGCATCTTCTGCACCTCCGGGGTATGGAGGAGGGCTACGATGTCGTCCTCGATGGCCATGACCGGCTTCCTTCGTGGATGCGGACGCCGGTTCGTAGCTGTTGGATCACCGGCATGCTGTGAAGCAGTCCACAATACCGATTGTGAATGGCCCCGACTTTCGTGCCTAACTCGCCTGCCTCCGGCCGCTCCTGGCCGCCTCAGTGATCATGTCGAGCATCCGGTGACGCGTGACGGCTGTGTCGAAGCCAGGATGAACGGGCGTCCCCTTCCGGATGGCTTCCCCGAGTTTGACGTACAGTTGCGCAACGTTGTACGGCGACCCTTCCGGCACCGCCTCTGGAACCCAGCGATATTTTGCCGGCACCGGCATATCGGCGAGGTCTTTGGCCGTTCCGCGTGCTCCCCGCACGGTCAGTTCCTGACGCTGGGTCGACGCCCGCATGGTGGCGGCCAGCGCGAGGTCGCCCTCCGAACCGTGGATCTCGAACAGGAATTCGCTCCCTCTGGTCATGCCGCCGCGGACCTGAGCAGAGACGACGGCGCCGTCACCAACGATCCCACTGACCACAAGCTGGTCAGGCACGTCCTTTGCGATCAGTTCGCCCGTCGCCTCGAGTGGAATTCGGTCGCGCTGACTGACTGCAAAGGCCGACATCTCGCGGAACTCGCCCAGGCAATAGCAGAGCACATCGAGGTTGTGGCCGCCGGTAATCGTCATCAGGTTGGCGCCATTGGCGAAATCCGCCTGATAGGTGCGGTCGAGCGTGGCTCCCCAGTTCCCGGCATTGACGAACAGCGTGCCGGAGAGTGGCTTGCCGATATATCCTTCCGCGATCAGGTCCCTCACGTAGTTGACCGATGGCGAAACGCGCCCTTGCAGCCCGACAGCGTGGCGTATTCCCCGTCTTTCCGCGGCGTCGTGCATCTGACTGGCCTCGGCGCTGTTGCGGCCGAGCGGCCACTCCGAATAGACGTGCTTGCCGGCGTCGATGGCGGCCATGACCGGGTCGAAGTGGTCGGGCACCTTGACGCAGACGGTGACCAGGTCGACGTCCGGATGCTGTGCCAGCTTTGCCGCATCGGCGAAGGCCAGGGGCACGCCATAATGCTTCGCCGCGGCGTCGGCCGTCTCCTGGCGGGTGGTGCAGACGGCGACCACCTCGAAGTCCGGCAGCGCCTGCAGTGCCGGCATATGGGCGATGGAGGAGAACCCCCTGTTCGGTGTAACACCGACCATGCCGACGCGAATCCTGGTTGCCATAGCTGGATCTCCTCCCCGAAGGCATGATCGCCGCTGCGACGTTGGGATGCATGCCCACCGTCTGGCAAGATCTCTGGTCGCGGTGGCTCTCGTTATGACGATGTTCGTGGCCCCCGCACGCATCGGAGCCGCGCAGGAGCAGCCAGTCTCGCCCGAGGCATGGGTGATCGAGCAGAGCGCCCTCTGCAGTTCCGCGATCCGCGAGGCGGAACAGCGTCACCGGCTGCCCTCCGGGCTGCTGGACTCCATCGCCAGAGCCGAGAGCGGCCGGCCGGTCAGGGCGATGAACGACATCCGTGCCTGGCCGTGGACGATCAACGCCGACGGAGAGGGCCTGTTCCTCGACGGCAAGGCTGCCGCGGTCGCCTGGGTGCAACAGCAGAGACCGCATCACAGGTACATCGATGTCGGTTGCCTGCAGGTCGATCTGACGCTGCACCCGCATGCATTTGCCTCGGTGCAGGAGGCTTTCGATCCGACAGCGAACGCCGACTATGCGGCGCGCTTCCTGTCCGACCTGTATCATGGCGAGGCCGGTGGCAACTGGAACGTCGCTGTCGGCCTGTATCACTCCCATACAGCCATTCTCGCGGCAGTCTACCGGGATCGCGTCGCTATGGCCGGGGACCGCATCCTGCGCGGCGTTCTTGAGCCTGTGCCGCTTTATGCGCGCGCCATCAGGCAGGGCACTCTTCGCGTGCCGCTGAGTTCTGGCAGATCGACGCCGATCAACGTGAACCGACAACCTTCACGCTCGCACCACAGGTTGTCGCCCTGCCAGATCGCGCAGATCTTGGGTCCGTATCTCAGCGGTTCGGGGAGTAGTACACGGTGCACACAGTCGGCGCAGTCGTCGGCGCCGTAAGCAATTTAGGCCAACGCACCGCGCACGAGGGCGGTGTCGATGCGCAGCAGCAGACGCACCGCGTGATGCGACGGATCGTCGGGCGTTGCGCCAACGACATCGCTCGTGGCTTCATTCGCGATCCGCGGCGGGCTCGATCCGGTTGACAGTTGTGAAGTAAAGCCGCGCAAGTCCGCATCGATGTGCGCAACAGCCGCGCGCGCGACATCGATCAGCCCAGGATCGGTCAGCCGGCCGCTCGTCAGGCAGATCGTGCCGAGTTCACGCCCCCAGTATTCACATGCCTCGAGCAGGGTGACCCGGCGCCGGAGCGTCTCGTCGTGCGACACGGGCAGACTCGATTGCTGGCCTTGCGCGATCGCCTTCAGGTCGCGGAAGCCCTGTTCGGCAGCGAGGATGCGCGCGGCCAGTTCCGGCGCGGGCCTGTCGTCCAGCAGGACGGATGACGCACTCTCGATCAACGCACGCAGCGTGCTGAGGAAGGCAAGCATCGCTTCCTGTGTTATGGTGCGCTCGCGCCGGACCAGTACGAGGCAGGCGATCAGGGCGCCGGCAGCCGCACCGACCAGGGATTCTTCCAGGCGCAGCAGCAGGACATCGAGGGCAAAATAGCCCAGCATCCCGAACATCAGTCCGAAGATGATGGTGATCCAAAAGACCATCACACCGTAGGCCACGACGTTGGCCTGGAACGCCAGGAACACCGCGATGACGACGACGACCATGCTCGGCAACTCATCGCCCGACAGCAGCGTCGCGGTCAGCACGCCGACCACCATGCCGGCCGTCGTGCCGATCACATACCGCAAGCCCTTGGCGAGTGACTCACCGCGCGTGCGTGTTCCCTGAAACATCACGAGGGCGGCGAATGCCGCCCAGTACCATCGACGCGGAGACACCAGCTCGCCACAGACGATGGCCAGGGCGGCGGCTGCCGCGGCCTGGAACGCGGGATGCCACCCGAGAGCGGCGGCGGGCGATGGGGGCGCCGCCGCATGAGCGAGCTCGATCTGCGGCGCCTCGCGCAATACGCGCCCGAGCAGATCGATGGCCGAACCGAGTCGTCCTTCCCCAGGCGGCAGCGGCCGATCCGGCGCCTCCCGCAATGCCGCGAGATTCGCGAGCAAAGCCGATCTCTCCTCCGAAGTCCCCGGGTCCTGCAGCGCAATGTGCGCGACGCGCTCGACCGCGACATCCACCTCTAGAAGCTGCAGCCAGGGAATGCCCTGACCGGACAGTTGTCCGGCCAGTCGTGCAACGCGCGCCTGAGCCAGCATTGTTGTCTCGCCAAGGCGGGCGATCTCGCGCTGCAGCTCGGCGCGCAAGGCAACGGTCCACGCGCCGGCGGCAACTGCGATGGCGATTCGGTCCAGAACGTTGGCGATGCCTGCGCGGACGGCACGGCGCAGCCGGTTCAGCTCCGCCTGCGGTCGCTCTGGCAGCAGCAGGCCGTGGATCAGTGCGGCAACGCCAGCGGCCAGGCAGATCACCAGCAGTCGTGTCGGAAGCGTCTCCGGCAGCTGTCGCGTGACAAGTCCGATGATGTAGCCGATCAGCGTCACCGTACCGATCGAGGCGTAGCGGGGGCCGCGGATCGAGGAGTAGACAACGACAAACATCAGGTACCGGGTACCACGGCAGCGGCCGCGAACGGCTGCTCGAGCAGAAAAGCCGCGAGCATGGTGGAAGTGAATGCCCCCAGTGCGCCGAGCGCGATCGTCACAAGCTTCTGCCCGACGTCGCTGTCGCGCACCGTGGCGGCGAGGAACAGTCCGATGGCAAATCCGAGGATGCGGTCCGTGATCGGCGCCACGACGAACATTCCGAGCAACAGCACGAGAAGCAATGTCAGGACGCCGGACAGGGTGGCGCGCAATGCGGCGAGCAAGCGCAGCGAGCCCGGATCCGGCGGGAACAGATGATCGATCGCGAACCTAACCATCGTCATGCGGCCGGCCTACCGTGTCCGCCGCATGGTGACAATTCATCACCCTGCGCTTGACACGGCTTTGCAAAGGCGTCTCCCTAGCTCCACGTCTCCGCCGCCCGTCATGATTTGCTGATCGGCTGAGTTGCTGTGGAGGCTCAGCGGAGCGTGCGTCCAACGAGGTTCCCAGCACTGACAAGGTCATCTTATGGAATCGCCGCAGGACATCGATCAGCTCGCCATCAACACCATCCGCATGCTCGTCGTGGACGCGGTTCAGAAGGCGAATTCCGGACATCCGGGCACGCCGATGGACGCGGCACCCGCGGCTTATACGTTGTGGCAGCGCGTGCTGCGCTACGATCCCGCCGATCCCGCTTGGCCCAATCGGGACCGCTTCGTGCTGTCCAGCGGTCACGCGTCGATGCTGCTTTACAGCCTGATCCATCTGTCGGGCGTCAAGGCGGTGAACCCGTCTTATGAGCAGGTAGGTCGCGACTCCGTCACACTCGACGACATCAGAACCTTCCGCCAAGCCGGCAGCCGGTGTCCGGGCCATCCCGAGTATGGCTGGACATCCGGTGTCGAGACCACCACCGGTCCGCTCGGCCAGGGTGTCGCAACCAGCGTCGGAATGGCGATCGCGGGCAACTGGCTGCGCGCCACCTACAACCGCCCCGGTTTCGATCTGTTCGATTTCAATGTCTACGCGCTGTGCGGCGACGGCGACATGATGGAGGGCGTCGCCAGCGAGGCAGCATCCCTGGCAGGTCATCTCA
Organism: uncultured Alphaproteobacteria bacterium; assembly: GCA_963791495.1. Taxonomy (GTDB): domain Bacteria; phylum Pseudomonadota; class Alphaproteobacteria; order Acetobacterales; family Acetobacteraceae; genus JAMXLO01. The sequence goes on from CAWBST010000013.1 coordinate 187,419, forward strand.
AGCTGTCCAATCTGTGTTGGATCTATGACAGCAATCGCGTGACCATCGAAGGCCATACCGACATCGCGTTCACCGAAGATGTCGCCGCCCGCTTCCTGGCCTATGGCTGGGACGTGCTCAGGGTGACCGACGCCAACGATATGGAGCGCCTCGAGCAGGCCTATCGCGGCTTCCTGCGCACCCGCGATCGACCCACGCTCATCGTCGTGCACAGTCATATCGGCTACGGCGCCCCTCACAAGCAGGACTCGCCCGAAGCCCACGGCGAGCCGCTCGGTATGGAAGAAGTAAGGCTGACCAAGGAGTTTTTCGGCTTCGATCCGGGACAGCAATTCGTCGTCCCCGACGGCGTGCGCGAACACTTCGCCGAACAACTGGGCGCGCGAGGCGCCGGCCTGAACAAGGTTTGGCGTGAGAACTTCCGGCGCTATCAGGCACAGTATCCCGACCTCGGCGATCAGATCGACTGCCTGAACCGCCGGGAGATGCCGCGGGGCTGGGAAACGGCACTACCCGAGTTTCCGCCGAGCGCGACAGGGGTATCCACGCGCGACGCATCGGGCAAGGTGCTGAATGCGCTTGCCGAGTGTGTCCCCTGGCTGATCGGCGGCGCGGCTGACCTGGCGCCCTCGACCAAGACGCGCATGGTCTTCGACATGGCCGGTGATTTTCAGCCTGCGGGCAATCTCGGCGACTATCGCGGACGCAACATGCACTTCGGCGTGCGGGAGCACGCCATGTGCGCCGCGGTCAACGGCATGACGTTGACCGGCATGCGCGCCTACGGCTCGGGGTTCCTGATCTTCACCGACTATGCGCGCGGCGCCATTCGGCTTGCCTCGCTGATGGACCTCCCGGTTCTGCACATCTGGACCCATGATTCGATCAGCGTCGGCGAGGACGGCCCGACTCATCAGCCGATCGAGCAACTGGTCTCGCTGCGTGCAATTCCCGGGATGGTCGTGATCCGGCCGGCCGATGGCAACGAAATGAGCGAGGCCTATCGCTGCGCCATGACCTTGCGGCACCGTCCCGTCGCATTGATCTGCTCGCGCCAGCCGCTGCCAGTGGTCGATCGCGCGACGTTCGCGCCGGCCGCTGGCCTCGCGAAGGGCGCTTATGTTCTGGCTGATCCGCCGAACGGCAGGCCAGACGTGATCCTGATCGCCAGCGGCAGCGAGGTGGCGCTGTGCATGGCGGCGCGCGAAACACTCGCCGGGCAGAACATCAGCGCGCGTGTCGTCAGCATGCCGTCATGGGAACTGTTCGAGGAGCAGGACACGACCTATCGCGACAGCGTCCTGCCGCCTGCGGTGACGGCGCGCGTGACGGTCGAGGAAGGCTCGCCTCTCGGCTGGCAGCGCTATGCGGGACCGTCGGGTGTGGTGCTTGGCATGCACACCTTCGGCATGTCGGCGCCGATGAAGGCAGTTGCGGCGCATTTCGGCTTCACCGCTGAAGGCGTCGTCACGGCCGCGAGGCAGACGATGGGTCAGACAACAGCGTAATCCCGAGGGGGAAGAAATATGGAACTCGGCATGATCGGCCTGGGGCGCATGGGCGCCAACATGGTGGAGCGCCTGATGAAGGCCGGCCATAGTTGCGTGGTCTTCGACAGTCACGCGGATGTCGTGCAGCAGTCGGTCGCCAAGGGTGCGCGTGGCACAACGAGCCTCGGAGACTTCGTGAAGGCGCTGTCGAAACCGCGCGCTGTGTGGTTGATGCTGCCCGCCGCTGCCGTGGATTCCGTGCTGCATGCCCTGGTGCCGCTGCTCGAGCGCGACGACATCGTCATCGAGGGCGGCAATTCGTACTACCATGACGACATCCGTCGCGCCGGCGAGTTGAAGCCCAAGGGCATTCACTACGTCGATGTCGGCGTCAGCGGTGGCGTGTGGGGTCTGGAGCGCGGCTACTGCCATATGATCGGCGGCGAGGATGCTGTCGTGAAGCATCTCGATCCGATCTTCCGGTCATTGGCGCCGGGCGTGGAAACCGCGCCGCGCACGCCGGGCGCGACGGGCCAACCTGCCCAGGCCGAGTACGGCTATCTGCACTGCGGCCCGAATGGCGCCGGCCACTTCGTCAAGATGATCCACAACGGCATCGAATACGGCATGATGGCCGCCTTCGCCGAGGGCTTCAACATCATCAAGAATGCCAATATCGGCCTGCACACGTCCGAGGTGGACGCGGAGACCACGCCGCTGCGCGAGCCCGACCACTACAAGTACGAGATCGACGTCGCGCAGGTGGCCGAGCTATGGCGGCGCGGCAGCGTCGTCGGTTCGTGGCTGCTCGATCTCACCGCCGGCGCGTTGCGGATGGATCCGGGTCTGGCGAACTTCGCAGGCCGCGTCTCAGATTCCGGCGAGGGGCGTTGGACGCTGCATGCCGCGATCGACGAAGGCGTGCCAGCTCCGGTGATCAGCGCTGCGCTTTACTCACGGTTCGAGTTCGCGCGGCAATGCCGACTTCGCCAATCGCATCCTGTCGGCGATGCGCTTCGCGTTCGGCGGCCACGTGGAGAAGCCGGCGGCGAAGGAGGGTGCCTAGATGTCCGAAGGTGCGTCGGACGCGATCGTCTTCTTCGGCGCAACCGGCGACCTGGCGTACAAGCAGATCTTCCCGTCGCTGCTTGGGCTGGTGCGCGATGAAGGACTGAACATCCCCATCATCGGCGTCGCCAAGGCCGGTTGGAACCTCGATCAGCTCAAAGCGCGCGCAGCCGACAGTCTGAAGCATCATGGCGGCGGCGATGGGCCGGCCGTGCAGCGGCTGATGGGCCTGCTGCGCTATGTCGACGGCGACTACAACGACACGGCGACCTTTACCGAGCTTCGCCAACAGCTCGGCAAGGCGCAGCGGCCGCTGCATTACCTGGCAGTGCCACCCAGCCTGTTCGCGACAGTGGCGGAGGCGTTGGCGAAATCCGGTTGTGCCGACAACGCGCGCCTGGTCATCGAGAAGCCATTCGGCCACAACCGTGACACCGCCCGCACGTTGAGCGGCCTGCTCGCGCGATTCTTCCCCGAGGAGAACATCTTCCGGATCGACCACTACCTCGGCAAGGAGCCGGTGCAGAACATCGTCTACACGCGGTTCGCGAACTCCATGTTCGAGCCGCTGTGGAACCGCGATCACGTCGACAGCATCCAGATCACCATGGCCGAGGATTTCGGCGTGCAGGATCGCGGCCGGTTCTACGACGAGACCGGAGCGATCCGCGACGTGCTGCAGAACCACATGCTTCAGGTCCTGGCGCAACTCACGATGGATCCGCCGACCGGCGAAGAACATGAGGCGATGCGCGACCAGAAGGCGGCGTTGCTGAAGGCGATGCGTCCGCTGGATCCCGCGCACGTGGTGCGGGGACAGTACACCGGCTATCAGTCCGTGCCAGGCGTTCGCCCGGGTTCGAACGTCGAAACATTCGTCGCGGTGAAGCTGTTCGTCGAGACTTGGCGTTGGGCCGGTGTGCCGATCTATATCCGTGCCGGCAAGATGTTGCCGGTGACGGCAACCGAGGTAATGGTCCAGTTCAAGCGGCCGCCGCGCGAGACGTTCGACGAACTCGTGCCGCCGCGTTCCGGTCATGTGCGTATGCGCATCAGCCCCGATGTCAGCATCGCCATGGGCGTGCGCGTGAAGCTGCCAGGCGAGCGTATGGTCGGCGAGGATGTCGAGTTGATCCTGACCGAGCAGGCCGCTTCGATGTTGCCGCCCTATCAGCGCCTGCTCGGCGACGCAGTGCGCGGGCTTGGCGAGCTGTTCGGGCGAGACGACATCAATGATGCCCAGTGGCGCATCGTCGACCCGATCCTGGACGATGCGACACCGCTCTATCCATATCAGCCCGGTACCTGGGGCCCGACCGAAGCCGAGGCGCTGATCGACGGCGCCTGGCGGGATCCCCAGCCGGCGACGTAACCTTTGGCAGCGGAGACGCGACAATGAAGGCAACAGAGCGGCTGCACGGCCTGGGTCAGAGCCTGTGGCTGGACAACATCACGCGCGACCTGCTGACCAGCGGTACGCTGCAGCGCTACATCGACGATCTGTCGGTGACCGGGCTGACCTCGAACCCGTCGATCTTCGACAATGCGATCGCGCGCAGCGCATCGTACGATGCGGAGATCAGGCGTCTGACGAAGGCGGGCACGTCCGGTGAGGCGCTGTTCTTCGAGCTTGCGATCCAGGACCTCACCAAGGCCGCGGATATGTTCGCACCCATCCATCAGCGCACCGCTTGCGTGGATGGATGGGTGTCGCTCGAGGTCTCGCCGCTGCTGGCGCATGACACGGCGAAGACGGTGGCCGCAGCGAAGTCGCTGCATGCCAAGGCCGCCCGGCCGAACGTGTTCATCAAGATCCCAGGTACGCTCGAAGGCCTTCCAGCCATCGAGGAGGCGATATTCGCCGGCGTACCGATCAACGTCACGCTGCTGTTCTCGCGCGACGACTATATGCGCGCCGCCGACGCCTACATGAGTGGTCTGGAGCGTCGCGTCGCAGCCGGCCTGAGCCCCGACGTGCGTTCCGTTGCCTCGGTGTTCGTGAGCCGCTGGGACAAGGCGACGCTGGACAAAGTCCCCGGAGAACTGCGCGACCGGCTCGGCATCGCGGTTTCTCAGCAGAGCTACAAGGCATATCGCGACCTGCTTGATTCGGAGCGCTGGCAGCGACTGGAGGGGCAGGGTGCGCGTCCGCAGCGGCTGCTGTTCGCAAGCACCAGCACGAAGGACCCGCAGGCCTCCGATGTGCTGTACATGGGCGCGCTCGCGGCACCCAACACGGTCAATACCGCGCCGGAGGAGACACTGCTGGCGTTCGCCAATCATGGCGAGGTCGGCGCGGCGATGCGCCGGGACGGCGACGACTGCGAACAGCTGCTGGCCGGCATCGCGCGCGCGGGCGTCGATGTTCCGGCGTTGGCCAGGCAGTTGCAGGACGAGGGCGCCAGCGGCTTTGTCGCGTCCTGGAAGGACCTGCTTTCTGCCATAGAGACGAAGAGCAGGGCGCTCGGCTAGCCGTAACTCTGCCACAACTCTGCCCCCATGTTTGTCAAGATTGCCCGTGCGCAGATGGAGTCGTCCGCCATGCGACGCAGCTTGTTCCGCCTCTCGGGTGCCGCAGCCCTCGCGGCCGTTTGCCTTTTGATCCTCGCGGCGCCACCCGCGCGCGCTGACTGGCATGGCGGCTGGCACGGGGGAGCCGGCTGGCATGGCGGTGGTTGGCGCGGGGGCTGGGGATGGCACCGTGGGGGCTGGGGATGGCGCGGTGCCCGTTGGAACTGCTGCTGGCGAGGCGGGGTCTTTATCGGCGTGGCGCCGCGCCTCTACGTCCCACCGCGCCCCTACTATCCACCTCAGCCCGCTTATTACTATTACCCGCCGCCGTACTACGCGCCGTACGGATATGCTTATCCCGGATACTGAAGGCTCGCGGTAAGTTGGCGATGACGCGCGGCTCAAGCTGTGGCGGGATTTGACTCTGGTTGGATCAGGAAGGGTTTTCGCATCGTCCGTGACTTCCCGCCAGACGCGATGGCCGGTTTGTCATTCAGATCCGGCGGTGCAGGTATTGCCCTCATGCCGCACCCGGTAAAGCGCGGCGAAGTCGGTCTGTGACAGCGGGACGAGGCATTTCCGGACAAAGCCCGGCAAGTTGGCATCCGCTCCGGCTTCCAGCATCAGCACGAAATCGAAGTCGCGGAGCGCTGCGGAGCCGCGATCGGGATCCGCCACCAGGGCGGCGTGGGAGGGGATGTCATGTGCCTCATGCGCCAGTCTCTCGTAAGCCGGCCGCAGGCGGATCGGCTGCTGGGCGGGATTGGCGAACAGGAGTGGCCAGAACGCACCCCGCTCGATGAGCAGCAACGCGGGCAGGTGATAATCGGCGCGCAACGTGTTCGAGAGTTGTCGGCTGCGCGGCCCCGCGTCCCAGTAAGCAGGTGCCTCTTCCTGCGGGACGTTGGTCATGTAGACCGAGGCCCCCGGGGGAACGGCGGCGATGACGGTCCGCAGGTCTGCGAGGTCGCGCCGGTGTTGCACCCAGACATCCGCCACCACCCACATCCGCACAGCGAACAGCGCTGCCAGTCCGGCGGCGACCATACGGCGGGGCTGCGCCGGCAAGTGCGCTGGCTCGGTCGAGGCAAACAGCAGAAAGCCGAGCATGATGGCGATACGCGTGTCGAAGAAACTTGCGCTCATCAGATCGAATGGGAGGACGGGGTACGACAGTACAAGGATGGCGACCGCCCCAATGGCGCGAGGCGCAAGCACAAGCCAGCCGGCCGCGATGCCAAGTGCCAGTCCTCCGTAGACGAGCACGGCGCTGACCATGTCGAGAGTGAAGGAGTAGTTGATGAATGGGCTTGCAGCCTGCACGAGCTTGTCGTGCGGGCTCATCCAGTGAGTCGCCGCAGGCGCATCGCGCAGCATCGTCAGAGACGACAGAAACAACGGTCCGGCCACCACCGGCACCAACAGCACAGGCCTGACGATTACGGCACGACGATCCCGCATGGCGTGCAGCTCGGCGCTGCCGATCAGGACCAGGAAAAATACCAACCCCATCAGGTGACAGAAGAACAGCAAGACAGATGCTGCCGCCGCTCCCACGACGGTTGCGGCCGGCCGACGCTCGCGCCAGGCAAGCCACCCGGCGGCGCACAACATTGCCAGGCCGTTGCCGATCTCCCCGTTCAGGAAGCCCAATAGAAAAGTGCTGTTGTAAGCGACGAGGCCCGATGCGAGAGGCCAGAACGAGCGTCGTCCGAACAAGGCGCGATGCAACGCGACCACGCCGGCAAGATTCAGCAATAGGATACCACCGAGCAAGAAGCGCCCGGCCACGTGGATGGGCAGCACGCGCAGCAATGGAGGGCCGATAACGTCGGAGGCGAGATCCGGAATGATCGCCCAGTGTGGTGTGAACAGGCGCCCCAGCACTGGGTCATCCGGGCCACGGGCGAGCAGGACAAACCGGGCCAAATGGTTCGGGTAGTCGAGTATTGGCGGGACGTCCGCGATCAACAACGGCGCTAGCAGTGCAGATGACAGCAGAGCTGCCACCACCCACCATGCGCTTCTTGTCGTGCCGCGCCAAGCGGGGAAATTCGCTGGCTGTGGGAACTTTTGTCGGACGCCTTGTCGTGCTCCCGACTGAGGCCGCCGCGTCAGCAGGGCTGGTACTTCTTGCCGTTCAATGCCAGATTAAAGAACGCCAGCGAGAACTTCAGCGACTTGGCTTTCGTGCATTTGCTGGCGGAGAAAGCACCGAACTCGGCCGCCAGCACCGCTTTGCCTTGCTCTATGAACGGTCGATAGCCGTCGGTTGCGTTGTACTTGAAGCTTTCTTCAGCGATTGAGAAGTCAAAATCACTCACCAGAGCCGATACCAGTTCGGGTGTGTTCTTCAAAGCGACGATCATGCCGCGCTGGTGAGCGGCGGTGGCCAGCCACCGGTTGTAGTCAATCTGGTCAAGCTTGGTCAGTGGGAAACCACTCTTGTTCTCAAAGCCATCGACGTTGTCGGGTTCGAGACCATCGAACCCTTTGGCTTTCGCCGAGTCCATTCGCTTCGCCATCTGGTCGCGCACGATTGGGCTGCGGATATCCAGATACTTCTCCTCCGGCCAATCCGGCAGGGTGCGACCGATGACGCTGGCGGGAAACTGGCTGGAGTTGCCGCGGTGGTTCTCCCATGTACCGGCGGAAAAGTAGCCGATCACAATGTGACCTTCTGTGTGCAGGTGACTGACAACATCGGCGGTGTTTTCCTCAATGTCGATGTCGTAAATCGGAGCATTCGAGACGGTTCGCACCTTTCCGCTTAATTGCCAGTACCACTTGGTCAGTGGAGGAACCGTGGCCATGGCTGCCGCTGGTTTCGTCATCGGTTTAACCTCTTCATTCCCAATGAGTGATGGTGGGACGCCGGCGGCGTCGCTGGTGGCCGGATTGGCTACCGCCCATTGGGTCGCAACAGCCATAGCGCTTTGCCACGGTGCGCTTGCCGCATACATCGCTGGCGACCTGAAGATCATGTGCGCCACAAGAAGGCTTGTTAGTGCATCCATCGTCCGAGCCCTGTCGCCAGGTCGTCGTCAGCCCACTCTGCCTCGGCATGCACTGCGTCTGCGCCGATACCGACTGCGACCGAGCCGCCGTCTGCGCACAGAAGCAGTTTGCCTTCAGATTACGCCGGTCACCAGCGCCACTTTGCCCGTAAGGTTGCCATTCCCACCTCCTTGGTCCGCCGCGCACTGGAGCCTAACCAATCCCGCGTTCCCAGCCGGCAGCGGTGTGGCACGTGCGAGCAGTCTGGCCAACTTTCTGGCAGGTGTACAGCAGGTGTTTGATGATATTGCTGGCTGGGGGACCTGGATTCGAACCAAGGCTGCCCGGTCCAGAGCCGGGAGTTCTACCGCTAAACTATCCCCCACCCGCAATTCGCGGAATACCACGTCCGAACCAACCCGGGCAACCTATCCAGGATGCGTCCAACTCCCGCCGAGTAGGCGAAGGGAGGGCTGCGTCCAACGGCAGCACTTGTAGCTTCAGCAAAGCATTGCGCGATCACGGCCGGCTGAGCGTGGGCGAGGCAAAGATCGCGTCGACGGCTCGCGCGAGCCCGTCGCGCCAATGCGGCAGCCGCAGCCCGAACGCTGCCGCGAGCTTGTCGCAATCGAGGCGGGAATCGGGTGGCCGCCTCACCCTGGTCGGCCACTCATGCGTCGCGATGGGCACGACGACAGGCACCGACATTCCGTGCCGAGCTGCCGCCGCAAAGGTCGCGGCCGCCAGATCGTTCCAGGTCGTCGCACCCGTGCCTGCAGCGTGATAGACACCCGCGTGACGATCCTGCCATCCCTCATCCAACAACCGGGCGGCGATGCGGAGTATGGCTCGCGCGAGGTCGGCTGCGCTGGTCGGGCAGCCCCTCTGGTCCGCCACGACGCGCAGCTCGCTGTTGCGCTGTCCGGCGGCGAGCATGGTGCGGACGAAGTTCTTGCCGATCGGCGAATACAACCAGGACGTCCGCAGTACGATCGCGCGCGAACAATCCGCCAGAACAGCCTGTTCGCCGGCGAGCTTGCTGGCACCATAAACGCCCTGCGGCGCGACGGCATCTGTCTCCACATAGGGCGCGCCCTTGAGCCCGTCGAACACGTAGTCGGTGGAGACATGAATCAGCGGAATGCTTGCCAACTCACACAGACGCGCCAACGCCGCCGGGCCATCGCGATTGGCCCTGAATGCCGCATCCGCATCGTCCTCGGCCGCATCGACAGCGGTGTAAGCCGCGGCATTGACTACCAACGGCGGCGCAGTCGCGGCGAGAACTTCGCCGATGCTTTCCGGCCGGTCGAAGTCCAGCGTTGGCGGTCCGACGCAGTGCACCGCCAAGCCGGATGCCTGAGCTTCCTCGGCCAGCGCCATCGCAAGCTGGCCGGTAACGCCGATGACGAGGATCGGTGCCGTCATGTCAGGGGGTGTGCCACTCGCCGCACTCGGCCAGGCGCGGGAGGAGGCGGTCCTTGTCCGACAGGATCGCCTCCCCCGGTGCGATAGGCCAGGGAATGGCAAGCGCCGGATCGTTCCACATCACGCCGCGTTCCGCTTGGCGATCCCACGGGGCGGTGACCTTGTAAATCACCTCGGTATCCGGCTCGAGCGTGCAGTAGCCGTGCAGAAGGCCTGCGGGGACCCAGAACTGTTGCCAGTTCTCTGCCGACAGCACCGCGCCGGCATGGCGGCCGTAGGTGGGCGAGCCCGGCCTGATGTCCACCGCCACATCCCATATCGAACCGCGCACCACGCGGATCAGCTTGCCCTGCGCATTTGGCGCGATCTGCAGATGCAGTCCACGCACTACGCCGCGGTCAGCCGACATCGCGTGGTTGTCCTGCACGAACGGCCCGGCAATGCCCGCCTCGGTGAAGCGGCGCTCATTCCAGGTTTCAGAGAAGAAGCCCCTGCCGTCGAGAAATCGCGGCGGGGTGATCAGCAGGACATCCGGAATGCAGGTCGGCTCGACGATCATCCCTGCTCTCCTTCGGCAAGTTCCAACAGCACGCGGCCCAATTCTGTCTTGCCGAGTCGACGCGCGTGTGAACACAGCGTCTCCGCGTCGATATATCCCATGCGAAATGCGACCTCCTCCGGACAGCCGACCAGCATGCCGGTGCGCGACTGGATGGTCTGCACGAAGGTTGCCGCCTGCAGCAGCGAGTCAGGCGTGCCCGCATCGAGCCAGGCGCAGCCGCGCGACAGCCGTTCCACCGTCAGCGCACCGGCGTCGAGATACAGCCGGTTCAGATCGGTGATCTCCAGCTCGCCACGCCCGGAGGGACGAATGGTGCGCGCCAGGTCGCTGACCGCGCCATCGTAGAAATAGAGGCCGGTCACCGCCCAGTTTGATTGTGGCGCCGTGGGCTTTTCCACGATCTCCGTCGCGCGGCCGCCCGCGTCGAATGACACCACGCCATAGCGCTCCGGGTCGCGTACCTGATACGCGAATACCGTAGCTCCGTGCGGTCTCGTTGCGGCTGTCCTCAGCAGCGCGGAGAGGTGGTCGGCGTGGATCAGGTTGTCGCCGAGAGCCAGTGCACAGGCCTCACCGGCGATCCAGTCGCGCCCGATCAGGAATGCCTGTGCGATACCGTCGGGCCGCTTCTGCTCGGCATAGTCGAAGCGAATGCCCAATCGGTCGCCGTCGCCAAGCAGCCGGCGGAACTGCGGCAGGTCCTCGGGTGTCGAGATCACCAGGATCTCGCGGATACCCGCCAGCATCAGCGTTGACAGCGGGTAATAGATCATCGGCTTGTCGTAGACCGGCAGCATCTGCTTGGACGCCGCCAGTGTCATCGGGTGCAGCCGCGTGCCGGAGCCGCCGGCGAGCAGGATCCCTTTCATGCCGCTGTCCCCAACCGTTGCCCGGCATAGCGCCGCGCGCGCACCGACTGCCACCAGTCGCTGTGCCCCAGATACCATTCGATCGTGCGCGACAGCCCGGCCTCGAAGTCATGCGGCGCAGCCCAGTCAAGCGCTGCCTCGGCGCGCGTCGGATCGATCTCGTAGCGGAAATCGTGCCCCGGCCGGTCGGTGACGAAGTGGATCAGCCGTTCGCGCGGACCGGCGGGGTCCGGCAGCCGGCGGTCCAGTTCGGCGCAGATGGCGCGCACGACGTCGAGATTGCTGCGCGGCTGACGCGCGCCGATCGCGTAGGTGGCACCGGGCTCGCCTTGCTCCAGCACGCGCAACAGCGCGGCGGCGTGGTCCTCGACGAAGATCCAGTCGCGCTGGTTGGAGCCGTCGCCATAGACGGGCAGGGGCTTCCCCTCCAGAGCGTTCAGCGTGACCAGCGGGATCAACTTCTCCGGGAACTGCCACGGCCCGTAATTGTTGCTTGTGTTGGAGACAATGGTTGGCAACCTATAGGTGTGGAACCAGGCGCGCACCAGATGATCGGACGCCGCCTTGCTCGCCGAGTAAGGACTGCGTGGATCATAGCGAGTGGTCTCGTCGAACGGCTTGTCGTCGGTGCCCAGGGCGCCGAACACCTCGTCGGTCGAGATGTGGTGGAATCGGAACGCCGCACGCCGCGTGGGATTGAGCGTGGCATGGTACTGTCGTGCCGCCTCAAGCAGCGTGAACGTGCCGACGACATTGGTCTCGATGAATGCAGCCGGTCCGTCGATCGAGCGATCGACATGGCTCTCCGCCGCAAGGTGCATCACCGCGTCAGGCTGGTGGGTTGCGAAGATCTGGCGGATCGAGGCAGCGTCGCAGATGTCGGCTTCGATGAGCAGGTGACGACGATGGCCACGAGCCTCCTCCAGTGCATCCTCCGAAGCGGCATAGGTCAGCTTGTCGACGTTGATCACCACGTGATCGCTGTGGCGGATCACATGACGCACCACCGCGGAGCCTATGAAGCCGCAACCGCCGGTCAGTAGGAGTTTCATCCGTCCGCGTAAGCCTTGATGCACAAGAAGGTAATGACGATCCGGTGAGAAAGGGCTGGCCGGTTATGCCGTCTCCCAACGCGAATTGGAAGAAAAGTCTACAACCGGCCCAGCAGCCAGCCGCACCAGGCCGCCGCCAGGCAGAGCACGACCGAGCCGACGATATAGCCGCCGGCGGGCGCGATGTCGCCGGCCTGCATCAGTTCCAGGGTCTGCAGGCTGAACGCCGAGAAGGTGGTGAAGCCGCCACAGACACCCACCATCAGGAAGACCCGCAGGTCGGGATGCATGGCGACACGGGCCGGGGTGAGCGTCACCGCGGCTACTAGCCCGATGACGAGGGAACCTAGGACGTTGATCAGCAACGTTCCCCAAGGGAATCGAGGTCCGGTCAGTTCGGCCATCCCAGCTGCAAGCCAGAAGCGGGCCAGACTGCCCAGCGCACCGCCCGCCGCCACCGCCAGCCAGGTCGTTGAGGTCCCCATGCCGCGGGCTATAGCAGGTCAGTGGCGGTTGGGACGCAACACCGCCTTCCACCCGACGGAACCACGGGCGGGGAAACCGGTAGGAGAGCGCATCGGCTCTGCATTCGGGGCATGGGCCGGAGGACTAGCAGCTTATCATAACGCACCTTATAATCAGCTCCGTTCCAATAGGATTTGCCCCTCAGTGCACAATTTCGAGCGCGACCTGATGTTCCTGGTGCACGACGTTGCCCGACTGCTCCGCGTGGACGCCGACAAGCGGGCCCGTGCGCACGGCATGACCCGGGCCCAATGGGGCATCCTGATCTGGCTGGAGCGCCAGCCAGGGCTGTCGCAAAAGGAGCTCGCCGAGATCCTGGAGGTCGAGCCGATCACCGTCGCGCGTCTGATCGACCGGCTCGAAAGCCGCGGCATGGTGGAGCGCCGTCCCGACCCGAAAGACCGCCGCATCTGGCGCCTGCATCTCTGCCCTCCGGCCATTCCGGTACTGCGTGAGATCGGCCGCCAGCGCGCTCAGATGCGCACTCTGGTGACAAGCGGCCTGGACGAGGCGACAATCGATACGATGACGGAAGCCCTGCACACAATGAAGCTGACCCTGACCCACGAAGCCCACCCGTTGCGTCGCGACAGTTCAGTTGAAACCGAAGCGCGGGAGGTCGCATAGATGTCGCAGGCCACTACCGCCGGACCCGCGCCGCGCGTCGCCGAAGCACCGGTCCGCAGCCGCCGCATCAGCCGCGCTCTGCTCCGCCCGCTCCTCATGCTGGGCGGTATTCTCGTGGTCGCTGTGGGATCCGGGGCCTACTGGCTCACGGGCGGCCGCTACGTCTCGATCGACAATGCCTATGTACGCGCGGCCAAGGAGACGATTGCCACCGATGTCTCCGGCATCGTGGCCGCTGTCCCCGTGCACGAGGGCCAGCGCGTGAAGAAGGGCGATGTGCTTCTGCGGCTCGATCCGCTGCAGTTCCAGATCATGCTCGACTCGGCCAAGGCGAACCTCAACGGTGTGGTGTCCGCCGTCAACGCCATGAAGCTCGACTATCAGCGCATGCTGCGCGACGTCGAGGTGAAACAGGCGCAGGTGCAGTCCGACCAGGCGAACTTCGAGCGCTACGCCAATCTGGTGAAGTCGGGCGGTGTCACTCGCGCCGACTACGACAACATGCGCTTCCAGCTTGCCGCAAACCAGCAGGCGGTGACGGCCCTGAAGACGATGACGGAAGTGCAGCTTGCCAAGCTGCAGGGCAATCCGGACGTCGACGTGCGCGCAATGCCCGAATACATGCAGGCGAAGTCCCGCGTGGACGAAGCGCAGCGCCAGCTCGACCACGCGGTGATCTACGCGCCGTTCGACGGCATCGTGACGCAGGTGGATACCGTGCAGCCAGGCATGTATCTCGCCGCTTCCACTGCGGCCTTCGGCATCGTCTCCACCGAGGACGTCTGGGTCGAGGCCAACCCGAAGGAGACGGAACTCACCTGGGTGAAGTCGGGCGATATGGTGACGGTGACGGTCGATACCTATCCCGGCCGCCGGTGGAAGGCGGTGGTCAGCAGCATCGCACCCAACTCGGGTTCGGAGTTCTCGGTACTGCCGGCGCAGAACACCTCGGGCAACTGGGTGAAGGTGGTGCAGCGCATCCCGGTGCGCATCAGGGTCGAGCGCAAGGCCGATGATCCGGAGTTGCGTGCCGGCATGAGCGTCGAAACCGAGATCGACACCGGCCACCGCCGCACGCTCGCCGATCTTTTCTAGACAGATATCTCATGGCCGCAGGCCCACATGATCAGGCGCCGCATCGCCTGATCATCACCCTCTGCACGGTCGGCGCCACACTGATGCAGGCGCTCGACCAGACGATCGCCAACGTGGCGCTGCCTTACATGCAGGGCAGCCTGTCCGCGAGCTTCGACGAGATCACCTGGGTGTTGACCTCCTACATCACGGCCGCGGCGATCATGACCGCGCCGGTCGGCTGGATGGCGTCGCGCTTCGGCCGCAAGTACCTGTTCGTCGGCTGCCTGATCGGCTTCACCATCACCTCGATGTTGTGCGGCGCTGCGCAGTCACTGGACGAGATGGTGCTGTTCCGCCTGTTCCAGGGCATGTTCGGGGCCGCCCTGGTCCCACTGTCGCAGGCGACCATGCTCGACATCTATCCGGCCGAGCAGCGCGGCAATGCGATGGCCATCTGGGGCGTCGGCGTGATGATAGGTCCGATCCTTGGCCCCACTCTCGGCGGCTACCTGACCGAAATGTACAACTGGCGGTTTGTGTTCTACATCAACCTGCCGTTCGGCATCCTCGCCACGCTGGGTCTGATCTTCTTCATGCCGCGGGCCGAGCCACGCTCCGGCATGCGGTTCGACTGGACAGGCTTCGCCGTGCTCAGTCTCGGCATCGGCGGCATCCAGATGATGTTGGATCGCGGGCAGGATCAGGACTGGTTCACTTCGCGCGAGATCATCATCGAGGCGGTCCTCGGTGGTCTCGGTGTCTATCTCTTCGTCGTGCACATGCTCACCGCGCGGCGGCCATTCATCCCGCCGGCGCTGTTCAAGGACCGCAACTTCGCCACTGGCGTAGGGATGATGTTCGCCGCCGGCACCATCTTGGTCTCCAGTTCGTCGCTGATGGCGCCGTGGCTGCAGAATCTCGCCAACTATCCGGTCGATACCGCCGGGCTGATCATGGCGCCGCGCGGCATCGGCACGATGGTTTCCATGGTGCTCGCCGGCCGCGTGGCCACACGCATCGACCCGCGCGTGGCGATGGGGTTCGGCATTCTGTGCGTTGTGTGGTCGATTTGGGAGATGACGCGCTGGACGCCAGACATTTCCGAGTGGCGGCTGATCATCACCATAACCGTGCAGGGATTCGGGCTGGGCTTTCTGTTCATCCCGCTGCAGATGGTCGCATTCGCCACCCTCCCGGTGATGCTGCGAACCGACGGCGCGTCTTTGTTCAGCCTGGCGCGCAACATCGGTGCGGCAATTGGCGTATCCGTCACCTCATCCATGCTGGCGCACAACACGCAGGCGCTGCACGCCGAGATCGGCGCCTCGGTCAATCCGTTCAACCGCGCCCTGCAGGATGGCGCGGCGGTGCAGCAGCACCTCGATCCGGCGACGCGGCATGGCGCGGCGATGCTCGACCACATGATCAACCAGCAGGCGCAGATCATCGCCTATATCGACGACTACAAGATGATGATCTTCACCACGCTGCCGGCGCTGCTGCTGTTGTTCCTGATGCGAAGGCCACGCCAGGCGCCGCGGACGGCGGAGCCTCAGGCGGCAATGGAATGATTGCCGCCCATCATCCGAGGGCGCGTCTGCCCGCGGGTGCGGCTTCCGTGAATGAAACGCACCAAATTCGCGCCACCGTCTCATTTGCGGGACGAATATCGTTGACATATCGTTACTAATCTGCTAACGATGCCACTTGCCGAGCTCGGGGAGAGACGCTGACGGCGGGTGTCCTGAAACGACGTGTTGGACACCCGCCGCCGAACTTCTCCAGCCGGAAAAACTCCTGTCTGGGTTCACTGCAACCGATGGAAGGCGCTTTCGCTGTGCGCGGAAGGCCGCCAACCAAGTGCGCGATAGCGCACAGAAACAGGAGACTTGTCGTGCGTAAGTACCTTTTTGCAGCAACGATACTTGTTCCGTTTGCCGCTTTCGCGGATCAGCCACGTCACGATGGCGGGCAGATTGCCGGCAACGTTGCGCTCTCGGCGTCCGGTTCGCTTGCCGGTGTGAACAGCCGGCAAGGCACCATGGCCAACTCGATGGTTAGCGGGAACGGCTCGGTGATCAACGGAGCGGTGGCGGGCAACTACACCGCGATCGATACCACTGGCGGAGCGCAGGCCGGACCCAAAGGTTCGTTCACCAGCGCCAATACCACCCAGCTCAATGTCGGCGGCACGATCACCGGTGGCGCCGCCAATGAAGGCCGGGGCTTCGGCAACACCGCAACCGGCTCTTCCGGTGCCACGCAGAGCAGCCAGGTGGTCGGCGGTTCGGCCGCAGCCGCGGCCAATCTCGGTGGGTTCGTCAAGCTCGATCAGCCGAATACGCGGAACACACACCCCGGCCGTCACTGACGGCCGTAGATGGCTCGACAAAACGCCAGCCCGAACAGTGTCATGGGGCGGAAGAAGTCCGCCCCGGACACTTCCATGGATACACCTCGATGAGAAACATACTCCTGGCCGCCACCGCATTGGCGATGCTGAGCGGCGGGGCCTTTGCACAGACCTCACAGTCTGGGTCAAACAGCAATGCAGCGGTGACCACGACATCCGGATCGCAGTCGCAAGCGATTTCCAACCCGAAGGTCAACGTGATCGGCAACCCGATCGGCAACGGCGCGTCGTCCAGCAACTCGGGCGCCAAGGCGGTCTCGAACACCCGGTCGACGGCCGTCGGCAACAGCACCACGGTCAACGTCGCAGGCTATACCGGGTCTGATCCCAGCGGCACTGCCAGCGATCCATCCAGCACAGGGAAGTCCGAGCAGTACATCGGCTACGGCGGTGGCTATACAGTGCGCAACACGCCTGAGGTCATCGCCCCGAGTATCGTGGGTGGAAACCCGTGCGCGGTCGGCGCGTCCGGCGGTCTCTCGCTTCCCGGCTTTGGCCTTGCGGCTGGTGCCACATGGGCCGACAAGGCATGCGAACGGCGGCAACAGGCAGCGCTGCTGTTCAACATGGGCGAGCAGAAGGTCGCCGTCGAACTGATGTGCCAGGACGAAAATGTCCGCTCGGCCATGAGGCTTGGTGGCAAGCCATGCACAACCGATGTCCCATTGGCGCAGGCGCCTGCGGGCGTGAAGGTCGCAGCAGTGGCGCCGCCGGCAGCGGCACCGGTTCGCGCGGCACCGAAGCCTGAGTGGTGCGCCAAGGCGGCGCCGGCCACCGAGGCATCCAAGGCGTATGTCGCCCAGGTCTGCGGCGGGTGACGCGCGCCACTGCGGGGCCGCGGACAGAACGGAGCATCGACCCATGCCGCAATTGGAGCCGAAATCACATCGCGGCCTCACAGCGATCGAGGAGCCGCCGCAGGAGCCCCCCGATCCGGCATCGTCCCACAATACGTGCTTTGCCGCAGTCGCCTTACTGCTGGTGTGGCTGACCACGCTGTTGGTCATGCGATCAGTGTGACGCATCGCTCTCCGGTGTCACTGCCGTGTCGCCACTGCGATGTCGTGGAATAGCCGCGCCGGCAGGCCGCCGCCTTGCACAGACTTCATCGGCCGGTTGTCGTCATTGCCAAGCCAGATGCCGATGATCTCGCCATCGAGGCGGCCGATGAACCAGGCGTCGCGATAGTCCTGTGTCGTGCCGGTCTTGCCGGCAACCAGATGGCCGGGCACGGCCGCGGCGCGGCCCGTGCCGCGTGACACTACAGCAGTCAACATGCGCACCATCATCGCGGCAAGATCGGGATCGATCACTGACCGTGGCAACACACGCAGTGCATCGACGCCAAATGGCGTAACGCGCTCGCCGCCGTTGAAGAACGTGGCGTAGGCCGCGGCCAGTTCCAGCAGCCCGACCTCGCCCGTACCAAGCGCCAGCGACGCATCGTTCGGCAGCTTGTCCGCGATGCCAAGCAGCGCCGCCTCACGCGCCACCGCACGCGGCCCGCCAGCCTGCTGCAGCAGTCGAACAGCCGCGGTGTTGATCGACTGAGCAAGCGCCTCTTCCACCGTTATCTCGCCGAGGTACTGCCGCTCGAAATCGGCCGGGCTCCAGTTGCCGATTCGGATCGGTGCGTCGAGCACGGTGTCGTCCGGAGCCACCCCCTTCTCAAGTGCGGCCAGCCACACGAACGGCTTGAACGCGGAACCAGGCTGGCGCCGCGCCTGCACCGCTCGGTTGAACAGGCTTTGCCGATAGTCGCGCCCCCCCACCATCGCCCGCACGGCTCCAGTCGCTGCATCGAGTGCCACGACGGCGCCCTGAGTCACGCCTGCCGCGGCTCCCGGCCCGTTCAGCAGCGCGGTCAGGCGTGCCTCGGCGACCGCCTGCAGATGCGCGTCGAGCGTCGTGCGCACAGTCGTGTCGGCGTTCTCGGGTGCGAGCGATTGCGCCTGCTCCGCCACCCAATCGGCGAACCAGCCGGTGGCGAGCGGTTGCGCCGGCGGCAAGGCAATCTGTGCGGCGGCGGCGCGGGCCTGCTCTGGAGTGATCACCCTGGTGTCGGCCATCGCGGCCAGCACTTCGCGGGCACGCGCCGCTGCGGCGCCTGAATCGGCGCGCGGATTGAACCGGGAAGGCGCTCGCGGCAGGCCCGCCAGCATTGCTGCCTGCCACAGCGTCACACGCCGGGCGGAGATCCCGAAATACATCCGCGCCGCTGCGTCCACGCCCCAGGTGCCTGAGCCGAGATACACGCGGTTCAGCCATATCTCGAGGATCTCGCGCTTGCTGAACGTGTGCTCGAGCCACAGCGTCAGCAGAAGTTCCTGCACCTTGCGGCGGAAAGTCCGCGCGTTGGTCAGGAAGAGGTTCTTGGCGACCTGCTGGGTGATGGTGGAACCGCCCTGCACCACGCGCCCGCTGGTCAGGTTGATCCAGGCGGCGCGCGCCAGCCCGATCGGGTCGATGCCGGGGTGGTGCCAGAAGCGGCGGTCCTCGACCGCCACCGCGGCAGCTGGCAGGTACGCAGGCAAATCGCTCAGCCGCAGTGGCTCGCCGACGATGTCGCCAAACGTGGCGAACACATGCCCGGTACGGTCCTCCAGCGCGAGGCTAGGCCGTCGCGCGGCATCCAGCGCGGCCTCCGGCCTCGGCAGATCGCGCGCGAACCACAACACCATGACCGCGAGGGCAAGCACGCCCCATATCGCGGCGATGACGGCGTAGCCGAGCAGACGCAGACGGATCCGGCGCGGTCTGGAAACCGTCCGCAGCGGCGCGCGCGTGCGGGTCGCGGGACGGCGCGGACTAGGAGCGAGGCGTGGGGCGCGCGGCATTGGGCGCGCGTTTGATACGGTATCGGTCGTGTGCCGGGGAAGCTATTTCCCTGCCGGTTGCCGCCTCCGCACAGCTTGCGCAGAGTGACAAGCGAAACCGGCGGGGATGCGAGATGAAGGGGCTGTTTCTCGACGCAGTGGACGATCTGGCGGACGTGTTCCGTCGTGTGGTTCGCCCGGATGATCCGCCGGTGACGGTCAACGAACAACTCGAGGTGCCGCCCGACACGCTGCCCGGTATGCTCGCCGGCTATGACTTCGTGTTCGATGACCACAGCCAGATGCCGACCGACGTGATGCAGAATTGCACCGGCCTGAAGCACATCATCTTTCTCGGCACAGGTGCACGCAGTTATATGCATCCCGAGGAACTGGCCGAGCACGGCATCACCGTTCACATCATCAAGGGCTACGGCGACACAGCGGTGGCCGAGCATACGATCGCCCTCATGTGGGCCGCCGCGCGCGGACTGGCGATCATGGACGGCGGCATGCGGCGCGGTGAGTGGATCCGCACCGAGGGCATGCAGCTTACCGGCAAGACTCTCGGCTTGCTCGGTTTCGGCGGCATCGCGGCCGAGGTGGCGCGGATCGCCGTCGGTTCCGGCATGCGGGTGATCGCCTGGAACCGCTCGCCGAAGACGGCACCAGGCGTGACGTTCGTCGATCTCGACACACTGATGGCGCAGAGCGACGTGCTGTCGGTGCATCTGCTGCTGACCGATGAGACGCGGGGATTCCTCGACGCGGAGAGGTTGGCGAAGCTGCGACAAGGTGCGGTGCTGGTGAACACGGCGCGCGGCGCAATCGTGGACGAGGCTGCGATGATCGCGGCGCTACGGTCGGGCCGTTTGCGGCATGCGGCGCTGGATGTGTTCGCGAAGGAGCCGCTGGCGCCGGGGCATGAACTGGCGACACTGCCGAATGTCACACTATCGGCGCACAGCGCGTTCCGCACGCCGGAAGCATCGGAGAACCTCATCCGTCGCGCGTTGGATATCGCGAAGGCACTGGCCGCCGGGTGAACGCGGCTACCGCTGCATCTGCATGACCCGGTCCATCGGAACCATGTTGTGATTCAGGTGGCTCATGATCCACAGCGAACCGACGATCAGCAGCAGCACGATCAGCACACCGAACGCCAGGGCCAGGACGTTGTTGACGTTGTCGGGGCCCGTGGTGATGTGGAGGAAGAAGACCAGGTGAACGCCCATCTGCGCGATCGCCAGCACGAACAGCGCGATGGGGATGCTGGGCTGCCAGACCAGTGACGTACCCGAGATGAAGAACGCCACCACCGTAATCAGAGTCGCGAACCCCAGGCCGATCAGATAGCCGAGCAGGCCTTCCGCGATCTCGCGGCCATCGGCCCGTTCATCGCCGGGTGCGGTGTCGCTGGCGTGCAGATGCAGACGCTGCTCGGTGCCGCTCATTGAGCCACCCCCATCAGATAAACCACCGTGAAGATCCCGACCCAGATGATGTCCAGCGTGTGCCAGAACAGGGCGAAGCAGAGGACACGGCGAAGGATGTCGGCGCGGAAGCCCTTGGCGAACACCTGCGCCATCATGGTCAGCAGCCATAGCATACCCAGCGACACGTGCAGGCCGTGGCAGCCCACCAGGGTGAAGTAGGCAGACAGGAAGGCACTACGGCTCGGTCCGGCGCCCTGCGCGATCAGGCCGGCGAACTCACGAATCTCCAGGAACAGGAACGCCGCCCCGAGGACCGCGGTCACCGCCATGCTGCCATAATACATCAGGACTTTGTGGGCCCGGGAGCCGATGCTCGCGACGCCGCATGTGAAGCTGGACAGCAGCAGGCACGCTGTCTCGAGCGCGACGACGTGCAGGTTGAACAGGTCCTTGCCGCTCGGGCCGCCAGCGGTCTCCCCCGACAACACCGCGTAGGTCGCGAAGAAGGCGGAGAACATGATGATGTCGCTGAGCAGGAAGATCCAGAACCCGTAGCCGACGATGATCCGCTTGGATGCCAGACCCAGTGCCGCATGCGAGGCGGTTCGACCGTCGGTGCGGTAAGGCTCGCCGTACCCGGTGGTGCCCTGTGCGGCGCTCATTGCGCGGGCTGCATCTGAGCGAGCTCCGCGGTGCGGGCTCTCCGATTGATCCGATCGATACGGGCGACCTCATCCGCCGGAATGCGATCCTCGGTGCGATCCCGCCAGGCGAATACGACGAATGTCACGAAGGCGCCCACGAAAGCCGCACCTACCAGCCACCAGATATGCCAGATCAGCGCGAAACCCATGAAGGTCGCGAAGAAGGCGCATATGAAGCCCGTGGCACTGTTGCGCGGCACTTCAATGTCTTCATAGCGTGGCTCATCGTCGAGCTTCGCCTGTCGTCGGACACGCTGCTTGGTGAACCAATAGTCGTCTCTCGTCTCGACACGGGGCAGTTCGGCGAAATTGAATGCCGGCGGCGGCGACGCCGTGGCCCATTCCAGCGATCGGCCGTTCCACGGATCGCCGGTCACGTCGCGAAACTCCTCGCGCCGGCGGATGCTGACCGCAAGCTGTGCGATCTGGCATGCGATCCCGGCCAGTATGACGGCCGCCCCCAGGGCTGCCACCAGCAGCCAGGGATGCCATGCAGGAACGTCGTAGTGCTGCATGCGCCGCGTCATGCCCATAAGCCCCAACACGTAGAGCGGCATGAACGCCAGGTAGAAGCCGATGAACCAGCACCAGAAGGCGGCCTTGCCCAGGCCCTCATGCAGGCGGAAGCCGAACGCCTTGGGAAACCAGTATGTGTAGCCGGCGAACGCGCCGAACAGCACACCGCCGATGATGACGTTGTGGAAATGCGCCACCAGGAACAGGCTGTTGTGCAGCACGAAGTCGGCCGGCGGAACCGCCAGCAGCACGCCCGTCATCCCGCCCAGGACGAACGTCACCATGAAACCGATCGACCACAGCATAGGCGTGTTGAAGACGATCCGGCCGCCATACATGGTGAACAGCCAGCTGAACACCTTCACACCTGTCGGTACCGCGATGATCATTGTCGCGATGCCGAACACCGCGTTCACGTCGGCACCGGCGCCCATGGTGAAGAAGTGGTGCAGCCAGACCATGAAGGCGAGGATGCAGATGGCCAGCGTCGCCATGACCATGGACCGGTAGCCGAACAACGGCTTGCCCGAGAAGGTCGACACCACCTCGGAGTACACGCCGAACGCCGGCAAGACGAGGATGTACACCTCCGGATGGCCCCACACCCAGATGAGGTTGATGAACATCATCATGTTGCCGCCGGCTTCATTGGTGAAGAAATGAAAGCCGAGATAGCGGTCCAACAGCAGCATGGCGAAGGTCGCCGTCAGAATTGGAAAGGCCGCGACGATCAGCAGGCAGGATGCGAGCGCCGTCCAGCAGAACATCGGCATGCGCATATAGGTCATGCCCGGAGCGTGGAGCTTCAGGATCGTGGTGACGAAATTGACGCCGGTCAGCAGCGTTCCCACGCCGGAGATCTGCAGCGACCACAGGTAGTAGTCCACGCCGACGCCCGGTGAATACGTCAGCTCGGACAACGGCGGGTAGGCGAGCCAGCCGGTGCGCGCGAACTCTCCCACCACCAGCGAGACGTTGATCAGCAGCGCGCCTGTCGCCGTCAGCCAGAAGCTGACCGAGTTGAGCGTGGGGAACGCGACGTCCCGCACGCCCAGCTGCAACGGAACGACGACGTTCATCAGCCCGATGACGAACGGCATCGCGACAAAGAAGATCATCAGCGTGCCGTGGGCCGAGAAGATCTGGTCATAGTGCTCGGGCGGCAGGTAACCCGGTGACTGGAACGCGAGCGCCTGCTGCGACCGCATCATGATCGCATCGGTAAAGCCGCGCAGCAGCATGACGCCGGCGAGCAGGACGTACATGACGCCGATCCGCTTGTGATCGACGCTGGTGATCCACTCTCGCCAGAGATAGGGCAGCCAGCCCTTGAGTGTCACGAAGACGAGGACACAGAAGATGACGAAGCCGACCAGCCCGGCCGCAAACAGCGGTATGGGCTGGTCGAGCGGAATGGCCGCCCAGCTCAGCTTGCCCAGCATGCTACTTCTCCGCCCGCTTGGATGCGCCCGGACTGATCTCCTCGATTGGCCCAGGGCCAGGTGGCAGCGCCTGTGAAACGATCCTCTGGAACAGGTCGGGATCGACGTCGCGGTAGGTGAACGGCGCGACGTTGATGCTCTGCCTGGCAAGATCGGCGTAGCTTTGCGCGGTCAGCGTCGGACCGTTGCCGCGCGTGGCATCGACCCAGGCGGAGAAGCGGTCAGCCGGCACTGCCTGCACGTCGAAATGCATGTCCGAGAAGCCATCGCCGCTGTAGTGGCTCGACAGGCCGGGGAAGGTGCCGGAGACATTGGCGTGCAGATTCAGCTGCGTTTTCATGCCGTTCATCGTGTAGATCATGCTGCCCAGTTGGGGGATGAAGAAGGCATTCATCACACTTGCCGATGTCAGGCTGAAATGGACGGGGACGCCGGCGGGGATGACGAGGTGGTTCACGCTTGCGACATGCTGTCCGGGATAAATGAACAGCCATTTCCAGTCGAGTGACACGACCTGGACTTCCAGCGCGGCGTCCTTCGATGGCAGCGGCTTTGCCGGGTCGAGGTCATGCGATCCGACCCACGCCACACCTCCCAAAAGCATGATCGTCAGCAGCGGAATGGCCCAGACGATCAGCTCGAGCTGGCCGGAATACGCCCACTCCGGCAGATAGCGCGCCCGGGTGTTCGACGATCGGTACCACCATGCGCAACCAAGTGTAGCGACAATCGTCGGGACGACGATGGCCAGCATGATGGCGAGCGAGTCGATCAGGATTGTCTTCTCGGCTTCGCCGACGATGCCTTGCGGATCGAGGACGGCGGGCTGACAGGCCGTCAGCACGACCGAACCTAGCACGATCCCGCAGCGCACCGCCGGTGCAAGCGCCGATCGGTGCGAGGAAACCACTTGGTGCATGCAACCCCCTCGTGTGACTTCCCATAGGCTCGGCAATCGCGCAAGCTGGAAGTGCTGTCGCCATGCGAGTTACGCCGGCGTCAGTTGCAGCTCAGCGGCAAAGTGACATCGCGCGAAATGCCCTGGTATCACCTCCTGCAATGTTGGCGCCTCGCGCCGGCACCGCTCGTCGGCGAAAGTGCAGCGAGGATGGAAGTAGCAGCCCGAAGGCGGCGACGCAGGGCTCGGCACCTCACCCTTCAGGATGCCATCGGTCCCTGATACCCGCGGATCGGGCACCGGCACCGCGCGCATCAGTGCCGCCGTGTAGGGGTGCCGTGGCCGGCGAAACACCGCATCGGTCGGCGCCAGTTCGACCAGTTGCCCGACATACATCACCGCCACGCGATCGCAGATATGCCGCACCACCGAAAGGTCGTGCGCCACGAACAAGAATGTCAGCCGCAGTCGCGATTGCAGCTCCAACAGCAGGTTCAGCACCTGAGCCTGCACCGATACATCGAGCGCCGACACCGGCTCGTCGGCAACGACAAGGCGTGGACTGGTCGCCAACGCTCGTGCGATGCCGATGCGCTGGCGCTGCCCGCCACTGAACGCGTGCGGGAAGCGGTGCATGAACTCCGGCCGCAGGCCCACCAGTCGCAGGAGTTCCGCCACGCGGTCCATGCGCTCGCGGCGGCGGCGCATGCCGTTGACCAGCAGCGGCTCCCCGACGTTGTCGAACAGCGTCATGCGAGGATTCAGCGAGCCGAATGGATCCTGGAAGATCATTTGGATCTCTTTGCGCAGCGGCGCCAGTTGCGCCGCCGACATCGGCGCAAGATCCACAACGCTATTCCCCGAGCGGTAAAGTATCTGACCGTCGGTGGGATCGATCGCGCGCAGAATGCATCGCGCGGTGGTCGTCTTGCCGCAACCGCTCTCACCCACCAAGCCGAGCGTTTCTCCCTCCTGTACGCTGAAGCTCACATCATCGACGGCGCGCACGTGGCCGGCGACGCGACGGAGCATACCCTTGGCAATCGGGAAGAATTTCCGCAGCCCGCGCACGTCGAGCAGTGGTGCCATCATGCCGGCTCGGCCAGGCGGCTATGCAGGAAGCAACTCACCGCGCGCCGCGGGCGGAGGGTGTGCAGAGCAGGGACGGCGGTGGCGCAGCGCTCAGGCAGAATGTTCTCGCAGCGTGGATGAAACGGACAGCCGGATGGGCGATTGAACGGATGCGGCAGCGTCCCAGCGATGACCGGCAGCGCAGCGCGAGTCTCGGTCTGCAGGCTGGGAATCGAGCGGAGCAGCGCCTTGGTGTAGGGATGCAGCGGCGCATGGAAGATGTCGTCCACCGGGCCCTCTTCCATGATGCGTCCGAGATACATCACCACCACATAGTTCGCCATCTGCGCGATCACGCCGAGATCGTGCGTGATGAAAATGATCGCGGTCTGATACTTGTGCTGCAGCTCGCGCAGCAGCGCCAGGATCTGCGCCTGTGTCGTCACGTCGATCGCGGTGGTCGGTTCGTCGGCGATCAGCAGTCGCGGCTTGCAGGACAGCGCCATCGCGATCATCGCGCGCTGCCGCAATCCGCCCGACAGCTGCCAGGAGTACGCATCGATGCGTTGCTCCGCCATCGAGATGCCGACATCGCGGAACAGCTCCACCGTCGTCGCGCGCGCCTGCTCGCGGTTAACGCGCTCGTGCAGCATGATCGCCTCGATGATCTGTGCGCCCACCGTGTGTACCGGACTGAATGCCGCCATCGGCTCCTGCGGGATCAGCGCTATCTCCGCGCCGCGCAGGTCACGCATCAAGCGGCCACGCGGTGCAAGGCGCGTCAGGTCGACCGGTGTGCCGCCCCGGAGATACATGATCTCGCCACTGGTGATGCGACCCGGCGGGTCTATCAGCTGCAAAATCGCGCGCATCGTGACGCTCTTGCCGCAGCCGCTCTCGCCGACAATGCCGACCACCTGGCCGGGGAATACGTCGAAGCTGACGCCATCGACCGCGCGGACCGTGCCTTCGTCCATGCGGAACGACACCCGCAGGTCTCGCACGCGCAGCAGCGGTTCAGTGGCTGTAGGGATCGGAGGCATCGCGCAGACCGTCACCCACCAGGTTGAACGCCAGCACCGCGACGATGACGATGAGGCCAGGTATCAGCAGCCACGGTGCGAGCGCCAGCGTCTGGATGTTCTGCGCCTCCTGCAGTAGCACGCCCCAGCTTATCGCCGGAGGGCGAATGCCGAGACCCAGGAACGACAGCGACGTCTCGTTGATGATCATCACGGGGATGGCAAGCGAGCTGGTGGCGATGATGTGGCTGAGGAACGTCGGCACCATGTGGCGCAAGATGATGCGCATCTGGCTGCATCCGGCGAGCCGCGCGGCCAGCACGAAATCCTCCTCGCGCAGCGCGAGGAAGCGACCGCGCACTTCACGCGCGAGAGTGGTCCAGCCGATCAGCGACAGGATCACAGTGATCGCGAAGAACACCTGGATCGGCGTCCAGTCGCGTGGCAGCGCGGCGGAGAGTGCGAGCCAGATCGGGATGGTAGGGACCGATTGCAGCAGCTCGATCAATCGTTGGATCACATGATCGGCGATGCCGCCGAAATAGCCGGAGATGCCGCCGAGTACGACCCCGAAGATGACGCTGAGAGTGACGGCAACGAGACCGACGGTCATCGATGTCTGCGTGCCGCGCATGATGCGAGACCACTGGTCGCGACCGAGCCGATCGGAGCCGAGCAGGAAGACGCGCTGCCCGGGATCAGTGGCGCCGAGCAGGTGGATGTTGGTCTCGAACAGGCCAAGAGCGCGGTAGGGGAAGCCGCGCGTGAAGAAACCGACGTGGACCTTGCGTTGCGGGTCGGTGGTCCACTCCATGCGCAGTGTCACCGGATTTCGCTTGCCGACGATCGCAGGGACCCAGGGATTCCAGCCATCGTCGAAGAAGTGCAGCGTCTGCACTGGAATGAACGCTTGGCGCGCGTCGGTCTGCTCGGGGTTCTGTGTAGCGAAGAAGTCCGGCAGCAGCACAATGAGGTACAGGCAGATCAGCACGCCGGCGCTGAACAGTGCGAGATGGTGTCTACGGAATCGCCACCATACCAGCTTCCAGTTGGACGCAACCGCGATCCGGTCCTCGGCCGCCGCGCCGATGGCCTGCACGTCGGACACAACTAAACTCCCCCTCCCCTTGCGGGAGGGGGTTGGGGGGAGGGGGCAGCGCATGTTCCACGCCCGCCTTCCCCCACCGCATCCCGTAAGGGGAGGGGGTGTCTCCTTTGCCTGTTGTCCATGCCCCTACGTCTCCATCCGGATGCGCGGATCCATCATCGCCAGCGCTATGTCCGACAGCAGCGTACCCACGATGGTCAGGAACGAGTAGATCAGCAGGATCGCACCAGCCAGGTACATGTCCTGATTGATCAGCGCCCTGAGCAGCAACGGCCCGATATTGGGCAGGTTCATCACGGTCGCCACGATCAGACTTCCGGAGAACAGCTGCGGCAGGTACCATCCGATCGTGCTGATCAGCGGGTTCAGCGCCAGCCGCACCGGGTAGCGCAGTACCAGCCGCCACTCGCGCAGCCCCTTGGCGCGCGCCGTCACCACATACGGCTTGTTCAGCTCGTCCAGCAGGTTCGCACGCATGATGCGCGTGAGCCGCGCGGTTCCCGCAATACCCAGCACCAGTGCCGGCAGCCAGATGTGCTTCAGCAGATCTCCCGCCTTTGCCATGCTCCACGGCGCATCGGCATACGCCGGGGAATAGAGCCCGGTTATGCTGATGCCGAAATACGCGAATGCGATCCACATCAGGACCAGTGCGAGCATGAAGTTCGGCGTCGCCACCCCGATGTAGTTGATCACCGTGAACAGGTGATCGATCACCGAACGCTGGTGCGTCGCCGAATAGATCCCCGCCGGCACCGCAATCAACCAGGTGAGCACGAACGACATCACCGCCAACGCCAACGTCAGTCCAAGCTGCTCGCCAATCAACTCGGCATTCGGCCGCTGATACTCGAGCGACAATCCCAGGTTGCCAGACAGCAGATCGCGCAGCCAGTACCAGGGTACTGCACGATGAAGGGCTGATCGAGGCCATATTGGTGCCGCAGCATCGCGATCTGTTCGCCGCTGATCGAGCTGCCGGAAGCCGACAGGGTCGCTACATACGTCGTCAGGAAATCACCAGGCGGCGCCTGCATGATGACGAAAATGACAAACGAGTAGGCCAGCAGAAGGAACGGCAGCAGCAGCAGTCGCTGAACGATGTAGCGTGTCACTTCGCGAAGAAATACTGCTCGGTGCGGGTATTGCCCGGCGTGCGCAGCGGCCAGTCATTGCCTGTCGTGGTCGGCACGTTGTGCAGCTTGCTGTTGACCACGACAACGCCCTGTACCATCGGCGTCAGCCCGACAGTGCCGATCTCGAACACGTTGTCGGCCCAGATGCGGAACAGCTCCTGCGCCGCCTGTACCTGCCCGTCGTGTCCCACGGTGCGCGCTGTGTCGACCAGCTGCATGATACGCTTGATCGGCTCGATCGGCTCCACGCCCTCCTTGCCGCCCGACTGCAGCCACCGCGTGTACAGCGGCCCGAGTGTCAGGATCGGCACATTGCGCGGATCGAACTTGGCGTTGCCGGTGAAGGGAAAGGCCGTGGTATCCTCGTTCCAGAGCGACGTCATCAGCTCGTTTGCGTCATTCAACTTGAAGTGCAGCGCGCGCTCGCGGATCTGCACCACGGTCTTGATACCGACCGCCTCCCAATCCCTCGCAACAAGCTGGGCCACATCCGGCCATGCACCGAACGCGGGCACGACGCTGATCTCGATCGTCGCCGGCTTGCCGTTGGCCATCAAACGAATGCCCTGTGCGTCGCGTTTCGTCAGCCCGAGCGCATCGAGCATCTTGTTGGCCGTGCCACGATCGAACTCGGTGTGCTTGGTCGCCCACTCCTTGCCGGGGAAATACGGGTGCCACGGCGCCGGCACGCCCTGCCGTGCCTCACCCAGACCCAGGAACACCAACTCCTTGATCTCGTCACGGTTGATCGCGATCGACAGTGCAACGCGGAAGTCCTTTGTGTTGATCAGCTTGCCGATCTCCGGATCGGCCTTGTATGTCATGTTGAAGTTGATCACCGCGTCGGCGCCGCCAAACGTCGGCCACGCCAGCACGCGGTACTTCCCGTTCTTCTCCTGCTCTTTCAGTACCGGATAGTTGGTCATCTGGATGTGCCGCGCCTGCATGTCGAAGTCGCCGGCGATGGCGGCTAGGTTCAGTGCCTGCTGGTCAGCGAAGTAGGTGAAGCGGACCTCGTCGATGTAGGGAAGCTGGTTCCCTTCCTTGTCGACGCCGACGTAGTAAGGATTGCGCCGCAGTGTGAACACTGGGTCGCTCACGCGGCTTATCGGCGCCCACGCCGCCATCGTCGGGCGCTCCGGGTTCTGGTAGAGCGTAGCCTTCGAAAGGAACAGTTCGGTCCAGGTCTTGAAGCTGGCCGCCTGCGCCATGCGATCCACGTCCTCCTTGGCGGTATAGGCGGGATGGAACTTCTTGAGGTAGTGCGCCGGCAGGAACATGGCGTAGCTGCCATCGGCGCCATCCTGGTTCGCAACCTCTGTCAGGAATAGCGTGGCCGGTCGGTCGTAGGTGAACCGCACCGTGTAATCGTCGATCTTCTCCACCTTCGCAGCGGTTCCATCGGTATTGCGGATCCAGCTCGGCGGCGTAGGCATCAGATCCTTGTTCGACAGGACATCCTTGGACCAGAACACGATGTCATCGGCGGTAAACGGTGCGCCGTCGGACCAGCGGGCGCCCTTGCGCAGCAGGATCGTCCAGACCTTGTAATCGTCCGACGACTTCGCCCCGGCAGCGATCTTGGGCTCGATCTCCGCCCCGTCAGGGGTGAAGCGGAACAGGCCATCATAGACGACGCGCACGTAGTTGTTGGCGTCCGCCGGACCGAGGAACGCACGCCTCCACACCCCGCCATACTCGCCGACCTTCTCCACCACAGGCACCACCAGGGGTGCCTCGGGTAGACGCTGCTCGACAGGCGGCAGCTTGCCGGCCTTCACCTGTTCAGCGAGCCCGGGCGCCTCGTGGTACTTGCCACCCTGCGCCGCAGCCGGCGTGAGTTGCGCAAGCACGAGGATCAGGCCACCGATCAGCCCAACCGCGAAACCGTGCAGCGTGGTTGTTCCTGCAATTTGCCTCATGACATTCTCCCGGCTCGCTGCGCGCTTCTTGCTGACGGCTCCTCCGATGGATGTTCGGCGAGCCGGCAGGCCCCGTCAATCAGAGAGCACGTCCATCGTTTCCACCATCCATTTTACGCGCTGTTCAGGAATTGGGAGCAACCATGTCGCGGTCCTCCCTGGGAGCACAGAGCATGAGGAACATTGACCCCATGCCCCGCGATGAGACCATAGCGGAGGCAGTGCAGCGTCGCGCCATATTGGCCAAAGCCGCCGCCGCGGTTCTCGCCGCCATCCCCCTGTTCGCGCGCCACGCCTCGGCCGTGGATTCCGCGCAATTGCGAATCGGCGGCACTGGAATGGCCCTCGCCACCATGCGGCAGATCGGCGGTGCCTTCACTGCGACACAGCCCGACGTTGCCGTGAAGGTCTTGCCCAGCCTCGGCACGGGCGGCGGGCTCAGCGCCGTAGCGGCGGGAGCGATCGAACTCGCCGTCGCAGCCCGCCCTCTGAACGACGCCGAGCGCGCCAAGGGGCTGCAAGGTCTGGCCTACGCGCGCACGCCAATAGCTTTTGTCACAAATCCAGACGCCGGTGTCCGAGACATCGCATCGGCGCAGGTTGCTCAGATCTTTCGCGGGCAGATGCTCGCGTGGCCCAATGGCACGCCAATCCGCCTGATTCGGCGGGAACCCTCGGACGCCGACTGGACCATGCTGCGTGCCCTGTCGACCGAGATGGCGGAGGCCGTAAAGGTCGCACTGGAACGGCCGGGATTGCTGACGCCGGCCACCGATCAGGAGAATGCGGACGCCCTGGAACGTCTGTCAGGTGCGCTCGGCGCGATGTCGATCGGACAGATGCGTGCCGAGGCCCGCAATGTCAGGCCGCTGGCGCTGGATGGCGAACCGCCGACGGTCGAGACCCTGGCCACCGGCCGCTATAAATTGTCACGCACCCTCTATGTCGCGTGGCACGACCAGCCCGGCCCGGACACCGCTCGGTTCCTGGCCTTTCTGTCCGCCACAGAGACCAGGGAGTTGCTGGCGCAACTGGGCCATATTCCGCTTGCCGGCAAGGTCACATGAGCCATCGCAAGCTCGAACCCGCTCTGACGCGCATCGTTACCGCCTTGGCAGCAGTGATCGCGCTCGCAGTCACAGTCACGCTCCCAACGGCATATTTCGTGTCGACATACGCGACGAAGCACGCTGAGATCGTCGCGGAGGGAAAACTTGCCAGCGCGGTGATCTCTCAGCTCGCGAGCACGAATCCCGAGCTCTGGGCGTTCGAGAACGCGCGCATCCGCGGTCTGCTGGCGATGCTCGGTGCGCCACAGGAGCCCGAGAGAAAGATTGTCCTATCGGCGAGCGGCCAACTGGTGGCGGAACAAGGCAGCGACGTGCCCCCGCCTGTGATGGCAGCGGCCACACCCTTGTATGATTCCGGCGTCATCATCGGCCGCGTCGAGATACAGCGCTCGCAGCGCCAACTCCTGCTTGTCACGGCGGTGGTCGCCGTGCTGTCCGGTTCGCTGGGAGCAATCGCTTTCGCCGTACTTCGATCGTGGCCGTTGCGTCTGTTGCGTCGCGCATTGGCACGCTCGACGCACCTGGCGACGCACGATGTCCTGACCGGATTGCCCAACCGCGCGCTGTTCCAGGATCGGGTGGAGCGATCGTTGGGCTGGTCGCGACGCGAGGGCACGATGCTGGCCGTGCTCTACCTGGATCTCGACCGGTTCAAGGAGGTGAACGACACGCTTGGCCACGCCGCTGGCGATCGGCTGCTGATCGGAGTTGCCGGCAGGTTGCGCACGTGCGTCCGCGAAACGGACACGCTGGCACGGCTGGGTGGCGACGAGTTCGCCGTCCTGCAGGTGGGCATACGCCAGCTAGCGGACACCGAGATGCTGGCGCAGCGCCTGATCGATGCGCTGGAACAGGAATTCGAACTGGGCGGCAACCAGGTAACTGTCGGCGTCAGCATTGGCATTGCCTTGCGGGATGCAACCGAACTCGTCGTGTCCAATGTCGATGCGGGTCTGCTTTTGCAGGAGGCGGACACCGCCCTCTATCGCTCCAAGGACGAGGGTCGGGGGGTCTATCAATTCTTTGCGGCAGAGATGAACCGGAAGCTGTTGGAACGGCGAGCTCTCGAGGCGGACATCGTGAAAGCGCTCGAGCAAGGTGAGTTCTGCCTGCACTATCAGCCGCAGTTCGACCTGATCGAGCGGCATGTCGTGGGTGCGGAGGCATTGCTTCGCTGGCACCATCCGCTTCGTGGCGAGGTTCCCCCGGAAGCATTCATCCCGCTCGCCGAGGAAACAGGACTGATCATCCGCATAGGCGAGTGGGTGCTCCACGAGGCCTGCCGGCAGGCGGTGCAATGGCCAGACTTGCGCTGCATGGCGGTCAACGTGTCGCCGGTGCAGTTTCGACGCGCCGGCTTCCTCGATCAGGTCAAAAGCGCGCTGCGGCAGACTGGACTCGACGCGGCACGATTGGAGATCGAGATCACCGAAGGGGTCCTGCTGCAAGAGACCGAGGAAACGCTCGCCACACTGCGTCGGCTGCGCGGCCTGGGCGTGACGATCGCAATGGATGATTTCGGTACCGGCTATTCCAGTCTAGGCTATCTGCAGAAGTTCCGCTTCGACAAGATCAAGATCGATCGCTCATTTGTCAGCGCATTGCAGACCGACCCACATGCCGCGGAGATCGTGCGTGCAGTGCTGCGGATGAGCCACGCGATGGGCATCCGCGTGAATGCCGAGGGCGTCGAATACGAGCACCAGGCGAGAATGCTCCTAGAGGAGGGCTGCGAGGAGGTGCAGGGCTTCCTGTGCAGCCGCGCACTGCCGGTCACCGAGTTCTACGCGTTGCTGGCAAGGCATGTGCGCGGGTTGGCGCCTTGGGAAGCTGCTACCGCATAAGAGGCGCGGGCAGGGCGAATTCCTAAGCCGCCTGGCGAACTGCCGGAAACACTTCCTCAGCCAGCAGCTGCATCTGTTCCAGCGCCAGTTCCTTCGGCATCCCGACCCAGTGCACGCCGGCGATCAGCGTCGTGACACCGAAGCGGCGACGCAGATCGAGGATCTGTTCCGTCACCTCCGCCGGCGAGCCGATCAGGAACCGATCGTCCACCAGGTCGTCGAAGTCGAGATCGAAGTGGTCGCTCGACGGCATCACCTTGTCCTGCCCCCAATCGCGATACGCCTTGTATTTCACCTCGAGCGACGGCCGCGCCCGCTCGATCGCCTCGGCACGCGTGCGGGCAATGAACACCTCGCGCGCCATCGGGAATTCCGCGGGGAACGGCTTGCCGCAAGCGTCGAGCTCGCGCTTGTACACCTCCATCTGACGCGCGATCGTCGCCAGCTTGTTGTGCGGATTGACGAACCACGCATCCGCCATGCGAGCGGCGCGCCTGATGCCGACATCGATGTTGGCGCCGATCCAGACCGGTGGCATCGGCTTCTGCACCGGCAGCACGGTGCAATTCGCGTTCTCCAGCGCGAAATACGACGCCTGCATGGTAACGAAGTCCTCGGTCCAGAGCCTCTTCACAGCGGTGAGGCATTCCTCGAAGCGCCGGCCGGCCTGCTTCAGCGTGGTGCCGAAGGCGCGGAATTCCACCTCGCGATAGCCAATGCCGGCGCCGAACACGAGCCTCCCGCCCGACATCACGTCGAGCGATGCCAGCTCCTCGGCGACGTGCAGCGGGCTGTGCAGCGGCAACAGCACGACGCCAGGCACCAGTCGCAGCTTCGGCGCGATCACCGCGACCTGGCAGAGGTAGGGAATCTGCTGGATATACTGGAACGGATGCGAGCTGTAGTGCGAACCCTTGGCGACGAGGTCGTAGCCAAGCTCTTCCGCGAGCTTCGCCGCCTCCAGGTCTTCGCGCAGGCGAAGCTGCATGTCGTCGCCCAGCGGATACTGGCCGCGGATGATCAGCCCAAACTTCATTTTCTTCCCCTCCGTCCCGGCGCGACAGCCTCCCTCTATGGATCGGCGCCTGGCAATTGACAAACAATAACAGGCGAGCGAGGAGTGATTCCTTGCGGCGGCTTTCCGATCTGCTCGGAAAGCCGTTACTTGTTCTCGTCGGAACGACCCCGCATTATCGCGATATGTTCTCGAAAGACTGGCTCACGGGACAGTGACCGAGAGACTCGCTTCACGGAGTGAGGAGTGATGCCTCTGTATCCAGCCTATACCGTCACGGTGGTGGGCGCCCACAGCGTGCCCAGGTGGTACGAAGCGCTCGATCGGCTGGTGACTTTGGGCCAGCTTTCGCCCGGCGATTTCAATGACGCGCAGTTCCGAACGATGCAGGCCGCGGTCGTGGAACAGGAGGCGGCCGGGGTTGATGTGATCACCGGCGGGGAGTTGCACCGGCGTAAGCACAATCGCCACTCGCCGCCCAATGCGATGCTGAACTATTTCTGGGAGAAGATCCCTGCATTCCATGCCGCCAATAAGCCCAGGCCGATCAGCGGACACGACCCGAATGTCTTCCACCCAGCTGCAATTTGCCGCGGTCCCATCGACGACACCACCGAACTCGAACTCGTCGATGAGTTCACGACGGTCTCGGCGTTCGCGCGCCAGCCGGTCAAGATCACGATGACAGGGCCACACCTGCTGGCGGCCGTAGCCTATGACGAATACTACAACGACCTCCCGCGGATGATGCATGATCTCGGCAAGCTGCTGCATGAGAACTTCAGACGTCTGACCGAAGCCGGCTGCAAGCATATCCAGATCGACGAGCCCTACTTCACGGTCGCGGACGACGAGGAGGTTCGGGCGGCGGTGGAAGCCATCAATACGGCAATCGAGGATGTGCCGGACGATGTGCATGTGCTGGTTCACATCTGCCAGGGGAACTATGCCGTCGGCCCCGATTACGACGGCCAGATCGGTCATCGCTACTTCGATATCGGACGCTACAAGGCAGACATCGTCACAACTATCGAATGCGACGGCTTCCTCGTCGAGCACGATATGGCGCACCACTATCAGGGCCTGTTGGGCAACCGGCAGCTTGGTGTAGGCGCCGTCGACGTCCAGGACCCGAATGTCGAGACGGGCGCTATTGTCGCCGATCGGATCAAGGCACACGCATGGCTGGCGCCGGAGCAGACGATCATCACAAGCTCCTGCGGCTTCAACCATCTGCCGAGACATGTGGCGCTCGGGAAGCTTCGGGCCATGCGGGATGCCCAGACCATACTCCGCGGAATGACCAGGTAGTCGGCGGCAATGGACGAGGGACAGCGCAACTGCGGAGGCGTGGAAGCGACACTTCGCCTGACCGAGGCGCAACTCCATCTCGCTGAAGAGGCCGGAGGGTTCGGGGTCTTCGAGCTTGACTGGACGTCCGGACGCTGGACCACGACGCCGCAGGTTGCCTTACTCTTCGGGCTCGATCCTCATTCAGCGATCGTATCGCCGGCGCAGTGGGAGCAGGCGGTCTTCGCGGATGACCGCCCGAAGATCCGCACAGCCATGGCCGCGGCCAAGGAGAGCGGTATCTTCGCTACCGAGTTCCGCGTGACCCATCCGAACGGCAGCGTTCACTGGCTGGCAGCCAAGGGGGAGAGCGCCACGGATGGTGAAGGCGCCGTCCGATGGATGCGTGGCGTTTGTATCGACATCACCGAGCGGAAAGCGCTCGAGGTCCGGCTGCTGGCTCTCAGCGAGGCTCTGGAAGCGCGCGTCAAGGAACGCACGCAGGAGCTGGAAGCCAGCTATGCTCAGTTGCACGCGAGCGAGCGTCGCTTCCGGCTCCTGGTCGAAGGCGTGACAGACTATGCGATCTTCATGCTCGATCCCGATGGAACAGTCGCCAACTGGAATCCAGGCGCCGAACGCCTCAAGGGGTATCTAAGCTCTGAGATTTTGGGGCAACACTTCTCGCGATTCTATTCCGAAGAGGATCGGGAGGCAGGTCTTCCTGATCAGGTGATCCACCAGGCGAAATCGAGTGGGAAATATGAAGGCGAGGGCTGGCGCATCCGCAAGGACGGCAGCCGGTTCTGGGCGAGCGTCGTCCTGCATGCGATCCGCGATCGGGACGGACAGTTGCTCGGCTTTGCCAAGGTGACTCGCGATCTCACCGAGAAGCGGGCGGCCGAGGAACAGCTTCGCCAGGCGCAAAAGATGGAGGCGATCGGCCAACTCACTGGCGGAATTGCGCACGACTTCAACAACCTGCTGACCGTGATCTCCGGAAATCTGGAAACCCTCAGGCGTCGGCTTTCGGATCGCGGGGACAGTGGCCTTTATCGGTTCGTCAACTCGGCCCAGCATGGCGCGTCGCGTGCAGCGCATCTGACTCATCAACTCCTGGCGTTCTCCCGTCGTCAGGCACTGGAGCCGAAGTCTGTCTCCGTCAACGCGCTCATCACCCATTTGTCGGAACTGCTGCGCCGCACCCTCCCTGAGTCGATCGCGATCGAGATCGTTCTCACCGGCGGCGTGTGGAGCACGTACGTCGATGCCAACCAACTGGAGAATTCTCTGCTTAATCTGGCGGTCAATGCGCGGGACGCCATGCCGGATGGTGGCAAGCTGACGATCGAAGCAGCCAATGTCTATCTCGACGAAGAGTATGCGGCCTCGGCGGATGTCCCGCCGGGACAATACGTCGGGGTATTCGTCAGTGACACGGGCTTCGGCATGACGCCGGAGGTTGCGGACAAGGCGTTCGACCCGTTCTTCACCACCAAGGAGGCAGGGCGCGGGACCGGTCTCGGTCTTTCGCAGGTCTATGGCTTCGTGCGGCAATCAGGCGGTCATGTGAAGATCTACACCGAGGTCGGCGACGGAACGACAATCAAGATCTATCTGCCACGTCTGCTCTCACCCGAAGCCGCTCACGAGCCGCAACCTGCACCAACCGCCGTTCCGCATGGCGATGGGCAGACCGTGCTCCTCGTCGAGGACGAGCCGAACGTGCGTAGCCTTGCCGTCGAGCAGGTAAGAGAGCTGGGTTACCAGGTGATCGATGCGCCCGATGCGGCCACCGCGCTGCACCAGCTCGATCGCCACAGCGAGATCGAACTTCTGTTCACCGACGTTGGATTGCCTGGTGGGATGAATGGCCGGCAGTTGGCCGACGAGGCGCGACGCAGAAGACCTGACCTGAAGGTTCTGTTCACGAGCGGCTACGCGAGAAACGCGATCATCCATCACGGGCGGCTTGACCCAGGCGTGCAACTGATCACCAAGCCATTCACCTTCTCCGGTCTCGCAGCGAAGCTGCGACAGGTTCTGGCCGACTGAACTGCAGCTCTCACAGGGAGTGACGCGCTGAGACAGCCGTAGCCCAATCAGGCAGCAAACGCGGGAACAATGGACCGGGCAGGTCGATGGTTGAACCGCCCGGCTCTCGCAACCAGTCGTCCGCCCGTGTGGGCCATGCACGAGGCGATGCATCACCAAGTGCTCCGAAAATCCGCTGGCAGGCATGTGGCAGTACCTGGTGATGCGACGACCGCCGCCAGCCGCAGCAGATTGATCGCCGTGCGCACCGCGCACGCTGCCTGATCGCGGTCGATTCCGATCGTCGCCCACGGCGCCTGCGATGCAAAGTAGCGATCGCAGAGCGACCACAGCGCCCGAAGGCTTTCGCAGGCGCGTCGCAACCGGATCGCTTCGAAGTGTCCCGCGCACGCGCTGATGATGGCGTCCGCGTCGAGCGCCAGGCGAGCTTCCTCCGCTCCGGCTTCACCCTGGTCCGGCACACGGCCGTCAAATCGCGTGGCGGCAAAGGACAGCACGCGATTCGCGAGGTTGCCGAACCCGTCGGCCAGGTCCGCATTACAACCCTCTGCGAACAGCGAAGGCGTAAACCGCGTGTCGGATGTCTCCGGCGCGTTCGCCGTCAGCCACCAGCGCCACCAGTCGGACGGCAGCAGGTCCAGCGCAGCGTCGAGAAAGATGCCGCGGCGCCGGCTGGTGGAGAATTTTTCGCCGCCCCAGGACAGCCAGGCAAAGCCCTTGATGCGGTCGACAAGACGGATATCGGCGCCGGAACCCAGGAGCGTCGCCGGAAACGTCAGTGCATGGAACGCGACATTGTCCTTGCCGAGGAACTGCACGAGCTGTGTTCCCGCTCCACATCGCCACCAGTCACGCCAGTCGCGTCCAGCCGCGGCCGCAGCCCATTCCTGTGTCAGTGCCACATAGGCGATCGGCGCATCGAACCAGACATAGAACACCTTGCCATCCCAGCCGGGCTTCGGCACCGGCACACCCCATGCCAGATCGCGCGTGATGCAGCGATCCTGCAGGCCCTGCCCGAGCAGCCCACGCGCCAGCGACAGTACAAGCGGATCCCAATCCGTCTTGCCGTTGAGCCAGCCACGCAGCCGGTCCGCAAGCTTCGATTGCAGCAAAAACAGATGACGGGTCTCGCGCGTCTCCAGCGCCGTCGATCCGGAGATGGCCGAACGTGGCGCGATCAGCTCCACCGGATCGAGCAGGCGGCCGCAACCGTCGCATTGATCGCCACGAGCCTCGGCATCGCCGCAGTGCGGGCAGGTGCCGACTATGTAGCGGTCGGGCAGGAACCGGTGGTCAGTGTGCGACCAGACCTGACGAAGCACGCGTTCCTCGATGAAGCCATTCTCCTCCAGTCGCAGGAACAAACGCTGGGTGAGC
Organism: uncultured Alphaproteobacteria bacterium; assembly: GCA_963791495.1. Classification (GTDB taxonomy): domain Bacteria; phylum Pseudomonadota; class Alphaproteobacteria; order Acetobacterales; family Acetobacteraceae; genus JAMXLO01. Next base: position 226,763 of record CAWBST010000013.1, read on the forward strand.
GCATGGTTCGCCGCCGATGAAGAGCGGCCGAAATGATCGAACGAGATATCGAGCCGGCGATAGATCGCGGCCTGCGCTGCGTGCTGGCGCGCGCAGTACTCGGCAACAGGCAGCCCAGCTTCCAGCGCCGCAAGTTCAGCAGGCGTGCCGTGTTCGTCGGTGCCGCAGACGAACAGCACGTCGCGCCCGCGCAGACGTTGGAAGCGTGCGTAGACATCGGCGGGTAGGATAGAACCGGCGAGATTGCCGATATGCTTGACGCCATTCACATACGGCAGCGCCGATGTGACGAGGATACGGTCGGTCATGACGGGAACTCCGGGGCAGCGCCCCGAAGGCGCGCCGCTAGCTGATTGCGAGGTCCCGGGCGCTGGCGCTCGCGGACGACACGGCCCCGCCCGGGGCGGCCACGCCGTCCCGTCGCATCATCAGGAAGCTGCGAATCCCGTGTGTCACGCGTTGGATCCTTGAACCGGGCCGCACTTTACTTCGGACCACTGTGCATGGACCACAAATTCCTACCCGGTGAGATTTTGTCCTGGCGCCCACAGCACATCGTCCCCGCCATTGCCGTTCAGTACGCGAGCCAGCACGAACAGGTGGTCCGACAGCCGGTTGAGGTAGCGCAGCAGCGACGGTGTGACGGCTCCCTCGGCCAGCAGGCGCACCACCTCGCATTCCGCGCGGCGGACGATGGTGCGCGCCATATGCGCATAAGCGGCGCCGGGCGTGCCTCCCGGCAGAACGAAGCTGGTCAGCTTCGGCAGCGCTGCGTTCATCGCCGCAACCTCCGCCTCCAGGCGCGCAACGGGCGCATCTGTCAGCCGCAGCCGGCCGCCACCCTCGCCCGGCACCGACAAATCGGCCCCGACATCGAACAGATCATTCTGGATGCGTGCGAGCATGGCATCCTCCGCCGCCATATCGCGCGTTGCCAAACGCAGCACGCCGATCGCGGCGTTCGCCTCGTCGACCGCACCGATCGCTGCAATACGCCGCGCGTCCTTGCGCAGCCGCGCACCGTCGCCGAGTGAGGTCTCGCCCGCATCGCCGCCACGCGTCACCACAACGTCTAACCGCACCATCGGACTTCCCTCAATCGAGGTGAAACACCACGCGAAACTTCATATCGAACGGGATAGGCTGACCGTCCTGCACCGCCGGCAGGAAGTGCCAGCCCATCACCGTGTCGCGCGCCGTGCGGTCCAACAGCACGAAGCCCGAGCTCTGCACAACATCCACCCCCGTCGGCAGTCCGTCAGGCGAGACATGTATCGCCAGGATCACCGTGCCCTGCTCGGCACGGCGCACCGCCTCTGGAGGATAGACCGGCTCCAGGTTCCGGAACTTTGCATCCACGCTGGCCGGGATCACGTGCGGCCCTGTGACGATGGCGTTGGTCTCGCTGTCGTTGCCTCCCAGGTTGATCTTTGGCGCTTCCGGAGCGCGTTGCACCGGCGGCCTCCCCTGCCGTGGCACGCTGGGTGGCGGCGCGGGCGGCGGCACAGGTGGAGGCGGCAATGGCAGCGCCTCCTCTGCCGTCTCCGCGGCAGGTGGAGGCGGGGTTGGCGGCATGGGCTGCGGCGCCGCGGCTGCGGGGGCCGGTTCGGACGGGGCCGGTTCGGGCGGCGCAGTCGTCGGGCCGGAGCCTTGCTGCTCCTCCAGCACCAGTTCGACCTCCCCAGACTTCTGAGGCGCATCCACGGAGGGCGGCGTTCGGTGCAACCACAGCAGAAGGGCGGCGAGCAGCAGGGCATGCAGGCTGACAGATGCCAGGCAGGCGAAACCGATGCCTGATCCCTTGTCGTCATGCCCGCGAAAGCGGGCACCCGGGCGGCCAGGGCTGGGGCCACTGGAGCCCCGCGTGCGCGGGGCTGACAAAAATGGCGGCGAGCGCATCAGCATGGCGGCAACAACCGCGCAGCCGGATCGGTGCCAAACGGCAGCCCGAACGCGGCAGCCGCGGCGGGCAGCGCCTGGTCGGAAGGCAGATCGGCAGTGACCCGACCATCCGCCATGACCACCACACGATGCGCATAGCGCAGCGCCAGATCGAGTGCATGCAACACGACGACCACCGTGCGGCCGTCATCCGCTGTCACGCGCAACAGCCGCATGATCGCGTGCGACGCGGCCGGATCCAAATCGGCGGTCGGTTCGTCCAGCAGGAACACCTCCGGCTCCGTGGCAAACGTGCGGGCCAACATGGCACGGCGCGCCTCGCCGCCCGAGATGCGGTCCACGCGCGCGCCGCGCAACGCCTCAATACCGCAAAGCTGCAAAGCCCTGGTTACCGGCGCTATCGCCTGATCGCGGTGCGGGATGCGCCCTAGCGCGGCCACCTGCTCTACAGTCAGGCCCCAGGCGGAGCGGGCACCCTGCGGCAGCCAAGCGACGCGAGACGGCTCGGGCGGACCTGTCTCCGGCAGCAGCCCGGAGAGAGCTCGCAGAAGCGTCGACTTGCCCGCGCCGTTGGGGCCGCACAGCGCGACCAGTTCGCCCGGTGCCATCGTCAGGCTGACATCGTGCAGGACCATGCGGCCACCCAGCGCCACTGACAGGTGCGACACTTCGATCATGGCTCCGCCCGTCGTGCGACTGCCACGAGGAACGGTGCCCCGAGCAGCGCCGTCAACACGCCGACCGGTGGGGCGGCGGACAATGGCAGAACCAACGGTGCAACCCGGACCAGCATGTCAGCGGCGAGCAGCAAGGCGGCACCCGCGAGCGGTGCCGCGGGCAGCAGGGCGCCAGGGCGCTCGCCGAACCAGGGGCGCAGCAGGTGCGGCACCACCAGGCCGACGAAGCCGATCGATCCGGCCACGGCCGCCCCCGCGCCTGCGGCGAACGCGGTCCCGATCGCGGCCAGTCGCAGCGTGCGGGCGACCGGGACGCCGAGGCTGCGTGCGGTCTCCTCCCCCAGGCTGAGTGCGTCGAGGCCGCGGCCGAGTGACACCAGGATCGCTCCGCCGAACAGGATCGCGGGCGCCGCTAGTGCGACCTGCCAGAGCGGCCGGTCGGCGAGGCCGCCCATCAGCCAAAAGGTGATCTCGGCCAGTGCGAATGGATTCGGCGCCATGGTCAGCGCGAGCGCCAGCAGCGCCGCCGCGATTGCCGACACCGCGACGCCAGCCAGGATCAGCGACGGACCCGACGGCGCGCGGCCAGCGAAGGCCAGCAGGAAGGCGGAGCCGACCCCTGCCCCAAGCAGGCCCCCCACCAACAGCGCTGGTGGAAACGCCGCTCCCAGCCCCCAGTAGAATGCGATCACCGCGCCCAATCCCGCGGTCCCCGTGATGCCGAGCAGCCCAGGGTCCGCCAGCGGATTGCGCAGCGCACCCTGCAGCACCGCTCCAGACAGGCCGAGTCCGCCACCCACCAACAGGCCCAGTAGCATCCGCGGCACGCGAAGCTGCCAGAAGATCAGGCTATCGGGCAGGGCCAGCGTGGCGTCTCCGATCAACAGCGAGAGCGCGGCCAGGATGGCGAGCAGCAGCGCCAGCCAGCGGATCATCGCGCCAGCATGGCTGCCGCCACCGCGCTGAATGGACCGGCGCAGATGGTCAGCGCCGGCGGGATGGCGCGACGGGGCAGGCTGGCGAGTGCCGGATGATCCAGCAGTGAGGTGGCGAGGGACGGATAGGCTGCCGCGGTCGGCACCACCAGCAGTTCGGGCGGATGGCGCAGCAACGCCTCCAGGCCAACGTGACTGCCGTCCGAGGCATTGGCCATTCCCGCGGCGTGCAGCACCGCATCCATCAGCGTACCTGGTCCCGCGGTGAGGCCCCGCGGTTCCCAGACCAGGGCACGCACGCCATGCCCCGGATGCGGCAGCGCCTCAAGCAAGGCGTCCATCGCGATGATCAACGTCTCGCCACGCTGCGGCACGCCGAGGGCGCTGGCGAGCAGACGGGTCATCTGGCGGATGCCAGCGAAATCCTGCGCCAACGCAATGCGGAGCACCGGGACGTGCTCCTGTTGCAGCAGCGCAAGCGTCGTCTGCGCGCCATATGGAGCCGCGAAGATGAGGTCCGGGTGCAGGCGCAGCACGGCCTCGGCCGAGGCCCGTACCACCGGCAGCTGCTCGGCTTGCGGAGCAACGAACGACAGTGACGAATCGCGGGCCAAGGGTGACAGCGCGGCGATCTTTTCCGGCGCCAGCAGAACCAGCATCTGATCGGTGCATAGATTGAGCGAAACAACATGCTCCGCCGCATGGGTGGTCCCGAAGAAGAACTGCGCCACACAGACGCAGGCGACCCAAACTGCCGCCCGCTTGGGTCTCACAGCACCGGCACCCCGTGCTGCTTTGCCTTCTCCTCCGGCTCCACGTGGATCGTGATGACGAGGTGCTGCATCTCGGCCCGCAGCGTCTCCTCGACGTGATCGCAGATCGCATGCGACTCGGCCACGGTCATCGACCCGGGTACAACCAGATGGAACTCGACAAACGTCAGCTTCCCTGCGTGCCGCATGCGCAGGTCGTGCGCCTCGAGCGCGCCGGCAGCGCTCTCGGCTACAAGCGCGCGTATCCGGTTCACCACCGCCGGTTGGGGCGCCGCGTCCATCAGACCACCGACCGACATCCAGATCATCGCCATGCCGGCCCACAGCACATACACCCCGGTTGCCGCCGCAATTACCGGATCCAGCACCAGATAACCGGTCAGCACCACAAGGCCCACACCGACCGCAACGCCGATCGACGTCACCACGTCCGCCAGCAGGTGCCGGCCATCAGCCAGCAGCGCCGGCGAGCGCGTCCGCTTGCCGGTGCGGATCAGCAGCGCCGACCACGCACCATTCAGCACCGTGGCCACCGCGTTCATCGCAAGCCCCTCAATCGGCTGCGCGATCGGATGCAGGTCCTGCCAGGTCTCCCAGGCATGGCGGAAGATCGACAGCGCGGCGATGACGATCAGCACGCCCTCGATCACCGCGGCGAAGAACTCTGCCTTGTCGTGGCCATAGGGATGATTGGCATCGGCCGGGATGGCCGCGAAATGCAGCGCCGCCAGCGCGAGCAGGCTGGCCGCGACATTGACGATGCTTTCCAGCGCATCGGAATAGAGCGCGGCACTGCCGGTGATCCACCAGGCCACCGCCTTCAGGGCCAGCACCAGACAGCCGATGGCGATGCTGCCAGCTGCTATGCGCTCCGTTCAACTCAATGTCTGCTCCGTGCGCGGCCGATCAGACCGAGGTAGCAGACCCTGGCCGGCGCGTCAGCCTGTCGCGCGGTCGGCACCCATGGCGGAATCGAGCAGGCGGTGATGACGCATGCGGATCGGCAGCAGCACGAACAGCGCCAACAGTACGACTAGAATGTTCATCCCGGCCGCCACCAGAAACACCGCCTCCCACGATCCGGTGGCGGTCTTCAGCACATTGGCAAGTGGCACCAGGAAGGCCGATGTGCCCTTCGCGGTGTAGAGCATCATCGCATTGGCCGTCGCGTACCGCGTGCCGAACAGATCGGTGCAGGTGGAGGGGAACAGGCTGAATATCTCTCCCCAGGTGAAGAAGATCAGCGCGGCGCAGATCACGAACGTCCAGGCACTGTGGCCGAACAGTGCCAGCAGCCAGTAGCTCACCGCACCGAGTGTGAACGCCAGAGCCATGGTGTACTCGCGGCCGATCCGGTCGGACACCGCACCGAAGAACGGCCGTGCCAGGCCGTTCATCACGTTGTCCACCACCAGTGCAACGCTCAGCGTTGTCGCGCCGAGCAGGATCGCTGTGTTGGACAGGCCGAAGTCCCGGGCGATCGGCGCAAGCTGTGCGGTCGCCATCAGCCCACTCGCCGACACCAGGAGGAACATGAAGTAGAGCAGCCAGAACGCCGGCGAGCGCAGTACTTCCATGCTGGTGTAGCTGCGTGCCGATTGCGGCACCGCTGCGTTTCTCACCGTCGGCAGTATGGTGCCTGGCATCGGGGCGTGCAGTGTCTGCGCGACGATCAGCAGGATGATGCCCTGCGCCACGCCGAACCACAAAAAGGCGGAGGCATAGCCATAGGTTTCGATCACCAGTCTGATCGGGATCACGGTCAGCGCCGCACCGGCGCCGAAGCCCGCGGCGGTCAATCCGACCGCGAGGCCACGACGATCGGGGAACCACTTGACCGCATTGCCGACGCAGGTGGCATAGATCGCGCCGGCGCCCGTGCCGGAGATCGCCGCGCCGAGATAGAGCATCTCCAGCGAGCCGGCGTAGGCGTTGATCACCCAGGCGATGCCGACCAGCACGCCACCGAAGGTGATCATCAGGCGCGGACCAGTGCGTGGTCCCAGGCGATCGACGATGTAGCCCTCGATCGGCGTGAGCCAAGTTTCCGTGGCAATGAAGATGCTGAACGCCACCTGGATCTCGGCGATGCTCCAGCCATTTGCCTGGTGCATCGGATTGACGAACAGCGTCCATGCGTATTGCAGGTTGGCGATCAGCACCATGCACAGCACGCCAAGCCAGAGCTGCACCCACCGGTTCGAGCCGCTGCCTGCTCCGCTATCGGACATTGGGACCTCCCCGGACTGCTTGATGACTATTCTTGCCGGCGCTTCGAAGCAACGATCCCCCATCCGGATAATCCAGTCCGGATCGAAAGACGCAATTGTGCAGCCGATCAGGTCTTTTCGAAGTCGATCCGCTCGACCACCGGCAGCCGCTGCAGGTAGCGACGGAGACAATCGAGCCCCAGTTCGACCGCCCCGAGCCGCACCCACTCACGACCACCCAGGATGCGCGAACGCCTGAAGGCCACATCCTCCGCAGTGGCGATCGCGATCCAGATAGTTCCGCCGAAATCGATCCGATCCGGACCGTCGTCAAGGTCGATCAGTACCACCAACGCGTGCGTCGCGCCGGTGTGAGCCCGCGCGGCGCGGGCGACCGCTTCGGTGGTTTCCTGCGTCAGGTCCCCGGCGAGCGGAAATTGCGAGATATCAAGCGCCTTGTGCAAAGCGGTGCGATCACGCACCGTGATGCCGGCGCGCAACACGTGCTCGGCGCCTGGCAGATGGCCGATGCGCGCCGCGATCTGGCCGCTCGTGAACGTCTCGACCAGCGCAAGCGTCGCAACCTGGCGCGTCAGTTCCGCAAGCACCACGCCCTCGAGCGTCTGGTCGTCCTCGGCCAGAATGAAGTTGCCGAGCCGCTTACGCACCTCCGCCTGCACTGGTTCCAGCTTCCGCCGCACATCGTCCATGTCGGCGCCTCGCACCGCGAGCTTGGTCTCGAGCTGCGGATAATGCGCGCGGAAGCCGAGTTTCACGCTGCCGTCGGGCACCAGCTCGTCGACGCCGGCGAGCAGCGCATCGACATGCGATTCGCCGAGACCATACGAGTGGAACCGCTTGAGGTAGATCGTCGTAGGTGCGCCGCTGCGGGCCAGCAGGCGAGGAACCACCTGCTCCTCCAGCATGCGACGCAGCTCGCGCGGCACGCCGGGAGTAAAGAAGAAGCGCGCGCGACCGATGTCGAGCGCGAAGCCGCACGCGGTGCCGACCGGGTTGTCGATGATCTCGGCTGTAGCCGGCAGCATCGCCTGCTTGCGGTTGTTCGGCGGCATGATGCGGCTGCGCCTGGAGAAGAACGCTTCCATCTTCTCCAGCCATTCTTCGTTCAGTACCAGCTCGACGCCGGCCGCCTGCGCGGCGATCTCCTGCGACAGGTCATCGACGGTGGGGCCGAGACCGCCGTTGACGATCACTGCATCCGCCCGCTGCGAGGCGAGCTGGAAAGCGGCCAGCAGGCTTTCCCTGTCGTCGCCGACAGTGGTGCCCCAATGGACCGAGAGGCCGACATCCTCGAGCTTCTGGCTCATGTAGCTGAAGTTGGTGTTGACGATCTTGCCGGTGAGGACTTCGTCTCCCGTGCAGATGATCTCGATGCGCATGGCGTTTCCTGTGGTGGGGCTGGGCCGGTATCGTGAACGTTATTGTGGTGGCGCGTCCAGATGGCGGGCGAGCCGGCGGACGCGATCGGCCGATCAGGCGTCAGGTGCGAAGTGTATTCTTCGTCACCTTGATCCCGTGCGCCTTGAGCCATGCCTTGTGTTCAGCCTGCGCCTTGGTCAGTGCCGCCGTCTTGGGCAGGCTGGCCGGCTTGTGTTTGGGCGTGGACATCTTGATTACGCGAGACATTCGCTTGGCTCCTGCCAATCAGCAGGCGAGTTCTACCGAAATCTGGAGCGGATGTCGTTGACGCCGTGTGCTCTTTGGGTTGGAACAGGTCACCCAGAGGAAACCCGCCATTTGACGAGAATGCTGATCGCCGTCGTGGCGATGTTCTTGCAGCAGACCTGCGGCTCGGTTGGCCGAGTGCTGCCCGCCGTGCTCGCTCCGCTGATCATTCTCGAATTGCACGCTGATCCGTCCTGGGTTGGGGTCTATTTCGGTCTGACCGCCCTGGCCGCGCTGGTCGGTCAACTCGGATCGGGCGGGTTCATTATCCGCCACGGCGCCATCCGCATGAGCCAGATCGCACTGCTCTCGACAGGTGGAGGGATGGCCGTCGCAATCATCGGAGGCGCGGCGGGTTTCGTGCTGTCGGCGCTGGTCGGCAACGGCATAGCGGCCGTCGCGACCCCCGCCAGCTCCCAGTTGCTTGGCAGGTGGGCGATCCGGCGATACGCGCCGTTCGCATTCTCGGTGACGCAGACCGCCATCCCCGCAGGCATCCTGCTCGGTGGCTGGCTTGCTCCACCTCTCGCCCAATCCCTGGGTTGGCGCGGCACAATGCTGGTCAGCGCGGGAACCTGCTGGTTCTTCGCGCTGCTGTTGCAACCGCTGCATGGACGGCTCGATACCGATGCGCTGCCAACCCACGCGATCCACCTGTCGGATTTCCGGACGACGATCACTGGCGTACTGGCGGTCTGGGAACTGCGCGTGCTTTCCTTCGCTTGCTTTGCGTTCAACGGACTTCAGGCGGTCTTCATCGCCTATTTCGTGACTTACCTCACCGCGCTTGGCTACGACCTCGTGGCGGCGGGGGCGTTGTTCTCCACGGTCATCGGCATCGCCATCCCCTGCCGTATCCTTTGGGGTTGGGTCGGCAGCTTCTATGTCGCACCCCGATACGTGATGTCCTGGCTGGCGTTCGGAATGGCGGCGACCGTTGTGCTGACTGCGGCATTTACCGAAGCGTGGTCCGCTCTTGCGATCGGAGTGGTCAGCGGCGTGTTCAGCGCCACCGCGATGTCGTGGCACGGCATTCTGCTGTCGGAGTCCGCCCGCCTCGCGCCCGTGGGTCGGGCGGGCGCGGTCACTGGCGGCGTGCTGTCGTTCGGCCAGATGGGCGCGCTCCTGTGCCCGTTGGCATTTTCATTGCTATTGCGCACAACCGGAGGCTATGCGGCCGGCTGGGCAATCTGCGCCATTCCGGCAGTGCTTGTCGGGATAAATCTGTTGCGTCGGAAACGTGAGGGATGAGCGCGCGAACCAGGAGAGCTTTGCTGCCTAGATGAAGTTTGTCCCGCCGTTCAGTTGCACCGTCTGCCCGGTCATGTATTCGTTCCCCGCCACCATCAGCACCGCCTGCGCCACCTCCTCCGCCGTCCCCATGCGTCCGAGCGGAATGCGTGCGACGTAATGATCCCGGCGCGTGTTCATCATGTCGGTATCGATCAGCGACGGCGCCACGGCATTCACCGTGATGCCCTCCTTCACCAGACGCGCCGCATAGCCGCGCGTCAGCCCCTCCATACCCGCCTTGGACGCATTGTAGTGCACGCCGATACCACCCGCGCCGCGCGCCGCACCGGACGAGATGTTGACGATCCGTCCCCAGCGTCGGGCGCGCATGCCAGGCAATACCGCCTGCGTGCAGAGGAATGCCGATTTCAGGTTCACCGTCAGCGTCAGGTCGAATTCTGCCTCGGTGAGGTCGTCGACGCCGCGGATGATCGCGATGCCGGCGTTGTTCACCAGCACGTCCACCGCGCCGAGTTCCGCCTCGATGCGGCCGATCATGGCAGCAACGGCGCCGCGGTCGGACACATCGGCCGGCACTGCGATGGCACGCCGCCCAGTTGCCCGCACGGCCGCAGCAACCTCATCTGCCGCCACCTCCTGCCTGCGGTAGTTCACTGCGATATCGGCCCCGGCCGCCGCCAGAGCGAGTGCCACCGCCCGGCCGATGCCCCGCGAGGCACCGGTGACCAAAGCGACACGATCGCTGAGATTCGGTATCAACACCATATCATAATCCTCGGAACAGGCACGAAGGTTCTTGCCTCGCAACGCCATCCTACCGTATGCGAGAGCCGGCCGATCCGGAGGAAGCCCATGCGTCGCCTGTTGTCCAGCCTCGCCGCCGTGTCGCTGCTGACCGTTCAGCAGGCTCAAGCCCAGCTCGCGTGCCTGCAGCCGCATGAGCGGTCTATCGTGGAAGTGGCAGCGCTGCGCAGCGAGCTCATGGTCCTGGCGACCGGCTGCCGTCAGGACGACCGCTACAACGCCTTCATCCGCAAGTTCCAGACAGACCTGCAGGGCAACGAGAAGGCGGTCGGCGAGGTGTTCAAGCGCATCTATGGCAAGCGCGCGCAGCAGGAGCACGACCGGTTCACCACCGACTTGGCCAATGGCGAATCGTCAGCCGGCATGCATCTCGGTACCGACTTCTGCGACCGCAACAGCATTCTGTTCTCGGAAGTGATGGCGCTGCCGAATGCGGCGGCGCTGCCGGCCTATGCCGCGGGCAAGGACCTGGTGCCGGCGACGGTGGAAATGTGCCCGCAGGCGGCGCCGGCTCGGCGGCAGGTCGCAGCTGACACTAAGCGCCGCTAAATCATCGTGGAGGCGATAGCCGGGTCTTCTCTCGTCATGGTCGGGCGTGACCCGACCATCACGGCGCCACGGTCGCCGTCACCCTGATCGTCGCGTCACCCGGGAGCAGTCGGACGCTGAATGCGTCAGCACCAGCGTAGTGCGCGGTCGGCGTATAGTCGATCCGCGTGTCGTTGCCCACCGTATGGATCAGCACCTTGCCGTGCTGCGGCGCAGCGGCGAGCAGGCCGGCGTCGAACGGCCGCCCATTGTTGTTGACCGTGATCGCGCACCAACCGCCGTCGTTGCCGAGCTTGATCGCGGCATCGATCGTGCGGCCTGCGGCGGGGCTGACGGGCGGCGCGGTGCAGACCTTCGCCGCGCCGGTCATGTCGGCGGCGAACACGCGGGGCGCCGGACCCGCTGCCTGCTGAGCGCACGCCTGCAACAGCAATGCCGTTGCCGCGATCCCCAGCCACAGTCGCGCATGGTGCATGGTCGAAGTGTCTCCTGTCCTGTGCACCTGATGGTGTGCAATTGCGGCTCTGGCAAGGCGGCCCCCTCTCCTGCAGGAATTCAATACGGAGGAAGGGGACAGAGCCACGGAGGAAAGTAATGCCTCTGTAGCGGTTTCTCGTTTCCGTCGTGGCCCCTGGATTTCGGATTTGTGCCGAGAGGTGCCTGCCTGGCAGGCCACCGCCGCAGGTTCCTCCTGGAGGCATGAACACATCTGCCCCATGGTGGACCGGGAGACGCCGTCGCGACAGCGGGGCGCCGACAGTCACGCTTTCTCGCGCTGCCGGGTGGCCGAGTGTCTCGCCGAGGGCGTGTGGCCACACCAACCGGCTAGCGTCCACGGATGTGGTTGGCCGGGCTGATCGAGACGCCAGGGCGTCCCGGCAAGCCGACGCGGCTGATGGTCGGGCTGATCTACCTGAAGCACAGCTACAATCTATCGGACGAGCAGGTATGCGAGCGCTGGCTTGGGAACCCCGTATTGGCAGTTCTTCTGTGGTTTCGATTACCTGCAGCATCGGCTGCCGATTGATCCGAGTTCATTGACCCGCTGGCGCGAGCGCATCGGTGCGAGCGGGATGAACCGACCGCTCGCCGCCACGATCGAGGCTGCGTTGGCGGTAGGAGCAGTGAAGCCCGCCAGCCTTCGCGCGTGACAATCGACACCAGGGTGCAGCCCAAGGCATTCGCCTTCCCAACTGACTCCCGACTCTATCATCGCGGCCGTGAGGTCCTGGTGCGCCTTGCCGCCAGACACGGCATCCGGCTGCGGCAGAGCTATCACCGCCATGGCAAGCGCGCCTTGCGCCTGGCGAACCGCTATGCCCATGCGCGGCAGATGCGGCGCGCGCGGCGCGAGATCAGGCGCCTGAAGACCTTTCTCGGCCGCGTCGCTCGCGACATCGGCCGCAAGATCGCAGATCGACCAGAACTCGCGCCGCAGTTTGCCGAGCCGCTGGCACGGGTCGCCCGCCTGCTCGCGCAACAGAAGACCGATCATGCCAAGCTCTATGCGCTGCACGCACCGGAGGTCGAGTGTCTGGCGAAAGGCAAGGCGCACAAGCGCTACGAGTTCGGTATCAAGGTCTCGGTCGCCGCGACCAACAGCGAAGGCTTGGTGCTCGGCATGCTGGCGCTGCCTGGCAATCCCTATGATGGCCACACGCTGGCCTCCGCCCTCGCTCAGGTCGAACGCCTGACCGGCAGCGCGGTGGAACGCAGCTACGTCGATCGTGGCTATCGCGGGCACGGCCTGGATCATCGCCGCGTGTTCATCTCCGGCCAGCGCCGTGGCACCACCGCGACGATCCGCCGCGAGCTCAGGCGACGCAGCGCCATCGAGCCGGTGATCGGCCACATGAAGCCCGACGGCCGGCTCGATCGCAACTTCCTCGCCGGGACGCGCGGCGACCCGATCAACGCACTGCTGTGCGGCGCTGGTTACAATTTCCGCCTGATCCTCAACTACCTCAGGTGCCTGTTGCGCGCCCTGCTCCATGCACTCGCCGATCAGCGATGTGCCGCAGCAGCGACCGGATAGCATGGCAAAATCGATTCTTCAGGGGCGACTACATAGTCGGGTGGCGATAGCGCTCTCATGCGCCATCAGCGGCCACCCATCGTCGCCGGCGAGCTTCCGGAGACTACTGCCGCGGCGCAAACTTGTAGCGGAAGGTACAGCTCGGCGCGCCCCGCATGATTGTCTGGGAGCGGTCGAGACTCACCTCGCCATCGCCGGCCGCGGCGATGTCGAAGTCGGTCTCGCAAATCAGCAGCGCGCCTAGCTCAGGTTCGCCGAGCGCGCGGAAGAACTCGGCGAAACGGCAGCGCGTCACGTCGAATTCCAGCGCCTCTTTGTCATGGCGCCGCATCTCGACATCGACCTCCTTCGCGGTGATCTCACCCAAGGCGCTGTGCATGGTCGCCCATTTGCGCCGCGGGCTGCCCTCTACGCCATCGCCGATATCAGCGAACAGCTGCCTCGACCAATCGCGCAAGGCCTGCTTCACGATGGTATCGGCCTGGTCATTTCCCAGCTTGGCCCGCAGCGCGCGAAGCACCGGCACCAGGACCTGAGCCTGTATCCTCGTCTTGTCCAGGAGGGATACCTTGGGATCCACCAGGTAGGCATCGAACACATCGGTCATTCTTTCCTCCTGGGCGAACATCACGGGCCCGTCGGCGAGCAACACGCCCAATAGCCAAGGTCTGCAGACTCTATAGGGACAAGTGAGGCCGGCAGCCAGGATCCAGAGGACCTCGCGCCCCGGCCTTGCGCCTCTGCGGCCCCACCAGCATCTTGCAGCGCTCGGTGCAGTGCCTCGCGTTGGTGTTTCAGTTGAAACCACACACCTGCCTTCTGAAATCCGCGCGCAATCACACTCTCCAAATATTCGCTCGATTCCGTTGGGGAGAATCCCGTCGATGACCATCGAGGACCTTCGAGAGCGAGCGCGGCAGATGTGTGAGCTTGGGCATCTCGTTTCCGACGAGCGGGCACGCCTGGAGGCGCAGTTGCTGGCGGCGCATTACAGTCAGATGGCCGACGCTTTGGCGGCGACGGTCTGTCCGCGCTCCTCAACGATCGCCATGAATGGCTCGAGATCGTCAATGCGGATCATGCTCGATATCCCGCTTTTCCAAAGACTGTATCGCGGGGACATCGCCGCACAGAGACAAAAAGCGAGCCGATAGGAGCGGTAAACGCAGATGACTGAGACCGATCCTCTTGCCGCGGCCCAAAGGCTGGAGCCGCTGGTCACCACGCTGCGCAGTCGCTTGGACCGCGAGCGACGGCTGCCGGACGAACTGGTACAGGCGATTGGCGATGTCGGACTGTTCGGCATGTGGCTGCCGCGCGCGTTGGGCGGGCCGGAACGGCCTCCGCTCGTTTTCATGGAGTCGATCGAGGAACTGTCTCGGCAGGACGGCTCAGTCGGCTGGTGCACGGCGATCGCCGCCGGACACGGCCGCTTTGCCGGTGCACTGCCTTCGCACGCGGCTTCCGATATCTTCGGCTGCGGGCGCACCGTGTTGGCCGGGACCCTGAACCCGGCCGGCGAGGCGACCGCTGTTCGTGGCGGTTATCGAGTCACTGGTCGCTGGGGATATGGCAGCGTCATCGACCACGCGCAGTGGGTCTACGGCAATTGCGTAACCCATGACGAACACGGGTGCTGCCGGAGCCACGGAGACGCGCCAGCGTTGCGCCTGTGCCTGTTCCCACGTGCAGCGGCCGATGTGATCGATACCTGGCATGTCAGTGGGCTGCGCGGCACCGGCAGCCACGATTTCGCAGTGACCGATCTGTTCGTCCCCAAGGACCACACAGTACCCCTGCCGGATTTCACGCCGGTGCCGACGCAGCCTGGGCCGATCTACGCGGTCCCCGTGTCGCCGATCTTCTCAAGCATTCTCGCGGTCATCCTGCTGGGGATCGCACGCTCCGCGATCGAGGCGCTGGTGGCGCTTGCCGCGAGCAAGACGCCGATGGGGTCGCCGTCCCGGTCGCCATGTCAAGAACCTTCTTGCCTGGCGCGAGCTGCGCAACGCGCAGCAAGTAAGGCACAAAGTATGCCGAGACATGAGAGAAGGCGCCGTCATATCCGGCAGCGGCTTCCACCCCGTAAGAAAACTCTTCAGTCATCGGAACCTCTTTCCAGTATTGCTGCGCATCGTCGCCGCCTCGTCGAAGCACTATAATGGATGCCGGAGTGGGCCTTGATCGGACCGGAGCTGCCACATCGAGATCGGCCTGCTGCAATACCCAGAACTATCACTCGTGGAAGCGGTCCGTTTTCACTCAACCCCGGCAGGCACAGGTTGAAGCAAGTCCTCGATAGCAGATATCGCGTTATCCACAGCATCGCCTTCTCGCGCAATTGCCGCGCCCAGTTGCTGCGCGGCGCTCCGGAACTTTCCATCATTCAGCACACGCTGGATGGCTGCACCGATCTGCTCCGGTGGCGCGTCGGATGGGACGTAAATGCCGGCGCCACGTGCCACGACGCGGGCTGCGTTGTCCGGTTGATCGGCAAGTATCGGTACGCACACCAACGGCACGCCATAGACGAGACCCTTGGTCACCGTGCCGATCCCGCATTGTGTGACGAGCACGGCGGCCTGCGGCAGCACAGCCGAGTGTGGCACGAAGCGTTCCAGGACCACGTTTGGGGGCGCGACGAACTCGGCAGGATCGAGGGAAGGGCCGAGCGTAACGAGAGCGCGCACATCCAGTCGCGACAGTGCAAGCAGGACGTTGCGCAGAAGCAACTCCTGACCCTGAGGCAGTGTGCTGAGGGATACCACCACAAGCGCACGCTTCTCGCTCTCCGGCGGCCACGGTGCCTGCCAAGCGGATACCCCGGAATCAGCAATTGGCGTCCCAACGAATCGGATGTTGGCAGGTAGCTCCCGGCGCGGGAAATCGAGTGAGCGGCTCACAAGCATCAGCACGCGCGACGCCCGGTCGTATTGTTCGAATGCCGATCGCAGCGGAGCGAGCCCAAGCCCGGTTCGCGCAGCATTCAGCAGCCCTAAGCCGTTGCGGCGATACAGACACTCGATGACAAAGCGGCCCAGTGCATCGCGCGCCTTTCCGAGAGGCCCCCTGCCAGGTTGCCAACCTGTCGCGTAGGGAGGCAAGCCCGCGGATGGCCGAATGCCGACGGTATGCTGAAGCGCAACGCAAGGAACGCGCGCCGCCTCAGCGCCGGCGAGGGCACCCAGCAGAACAAAGTCTGCGATGACTATGTCAGCCGGCGTCCGTCGCAGTTCCGCTGCAACGTTGTCGGCCCAAGCGGGAGCCCACACGAGCGTCTGTGTTTGCCTGGGTATGCCTTGGAACTGTGCTGGTATCCAGCGGCCAACCAGACCTTTGACCGGCGGCAGATTGTCGAACGGATGTGATTCGGGTTGCCGGAATGGGACCAGCGTTGCGCCAATATCTGCGAGCCGGTGCACAAGCTTGTCACTGACGGGCAGCCGCGTCTGGCGGACTCCCGGGCCGAAAATAATTCTGAGCGTATGCCCACGCTCGACGAGCTTCGTCAGAATCGGCGTGAGGAATGGAGTTTCAGTGTCCCCTGGGTAACCCTGGTAGGTAGCGACGAGAATGGTGGCGGGCCGCTTCACGTGTTCATCTCCCTGGCATCCCGTCTCCGGGACCCGCGCGCTGCTGCCTGGTGGGGCACAAATCATCCGCTCGAATGGCCTCGGCCCGGCCAATTCCCAGCTTGGCCCGCGACGCGCGGAGTACCGGCACGAGGGTAGGCGCCGAGCACATCGGTCATTCTTTCCTCTTGGGCGATCTTTGCGAGGCTTGGCAACCAAGGACGATCATCATACCCGATGGGCCCAACCTGATCGATGCGGTCCTGGCGGGGACCCGTGAGGCTGTGGTTCGATCGATCGGTTCGCTACGATCACACCGCTGACCAAGAATGGGGAGGAATCGATGGCAGAATTCGCGCCCGGTCTGCATGCCGCAATCGGTAAGGACGTCGATGTGGCGGCATACGACCGTTTCACTGGTCGCTGGTCCCGGCTTTTTGTCCCAGACGTCATTGCCGCGGCGGAAATCGCCTCAGGATGCAAGATCCTGGATATTTGCACAGGAACCGGCGAAGCCGCCGTCGCGGCACTGCCCCTTATTGGAGCCTCTGGCATCCTGGTCGGGGCTGACATCTCTCCTGAAATGGTCAGAAGCGCGCGAAATCGCGTGAATCACCCCGGATTTTGGCCGGTCGTTACCGATGGACAGGCGCTCGCATTTCGGGATGGTTGTTTTGATGCGGTTATATGTCAGCTTGGCCTGCAATTCTTCCCGGATCCGGCGCGAGGCCTCACCGAGTTCGGCCGCGTGCTGCGTCCTGGCGGAAAGGCATCCGTGTGCGTGATATCCACCCCCGACCAGGCGCCGCTATGGGGGGTTCTGGCCGAGACATTGGGACGTTATTTGCCAGAAAAACGTAATATCTTTATGTCCTCCTTCTCGCTCGCCGATCCACGGCGTTTCGCGGATCTGTTCAAGAGCGCGGGCTTTATCAACGTCAATGTCGTCCGTGACGTGCGTGGCACCAAAATGGGAACCTTCGAAGAATATTGGCAATCGATCGAGGCCGGCATCGGCTCTATCCCGCAATCCTATTTGCTGCTTACCGAGGCCGACCGGCGCGCGGTGCGCGAAGAGGTTCAAGCGAAACTCTCAAAGTTCGAGGTGGACGGCAATCTGCATATGAGCGTCGAGATGCTGATCGGATCAGGGCAGAAAGACCAGGAGAGCATGAGTGCCGCACTTCCAGCCTCCAATCGGCTGGCACCATTCGACCCGCGGTTCGCGGACCTTCTTGTTTGCCATCACGCCGCGCTCCAAGCTCGGGTTTGTCCGCGCGGTGGACGAGGAGACTGCGACAACGAGCCTGGGCGCGGTGCTGCGTCTGGGCGAGGTCAAGGAGCGCGAGGCGTACGAGGCCCTGGACTGGCTGCTGGACCGTCAGCGGCGGATTGAGAGCGGCCTGGCAAGGCGGCATCTGCAAGACGGCGTTCTGGTGCTCTACGACGTGAGTTCGTCGTATTTCGAGGGTCGCTGCTGTCCGTTGGCGCAGCACGGCTACAGCCGCGATCACCGTGGCGACCGGCCGCAGATCGTCTACGGACTGCTGTGCACACGCGAGGGGCTGCCGGTCGCAGTCGAGGTGTTCGACGGCAACACGGCCGACCCGGCGACGCTGAGCGCGCAGGTCGAGAAGCTCAAGGATCGCTTCGGCATCAGCCGCGTGGTGCTGGTTGGCGACCGCGGCATGATCACCTCGGCGCGGATCGGCACAGACCTCAGGCCGGCCGGCGTAGACTGGATCACCTGCCTGCGGGCACCGGCCATTCAGGCGCTGGCGGCGGAGAACGGGCCGTTGCAGCTGTCGCTGTTCGACGAGCGCGACCTGGCCGAGATCAGCGCGCCCGAGATGTTCCCCGGCGAGCGGCTCATTGTCTGCCGTAACCGCGAACTCGCCGCCGAACGCGCGCGCAAGCGCGAGGAACTGCTGGCCGCCACCGAACGCGAGCTTGCCCGCATCCAGGCGCAGGTCCGCCGCAGGCACTCGCCGTTGCGAAGCGCCGCCGAGATCGGCCTGGCAGTGGGCGGTGTGGTGAACAGTCGGAAGATGGCCAAGCATCTCGCCATCGAGATCCGCGATGGCCACTTCGCATTCCAGCGCCGGATCGAACAGATTGAGGCAGAAGCTCGCCTCGACGGCGTCTACGTGATCCGCACATCCGTGCCGGTCGAGCATCTCGATGCGAACGAAGCCGTGCAGGCCTACAAGGATTTGTCACGGGTCGAACGTGCCTTCCGCAGCATGAAGACCAGCACCAGGGGTCCCCTCGAATATGAGCCCGCAACGGACGAGCTCCTCAGCCGCCACGCCGGTCTGGCCTTCCCCATTCGCGACGGCATCCCAATCATGCTGATGGATGCCGCTCGCAGACTGAGCCGGTAAATCCCACGACCTTGGCTCAACGCGCCGACTTCGCCAGTCGACAGCCAGAAATCGCCTGCTTACGAGTTGTCTCAATCAACCGGAAGGCGGGGAGTTGGTATTACTCTCCCGAGATCGTTTTCCCGACCGGAACCCAACGGCCGCTTGTGAAGCGTTGGATCTGAAACCTGTTGATCACGCTGTAGTCGGTGGGGCTCGTCGTAACCGTGATGCCAGGAAGCAGCATCGGCACGCGGAGGTTCTCCAGATGCGTGGCGACGTTGAGCACATTCTCCCGGGTCAGGTTCGATCCCGCCTTTTCAAGTACGTGGGCGGCCAGAAAGGAGGCGATGTAACCGACGACGACTCCGCTGTCGCGCGGATTGCCCTGGGTCAGATTGGCTTTCTCCCAATCGAGAAAGGCCTTCACATCCGCATCGTCCGCCCATGCCGGATCAAACGGATCCTTGGAATAGGCTGTCGACATCAGGCCTTCCGCGTTTTCCAGCCCTGCGGGCTTGAGCACGCCCTCGACACCGCTCGCTATGCTGCATACGAGATGCAGGGGCGTCCAGCCGAGCTTGCGCACGCCTCGGATCTGTTCTGCACCGGCCTTTTGCGTGCCAGCAAAGTAGAACACGTTGGCGCCTGATACCTTTGCCGCGATCAGTTGCGAATCAACCGTCGGGTCCGCGACTTCGAAGGTCTGTTCGCTGACGATCAGGGTGTCGGCCTTGTCGCCGAGGCCGGACCTGAACCCCGCCCGAAAGTCCTTGCCGAGATCGTCGTTCTGGTAAAGCACCGCGATCTTCGGCGAAGCAACGGCTTCGAGGACGTAGCGCGCCATCGCCCTGCCCTCCTGCACGTAGCCGGGCATGAACGCCATGGTCCAGGGAGACGCCTTGGGATCCCTGAAGCGGCTCGCCCCCGTGGTGATGAACAGCTGCGGCACCTTCTTCACGTTGAGGTATTTCTCAACCGCCGCGTTGGTGGGCGTGCCCACCGACCCGTACATCATCAGGACGTTGTCGTCCTCGACCAGCCGCCGCGTTGCCTCCACGGTTTTCGGCGGGATGTAGCCATCGTCGAGCGCGATGAGGTTGACCTGCCGGCCGTTGATGCCGCCGGCCTTGTTCACGGCAGCGAAATAAGCCAGCGAGGCATGCCCCACCACACCCGCAACCGAGACCGGACCGCTGAACGGCACGGTCTGTCCGAGCTTGATCTCCGTGTCCGACGCGCCGGGACTGTACTGCTGGGCCATGGCCGCGCCGCCCGCGAGAAAGAACATCGCCATAAACGCGCGCAACAACATGCGGCCGAGCATTCGCCTGTCCTCCCCTGACGCCTTGTCGGCGATCCTGTACGGAGGCCAATCGTCGGGTTCCACACCACGATGGTCAATCCGGGCTTGGTCGCCGTTGGACCGGCCCGGCCAGCTATGCTACGCGCGCTGCATGTCACAATCGGCTTCACCGCCCCTGGTCGCCGTGCTGAATGGCCCGAACATGAATATGCTCGGCCTGCGGCAGCCACATCTCTACGGCAGCGCGACGCTGGACGACGTGGAGCAGCTCTGCGCGGAAACCGCCGACCAGCTTGGGCTTGCCATCGACTTCCGGCAGACCAACGGCGAGGGGGAACTGGTCTCCTGGGTGCAGGAATGCCGCGGCCGGGCACAGGGCATCGTGATCAATCCCGCCGGCTACACCACCACGTCGATCGCGCTGATGGACGCGTTGTTGGCGACGGACCTGCCGATCATCGAGGTGCACGTCACCAATATCCATCGCCGCGAGGAATTCCGTCAGCACTCGTACGTCTCCAAGGCCGCCGTCGGCGTGATCTGCGGTCTGGGGGTGCGCGGCTATGCCCTGGCTCTGACCGCCATGGCGGACATTCTGCTCGAGGCCGACGCATGATGGCCGGATCAAGTCCGGCCATGACGGATGAAGGCCGGGCTTGCGCCCGGAACCACTCATGACCCGCATTCCGTTCGATCCCGACGCGATTCGCGCGCTTGCCGCGGTGCTGAGCGAGACTGGCCTGACCGAGATCGAGATCGCCGACAAGGACAGCCGCATCCGCGTCGTGCGCGCCACCGCGCCTTCTGTCGTTACCGCGCCCGTCGCCGCGCCTGCCAGCGTCGCGCAACCCGCTGCCCCGGTGCCGGATGAAGCGAGCCACCCCGGCGCGGTGCTCAGCCCGATGGTCGGCGTCGCCTATCTCTCGCCCGAGCCTGGCGCGCCGCCCTTCATCGCCGTCGGCCAGAGCGTCACCGCCGGCCAGACGCTGCTGCTGATCGAGGCGATGAAGACGTTCAACCAGATCAGGGCGCCCAAGGACGGCACCGTCGCGCGCATCCTGGTCGACAACAGCACGCCGGTGGAATACGGCGAGGTTTTGCTGATCCTGGAATGATGGCCGGATCGAGCCCGGCGATGACGAGAGAAGCGCGGGCTTCGCCCGGAACCATGTAGAATCGATGTTCCAGAAGATCCTCATCGCCAATCGCGGCGAGATCGCGCTTCGCATCCAGCGGGCCTGCCGCGAGCTAGGCATTCCCTCGGTCGCGGTGCACTCCACCGCGGATGCCGATGCCATGCACGTGCGTCTGGCTGATGAGAGCGTCTGCATCGGCCCGCCGTCGGCGAAGGACAGCTACCTCAACATGCCGGCGATCCTGTCGGCGGCGCTGGTGACCGGTGCGGAGGCGATCCACCCCGGCTACGGTTTCCTCGCCGAGAATGCCGGGTTCGCCGAGATGGTGGAGGCACACGGCATCACCTTCATCGGCCCGTCGCCCGCGCATATCCGCATGATGGGCGACAAGATCGCCGCGAAGGAGGCGATGGCGCGGCGCGGCGTTCCGCTGGTGCCCGGCTCGGACGGGGTCGTGCCGGATGTGGCGAAGGCGCGCGATGTGGCAGGACGCATCGGCTATCCGGTGCTGATCAAGGCGACCGCCGGTGGTGGTGGGCGCGGCATGAAGGTGGCGCAGGATGCCGCCTCGCTCGAGGAGGCGTTCGCGATCGCGCGCACCGAGGCCCGCGCCTCGTTCGGCAACGATGCTGTGTACGTCGAGAAGTATCTCGATCATCCGCGGCATATCGAGCTGCAGGTCCTGGCCGATGGGCACGGCAACGTGGTGCATTTCGGCGAGCGCGACTGCAGCCTGCAACGGCGGCATCAGAAGCTGGTGGAGGAGGCCGGTTCGCCGGCGCTGACTGCGAGTGAGCGCGACAAGCTCGGCGTCACCGCCACGGCTGCGCTGGCAGCGATCGGGTATCGCAATGCGGGGACCTTGGAGTTCCTGTATCAGGACGGGCAGTTCGCTTTCATCGAGATGAACACGCGGCTGCAGGTGGAGCATCCGGTGACCGAGATGGTGTGCGGCATCGATCTGGTGCGCGAGCAGATCCGCATCGCCGCCGGTGCGGCGCTTGGTTACGGGCAGGGCGACATCCGGTTTTCCGGACATGCGATCGAGTGCCGCATCACGGCCGAGGACCCGGCGAGCTTCGTGCCGACGCCGGGCCGTGTCACCGCCTTCCATGCGCCTGGCGGCTTGGGCGTGCGGGTCGATTCTGCGTTGTACGCCGGGTATTTCGTGCCGCCATATTACGACAGCCTGGTGGCGAAGCTGATCGTTCATGCGCCGACGCGCGCCGATGCGATCAGCCGCATGCGCCGTGCGCTCGGCGAGTTCGCCATCGTGGGGATTCAGACGACGATCCCGCTGCATCAGCGCATTGTCGATGACGCGGCGTTCCAGCGGGGGGATTACACCGTGCATTGGCTGGAGGAGTTCGTGGGGCGCTGATCAGCGAGGTTGAGCGCCGGCCCAAATTGGGCTGAACTCGCACACAGGGAACAGCCCTGCCAGGCGGCCGCGATGGACCCGTCTGCCGCGAAAAATTCGGGAGGAACTGCCATGCCGCTCTATCAAAGAGGCGATGTCCGCATCCGCTATGAGGAGACGGGCTCTGGTTTTCCGCTCTTGGTTACCCCTGGCGGCGGCTTGAACTCCCGCGTCAGCAACTGGCCGACCGCGGTGTTCAACGCGATGGATGTATTCAAGAACGATTTCCGCTGCATCACCATGGACCAGCGTAACGCCAACGGCGGCGATTCGACCGGCCCAGTGCCGATCGATAACCCGTGGGATGCGTTCGCCGACGACCAGCTCGGACTGATGGATCACCTCGGCATCCGCGAATTCTTTTACATGGGCTACTGCATCGGCGGTTGCTTTGCCGGGAAGCTGATGCAGCGGGCACCCGACCGCGTCGTTGCCGCCGTCTTCTGCCAGACTGTTGGCCATCGGCCGGAGAACCCGACCGTTATGTACCGGCATAGCACGGAGAACTGGGTGCCCGACTTCATGAAGCGGCGGCCCGATGTGTCGACGGACACGATCGAGAAATACCTGCACAACCTATACGCGGTTCAGCCCGATTTCCTTTACAGCGTGTCGCGCGACTTTATCAGGAACTGCCGGACGCCGATGCTGGTACTGCCGGATGACGTGCCAGGGCATCCGCTGCAGACCTCGATCGATGTCGCCTCGCTGGCGCCCAACGCCGAAATCACGGTGTACCCGTGGAAGGAGCCGGAGGAGCTGAAGCAGCGCACGATCGACCGGGTGCGGCGTTTCCTCCGGGCGCACATCCCGATGCGCGCCGCCGCGCAATAGGCAAGCCCTCAGGGATCGCGTTCACCCGGCGGAACCTGCGGGCAGAAAGGCGATGGCGTCGATCTCGATCTTCGCGTTCAGCAACAGGCCCGCGACCTGCACGGCGGTGCTGGTGGGCGGGTCTTTCGGAAAGAACTCTCCGCGGATGCGCGAGAACACCGCATAGGGGCCGAGATCGGTCAGATACGTTTTGATGCTAACGACATGGTCCATGCCGGCGCCGAGTTTGCTGAGCGAATCCCGGATGCGCTCGAAGGTCGTACGCACCTCCTGTTCGAACGTGACGCTGCCCTTGTCGGGCGGTAATGGCACGCCGACCTGGCCGGAGACGAAAATCCAACAGCCGGCTTGCGTATCGATGCGCAGTGCCTCGCTGAAGCTCGGAGCGATCGGGCTCGGCAGGTGTTTGAGTAAATCCATGGCGTTACTCCCCGTGATATTGCTGTTCAGTGTTGCAGCGGATTCAACCGTTGCCGACTACCGCTGCCTTCGACCGCTGGCGATTTTGTGTTCCACATCGATCGTGATGGGCCCGCCGGTATCGTTGAGCGCATTTCGCATCTCTTCCCGGACGGCGTGCCTCGCTGCTTCGGGCATGGTCGCCAGCAATTGGCCGGTGGACGCACCGCCGCGCTCGAAGGGGCCATAATAGGCGTCGAACGACGGCAGCACAAAGATGTGTCTCTCGGTGAAGGTCTCGAAGTTCACGAACCCTGCCTCACTGAACAGCAATTTAAGCTGAGCCTTATCGCCGAGTGCGAAGAGCCGTGCGACGGCATCGGCCAGGCTAGGTTTGTAGCGCGCTATGACAACGTTGATCCTGAAATTATAGGAACGCTCAGGTGCGACCTTGACAGAGACAGCTGCCCGTCCACCTGGGCGCAGCACACGATGGAAGCTGGCAAGACCCCGCGCCGGCTCTGGGAAGAACATAAGACCAAGGCTGCATATGACGGCATCGAAGCTGGCCTCGGGAAGGCTGAGCGCTTGTCCATCCGCGACTGCGACGGCCGCGTTAGGCGACTGGCTCAGACGCTTACGGGCCTTCTCAACCATCTCCTGCGAGATATCGGTGGCCAGCACCGATCCACTTGGGCCGACGGCATCAAGCACCGCCTCGGCTGAGATGCCAGTCCCTGTCGCCACGTCAAGTACGCGATGACCGGGCGCAAGCCGCGCCGCACGAAGCACAAATGGAAGGAAATGGGATGATACATGGGCAAAAGCGCGGTCGTATTCAGCAGCGGCTTCCGCGCGGAAAGTAAGTTCGTCAGTCACCGGCCATCCTCCCACTTATGTCGGAAGGATAGCAAAATGCTGCCGAGGGGCTACCTGACTGAGCTAGACAGATGTTCGCGCGTCGGAGATAGGGGCGACCCGTCTCACAGTATGCAGGTCTTACGAGGGTTGCGCCGGAGATGGCCGGTGCCGAGCCTCATGCGATAGGAGACGGGCCTTGAAGCAGCTTATTACATACATCGGGCTGGATGTGCACAAGGAGACGATAGCGGTGGCGCTCGCCGAGGCTGGGCAAACGGACATGAAGTGCGCGAGTATGGCAAGATTGCGAACACGCCGGCTGCCGTGAAGGCGTTGGTTGCGAAGCTGGCACGCAATGGCCAGCGAGTTGCGGTTCTGCTATGAGGCCGGACCTTGCGGTTACGGCATTCAGCGACAACTGCACAGCGTCGAAGCACGACTGCATCGTGGTCGCTCCCTCGCTAATTCCTCGCAGACCTGGCGAGCGGACTCAAGACCGACTCGGCGAGAATGCGATCAACCTCGCCATAGCTGCATCGAGGCTGGTGAAGCTGACGCCGGTGTGCCGGTTCCCGACGAAGCACATGAGGCGATCCGCGATTTGGTGCGGGCGCGGCTGGCAGCCGTGCTGGACAACTTCGGTCAGTGCCCGCCGAGCAATTGTCCGGCTTCCTGTTGCGCCATGGTCATCTACCGACCGGCCTGGACACTGATGCATCGCGATGGCTGCCGGCCTGCGGTTCGAGCAGCGGTGCATCACATCGTGCTCGAAGACTGCATTGCAGCTGTCGAGGCGGCGACGGCACGGCGTCGACCGTCTGGAAGCCCACATTGCAGCGGCCCTGCCGGACTGGTCGCTCGCCACGGTGGTGCACGCGCTGCAGGCGCTGCGACGGCATGGACGCTGGTGGTTTACCAGCAGCAACACTGGTTGCCGAAATCGGTGACATCACGTCGCTTTGCCGAGATCCACGACCAGCTCATGAGCGTATCTCGTGTCCTGGTGCCGTCCGAGCCATTCCAGCGGCGGCACGCGACGACCAAGGCGAGTATAGCACAAAGGCTGGCAACAGTGCGGCTCGTGCAGAATCGCTCCATCGGAGGCCGCCTGGCAGCATATCGATGTCCCGGCGCGGATCACGCCGCGAGCAGTTGACTGCGGCAGGAAGGTCTGGCCAAGCCGTTATCCGCAGATACCGCGTGGAAGGCACAGGAACGACTCGTGCTGGCGGTATCGACAAGTCTCGGCGCGGGCGGGCAAGCCACCGTCACCGTGCATCACCGCCGCGATCGCCCGCGAGCTGGCAGGCTTCGTCTGGGCAATCGCCAGACAGGCGCAGCCTACCGGCACCTGATACACGCCCAACCAAGGCAGTTCACATCGACACCACACACATCGCAAGAGCTGAGCAAGGCTGGAGCGCACGTCAGCGGCCAGGAGAACCCTCAGTTTCCACTACCAGCCGGATCTCATCCGACAAGCTGGCCGCTAGATCAGAGGAAGCTCCGCGACGCATCACCGGTCCGGCGGTAACCAGACCCGCGCATAAGAGCCATGATCAACCGTCGTTTCATGACTCGTGCCGTCCTGCCTCTGCCCAGTGGCGGCTGCGCTGAACAGCTTGGAGGACAAGCAAGGATATACGTGCCTGCAGCTTGAAATGGCGAACATGAGAGTGGACCCGACCAGATCCCTGCCCCGAGCCAGCCAGCTTGCGAATGTCAACGTCCTTCATACGCGAGAGACGGCCCGCTCTAGCCTCTACATGCCCACCAGTCCGCGCGCGAAGTCGCCCGCTTCGAACGGCCGGAGATCGCTTGCCTTCTCGCCGACGCCGACCGCGTGCACCGGCAGACCGAACGTCTCCGCCAGCGCCACCACGATGCCGCCGCGCGCGCTGCCGTCGAGCTTGGTGACGACCAGGCCAGTCACGTCCACCATCTCCTTGAACACGCGCACCTGCTGCACGGCGTTCTGACCGGTGGTGGCGTCCAGCACCAGCAGCACCGAGTGCGGCGCGGTCTCGTCCTGCTTGCGTAGCACGCGGATGATCTTGCGCAACTCGTCCATCAACACGGACTTGTTGTGCAGCCGGCCCGCAGTGTCGATCAGCAGCACGTCAGCGCCCTGCGCCTGCGCCCGTGTCAACGCATCGAACGCGAGGCCGGCGGCATCGGCGTTGGGCCCGCCAGCGATCACCGGGGCGCCGACGCGCTCGCCCCAGATCTGCAACTGTTCCACGGCAGCCGCCCGGAACGTGTCGCCGGCCACCAGCACGGCGCGCTTGCCTTGGTCGCGAAAAGCCTGCGCCATCTTGCCGATCGTCGTGGTCTTGCCGGTGCCGTTGACGCCGACCACCAGAACGACGTGCGGCTTGTTCGCCGGATCGAGCCGCAGCGGATGCGCCACCGGCTCCAGGATCGCGGCAAGCTCATCGGCCAGCGCCTGCCTGATCTCCTCGTCCGTCACCTCCTTGCCGAAACGCGAGCGGCGGAAGCTTCCGATCACCCGCCGCGCCACCTCAGTGCCGAGGTCGGCGGAGATCAGCGCGTCCTCGAGTTCCTCCAGCGCCTCGTCGTCCAGCCTTCGGTTCCTGACGACGGCGGTGAGGTTGCTGAGGCCCTCGCCCAATTTCTGCGTGCTGCGCGTCAGGCCTTCCTTCAGCCGCGAGAAGACGCCGAGAGCCATCAGGCGGCCTCCGCGAGCAGGGCATTGCCGGCGATGCCGGTCACGCGTGCGGCCATCAGCCGTCCCGGCGCGGCCCGGGCTGCGAGGCGGACCGGGGCGAAGTGCTCGGAATGGCCGGCATCGGCGCTCTCGGTCAGCAGCGACACGGTGCGCCCGACATGCGAGGCCAGATAGCGCTGCAGCGAGGCGTTGCCCGTCTGGCGCAGACGCGCCGCCCGCTCGCGCCGCTGTTCGACCGGCACCGCGGGCATGCGCGACGCCGGCGTGCCGGGACGCTCGCTGTATGGAAAGACGTGCAGGAACGGCAGTTGTGCGTCGGCGACGAAGTCCAGCGTTTCGCGGAACAGAACTTCGGTTTCGGTCGGGAAACCGGCGATCAGGTCTGCACCGATCGCGATGCCGGGCCGCAGGTCCCTGGCGCGCGCGATCGCCGCCGCCGCATCGGCACGCAGATGCCGGCGCTTCATGCGCTTGAGGATCAGGTCGCTGCCCGCCTGCAGTGACAGATGCAGATGCGGCATCAGCCGTTCCTCGTTGGCCAGCAGCCGCCAGATGTCGGCATCGATCGCAGCGGGGTCGAGCGATGAAAGGCGCAGCCGTCGCAGCTCGGGCACCAGCGCGAAAAGGCGTCGCACCAGTTGCCCCAGCCGCGGCGCTCCCGGCAGATCGGCGCCGTACGAGGCGATGTCCACCCCGGTCAGCACCACCTCCTGGTAGCCCGCCTCGACCAGGGCACGGACCTGCGCGACCACGGCGCCGATCGGCACGCTGCGATTGGGGCCGCGACCGAACGGGATGATGCAGAAGGTGCAGCGATGATCGCAGCCCTGCTGCACCTGAACGAAGGCGCGCGCCCGGCCGGCGAATTCGGTCACCAGATGCGCTGCCGTCTCGCGTGCGGCCATGATGTCGGACACAGCACTCGGTGCGTCCGGCGCCCAGCTTGCCGGCCTCAGCTTGTCCGCGTTGCCCAGCACGCGGGCCACGCCGGGCAGCGCCGCCCAAGCGGCCGGGTCGATCTGCGCCGCACATCCGGTGACAACGATGCGCGCGCCGGGCCGCTCGCGCGCGGTGCGGCGGATCGCCTGCCGCGCCTGGCGCTCCGCCTCCGCCGTCACCGCGCAGGTGTTGACGATCACCGTGTCCGACAGAGCGGCGGCGTGGCCGCGCATGACCTCGCTTTCGTAGGCGTTGAGGCGACAGCCGAAGGTGAGGATCTCGACGCTCATGGCGGGTAGGCCGCGAGGTCGATCTCGCCGGTGAAGGAGATCGCAACCGGGCCGGTCATCAGCACGTGGCCTTCGTCGCGCCATTCGATCTCCAGGTCGCCGCCGTCCATCACGAGCGTCGCGCGGCGACCGGTCAATCCGCGGCGGTGGGCGTTCACCAGGGCGGCGCAGGCGCCGGAGCCGCAGGCGCGTGTGAGGCCCGCGCCGCGCTCCCATACGCGCAGCCGGATCCGGTCGGGTGCGAGGATTTCGGCAAAGCCAATATTGGCGCGCTCGGGGAACAGCGGATCGTGCTCCAGGTGCGGCCCGAGGTCCGCTACCGGCAGGCATGTCACGTCCGCGACGAAGAATGTCGCGTGCGGATTGCCCATGCTGGCGGCCGCCGGATCGGCGAGGGGCCCCACCGCGAGGTCGAGGTGCAGCGTGTCCATCGGCCGCGCCAGCGGGATGTCCGGCCAGTC
This sequence comes from uncultured Alphaproteobacteria bacterium, assembly GCA_963791495.1. Classification (GTDB taxonomy): domain Bacteria; phylum Pseudomonadota; class Alphaproteobacteria; order Acetobacterales; family Acetobacteraceae; genus JAMXLO01. The sequence continues at coordinate 255,858 of CAWBST010000013.1, forward strand.
GAGCCGCGCCGGGCCCATGTCGACGCGCACGCGGCCGTCGGGGAGGGCCTCGGAGGGAAGGTTGCCGGCTGTGGTGCGGATGACCTGGGTTGGGCGGCCGGTCTCACGCGCCAGGATTGCGGCAACGCAGCGGGTGGCGTTGCCGCAGGCCCCGGCCTCGGCGCCGTCGGGGTTGCGGATACGCATGAAGGCATCGGCGTTGCTGTCGGACGGCGGCGGCTCGATGGTGATGAACTGGTCGCAGCCCACGCCGGTCCGCCGGTCCGCTATTGCCGCCGCTCGGCGAGGCGTCAGGCCCAGCGAGCCGTCGCGTTCGTCGAACACGACGAAGTCGTTGCCGCAGCCTTGCATCTTGAGGAAGCGCGCCATGGGGAGGGTATATGCGGCGCCGGGGTGGGCGTGGAAGGGGTGCCGCGCGTTCTGCTCTGTTTCAACACGGAGAACGACGGAGGGTCACTGAGGGCCACGGAGAAGTGTCGATTATTGCTTCATGCGGCCTATGCGGATGATCGAGCCTTTGCATCCCGTCGATAGACCTCGAAGATCGCTTTGCCGATCAAGGAAGTTTCCGCCGCCGCGCATTGCGCGTAGACCTTCGCGCGCACGGTCTGAATGTCCACAGACGCCGGCGAAGCGGTGCTCGCCAACTCGATCAGATGTGCCGCCAGCCGGGTCCTCCCGGCTTCAGCAAGCGCACTGGCGCGGTCGGCCAACGGTGCGGCGCCACCAGTCAACGCCGCGATCTCGCCGGCCAATTCGGCCGACGGCGCGGGTTTGAGATGCGCAGGGTTGCCATCGAACCACCCCGCATAGAGATGCCAGATGCCACGGACGACAAACTCCGGGTCATCGTATTTCGGCAGCAGGTAGTGCTTTGCGAGCAGCTCCTTGGGCGCGGACACTGCGTGCAGGATCGCATCCAGCGGGCTACCCCTGTTCATCAGCTCAAGTGTCTGCCGGACCAGGCTTTCCAGCACCTCGGCGCGATCGCTCAGCATCTGAGCTGCGCGCTCCCGGCCGAAGACCACCGGACCATGGCCGGGTATTAGCACATCCGGCCGCAACGCCTGCATTTGGCGCAGGGTGGCAGCCCAGTCCGCTGCGTAACGCTGAACCTTGCGAGGATTGCCCACATTCGGGAACATCCAGATCGCAAAATCTCCGCTCGCCAGAACGCGGCGTTCGGGCAACCACACGAAGGTGGCGTCGTCGGTCTCGCCTCGCCCATGAAACAGCTCGATCCTCTCACCGCCGATCGTCAGAGAGAGCGTGTCGTCGTAAATCTCATCAGGGCGCCGCTGGCCGATGGGGTAGACGTAATCCGGGTAATTGAATTGCTGCCCCTGCACGATGCTGTTGAAACCATGCGTCGCTTCATAACGGCTCAATCGATGCAGCACATTTCGATGCGCGATAACCCGCGGTCGCGGGACGCCCCTTGTGTCGGCCTCCTGGTCGATGACCTTGATGCCGCTTGTGTGGTCGATATGGCCGTGCGTGTAGATGACGGTGTGGATGGGGCTATTGTCCCAGCGCCTGATCGCGGCGAGCGTCTTGGCGGCTGTGTCCGGCTTGGCAGTATCGACAAATACAAGTCCGGCCGCGGTGCGGACGACGGTGACGGAGCCGCACAGGTATGTCGTGTGGACGGAGATGATGTTTTCGGAGACGGAGGTGACAGCGCCGTCGGAGACGGCCTGCGTCCACTCGTCCATTGGCGCTGTGCCGTTCCAGAGCCGCTCGAAAAGCTGGTCCTGTTCCATTGCACTCATCTCCGTTTACGTGAGCCTGCCTCGTGATAGCGCGCGGCAGTAACGTGGACAAAGGCGACGCGCCCGCTGTTCGAATACGATTGACCCGTCCCGCTGTCTTGCACATGATCGGTATCGATCCAGCCGCGGCGCTGGTCGACACGACCGTGGCTCAGTCACTGCGCTCCCTGAGCCCGCACCATTCGCATCGAATTCGCTTGCGGCTATGGGCGTGCCCGGTTGCCGATTCTTAATAGCCCGCCGTCGGTCAAAGTGGATGTCGTGCCGCAATGCGTGCGGAGGTCATTGCGAACGACGTCCCCGGCCGCGGGCCGGTATCAGCCTCAACCAGTACATCGCTACCGTGTTGGCCGCGCATGTCGGCGGCCGAGGCAGAGCGCATCGTGGCGCGCGGGCGGCGCGGACCAGGCTGGGGAACGGCCCGCGCGATTCTAGCGCGGATCCAGGTCCAGAACCGGGCGGAGACTAGCCTCCTAGCTAGCCCGGAACATCCTTCGAGTACAGGTTCAGGTGGTGGGGCCAAACGCCATACGCCGCATCCTCGAGAACCTGCTCCAGCGCGTGCTTATTGGTCTTCCAAGCAGCAGGGTCTCCCCGGGCGAAATGCAGTATCAACAGCACTGCGCACCGATGGCCGATCTCAGGGTGCAGGCTGACGTCCGAGATAAGGCCCCATCGACTGGGATCTTCACGCCCTGTCATGAATCTCTAGCTTTCTGCACCGAAGGAGACGAGAACGGAGGGCTGAACAATGCTGAGAATGAGGCGATGAACTGACGCACAATGCTGCGCGAAAACGCGATCCTTAATCTGTGGCCAAGGTGCCGGTGCCGCTGCTCCGCCGAAATAAGGCGTTGCCGACGGGGACCGAGGGGCCACCGCCAAGTCTGTCCATAACACGGTGGTAATGCGACCTACCCGGGTCGCGTGCATCAATACTATACCAGTAATTGTAGCCCTTCTGCAGATCGCACAGCGACCAGCGCGCGCTCTCGCTTGGCGGAGGAGGATTTACTTCGGCATTGCCCGGGTTGATGAGCACCGAGTAATAGGGGCAACGCGCAACCGTGTCCCACCCGCTCATCATGACGCGGCCATGGCGGTGTAGGATTCCTGCGGAATCGGCACTATGACCGAGCAGCGCTCAATTTCGGCTAACCTGTCTCGTTCATGCTGTCCCCATGTCGTTTGGTGCACCTTCCAGAGACTTCCGTGCGGCCTCGAACGATGGCCTATGCCAGCGCTGCGGCCTCCGCGAAAATCCCCTCGAAGTAGGACAATGCCAGCTTAGCCACCGGCACCGGCAAATTGCTGGCAAGCTTGGCTCCCAAGTGTTGCTCAGGAGGGTCGTACGGCTTTTTGTCCCGTCCATGCACTCGAATGAGCCGAACGTGCGGCAGCGTCTGTTCAACCAATACCGGCAAGCCATCAAGGCTCGTAATCTGGAGCGTTCCTCCGGGACCAATGCTGCCGTCAAGCCGGATGGCGTTGCTGAAGCCAGGTTTGCTCACCCCGATGCCAAGGGCCCCAGGCACATGCTCGACAACCCGGCTAAGACCATGTTCGTCATCGTCGCGTGCCTGGTAGAGATATTGCAGCAGCGGATCACTCCTGCGCTCCTTGCTCTTTGCCCCGAACCATTGCCGCGCCTGAGCCGACGATTTAGCGCCCTGCTCTAGAATTGTGTAGATGCCTTTGGCCGCGACAAGGAACGTGTACCAAGTATCAGAGAACGTGTCGTAGTCATTGCAACCAGTAAGGTCTTCGATCGCCTTCTTTGCGGTGCGTAGGCGGCTGTTGGCCTTTGCTATAGCTGCGGGGTCCATAGGGGGTCCATATGGGAGAACCTACTTAAGAAGAAACCGAACGCCGAGCACGCGAGGTTGCGTGGCGGATGCTTTCTACGCCGAGGAAAAAAACGCTGAAACACCTGGCGAGTGGGGTTCGCGTGTGAGGCTCTACACTCATAATTTTAGCACCTTCCTTGTCCGTCCGCTCATGGTGGCAAATCGTCTTAGGCATCAAGAACGATGGGCGCGGGGCGGCGGTCCTCGATTGCATCGCCGCCCATTCGCCGCAAGGCGCGCGACGTGTTCCGGCGCGCATCCAGGCGATCATCGACCTTCTGTTGCCGTATCCGCTATCGGCACTCGCACGGGCGATCCACCATCCGGCGCACGACATCTGACGAGGCCACGGAAACTGAGATCATCATTCACGCGGTTTGCCATGCCGCACGCGATTCTGCCGGGATGTGGGGCGCTTCCTGAGCCGAGCTAACGGTCAACGCCGGTGAAGCCCATATTGCCGCCCCAGCAAGTTGCCGCCGCAGGAATTCTTTCCTTGACATCGTCGCCTTGCTTGTGTTCTTGTTACGTTCATGTCGGCCGGAGCCCAAGCCCCCGCCCTAACCACGGACCCCGGTCCGCCCCAGGCCACCCCAGCCATGCCCAGCCGCATCGGTCGCGTCCTCAGCCTCGTCCGCAAACTGATCGACTACGGCAAGCAACTCGCCGGCACGGTTCAGCTTCGCGCCACCACCCCCGGCTTCGCCCTCTTCGCCAAACCCTTCGGCACCGCCGACCTCGCTGTCATCCTCGCCCGCATCACCGGTGGCCTGCGTCGCGCCGCGGCCCTCGAAGCCGCGCTCATCCGTCGCGCCGCCCGCGGCCAGGACCTCAAGCCATCCCCCATCCGCCTGCCCGCCACCCGCGCGCCCCGCCCCCCACGCCAGATCGCACCGCCAGACGCCCAGCCTGAACTCCAGCCCGCCGACCACACCGAGGCGCCGCGCCTCACGGAGGACCCGCGCCTCGCACGCCTGCCCACAGAGGAAGAGATCGCCGCAAGGCTTGCCACCGGACTCGACCCGGTGGTGCGTCGCCGCCCCGTCGGCGCCGTCATCGCCGATATCTGCCATGACCTCGGCATCACGCCCGGCCAGCTCGACCGGGCATTCTGGGACGAACTCAGCCACGCCATCATCGCCTATGGCGGCAGCCTCGCTGGCTTCCTCAAAAGCCTGAACAGGCGCATGTTCGCCTTTGGCTCCGGTGACCACTCCGACCGCGCGGACCCCGGATGGTCCGCGGCACACCGCCGCGATTGCCGACGCCCGCCACCGGCCCGCCCTGAAGCCCGCCCTGGGAACCCGAATGGCAGCAGCACCATCCTGCGCTCGCTCGATGCGCCGAGGGGGGCCGCCTCGGCTTGCGTCATAGAACCACAGATGGCGTAGACAAGCCCCGATGGCGGCGCCGCATCGGCGCGCCAGCGCCAAATATTCGACTTGTCGCCTGCTGACGCGGGCTGGCCTAGGGCGGCCTCGCCGCGGCTGCGTGTCGCTGCCTGCCCTCGGACCGGATCCGGGATCTATCTGCGTTCTCACTTCCTTCACCCGCAGCGCCTACCGAGCGACCCACCGTACGCTATGATGCGGCGATGGCTGACCAGGAACCCGACACACTCTACGACACTGACGTTGTCGCCTGGGCCGAGCAGCAGGCGGGTGCACTTCGTCGCCGCGCAGCCAATGAGGTCGATTGGGATAACGTCGCCGAGGAGATCGAGGGGGTGGCCGCGAGCCAGAAACGGGAAGTCCGCTCCCGGCTCAGGGTCATTTGCGAGCACCTGCTGAAATGGGGTCATTTGCGGCAGCGCCGCCATCAAGGCCAGAGCTGGCGGAATACTCTCGACGAGCAGCGCCGTGAATTGCAGGAGCTTTTCGAGGACAGCCCGTCGTTGCGCGGGTTCGCCGAATACGCACTGGCGTCAGCGTTTGTGAACGCCCGGCAGGACGTGGAGCGAAGGAGCGGCAAGAGCCTCGGCCTGCCGAACGATACATGTCCGTGGTCGCTGGACCAGATTCTGTCGCTCGACTTCCTACCGGACGTCTGAAGGGCGCTGGCACGCTCGATTCCCCCTCGCATCGCCGCTGTGAGCGCATTATGTGTGCGCCGCATCATCCCCGCACCCCAGGCCCCTATGCAGATCCGCAACGTCGCGATCATCGCCCATGTCGACCACGGCAAGACCACGCTGGTGGACCAGCTTCTGCGCCAGTCCGGCTCGTTCCGCGACCATCAGGTGGTCGCCGAGCGGGCGATGGACAGCAACGCCCTCGAGCGCGAGCGCGGCATCACCATCCTGGCCAAGTGCACCTCCGTGCTCTGGCGCGATACCCGCATCAACATCGTCGACACCCCCGGCCACGCGGATTTCGGCGGCGAGGTCGAGCGCATCCTGAACATGGTGGACGGCGCCATCGTGCTGGTCGACGCGGCCGAGGGCGTGCTGCCGCAGACCAAGTTCGTGGTCGGCAAGGCACTGGCCCGCGGCCTGCACCCGATCGTGGTGGTCAACAAGGTGGACCGGTCCGACGCCCGCGCGGACGAGGTCCACACGGAGATCTTCGACCTCTTCGCCATCCTCGGCGCCAGCGATGCGCAGCTCGATTTCCCCATGCTCTACGCCTCGGGCCGGCAGGGCTGGGCGGACACGACGCTCGACGGCCCGCGGCAGGACCTGTCGGCGCTGTTCGACCTGGTGGTGCGCCATGTGCCGGCGCCGACGGTCGATCCCGACGCCCCGTTCGGCATGGTGGCGACCATCCTGGAATACGACCCCTACCTCGGCCGAGTGCTGACCGGCCGCGTGGAGCAGGGGCGGGCGCGGGTGAACATGGCCTTGAAGGTGCTGCACGCCGACGGCGCCACCGGAGAGAGCGGCCGGCTGACCAAGCTCCTGTCGTTTCGCGGCCTCGACCGCGTGCCGGTGGAGGAGGCGGAGGCGGGCGACATCATCGCCGTCGCGGGCCTTGCCGAGGCCACCGTGCCGGACACGATCGGCGCGCCGGAACTGGCCGCGCCGCTGTCAGCCATCCCGGTCGATCCGCCGACCCTGGCGATGACCTTCCGCATCAATGACGGCCCTCTGGCCGGGCGCGAGGGCAAGAAGGTCACCTCCCGCCAGATCCGCGATCGTCTCTACCGCGAGGCCGAGGGCAACGTCGCCATCAAGGTGACCGACAGCAACGAGACCGAGGCCTTCGAGGTGGCCGGCCGCGGCGAGCTGCAGCTTGGGGTGCTGATCGAACAGATGCGCCGCGAGGGCTTCGAACTCACCATCGGCCGTCCCCGCGTGCTGACCCGCGGCAATCCCGACACCGGCGCCCGCGAGGAGCCGATGGAGGAAGTGCTGGTCGATGTGGACGAACCCTATGCCGGCGTGGTGGTGGAGCAGCTCTCCCGCCGCAAGGGCGAACTGCGCGACATGCGGCCCTCGGGCGGCGGCAAGCTGCGGCTGACCTTCAGCATCCCGAGCCGCGGACTGATCGGCTACCACGGCGAGTTCCTGACCGACACGCGCGGCACCGGCGTGATGAACCGGCTGTTCGCGGGCTACGGTCCCTGGAAGGGCCCGATCGAGGGAAGGCGCAACGGCGCGCTGATCTCCACCGAGAACGGCGAGGCGGTGCACTACGCGCTGTTCTACATCCAGGAACGCGGCACGCTGTTCGTGAACCCGGGCGACAAGGTCTATGTCGGCATGATCCTGGGCGAGAACGCGCGCGGATCGGACCTCGAGGTCAACCCGATCAAGGAAAAGAAGCTCACCAACATCCGCGCGGCGGGCAAGGACGACGCGATGCTGCTGATCCCGCCCCGCCGTATGAGCCTGGAACAGGCCATCGCGTATATCGAGGACGACGAGCTGGTGGAGGTAACCCCAGGCGCGGTGCGGCTGCGCAAGCGCTACCTGGATTCGCACCAGAGAAAGCGCCACGAGCGGCGCGCTGAAGCAGCGGCGTAGTCCTCAACGAGCCCAAGGGAGGAGTCGCGGATGGACTTCGATCTGGCGATCGTCGGCGGCGGACTCGCGGGTTCTGCCTTCGCGACAGCAATGGCGCGCACCGGCGCACGCACACTCATCGTCGAGCGTGAGCCGGTATTCCGTGACCGCGTGCGCGGCGAGGGCATGCTGCCGTGGGGTATCACTGAGGCGCGCGAGCTGGGCATCTACGACCGCCTGCTCGCCGATTGCGCTCACCAGACGCGATGGCTGACGATGCCGGATAGCAATCGCGATCTTGTCGAGACGACGCCGGCAAGGACGGGCCTTCTCGATTTCTATCATCCGGAGATGCAGCAGTGTCTGCTCGATCTGGCTGTGGAATCCGATGCGGAGCTGCTGCGTCCGGCGGAGGTGCTCGAGGTCGTTCCCGGCGATCCGCCGAAGGTGGCGGTCCGCATGGATGGAACAACGCGGCGATTGACATGCCGGCTGGTCGTGGGAGCCGATGGGCGCAACTCCCGTGTGCGTGACGCAGGCCGGCTTCACAGTCGAGCGCGATCCGGACTGGGTCACCGTCGCCGGCGCGCTGTATCGCGACCTGCGCGTGCCGGACGATGCAGTGCAGATGGTGGTGAACCCGGTCGACCAGGGACTGTCCATCGTCTTTCCGGTCGGCGGCGGCAGGTTCCGCGCTTACGTCGCGTATTTGGCCGCGGCGCATCCGCCGCTCAGCGGTGCGCGCGACGTGGGACGCTTCGTCGATATGTCGGTCGCGGTCGGCGCCGCGGCTGACTGGTTCCGTGGCGGTGAGTGCATCGGTCCGCTCGCCTCGTTCAATGCGCCGGACTGCTGGGCGCCGCATCCTTACCGGAACGGCGTGGTGCTGATCGGCGATGCTGCCGCGGCCAGCGATCCTGTGTGGGGCAGCGGATTGTCGCTGACCCTGCGCGACGTGCGCGTGCTGCGCGATCGCCTGGTGGCGTCACCTGACTGGCGTTCCCAGGCCGACGCTTACGCCGAAGAGCACGACCGCTACTTCGGTGCGTTGCACCGGATTCATGCGATGTGGAGCCAGCTGTTCTTCGGCGTCGGCGACGATGCGGCCGCACTGCGCGAACGCGCCCTGCCTCGCATCGGCGAGGATCCGTCGCGGATGATCGACTTCATCGGGTTGGGGCCTGAGGCGCCGCACGATGCGCGTGGCGCAGCGCCGCTTCTTCGGCGAGGACTGACGGCGTCAGCGATCGCGGCGCAGATGCTCCAGGAGCAGCACGGCGCCTGGTAGTTCGTCGCGTTTCTCTTCGAGCAGGTCGCTGCCACCGACCGCGTACACCGCGACCGCCGCCAGCAGTTCGCGCAGCCGCGCCGGTGCGTTCGCATCGAACGGCAGCACGCAGCCGCCGGTACGGCGCGCGAGATCCAGGAACACCTCGGCGTCGCGCTTGGCGTTCCAGTCGCTGGTATCGTGCAGCACGATGAGCTTGATGCCCCTCAGGCCCATTTCGTCGGCAAGCTTCCTGCCGCGCACGGGCGATTCCTCGAACACGTCGCCGATATAGGCGACGACGCGCACACCAGGATTGGACAGCGCGCGCGACAGGATCGGTAGAAGCCGTGTCATCCCGGCGAGGCACCTGATGCCCGCGGCGCGGTCGCGCAACCTGTTGGGATCAGCGGTGAACTCGGTGAAGGTATGCAGCATCGAGCCACCGTGCACCGCGAGTGCAACATCGAGTTCGCCCGGCAGCGCCTTCACCAGAGCGTCGGTGACGGTACGGGCCGTGGCCCAGGCGGGCTCGCGCGATGCGGTGGCGTCGAAGCCGAAGATCAGTCGCGGACGGTCGGACGTGGTGGCGGGAACACCCGGGGTGCCAAATGTCAGCAGCGCGCGGATGTGGTCGAGCAGCGTCGGGGGCTTCGGTGCAGGTTCATCGGGCTCGGCATCAGGGACGAGGACGAAATTCTGCTTGTCGGCCATTGGCGTCGATCTCGCTGAGCATCGGTCGATATCCCACACCCAGGGACAGTGGTGGGCAAGACACCCGGCCTTGAATTCACGCGAGCCGAGGCCAGCTAACTGCCAACAACCCGATCCGGGCCCCTCTGGCAGGACGCCGCGCCGATGACGGCCAACCTGCGATGTCGGATCACCGCGCACGTGCGGTGATCATACCATGGGGCCAATCCGCTCCCTGTCTGATCGCTCCGTGCGCGTGACCCGCAACGCACAGGAGCACCAATATGGTATATTTCAGCCGCCTGCGATCCCGCCGCCACGACGCCCAGCCAGAGGTCGTCGTCATTCCGGGCCAGCGCACCATGGACGGCATCATTCGTGCCGGCGCCCTCGTCGCCCTGGCCGACGGCGCGGTGGATCCAAGCGAGCGCCGGGCGCTGATCGGCTTTCTCCGCCGCACCGGTCTGTTGGCGCGCTATGGCCGGCGCAGCACGCTCGAACTGCTGGACCAGGCGACGACCAGACAGTCCGCCGACCATCTCGCAGCACTCTGCGAGGCGGCGGACGCGCTGCGTCCCTGCGCAGGCAGCACCGCCTCGGCTCTGATCGCGCGTGCGGCACGCCAGGTGATGCTGGCCGATGGTGTCGCGTGGCCGCAGGAACTTGCGATGGTCCGGATCATCGAGGACCGCCTCGGTCTGGCGTCCTGCTGACCGGGCGCGGCGTTGCAATGGAGCATTCGATGTTAAAGCGGCGCCCGATGATCGAGCGTGTGCTGGAGCAGACACTGTTCTCCAGCCGGTGGCTCATGGCGCCATTCTATGTGGGTCTGGCCGCCGCTCTCCTGCTGCTGCTGGTCGAATTCATCCACCGGACGATCGGGCTGTTCTCCCACGGGCTCGAGGCGCGCGGCGAGGAGCTGACGGTCGCCATCCTGTCGCTGATCGATCTGTCGCTGATGGGCAATCTGCTGCTCATGGTGATTTTTGCCGGTTATGAGAACTTCATCTCGCGCCTGGACCTCGAAGCCCATGACGACCGGCCGCAATGGATGGGCCATGTCGGCTTCGGCGATCTGAAGCTCAAGCTGATGACATCGATCGTCGCCATCTCGGCGATCCAGGTGCTGGAGAGCTTCATGAACATCGCGCGGTTGAACGACCGGGAGCTGGCCTGGAGCGTGGGACTGCACCTGGCATTCATCCTGTCCGCGGTCATGCTGGCGGTGATGGACCGTCTCAGTAACCGGGCTCCCGGTGCCGGCAAGCACTGACGCGGCGTTAGGTCAGTGCCAGAGTTGCTTCGATGCGATCTGCGCACCTTCGACCAGCGACGCCAACTTGCGGAATGCGATCTCACGATCCACGCGGCCGGCGGTGCCGACCGAGGTCGAGAAGCCGCAATCCGTGCCGGCGATCACCCGTTCGCGCCCGACGACATCGGCGAAGCGGCAGATGCGCTGCGCCACCAGTTCAGGATGCTCGATGTAGTTGGTGCAGGTATCGATGACACCGGGGATCAGTACCTTGTCGTCCGGCAGCTTCGTCTCGCGCCACACCGTCCATTCGTGTTCGTGCCGCGGGTTCGCCGCCTCGAACGAAATGGCCTGAGGCTTTGCCTTCAGAACGATCGGCAGGATCTTCGCCAGCGGGATGTCGAAGTCGTGGGGGCCTTCGTAGTTGCCCCAGCACAGATGCAGCCGTGCGGAACTCGCAGGAACATTCACCAGGGCGTGGTTGAGAGTCTCGACCTGCTGTTCGGCCTGCCTGAGGAACTCCGCCTCTGTCAGGTCCTGGAAGCCGGTGTGCCGCGCCATCGCAAGGTCCGGGCTGTCAAGCTGCACGACGATGCCTGCATTGGCGATCAACTCGTACTCCTCGCGCATGGCCGCGCCGATCGCTTCGATGTAGGCAGCATGGTTCGGATAGTGCCGGTTGGGTTGGAACGTGGATACCACGCCGGGTGACGCCGCGGGCATGAATGCATCCACCGGCTTGGACGCTGCGATCGCCGCCTTGAAGTTGTCGATGTCGCGTTGTGCCGATTCATGATCCTGGCGCGCGATTGGCCCGGTGCAGCACAGACGGCGGATCTGCTGCGGTCCAATGAACAGCTCCAGACGCTGGCGGAAATCCGCATAGGGCGCGACGTCGCGATTGGGCTTCGGCACATAGGGCTCGCCGCCGAAGCCGGTGAGCCGTTCGTGCACATAGGTCGCATAGCCGACCTTGCTCGCCTCGCCGTCGCTGACGACGTCGATGCCGATCTTCACCTGGCGCGCGACGATGTCGGCTACCGCCTGGCGTACTTGCGCGGCGAATTCAGTGCGGTCATAGGGTTCGTCGCGATCCTTCTTGATCAGCAGTGCCACCAGCGACTGCGGCCGCGGCAGGCTGCCAACATGCGTGGTGAGGATGCGGTCGGTGCTGAGCTTCATGATGCGTTCCCCTCAGTGCCACAGCTTTGTGGAGGCCAGCTTCGCGCCTTCGACGAGCGCGGCGAGCTTTCTGTAGGCGATCTCCGGATCCACGCGTCCGGCGTGTCCGACGAAGGTCGCGAAGCCGCAATCGGTGCCTGCGAGCACGCGCTCGCGCCCGACGATGTCGGCGTACTGGCAGATGCGCTGTGCGACGAGTTCAGGGTGTTCGATGTAGTTGGTGCAGGTGTCGATCACGCCGGGGATAAGCACTTTGTCGTCGGGGATTTTGGCGTCGCGCCATATCGCCCATTCATGCGCATGGCGCGGATTGGCGGCCTCGAACGAGATCGCCTGCGGCTTCGCCTTCAGGATGATCGGCAGCACCTTCTGCAACGGGATGTCGAAGTCGTGCGGGCCTTCGTAGTTGCCCCAGCACAGATGCAGCCGCGCCGAACCTGCCGGCACGTTGGCGAGCGCATGGTTCACCGCCTCGACCTGCTGTTCGGCCTGTTTCACGAACTCGGACTCGCTGAGGTCCTGGAAGCCGGTGTGACGCGCCATCGCCAGATCGGGGCTGTCGAGCTGCACGACAATGCCGGCATTGGCGATCGCTTCGTACTCCTCGCGCATCGCGTCAGCGACAGCGCCGATATAGGCGGCGTGGTTTGGATAATGCCGGTTCGGCTGGAACGCCGACACAACGCCGGGCGACGCCGCCGGCATGAACGCATCGACCGGCTTCGACTTGTCGATCGCTGCCTTGAAGTTGGCGATATCCGTCTTGACCGCATCGTGGTCGCTGAGATGGATGTCGCCGATGCAGCACAGGCGGCGGAACACCTGAGGACCGGTGAACTGGATCATGCGATTGCGGAACTCCGGATAGTCCGCCAGATCGCGCTGCGGCTTCGGCACGAACGGCTCGCCGCCGAAGCCGGTGAGGCGTTCCTTGATGTAGGTGGCATAGCCGATCTTGCTGGCCTCGCCGTCGCTCACGACATCGATGCCGATCGCGACCTGGTGCGCGACGATGTCGGCGACGGCCTTGGTCGCCTGGCGATCGAATTCTGCATGATCGTACGGCTGGTTCTGGTCCTTCTTCACCAGCAGATCGACCAGCGCCTGCGGCCGTGGGAGGCTGCCCACGTGAGTCGTCAAAATGCGATCGCTGCTGAGCTTCATGGCGTTCCTCCCGTGCGTGTTGCGCCGATGGTACATGCAGTCAGCCAGTCGCGCGAGTCCTGCTCATACCAAAGGCCCGTCACACTCACGGTTCCTCACCATTCCTCCCCGTCATGGCCGGGCCAAGCCCCGCCATGACGATCAGGCGGTAGCGGTCGCTATCATGCAGCGATCAGGCTGCGATAGAACGGTTCCGGGGTGTCTATCTCTGTCATTCTTCCGCCATCGATCAGCAGGAAGCGCGTAGCGATCGCCGCGACAAAGGCACGGTCGTGCGAGACGATGATGCAGGTCGCCTCGTGCGCGAGGATCTCTGCTTCCAAGCGCTCCTGCCCGGCGATGTCCACATGGTTGGTCGGTTCGTCCATCAGGTAGAAGTTGGGCTCGGTCAGGCGCAGCGCGAGCAAGCCGAGCCGTGCCTTCTGTCCTGGTGAAAGATCGGCGATCGGGCGCCGCTGCATATCGACGGAGAATCCGGCGCCCGCCAGAAATCTGATGGTCCGCTGATCGCCCGGCCGGAACGCATCGCTGATGAAGCCGTGCGGCGTCGCCTTGTCCGACAGATGCGACATGAGCTGATCGACATAGCCGAGGACGATGGACGGACTGGCGCGCAGGCCTGGCACGTCGCCGCCAGTCAGCGCGCCGCGCAACAGGCGCACGAACTGCGACTTGCCGACACCATTGCGGCCGAGTATGGCGATCCGATCCTGCTGGAACACGTCCAGCTTGCCGATGCGGAACAGCGTCCGTCCATCGGGTGTGCGCACATCGACGCCGGCCAGTGCGAGCATGACCTTCGCATGCGTGCCGCGGTTCGCGAGCCGGATATCGCCCGACCGCTCAGTATGCACCGACGTCAGAGTCTGCTCCAATGCCGCGGCACGTTCACGCAGCAGCTTCGACTTCTTCAGCAGCAGATCGCTGCCGCTGTTGATGCCGACATTCTTCAGCTCATTGGCGTTGCGTCGCAGCCGATCCATCTCGCGCGTTTCCTTCGCCAGCTTCGACTCCTGCGCGGCATCGTCCTCGGCCAGCAGCAGCCGCGCGCGCGTGTAGGGATGAGCGTAGATACGCGACGTGCCCGGCCGCAGGAACAGCGTGCGGTTCGTGCACGCGTCGAGGAATCGCCGGTCGTGGCTGGCGATCACCATCGGCAGGCGACACGCGGCGATCCAGCGTTCCAGCATCTGGATCTTCGCGAGATCGAGATGGTTGGTCGGCTCATCGAGCAGCAGCGCGTCGGGCTCCGTCACCCAGCTGCGCGCGATCAGCGCCAGCCTCTGCCAGCCGCCGCTGAGCGCATTCAGCGGACGATCATGCAGATCGGACGGCGCGCCGAAATCGTCGAGCACAACATCGACGCGCCATGCCTGGCTGTCGCGCTCCGCCGGTGGCAGCGCGCGTCGGATTGCTTCGGCGAGCGGCAGGTTCAGCAGGTTTGCCGGCACGTCCTGCTCGACGTACCCCACACGTATGCCGCGCGAACGGACGATGCCGCCAGTGGTGGGCTCGATCAGACCGGCGAGGCATTTCAGCAATGTTGTCTTGCCGCCGCCGTTCGCGGCGATCAGCCCGATGCGGTCGGCGTCGCCGACCACCATGGTCAGGTTCCGGAACAAGGGATGCGGCGACAGCACACCGACATCGCGCAGATTGATGGTGGGCATCTATGTATCTCTTGGCTCGATGGAACGCGAAAAGGGTGGCGTTCAGAGCCGGCCGAGCGTCAGTTCGGTTCGCTGGCCAGCCCTGCGACGATGGATCGCAGGGCAAAGGCAGGGCCGCGCGGATGATGCTGGTTGTAAGCGGTCATGCAGCCCTCCCTGGTTGGATGTTGCACCGGCGGCACCATAGCGGCGCGCTGGCGATTGCTGCAAGTCTGGTGGATGACTACTCTGGTGGAAAGGACATACAGGGAGGAAGCCGATGCCGGCGCGTATCATCCGACTGGCCGTGATTGCGCTGGCGCTGGTGGCCATGCGCCCGGCGGCGGCCGAGGAGCTGCAGAAGGTCACGATCGCCTTCGCCGGCAAGGGCATGTCGTTCCTGCTTGCAGTACATCGCCATCGGCGGCGGCTTCTACAAGCAGGAAGGCCTGGAGCCGGAATCGGTCGATGTCACATCCGGCACGCGGCAGGCAGCGGCGGTGATGGGAGGCAGCGCGGAGATCACCCAAGTGGGCTTTGCCCACACCATGCACGCGGTCGGACGCGGCGGCGCGCTGGTGGGGATTTCCACTGCCTTCGACGTGTATCCGATTGCGCTGGTGCTCTCCAATGACGCGATCAAGCGGCTGGGCATCACCGACACCATGTCGCTCGATGAGAAGATCAAGCGCGTGAAGGGCGTGCGCATCGGCATCACCTCGCCCGGCTCGAGCACGGATGAGTTCATGCGCACCATCATGCTGGTGCGCGGCATGGATCCGTCGCGCGATGTGCAGCTGCAGCCCATCGGCATTGGCGCGCCCATGGTGGCGGCGACGCAGGCGGGCAGCACCGACGGCTTCGCCTTCATGTCGCCGTTCACCAATATCGCAGTGACCCGCGGCATCGGCCAGATCATCGCCGACCCGATGACCGGCGAACTGCCCGAGTATCGCGATGTGCCGTATCAGGTGATCACGACCAGCCGTGCGACGCTCGCGTCCAAGCGCCCGCTGCTGCTGCATGTCGTGCGCGCGCTGACCAGGGCGATGACGTTCGCCCACCAGGACATCGAAGGCTCGCGCAAGATCGCCCGCACGTTCTTCCAGGACACGCCCGAGGCCGAGTTCAACACCGCGTTCGACACCTATATCAAGGCGGTGCCAGCGACGCCGGTGATCTCGCAGGCGCAGGTGGACAACACGGTGAAGATGGTGAACCTGACAGAGAAGACACCGATCTCCGCCACCTATGACCAGGTCGTCTATCCTGACCTGTCGCGCGAGGCCGCGAAGGATCTTCTGGGCAAATAGCATGGCGCGACGCTTCGACCCCATCGTGCTGTGGCAGATCGCGGTGGGGGTTCTGCTGCTGTCCGGCTGGGAGATTGTCGGGCGCGTCTCGGGTGGCGCGTGGACCAGCCGGCCGACACTGATCGCGGCGAAGCTCGCCGTGTGGCTGCAGGGCAGCGTCTATCCTCATGCGGCGACGACGCTGACCGAGGTGGTCACCGGGCTGGTCGCCGGATCGATGCTGGGCGTGCTCGCCGGCTTGATGCTGGGTCGCTCGCCGATCGCCGCGGGCATCCTGCGGCCGATCGTGGTGGCGTTCTACAGCGTGCCGCTGGTCGCGCTGGCGCCGCTGTTCATCATGTTCTTCGGCCTCGACATGCTGCCGAAGATCGTGCTGGTGACACTCGTCGTGTTCTTCCTGCTGTTCTTCAATACGTTCGCCGGCGCGTCGTCGGTGGACCGCGACCTGATCGAGCAGGTGCAGCTGATGGGCTCGACGCGGCGCGAGATGTTTCAGAAGGTGGTGGCGCCGGCGTGCATGGCGTGGATCATCGGCGGCATCAAGACGGCGCTGCCGTACGCGCTGGTGGCCGCCACCACCGGTGAGATGCTGGCCGCGCGGCGCGGGCTTGGGTTCCTGATCAGCGATGCGGCGTCCCAGTTCGACATGACGTCGCTCTATTCGGCGCTGTTCATCCTGATGCTGCTCGGGCTCGCCGTTACCGAGGTGGCGGCGCGGAGCGAACGGCACATGCTGCGGTGGCGCCATGCCGAGGGGTGATCTCGCGCCGAAGATCGGGCTGGCCGGCGTGGGCAAGACGTTCGTCACGCGCGACCGCGAGGTGGAGGCACTGCAGCCGATCGACCTGGCGGTGGTCGACCACGAGTTCGTCGCGCTGGTGGGGCCGAGTGGCTGCGGCAAGTCCACGATACTGAACCTGATCGCCGGGCTGCTGCCGCCGAGTGCGGGTGTGGTGTCGTATGACGGTGTGGCGGTGAGCGAGCTGAATCGCCAGGTCGGCTATATGACACAGAAGGACACGCTGCTGCCCTGGCGCACCGCGGCCGACAACATCCGCATCGCGCTGGAGCTGAAATGCCGCGGCGTGCCGCGCGCCGAAGCGGATGAGCGTGTGGCGCAGATCATCAGGCTGGTGGGGCTGACCGGGTTCGAGCGGCATTATCCGGCCGAACTGTCGGGCGGCATGCGCAAGCGCGTCGCACTGGCGCGCACGCTGATCTACGAGCCTGAGACGCTGCTGATGGACGAGCCGTTCGGCGCGCTCGATGCGCAGTTGAAGCTGCTGATGCTGGATCAGCTGCAGGAGCTGACGCGGCAACGGCGGATGACCGTGGTGTTCGTCACGCACGATCTGGGCGAGGCGATCACGCTGGCCGATCGGGTGGTGGTGTTCAGTGCGCGTCCTGGCCGCATCCGCACGATACGCACGGTAGAGCTGCCGCGGCCGCGCGACGTGTTCCGCATACGGTTCACCGAGGACTTCGCGCATCTGCATGAGGCGCTCTGGGATGAGCTGAAGGACGAAGTGGCGCGGGGAACCGACGTATGAGTGGCCGCACTGCAGCATCGCTGGTCCCGTCTCCCTCGAACCGGTCCCGCGCGGGAAGGGCGCCTGTCGCTGCCGGACTGCTGTCCACGACTGCCGGGCGAAGCGTGGCACGCCTGGTGTTGGCGCTGATCATGCTTGGCGATGTGGGAGTACCTGCCAAGCGCCGACCTGCGCTTCTGGATGAGCGGGCCGGTGGAGATCGTGACGCGGCTGTGGTCTTGGATCCTCGACGGATCGCTGTGGGAGAATGTCGGCGCCACACTGCTCGCCATGTCGCTGGGCTATGCGATAGGCAGTGGGGTCGGCATTGCGCTCGGGTTGCTGTTCGGCCTGATGCCGCGACTGCATCGCGTGCTGTCGCCCTATATCGCGGCACTGTACGCGATGCCGAAGATCGCACTGGCGCCGCTGTTCGTCATCGTGTTCGGCATTGGCCTCGAGTTCGAAGGTAGTGCTGGTCGCCATCACCGTGTTCTTCCTGGTGCTGAACAGCACGCTGGACGGCGTGCGCAATGTCGATCGCGATCTCACGCGCGCGCTGGCGCTGATGGGGGCGACGCGGTTCGAGCTGATCCGCAAGGTGCTGGTGCCGGCGACGCTGCCCTGGATCTTCACCGGCATGCGCATCGCGGTCCGCTACGCCTTCACCAACACGTTGCTGGCCGAGCTGATCGCGTCCAACAGTGGTATCGGATTCATGATCGAATACTATTCCGGCGTGTTCGACGCGACCGGCACCTATGCGGCGATCCTGGTCCTGGTGATCATGAGCGTCGGCCTGACCGAAATCCTGACGCAGATCGAGGCGAAGATGTCGCACGGTCGCGCCCATTAAAGGAGAGACAGCATGACCCAGGCGCTGACCGGCATTCGCGTGATCGACATGACACACAACCAGGCGGGGCCTGCCTGCGCCCAGATCCTGGGCTTCCTCGGCGCCGACGTGATCAAGCTGGAGGAGCCCAAGGGCGGCGACGTCGCGCGCACCAACATGCGCGACCGCACCGACAGCGACAGCCTGTTCTTCCTCATCCTGAACGCCAACAAGCGCAGCCTGACGCTGAACCTGAAGACGGAAGAAGGGAAGCAGCTGTTCAGGAAGGTGATCGAGCAGTCCGACGTGCTGGTGGAGAATTTTGGGCCTGGCGCGCTGGATCGGTTGGGGCTTGGCTACAAGGAGCTGTCGAAGGTGAACCCGCGTTTGATCTACGCGACGATCAAGGGCTTCGGCACCTACGGTCCGTACAGCGGCTTCAAGAGCTTCGAGCCGATCGCGCAGGCGATGGGTGGTGCCATGAGCGTCACCGGATTTCCCGAGAACCCGCCGACCTATGTCTATCCGGCGATCGGTGATTCCGGCACCGGCATGCACATGGCGATCGGTATCCTGGCGGCGCTGCAGCAGCGGCATCAGACCGGCAAGGGCCAGCATGTCGAGGTGTCGATGCAGGACGCGGTGGTGAACCTCATTCGGGTCAGCCTGCGCGACCACCAGCGTTTCGGCGCGCCGATGCAGCGCAACGGCAATCAGCTTGGGAAGACGGTGCCGGGCACGACCTATGCCTGCGCGCCGGGCGGGCCGAACGACTACGTGTTCATCCACGCGCAGCCGCAGATGTGGAAGGCGCTGATCGGCGTGATGGGTCAGCCGGAACTGGCGGATGATCCTCGCTTCGCAACGCCTGATGGGCGGTGGGAGAACCGCGAGGCGCTGAACGCGATCGTGGAGGCGTGGACGCGCCAGCGCAGCAAGCACGAGGTGATGCGGCTGATGGGCGACGCCGGCGTACCGTGCGGCGCGACGCTGGACACCGGCGAGGTGCTGGCTGATCCGCATCTGCGGGCGCGCGACATGATTCTGGACGTCGAGTATCCGACGCGGGGGACTTACCAGACAGTGGGATGCCCGGTGAAGCTGTCGGACTCGCCGGCCGAGGTGACGCGGCCACCGCTGCTGGGCGAGCACACGGCGGAGCTGCTGTCGTCTCTGTGTGGCGTCAGCGCCGACGAGGTGCAGCGTCTGCGGACGCAGGGCGTGGTGTGAGCGGGATCACGCAGCCTTTGCCTTGACCGCCCAGGCGCGCGCCTTCAACGGTATCGTGCCGCCTTCCCCGCGCGGCAATGTGTCATGCAGCCGGTCTCGCAGCCGCTGGCGAGCATCGGACGAAAGGCTGGCGCAGTAACCCGGGACCGGTCCTGCGCCCCACGTGAACGGGAGCCAATAATCGTCGAAATCCTTGAACACCGTCGGTATCTCGATCGCGGTGCACTCGACGGATGCCAAACCGGCCCGGGTGACGAGGTCACGCAGCCCATCCGGGGTGCAGAACGGAAACCGCCGGTCTTCGGAAAGGTCCTGGGCAGCCGGGTCCAGCGCTATGGCGGCCTGCCAGACCGCGTGAATGAACTCCAGGCCGCCGCCGGGGTAGTCCCAGACATAGAAGCCAATCGTCGCACCAGGTCGGGCCACGCGCCTGCATCTCGGCCAGTGCCAGATCGCGGTCCGGCACAAAATTCAGCGCCAGCGCCGAGGCGATGGCATCCCGGCTGGCAGTCTCGACCGGCAACGATTGTGCGTCCGCGACGCGGAATTCGGCCCGCTGATCCGATACGTTCCGGCGTGCGGTCGCAATGAATTCTTCTGAGGGATCGATCGCCAGCAGGCTCCTGGGATTGCATCGTGCCAGGATGGCCGCGGACAGCGCGCCGGTTCCGCAGCCGATCTCCAGCCAGTCGAGCCAGTCCGGCGCATCGAGCCACTCGAGGAAACGAGGTGCGATCTGTCGACTCCATCGCCCCATATATCCGTCGTAGCTGTCACCTGCCTGCCAGGCATCGTGACGTGCCACCCCGCTCATGCGGCGAGCTCCAGTATCTCCTTCACCTGCACCGGACCATCGATGCGGCGCGGGTTGCGTGGCACCCATGGCGTGCCCATCGCCTGCTCTGCCATGCGGTCGAACAACTCAGCACGAATGTTCACTGCATGCAGACTGCGCGGCATGCCAAGCCCTGCGATGAACGCGTCAAGGACGTCGCCGGCATCCTCGCCCGGATGGTCCATCGCGGCCGCCACCAGCGCCTGCTTCTCGGCATTCACCGACTTGTTCCAATGCATCACCGCGGGCAGCATGATGCAGGACGTGTGGCCGTGCGGGATGTCGAACAGCGCGCCCAGCACGTAGCCGATGCCGTGGCTGGCACCCATCGGCACGCCGCTCGCCAAAGGTCCCATCGACAGCCAGGAACCCAGCTGACAGTCGAGCCGCGCCTGCAGATCGGATGGATTGGCCTTCACCCGCGGAAGCCCGCGCGCCAGCAGCGTCAGCCCGCGCAGCGCCTGCGCTTCGGCGTACGGATGCGTCTCGTTGGAGCAGATGCCCTCTACGCAGTGATCCACCGCACGGATGCCGGTGGACAGGAACAGCCACTCCGGCGTGTGCACGGTGACCGCCGGATCGAGGATCACCGCGCGCGGAATGATGTCCGGTTGACGGAACAGTTCCTTCACCTTGTTGCGTTCGTCGGTGACGCCGGCGATGGCGGAGAACTCGCCGGCAGAGAGCGTGGTGGGGACCGCGACCTGTCGCACCGTCGGCGCATTGCACGGCGGCGGCGCGCCATTCACCGGACGCAGCGCATCGAGCGCCTCCGGTGTCCGGATATCGTTGGCGAGGCAGAGCTGTACCGCCTTGGCGCCATCGGTGATCGAGCCGCCGCCGATCGTGACAATTAGGTCGGCGCGCGCCTCGCGTGCGCTCTCGGCTGCAGCGATCACCGCGTTACGCGGCGTGTGCGGCGGCATCCGGTCGAATACGCCGGCGCAGCGATTGCCGAGAATGCGGCGGACTTTCTCCACCTCGTCGGTCTCGCGACGCAGGGTGCCGCTGACCATCAGGAACACGCGCTGAGCGTCCTTCGCCTGTTCGGCGATCGCCTGCGCTGCGGGGATGCCGAACAACACCTCTTCCATGCGGCTGAACACGACGCGGCCTGATTGCAGCATGGCGTTGTCCCCCTGTTGGATGGGGGAGAGTATAACGCGGGCAAGGAGAACGCGATGGAGCATCGGTCGCTTGGCAGGTCGGGACTGCGCGTATCGCTGGTCGGGCTTGGCTGCAACAACTTTGGCAGGCGCATCGATTACGCCGCGTCGGAGGCGGTGGTGCACA
Source organism: uncultured Alphaproteobacteria bacterium (assembly GCA_963791495.1). Lineage (GTDB taxonomy): Bacteria > Pseudomonadota > Alphaproteobacteria > Acetobacterales > Acetobacteraceae > JAMXLO01. The sequence goes on from CAWBST010000013.1 coordinate 277,665, forward strand.
AGGGGCTCGACCTCGGCATCACGTTCTTCGACACCGCGGATGTCTATCGCAGCGCGATCGGCGGGTCCGAGGAGTTCCTCGGCCGCGCGCTGGGGCCGCGGCGCAAGGACATCGTGCTGGCGACGAAGGTCAGCATGCCGATGGGCGATGGCCAACGCGGCGCTTCGCGGCAGATCATCGTGGCGGGGGTGGAGGCGAGCCTGCGGCGGCTGAACACCGACTGGATCGATCTCTACCAGCAGCATCAGCCCGATCCGCTGACACCGATCGAGGAGACGCTGCGTGCATTCGATGACCTGATCCGGCAAGGCAAGGTGCGCTATATCGGCTGCTCCAATCAGAAGGCGTGGCAGGTGGTGGAGGCGCGATGGACATCGCGCGCGCTCGGGCTTGCACCGTTCGTATCATGCCAGGACGAGTACAGCCTGCTGGCGCGGCGTGCCGATCGCCAACTGATCCCGATGCTGCAGGCCTACGGCATGGGCCTGCTGCCGTACTATCCGCTGGCGAGCGGTGCGCTGACCGGCAAGTACCGCCGCAACACGTCGATGCCGGAGGGGGCGCGCCTCACCGTGCATGCTGCGCGTTACGGCGATCGGTTCCTGAACGAGGCGACCTGGCCGATCCTTGAACGGCTGGAGGCCTTCGCGGAAGCGCGCGGCAGGACAGTGCTGGAGCTGGCCTTCAGCTGGCTTGCGGCCCGACCATGCGTGTCCAGCATCATCGCGGGTGCGACGAAGCCGGAGCAGCTGGCCACCAATGTTCGCGCCGTCGAATGGGCCCTGACGGCAGACGAGCTGCAGGAGATCGACCGGATCAGCGCGGAGGGTTGATACTACAGTCCGCAGCGCGCGTAGAACCGCACGGGATTGTCCCAGAACAGCTTCCGCTTGCGTTCCTCCGACATGTTCTTCCAGCCCAGCACGATGTTGGTGGATGCGGGGAACGCGCTTTCGCCATGCGGATAGTCAGAGGCGTACATCAGTACGTGGTCGCCGACGATATCGGCCACCATGTTGGTAACCTTCTCGCCTTCGGACATCTCGATGCTTTGATAGTAACGTCCGCCAGTCACGTATTCGCTCGGATGGTGCTTCAGGTCCGGCGGCAAGGCTGAACGGATTGTCTCCATGTGCTCGTCGAGCCGCGCCATCCAGAACGGCAGCCAGCCGTGGCCGGCCTCCAGGCAGCCAAGACGCAAACGAGGGAAGCGGTCGAGCAGTCCGCTGCCGATCAGCGTGGCCATGTTGCGCATGCCGCACCACGGATGCGCCGCGGAACGCTGCAGCCAGAGATTGTCCCACGTATCAAGGCCGCCAGGTGCATAGGGTGGCATCACTGTGAAGGTGTGTAGCACCGCAGACAGGTCAAGCTCCTGCGCCTCGGCCCAGATCGGATCGAGCGACGGCAGGTCGATCGGCGTGCCGTACGGCGCATAGACCAGCACACCCCAGGCCCATCGCTCACGGCCGGCGCGACGCATTTCCTCGATGCTGCCCGCGACGTCGCGTGAACTGGCCAGCACCACACCGCCGAGCCGCTCGGGATAGCGGCCGCAGTAGTCGGCCATCCAGCGATGGAAGGCGCGATACATGCCCATTTCCAGTGCGACGTCTTCACCCATGGTGAAGGTGCCGAACCAGCCGGATGGCAGCATGAAGTTCACGTCGGCGCCTTCGAAGTCCATGTCAGCGATGCGCGCGGTGGAGGAACGATCAACGTCGGGAGAGATTGCGCGCTCGCGCTTCACTCCGGTGAAGCCTGCCATGTAGCCGGAGGGCGTCGTATCGGCGGCTTCCGAATACAATCTGCGCTGATATTTGCGCTGACCCTTGTTGTAGGACACGTGGCCGCCCCTGCTGGTGGCCTTGAACTGCTCCCAGCCGGCGAGCCGCGCCTTGTTATCCGCGGTCAGATAAGGCTCGAGCACATCGACATAGGGACCGACATGAGCGTCGGTATCGAAGAACCGGTAGCCGTCGCGTGCCATGCTTGTCCTCCAGCGATCAGGAAAGTTCGCCGCCTGCAGAGCCGCGGTATTTCTCCAGCGCCGCGGGCGACAGGTAGCGCTCCTCGAGCGTGCGCTGCTTGTCGAGGCCTTCGCCGTCAGGCGGCAGTTCGGGAATGATGTAGGGATGGTCCTTGCGGCGGGCCTGGAAATCCTCCCATGCCGCGACGCCGCGCTGGGAAAAATCCGCCATGAAGTCAGACAGCGCCGCCCAGATGACGTGATGCGAGAAACTCGGCAGCCAGGCGATGGTGACGCCCAGCGCGAGATGCTCATCGAGCGACAGGTAGCGGGGCAGTTTGCCGCGCATGAAGGACAGCGGACACGACACGGCCTGGCGCGCCTGCCTGATCTCCTCGATGGAATGTGGCAACTCCAGCTGCACCCAATCGACACCTGCCTCGCGGTGGTAAGCCGACAGCCGTCGCAGCGTGTCGTCCAGTCCGCCATTCGCCGCATCGCGCGCGTAGCACTGCGCCATGATCACGAAGTCCGGATCGAGCTCGCTCTTCATGTCGACTGCGGCACGGTAGCGCACGACCGCCTGCTCCAGGGGCACCACCTCCAGGCCGGCGCTCTGCGTGCGTCGCTTGCCCTCGATCGGCTGATCGTCGATGCGGATGCCGGCGATGCCGGCCTTGATGCTGTCGCGTACGAGACGGCGCACCGCCATGATGCCGCCATGGCCGGTGTCGCCGTCGATGATCACCGGCGTCGTCACGCTGTTCGCGATCCAGCCGGCGATCTGGACGCACTCGGTCATGCTGGCGGTGCCGACATCCGCCATGCCGGTGTAGCCGCCGACCACCGCACTGGTGCCGACGAACAGTGCCTCGCAGCCCGAACGTTCCATGATGCGCGCCAGCGCCGCGGTCGGCGGGTGCATGACCGACAGCACCTTACCCTGGCGGTGGATCAGCTTCTTCAGGCGCGTCGTGGCGCGCGGCCGATCGGTCTGTGGCAAGGCTGCATCTCCGTCCATGATCTGTGCCTCGTCTGCCGGCAGCCCGGACAGCTTGCAGCGGCGGGCGACCTGTCGCAACAACCTGGCGTTGCATGACCACGCATGACCCGGCCCGCTTCGTCGGCGAACATGCGCGTGCCATCGAACAAGAGGCTGGCGATGAGTGCATGGCTGGTCGGCCAGATCGATCGGACGGGTTAGGGGCGCCGAGGAGTAGATCCAAATGACTGGAGTCTCCGAACGAGCACTTAACTGGGTCGCGCGGCACCTCAGTATTAGGCTCTTCGTTTTGCCTGCGCATACTTACGATAACTAGAATTCTTGTTGAGGAAGACGCGCAGACTAACCAAACGAACTTCATAGCTGACGGCTCAGCTTGTTCGCAAGCTACACGGTCGTCACGACAGGCAGTGCACCCATGACTGCAAGCATGCCAAAAATCGCAATTGCCGGTAGTGCTTCCGGGGGAGGAGGATCATCGACAGTCAATGACTTGCCCGGCTCCATCGGGCAGTCCTGGGCGCAGCTAATAGCAGGTGGCTCCGACTTCTTCCAAAGGACCGGTGCCAAAATCTTCAACATGGATGCCGGGGCGATATCTATGGCTTCGCCCGCGCAACTGGGCCGCAACATCAATGGATTCGTCGTCACGGCGGAAATAATTCAACGAAACCAACAGCTCCTGAATGCTATTGGTGCATATTGTCGGGCAAACGGAATTTCTGTCCACATCGAAGCACAGTTGAACAATCCGCCGGCCCAAGATTGGACTTACCAATGGCTTGAACCTGCAAGATTAGCAAATCTGCCTATCACCGGAGTCGAAAACGACGACGAGGTGGCGGCGAGCATCGGTCCAACGAACTTCGCTGCTGCAGCTCAAAACATGGTGGCTATCGTCCAGCAAATCACCAAATCTTACCCAAACGTCCAGATCGGCCAATGGCAAGGCGGGAATCCGGCGACCGCAACGGCGGCATGGTGGTCCGCCTATGATTCGGCAGCCAAGGCAGCGGGTCTGCCATTGATCTCATACGCAGTCGCTGACACCAGTTGGAACGCTCCCTGGGTGACCTCGCCCTCGGACTGGCAAGGCTGGCTTATTGCTCTATCCAATCTTGCGAAGCAGTCCAATGTTCAATTAGAGGTATTATTAGACGGCATCAAGACCGACGCGAGTGATTCACAATGGACCGCCCAGTCGGAACAGCACGGCGCAATGCTCGCGACGCTTGGAGGTGTCTCAGCCGATGTAATTCTGGTCAGGACATGGCAAACCAACTATCCTCAGGCAGTTCTGCCTGTGAATTCGCCGACGACACTTGGAAACGACGCAATTGCCATTGCTGCCACTTACCCGCTTTACCAGAGTGGCTTGATAACGGCGCAAGGCGCAATCTCGCTGTCCGCTCCATCGCAAGTGATTGCCCGAATAGGATCCGGTACTGCCGTCGGCCCGGTCTCACTGAACCGCTACTCGTCAGACGCGGTAGCCGGGGCTCGCGTTGCTGCGGTGTTGCTCACCGAAACTGGCGCCTTGGCGGCGGCCACCTCTGGCGCCGGTACCGTCAGCGGGATTGGCAGTAACGAACTGATCCTCAATGGCACTTACGATGAGGTTGCCGCTGAACTTAGAACCATCATGGTTACAGGGGCTGCCGGCGGGCCTGACACGATCGACATTGAACTCTTCGGTGCCAACGGTCGTCTCGCCACTTCGCAGATACCAGTGCTCTTTCTGCCTTCGCCACCCGGTGCCAGTCCTCAGGTATACTCCTTTCAGCCAACGGCTACCGGACAGACCTGGACGTCCTCATCTGCTGCCGTAGACAAGGGCGTCATGGTTTCAGAGGCGTACTCATGGAACGCCACTGACCAGAACCCGACGAGCGGCGCGTATCAAATCATCAAGGCGGTCGGAATATTCGAGCCGTTGGCCGAAAGCGGGGTTGCCATCATTGACGGCGTTCCGCAGCAGTCATTTCCGAGTCGGACACCACTCAACAGCTCTTCCTGGAATCCCTCTGCCTTCAATCCCACCGGGCGCCTGTCATCAGTCAACGTTTTAAGCACCACAACGACCTATGGTCCGGTCAGCGGGCGACTTTGGACCAAGGTCGATAATCTGGCGCCAACCAATCCTGTGGCCACCGTCACCGGTGGAACCTTGCCGAATTACTTTGCGCAAGGGGGAATGCAGATAACCCAATTCAATACTGGTGACAATCCGAACTGGGCGCCTCTCTGGGGTAGTTGGCTGGGCTCGGTCGTCACCACTACCGACAGCAACGGAGTGATGATCCAGCAAGAGTTTCAAGGAGGAAGCGCGGACCCTTACTTTGATCTAACGAATGTCTTCGATCCGTACAGTGGCGCCCTTTGGGAACAGATCGCAACCGGCCCGCCACCCGGTCAGTTTGCTAACTTCGTAACGGGTATCGAATATATCTCGGAATACAACACCGGCAATAACCCTAACTGGGACTATGTTGATTGGGGCGGAACTGCCAGGGTTACTGAGCTCTGGCAGGACTTTTATCTGACCAACGTCACGGTGACGCCGCCGCCCTCCGCCGCTCATCTCGTCGGTTCCACCGATAGTGGTATTTCCAATACGGACAATATCACGAACGTCACGAACCCGACCTTCACCGGCATGGCAGAGATCGGCGACACGGTTACGCTGTACGACGGCGCCAGGCTGATCGGCACCGGTGTAGCCACCGCCGGGACGTGGACCATGACCGCCGCAACCCTTGCGGCCGGAACCCACGCCATCACCACCAAGATAGCCGATGTGACTGGCAAAGTCAGCGCCGCGTCGGGAGCTTTGTCGATCACCATCGACACGATGGCCCCCGCTATCCCGTCGGCCCCCGATCTGATCGCCGCGTCGGACACCGGTGTGTCCAGCACGGACAACATAACGGACGTTGCCAACCCAACCTTCACCGGCACCGCTGAAGCCGGCAGCATCGTGACAGTGTTCGACGGCACGACCGTGATAGGCACCGGGGTGGCGACGGGCGGGAATTGGACTATCACCGTCGCAACCCTCGCGGCCGGGACCCACGCTATCACCGCCAAGGCGACCGATCCGGCGGGAAACACCTCAGGTGCCTCCAATCCGCCGACCATCGTCACATTACTTGCAGCCATACCAGCCGTAACAACAGGCACGGGGGCCGACACGCTGATTCTGAGCTTGTCGGAGGACGCCTATCTGGGCGACGCACAGTTCACCGTATCGCTCGACGGCAAGCAGCAAGGCGGAACGTTCACCACGACCGCCTCGCACGCTGCCGGCGCCAGCCAGGCATTTACCTTCAAGGGCGACTGGGCAATCGGCACTCACAGCGTCACGGTGAACTTCCTCAATGATGCGTGGGGCGGAACGACCGCCACTGATCGCAACCTCTACGTGAACACGATCAGCTACGACGGAACCAACACCGGCCAGAGCGCGGCGCTGATGAACGCGGGTCCGAAGAGCTTCATTGTGGCCAACGCGGCGGCGATCCCCAGCCCACCTGCGGTATCCACCGGCAACGGATCCGACACGCTGGTGCTCGGCATTTCCGAGGACGCCTATCTGGGCGACGCGCAGTTCACTGTCTCGGTCGACGGGAAGCAACTCGGCAACCTGTTCACCGCCACCGCCTTGCACGCCGCCGGGGCCAGCCAGGCATTCACCTTCAGGGGCGACTGGGCAATCGGCACGCACAGCGTCACGGTGAACTTTCTCAATGATGCCTGGGGCGGGACGGCCATCACTGACCGCAACCTCTACGTGAACACGATCAGCTACGACGGGACCAACACCGGCCAGAGCGCGGCGCTGACGAACACGGGTCCCAAGAGCTTCACCATGACCGACACGACGGCGATCCCCACCGCGATTACCGGCAGTGGCGCAGACACGCTGGTGCTCAACATATCCGAGAACGCCTATCAGGGCGACGCGCAGTTCACCGTCTCGGTCGACGGCAAGCAGCTCGGTGGCACGTTCACCGCAAGCGCACTGCAGGCCAGTCAGAACTTCGTGTTCAACGGCGACTTCGGATCCGGCCAGCACACGGTGACGGTGAACTTCCTCAATGATGCCTGGGGCGGAACCTCCGCCGCTGACCGCAACCTCTATGTTAACGCAATCACCTACAATGGCACCAACACCAACCAGAGCGCGGCGCTGTTGGCCCAGGGACCGAAGACGTTCGCCGTCTCCGGCGGCACCACGCCCGCGGTCAGTGAAGCCTCTGATCATGGCACGCTGCAGCAGAACCTCGCACAGATCGGCACCTACAGGGTCGGCGGCGACACCTTCGTGCTCAGCAGTGGCAATGCGCTCACCGTCACACTCGGCGCCGGCGCGAGCCAGATCAGGTTCGCCGGCGCCAGCACGATCGCGCTGACCGCCGGCGCGGGCCAGGCGGCGGTCACCGCTGACGCAGGAACCAACACGTTCGTCGCCGGCTCGGGGAGTCTCGACGTCACCGGTGGCGGCGGCAAGGATGCCTACGTCTTCCACGCCGGCAGCGGCCTGCTCACCATCGAGGACTTCGCGCTGGCCAAGGGCGACACGCTGACGGTGGACAAGGCTTTGCAAGGCTCGCTCAGCCAAGCTTCCGACGGCCAAGGCGGCACCATGCTCGGCTTCGGCACCTCAGGCCACGGCGTCGACATCCATGGCATCGTCACCCTGCCGACCGACAGCATTGTGTGGGCTTAGGCAAATTCGCGGGCCGTAGCCACGCGGGCGAGAGGCTCTCTGGCAACGCTGCATCTCCTTCCATGATGTGTGCCGCGTCTGCCAGCAGCCCGGACAGCTTGCAGCCGCCGGCGATCTGTCGCAACAACTCGGCGCAGCATGACCACGCACGACCCGGTCCGCTTCGTCGCCAAGAACATGCGCGTCGATCTTCGGCTGATCGCCGAGATGATCGCGCCCGGTTCGCGCGTGCTCGATATCGGCTGCGGCGACGGCACGCTGATCGACCATCTGTCGCGTACCAGGGGCTGCGACGCTCGGGGTATCGAGATCGACATGGCCGAGGTGATCCGTGCGGTGGCACATGGGATGCCGGTGATGCACGGCGATGCGGATACCGACCTGGCGCACTATCCGGACGGTGCGTTCGATTACGTCGTGCTGTCGCGCACCTTGCAGGCGGTCGAGCGGCCGCGCGCCGTGCTGCGCCAGATGCTGCGGATCGGCACGCGCGCGGTGGTGAGTTTTCCCAACTTCGGCCACTGGCTGGTGAGGTGGCAGCTGGTCAGCACGGGGCGGATGCCGGTGACGCCGACCTGGGACCGGCCGTGGCACGAGACGCCGAACATCCATCCCTGCACGATCCGCGACTTCTTCGCGCTGTGTGAGCATGACGGCTATGTGGTCGAGAACTGGCTCGCAGCCGATGATGCGGGCGGGCGCACGCCCTGGAGGCGGGCGCCCCGGTTGGCAAACTTGTTCGGCGAACAGGGACTTTTCCTGCTGCGGCGTATCCGCGACGATGTGTGACGCCCGACGCGCTGGTTGAGCAGAGGCGAGAATTGGGCTGAACTCTTGGACTTCCGGCAAAGGAGGAACTGCCATGCCGTTCTACGAAAAGGGCGACGTTCGTATCCACTACGAAGAGGCCGGCACCGGCTTCCCTGTGTTGTTCATCCCCGGCGGGGGTTTGAACTCGAACATCTCCTCCCTCACCGGCTTCGGGCCGTTCAACTGCATGGAGGAGTTCAAGGACGATTACCGCTGCATCACGATGGACCTGCGCAACGCCAACGGCGGCCAGTCCTCCGGTCCACTGGAGATCGACCGGCCGTGGGATGCATACGCCGACGACCAGCTCGGCTTGATGGATCACCTGGGCATCAGGGAGTTCATGGTGATGGGCTTCTGCATCGGCGGCCCGTTCATCTGGAACCTGTTGAAGCGTGCGCCCGAGCGGATCGTCGCGGCCGTGCTGGCGCAGCCCAGCGGGTCGCGTCCAGAGATGCGCGATCTGTTCTACCAGAACAACATCAAGGGCTGGGGCCCGGGGCTGTGCGAGCGCAGGCCCGACATCACGATGGCAATGGTCGATGCCTTCCTGAAGAAGATGTATCTCTCCAACCCCGACTTCGTCTTCACGGTGACACGCGATTTCGTGCGGGGGTGCCAAACGCCCATACTGGTGTTGCCGGACGACGTCCCGGCGCATCCTTATGCGGTGGCGATGGAGTCCGCGCGTCTCGCGCCGAATGCCGAAGTGAGCATCTATCCGTGGAAGGAGACCAAGGATCAGATCGCCGAGGCATTGCGCCACGTACACAGGTTCCTCGGGGCGCATGCACCGGTGACTGCCGCCGAGTAAGAGTCAGTTCGGTGTGACAGGGCGGCAGGGATCAGCCCTGCCAGCCCGCCTTGCGCAGACCGTCGAGCAGATGCTCGAGGTCCTCTGTGCGCCGCCTGGGGACGATTGTGGGCAGTCGTCCGGGCACAAGGTTCGTAGCCTGCCGCAAGGCAGCCTGGGCTTCTTCCGTTCGATTGAGCTGCCCAAGCGCCGCGGCTAAACAAAAATGGACTTCCGGGTCATTGGGAGAAGCCCTGCTGGCCTCTCCCAGCGTGTCTGCCGCCGTTTGGTAGTCACCCGCATAATAATGACTTGTCCCCAGTTGCAACCGGATCAGCCAATTCATGGGGTCACGGGAGTTTATCCGCAGGCATGTCAAGAACTCGGTCTGTGCATCTGTCTGTCGTTCGAAATTCTGCAGACAGAACCCGAGGGCGCGATGTGCGGACACCGAGTTTGGACTCATGCGCACAGCCTGCTCGGCTTTCGCCAATGCACCGGCCCAGTCTCCGCGCCATGCCGATACGCTCGATGCGACCGCCTGCGCATCGGCGTCTTCCGGGTCCAGCTCTATTGCGCGCTGCACCAATGGCTCGGCGAGCAAAACGATCTCCTGAACAGTCCGGCGTTGGTACACCGCGCCTTCGACTATGAAGAGATGGGCCAATCGATAGTAGGGAGACGCGAACATCGGGTCGGCCTTGATGGCCGCTTGGAAGAACCTTTGCGCCTCACTGAAATTGCCTGCGGCTGGCCGTGCCAGATGCCAGAGGCCACGCTGATACGCTTCCCATGCTCCCAGGCTCTCCGGTAGCTTGCGGATGGCACGCCGCTGTTCTGCATCCGTGACGGCAGGGAGGATCGCGTTCGTTACTGCAGAGGTAATCTCGTCCTGTACGGCGAAGACTTCGGTGACGCTGCGATCATAACGCTCTGCCCAAATATGGCTCGCGGTCTCCGCCTCTATCAGTTGCGCAACGACGCGGACCTGATTGCCGCTGCGACGCACGCTGCCTTCCAGGATGTAGCGAACGCCCAACTCACGGGCAACGCTCTTCACCTCGACCGGGTGACCCTTGTACGTGAAGCTTGAATTGCGGGCGATCACAAAGAGCCAGCGAATCCTTGAGAGCTCTGTGATGATGTCGTCGGCGATGCCATCGGAAAAGTATTCCTGATCAGGGTTCCCATTCATGTTGGTGAACGCCAGCACGGCGATCGAGGGGCGCTCCGGCAACGGAGGGCCCTCCGCCAACAGCCCGGCAGGACGGACGGCAGAGGGCACTGCGCCAGCGGCGGGGACGGTCAGCCGATATCCACGGCCGGGAACTGTGATAATCCAACCCTCACCCAGGGTTTTGCGCAGCGCCGAGATGTGAACCTGGAGATTGTTCTCTTCCACGGTCAGGCCGGGCCACACATGGTCGAGCAATGCGGTCTTTCCGACCGTTTCACCGGCAGCCGCTGCGAGTGCCAACAGAACATCCAGCGCGCGACCGCCTACAGGAACCGGGATGCCATCGCGGGTTAGGCTACGGCGGCGTCCATCGAGCCTGAATGGGCCGAATTCGAACTCCTCCTGGCCGGTCGGCGACACGCGCAACCCCCACGATTCAGGATTATTAAGCCATTTGCCAAAGACCTTAAGCCGCCGCTTCACCTACCGTCCAGTCCTTCGAGAGCGAAGGACAAATCAGATGGACGAGGCCGTCGATCGTCGCGGCAGGGCTGGCATAGGGTTCGTCCGTTGCGGGGTAGTTGCAATTCCCGGCGTCTCCCCGGTACTCTGGACGGCAATCTCAAACCGCTGACAACGACCGCGCATAATAGAAGCATCAGGGGGAGCTTTACCATGTCAGCACAGAGCATCACTTGGCCGATCAAGACGCGCGAACTGCACACGCAGCTGTTCAATTCGACGGTCTGGAATGATCTAGTGTTCCGCGACGATGATATTGTGATCTCCACTTGGTCGAAGTCGGGCACAACCTGGGTGCAGCAGATCGTCGCGCAACTGCTGTTCAATGGCGCCGAGGGATTGGAGGTTGCGGAGATGTCGCCTTGGCTCGATCTCCGCATTCCGCCAAAGGAGGTCAAGCTCGCGGCACTTGAAGCTCAGACGCACCGACGCTTCATCAAGACGCATCTGCCACTGGATGCTCTCGTGTATTCACCAAGGGCGAAATACATCTACATCGGCCGTGACGGTCGCGATGTGATGTGGAGCATGCACAATCACTGGATCAACGGCAACGCGACCATCTATGCGGCAATCAACGACACGCCCGGACGGGTCGGACCACCGTTCGAGCCGCCGCCTGCTTCGCCCAGGGAGTATTTTCTGACCTGGCTGGAACGCGACGGCTACCCATTCTCATCCTTTTGGGAAAACGTCCGATCATGGTGGGCGATCCGCGATCTGCCAAATCTGCTGCTGCTGCACTTCGAGCAGCTCAGGGCTGACATGCCGGGACAAATCCGGCGAATTGCCGAGTTTCTCGATGTACCGATTGACCAGTCCATATGGCCCGCGATTGTCGCACACTGCGAATTTGATTACATGAAGAATCATGCGCCAAAATCTGTACCGCTTGGTGGCGTGTTTTGGGACGGCGGAGCGCAGACCTTCATCCACAGGGGCACCAACGGGCGCTGGCGAGGCGAACTTACGAACGCGGATTGCCGCGCCTATGAGGCGACCGCGCGGCGTGAGCTTGGCGAGGCATGTGCTGCCTGGCTGGCGACGGGTCAGCGAAGCTTGTAGCATTGCCGTGCGGCGGCGCTTGCCAGTAGTTCGCGGGGTGACGTCTCGACTGGCAGTCCACCGACACCCATTGCCGATTGGGCGGGTGGGACTATTGCGGGAGGAGAACAGAAATGGCACAGGTTGGCGCAGGCAACTACACCTACGAACTGATCCGCGATTTTCTGAAATTGCCGAACGGGGAAAGGTTCGGGCTGGTCAGCCGGGTGGCGACCAATTCACAGGACCGCGTCTACGTGTTCCAGCGCAAGGATCCCCCTGTGGTGGTCTTCGACCGCGACGGGAAGTACCTGGGCGCCTGGGGCAGCGGCGAGGTCACCGATCCGCACGGGCTGAAGATCGTCGACGACGTCGTCTACACCACCGATCGCTCGGATTCGGTCGCGAAGTCGTTCAGCCTGGAAGGCAAACCCCTGCTGGAACTCGGCCAGCGCGGCGTGCATTCGGACACCGGATGCACAGGGTCTCCCTGGCTCGCGCAACGTGCGGCGGGGCCGTTCAATCATCCCACCGAGATGATGGCCCACCCCAACGGCGACATCTACGTGACGGACGGCTATCGCAATTCGCGTGTGCACCGCTTCACGCGCGACGGCCGGCTGGTCACGTCATGGGGCACGCCGGGCAAGGGCGAGGGTGAGTTCCACCTGCCGCACAGCATCGCGTTCGATCCTGACGGCAAGCTCTACGTGGCCGACCGGTCGAACAAGCGCATCCAGATGTTTTCAGCCGACGGCGACTTCCTGGGCCAGTGGACCGGCATGGGCGGGCCGAACGACATCACGCGCGCCAAGGACGGCACGTTCGTCATCGCCGAGCAGGAAGACGACGGCAAGCCCGCGTATGTCTGCGTGCGAGATGCGGGAGGAAAAGTGCTCGCCCGCATGGAGAGCCGCCATGTCCACGGCGCGGGCGTGGACTCGCGCGGCGATATCTACGCCGGACTGACCCAGGACCGCAGCGTCGACAAGTTCGTGCGAACCGGCTGAGCGCTGGTCGGATTGACGGCGTCATCGCCGCCGCATTAGGGTGCGCCCCGCCGGGGCGCCCCGGTCCTCGCGATTTGTCCGGCCGGATTGCGGCGAGGTGAAACAAGCGCGCTAAAGAGGCCAGCGGACTGCCCATCTCCAGGGCTCACGCTGCTCCACCGGTCGGGCCAACAGTTCGAAGGGCCCAGACAATGACCACCAATCCCGTCAAGTACCGCACCGCGACCCAGCTTGTGCATGGCGGCGTGCAGCGCAGCGCCTTTGGCGAGACAGCCGAGGCGCTGTACCTCACGTCGGGCTATGTCTATGACAGCGCGGAACAGGCCGAGGGCACGTTCGCCGGCACTGTCGATCACTACCAGTATTCGCGGTTCGCCAATCCGACACTGTCGATGCTTGAGGAGCGGCTCTGCCTGATCGAGGGCGCGGAAGCCTGCCGCACGACGGCGACCGGCATGGCGGCGGTGAATGCGGCGCTGCTGGCGCATCTGAAGGCGGGCGACCGCGTGGTGGCATCGCGTGCGCTGTTCGGCTCCTGCCATTGGATCGTCTCGACGCTGCTGCCGAAGTTCGGCATCGCGACCGAGTTCGTCGATGGCGCCGATCTTGCGCAGTGGCGCACGGCGCTGGCACGGCCGACGCAGCTGGTGCTGCTGGAGACGCCGTCGAACCCGATGCTGGAGTTGGTGGATCTTCGCGCGGTGGCCGATCTCGCACATGAAGCGGGCGCGATCGTGGTGGTGGACAATGTGTTCGCGACGCCCCTGCTGCAGCAGCCGCTGACCTTCGGCGCCGATGTGGTCGTGTACTCTTGCACCAAGCATATTGATGGGCAGGGGCGCGTGTTGGGCGGCGCGGTGCTGGGCAGCAGGAAGTGGATCAACGAGACGCTGCAGCCGTTCATTCGCAACACGGGCCCGGCGATGTCGCCATTCAATGCGTGGGTGCTGCTGAAGGGGTTGGAGACTTTGGCGCTGCGCGTTGACGCCGCGTGTCGCGGCGGCGAGGCGATCGCGGGATTCCTGGCAAGACGTTCCGAGGTGACGCGCGTTTGGTACCCGACGCGCGGCGATCATCCGCAGCAGGCGCTGGCACTGAAGCAGATGACGGCGGGCGGCACGGTGGTGACGTTCGAGGTGGCAGGCGGCAAGGACGCCGCGTTCAGCGTCATGAACGCTTTCGGTCTGATCGCTGTGTCAAACAACCTGGGCGATTCGAAGTCGCTCGCGACGCACCCGGCCACGACGACCCACATGCGCATCGGTGCGGAGGAGCGCGCGAAGCTTGGCATCACCGATGGCGTGATCCGGCTCTCCGTCGGGCTCGAGGATGTCGAGGATCTGATGGACGATCTGGCTCAGGCGCTCGCGACGATCGGCGGGGTCACCGCGCAGGCCGCCGACTGACCCGCCACCATCTGCATAGTCATCCCCGCGGACGCGGGGATCCAGTCGAGCCGCAAGCGAATTCTCGCTTGGCTGGATTCCCGCTTTCGCGGGAATGACGATTGGTCGTTCCGCAGTCCAATGCTCCCTGCACTGGCCGTTCCACTGGACAACCGCTCTTCTCTCGCCTTGAATCACCCGCCCCAAGCGAGCTGGTCATGTCATGGCGGAATCCTATTCCAAGATCACGCGCAGCGTCCGCGTCACGGTGCGTTCGTTCTATCTGGAGGACCAGTCGCAGCCGGATGAAAGCCACTTCGTCTGGGCCTATCGCGTGAAGATCGAGAACCAGGGGCGCGAGCCTGTGCAGCTGCTGCGCCGCACCTGGCAGATCACCGATGCCCGCGGGCGCACGCAGCACGTGCACGGTGCCGGCGTGGTCGGCGAGCAGCCGCTGCTCGAGCCGGGAGAGAGCTTCGAATACACCTCGGGCACGCCGCTCGACACGCCGTCGGGCTTCATGGTGGGCGCCTACCACATGACCGTGCCGTCGTCCGGCGAGAACTTCGACGTGGCGATCCCGGCGTTCAGCCTGGACAGCCCGCACCAGAGCGGTAGGGTGCATTAACCGCTTGCCGGGTTGTGCGCCCGGCGGCCTGCCTTATATGCCGACCAGCGGCGACAGGAGTGCGCCGCTTCCCATCGAACCTCTGGGAGGAATTGCGCGGTGAATATCGTCACGTCTGTCGCCCGCGCGGCAACCGACACCTCGACCGACCGACCGACACGGGAGGAGGCAGAGGCGGCGATCCGCACCTTGCTCCGCTGGGCCGGCGACGATCCGTCGCGCGAGGGCCTGGTCGATACGCCCGCCCGTGTCGCGCGCGCGTATGAGGAGTTTTTCGAGGGCTACGCGATCGATCCGATCGCGCTGCTGGAGCGCACCTTCGAGGAGACCGACGGCTACGACGAGATCGTGCTGCTGCGCGACATTCGCCTGGAGAGCCATTGCGAGCACCACATGGTGCCGATCATCGGCCGCGCTCACGTCGCGTATCTGCCGCACCGGCGCGTCGTCGGTATCAGCAAGCTGGCACGCGTGGTGGAGGCCTACTCGCGACGGTTGCAGATCCAGGAGAAGCTTACCGCGCAGATCGCCAACACGATTCAGCAGGTGCTGGAGCCGCGCGGCGTGGCGGTGGTGATAGAGGCGGCGCACCAGTGCATGACCACACGCGGCGTGCATAAGCCCGGAGTCACGATGGTGACCAGCCGCATGCTGGGTGCATTCCGCGACGATCCGACGACGCGGCGCGAGGTGCTGGCGATGATCGGTAGCGGCAATGGAATGGGCGACGGGCACTAAGCCGTCATCCCCGCGAAGGCGGGGATCCAGGCCCGCAGCATCGGTGTCACGAGCCTGGATTCCCGCTTGCGCGGGAATGACGGTTGGGGCGTGTCGTTAGGCTGGGTGGAACACCAGCGTCCTGATCTCGATACTCTCGCGCGGCAGCGCATCGGCCGGCGTGGTCGGGTCCTCGAACGCCGTGTGCGGCGCGAAGCGGGCCCGGCCATCGGTCTTTGAATCGAAGCACTTCAGCAGCAGCGCCTCATCCGGCTGCATCTCGGGCACGTAGAACCAGCGGTGCGCGGGATTGTAGGTGACACCGTAGGTCTCGCCCACGCGGTTCTGATACACCAGATCTGACGGCACGAGATCGCTTGGTGCGACCGAGCCGGCATCGCACACCGCGAGCGGTGCATCGCGCAGCGGACCACGGATCGGCCGCCACAGATTGATCACCTGAATGCGGCCGCGCAGCAGTTCCTCGGCCTCGTCGCCGAAGAAATCGCGTACGCGTTGCGGGCCGGATCGCGCGGTGTGATCGACGTGCACGCCGGTCGCAGGCTGACGTGGGGTACCAGGAACCCGATCGGCGGCGCCGCGCACGCGACGGCGCAGCGTGTGATCGAAGATGAATACCTTGCTGGCACCGGTCGCTTCCGCCAACACGCGTTGCACTTCTGGATAGTAGACGCGGCGAACCTCGTCCTCGTCCCAGAAGTCGTGGACTGCACTCGCGTTGCGCAATACCGCAAAGCCCTCGCGGTCGAGCGAGACGTCGTCAATCACGGGACGCACGTCGGCGATCGCGACGGAATGCGTCTCGCGCTGGGAGTTCGAGCGAGGCACACCGGGCGGTGGGTCGAAAGTGTAGTTGCGTGGCCTTTCCGCCATCGGAGCCAGGTAGTTCAACGTCGCTTCGACGTGAGGCAGGTGGTCAAACCGGTCAGTGTTCATTTGGTTGGGTCCTCCTCGGGTGTGAGTTTGACAGCTTCCTCAGCACGGCGGCAACGAGCGCCAGAACGGGGTGCTGAGCTCACGGTACACATCGGCGCTCGAGGCGCCGAAATCCGCCAGATCGCGCTCGGTGAGTTCCGCCAGCGCCCGCCTCTCGTGGATCCGGCGGCGCCACTGCCGCAGGGTCGCCGCGAGGCGGGCGAATAGGCTCCTGCGCCCGTCGGTCCACGGTCGCGTTGCGAGCGGCTGAGAATTTATCAGGGATGGTTGGGCAAGCCCGGCCATGACTCTGCTCCTGCGTATGATGACTGGCACGAGAGGTGGGCGGCGACACTGGCGCTGACAAAGGATAGTTTGTCAGTCTTCACATGAAACAAGCTCATGCTTAGATGGGCGTCATGGCATCCCTGCCCTCGCTCAACGGACTGCGCGCCTTCGAGGCCGCGGCGCGTCACCTGAGCTTCACGCGCGCGGCGGAGGAGCTGAACGTCACTCAGACCGCGATCAGCCATCTGATTCGACGCCTGGAGGATCAGCTGGGCATTCCCCTGTTCGTGCGGCGCAACCGCGCCCTGGAGCTGACCCGCGAGGCGGAGTCGTACCTGCCTGCGGTGCGCGGTGCGTTCGAGGATCTGCGCCGCGCGACGGCACGGCTGGGGCGACCGGATCGGGACGGGCTGCTGACTGTCAGCACGACGGCCTCGCTCGCGGCGAAATGGCTGGTGACCCGTGTGGCGGCGTTCCAGGATGCCAACCCGGGCATCGAGGTGCGCATCACCACGTCGTCGCATCTGGTGGACTTTCAGCGCGACGAGGTGGACATGGCGGTGCGCTACGGACGCGGCAACTGGCCGGGGCTGCGCACGAGCTGGCTGATGGCCGAGGACATGTTCCCCGTATGCAGCCCGTTGCTGCAGCAGGGCGAGAGGCCGCTGCGTTCGCCCGAGGACCTTGCACACCACACCCTGCTGCACGCGACGGTGTCGCGCGAGGACTGGCAGCTTTGGCTGACCGCGGCCGGCCTGCCGGTATCACTCGCGACACGACGCGGCCTCAGCTTCGATCAGAGCTTCATGGCGATCCAGGCCGCGGTGGAAGGGCTCGGCGTCGCACTCGGCCGCACCCGCTTCGTCGAGGCGGATATCGAGGCGGGACGACTTGTGGTGCCGTTCGACATGGTGCTGCCGGCGGATGCCGGGTTCTACATCGTGGCACCCGAGGCGACCGCTGACCTGCCGAAGATCGCGTTGTTTCGCGACTGGCTGATCGGATCAGTGGGCCCAGGAGCGGTCGCACCGCCACCGCCGTGAATACGGCCATTCGTCAATGCGTTCATTTCATGCTGATGACGATGGCATCCCCGCCCAGGCTCAGCATCAGCCCAGTGCGCTTCGCTTTCAGATGCATGATCACGCCCGCCTCATTCTGCATCCACAGATCGCCACCACTCGTGTTGCCGACGACGAAACCGTAGCTTGCCTGGGCGTATGAGCCGGCAAACTGGGACAGGTTGCGCATCTTGTAGACCTCGCCTTCGGCGTCGACTGTCGAAGCGCCGATGCCACCGACGCCGAGGCCACCTACGGTGAACGGGTAGGCGCTGCCCCGATAAAACAGCGTGCCATTTCCGCCGCCGGCATTACCGATATAGGCTACCTGCACCTCGTTCATGTCCACGGTTCCATCCGGCGCGAGGCCAGCGACGGCCTCGGGACCGACCTTGACCGAGGAGGAACAGGCGCTCCCGAGCGCGAGTGCGCTCATTGCCAGCAACGCGACGAGATTCTTTGACTTCATATCTTCCCCCGGAACTTGGCTACTGAGCGACCTACTCGTGGCACACCTGATTGGCGTTTCCATCATTACAGGTGAGCACGCCATGATGCTACCGATACCATGCGCGCGGATAGGTCCACCGGCCGACGCCGGCGAACGACAGCGGCGTCCGCGGCGGTCCCCAGCGAAACGGTCATGCCGCCAAACGGAGCGCGCCCGGTTGCGCCATCGCACTGTCGCGAACCTCGACGAGGCGGGCGCGATCGAAGCCATTGAACGCCGTGCGAAGGCAGCCGCCATAGGCGCCAAGCTGGCCGATCTCGATCCAGTCGCCATCGGCGATATCGGCCGGCAGATGAAACGGACCACGCATCGCGTCAGCGCTGTCGCAGGTTGGCCCGAAGAACGAGTAGCCCACCAATGCGGATGACGGCTGCGGCCCAGCGTGTCGGATCAACCGGACCGGGTAGCGGAAGCCGAGTGCGCCGGCATCTGCCAGCGCGCCATAGACGCCGTCGTTGATGTACAGAGAGTCACCGCGCCGGTGCTGCACCTGCACGACTATCGATCCACCGCCGGCGACGAGAGCGCGGCCGGGCTCGGCCCAGAGCTGTGCGTCGGGCAAGCCAAGGCGGTCGAAGCCCGCTTCGATTTCGGCGATGTAGGCACCGAGTGGTGGCGGCTCCACATCCGGATAAGGTACCGGGAAGCCGCCGCCGACATCGATCACCTCGATCGCCACGCCTGCATCTCGGATCACGGCGCCGGTCAGACCGAGCGCGTCGCGCCAGGCAAGCGGTTCGAGGCACTGCGAACCGACATGGAAGCTCAGCCCGAGGCGCGCCGCATGCGGACGTGCCGCACGCAGCAACTCGGCTGCCAGCGCGGGCGGAGCACCGAACTTGCCGGACAGGTCCAGCACAGCGGAGCCCTTCGGCATGGCAAGACGCACGATCAGGCCAAGCTCGCCGGCAACGTCAGTCGCAGCCGTCTCACGCAGGATCTTCGCCAGCTCCTCCGCGCTGTCGAGCACGAAGTCGCGCACGGCGTGACGCGCCCAGGCCTCGCGGATGGCGCTGCGCGACTTGACCGGGTGCATGAAATGGATCGACGCGTCTGGGAACATCTGACGTACCAGGGCGATCTCGCCGATCGACGCGCAGTCGAAATGCGCGACCCCGCCGGCGTGCACGGCGCGCAATGTTGCGGGCTCCGGATTGCACTTCACCGCGTACAGCACATCGCCCGGGAACGCCTCGACGAAGCCCCGCGCGGTGGCTTCGACCGTCGCTGGGCGGAGGCAGTGCATCGGCTCCTCGGGCCGTTCCATCGCCACCAGTTCGTCGACTGAGGGCAGCATCGCCCGTGTTGCGGGAAAGCGGCGGCGGAGCGGAGTGACGGCGGAGCGGACACGCAGATTGTTCAATTCGATAATCCTCGCAAGCACCTGGCGCGCATGTGCGGCGCGACCAACGACAGGGATGCAGAAGAGTTGTCGCGCGGTGAAATGCCGCGGCGACGGACTCAGCGGGTGCTGCGAGGACTTCGCATCGCCGCGAACCGATCAGCGAACATAGGCGACTCCCTAACGACCCCGGCCCCACGCTTGGACCGGCCAGACGAAAAGGACGCGTTACGTCGTTGCTGTGCCCCGGAGGTTTCGGCGCGGGGCTCGCGGCACGTGCGATGCGTCAGTATCCGTTTCACCACATGGGTGAAGCGGGACCGGGCATATAGGGCCTATGGGGGGTGAGGAGGCATGCGATGATTGATGGCGAGGCAATCCGTGGGGGCATGGGTTGACGCACCCTCACCCGGCGCTTCGCGCCGACCCCGGATCAAGTCCGGGGCAGGCTCTCTCCCACAAGCGGGAGAGGTTTTCAGGTGGACCCGACCAGCGCCAGATACTCCCAGGCGACGGTGGCCGCTGCGAGCGCGGTGATTTCCGCGATGTCGTAGGCTGGTGAAACCTCTACGACATCCATGCCGGCGAACCGGACGCCGCGCAGGCGACGCAGGATCGCCTGAACCTGCCATGACGTCAGGCCGCCGATCTCCGGCGTCCCGGTGCCCGGTGCGAAGGCCGGATCGAGCGCGTCCACGTCGAAGCTGAGATAGGTCTGCGTCTCTCCGACCACGGTGCGAATCCGCTGTGCCACCACGTCGGCGCCCATCGCGTGCGCGTCCTGCGCGGTGAGCACCGTGACGCCCTGGCCGATGGTCCAGTCCCAGACTTCACGCTGCACCGGCGAGCGAATGCCGATCTGGATCATCCGTCGCGGCTCGATCAGTCGTTCTTCGATGGCGTGGTAGAAGACCGAGCCGTGCGCGTAGGTCTGGCCGAAATTGTCAGGCCACGTGTCGACGTGCGCGTCGAAGTGAACCAGTGCGAGATGGCCGTGCACGCGACGCGAGAGCGCCCGCAGCAGAGGCAAGGTGATGCCGTGCTCGCCGCCCAGGGCAATCAGATGGGCAAGGCCCGCCACCTGCTGCTCGATCAGTTGGAGACTTGCCGGAATATCGCCGAGTGCAAGCTGGAGATCGCCGATGTCGGCGATATTCATTGTTGCGGGTTCTATCCAGAATTCCGGATGCGCGCCGTCGGTCAGCATTCGACTGGCGCGTCGGATTGCGTGCGGGCCGTCGCGTGCGCCGGCACGGTTGGTGGTGCCGATGTCCAGCGGCACGCCGGCGATCACAAAATCCGCGCCAGGATCGCTGCGGGTGATCCCAAGAAAGCCGGAAGCGGTGGCGAAGGTGGGAGTCAGGCTCACCGGACGATCACATTGCGGAACTGCCATGGATCGGTGGCATCGACATCCTCGGGGAACAGACCGCCCCTGCCGGACAGCGGCGTCCAGTCGCTGTAGGCGCCCGACCATCGGGCCGAGATATGGCTCCATGATCTCCAGGATGCGTTCGTGATCGAGTTCATCGGCTTCGACGACGCCACGCCGCGGATTTTCGATGGCCCACACCATCCCGGCCAGCACCGCCGATGTCACCTGCAGCGCCGTCGCATTCTGATAAGGCGCGAGACGACGGGTCTCGTCGATCGAGAGCTGCGAGCCATACCAGTAGGCGTTGTTCGGATGGCCGTAGAGCAGCACGCCGAGTTCGTCGATGCCGTCGGTGATCTCCTCGTTCATCAGCCGGAAGCGCGACTGCGGATGGAACGCGTTGCCCTGCAGTTCGTGCAGCGAGAGGATCGCGTCGTCGCAGGGGTGATAGGCGTAGTGGCAGGTCGGCCGGTAGGTCACTCGGCCGTCTTCGCGCAGCGTCAGGTAGTCGGCGATGCTGATCGATTCATTGTGCGTGATCATGTAGCCCTGGATCGGGCCGGCGAGCGGCGTCCAGCTGCGCACACGCGTGCCGGCGCCGGGACGGCTGAGATAGATCGCCGCATCGCAGCCGAATGCGTGGCGCGCAGCTTCCGGCGGCATGTGCTTCTCGTGCGTGCCCCAGCCGAGTTCCGATGGCTGCAGGCCTTCCGACAGGAAGCCGTCGATCGACCATGTGTTGACGAACTCATCCTTCTGCTTGGGGAAACGTGCGCGCTGCGTGTCGCGTTCGGCGATGTGGATGCCCTTGACGCCGAGGTCGCGCGCCAGCCTGGCCCAGTCGTCGCGCGTGGCGGGCTTGGCGGAACGGCCGAGATCGCGCGCCAGATGCAGCAGCGCGCGCTTGACCAGGTGGCTGACCATGCCGGGATTGGCGCCGTGCGCCATCACAGCCGTGGGGTCATTGCCGTGCCGCCGCAGCGCCAGCGCCGATTCCCGCATCGCGTAGTTGGAGCGCTCGGAAATCGACCTGGAGGGATCGGTGTAGCCACCCGGCGGCGGCTCGATGCAGGTGTCGAGGTAGAGCACGCCAAGTCTGCGGCACAATTCGATCAGCGCGACGGACGAGACGTTGACGGAAAGATTGACCAGGAACCCGCCTTGCGTCAGGAGCGGGGTCAGGATGTCGTGCAAAGTCTCAGGCTGCAGCGCGACCTTTTCGAAGCGAATACCGGCGAACTCCGCAATGGCGCGCGCGGAATCGTCAGGATCGATGATTACCATCCGTTCGCGCGGTACATCGAGGTGGCGCAGGATCAGTGGCAGTGTGCCCTTGCCGATCGAGCCGAAGCCGACGATCACCAGCGGACCATTGATACGCGCGTGAATGGTGGTCGGAATCGACATCGGCGGTTCCTTTCGTTATGGCCGCACCAGGGCGATGACGATCTCGGCCGCAATCAGGACGATGATCAGGACTTCCATCAGTTCCGTACGGCTGGCGGAGCTTTCGTCGTACAGCGCCGAATACGTGTCGCGGATGATCGCGAGCTTGCGGTCCACGGCAGCATTGACCGCGGGAACGCGCGACAACTCAAGCGCGGCCGCGTAGATGCGGGCGAGATATACGTCCTCGGTCACCTGCAGTGCGTTGTCCACGCGCTCGGTCAGCTCGGTGACTTCGGCGACCAGGGTGTGAAGGCGGCGTGCCAGGTTGGCGAACCGCCGCGATGTCAGCAGCGTCCGCGCGCGTCGCGCCTTCGCCACAAGGTCGTACATGCGTGGCAGTTCATCGTCCAGCAACTCGTCATAATAGCGCATCTCCAGAAGCTGCGCGTTGGCCACTTCGAGCACGTCCAGGACATCCGAGTCGCCACGCGGCTCGTAGACGAACGCACGATCCCAGGCCAGCACGACGAGATCGTCCGTGTAATACGAGAAGCGCTGGCGCAGCAGGTCCTGTCGCGCGCCGTCCGAAAGGGGACGCTGCTCGCCTGACAGCAGCGGCACCAGATCGACACTGCCCAGCAGGGCGGCTGCGGTCAGCGTCTGGTCGAAGCTGTGCACCAGGCCGATGAGGTAGTCCTCCTGGACCCCTGACTCCTCCGGACGGATCATCGCGGGCAACACCAGCTCACGCACGCGCTTCAGCAGGCTGCCCCATGTGTCGCTGGCCGCCTCTACGACATGATCGACGATATTCAACCCGCGCACGAAGTCGGTCCAGGATGCATCGGCGACCGGAAAGCGCAACGCGATTGTCACCACGCCGAAATCATACAGCCGGACAGTGACGTCCGCGGCCACATTGCCATCTTCCAGTGGCAGAGCGACCGGCTCGAGTTCAAGCCCCACCGGCGGCACACCGAACGCCATTGCCTTCGGCGGCGTGGCACTGAGCCGGATGCGCCGCGCCGTCCGCGCCTGCTCGGCCAGCAGCGCCTCCGCGCGCGCGAGGTCGATGGCGTACGCCACGTCGAACAGCCGCAGCGCCACCACGGCGCCGACCGCCACCTTCGGCTCCGACTGGCGCAGCGGCTCGGACAGGTATCCGTCGGCTTCGTCCGCCATGGCGCCTTGTGTAGCACAGCCACGATTCGTGCCCATGATGACGGCTCCGTGTCAGTGGCGGTTGCCGCTCCGCCCGCCGCATGGCACGGTCCCGCGTCGCCGAACCCCCGACAGAGAGTGTTCTTCCGTGACATTGATCCTTGCCAGCCGTCCGAACGTCTATTCATCGAGTCCGCTCGACCGCGTGGGAGTGCGGCGAGAGGACGCAGCGTGGATCGAACAGCAGCTGCACGCCCCCGACACGCTGTTCGTGCCGGTGTGGCGCAACCGAAACCTGGTCCGCGGGATGGACGAAGGCTCGCCGGAGGCCGTGTTCATCTCCGGCGAGATGGCGCACACGCTGCGCATGCAGGGTGGTCCCTGGGCATTTCTCGGCCTGCACGATGGCCTCGCGATCTTCGCCGTGGACATCAGTACGGCCGAGGACCCGGTGCCGCTGCTGTCGGAGGATCTGGGGAAGTTTGTCGATCTGCGCTCGGTGGGGTGGGGCGTGGCACGGCCGGAAGCGTCGATCCTGGCACACGCGCGCGGCCTGATGCACTGGCGCGCGCGGCATCGGTTCTGCGGTGTCTGCGGCAGCGTGTGCGATGCGCGTAGTGCCGGTCACATGATGGTCTGCACGGCGTGCGAGGCGCAGCATTTCCCGCGCACCGATCCCGCTGTGATCATGCTGGTGACTCGCGGCGACAACGCGCTGCTTGGTCATTCGCAGCGTTTTCCGCGCTCCAGCATGTATTCCACGCTGGCGGGCTTCGTGGAGCCGGGCGAGACTTTGGAAGAGGCGGTGCGGCGCGAGGTGTTCGAGGAAGCCGGCATCAAGGTCGGCGCGGTGCAGTACCATTCCAGCCAGCCCTGGCCGTTTCCCGGCAACATCATGCTTGGCTTCTATGGCGAGGGGCTGAGTGAGGACATCACCATCGATCCGGAGGAAATGCTCGACGTGCGCTGGTTCTCGCGCGAGCAGATCCGCAATTGCGAGGCACATAACTTCCTGTTGCCGCGGATCGACAGCATCGCACGCCGGCTGATCGAGGACTGGATGGCGGCGGAGTGAGGGGCTGGTGCGTTCCAGCACTACTGCTCGCACTGGCCGGCTGCGGCAGCACGGACAACAGCCCGCAGGGGCAGTGTGAAAGGCAGGCGGATCAGGACCCGACCGTGCAGTCGATCTACCGTGGCGATCAGGGAGACTACACGCGGCCGGGTCCGGCACGCTCCAATCTATTATGGGCGAAGCGCATGGCGATTTAGAAATGCCTGCAAGAAAAGGGTCTGCTACCGCCAGGCGGCGTGGAGCCCGTTCGCCCACCGGTCTACTGAGCTATGCCTGACCTGCTGACCATCGGCTACGAGGGTTGCACCATCGATGACGTGGTGGCGGAACTGCGGGGCGCGCGCGTCTCGTTGCTGATCGACGTGCGTGCTGTGCCGATGTCGCGCAAGCCTGGCTTTTCCAAGCGGCAGCTTGCGGCGGGTCTGGATGAGCAGGGCATCGCCTATGTGCATCTGCAGGGCCTGGGCACGCCAAAGCCGGGGCGCGATGCCGTCCGCGCCGGCCATCCGGAGCGGATGGAGCCAATCTTCCGCGAACACATGCGCTCGGACCGTGCGCAGGCGGAGTTGGCGCAGGCGAAGCAGTTGGCGCGAAAGCGGCGCGCATGCCTGCTATGCTTCGAGCAGGACCCGATGACATGCCATCGCCGCTTCGTCGCGGAGATGATTTCGGCAGAGACCGCCCAGCCGATCATACATCTGCACGCGCGGCGATAGGTCAGTTCGCAGCAGCGGGCAGCAGGCTTCAGCGTTATGGCTGGCATGTTGATCCGCTAGTGTCACGAGTCTGCAAGTTTTGATTGCTACGCTTCCCCGTCGGCGAATTGTGGAGGCTGGCGGTGATGTGCCCGCAGTGGCGCCAAGTAGACGCAGCATTGTTCGCGGCCGTCGTCGGCGGTCGCGACGGCGCGCGATATCATCTGATCGTGGAGCGGTTGCCCAGCGGCAACGACTGGGATTGGACAGTCTGGCGTCCTGGCGATGCGCCGAGAGCCGCCCGCCACGGCGTCGCGTCGTCCGCTGCCGAGGCGATGCGGGTAGCGGAGGCCGCGGTCAGGCTTTGGGAGGCCGGTACCAGCCCCGGCGCGTAAGTTGCGCGGCTACAATGTTGCGCCGCCGTCGATCGCGACCTCGGCGCCGGTGATGTAGCCGCTCTCATCGGACAACAGGAACAGCACGAGGTGTGCGACCTCATCGGCTGTTCCCATCCGCTTCATCGGAACCTGCTGCAACCGCTGCCGGTTCTGTTCAGGAGTTCGGACCCTTAGCATCTCTGTGTCGATCGGCCCCGGGTGGACGGAATTCACTCGGATCTTGCGCGGGGCCAGATCGATTGCTGCCGCCTTTGTCATTCCCCTGAGTGCCCACTTGGTGGCGCTGTAAGCGATTGCTCCAGGTGATCCGCGGAGCCCGGCGACGGACGATATATTGGCGATCGATCCGCCGCCTGAGCGCTCCATCAACGGTACAACGGCCTTCATGCCGAGGAAGCAGCCCAACTGATTGACGCGCATGTGGCGCTCGAACAACTCGGCATCGGTTTCCATCAGGGTACGCGGCTGGAAGATGCCGGCGTTGTTGACCATGCCGTGCAGGCCGCCCAGCTTCTCCGCGGCATTCACCGCGGCGTCCCAGTCGCTTTCCTGCGTTACGTCCTGCCGCACGAAGGCGGCGGCGGAGCCGAGTTCGGATGCAAGCTGGCGGCCCTCGGACTCAAGCACATCGCCGATGACGACGCGCGCTCCTTCCGCTGCGAACAATCGTGCCTCGGACGCGCCTTGCCCCCTGGCGCCGCCGCTGATCAGTATGACTTTTCCCTTGAGGCGTTCCATTCATCCCTCCCGAAGTTCGACTGATGGAAAATATGCGGTCACTGATTCCGTCCGTCACCTAGCACCGGCAGACTGAGCGGCGAAATCTGCTCCGCTGTGCGGCCCGCCCAGTCGCGTGATGGCGCATCGCGCAACATGTGCTGCTGACCCTCTGCAACCGCAGCCAGCGCGGCTTCGTGGTCCATCGTCAGTACGCGCCCTTTCTCCATCACTTTCGTCCCGTGCACGAACACCGTGTGGACCGCGCGATCCGCGGCGGTGAATACCAACGAGCGCAGCGGATCGCGCGCGGGCCGCATCCACGGATTGGCCAAGTCCACCAGCACGAGGTCCGCCTTCGCCCCTGCCGTCAATCGCCCGAGATCGGGTCGCCCGAGCGCTTCCGCGCCGCCAACCGTCGCGGCATGGAACAAAGCACCGATGCTGGTCGTAGTGATATCGCGTGCGGCGACGCGTGCGAGTATCGCGCCGAGCCGCATCTCCTCGATAACGTTGTGCGGGGCGACGTCGGTTCCGATGCCGAGATTGACGCCGGCGCGACGATAGCGGCCGAAGTCCTCCAGAGTGTGCCCATACCGCGCGAACGGGGACGGGCAATGCGCCACGTTGGTGCCGGTTTCCACCAGGATGCCCAGATCGGTGCGCGTGTGCCACCGCACCCACGAATGCTCGTCTATGAACATCGCATGGCCGAGCACGGTGCGCGGCGACAGGATGCCCAGGTCGTGCGCGAACTGGACGGGCGATTTGCCGTGACGATCGACCATCACCAGGAACTCATTGACGCTCTGCGCGCAGTGCACCGTGAGCGGCAGGTTGAGCGTCTCCGCCGCGGCGAAGCTGTCGCGCAGCAGATCCGTGGTGCAGGTGTCGATCTGCGCCGGTGAGACGATGCCCGACAGGCGACCGGACGGATGTGCGGTGGCTTCGGCTATGAGCGCCAGCGCCGCATCGAGGCCGCGTCGCCCCGCCTTCTCATCCCAGCGGTATTTCAGCGCCCAGCTGTTCTCCAGATGCCAGCGTGCCGACGCATAGGACGGTGCCAGGAACACTCGCAGACCACTCTGCGCCGCAATGTCGATCCAGCCCTCGTCGATGCTCGACAGATCAGCGACGCTTGTGACGCCGGACAGCAGCATCTCGCAGAACGCCACCTGCTTGCCGGCCTTGCGGGCGAGCGCGTCTGGCTGCAGCGCGACAGAGCGCTCGTAGAGGCCGCTCATATACATGGCAGGGACGCCATGCTCCTCGCGCACACCGCGATAGAACGGTTCGGTGCTCGGGTGCGCGTGCAGATCGATCAGGCCAGGCATGACCATCAGGTCGGTGCCGTCTATCGTCGTGTCCGCGGCACCGTCGTAGCACGTGCCGACGAAACTCACCGTGTCATCGGTGAAGGCGACATCACCGCCCATCAGGTAGGCATGACGCCGGTTCGCTGCATCCCAGGCGACGATGCAGGTAGCATTGCGGATGCAGGTTGTCGATGTCATGACACTCTCCATGCGATGGCGGCACCGAGACTGTGCGGTGCGCCGGCCCATGTCCACAGGAGGGAACAGCGATGCCGCGAACACCGAACATCCTGTGGATCATGTGCGATCAGCTCCGCTTCGACTATCTGAGCTGTTACGGTCATCCTACGCTGCAGACGCCGCACATCGATGCACTGGCCGCGCGCGGCGTTCGGTTCACGCGCGCTTATGTGCAGTCGCCGGTGTGCGGTCCGTCTCGCATGAGCTTCTACACGGGCCGCTACATGCGGAGCCATGGCGCCAACTGGAATCGCTTTCCGTTGCGCGTTGGCGAGCCTACCCTCGGTGATCATCTGCGCGAGCTTGGCGTCCACTGCGCGCTGGTCGGCAAGACGCACATGGCGCCGGATGCCGAGGGCATGACACGACTGGGGATCGATCCGGCTTCGTCGGTCGGCGTGCTGGTGTCGCAATGCGGCTTCGAACCATATGACCGCGACGATGGCCTGCATCCCGATCCGTCACGGCCGCGTCCGGCGTATGACGAGTGGCTGCGTGCGCAGGGCTATGACGCAGCGAACCCGTGGGAGCATTGGGCGAACTCTGCGGTTGATCCCGATGGTGGATTGCTGAACGGCTGGCTGCTGCGACATTCCGACAAGCCGGCACGAATCCCGGAGCCGCTGTCGGAAACACCGTACATGACACGTCGCGCAATGGACTTCATCGACAAGGCTGCGCGGGAAGCTCGCTCGTGGTGTCTACATCTTTCTTATATAAAGCCGCACTGGCCATATATCGCACCGACGCCATACCACGCGATATATGGTGCGGCCGATGTGCTGCCGGCGCAGCGGTCGGAGGCGGAACGTGCTGATCCGCACCCAGTATATCGCGCCTTCATGGATCTGCGCGTGTCCCGTGTCTTTGCGCGCGACGAAGTCCGCGAACGGGTGATCCCGGCATATATGGGGTTGGTCAAGCAGATAGACGACCAGTTGGGCGTGCTGTTCGGCTTTCTGGAGGAGCGTGGGCTAGCACAAGATACAGTCGTGGTATTCACCTCTGATCATGGCGACTATCTCGGCGATCATTGGCTTGGGGAGAAGGACCTGTTTCACGAGGTCTCGGTGAAGGTGCCGCTGATCGTTGCCGACCCGCGGACGCAGGCGGATGCTACGCGAGGGACGGTGTGTGACGCGCTGGTCGAGGCGATCGACCTAGTGCCGACATTTGTCGAGATGTCGGGAGGCGCGGTGAAGCGACATGTGGTGGAAGGCCGATCGCTGCTACCGTTGCTGCGCGGAGAGCCAGTCGCGTGGCGCAGCTACGCCATATCCGAATACGACTATTCGATGCTGGCGGTGCGTACGACGCTTGGTCAGCCGATCCCGGACTGCCGCCTGTTCATGGTGTTCGACGGCCGATGGAAGTACATCCACGCGGTGGGCTTTCCTCCGATGCTGTTCGATCTGGCGAGCGACCCGCAGGAGTTTCACGACCTTGGCCGCGACGAGCGCCATGCGTCCGAATGTGCGCGGCTGCGCGAGGTACTGCTGGCCTGGGCATTGCGCGACCATGCTCGTATTACCATGCTGGATGCGCGGATCGCGGCTTATGGTGAGGCTGCGCAACTGAAGGCTGGGATACTGATCGGGTACTGGGATGAGAGGGATATGCATAGCGGGGGTGAGAGTTTATAGGCAGCAGGTGGCACCCTCACCCGGCGCTTCGCGCCGACCTCTCCCGCAAGCGGGCGAGGTGTTAGGATTTGGTGGACGATAGTCGTTCGATCAGGGCCATTGCGGCGGCCGGCGCCTTCGGCTTGAAGCCATTGATCATGTATATGAAGACATCGCGCGACTTTGGTGGCTTGCGCTCCGGCGTTGCGAGGAGGGGGAGATCGCTGGGAGCCTTTCCCGCCGACCACGTCCGCGCGCGCTCGGCCCATGTCGCGAGGGCATTCAGCGGATAGCCGGCGTCCTCCTGCTCCGAGGCGCGTTGCAGCCGAGCGTAGACGAACGGCGCAGTCGGGTCATACAATTGTGGATACGTCTCGTGATCGACCATCACCGCGGCCACGCCGTAGCTTCGAAGCAGCGCAATAAAGCCGGGTTGTGCGAAGCTGGGATGACGAACCTCGACGACGTGGCGCAGAGTCCGTCCGTCGATCTGTGCGGGCAGCAGCTTTAGGAAGGCCTCGAAGTCCTCGGGGTCGTATTGCTTCGTCGGTAGGAATTGCCAGTTGATAGGCCCGAGCTTTTCCTTGAGCTCCATTACGCCGCTGGCGAGGAACCGCTCGATTGAGGAACCGGCTTCCGCCAGTACGCGGCGGTTGGTGGTGAAGCGCGGACCCTTGAGCGAGAAGACAAATCCGTCAGGCGTCTCCTCGCGCCATCGAATGAAGCTCGCCGGCTTCTGCGAGCCGTAGTAGGTGCCATTGATCTCGATCGAGGTCAGCTGTCGGCTTGCGTGCTCCAACTCCCGCTTCTGTGGAAGGCCAGGCGGATAGAAGCTGCCGCGCCACGGTTCGAAGGTCCAACCGCCAACACCGACACGGATATTCACGCGGCAACCGCGCGCATCAGTGGCTCCCAGCGATCGAGGACGGGCATGATCGCGTCCGCCTTCGCGGCCGGAAGGCTGATCACGACGCGTGAAACGCCGAGGTCGCGATACTGCTTGAGGCGATCGAGATCCTCGGCCACGCGAAACAGCGTGACTGGTAGCGATGCCGGATCACGTCCTGCGTCGCGTGCCATCTTGCGGAACTGAGGCAGCGTATCAGCGATGTCGCCATGGCGCGTCGTGCCGGCGCCGGGAATCCAGCCATCGCCGTAGCGCACCGCGCGACGGGCACCGTAGGGGAAGGCACCGCCCACGATAATCGGGAACGGCCTCTGCACCGGCTTCGGCCAGGTCTGCATCGGCGCGAAGTTGACGAACTCGCCGTGGTATTCGGCGGTGTCCTGCGACCAGATCGCCTTCATCGCCTCGATGCGCTCGCGCGACAGCTTGTGGCGTTGCTCGAAGTTGGTGCCGTGGTGCTCCATCTCCTCCTTGTTCCAGCCGTTGCCGACTCCGAACAGAAAGCGCCCGCCGGACAACTGGTCGAGCGACGCGACCTGTTTCGCAGTCTGGATCGGATCGCGCTGGTTGATCAGGCAGACTCCGGTGCCGATCCTCAGGGTCTTCGTCGCCACCCCGGCAGCGGTGAGCACCAAGAAGGGATCCATGATGTCGTAGTATGGGCGTGGCAGTTCGGTGCCGCCGGGAAACGCCTTGGTGCGCACGAGCGGGATGTGCGAGTGCTCGGGCACCCAAACCGATTCGAAGCCGCGTTGCTCCAACAGCGGGCCAAGCTCGCCTGGCGTCATCGAGGCGTCGGTGAAGAACATCGCGGCGCCGAATTTCATGCTGTCATCCTCTCTTTCCCTGCACCTTCGCCCAGGTATCGCGCAGTCCCACGGTGCGGTTGAACACCGGCTTGCCTGGGGAGGAATCCGGATCGGCACAGAAGTAGCCGAGCCGCTCGAACTGCACGGCCTGACCGATCGGTGCGGTGGCCAGCGCGGGCTCCAGCAGACAATCGCGCAGCACCTCCAGCGAGTCCGGATTTAGATCGGCCATGATGTCACCGTCCGCGCCCGGATCAGGCCGTGCGAAGAGGTGATTGTAGAGCCGCACCTCGGCCGGGATCGCATCCGCCGCGGCGACCCAGTGCAGCGTCGCCTGCACCTTGCGTCCGTCGGGCGGCGTGTTGCCGCCACGCGTTGCGGGATCGTAGGTGCAGCGCAGTTCGACCACCTCGCCGGACGCGTCCTTCACTGCTTCGCGGCAGGTGACGAAGTAGCCGTAGCGCAGCCGCACCTCACGGCCAGGCGCGAGGCGAAAGAACTTCTTCGGCGGGTTCTCCATGAAGTCGTCGCGCTCGATGTAGAGCTCGCGGCCGAAGGTGATGGGGCGCGTGCCGGCCGCCGGGTCCTCGGGATTGTTGATCGCCTCCAGCGTCTCCGTCCGACCTTCCGGCCAGTTTTCGATCACCAGCTTCAGCGGGCGCAGCACGGCCATGCGCCGCGGCGCGACACGGTTGAGCAGCTCGCGGATCGGAGTACTCGAACGCTGCGAACTCCGACACGCTGTTCGACTTGGTGATGCCGCCGCGCTGCACGAAGTCGCGCAGCGCTGCCGCGGGGATGCCACGCCGGCGCACACCGGCCAGTGTCGGCATGCGCGGATCGTCCCAGCCGGTGACGCGACGCTCGCTCACCAGCCGTGTCAGGATGCGCTTCGACATCACGGTGTAGGCGATGTTCAGTCGCGCGAACTCATACTGATGCGGGTGCGCCGGGACTGGCAGGTTCTCGATCAGCCAGTCGTACAGCGGCCGGTGGTCCTCGAACTCCAGCGTGCACAGCGAATGAGTGATGCCCTCGATCGCGTCGGACTGACCGTGAGCATAGTCGTAAGTGGGGTAGATGAACCACTTGTTGCCCGTGCGTGGATGCTCGGCGTGCAGGATGCGGTACAGCACGGGATCGCGCAGGTTCATGTTGGGCGACGCCATGTCGATCTTCGCGCGCAGCACGCGTGCACCGTTGGGGTACTCGCCAGCGCGCATGCGGCGGAACAGATCGAGGTTCTCCTCCACCGAACGATAGCGATCGGGCGAGTTCTGGCCGGGCTCGGTCAGCGTGCCGCGCTGGCTGCGCATCTGATCGGGCGGCGTGTCGTCGACATAGGCCTTGCCTTCGCGGATCAGGACCTCGGCCCATTCGTAGAGCTGCTCAAAATAATCCGACGCATGATACAGGTGCTCGCCCCAGTCGAAGCCCAGCCAGTGCACGTCACGCTTGATGCCGTCGATGAACTCCTGCTCCTCCTTGGTGGGGTTGGTGTCATCGAATCGCAGATGGCAGCGGCCGCGGTATTCCTCGGCCACGCCGAAGTTCAGGCAAATCGCCTTGGCGTGGCCGATGTGCAGATAGCCGTTCGGCTCCGGCGGGAAGCGGGTGACCACGCCCGTCACGCGACCCGCTTCGAGGTCAGACTGGATGATGTCGCGAATGAAATCGCGGCCAGCTTCGGTTGTTGCGGGTGCGGTCGCAGTCATGCGCGGGCTCCGGGTACGGCGGCGGCGATTAATCTACACGCCGCTGAGCGGTTGATGAACTGCTGCAGCCTTGAGCCGCGACCGTGAAGGGACTGTAAATCCGGTCATCCGGTCCCGGTGATTACCGTATCGGGGAATTCCTCCCTAAGTCGTGGATACAGTTCCCGGGCAAAGGTCTTGATGCCAAGCACAGTCTCGTCGTGCTCCAGGAACCCGGCCTGGCCCATGATCAGCAGATGCCCGAAGCCGCCCACATGGTCATAGAGCTTCTTCATCTGCCGATACACCTGATTGGGCGTGCCGGCGAACATGATGCCGGCCTCGATCGCGCCCTCCACGCTGGCCGACTTGCGGAATGCGCTCAGCGGGTGTTCCGCGCCACGCAGCATCGCGACGTTGGCCTGCACCGGCACATAGCCGGGCGGGTTCGCGATATGCGGCGGCACCTTGTTCGACGTGATGTACCACAGCAGCTTCTCCGCGCCGGCCCGGGCATCAGCCTCGTTCGGTGCGGTATAGACCATCGCCGCATAGGCCAGACGATGCGCCGGCACGTCGTTGCCGCGTCCCGCCTCGCGCCAGCCGCGGCGATATGCGTCGTACACCGCGCGCGTGCCGTCGAAACCGGTGAGGAATGTTGCCTGCACGTAGCCGTGCGCACCGACGCGTGCTGCGCCGCTGGGACTGGTCGTGCTGATCCAGATCGGCGGGTGTGGCTGCTGATAGCAGCGCGGCCAGATGTTCACCGCGCGATAGTGGAAGAAGCGGCCCTCATGGCTGAACGGGCCGTCGTGAGTTGTCCAGGTCTTGACGATGAGATCAAGCGCCTCCCATTCGCGCTCGTTCATCCGCACCGGGTTGCTGTTGGCGGGCAGCACCTCGTACGGCACGCCGCGCACGAAACCGGCTTCCAGGCGACCGCGCGACAGCACGTCGATCATCGCCATCTCTTCTGCCACGCGCACCGGCTGGCGGCGGTTGGCGATCGGATTGCCGAGAATCAAGAGGCGCGCCTTCTTGGACAGGCGTGCGAGCGCGGCGAGCACCAGCGGCGCGGCGGGATCGACGCACGTCGCCGTCTGGTGGTGCTCGTTGAGCATGATCTCCATGCCCTCGTCTTCGGCGATCAGCCATTCGTCGAGGAAACGGTCGTATAGCGCGGCACCCTTCTCCGGATCGTACACGCGGTTCGGCAGGCTGACGCGGATCGACTCGTATTCGTCGGCTGGCGGAAGGTAGGGATAGGCGTTCTCGCTGAAGTGCCAAGCCTTCATCACACCGCTCCCGCTTCCAGGAATTGCAGCACCGCTCGCGCGAATGCCTCGGGCTGCTCCACATGTGGCGCGTGACCCGCCGCGGCGATCGTGGTCGTACGTGCATTCGGCAATAGCCGTGCATAGGCAGCGAGGTACTCGGCGGAGACAAGGCCATCACTCTCGCCGCGCAGGAACAGCGCCTGTGCAGTGACCCGATGCAGCCGGTGGCGCAGCTTGGGATTATGCATATACGGCTCCCACGACAGCAGGGCGAGCGTCTCACGGTTGCGCGCCGAAATCGCAAGCTGTTCGTCGCTGAGACGCGCAGGATCGACCCGCATGCGTTCCGGATCGTGGAACAGCAGCTTTTGCAGATCGCCCTGCGGCAGCGCGAAGATGTCGGGAACGTCGAGCCGATCAACTGGACCGGTCTTCACGCCGACGGGGCCCACCAGCACAAGCCGCCGCACGGTCTTCGGCGCCTTGGTGGCAAGTTCGGCTGCAATCCAGCCGCCGATCGAGCAGCCGATCACATCCACCTGATCCAGTCTCAGCCGGTCGAGCAGTTCGAGGTGGATGTACGCGATGTCATCGACCGAATCGATCCAGTCGGGGAGGCTGGACGTCCCGAACCCGGGATGCGACGGCGCGATCAGCCGATGGCGCTCGGACAGCGGAGCGACGTAAGGATGCTCGGGCGCGAAGCCCTGCGCGCCGTGCAGGAAGAGAATCGGCGGACCTTCGCCGGCCTCGTACATCTCAAGCTCGACGCCGGCTATAGCAATGACCTGTCGTTGCAAGGGTCACCCTCCTCAGGTCTATTGGTTCCACCTTAGCGGCCCTTGCATCCTCGGTCACGCCACCCGCACAGTGGCGGGATAGCGAGCCGGAAGAGGTCAGCGCATGAGCAAGCTCGAGCTCTCCATTGCGATCGGCGACTACGACCGGGTGCGCCCGCTGGTCGACGGCAGCGTGCAGATCGATGGCGTCGATCCCGTGTTCATGATGTTGGAGCCGGAGGAGATCTTCTTCCGCGCCTTCCGCCATGCCGACTTCGACATATGCGAGCTGTCGATGAGCAGCTTCACCGTGAAGACCGCGAACGGCGATTGTCCTTATGTCGGCGTGCCGGTGTTCCCGTCGCGCTCGTTCCGGCACAACTCGATCTATATCCGGACCGATCGGGGCATCGCCAAGCCGGAGGATCTAAAGGGGCGGCGCGTCGGCGTGCCGGAATATCAGGTCACCGCCAATGTCTGGACGCGGGCGGCGCTGGAAGACGAGCACGGGGTGAAGCCTTCGGATATCGTCTGGGTGCGTGGCGGCTACGAACAGGTCGGACGCATCGAGAAGATCGCGCTCAACCTGCCGCCCGATGTGCACGTGGAGGATGCGCCGGACGGCGCCACCATTACCGGCATGCTGGCCAGCGGCAAGATCGATGCGGTGATCGGCCCGCGCGCTCCGTCCTGCTTCGGCCACCATCCACAGGTCGGCTGGCTTTATCCTGATCCCGCCGCCGCGGCGACCGCATGGTATCGCAGGACGCGCATCTTTCCGATCATGCACATTCTCGGCATCCGCCGAACTCTGGCGGAACGGCATCCCTGGCTGCCGGTCGCCGCCATGAAGGCGTTCGAGCAGGCGAAAGCGCGCGCGCTGGAGAAGCTGGGCGATGTCGCGGCGAGCAAGGTGACGCTGCCGTTCCTCGACGAACATCTGCATGCCGTGCGACGGCTGATGGGCGATGACTTCTGGCCTTACGGGCTGGATGCGAACCGCCACGTGCTCGAGGTCTTCCTGCGACGGCACCACGCCGAAGGGCTGTCACCGCGTGTGCTGGCGCCGGAGGAGCTGTTCCATCCGTCCACGCACGAGGTGCACCGGGTGTAATCCCGCGTATGCGCTATTTTTCGGCTGGCGGCCGGGACAGCTCCTCGAGCAAGGGCCGTAGCGCGTCCAGTTCGCTGCCGAAGCCGCCCCAGTCGCCTGACTTCAGTCGTTCGATAGCGCGCTCATAGTGTCCGAGCGCGTCACGTGCTCGCTCGTTCACCGGACCCACAGGCGAAACGCCAGGGATCGTTGACAATACGGCCGTCGGTATGGACTGCTTGAACAGCGCTGCCAGTGCCGCGGGGAGCGTGTCCTCCATCACCACGCGATCGCCATACGCCGCGATCACCCGCTTGAGCTCCGGCAACTGGCCCAACTCGGCACGAAGGTACAACGGCGACACATACAGGATTGAGTTCTCGATCGGCACGACCAGGAGATTTCCTCGAAGCACTCGCGATCCCATCTGATTCCACAGCGATATCTGCTGCGAAATATCAGTGTTCTGATTGATGCGTGCCTCGATCTGGAACGGCCCGTAGACAAGTTTGTCCTTGGGGAACTCGTAGACAATAAGCTTGCCGTAATCGGGCGGATCGCAGCGCGCCGCGAGCCAGGCAATCATGTTCTCTCGCTGGCTCGGCGACATCGGCAACATGAGGAAGAACTCGGCACGCGGTTCACCCGGCAGGCGCATGATCATGTAGTAAGGCGCCATCCTGGTGCCACCCGACTGGTTGCTGCCGTCGGAGGTTGTCGGTTCGCGGGGAAACTGCCAGAGATCCTCGCGATTGTAGAAGACCTCCGGCGTATCCATGTGATAGGCGCGATACTGCAGTGCCTGTAAGCGGAACAGGTCCTCCGGGTAGCGGATGTGCCGTTGCAGATCGGCGGGCATTGCGGCGAACGGCTTGAACAGCTCAGGGAAAATCCGTCGATAGGTGGCAATCACCGGGTCGGCGGTATCCATGACGTAGAACGTGACCGTCCCGTTGTAGGCATCGATCACCACCTTCACCGAATTGCGAATGTAGTTGATGTCACCGGTGGGCTGGGCGTAGGGGAACCAATCGCTGGTGGTGTAGGCATCCTGAATCCAGTAGAGTCGCCCGTCACTGATCACCACGTAAGGATCGTGATCCAGCTGCAGGAACGGCGCCAACGTCTCGATGCGATCTTGGATATTCCGATGCAGCATGATCCTGCTCTCGCTGGTGAGATAGCGGCTGAGCAGGATGTTCACATCGTCGAATTGCCAGGAGAACAGTGACCGCCAAGCTGCGCCACCGATCGCAATGCCGTCCGCGCCATCGTAATTCGCGTAAACGTTGTCCTTGCCCTTGGGGTAGTCGAACTCCGGCGTGCTGCCCTTCACGATCACGTATCCATTGGTGGACTGACCGAAATAGATGCGTGGCTCGGTGATGGCGGGACCGCCCGATGAGACCGGCGGAATGTCCTTCAGGTAGAAATTCGGCAGACCTTCAGTGGATTTCTCGGTCACCGGAGACATGACGACGCCGTTGCCGTGGGTGAACAGCAGATGCAGGTTGACCCACGTCTGGGCGTTGGCCGACAGCAGCGAGGGTGCGAGTTCGCGCGCGGCGAGCATCACCTGGCGATAGGCGCCATCGATCTGGTAGCGATCGATGTCAACGTCGAGGAATCGATAGTAAGTACGGATCTCCTGAAGCTGCGCGTAGGTGTCCATCAACGGCTGCCAATCCCATAGCCGAATGTTGTCGATGGTGCCGCGATTGTCCTGCAGCGATTGGAATGTCAGCCCTTGCTCGGCGGGAAATGGCTTTACCGTGATCTGACGGAGATTGTACGCCTCGCGCGTAAGGGCGATGTTTCGCTGAATATACGGCGCCTCCAGCTGCAGCTCACTCGGCTTGACAAAGAACCGCTGGAACATCCCAGGAAGCAGTTCGCCGAACAGGAACGCGCTGCCAAACATCAGTGCAACCGCCGCAATGACCGGCCGATATGCGCGGAGCCACATGTTGGTCCACATGACAACCGCGGCGGCGGCGGAGAGACAAATCAGCAACCAGAGAACCGGCAGTTCTATATTGACATCGGTATAGCCGGCGCCGACAACGATGCCGTTGTCGTTGTAAAGCAGCAGGTAACGGTCCAGCACATAGGACCAGGCCTTCACCGCGAAATAGACCCCCAGCAGTGCCGATCCGTGAGCGACGACAACGGGCGAAAACCGCCAACGCCTGCTGTCCAGATTGATTTCGCCGTGCAGCACGTACACCGCACCAACCATGGCGCTGCTCAGAAGCAGCATCAACATCATCCAGTTCTTGAGCGCGGCGTAAACCGGCAGCGAGAACAGATAGAATCCGATGTCCTTGTCGAATAGCGGGTCGTTCTGACCGTAGGGAACCTGATAGATGAACCGCAGGATCAGGTCCCATTTGCCCATCTCGGCCAGTGCAACCAGCAGTGCTATGATCAAGGCGCCGGCGAGAATGAGCAGGCGCCATGGCAGCAACAGCGATGCGGGTCCTCGTGATGGTGCGAAGCCCGGGCCGAACGTCGCAGGAAGTCGAAGCTGCAATGGTCGGGCGAGCCGCAGCGCGAGCCTTGCGTTGATCCAAAGCAGAAAGGCCGATACCGCGAAGATGGTCACGAAGAGAATCGTCTTGGTGGCGAATGCGGTCCAGAATACGCCGACATAGCCGACGCTCGAAAACCATGCCCAATCGACCACAATGCTGCTGGCTCGCCCGAGTGCGATCAGCGAGACCACGAAGGCGGCGATCGTCGCGCCGATGCCTTTCCAGGGCATATTCCCTCCTACCCGACGACACCTGGACCGGTGCCGCGGCCTAGTTCGTCTCGCGCAGTCCCATTCGCGCCAGACGCGGCAGCACCTCGTCTCGGAAGAACGGCAGCTCGTGGAGATAATTGACAAACGAGAGCGCGATACCCTTTGCGCCAGTGGCGGCAAGCTGTGCCAGTTCTTGCGCGACCGTGTCCGGATCGCCGACGATCGGTACGCCGCCCATGCCGTTTGCC
This sequence comes from uncultured Alphaproteobacteria bacterium, assembly GCA_963791495.1. Lineage (GTDB taxonomy): Bacteria > Pseudomonadota > Alphaproteobacteria > Acetobacterales > Acetobacteraceae > JAMXLO01. The sequence goes on from CAWBST010000013.1 coordinate 317,131, forward strand.
TGATGGTAGCGGCGCTCCTCGAAGTCATCGGGAAACTTGTCGCGTGTCACGCCACGCATCGCCATGATGCGATCCACCGCCGCCCAGTCGGCATTGTCGATCGCCCAATGGCGATAATACTGCTCTGCCTCCCGCTGTGTCGGCCGGCAGGTGATGACGCCCACGGTATAGACATCGATCTCGCGTCCTCCCTGCCGTGCCAGCGCCTTGACGTTGGCAATGTGCGCGGCGAACTCGTCAAGTTTCCCTTTCGGCGTCATCGAGAACAGTGCGTCGCAGTTGCGGATCGCGAACGCCTGGCCGGTCGGCGACGCACCGGCGTTCATCACGATCGGCCGGCCGCCGCCGTACGGCTTGGGCTTTGCACGAGCCTGGCGCAGTCGGATGTGATTGCCCTCGAAATCGAAGTCCTCGGCATCCGACCACGCGAGACGGATCGCATCGCACCATTCTTGCGCATACTCGTAGCGCGCCGCATGTTCACGCATCGTGACGCCGAACATGTCGAACTCACCCTCGTTCCAGCCACAGACTATGTTGAGGCCGAAGCGGCCCTGACCAATGTGGTCGGCGGTGACGAACTGCTTCGCCGCGATCAGCGGATGGATCAGCGGCGCGTGCACCGTGCCGAACACGGTCATCCGCTGCGTCGCAGCGAGAAGGCCGGCGGCCCAGGTGACAGTCTCCAGGGTCTCGCCCTGGTAGTCGGTGTCGCCGCCGTAGCCCTTCCAGCGGCCGACCGGCAGCATGAACTCGATGCCTGCTTCGTCCGCCATGCGCGCGAGGTGCAGGCAGTCCTCCCAACTTCCGCTCCAGCGTTCCGGCACCTTGGTGACGGCTCGCCCCGACGAACAGTTCGCACCGAACAGGCCGAGTTTCAGCCTGTTGCGGCTATGGAGTGCGAGACGATCCTGCATGCTCATGAGAATGCGGGCGCGACCTGTTCCATGAAGCGCGCCATCTCGTCCTTCACCTGGGCATGCTGCTTCAGTCCCACGTTGAAATACAGGATCACCTCGTCGAAGCCCGCCGCATCTACCTTGTTCAGCACGTCGGTGATGTGCGCGGGCGAGCCCAGCAGCACCGAGTTCTCCGTCAGGTCTTCCGGTCGCACATTGTGCAGCCGCTCCACCATGGCGATGAAGTAGCGATAGCTCGGCGGCGCGGTCGAGGGATCGCCCGGGAAGGCGGGGATGACACACTCCTTGTAGTAGCGGATCTGACGCGCCCGCGCCGCCTGCTGCTGCGCATCGTCGTCGGCGAAGTGCGTGAAGTAGCTGCACATCAACCGGCCCGGTTGCCTGCCATGCTTCGCGCATGTCTCGTGGTACAGATCGCGCACCTGGCGCAGCCCGCCGAAGGTCATCGCCGCGGCAAACGGGGCGACGATCAGGCCGCATCCCAGCCGTGCCGCGAGCTCGATCGAAGGCTTGGAGAATGATGCGACATACGCGGGGATTGGCTGTTGCACGGGTCGAGGCGTGATGGCGACATCGTCGAACGCATAGTGCCGGCCACGATGCGAGATAGGCGCCTCTGCCGACCACAGCCTGCGCACGATCTCCATGCCCTCCTCGAATATCGACTGGTTATCGTCGAACGACACGCCGAGAGGAAGGTATTCGTTGCGATCATAGCCGCGGCCAGCGGCGAAGTCCACGCGCCCACCGCTCAGCAAGTCGAGGCTCGCCCATTGTTCCGCCACGCGGATCGGATGATGCAGCGGCAGCACTGTGACCGCCGGCGCCAGCCGGATGCGCTGCGTGCGCGCGGCGATATAGGCGAGCGCCAGGTCTGGGCACGACAACACGCCAAGCGTGCCAAAATGATGCTCGCCGATCCACGCCGAGTGCATGCCGAGCGTCTCGGCATATAGCGCCTCGTCGATGATGTCCGCGACGAGCTGGTTGGGTGAACGCGTGTTGTCGGCGTAGTGGTTGTCGCTCAGAGTGAAGTAGCCGAACTTCATGGCGGATATTCCTTGGCCGAAGGGTAACCGCGCCAGACCAGACGGCGCGACAGGAGGTTCGTCGAACATCCGGGATTCTACAAGGCGAGGCTGTGCCAGGGCCGCTATCTTGCGGCCAGGGGATCCAGGGGCTTTTTCGCCGTGCTCACCAGCGCGGAACAGTTGAGCGCTCTACTGCCAAGAGGCACCCGCGCAATTTGGATGGTTTGAGATCGAACAGGCCCGAGCGTGGCATTGCGAATTTCAACGTTGCGCCTAACGCGGAAGCAAGCGGTCTAGCTGGAGCGGTGAATTCTCGTGTGGAAGCTGGCGATCAAGGGGAAATTTTCGTGACAGCAGTCTCAGTTGCACGTATAGGCTTCTGAGAATGGAGACGCAGGGGGAACGGTATTGAAGTACGAGCGTAACGACGCTGTGCAACGGGCGGTCGCACGGGTAGCTTCGCGGTACTCGGTGCAGGAGTGGGAGGAGTTGCCGCCCCGCCAGAAAACACACGCCATCTATATTGAACTGCGGCAACTCGATGCTGCGACATGGGAGCAGCTTCGTCGGGCGCCAGGGCAGACCAGGTCCGGCAATGCCGCGGATGGTCGCGCCGCAAAGTCACCGTCGACCGCGTGACTGATTGTAGCCGCGCCTTCCAAGGCCATTGCGCGAACTTTGCGGGCTGAGCACTACAGCCGTCGCGCCGCATCTTTATCCAACAAACGGTCACCAAGAAATCTGGACGGAACGTCTCGTTCAGTACGCGTCCAGCGCGATGCCCATTGTGTAATGCAGCCGGTGTGTGACATATCTTTCCGTTCGCGCCGACGTCCTGGCTAAGGAGCGAGCTAATGCGCTCGGCCAACACTCAGCTGTCGATGAGTATTGAAGGGGAAGTCCGGATCGAACGGCTGAGGGTCGCGTTCCAGCAAATCCCGGTTGCTGTGGGCGTTACGGTGGTAAATGCCGTGCTCATAGCAGCGGTACTCATGGGCGTCGAGGAGCATCGACGCATCTATGCCTGGTTGGTGGCGACCGTGCTGTTTGCGGCGGCTCGGCTCGCGCTGTGGGGGACGTTCCGCCGCTATCGCCCGGCGTCCACGCATTTGGTGCGTTGGTCCGCGGCTAGCGTGTGTGGCGCTCTTGGCGCCGGGCTGCTTTGGGGCGGTGGCGCGGTTCTGCTGCTGCCGCAATCTGAGACCTATCAGATGTTCTGGGTTTTCCTGATCGGCGGTATGTGCGCCGGCGCCACGGCGCTGCACTATGCACACCTGCCGACCCTCGTCGCTTTTGTCGTGCCCGCCAGCTCCCCCCTGGCGATCCGGTTTGCTCTGGAGGGCTCGGGGCGCCGGGCGGCCGCCGCCGCCATGATAGCGGTATTCGTCGCAGCGCTGGTCGTGATCAGCCGGAACTCAAGTAAGCACTTCGACGAGATGCTGCGGTTGCGGCTCGACCCAGCGGCGCGGCATGCCCAGAAGATGGAGGCGGTGGGGCGACTGACCGGCGGCATCGCTCACGACTTCCACAATCTGCTGACCGCCGTGCTGAGCCTCTTGGCGCTGCTCCGGAAACGCCTTCCGGCAGATGAGCAGCAGGTCGGGCACCTGCTCGACAACGCCATTCAGGGTGCCGAGCGGGGGGTGACCCTAACCCGACGCCTGCTCGCCTTCGGGCGCCGTCAGGCGCTCCTACCGGAGGTCGTGGACCTGTCGGTTCTGGTTCACCGCATGTCGACGCTGCTGCGCACTTCCGTTGGTCCGTGCGTGCGAGTCACGATGCGTTTCCCTGAGGCCCTTGCACCGATCGAGGTTGATGCCAGCCAAGTGGAACTGGCTTTGCTCAATCTCGCCACGAACGCGCGGGACGCCATGCCGCACGGCGGAGACATCATCATTGCCGCACATGAGGAACAAGTGCGCGGACGCGAGGCGGACGGGCTTCCACCGGGCCACTACGTGGTGCTCAGCGTGACCGACACCGGGGAAGGCATGGACGAAGCCACTCTCGCCCAGGCCATGGAACCATTCTTCACGACGAAGGGTGTCGGCAAGGGCGCCGGGCTCGGCCTGTCGATGGTGCACGGCTTCGTCGCGCAATCGGGTGGGCGGTTCCGCCTGCACAGCAGGAAGGGAGCCGGAACGGTAGCCGAGATCTGGCTGCCTCGGGTGGAGGCGACGGCTACAGCTTACGCGCGAGCTCGCGACGCGATCCGGGCGCTCCTGGACCTGAGCCCCCCCGCCAACGAAAACAGCGCACCGCCGCACAGCGGACGATGATCCGCTGGTTCTGGCGACCGTGGCGGCGATGCTGGGGACATCGGCAACCCCGCGATCGCCGCGGCGGCCTCGTCGACCCGCACCAGACCTCGGCAAACCGGGCGCGGAGATTTCCGAGGATCGTAAGGGCGCACGCATACCCGGCGGTCAGGTGGTGATTTTAAGATAGCAAAATTGTGAATATTTCGTTAGAACGCGCCTTCATCGCTAGATTCCGAACCGAGGGCTGAGATGGCAATCAGATCGGCTTCTGCCAAGTTCAGGGCGGTAGCAGCGCGATACGAAAAGCGAGCTAACAAGACCACCAGTCCGGCGCTGCGCGACGCATATCGGCAGCTCACGATGGGATACATGAGGCTCGCTGTGCAGCAGGAGGTGGTCGAGCAAGCCCACTCCCTGATTGGCAGGCTTGAGGCCGATGACAACACGATGGCCTCCCAACCGTCTGTCAGCCTGGTGGCGGGCAGCGATGTGGACACGCCTCTCAAGGACGAAATCGCGGACAACCAATCCACGACGGCAAGGCTCCAGCACGCTGAGGAGATGGAGACCATTGGCCTCCTGACCGCCAGGATTGCCCACGACTTCAATAACCTCCTGATGGCCGTTGGCGGCTCGGCCGAACTGATCTCGACCGGCCTTGGTTCCGACTCGGTGAGCCTTCCTCACGTTTCGACCATCCAAGAAGCTGTGAGACGGGGAGCTGCGCTGACAGGGCAGTTGCTGGCATTCGGCCGCGAGCCGACGCTTGTTCCGCGTTCTGCGGACTATTTGCCGAATGGTTCGAATGATACGGTCCCGGCGCAGGCGACACGAAGGCCGCCCTGGAGGCCGGCGCCCGCGCCCTCTGTTTTCGGCTCACCGAGAGAAGGCCGTCGAATCCTTGTGCTTGATGACGACAAAGACGTACTAGAGACGATGACAGATATCCTGAGTAGAGCCGGCTATACGGTTGTGCCTTGCGAAACGGCCTTAGGTGCACTTGATCAAGTCAGCGGGCCGCACCGGATTGACCTTATGGTCGTGGATTTTGCGCTACCGGACATGCGAGGCGATCGATTTGCCGCCAAGGCGCGACTCCAGCGTTCCGAAGTTCCGATACTGTTCATTTCAGGCCACCCAGAGCCGACGTCTTTACAGTCGGAAGCTTTTTGGCTGAGAAAACCCTTCAGCGGCACCGCTTTGATCTCGATGATCGAAGAAGCCTTGCAGGCTACGGCATTTAACGAAATCTTCGATCAAGCCCGTCGGCACATCCTGGCCTCGTGATGAGGGCTTCAATCGTCAAGTCGACGATTGCCGGGCTTGACGATAAACAGAAATAAGTTGCGTCCGGTGACCCTCAGGCCACCGGACATCAGGCGACATGGCCAGGTTATGCCTTCACACCTTCAACTGGCCACCGATCGGCAGGTTGCGTATGCGCTTGCCGGTGGCAGCGAAGATCGCGTTGCAGAGCGCCGGCGCGAACGGCGGCAGACCCGGCTCGCCGACGCCGCTTGAGGGAACGTCCCACCCCGCGGGCACGATATGTGTCCGAACGTTGAGCGGCGCGTCGTCGATCCGCGCCACCACGAATCCATCGAAGTTGTTCTGCTGCGGTCGGCCATCCTTGAAGGTGACCTGCCCATGCTTCGCCAGCGCGAGACCCATCACTGCCGCGCCTTCGATCTGTGAGCGGATGCGCTCCGGATTGACGTGGAAGCCGCAATCGATCGCGGTGTCCACCTGCTTGATGCTCAGCGCGCCTTTGTCATCGACAGCCGCATGGACGACGGTGGCCACGTAGGTCAGGAAACTGCGATGCGCGGCGATGCCGAGGCCCTCGCCCTTCGGCAGCTGCTTGCCCCATCCGGCCTGCTCAGCGGCGATCTCTGCGACACGGCGCAGCCGACCGGTCTCGATTGGATAGGTCTCGGGCGGATCGCCGTAGTTCCAGTAGTTGGCGACCTCCGCCGACGTGCGTGGATCCACGATGCGATCGGGGCCGAGTAGCTCCAGCAGCACGTCCTTCGGATCGCGGGCAAGTGCTGCGGCGACTTCCGCGACCATCGATTGCACCGCGAAGCCGTGCGGGATGTTGGAGACGGAGCGGAACCAGCCGATGCGGGTGTGGGCCTGACACTGCCGCCAGCAGGGCGGCGGCCTGCATGATCTGCCCCGCGCGACAGTAGCCACATTGCGGCGCGCTGGTCTCGCGCCGCGCACGCTGGACGGGATAGTTTCTTTTAGGAACGAGGCTTCGATCGTGACGATCTCGTTGCCCGCGACCTGGGATACTGGGGTTGAGCAAGAGCGCACGGCGACACCGCCGAGATGGACGGTGCAGGCGCCGAACTGCCCTTGCCGCAGCCGAACTTGGTGCCGGTCAGTCCCAGTTCGTCGCGTATGACCCAGAGCGGCCGCACATCAAGGTCACCGTCATAGCTATAATATAAGGCGCGCTATCTGCCGGCCGAACGTGGCTCATTCTCTCAGGGCCGCCGCCAAGTCGCCTTATGCCGGACGATTGCCATGCCTCTACCGTCGGGACTCTTGACGGATTGGACGGTGTATTCAGCAGTCCCTGAGAGCCCAGCATACTTGCCTGTGCCGCCAACGAAAGTGTGCGTGCCGCTCTCGCCTTTGCCCTGGAAGGTCGAGTATAGCTCGTCGCCGTCATTGTCGGTCTCGACACAGGTACCCCGCCGACTGCGTCCTTGCTGACAATCTCGAACGTGCCGAGGCAGCGCGCGCCCATGTCGCTGAACATTGGCCCTCCATTGTCGTTGCGGGTAATACCGACAAACTCAGACGCTGCAATCGAGCGATCGCCCGCCTTCATTTGGTTTCTCGACACTGTTACGTATGTCGTTGTGTAACTGTCGGTCCCCTGTTTCGGCAGATCCGCCGCCCGCACAGGCAATGGCGTCAGCAGCAATGTGGCAGTGATCATTGCTCTAACCGTCATGGCGATCCTCCCCCCTCTTGGTTGATTTTGATCGACCACCAGAAGCGCCGGGTCCTGCGATTCCCGGTTGGTCGGCTTCAGCCGCGCCGCGCCGGCGTCACTTCCCGCCTCGACAAGCCGATCGCTGGGTTGCGGGAGCTGCAATCGAGCCGGGATCCACCGGCTCATCGGCATGGGCTTCGACTGAGCGCAAATAGCCGGATGTAAGGACACATCCGCCCAACACCACAGGGCGCGAGACGCAACATCTCGCCATCGTTCCTCCCTCGCGCTGCCAATCCGGCGCAACTCAAGGCCCGCTTCGCACGGGCACGTGAACAAGGGCAAAGTAGCGGCGGTTGTCCCGCCGCAATTTCTTCTCGCTGGGTTAGGCTTCGTCCGGCTTGGTCGAGTCAAGTGGGAGTGAGCGGAACGATGCAAAGTGCCAATGCCCCGCACAAAGAATTGCGCGCGACCGATCGAGCGCGCGACGGGTGATGACTACGCTGTCAGGACTTCCAGCAGGTGACCGTTCGGGTCCTTGAAGTAGAACCCGCGCCCGCCGCCTCGGTGGTTGATCTGCATGTTGTCGGGCGAGAAGGGACCGCTGCCATACGCAAGTCTTTCATCCTTGACCCGCTGGAAGATCGCGTCGAACTCAGGTTCGCTCACCTTGAAGGCGTAGTGATGCGAGTCGAATGTCGAGCACGTGTCGAAGTCCATCACCAGCGTGTCGTTCAACCTGACCGGTGCAAAGTGGGACATCGCAGCCTTCGTAGTTCAGGCCGAAGATGTGCGCGAAGAATTTCGCGGACGCCTCATTGTCGTGCGCCGGGACGATCGTGTGGTCGAGCACTATGGTCATGGCTGCCTCCCTTCCTCACGGGACGGAAGGTTGCGGCGGACTCACACGCGAACGCAAGGCGAGGGTGAGCGAGGTCAGCCGACGAAGGCGCCGCCGTTCACGTCCAGCAGCGCACCCGAGAAATAGCTCGCTGCCGGTGTGCACAGGAATGCGATCGGCCAGGCGAGTTCCTCCGGCCGCCCCATGCGCCCCAGCGGCAATTGCGCACCCGTCGTGAAGCCGGTGGTCATCGGCGTCTGCACCGGACCCGGCGCCACGCCGTTCACCAGGACGCCGCGGCCGATGGCCTGGCGCGACAGCCACTTCACCAGCGCATGCACCGCTCCTTTCGACGCCGCATAGTCGGGCGGCGTGAAGTTCGATGTACCGCCGGTGCGGCCGGCGACCGAGCCGACCAGCACGATCGAGCCGCCGCCATGCTCCGCCATGTGATCGATTGCCGCGGTGGTCAGTGCCAGAGGGACGCGCACGTTGATGTCCATCAAACGGTGGAAGCGCTCCTGGAAGGCGGGATCGTCGCGCCAGTTGCGGCCATCCAGGATGGCCGCGCAGTGCGCAACCGCATGCACACGTCTGTTGGCAAACAGCGAGGCAATGAACGGATCGGAGGTCAGGTCACCTTCGGCCGTCGCGCAGGTCGCGCCGATCCGTTCCACCTCGGCGCGCGTGTCGGCGAGCGCGGCGCGGTCGGCCAGCAGCAGGTCGGCGCCGAGTTGGGCGAGCACGATCGCCGTTGCGCGACCGATGCCGCTGGCTGCCCCGGTTACCAGTGCATGCCTGCCGCGCAAGTCCAACGCCGCAGGTATGGGGATGCTGCTCTGGCTCATGACGAATTCCTCCTGTTCGCGATGACGCTTTGACCTGGATCAAAGCGCGTCCGGCGCAAAAGGACCAGAATGCACGGTGGATGGGTGCGCGCGATCGGCGCGGCGGTTGTCAGGATCGCCCCGTGGCGTATTCCGAACCAGCCGGAGAAGGGTGATGACGCGTTCCTTGACCATGGTCGGACTGGCAGCAGTGCTCGCCGTCACACTCGCCGGACCTGTCGATGCGCAACGTCGCGGTGGCGGCGGCGCATATCACGGTGGCTATGCACCACATGGCCAGTGGAACGGCGGGCAATGGAACGGCGGACACTGGAACGGGGGCTACGGGTACCATGGTCCGGGACCGTTCGTCGGTGGAGCCCTGCTGGGGCTCGGTGCCGGTGCCTTGCTGGGTGGCGCACTCGTCGCCCCGCCACCGCCTTACTACTACAATTACTATGGAAGGCCGCCCTACTACGGCTATCCATATGCGCCGCCACCGCCGCCGGTCTACTACTACGGCTACTGATTGACGGGCATCACCGCGCAGAATGCCAACGACTCGCGTTTGAGTGAGGCTGGATACTAACTGCGCGCGAGGAGATCCTGCGACGAGTCAATGACGACCAGTGCATTGCCCGCCAGTGGCGTAGGCTCACGCTCGGGCAGCAGGATGCTGCCGAGCCTGGCGTCATCTCGTGCATCCTGTTCGTAGTCCGCGTCCAGCACGCCGTGTACATCGAGGAAGCGGTTCATTGTCGCGGGGATGCGCACGCAACCCTCTGACGCCGGACGGCCCAGCCGCTGCTCCAGATAGTCGGGGTCGGTCGCATGCATCTGCAGCCGGATCTCGGCGAGGTCACCATCGAGACGCCACCCCCTCGTGGCGGTCTGCCAGCCGAAGTCCCACACGCGCATCCCCTTCAGGCCCAGACCGCGAATATGGTTTTCGTTGAAGGTGCCGAGGGCGCGGTAGTCGAGGATGCCATCAGTGTGCAGGAATACCCCGATCGGCGTGATGAAATAGCCGCGTCGTCCGGCCTGGCCGGTCGATATCTTGCTGCCTCCTATCACCTCCCAGGGGGCATCGGGGCGCGCGAGGATGATGCGCAGCTCCTGCACTGTGGGATTGCGATCGGCTACGACAAGCAGTTGCGGCCGATCGATGCCAAGTGACGCGGCGGCAGCGACCGCCTTTGCGCGGTTGATCCATGCCAGTTCGCTCATGGCTGTGTCAGTGGTGTGCTGTGGCACCTCATGGAGCAGAGCCGCGCGCAGCCGAATCACTTCGCTATCAACGTTGGCGTTGGCCTGGGACGTCGCCGCACGGGTCGTGGCGACCGCGGCGTTGCCTGGTGTCGATGCTTGCTGAACGGGTACTTCGCTGGAGCAGCCCGCGGCAAGCAGCAGCATGCACAGCGCCGGCACCATACCGACACGCATGGCCGGTGTCTCTCTGATGTAGCAACCGGAATTATTGCTATCACCGGACGATGGCTGCTGCCTTGATGTGGATCAATCTTCGGGCCGCATGCGCATTATGTGCGTTGGAGCGAAGTTGACGGAGCGATGGCGCCCACAGGCACCCGGCCGCCAGGCATGGCTCAGGACGGCATGGCGTCTGAAAGGTATCGGGCAGCTAACGCCGGTACCCGCTTGGGGCGGCCCGCGTGAGGTTCCCCTTCGCGTCAACCCAATAGGAACCTGACGGAACCCTGCTCGCTATTAGAAACTGCATCTCTGCATAAGTCGCTGCACGGCCGTTCACCATATACCAGACCGCGTCCGATGTGCCGCTCGCCGTCACGAGCGCGATCGCAGCCAGAGCTAACAGGTATTTGCGCATTATTGACGATCCTCGGCCATCGCCGAGCAATAGCTGTGCCTCCCCGACGTGTCTGTGCATGGGTTCACAGTTCCGGCTTACGTCCGAAGGATCGGTCAGTCACCAGGTTCCGGCTGGCACTTCGGGCAGTGATAGCTGGTGCGACCGCCACGCTTGTCGATCGCCAGCTCTGAACCGCACCGTGGACAGTGGCCGCCGGCGTGGCGCTCTGGTAGCAGGAAACCCTTCGGCAGCCTGTCGGTGAAGTTCTCCGCACCAGCGCCGCGGTCGATCGCGGTCTGCAGCACATGCTTGATCGCACCGAACAGCCGATGACGCGCAGCAGGCTCGAGAGACGCCGCGACCGCGCCGGGATGCAGCCGTGCCTGGAACAGGATCTCGTCGGCGTAGATGTTGCCGATCCCGGCTATCCTCGCCTGGTCCATGAGCACGGCCTTGATCGCCTGCCTGCGGTTCGCCAGCGCCTCCGCAAGAGCGTCTTCGCCGAAACCATGATCGAGGGCGTCGGGGCCGAGACGCTCTTCGGCAATGTATGCAGCGGCATCCTTGGTCACGTGGACGTGGCCGATACGACGCGGATTGAGATAGGCAAGCCGGTTGCCGTCGGTGAACTCGAACGAAAGCCGGGTCGACGGCGGTTCCTTCGCATCAGACGCCACATTCTGCAGCGAGCCATTGGTGCCGAAATGCATGGCGAGCGTGGCGGCATCCTCGAAGCCGGCGAACAGCACCTTGCCGTGGCGGCTGGACGACGAGAGGCGCCTGCCTTTCAGCCGACGCTGCAAGGTGGCGGCTGTTGCGCCTTCGAGGCTGCCCGGATCCGGAACACTTACGCGCGCGACGACACGGCCGCGTGCGTGCTGGTCCAACACGTGCTTGAAGATCTCCACATCGGGCAGTTCGGGCATCGGCCGCTCCTGGTTGCCAACCATGGTCCTTCGACTACCATGGTCGCAAGCACTCGGAGGACAATGGCATGATTACGAAATTTGACAGCCTGTATGCGGGCCACGTCGATCTGGACAACGTCGGCTACGCCGGCACGCCGATCAACGACCGGCTGTATTCCAATGAGCATCTCGCCACCGCGCTCGATAAGGCGCAGTCGATGGCGGTGCTGATGGACGGTCTCGGCTACAACGTATTCTGGATGGCCGAGCACCATTTCCAGCGCGAAGGCACCGAGTGCATTCCCAACGTGCTGATGATGGCGCTGCATCTCACGCACGTGACGAAGAACCTGAAGATCGGCTGCGGCTTCAACATCGCACCGATGTGGCATCCGCTGCGCCTGGCCGAGGACTATGCGATGGCGGATATTCTTACCGGTGGCCGCGTAATCTTCGGCCTGGGCCGCGGCTATCACACGCGCGAAGTGGAGACGTTCGGTTCGCCGCTGATCGACCAGGTTGCCAATCGCGAGCTGTTCGAGGAACAGGTCGATATCATCTTCAAGTCGTTCAACGAGGAGTCGTTCAGCCACAAAGGCAAGCACTACACGCTGCCGCCCGAGGTGCCGTATCGCGGTTACACGCTGAAGGAGCTCACGCTGGTGCCGCGGCCGATGCGCCTTCCGGTGGAAACGTGGCAGCCGATCCAGGGCGGCTCGGCGCGTGCGATGGAGTTCATGGCCAAGCATGGCATCCAGGGCATGGTCGGTGGCGGCTCGGCCGAAGGTGGCGCGATGCACAAGGTAGTGCTCGGCTGGCAGGAGGCGCACGCGAAGATGGGCAAGCAGATCGAGCTCGGCGAGCGGCTGTGCTTCGGCTTCCACTTCTACATGGGCGACAGCCGCGCGGACGGTATCCGGCGTGCGGCGAAGTACTACGAAGAGAACATGAAGATGTTCGGCGAGCTGCGGCTGGTACGTGCGCTGACCGACGAGCAGATGGAGATCATGCGCGATCCGAAGCGTGCGCCGACGGCGAAGCTGCCGCGCATCGATGACGCGGTGAATGCGGGTGGCTTCCTGACTGGGAATGCGAATGAGATCATCGATCACCTGAAGGCACTGGAAGCCAAGTATCCGGCGCTGGATCGGATCTCGGTCAGCCTGTCGGTTGGCGTGCCGAAGTCCGAGGCGCTCGAGCAGTTGCAGCGCTTTGCCGAGGAGGTGATGCCGGCGTTCCGGAAGACCACGGCGCGGGAGCCTGCGCTGGTCAAGTGAGCAGGTAAAGGCAGCCGCCCGGCGGGGGTCGCCCCCTCCCCCGACCCCCTCCCGCAAGGGGAGGGGGGAGCTTTTGCGGGATTGGCCGGCAGTGGCACAATTTGCCTTCCTCGCTAGGCGACGAATTAAGAAGAATATCGCTATTTTCCGGCCAATCTTGCATTCCTGAGAAAAATCCTTCTCTCCTAGCCATGGTTTGGCTGGGGTTCTCGATGGCTGGAAAGAGCATCTTTCTCCCGATCGGAGCGCGGCGATGATCGCCGTGGCACTCGATCCGGCTGCTCTGCCGATCGCGGTCGCCGGGCGCGGCGGTGCTGCGCTGCGGCGTTTCCTCGCCTTGCGGGGAGGCGGCGCGTGTCATGTGCTGCTGTTCTGCGACCAGCACGATCAGGATCTGGAGCGGGCGGCAGGGACCGCGCTGCGAGACTTCCTGCCCGGTCGAGCCGAACTGGCTGGGCTGCGGGCTTTGTGGATCGTCGGGCTGCCCGATGACAGGGCGGCGGAATTGGCAGCGGCGGCACGGCAGGAGCGCGTGCTGGTCAACGTCGAGGACCGACCGGCGCTGTGCGACTTCCATAGCGTCGCGGAGGTCCGTCGCGGCGATCTGCTGTTGACCGTGTCGACGGGCGGCGCCAGTCCGGGCCTGGCGGCCCGCGTTCGCGCGCGGCTGGCAAGCGAGTATGGGCCCGAGTGGGCGGGTCGCCTCGAGCTCTTGCGCGAGCGTCGCGCTGCATGGCGTCGCGACGGAAGGAACGCCGCCGAACTCACGGACGCGCTGCTCCAGGCCAATGGGTGGCTGGCATGATTTCGCCGGTCTTCGAGCCGGGCACCGTCTGGCTGGTGGGCGCGGGTCCCGGCGATCCGGGGCTGCTCACCCTGCACGCCGCCCACGCCCTGGCCGAAGCCGATGTCGTGCTGTACGACGCGCTGGTCTCGCCGGAGGTTCTGGCGCTTGCATCGCGGGCGAGGCGGGAGCCGGTCGGCAAGCGCGCTGGCGGCCGGCGCACGCCGCAGCTTCGCATCAACGAACGGCTGATCCGCCTGGCGCGGGAAGGCCATCGGGTGGTTCGGCTGAAGGGCGGTGACCCGCTGGTATTCGGCCGCGGCGGCGAGGAAGCGTTGGCGCTCGCTGCCGCTGGCGTCCGCTTCCGCATCGTCCCGGGCGTCAGCGCCGGCATCGGCGGAGCGGCCGCCGCCGGGATACCGGTGACGCATCGCGGCTTGGCGCACAGCGTCGCCTTCGTGACCGGCCACGACGCCAGCGGCGAAGTGCCGGACCTGGATTGGACTGCCCTGGCACGCGGCGCCGATGTGCTGGTGCTCTACATGGCGCTGCGACGGATCGGGGCTATCGCCGCAAACCTGCGCGCGGCCGGGCGTCCCGGGACGGAGCCGGTCGCCTTCATCACCGAGGCAACGACGCCGCGCCAGCGTGTGGCTGTCACCACGCTGGCCGAGGCGGAGCGTGTCGCGGCCGCCATCCCACCGAATGCGCCAACGCTGATCGTCATCGGCCCTGTGGTCGCGCTGCGGCCGCTGCTCGCGGACTGGTTGGATGCGGCGCCGGGGTCGCAAGGAGAACGCCATGCTGCCTGAGACCGCGCCCTTTCCGGCGGAACAGATCGTCGCGCTGAACAGCATCATCTCGGGCAGCAGCGCCGAGCAGCGGACCTGGCTGAGCGGTTTCCTCGCCGGCTATCAGGCCGCTACTACGCCGCAGCCCGCAGCGGCCGCGCCGCCTGCACGCCGGGCGCCGCTCACCATCCTGTTCGCAACCGAGTCCGGCAACGCAGAGGCGCTGGCTGCGGCGGCGCGCAAGGCGGCCGGCAAGTTGGGCTTCGCGGCACGCGTGCTGGACATGGCGGACACCACGCCCGCGGAGGTGGCCGGCGCGCAGAACCTGCTGGTGATCGCCAGCACCTGGGGTGAGGGCGATCCGCCGCAGCGCGCCATCGACTTCCACGCCGCACTGATGGCCGACGATGCCCCGCACGTTTCGAGGGCGTGCGCTACGCCGTTCTGGCGCTGGGCGACCGCGCCTACGCGAAGTTCTGCGAAACCGGGCGGTTGTTCGACGAGCGCTTCGCCGCATTGGGGGCGACGCGGGTCGCCGAGCGGATCGAGTGCGACATCGACTACGAGGCGCCCGCCTCCGGCTGGATCGACGCCACCCTGGGCACGCTGCAGGCCGAGTTGGGCGAGCCGGAAGCGGGCGCCGTCATCCACGTCGATTTTGCACGCCCCGCGGCGGGCGTCGCGGCCTGGAACCGCACACGACCATTCGAGGCTGAGGTCACCGAGCGCGTCCGGCTCTCCGGCAGCCGATCCACTTCCGACACCTGGCATGTGGAGCTGTCGCTCGAGGGAGCGGGGATCGAGTACGAGCCGGGCGACTCGCTTGGGTTCCTGCCGGTGAACGATCCCCAGCTGGTGGACTCAGTGCTGGCTGCATCGGGGTTGTCAGGGAAAGAGCAGCTTCGTTCGCGGCTGCTGGAGCAGTTCGACATCACGACGTTGACCGGCCGCGAGACGCATCCAGACGGCTGGCAGGTCATCGACATGTTGGAAGCCGCGCCGCGCAAGCTGACCGAGGAGCAGCTTCTGTCGCTGCTGCGGCCGTTGGCGCCGCGCTACTACTCGATTGCGTCCAGCCGCAAGGCGGTGCCGGACGAGGCACATCTGCTGGTCGCGGCGGTGCGCTATGAAACGCATGGGCGCGAGCGGAAGGGCGTCGCCTCGGTCGATGTCGCGGAGCGACGCAAGGCCGGCGACCGGATGCGCGTGTTCCTGAAACCGAATGCGCACTTCCGACTGCCGGCGGATCCCGCGCGCCCGATCATCATGATCGGACCAGGCACCGGCGTGGCGCCGTTCCGCGCCTTCATGCAGGAACGCGACGCGATCGGCGCGCGTGGGCAGAGCTGGCTGGTGTTCGGCCACCGCAACTACACGCATGACTTCCTGTATCAGCTCGAATGGCAGGATCTGCTGAAGCGCGGCGTGCTGACGCGGCTGGATGCAGCGTTCTCGCGCGATCAGCCGGAGAAGCGCTACGTGCAGCACGCACTGTGGGATGCGCGGCGCGACCTGTACGCGTGGGTACAGGAGGGCGCTGTCATCTACGTTTGCGGCGATGCGAACGCGATGGCGAAAGACGTGCATGCCACGCTGCAGCGCGTTCTCGGCGAGCAGGGCAATCGCGACGGCGTGGCGGCGCTCGATGCACTGCGGCGCGAAGGGAGGTATCTGCGCGATGTCTACTAGTGTCACCTCTCCCGTTTGCGGGAGAGGTCGCGGAGCGTCAGCGACGCGGGTGAGGGTGCATCTGCCGGCGCTCTTTTCCTGCCACACCCTCACCCGGCGCTTCGCGCCGACCTCTCCCGCACGCGGGAGAGGTGAGTGATCGCTATGTCTCACCCACCATCCCCCAACGAAGCGATCAAGGCGAACAGCCGTTTCCTGCGCGGGACCATCGCCGATGGCCTCACGCGCGTCGAGACGGGCTCGCTGTCGGACGATGACCAGCAGCTGACGAAGTTCCACGGCATCTACCTGCAGGACGATCGCGACCTGCGCGCCGAACGTGGCCGCAAGAAGATGGAGAAGGCATTCATCTTCATGGCGCGGCTGCGTGTGCCGGGTGGCGTGCTGACGCCTCAGCAATGGCTGGCGGCGGAGAAGATCACCATCGAACGTGGCAACGGCACGCTGCGCCTGACGACGCGGCAGACCATCCAGTTTCACGGCATCATCAAGAGCAACCTGCGCCTTGCGATCCGCGGCATCAACGACGCGATGCTCGACACGATCGCTGCATGCGGCGACGTGAACCGCAACGTGATAGCGCGTGTGAATCCATGGCAGAGCGGGTCGCATGCAGAGGTTGCCGGGCTTGCACGGACGATCGGCGGACACCTGCTGCCCAGAAGCCGCGCCTGGCACGAGATCTGGATCGACGGAGAACAAATCTCCGGCGGCGAAGGGGAAGACGAGCCGATCTACGGCCGCACCTACATGCCGCGCAAGTTCAAGATCGCGATCGCGCTGCCACCGCACAACGACGTCGATGTGTTCGCGCACGATCTCGGTTTTATCGCCATCGAGGAAGGCGGCCACATCGTCGGCTACAATGTCGTGGTCGGTGGCGGCATGGGCATGACGCACGGCGAGCCCGAAACCTTCCCGCGGACCGGTGACGTGATCGGCTTCTGTGCTCCCGATCAGACGGCGGAGGTCGCCGAGAAGGTGGTGACGGTGCAGCGCGACTTCGGCGACCGCTCGGATCGCAAGCACGCGCGTCTGAAATATACCATCGAGCGCATGGGCCTCGCGGCGTTCCGCGCCGAACTGGAACGGCGGCTTGGCTATGTGCTGCGCCCCGCGCGCGACTTCACCTTCACCGACAACGGCGATCGGCTCGGTTGGGCGCAGGGCGACGACGGCGCGTGGCACTACACGCTGTTCGTCGAGAATGGCCGCGTGCGCGATCTTGCCGGTCTGCATGCGATCGCCGAACTCGGCATCGGTCGTTTCATCATCACGCCGAACCAGAATCTTGTGCTGGCGGACATCCCGGCCGATCGCAAGCTGGAAGTGGATGCGTTGCTGCATTCGCATGGCCTCGATGGTCCGGTGAGCGGTTTGCGGCGTAATGCATTGGCTTGTGTCGCATTGCCGACCTGCGGCCTCGCGCTGGCGGAGAGCGAACGCTATCTGCCCGATCTGATCACGCGCCTGGAAGACGAACTGGAGAACGTGGGCCTGGCTCAGGATGACATCACCATCCGCATGACCGGCTGCCCAAATGGCTGCGCGCGGCCCTATCTCGCCGAGATCGGTCTCGTGGGGCGCAGCCCTGGCATTTATAACCTGTATCTGGGCGGCGCGTTCGACGGAACGCGCATGAACAAGCTGTACCGCAAGGACATCGATGGCGATGCCATCGTCGCCGCGCTGGCGCCGCTGTTCCGAGAGTATGCCGAACACCGGACGCCGGACGAACGGTTCGGCGACTACGCGATCCGCGCCGGACACATCCGACCCACGACCGCCGGCAACACATTCCACGACGATCTGGCCCCTGACCTGCGGAGCTGACCATGCGTTCCCTGCGAGAGACGACACCTGTTCTTGCCTGGCCGTCGCTGCGTCATGCGCGGGGGCGGCTGCTTGGGTTGCCGTTCGTGCTGCTGGCATTTGGGCCTGGCTCTGTGTTCGGTTGGCAGGCCTGCATTGCCGCGCTGACGATCGCGGGCCTGGCAAGCTTTCTGGTCTATGTGCCGATGACGGCGCTGGCGCTAAACGGAGGCCGCGCACTCGGCGCGGATGCGCCAGTTCCGGCGCTGACCGCGCGTGCCTATGCTGTGTTGCTGGTGCTCTGGACAGCGTCCGTGTGGCTCGGTGCGGCCGCCGCTCCGCACCTGCACTAGAAGGCCATCCAGACGTAGAGGAATACCGTGTTGTTGTCGCCGGAGTTGCGGCCGCCATAGTTGCGCGTGGCGCCGTTGAACATCGTGTACGCGACGTATTGCAGACCGATCTTCAGATTGACGAATGGCCGCGCCCACCTACGCCGGGGAAGGTCATCCAAGTGCCCGGCACAAGCTACCGCGGCGCCGTCAGGTAGCGATCGAGCGTCGAGATGTCCTGCGCCCGCGCGACAACGCCGAGTGCGATGGCACCGACGAGCAGCATGGAAGTTGGATTGCACCTGGCAGCAGCAGTCCGGAGATTTGAGTCAGCGGATCGACGTTATGACCGGGCGCTTTATTCCGTCGGCACAGAGCACCGTCCGCGACGGTTCCATGACTGTTAGAATTCACGGAAGAGTCCTGCGGCACGTGGGAGTGCTTCCCGGCTTCGCGCATCCGGCAGAATCCCTGTTCTGCACGGCAGGACCGGCAAACAACTGATCGTGAGCGGGGACGATCGCGGACCGTACCGCGTCTCCTCTGTCGTCGATCACCGAAGTGGCACGTCGTGTCGTCACGCACGGCTGCCGCCAAGCTGACGTTCAAGCTTCAACGGGAGGGTTTCGCTGTGCACTCAAATGATGGCAGGCATCAGCAACACGCTGCGCCCACGACCTTCACGCAGACCAACCTTATCTCCGATGGCTTCGTGCCCGCGTTGAATATGGATCCGAACCTGATCAATCCCTGGGGGGTCGCCTACAGTTCGACGAGTCCATTCTGGATCTCCGAGAACGGCACGGGCGTAACAAGCATCGACAGCGTCACCGGCAGCACCGTGACGTTGAATAAGATCCCGGCTGTCACTATCGCGCCTCCCTCGCCTGATGCCGGCCCGTCGGCACCGACCGGTCAGGTGTTCAACTCCTTCGCCTCGACAGGCGCCTTCACGTTGCAGAACGGCAATCCCGCGACCTTCCTGTTCGCGACAGAAGACGGCACGATTTCCGGTTGGAACGGAGGTACTCAGTCCATCATCGCGGTCAATGAGTTCGCCAATCCGGCCGATGGCAGCGAGGCGCTGGGGATGGGCGCGGTCTATAAGGGTCTCGCAATCGCCCAGACCGATGACGGTCCGATGCTGTACGCGGCGAACTTCCGCCACGGCACCGTCGACATGTTCGACCAGAATTTCGATCAGGTGAAAAGCTTCACCGACCATCACCTGGCCCCGGGGTTTGCCCCCTTCAACGTTCAGGTTCTCGGTGACAAGCTGTTCGTTACATTCGCCATGCAGGATGACACCAAGCACGACGACGTTGCCGGCCAGGGCAACGGATTCGTGGATGAATTCGATCTCGAGGGCCATCTCTTGCATCGCGTAGCATCGGGCGGGTCACTCGATTCACCCTGGGGTCTGGCTATCGCGCCGTCGAGCTTCGGCAAGTTTGCCGGTGACCTGCTGGTCGGCAACTTCGGCGACGGCACCATCAACGCGTTCGACCTGAAGCATCATGACGCGTTTGTGGACCAGCTGACCGACGCACACGGCAACCCGATCGCGATCCCCGACCTTTGGGAACTGATACCAGGCAATGGCGGAGCGGCTGGCGATCCCAATGCGATCTACTTCACCGCGGGTGTGCAGGACGAGGCGCATGGCCTGTTCGGCAGCTTGACGCCGGACGCGACACCAAGCCCGGCCACCATGACCGGTGCGGGTTCAAATCACCCGCACGGCTGATCGGCGCCGCCGTCAGGCGAGATCGGCGAAGAACTCCACGCCATAAACTGCATCCGGCCCGTCCAGCACGGGCCGGATCGAATTGAGCGCCGCACGAAGGGTCGGGAAGCGCTGCATCTCATCCCAAGCTGGCGCTTCCATGACGGCCCAGAAGGTAAACCCTGTGGGCGAGTGCAACAGATATGCTGGCTCCGGACCCGACCAGAGCACCACGACGATGCGGCCGAGGATCTTCGGATCGTCGCCGCGCCGATCGCTGACGAACGCGCGGTGGATGTCGAGGCCCTTGCGATGCGTGGCGGCGAGCCACTCGGCCAGCAGGGCCTTCTCCCATTGCGATACGGGCCGCGGCGGGAATGTGAGAATGACGTTGTCAGTGTTCGAAGGCATGACGGCGCCCGGGAAGGTCGTGGGCAGTGTTAAACATGTTGCCGCTAAGTTACAAGATCCTTGCGGCAACGGTCACCTAGTCGGGATCGGCTCCTTCGACCGCGGCAAACCCCTTGCCGAACGCGGAATCTCGTTTCTGGAACGCATATTTCACGCCGTGCGTACGCATCGTCTGACGGAATTCGCGCGCCATCGGTGCGTTGTGGCCGCGCGCATCGATCTCAGCACCGATTCGCTGCAGCGTACGCGCGCCCATCAGTTCCAGCCCGAGATTGACCAGCCGCTTGTTGGCCGACAGCAGATGCGGGTCGACCAGCCCCATGCGGTCGGCGAGCCGCATCACCTCGGCTTCGAGGTCCGCCGCGGGCACTGATTTCATCGCAAGCCCGATGCGCGCGGCATCCGCGCCGGTGACGCTGTCGCCGGTGAACAGCAGCCGCTTCGCCCATTGCGGGCCGCAGTGATAGAGCCACATGCTGCCGGGCGGTGTGCCGAGGTCACGTACCGGGGGGAAACCGATGCGCGCATCGTCGGCGACGATCACCATGTCGCACAGCCAGGCGAGATCGGTGCCGATGCCGATGCACGTGCCATGCACCTGGGCAATCACCGGCTTGTGCATGTCGAACAGCGTTATCCGGAGCCGTTGGCCTTGTTCCAGGCGCCATACATCGTCATCGATCTCCTGCCGGCCGCGGTAGGCCTCGCCTCGGCCTGACGAGTATTCGCTGAGATCGGCACCGGCGCAGAAGTGCGGACCGGCGCCGCGCAGCACGACACTGTGCACGGGGTTGTACTCATCGGCCTCGAGCAGCGCCTCGTGCAGTTCGCGCAGCAACTTCCCGCTCAGGGCGTTGCGCTTCTCCGGACGGTTCAGCGTGACGATGGCGGTCTTGCCCTTCACCTCGTAGGTGATCTGATCGAACTGCATGCGGCGTCCTCCCTTGCATTGCATCAGCGCGCGCGTAGGCTCGCCGGCAAACATGCGCCGAGGAGGGAACCGATGCCAGAGTTGCAGATCGCCCGCGTCGAGACGTTCCTGTTCGATCCAGGCGCGGGGAAGAATGTGCTGTTCTGCCGCATGGAGACCGAGGATGGCCTGCACGGTTGGGGCGAAGCCTATGTCACGGCAGGCAAGGAGCCGGTGATCCAGCAGTGTCTGCAAGAGATGGCGAAGCACGTCATCGGCCGCAGCGCGTTGAACATCCGCCACACCGGGCAGATCTTATTCGAGGACTTCGCAATCCGGCGTGCATCGCTCGATCTGCTGTCGGCGTGGAGCGCGCTGGAGATCGCCATGTGGGACATCGTGGCGAAACGGGCAGGCTTGCCGCTTTACAACATTCTTGGCGGTGCATCGCGCGAGCGCGTGCGGGTCTATGCCAATGGCTGGTCGAGCGGATCGGAGCCGATCGAGGCCAACATCGAGCGAGCGCTCAAGGTGAAGGAGATGGGCTTTACTGCGCTGAAATGGGATCCGTTTCCCGGTCCATGGCGCAGCTTCATCCATCGTGAGGATGAGGAGCACGTGGTGCGTTATGTGCGCGCGATGCGCGAGGCGCTGGGGCCTGACTTCACACTGCTTGTGGAGGTGCATCGCCGGCTCGCACCGATGCATGCGATCCGTATCGGCAAGCGCATCGCCGAGTTCGACATCGGCTGGTACGAGGAGCCGTGCCTGTGCGACAACATCGAACTGGTCGCGGAAGTCCGGCGTAATGTGCCGATCCCGATCGTCACGGGCGAGGCGATCTATTCGAAGGAGGCATTCGCGGGGGCGTTGGCCGCGCGCGCGGCTGATATACTCAACCCGGACATCTGCAACTGCGGCGGTATCTCGGCGATGCTGGACATCGCGGCGATGGCCCAGCCGCACGCCGTGGCAATCGCACCGCACAACTACAACAGCACGCTGGTCGGGCTGGCGGCGACGGTGAACTTCTCGGCTGTCATCCCGAATTTCTGGATTGCGGAGTTCTTCGTCAACCTGCGGCCGGCATGTGACGAAGTGGCGGTGCAGCCGATCACCGTTCGGGACGGCTGGGCGGAACTGCCGACCGTGCCAGGGCATGGCATCGATATCGACGTGGCGCGGCTGAAGGCACGGCCGTACCGCGACATGGGTGGCAAGGGTTTGCGGCAGTACTGGGAGGAGTTTCCGCGCAAGGACTATGTGGCTGGAGCGACTCGGACTGGGTACTAGATATCAGGCTGCCGCGAGGAGGGATGCAATCCTCATTTGATAATGAAGAGGTCGTAAATGAGATGGTCTCCGTTTGCGTACTCAACCATCTTTCCAATGGCTTGAATATCGTTAAGCCAGGAATACTTCTCCGACTTGGTTTGGAATGTGGGAGCGTTAACTATATAACAGTCGCCTGCCTTCAATGTTTCGCGCTTACGGAATCTATCCGCGTTTTCCTTATCGCAGCGCATCCTGCCACCGTAGGTCATGTAGATTATCTCATGTTCGCTGGTCTCGATTGTTACGCGGGCATCTAATCCGAGCAGCAGGGCGTCGCCAGGAAGTCTGGTAACCCAGTCGGCGGATGGTGCCAAAATTCTCCCGTTAACTTTGCCGCTTACCGATCCTCCTGTTTGATCGAGAGAAATCGCGTGATTGGAGTTTACGACCAGTGCCGGGTCCTTCTTCAGGTATACCGTCATCAGATATTCGGCGTCGACAGCGGTCGATTGAGCAGTCGCTGGTGTTCCAGAGAGGAAGGCCGCAGTTGCCAGTGCTACGAGCCGGGTGAACAATGTACAGTTCATTGCTTTTTCCACCTAAATATCGCTCGGGCGTACACAGTCCGGCCTATTAGCTAGCTGTCGATCGGCTACGCGTCCACGCGACCTGGATACGCCGTGTCGTCATCGTCCAGCAGCAGCCGATCACGCTGCAGTTGAGCCGCTACCTCCGTCACGCGGGCGACATACGCATCACGCCGCAAATAGCGCTCCTCGACGGACGGCCGCGGATCGTTTGCCTGCTCGCGGTCCGCACGCGTCGCGGCGAATGTCAGATATGTCCCGTCCCGATCGGCGAGCACGCCCTCCGGCAGTGGCGCCTTGTACAGGTTCCATCCGGTGAACGTACCGCGCGGCACGGCGATGTCGGGCAGCCGGATGCCGGCGATCTCGTTGCCGTCGGCATCCACCTGCGGCACCAACGGCTGCCACGCGTGCAACGGCGACTGAGGATCGGTCCAGTCACCAAGCGCCACGACATCATCCGGTGCAAGCGGCGGCACGAGCGACGCAAGCTTCGGCCATGCCACGGACTCTGCGCGTACCAGCGTGCCGTCAGCGATGCGTGGCAGCCGTGATGGCGGCGGGTCGCGACCATTCACCACCCATTCGTCGAGCGCCACCAGCAGCGCGCGGATCGCCGGCATCGGATCGTGCCAGTTGCGCGGATTGGTGCACGGGCCGGCGTCGCGCGGCATGCCGGCCTTGCCGCCGTGCTGCGTGCCAGGCAGGTAATAGCCGCGCACATTCGCCGGCAGGGCGACGTCGCGCGTGCCGTAGGGATCGGTGTGCAGCAGCGACGCGCCCTTCTGCCAGTATTCGGTCGAGGTATTGGTCTCGATCACCTTCGTATCGTCGCCGCGCAGCAGTTCGCCGGTCGCGAAGGGGAATTCCACCTCCGGAAAGCCATGGTCCTCGTGCCAGGTGCGTGTGCGCGCCGGCTGCCCAAACTCGGTGTTGAAGAATACGCGGCCTATGCCGGCGACGTGCGTGAACACACCGTCGAACACGCGCGCTCCGTCCTCGTCGCGGTTGAAGCCTTGCGCAAGGTGATCGCGCAGATAGCGACCAGCCTGCGATATGCCGAACGCAAGTGCATGAGTCGGCTGACGGCCCAGTAGATCGCGGCCTGTGGCGCTGTTGCGCAGATGGCTGACGATGTCGCGCGTGGCCGCAAAGCCGATGCCCAGCACGCGGGGCTTCGTCGCATCGTATCTGAGTTCGTAAATCGAGCCTGGCTCCGGGCGTGTACCCTGGGCCAGCCGCACCGTGCGCGCATCGACGAACTCGAATGCCACAGGCTGCCGCGGCGCGGTCTGAGTCCGCCGCACGGTCAGCACAGCGTCATCGCGCGTGGCCGCCTCATAGGACAGCCGGAACTGCTGCAGCTCCCCGCCGCGCGTACCGGAGATGAACTCCTCGCGGATGCGCCGGACGATGGGTGCACCGTTATCGGTTGCGATCGGTGTGTCCAGTCCAAGACCGCCATTGGCGCGCGGCGCGCCCGGATCCCAGCCGGACCACACCAGAGTGAAGCCCAACCTCAAGGGCAGCGCGTTGCCGAGGTCGGCGGCGGTCTGCGGCTGATTGCCAGCCTTGCCGGCGCAGAGATTGGCGAACAGCATGATCCGGCCGCGATTGTTCACCTCGTACAGGATGCGACCATTGCCGCGTTCGGGATCCGCGGGACGCAGAATGCAGATGTCGCTCCGGTACTCGACTTTGCCATGTGCGTTGCGCGGCGCCTTGTCGATGTTGACGATACCGCGGTTCGCGGGATGCGCCGGATCGAGTTCACCGATCGCCACGCCATCCAGCCGTTCATAAGCCCCGATCTCGCCAAATGTGGCACCGCCGACGAACGGCGCGCGTGACGTGATCTCGATCTGCGGTGATCATGGCTCGCCCTCCGTATGAAGTTTCGCCTCCGTGCGCGCCTGCAGAGCCTCGAGTGTCATGCCTGGGATCATGTCGCGCACGACAATACCGCGCGCAGTCACATCGAGCACTGCAAGATTGGTATAGACGCGCTTCACCACGCCCTTCGCAGTCAGCGGATAAGTGCAGCGTTGTCGAATTCGCGGTTCGCCTTCTTTGGTGGTGTGCTCCATCACCACCCAGAGCCGCTGTGCCCCGATCGCGAGGTCCATGGCGCCGCCGATCTGCTTCACCGGCTCGTCTGCCGAGCGCGCCCAGTTGGCGATGTCGCCGTTCTCGGCAACCTCGAAAGCGCCGAGCACGCACAGATCCAGGTGTCCGCCACGCGCGATAGCGAAGCTGTCGGCGTGATGCACATAGGAGCCACCGGTGCGCAACGTGACATGCGTCGTGCTGGCGTTGATCAGGAACGGGTTCACCGCATCGGGCGACGGCGCGGGACCAACGCCGATCACGCCGTTCTCGGCATGGAAGATTACCTCGCGGTCGGCCGGCACGAAGTCGGCGACCAGTGTTGGGATGCCGATGCCGAGATTGACCAGCCAGCCCTCGGGAATGTCGTGCGCGCACCACGCAGCGATGCCGTTGCGATCGAGCGGGGAGATTTCGGTGTCCGCCATCGGATCCTCTCAGAGCGGCACGTGCAGCACGCGATTGACGAAGATGCCTGGCGTCATGATCGTCTCCGGCGCGAGCTCGCCGAGTGCAGCGACATTGCGCGTCATGGCGATGGTCAGCTTTGCTCCCATCGCCATGACCGGATTGAGGTTCTGTGCGCTGTCGCGGTAGGTGAGGTTGCCCCAGCGATCCGCACGCCATGCCTCGATCAGTGCGACATCGCCAGGCAGCGGATATTCCAGCAGACACAGCCTGCCGCCGATCTCGCGCGTCTCACGGCCTTCCGCGAGCAGCGTGTCGGCACCGGTGGGCGTGTAGAAGCCGGTGATGCCCGCGCCGGCCGCGCGGATGCGTTCGGCGAGCGTGCCCTGCGGCACGATCTCCACCTCCAGGTCACCACGCTGGAACAACCGCCCCGCGAGACTTGCCGGGCGCACGAAGCTGCAGATCAGCCGGCGCACGCGGCCGAGCGACAGCAGTTGCTCGATCGCGCTGCCATCGCGACCGCCGGCGACAGCCACGATGGTGAGATCGCGCGCACCCTGCGTGATGAGGCCGTCGAGCAGCGGTGTAGGAATGCCGACATCGCCGAAGCCTCCGAGCAGGACAGTCGAGCCATCGGCAATGCCAGCCATGGCATCGGCCATGGAGTGCACGAACTTGTCGATCATGGCGCAAGCGTAGCGCACGCTTTCGGCATCGTCGAGGCGACTGACACAGCAGGGGTTTCCCTTTGCGATCCAGCCCGATACTTTGATTGCTCGACCGGCCATGAAGAGCCGCTCATGACGGAGGGGAAAGACATGCCGAGTGAAGTGCAGTCAACGTCGTCGCCGGCGACAGCGGAGGATACCGCAACAGTTCGCCGCGCCGTACTTGCCTGCGCTGCCGGCCAGGCCTTCGAAATCTTCGATTTCGTCATCTACGGATTCTTCGCGATCGCCATCGGCCGCGCGTTCTTTCCGGCCACCGATCCGGCAGCCTCGCTGCTCGCCAGCTTCGCGACGTTTGCGGTCGGTTTTCTGTTTCGTCCGGTAGGGGCGATCGTGATCGGCTACTACGGCGACCGCTATGGACGACGCAAGGCGCTGGTGGTGACCATCGGCATGATGGCCTGCGCCACGGGCATCACCGGGCTTATTCCGTCCTATTCGTCCATCGGTCTTTGGGCACCGATCCTGCTGGTGATCTGCCGCATGCTGCAAGGGTTCTCCACCGGCGGCGAATGGGGCGGGGCCGCCGCCTTCCTGGTCGAGCATGCGCCTGCGGGACGCCGCGGCTTCATCGGCAGCTTCCAGCAGGCGGCGACGGCGATCGGCGCGATGGGAGCCACGTTCTCAGCGGCAGTCCTCAGCTCGTCCATGAGTTCCGACAGCTTCTTCACCTGGGGTTGGCGCATCCCCTTCCTGATCGGCTTTGTGCTTGGTCCGATCGGCTATTACCTACGCACTCGCGTGGCGGAGACGCCGGCTTTTCAGCGCGCTGTCGAGACTCAAACGATCAAGCGCATGCCGATTGCCGAAGCGTTTGCCGAACATGGCGGCATGTTCCTTGCGGCGTTCGGTCTGTCGATCATCGGCTGCGTCATCAACTATGTGTTCCTGGTGTTTCTGCCGAGCTTCGCATCGCAGACGCTGAAGATCGATCTCAGTCGCGCGCTGTGGTCAACGGCACTCGCGGGCACTCTCTATCTCGTGCTGACGCCGATCGTGGGGCATTACTCCGATCGCGTCGGACGCAAGCCGATGTTGTTCGCCTGCTCGCTGCTCTCGCTTATCATGGCGTACCCGCTGTTCATGTTTCTCCGGAGCTATCCCAGCTTCTGGGGCCTGCTGGTCGTACAGGCGACGGCGCAGGCGGTGTTGACGCTGTATACCGGCGTGATCTCTACGATTCTGTCGGAGATGTTCCCGACCAACGTGCGCTACACCGCGCTGTCGGTCAGCTATGGCTTTGCGGTGGCGATCTTCGGCGGTTTCGCACCGTATATCTCGACATTCCTGGTGCGCGTGACCGGCGACGTGCTGGCACCGAGTTATTACGTGATGGCCGCCGGGATTGTGAGCGGGATCGCGGTGCTGTTCGTGCACGAACGCCACCGCGCACCGGCGCTGGCCTGAGAGGAAACAGGAACATGGCAAATATCGTACTGATTCATGGCGCGTATCAGGGCGGCTGGATCTGGCAGCGTGTCGTGTCACGTCTGGCCGCGTCGGGGCATCGCGTGTTCGCGCCGAGTCTTGATGGCTGCGCGGAACGCCGTCATGCGCTGCGGCCAGGCATCAGCACCGAGACGCATGGCGGCGAGATCGCCGAACTGCTGTTCTTTGAGGACCTGCGCGACACCGTGCTGGTGGGCACGAGCAGCGGCGGCATGGTGGTGTGCAGTGCGGCGGAACGCGCGCGTGATCGGATCGGTCGGCTGGTGTTCGTCGATGCGCTGGCGCTGCTGGATGGCGAGTGCATCGGCGACATCGTCAATCGGACCTCGCGCGTGACGAGCGATCTCGCAACCGGTCCGTCGCGCGAGGATGCGGCGGGGCGGATGTTCGCGAGCCTCGACGATGCGACCAAGGCTTGGACACTGGACCGTTATACGCCGCATCCGGTGGCGGCGATGAATGATCCGGTAAAACTGCAGAACTTCTGGCAGCAGACGTGGAAGGCAAGCGTGATCTGGTGCCGGCAGGCGGCGAATCCGGGCGAGGCACATCAGCGTCGCGCCGCCCAGAAGCTCGGGGCGACGTGGCACGAGCTGGACACCGGGCACTATCCGATGCTGACAGCGGCGGAGGAACTGGCGCGGTTGATCGTTCAGGGATGATTCGCAGAGGGCAGACGCCGTCTCAGCGCAGCGTCAGCGTTGTCGCGCGAACCTTCCGCAAGAAGCGTTGCAGCTGTGATGGCTCCGCGCGGTCTATGTCGTAGTGGACACACCACCTTATCCGACACCTGCGTGCGCACAGCGCACGGATCGCGCGAGCGCATCGACCGATCCGGTGACAGCCCTCAAACCGTCGCCTTCAGCGCCAGGCGATCCCGATCATCGCTTGCCGACCGAACTGTTTTCTCCGGCGCCTTTGCCGTAGCCGAGAGGCTTGTTCGTATCGCGATCTGAGGCGCCGGGTCCAACACTCGTCCCGGTTCCTGACGGCGAGGTCTGGCCGCCCGCATACGAGCCGGTCTTTCCGGGCTCTGTTGGCGATGTCTGGGTCATGCCGGCAGTGCCGTTCGGCTTTCCGGTGGAATCATTGCCCGTCACAGCAAATGCAGCGCTAGCCAGTCCCGCTGACACAATGGCCGCCAAACCAAGTGTACGTATCGAGTTCATGATCAGGTCCTCCTGTTCATCCGATACTCGGAAGGACAAACGTCCCTGCTCAGTGGGTCGATCCATCCCTCACGCCAAAAAGACCGGAGCTACGGAAACTCCGCCAACCGGAACCTTCCCGCCGCGACTTGATCTCCGGCCAGCGCGGCCCGCACCGCCGCCTCGCCGGCGGGTGTCGCGATCACGGCGATCGAGTGAAACCACGCCACCTCGCCGCGTGCCCGGGCGAGGAACAGCCGGCCCAGCGCTTCCGCCACCGGGCCGCGCGGCACGCAACAGGGGCAGCCCGCGACATGTCCGGCCAGCCCCGGTGCCAGCCGGAACCGGGCAACCGGTCGGTCAGGGGCCACCGGGGCATCGCCCTCGATCAGCACCGCCTCGCCCGCTTCCGGCCGGCCGAACCGCACGGGAATCCGATCATCCGCCCTCTGATTCACCATCTGGACATAAGGATATGTTTATGTAAACCATGAACCATGGAACACCTGCTGGCCAGCCTGCGCGCCGCCGCTGAGCCGACCCGCCTCCGCCTGCTGGCACTGGCCGGTCGCGGCGCCTTCTGTGTTTCGGAGTTCACCGAGATCCTGGGCCAGTCGCAACCGCGCCTCTCCCGCCACCTGAAGCTGCTGTGCGACTGCGGCCTGCTGGACCGGGTGCGTGAGGGCGCGAATGTCTGGTTTGCCCTGCCGCACGGGGAGCCGGGCGCCCTGGCGCGCGACCTGGTTGCACGGCTGCCGGAGGACGACCCGATCCTGGAGACCGACCGCCGCCAAGCCGCACGCGTCCTGGCCGAGCGCGCACGTGTGGCGTCCGAGAGCTTCCGCCGCCAGGGGGCCGACTGGGACGAGATGCGGGCGCTGGGCCTGCCCGCCGCGGCGGTGGAGGCTGCGCTGCTTTCCCTGGTGCCAGGGAGCGATGCCGGGCGCCTGCTGGATGTCGGCACCGGCACCGGCCGGGTGCTGGAACTGCTGGCGCCTCGGATCAGCCAAGGGGTCGGCGTCGATGCCTCGAAGGCGATGCTGGCGTTGGCCCGCTCGCGGCTGGCACGAGCAGGCTTCATGCATTGCTCTGTGCGGCTTGCCGACATGTACCGCCTGCAGCTTCCCGAAGGCTCGTTCGATTTCGCGGTGATGCAGATGGTGCTGCACTACGCCGAGGATCCGCCTGGCGTGCTGGCTGAGGTGTCGCGCGTGCTGCGGCCGGGTGGGCGTCTGATCGTCATCGACCTCGCCGAGCACGGTCGTGACGATCTGCTAACCAGATTGGCGCATCGTTGGCCTGGGTTCAGTGATGATGCGATGCGCGGCCTGCTGGAAGGGGCCGGCATGCAGCAAGGTGTGCCCCGGACAATTGATGGCCCCCTCGCCATTCGCCTGTGGCCCGCGACGCGCGCGGCCGATGCCCCGATCGCGCAGCTCCGCGCAGTTGCCGTCTGAAGGATACTGCCGAATGTCCCGACCTCATCTGCTCGATGTGCTGCGTGACACCGTGCTGCTGTGCGACGGGGCCGTCGGCACCCGGGTTATGGGCATGACGCTGGACGTGGAGCAGGACTTTCTCGGCAAGGAGAACTGCACCGACGTGCTGAACCTCTCGCGGCCCGACCTGGTGCGCGACATCCACCGCGGCTACTTCGAGGCCGGCGCCGATATGGTGGAGACCAACACGTTCGGCGGCTCGCCGGTCACGCTGAACGAATTCGACATCGCCGACCGCGCGTTCGAGATCAACAAGCGCGGCGGCGAACTGGCGCGCGAGGCGGCGGAGCAGTTCTCGGATGGCCGGCATCGCTGGGTGATCGGCAGCGTCGGTCCGGGCACCAAGCTGCCCAGCCTGGGCAATATCGCCTACGACCCGTTGGAGACGGCGTTGGCCGAGCAGTGCCGCGGCCTGGTCGCCGGCGGTGTCGATGCGATCCTGATCGAGACCTGCCAGGATCCGCTGCAGATCAAGGCCGCCGTGAATGGTGCCAAGATCGCGCGCGCCGAGGCCGGCAGCGATATCCCGATCTTCGTGCAGGTGACGGTGGAGACCACCGGTACGCTGCTGGTCGGCCCCGACATCGCCAGCGCCGCCGCGATCGTTCACGCGCTCGATGTTCCGCTGATGGGACTGAACTGCGCCACAGGGCCGCAGGAGATGGCCGAGCACGTGCGCTGGCTCGCGGGCAACTGGCCTGGGCTGCTGTCCATACAGCCGAATGCCGGGTTGCCGGAGCTGGTCGATGGCCAGACTCATTTCCCGCTCGGTCCGGATGAACTGACGAGTTGGCTGGAGCGCTTTGTCGAGCAGGACGGCGTCAACCTGATCGGCGGCTGCTGCGGCACGAACGCACGGCACATCGCGGCCCTTGATGCGATGCTGCGCCGGCGCGGCGGGTTCCGGCCGGCGCCCGTGCTGCGCAAGCCCGTTTGGATTCCGTCGGTCGCGAGCCTCTATCAGTCGGTGCCGCTGCGGCAGGAGAATGCATTCTTCGCCATCGGTGAGCGCTGCAACGCCAACGGCTCGAGGAAGTGGCGCGACTCGCAGGAGCGGCATGACTGGGACGGCTGCGTCTCGATTGGCCGCGAGCAGCTGGGCGAAGGTTCCAATGCGCTCGACATCTGCACCGCGTTTGTCGGCCGTGACGAACTCGCCGAGATGACCGAAGTGGTACGCCGCTTCACCTCGTCGGTGAATGCACCGCTGGTGATCGACAGCACCGAGACGCCGGTGATCGCAGCGGCGCTGAAGCTGCATGGCGGCAAGCCGATCATCAATTCGATCAACTTCGAGGACGGTGAGGGCCACGCAACCGACCGCCTGAAGCTGGCGAAGCAGTTCGGCGCCGCGGTGATCGCGCTGACCATCGACGAGATCGGCATGGCGAAGACCGCCGACCGCAAGGTCGAGGTGGCGCGGCGGTTGGTCGATTTCGCCTGCAATCGCCATGGCCTGCCGCAATCCGATCTGCTGATCGATCCGCTGACCTTCACCATCGCCACCGGCAACGAGGATGATCGCAAGCTGGCGCAGTGGACGCTCGAGGGCATTGCCGCCATCCGCGCCGAGTTCCCCGATATCCAGATCATCCTCGGGCTGTCGAATGTCAGCTTCGGGCTGAACCCGGCGGCGCGTGCTGTGCTCAACAGCGTGTTCCTCGACCATGCGGTGCGCGCGGGAATGAGCGGCGCGATCGTGCACGTGTCGAAGATCCGGCCGCTGCACCTGATCGCACCCGAAGAGGTGAAGGTCGCCGAGGACCTGATCTTCGATCGTCGCGCGGAGGGATACGATCCGCTGCAGCGACTGCTGGAGATCTTCGCCGACCGCAAGGCCGCTGATGCCACGGTGAAGAAGCGCGCCGACACGGTGGAGGGCCGGCTCAAGGACCGCATCGTCGATGGCGATCGCAAGGGACTCACCGATGATCTGGAGGAGGCATTGAAGACACTGCCGCCGATCGACATCATCAACAACGTGCTGCTCGACGGCATGAAGGTGGTGGGCGACCTGTTCGGCGCCGGCAAGATGCAGCTTCCGTTCGTGCTGCAGAGCGCCGAGACGATGAAGGCGGCGGTGGCGTATCTCGAGCCGTTCATGGAACGTGTGGAGGGGCAGGAGAAGGGCACCATCGTGCTCGCCACCGTGAAGGGCGACGTGCACGACATCGGCAAGAACCTGGTCGACATCATCCTGACCAACAACGGCTACCGGGTGGTCAATCTCGGCATCAAGGTGCCCCTCGTCGACATGCTGTCCGCGGCCAGGGAGCATCAGGCGCACGCCATCGGCATGTCGGGGCTGCTGGTGAAATCCACCGTGGTGATGCGCGAGAACCTGGAGGAAATGTCGCGGCAGCAACTGGAGATCCCAGTGCTGCTGGGTGGCGCGGCGCTGACCCGCGGCTATGTCGAGGATGACTGCGTCCGTGCCTATGCGTGCGGCCGCGTCGCCTATGGACGGGATGCATTCGACGGGCTGAACCTGATGGACAAGGTGGTCGGCAACGGGTTCGACGACTACCTGGCCGCGGTGCAGGCGAAGCGCTCGGGCAAGGCGCGCAATCCGTCGCGAACGCTTGGCCAGGCCGATGCGCGCGCGTTCCGTCCGGTGGATGTCGTCGCGGTTCAGGCCAGGCGCCGGCGGTTGACGCGCGATGTGCCGGTGTCGGCACCGCCGTTCTGGGGCGCACGCGTGATAGAGGCGGCGCCCAAGGCGATCGTGCCGTTCATCAACGAGCGCAGCCTGTACCAGTTCCAGTGGGGATTCCGGAAGCAGGGCCGATCACTGGACGATTTCCTCGGGTGGGCGAAGCAGGAGCTGCGTCCGGTGTTGCGACGCATGCTGGCGCTGTGCGAGGCCGAGGACATATTGAAGCCGCAGGCTGCTTACGGGTACTGGCTCGCGGCGGGCCAGGGCAACGATTTGATCATCTTCGATCAGGACGGCAGCACGGAGGTCGCGCGCTTCACTTTGCCGCGCCAGCCGAAGGAAGACGGCGAGTGCATTGCCGACTTCTTCCGCGATGTGGATGACGCCGAGCGCGATGTGATCGCGCTGCAGGTTGTGACCGTGGGGCAGAAAGCATCGGACTTCGCGCGCGACTGGTTCGCGGACAACCGCTACCAGGACTATCTCTATCTGCACGGCCTGTCGGTGGAGATGGCGGAGGCGATGGCCGAATACGTGCACAAGCGGATCCGCGCCGAACTCGGCTTCGCGGGCGAGGACGATCGCGACATGGAGAAGATGCTGTCGCAGGGCTATCGAGGGTCACGCTATTCGTTCGGCTATCCGGCGTGTCCCCGGCTCGAGGACCAGGCGCCGATGCTGTCGATGCTCGGCGCGGAACGGCTCGGGGTTTCGCTGTCCGACGAGTTCCAGTTGCATCCCGAGCAGTCGACCAGCGCGCTTGTCGTGCTGAACCCGCACGCGAAGTATTTTTCCGTGTGATTTAACACGGAGGCAAGACGGAGAACCACCGAGGGCCACGGAGGAAGCGAGGATCCGCTACGGCGCCATCGCGCGCGGCTCACGCAAGTGGGCGCAGAAGAACGCGGATGCGCTGGTGCCGACCTGACGCCCGCGTGTGCGGGCGATAGTGCCTGACAATGGGCGCCAAGGCGCCGCCAAAGGCAGAGCCACATTGGCGTTCATCGGCGCTGTTTGCGTTTCGTCTTGCTCCGCGTTCAGGGCGGACCGGTGGAGGGCGCTGGCGATCGCGGGGGTGCCGTAGGCCAGCCGGGGTCCGCACGGTCGGAGAGGGCGGTCGATTCCTCTCGCGGCCCTCCAATCCTCGGCAGCGCCCGGGTTTGGCGCAACCGTGGGCGACCATTAGCGAGACTATGTGCTGAACCGTGAGGGGTTGGGAGCGACATACCCGGCACGACGCACACGACCGTCGCCCCGACCCGCCGTCCTCCGCTTTGAGGTGACGACTCGGCAGAGTGCCGTGCGCTGTCGTGTGTTGCCGCTGCTGAGCAGCGTTTTGGGATGCCTCGCCACATCTGTGTCGCTACTACTCGCCTCCTGTTTGTGATAATAGGCTTGGCGCAATCATTTCCAGCAGAGAGGGCTACGATCGTGAATTTGATAATCCTCGTAGTGATTCTGCTGATTCTGTTCGGTGGTGGTGGCTTCTACTACGGTGGCCCGTATATGGGCGGCGGCC
Source organism: uncultured Alphaproteobacteria bacterium (assembly GCA_963791495.1). Classification (GTDB taxonomy): domain Bacteria; phylum Pseudomonadota; class Alphaproteobacteria; order Acetobacterales; family Acetobacteraceae; genus JAMXLO01. The sequence goes on from CAWBST010000013.1 coordinate 351,807, forward strand.
TTGGAACGGTGCTCCTGATTATCCTCGTGGTCTTGTTGTTACGAGGATGATCAGCGCCATGCCGTTGCCTACTCCGAAAGGTCTCCGAGGTGCGAGAGATGGCAATGCCTGGGTAGGAAGGAAGCCTCATCGTTGATGGTCGAATGGGTGCGATGGTTCATGTCCGCGCTTCCGCTGTATGTTCTAACTGCCGTCTGTACGCATCTGGTCATATCGAGCGGCCAAACTCTGTTCCATTACGCTCTTGGCCATCACAGGATAGGCGGCATTTTCTACCGGAACCACATCAGATTTCATCATGCACACTACGCCGATGGCCATCTGGTGTCCTCCAGCCATCGTCGCAACGAAGGCAACAACACGCCCTACTTTCTCATCCCGACAATTCTCGTCGTAGGTGGGATGTTCCTTCTTTTGCGGTTCGATTTGCTCCTCGTCGTGATCGCTGCCAGCGCGGCATCGTTCAGCGCGCATGTATATCTTGACAAGCAATACCACGCCGAGAGATCGAGCCTCGCACACTTCGCTTGGTTCAAGCGCAAGCAACAGCTTCATTTCGTCCACCATCTGCATGCGAACAGCAATTTCGCTGTGATCAACTCCTTCTGGGATAGGCTTCTTGGAACCTACCGAAGTCCCAACACGGATGTTCGTTAAGCCTGTTGCGGAAGGATCGAAGAGTTGACTGTCCGCCGGGAGCATAGCCAACGGGTAGCCGGCTTCGTGGTATTGCGGGCAAGGAGCGCGCGTCGTAGCATTAGCTCTCCGCTCGAAGCCGGGATTTCGACAAGGTGATTGATCGCCGCGAGACCGTATTGGAGATGGCACGGCGCCACGTACGTGAGGGCGAGGAGCGGTTAGCCCGACAGATCGCGATTGTCGCAAAGTTGGATAGAAATAATCATACCGATGCGGCCCTGGCTACCAAGGTGTCGGAGGCCATCCGCATATCGCTCGATATGTCGAAACGCCATCTCGCTGACCTTGAGAGGCGGTCGAAACGCTAGGCGCCTAAATGTCATCACCGTCGATGCAGCGTGTCTCAGACCTTCCGCCTCTCTGACCGTCTCGACATCGTGGGCGGGCGATCGTCAAGATTATCCTATTGGCACGTGCATTCTTGTGGAAGCCATGCCATATTGAGAGATGACCGAATATAAAGTTGTACTCGACGGAGTGCCGGCCGTCGCGGTGGAGATCACATGCAGCGATGGCGCCCATTCGCTTCGTGGTTTTCGGACTGAAGCTGCCGCATTGGTATGGATAGCTGATCAAGAATTCCGTGAAGCCGTAGAAGCGACCGCTTGTATCCGCCTGCGCGGAAGCGAAGACCGCGCGCTTGTTGCAGGTGCTTGATCGAGGTTTTGGTTGCGTTGGCGGGGACAGGTAGCCGTCGCAGCGCATGAAGTAGCACAGCAATGTGACAAGGCTCACCCCGCTGCCTGACGCGGAGAGAGAGACCCGCTCGGCAGTTGGTAGCCTGATCAGCCCCGCCGATAGCCTCTGGGCGGCTATAGGGCGGAAATGATCGCATGGTTTGTTCGAGTGGCGGCAGCGACCCCGACACCAAACTCCGGTATTCAGTGCTCCAGGGGTCGTATTGTGCTGGTTACGTACCTATATCCATAGTAATTCTTTCATAATTGCGCGGTCAGATTTCGCTGCGTTAAGGACACACACTCATGAAACTTTGGCACGACATGAAGAGCTTATGGGAAAAGACGCTTGTTTCGCAGCCACGGTGGGATGGGAACCGCGTTCGATTTGCGATTGAGGCCGAGGGCAAGCGCATCCAGTGCGCGATTTCTCGGTCTGCCTTGCAGCACCTCTCTGGGCACCCACACCTCCCAACAAGCGATTTGCTTCGCCGGTTTGTGGATTCGCGCGAGAGAGTTGAGGAGATCGCGGCCCGCATTTTCCACATTACGCCGGAATGGGTTTCCGGCCCGGTCAGCATCTGGGCCGACGACATAGACGATCCGCCGCTATGCCTGTGCGCGCAAAATCGTCCCACTCATGGGCGGTGTGCGGTGCGATTTGGGCGTAGTGTCCTGAGCCTGACCAACGGATGATCGCCATTTTGAACGAATGGCTGGAAGGATTCTGCAATGCCCGAGCGTTTGGTTGACGTGTTGAACGGTGCTGGCAATGTTCTCCACACCTTTCCGGTCGTGGCCAAATCCTCGGATGCCATTTCGGATGAGGATTACATAGCAAAAGCATTGAAGTTGGCCGCACACTCACCGCTCCTTCCCGATGGCGATGTCCATACCCTCACGGGTAAAATGCACGTTTCTCGGGGAGGACCTCTGGCTCCGTACGGGGATGATCGTCACATTCTGGAGGGCACAATGCAGGGCCTGGAGAATGTCCTTCGTGAGCGCGCCTATTTCATTTGGCAGAGGGACGGCCATCCGCATGGGCGGTCGGAAGAACACTGGCATCAGGCTTTCGACCAGCACCTTCGTGAGCGTGCTTACTTTCTTTGGCTCCAGGAATGCTGCCCGGAGGGACGAGCCGATGAACACTGGCGCGAGAGCCGCGAATTCGAGACCTATCCCCGATAGATTTCTTGGATTGTTGCGGAACTCCTCGACCGCAGGCTGTTGTTGGTAAACAGCCAGAGTGGGGCGCAATATCGCAATCGGCAGGCCACAGGACGCCGATCAGGTCGGGTAGTCGTGCCAGAGATTGTGGACCGATCGTGCTGCCCTTTAGCGATACGGGGCGATCTTTTGCGGACACGGCGGCTTTCGCCTGTCGTCCCGCAGGTTCGACACCTCAAGTCAACGGTTCAACTATCACGCTTCACCGTGCTGCCAATAGTTGACGCTGATTTAGCGCGTCGATCCGGGAGTGCCGGTCCACCTTGGGGCAAGTGTGTCCATACCTCCAGGAGGAACCTGTGGCGGTGGCCTGCTAGACGCAGGCACCTCTCGGCGCAAATCCCGAGATACAAGGGCCACTACGGAACGAGGATTCGCTACAGCGCGATTCCTTTCCTCCGTGGCCCTCCCGTGGCTCTCCCTCCTTCCTCCGTGTTGAAATCCCCGCAGGAGAGGAGGCCGCCTTGCCAGAGCCGCAAATTGCGCACCATCAGGTGCACAGGACAGGAGACACTTCGACGATGCACTATCGGTGACTATGGCTGGCGACCGCGGCGACAGCATTGCTGCTGCGCGCGTGCGCCCAGCAACCATCGGGTCCGGCTCGATGGCGAGCAACGGCAACGCGCCGAAATCGAGCAATCGGCGCGTTGCCGTTCCTGTCCCTGCGCCAATCTCGAACGTCGCCGTGCCGGGCGCGAGATGGCATCGGTCACGCTGAGTTTCAAATACTCAATCAGGGTAGCCTGGCCGTGTCGCATGATAGCTGCCGGGATCGTCGCCGAAGGCGACTCGACCGAATTTTTGGTCGATGCAAGATTCGCTCATGCAGCACGTTCTCCGCCTGCCAGCCCAGCAGATTGGGCCATAGTCGCCGATGCGTCGGCCCAGTACCAATGACAGGATCGCGGGGCTCACAGTCAGAGTACCGCTCTAGCGAAGAACGAATTCACCCTCGCCGTCAAACCCGATCGAGCCCTCTGTACAGCCTCCCGATTCGGCATTGCCGCGTCCGAAGTACGTGCTCAATCCAGATATCACAACTGGATCGTCAGAATACAGCATCATTCCAGATATCGTCAGGAGACGGGGGCTGTTGAGATAAAGGCGCATTAGATTGTGGCCCTTCTTGTCATTTACGACCGTCGTACTGTAATTCGGTCTTGCAAACGACACCCGGGTGTCACCATTCATCTGACGCATATTGTCAATGGCCCTGAATACCATATCTCCATTTTCGTCATACACCACAAGGGAAACGGATAATCCCTCGGGCTTTCTGTCCACCATTATGACCGGCAGATGGCGGAACCAAAGCACCACATGGGGAAAGCTATGTACGACGACGGCATCGCTTCCTATCTTGACCACAAGGTCACTCTCAGTCGCCAGGGAGCCACATGAGATTGGCGGGTCCTTCTCCCCGGCCGGAAGCAACAGCCCTGTCGTGAGTGACAGCCGGTACTTCTCCTCATCGTCATACTTCTGCAGCAGATAGCTCACCGAGCCGATCAGCACGAACACCAGCAGCCAGAACCGCGTGAGCCCACTCCGATCGGGCAGAGTCACAATCCAGCAAGCGAGCATGAGCGCGCCGAGCATGACCACGATGGCGCCGGCGGTGAAGCGATGGTCCGAAATCAGATCGAACCCGGCCACCGAGAATATCGCCGCCGGGGCCAAGGAGTAATGCGAATGGAATGCTTCGCGGAAAGCCCGTCCCCACCACGCCAGGCTCAGACCGCGTGCCGCTCCCCGCAATGCCACCTCAATCATGTGGCGATCCTCTGGCAGCGACCTCTGCGCCGCCGCTCGGTTCAGTTGGTGGACCGCGCCAACGTCCGCAGCGACGCCTCGGCATCAGGGTCCCCAAGAGCGGCGGCCTTATGGTACCACAGCATCGCCGACGCCGGGTCGGGTTTCAAACCGACCACGAGCAGCGTCGGCAAGTAAGCAGGATCGAAGGTTCTGGCGAGTGCCATGGCTGCTGCGGCGTTTCCGGCATTGGCGGCAACCTCGTAGAACTTGCGCGCAGCCGATATGTCCTTGATCGCCAGCATCGCATCCCCGTGGTGGGCGAATGAGGTAGCCATCGCCTGGTCCGCCGCAGTCGGCGCGTTTGTCGACAGGCGCACAATTTTGGCGGTGCCGGCATCCGGCTCGGCGCGGGCGGTGACAGGTGTAACGCCTGAGGGACTCGCGGTGACTGCCGGCGCATCGCTCTCCACGAGCGGCTTCGCAGCCGCTGCCTGATAGCCCGACAACGGCGACCCGCGCGCCAGCAATTCATGCGCCAGGCCCGCGAACAGCTTGAGATCAAGCTCGACCGTTTCCCTGCCTGCTGCCCGTTCCTCGGCCACGCGGGTCGTCACCCGCTCGACAAAATCCGCCAGGGCGCGGTGCGTCCCAGGCGAGGCAGCCTCCGTTCTTTCGATCACGCTCTGCCACGTCAGCAACGCATTGTCGCTGGGAGGTGTCGCGGTGTGACCATCGGCAATCTGTCTCTCGACCTTGAGCAACAGTGCCTCGCATTCATGATCGGCCTGCGTCGCCGCGATGGACGGTGGGGTTCCCCGGCTGTCGGGCGCCGCGAAGGACGTGCCCGCCGCCAACAGAAAGCAGCCCCCGAGCGCCATGAGCGCCCGGGACGATCCACTTCGCCGCCGGTGTCCCGGCACGGCTAGCGCCTTACCGATCGCTGCTTGTCCCAGCTGAGGAACTGCTGGAACAGGGCTTCCTTCGCCGCAGGCGTCAACGCGCCGCTCCCCTCGGGGCTGGTCTGCGACAGGAAGCTGTTGAACCGCGCCTGCGTCACGCCGTCGGCGGTGCCGGCCGCCGTCTGCTGCACCAGCCAGTCCTGTGCCGCCTGGAAGCGCGTCCAGCCAGGCACCTGAGCGGAGAGGTTCACCTCGCGCCACTTGGGATGGCGCGGCGGCTGCTGGAACTGATCGAACTTGCTGAAGAAGGCGTCCACGAACCGCGCCACCTTGTTGTACCGCTCCGAGTGCGGTTGCCAGGCGAACACGGCCATGACGTCGCCGACGGCAATCGTCGGCACCGTCGCGCCTTCCGCTACGAGCCTGGGATAGTTGTCGTGCGTGAAACGGTCCGGCAGATACGTCTGGGCAAGGGTTGGGTTGAGCTCCAAGGGCAGGAAATGGATGCCGCTGTCGGATGATACATCGGACAACAGCGGCATCGGTGCGCCGGCAACCTGGATGATCGCGGCGATGTCGCCGTTCTTCAGCAGCTGCACGCCGTTGACCTGCTTCTCGTGCTCGAGCTTCGCCTTGATGCCGAACGCATCGAGCAGGATCTCGGCGGTCATCGCGGAACCGCTGCCGATGACGTCGACGTTGACGCGCTGACCGTTCAGGTCCTCGAGCTTCGCGATATCCTTGCGGACGAGGATATGGACCTCTTCATCGTACAGCTTGGCAATGTAGCGGATCTTCTGCGTGAGACCGGGGAACATGTTGTGCTGCTGCGCATAAGTCAGCGCATCGGCCTGAACGAAGCCGACGTCCACGCCCCTGAGGTACAGAATGTCGGAAAGGTTCTGCAGCGACCCCTTGCCTAATGTCGGCAGCACACGCAGCGCGTCGTCATCGAGGATCGTCAGGTCCGCGCCGGTCCTCGCGTAGGTGCCACCTTCCATCCCGGTGATCACGCCAACCGTGCCCTGGTTGGCACGCATGGCCTGCTCGGCTGACAGCTGTTGCGCCACGGCGGCGCCAGTCGATACGACGAAAATGATTGCTGCGATGACTTGCCGCATGAACCCTCCTTCGATCGGAGCCGAGTGGCATTGGCAATCGTGCGGCGCTACCAGAGGTAGCTTCGCAGCCACGATCCTCAGCTCCTGATAGATCCCTCACAAGCGTGATATGCCGGTAACGATGCCGTTATACCGGCGTCATCCGGCCTTGACTATAATTCTTATGACCAGGGCGAGAAGAATCTGGCGACACGGCATGCCACCGATCGTCAGGGGCTCGTAGGCCTGAAAGCGGCGATCCTGACGGCTAGCCCAAAAACGCGGCGACCGCCGGATTTGCCTTCAGCGCCGCCAGTTCCTGCTCGCTGGGCAGCTGCGGCCGGTCGCGCATGGCGTTCACCATGCACAGAAAGCCCAGAGGCTCGCCGTCGGTGGCGCGGAACTGGTGCCACGTCCAGGACGGGATGGTGACGAGGTCGAACGGCTTCACCGGCCGCACCTCCTCGCCGACCAGGCACTGGCCCTGGCCGCGCAGGATCATCACTGCATGCACGTGTTCGTGGCGCTCCAGCGTCGAATACCCGCCGGGCGCCATCTCGAAGTAGCGCAGCTCGCAGCCCAGCGTCGCCTCGGCGAACAGCACCTGGCGCGAGATCGCCTTGAACGGCGCCGCACCTTCTTCCTTGTAGGGCAGGCAGGTCACCTCGTCCCACCGGTAGTCGTGAAACGCGCGGAACGGGGTCTGCTCTTCAATGTCCATGGACCGTCACCGATAGCTGTGCTGCGCGACCGCGCGAGTGAACGCGGCGGTCTCCTCGGCCAGCCGCTCGCGCGCGGCGAGCAGGCTGCCGCCGATCAGCAACATCGCGTCCGGTCCATAGAAGTCAAGCATCTCCGGCACGCGCTCCAAGGTCATGCCGCCGGCAGGCACCGGCACGCTGGGGCGAATGCCGTCCCACGCCGCGCGCGCCTGTTCGGCAAGCCGCCGGCAGGTCTCCGGCGTATAGCCAAACCGCCCGCCGTGATTGGGGAAGATCACCGCATCCGCCCCCAGCAGGCGGAACAGCTTGCCGATCAGCAGGTCCGGCGCGATCCGTGCAGCGCCCCCCATGGTGGGATGCGCGAGGAACGCCACGTCCGGATGGCGTCTCACCAATGTCTGCATCGTCGCCCACCCGGCGATCATCGGCGCAATGAGGACCGTGTCGATGCCATGCCCACGGGCCACGTCGATCTGCCGGCGCATCGCATCGAGGTCGCCCGACAGGCTGGGCACATACCGCGTGCGACCCACCGCGCCGGCAATCGCCGCGACCCTCTCGGCGAATGGCGAATACTCCTGGTCCGCCAGGCCGTGGTCATCCTTGATGAAGTCGATGCCGCCGCGTGCGAACTGCTCCGCCAGCTGCGCCAGCCGCGCCGGCGGCACTCCCTGCGGCTTGAGCGCCGAGCAGGTGAGCGCCCGACCGAACGCGCCGGCGCGGCGGCGCATTCCGTCGATGCCGCTGTTCGGACCGCCGAACGCGGCGGCGAGATCGGCCGGGATGTCCACGTCCAGCAGCACGACATCCTCGTGCAGCGAGGTATTGCCGAACACCATGTTGAGGAACTGCCCGGCCTCCAGCCCGGTGGTGGCGGTGGCGAGGCCGACACGCACCTCGAACACCCCGCTGCCGCGGTCCTCGATACCTTCCACGCGCCCCACGATGTCGCGCAGGATCTCCGGCTCGACGATGGCGGGGACCGGCATCTCCACGCTCTGCTCGACCGCGATCGCTTCGGCGCGTGCGCCGATGGAGGTGGCATCCGACCGGATACGATATGTGGCGGTGAAGCGCGCTGTCATATCCGGCGAACGATAGGGCATCGGTCGCTCACCTGCCACGCAGCCCAGCGCCAGCCCGCGGGGGTAAGCCTGTCGGATGCATGGATAGCACCGACAGGCCCCTGATAAGCCAGGTTGCCCGATCTTAGCTCGGACCTGCCATCGCCTTCACGTCGGAAGCAGTCAGCGGTTTGCCCCCGATCGCCCATTCCCCGCTTTCGATCTCTTGCACGCGCACCCAGGTGACCGGCCGCATGGACTCGCCCTCCACCGTAACCATCGCGTCGGTGACCTTCTGGATCATCTGCTTCTTCTGATCCGGAGTGAAAACTCCCCTGATCAGCTGGATATCAACGAGCGGCATAGGGAATTCCCTTCGTCATGATCCGAGCCAGGATTGGCTCGGTGCCGCACCCTATGTGCGCCCCGAGCGGCGACGTAAGTTCAGCAACTGAATCGGCGTGATACAAAAACTGAACTAGCCGAACGTGTCTGGCTTCCCCTAAACCAAGGCTGCATCGACGATCGTGCCAATACACCGCCGGAGGGAACCATGACGCAGGGCAGCTACAAGCAATTCTGTCCGGTCGCGATGGCCGCGGAAATCCTGTGCACCCGCTGGACCGTGGTGCTGCTGCGCGAACTCATGGCTGGCTCGACGCGGTTCAACGAGCTTCGCCGCGGGGTGCCGCGGATGTCACCGGCACTTCTGTCGCAGCGGCTGAAAGAGTTGGAGGCCGCCGGCATCGTCGAACGCCAGGCATCCGATACCGAGCCCGGCGTGTTCGAATATCGCCTGACCGATGCCGGCCGGGAGCTCAATCCCGTGGTGGAAGCCTTCGGCATTTGGGGACAGCGCTGGGTGGCAACCGAGCTCTCGCTGCAGCATCTCGACGTTTCGCTGTTGATGTGGGACATGCGCCGCAACCTCGATACAACGCCAATGCCAAAGGCGCGCCGCGTGATCCAGTTTCGCTACCCGGAGCTGCCGCCGGCGCAGCGTACCTGGTGGCTCCTGGTGGACCCGGCGGCCGCGGTGGATCTCTGCTCGGTCGATCCCGGTTTCGACGTCGATCTCTATGTCTCGACCGATCTGCGCACGATGACGGCCATCTGGATGGGTCTCGACACGGTGCGCGATGCGCGCAGAACCGAACGGTTGATGCTGACCGGCGATCGCCAGTTGATCTCCGACATGCAGGCCTGGCTTGGTCTCAGTCCTTTCGCCAAGCAGGTTAAAGTCGCAGCCTGACGAACCGAGCCGGTGCCAACACCGAATCTTTACGCTTATTTTCGCTGCTTCATGAACAGCATGGACAAAGAGCCTTCCCGGCAGTGATCCATCATATGGTAGCGTGACCAGGTCCTGAGAACAGCGCTGTCCCAGCGCCAGAGATACGTGCTCGTAACCTGTGTAACGGTGCCAGCGAACCCGTTGGTCCCGACCAATAATGTCAAGTAAGAAGGGGGACGACGCCAATATGGAACACGTCAATCATTCCGCAGTTCGCTCAATTGCCGGGCGCCGTAAGTTCCTGCGCATCGCCGCCTCGGGCGTTGCTGCTGTTCCGCTCGGCGCGATGGCGCCCGCCTCCTGGCGCGCAGACCGGTCGTCGTTGCTAGATGGGCTGGGCCGTGCGCCGATCTGCCGCGTGGCGGCGGGCACGGATGCCGTTGCGCCAGGCGCCGCACCACGCGAAATCAAAATGGTCTGGAACAGCAGCTCGATCTGCACCGTGGGCGTGCCGGTCGCCGAGCAGCGCGGCTTCTTCGCCAAGCGCAATATCAAGATCGAGAAGGTCAACATTGCCGGCGCGGTGGACCAGCTGCTGGAGTCACTTGCGAGCGGCAAGGCGGACGCGGGTGCCGGAATGGCGTGGGGCTGGCTGAAGCCGCTTGAACAAGGCTTCGACGTCAAGCTGACGGCGGCGGTCCACGGCGGATGTATCCGCCTGCTCACCAACCGGGAGTCAGGCATCACGAGCATTACCGGCTTGAAGGGCAAGACCGTCGGGACGGCCAACATGGCAAGCCCCGACAAGATGTTCATGACCGTCCTGGCGGCGAAGCGCGGCGTCGATCCGGCCAGGGATATCGAATGGCGCGTCTACCCGCCCGATCTGCTTGGGATCGCATTGCAGAAGGGCGAGATCCAGGCGATCTCGAGCAACGATCCGATCGCCTCGATCATCCGCGACCGCGACCATCTCGTGGAGGTCACCAACAATCTGTCGGACGAATTCGCGACGCGCGCCTGCTGCGTGCTGGGCATCCGCGGCAGCCTGATCCGTGAGGAGCGTCCAGTGGCCGCCGCCATCACCGCCGCGCTGATGGAGGCGCAGGAATGGGTGGCCGAGAACCCTGAAGGTGCCGCGGCGGTCTTCGCCGGGCTCAACAAGGTCGCCCCGCCGGAACAGTTGTCCGCGATGTTGCGCAGCCACACCCATCACCACCATCTGGTAGGCGGTGACCTGAAGCAGGAAATCACGCTGTATGCTCAGGACCTGCGGCAGGCATCGGTATTGCGGCCGCGCACCGATCCGGCTCAGTTCGCCGACCAGGTCTGCGTCGACGTCCTCGCCGCGTGAGGACACTGGCGCGGGCCGACCGGGTCGCCAGCGATGAAGCCGCTGACGCGATAGCACGCGCTCCGCGCCACCGGATGTGGTGGTGCGGTGCGCTGGCAGCGCTCGCATGGCTGGCGATCGCCGTCTTCATCGAACTTTGGCCCGACGTGGGCGACGTCGGGCCGACCGGGTTGCTGGCCGGCTGCATGGCGGCTGCCGGCTTCGCTCTGCTTGGTGCATCGGTCGCAAGCCCCTGGCTCGATCTCCCAAAGCTGTTCCGCGCCGGTCCATGGCTGGTCGTGCTGCCACTGCTGCTCGGAGTGTGGGAGCTTGCGTCGGCGAAGCTCAACCTGCTGCCGCGCCCGTTCTTCGCCGCACCGCAGTCGCTGCTCGAGGTATATACCGAGGACTGGCCGCGCCTTGGCGAGAGCACTTACCACTCAGTCATGCTGCTGGCGACCGGCTACGTGATCGGCGCATCGCTCGGCTTCATCAGTGGTGTCGCGATCGGCTGGTCGCGCGCCGTCGGCTACTGGGCGCATCCGGTGCTTCGCCTCGTCGGACCGTTGCCCGCGACCGCCTGGTTGCCGCTGTCGTTCTTCGTGTTTCCCTCGAGCTGGAGCGCCAGCGTATTCCTGATCGCGCTGGCCACCGGATTCCCGGTCACCGTCCTGACCTGGTCCGGCGTCGCGAGCGTCAACGCCGCCTATTACGACGTCGCCCGAACGCATGGCGCACGCCCGGCCTTCCTGATCCTCAAGGTCGCCATCCCGGCCGCGATGCCGTCGGTGTTCGTCGGGCTCTTCATGGGCCTCGGCGGATCGTTCGCTGTCCTGGTCGTGGCCGAGATGTTGGGCGTGAAGTCAGGCCTCGGCTGGTACCTGAGCTGGGCCCAGGGCTGGGCCGCCTATGCAAACATGTATGCGGCGCTGATCGTAATGGCGCTGATGTGCAGCGGCCTGATCACCCTGCTGTTCCGCCTGCGCGATCGGCTGCTGGCATGGCAGAAGGGCCTGCTGCGATGGTAGTCGCGCAAGCCGAGCCCGCCGCGACCGACACTGTCCGTGGCCTGCCGATCGAGGCAATCCGCCTCAGCCACGACTTCGATATGCACGGACAGCATCTGCCGGTGCTCGATTGCATCGACATCTTCGCCGGCCCGGGCGAGTTCGTGGCACTGCTCGGTCCCAGCGGCTGCGGCAAGACCACATTGCTGCGTCTCGTCGCAGGACTGGAACCACCGCGCAGCGGTCGCATCCTGGTGGACGGACGCGACATCGACGGGCCGGATCCCTCGCGCATCATGGTGTTTCAGGACCCGACGCTCTACCCGTGGCGCACCGTCCGGCGCAACGTCGCCCTCGGGTTGGAGGCACGCAACGTCCTGCGTCCACACGACCGGCGGATCGACGATATGCTGCGCCTGGTCGGGCTCGAGGGCTTCAGCCACGCCTATCCGCATCAGCTTTCCGGCGGCATGGCGCAGCGGGCGGCCCTGGCGCGTGCCCTGGTCAACAAGCCGGCGGTCATGCTGCTCGATGAGCCACTCGGCAAACTGGACAGCCTGACCCGCATCTCCATGCAGAGCGAACTCATGGACCTCTGGCAGCGCGAGCGCTTTACCGCGCTGCTGGTGACGCACGACATCGAGGAGGCATTGTTCCTCGCCAGCCGGGTCATCGTGCTGAGCCAGCGGCCGGCACGCATCGTGGCCGAGATCATCGTCGATCTGCCTTATCCGCGGCATCGCAGCGACCAGCGGTTCACCGCTTTGCGGCGGGAGGCGTTGGCGCATCTGGGCCTCGCGGCAACGTGGTGATTGCTCCTCCGCCCTACGAGAGTCTGGCACGGCGACGAGTAGGCTCGGATGGTTACTCTTGATTGAGGCCCGACAGAAATTCTTCACGCATCCTGCGGGCCGTATCGATGTATGGCGCGACAAACGCCTTGACCTCATCTGCCAGTCGACCACACTCCCGATCGAGTAGGGCATCTAGACGACACTCAGCCCGTGCGAGGAAAATGCTCATTTCCAAATTACGTCCGAGGGTTCTTGGCGCAGTGCGGCATACGTAGTCATCGGGGTTATCTCTCAGGCTCTTTTCGTCGAGCAAAAGGCTTTGGGCAGGGCTCATACGAGGGTCTATCATCCCGTTCCAATCCTCCTCGAGCCCGAGCAGAGAACGGCAACTCGTGGGAGAGATGCGCTCTATCCTGACCCCACCTACTTCTGATTTGTCCACGAATTTCATGATCAATGGCTGACCTCGACCAACCAAGGATCCTAAGGAAGCCTCGAGGGTGAGAATATCCTCAGGTAGTTCCAGTGCCACAGACCACTCGTCATCGAACTGCTCTGATACGACCGCTTCGCTTGGAAGAAAAGGCCATGCCAATTCTTCAGGAAATTCGTCATCATCGGACATGCTCTTCGGTAGACCGTCGCGGTTGTGGAACCAAGCTAGCGTCCAAATCCGACTCAAAAATGCGGGCTCAGGCGAGCCAGCTGCTCCAATTGGCAGGATGCCCAATCGTAATTCAAGGAAAAGGTCGCCATAGCCGCGAACGGGGCAGCCACCCTGGTCAAGCATCTGCTCCCATTTCCCTTTCTTAGTCGAGTACATGGTGAACGGTATGAGATCGTGGCCTCTCTCTAGGGGGTGCCAAGTGGGCCCAGACCAACCAACCCTCACGGTGGGATAAGGGAGAACCCAAGCCTTATCCCAAAAACGTGGTTGGGGAGTGTCATATTCGTCGGCCAGGTCGTCGATCCCTATGACCCTCGTGCCATCAGCGAAGTTCCGCCACAGGGCGCCCCAATCCTCGTCTCCCACGCAGAGAGAGCCTTCCTTACCCCTATGATACGGACGGAACGTATCACCACGCCAGAGACGGTATTCCTCGATATGGCGGAATACGCGCCTCAAATCATGCTTTTGCACGAGGGCAGCTGCCGTCTCGGCAATTAAGTCTGCAAGCTCTGTGTAGATATCGGATGTATCTACATCGCTACGGCGTGGACTTGGAGCAGCAATTGAGGTGCCGCCGAATAGCTCCGCAAGAAAGTAGCCATCATCTCCGTATAGAAGCCTGCCGGCAGCTTCGCCGATCTTCAGGTACCTGCGAGGATCCTGGGTGAGCTTGTCAGCTCGGTTATCCTTGACTTCTTGAGGCAAAGAGGGATCGAGCGCATAGCGCGGCAGCCGCTTGGTCGAATCGCCCGTGCTGCCCTGCCCCCCCTCATGTAAGATCTCGGCTATCCGCCATCCTTGTTGTTTGGCGTCTGCCAGAATTTTCCACAGATTCTCCGCGACCCGCCGGCGGTCGGTGTCGCCCATATGCCGGGTTCTCCCGACGGCCTGTCTGATCTGTTCGACATGCTCGCCTTGAGCCGCTTGGTTCTGGGCTTGGCGAGCACTCGGCGCGTTAGGCGGGAACTGAATAACGTCTCCCATCAATTGCTTCCCTTACGTTTGCCATTCCGTCCGCGGCGCGACCGCATTCGGCGACGATAAGGACGACTTCGAGAATCTCGGCCGACGATCAATGTGAGAATAGTTGCCTCAGCGGCCACTGCCGCCCTGTTGCGGACCCGGTCAACGAGTTGAGGCGGGATGCCCTCGCCAAGCATTTCTTTGGCAGCGTTGGCACTGACGGAGAGCGCCGTTGCGCCGGAGCCGACCGCAACTTCAACGTCGGCCCACGCGAGCATCGTCATCAGTGTACGGTGCGAGGTACCGCGCTGCCGACATCTCGTGCGACCGTGCGCTGAGATCCAGAAACACGCGGACCGTGCGCCGGGTGAGCAGTCCATGTCCGTCATCTCCTCAGGCTGGCGCGTAATTTACCACCCGTCCGTTTGCATGTCATTCTCAAAGTGGAACCACGATAAGAAGTCTTTTGGGTATGGAAAAGAAAAAAATTCTGGGAAGTAATGAGGCCGTCCGAGGCTCCATCCCCCGCCACCCGGCATCGGAGTGTCGGGCCAAATTGGGATAATGTTCACTATTTGTTCAATTAACCATGGCATACTCCGGCAACCAAAACGCACGGGAGCCGAGAGTCCATGACAGCCCCTGATTTCCTCGCCCTACTGCTGGCCGCGCTGGCAAAGATCATCCCCGGCTATGCCGAGATGAACGAGGCCGACCGTGCGGCCAACCTGGCCCTCGCACGCACCATGTTCGAGGCGTTCCAGCCGGCCGACGCGCTGGAGGCAGTCCAGGCCGCCAACGCTGTCGCCGCCGGCCTTGCCGCGATGGACAGCTTCGCCCGCGCCGCCAGGCCGGGCCTCAGCGACCAGACGGTGACCCGTTTGCGCAGCAGCGCACTCGCGGCCGGCCGGGTGTTCGATGTGGCTGTGCGGGCGCGAGGCGGCGAACAGCCTCCTGCCCGGACCCGGCCGCAGTCGCGCGCCGCCGCGTCACGGACGCCCGCGGTGCCCACCTCCCAGGCCCGCCACCGCGCCGAACTGCCGTTGCCCATCCCCGGCCTTGCCGATGCGGCGGTGCCGGCATCGCGACGGCAGGTCTGGAGCGGCACGACCGCTCTCACCCCGTGCAGCCGACGGTCCTTCCGCCAGATTGAGCGCATGGTATCAAGCCGCCGCCGGGCAGCCGGTTGCTTGAGAACTCGCTCCCCGGTGGTCCTTCGAACGCCTCGCCGACATGCCGGGAAACGCTGCCGGTCTCTTGAACCCCGCGACCTCGTCCAATGACCGCTCCCGGCCCGGCAGGAGAGATTCGATTCACGGTGGCGGATCGTTGACCTAGGTCAATGTGCAAAACCATGGTCCAGGCTAACCGCCATTCGAAACTGTGGTCCTTGTATCCGCGCGCGGATGTCCCGCGCGGGCGTCTATGGTTCCGAGTAACGGGAGCGCACATCAGTGAATACCGAACACGAGGAACCAGCCGCGGCGGCGGACGGGGGGAAGACCGGCACCCGCACGCGAGGCGGAACACTCTCACGCCGTGAGTTCGTGGCCGTCGCAGCGGCAGTCGGCGCGACGACCGTCCTGCCTGGAGCCCTATCCGCGGCGCCGGACGGCAAGAAAACCTTCACCATTCTGCACACCAACGATATGCACTCGGCCTTCATCGGGCTAGCCCGGCTCTGGATTACACGCCGCTTACGCTCAACGATGACCAGACCACGGGCGGATATTCGCGCCTGGCGGGCCTGATGGCCAAGAGGAAAGAGGCGCGCAAGCGCCAGGGGCCAGTGTTGGTGCTTGACGCTGGTGACTACAGCATGGGGACCGCGTTCGGCGCCGCCACCCGCACGATCGGCGGCGAACTGCAACTCATGTCGCGCATGGGTTACGACGCCACCACCTTTGGCAACCATGAATTCGACTACGGACCCGATGGCCTGGGCAAGTCCATCGGTGTGGCCAGCAAAGCCGGCCGCATTCCGACGGTGCTTGCCTCGAATACCAGCTTCGCCGGCGGCGACCCATCCCTGGCCGCTCTCCAAAGCCTGGCCAAGGTTGGAATTGTTCGCCGTCACCTCGTGATAGAGCGCGGAGGCATTCGTTTTGGCCTTCTCGGGGTAATCGGCAGGGAGGCTATCATCTACACCAATGCGGGTGCGGTGACGTTCTCCAACGACATCGAGACTGCCCGGGAAATGGTAAAGATGCTCCGCGAAACCGAGAAGGTGGATGTGGTCATCGCGCTCAGCCACGGTGGCGTGGAGAAAGGCAAGGACGGGCGCTACACTGAGGGCGACGACGTGCGGCTGGCCGAGGCCGTGCCGGGTATCGACGTGGTGATCAGCGGCCACAGCCACACCGAACTGCGGGAACCGATCATCGTCAACGGCCGCACACCCGTGGTCCAGACGGGGAAGGAAGGCAAGAACCTCGGCGAATTGGTGATCACACTGGACGGCGGCAAACTTGCAGTCGAATCCTACCGACTCTATCCAATCGACGACACCATTGCCGGCGACCCCAGCATCGATGACGAGGTCGTAAGGCTCAAGAAGGGTGTCACCGCGGCTGTGTTCGCGTCGCGCGGTTACAGTATTGATCAGCCGCTCTGCGTGATCCCGCAGGACCTGCCCAACACATACTCCGACAATGCGGCCGGCACGCTCCTCGCTAACCTGTGCACCGACGCTTTCAGAAAGGCCACGAGAGCGGACATCGGATTCAGCGTCAACGGGCTGATGCGCACTGGCCTGACCCGGGGGAAGAAAGGAGTGATAACGGTCTACGACGTGTTCAATGTGGCGCCCCTCGGCTTCGGTGTGGTGGATACAACAGCCGGCAGCGCACTCGTGACCGGCTACTTCACCGGCCGGGAGCTGAAGAATTCTGCTGGACTTCTTCCTCGTGGACAACCCAACCCACCCCGGCGAATTCTTGCCACGCGCTTCCGGCATGAGGTACCGCTACGACATGTCCCGCCCACGGTTCGACGCCGTGACAGCCGTCGAACTAGGAGACCTTGATCGTGGCTACAGCGCCATCGACATCACCGGCGAGGACCAACGCTTATACAGTCTCACCTGCCCGCTGATGCTCGGCGTATTTGTCGTGACCATTCCCAAGGTCACCAAGGGCAAACTGGCTCTTGTTGCCAAGAACAAGGCGGGCCAGCCCCTCGCAACGAGACTCGAGGCACTCGAGTTGCCTCGCGAAAACTCAGGCTACCTGCTGGCGCCTCCGGCCAAGGTGGACAGGAGCAGCATCGACACGGGCACGGGAAAAGACGCTGTCAACGAGATCAAGGAATGGCAGGCGATTATGGATTACATCCGCGGTCTGCCGGTCAAGGACAAGGGTGGACTACCCACGATCCCGGTCGATGAGCGCGCCTCGGAGGTCCGGGCGTTCAGCACGGGTTGAGCGGCTTTGGAGCTGATTGGGTGCGACCCCACGCGAAACCAAGGTCCGGAATCCGCGACGCCGTGGCCGAAGTGTCTCGCCAACGCGCCAGGGCGAACTCAAGACCATGAATTGCATCCTTGCCGACGTGAAGACCACCGACGACGTCACGGCAATGCTGCACACGGCCACGTCCTGACAGCCCGTGCGCTCAGGCTTTCAGTTCGGTGCAGTGGACGGTTCTGCCGCCAGGTTGCGTGCGTCGTTTCATGCTGTCGTCGGGCAGCCGACATGCCAGGAAACGCAGCCGGTCGTTTGAACCCAGCGACCTCGTCCGATGACCGCTCCCGGCCGTGGTCGGGCGCACCCCGCCCCGTCCGGCGATCCAGAAGACAGACGTTCAGCAAAACGTGAGATCCCCCGACGGATACCGAGAGGCAGGTTTTCACTTCCCCATGTCACAAACGGCAAACCTGCCTCGTCTGTGCATAAGGAGCACAGAAAGGAGAGAGCCCATGCTCGGATGGTTCCTGCGGCGGCAGATCGCCAAATTCGAACGGACGTGGAACTACGACGCC
Organism: uncultured Alphaproteobacteria bacterium; assembly: GCA_963791495.1. Taxonomy (GTDB): domain Bacteria; phylum Pseudomonadota; class Alphaproteobacteria; order Acetobacterales; family Acetobacteraceae; genus JAMXLO01. The sequence continues at coordinate 369,936 of CAWBST010000013.1, forward strand.
GGCTACATGCATGAGATGATCGATACCGACCCCAAGGCGATGCTGGCCTTCGGCAAGCTGCAGGCGATCGGCCGCTATCGCAAGGACGTGCCCCCCGCCGCCCTGGCCGCGGCCGGCATAGTCGCAGTGATGTCCGAGGATTGCGGTCCCTGCACGCAGCTTGGGATCGACATGGCCGAGCGTGGCGGCGTCGATCCGACGGTGTTGCGCGCCATCGTTGCGCGTGACTTCGCCGCCATGCCCGACGAGGTGGCGGCGGTCGTGCGCTTCACCGACGCGACGCTGCGCCACGCGCCAGAGGCCGACGAACTGCGCGAAGATGTGGTGCGCCGGTTCGGCAAGCGCGGTCTGATCGCGCTCGCTTTCACCATGCTGCGGGCACGGATGTATCCCACCCTGAAATATGCGCTGGGCCACGGCCACGCCTGCATGCGCCTGACGATCGGCGGCGAAACCCGGCCGGTGTTGCGTGACGTAGCGCAGCCACCACAGAGGGCCGCCGCGGCATGAACGCCAGCCTCGACCGGGACGCCGCGGAGTTCGAGGCGCACCGGCGCGCGTTGACGGGCTTTGCTTATCGCATGCTCGGCTCGCGCGCCGAGGCCGAGGACGCGGTGCAGGACGCGTATCTGCGCTGGCACGCGGTTGACCACGCGGCGATCGAGGAACCGCGCCGCTATCTGGGTACCGTGGTGACGCGGCTGTGCCTGGATCGCCTGAAATCGGCCCGGGCAAGGCACGAGGATTATGTCGGTCCGTGGCTGCCGGAGCCGGTGGTCGATGAGGTATTCGACGATACGGCGGCGGGCGATCTGGCGCACGACATCTCGGTGGCACTGATGCTGGTGCTGGAGCGGCTATCGCCGTTGGAGCGGGCGAGTTTTCTGCTGCACGACGTGTTCGGCCTCGATTTTTCCGAGGTGGCGCGCGCGCTTGGCCGAGGCGAGGCTGCGTGCCGTCAGCTTGCGGCACGGGCCCGCGCGCATGTCGAGGCTGGCCGGCCGCGCTTCCCTGCCTCGCGCGAACAAGGCGATCGGCTGGCCGCGGCGTTTCAGGCGGCGGTTGCATCAGGCGATACCGGGACGCTGATGCGGGTACTCGCCGAGGATGCGGTGCTGTATTCGGATGGCGGCGGCAAGCGCGCGGCGGCACTCAATCCGATTTACGGCGCCGACCGGATCGCGCGGTTCTTCGCGGGCGTTCTGCGCAAGAACTCGGCGTTGGCCACCGTTGCGGCGCGGCCCGCCACGGTCAACGGATTGCCGGGGTTCGTGATGCGCGAGGATGACGGCTCGATCGACACGATGGCCATCGAACACCGCGACGGCCGCATCGTCGCGATCTATCTGACGCGCAATCCCGAGAAGCTGCGGCACGTGCGGTTCTGAGCCACGCAGTTGGGTCGGAGGATTGGTTGACCTCGCGATTCGATCCCGGCGGCCTTTGCTCGATCCTGATGCGCTATTGGTTGATCTCGGGCTCGACGAGCCTTGCCAGGTTCCGCAGTGACTCCTGCCAACCGAGATAACAGGCCTCGAGTGGAATGACGTCCGGCAGGCCTGCTTGCACGATATCCAGCTCGGTGCCGACCGATACCTTCTTCAACACCACCGTCACCTGCATCTCGCCGGGCAGGTTGGGATCGTCGAATTTGTCCGTGTAGCGCAGGCGCTCGCCCGGAGCGAGCTCGACATATTCGCCGCCAAATACGTGGCTTTTGCCAGTTGTGAAGTTCCGGAAGGACATTCTGAATGTGCCGCCGACTTTCGGTTCCAGATGATGCACTGTGCAGGCAAAACCGTTGGGCGGAAGCCATTTCGCGAGCGCGTCCGCCTCGAGGAACGCGCGATAGACTTTCTCTGGGCTCGTTGCCAGAACGCGGTGCAGGCGTACGGTGTTGGGCATGATCGTTTATCCTTATGAATGGACGGGACAGACGTTGCCGCCGATCAGCCGCCTGCAATCGAGAAAGACGGCAAGGTAGGTATCGTTAGTGGTCATGCTGTCTCCTAGCCTTGATCTGGGATTCAGCGGTTCCGGCTCGTTGCGACATGGCCCTTGCTCACATGAATTGCCGATCCATACCCCGAGGACGAGCGAGGCCCTGCCAGTCCGACAGGGAATCTCAGATTTCTTGCAAGCATCGGCAGCGGTCCGGCGCTTATGGGGCAGGCACGCCGCGCCCAACCCAAGTCGGCCATCAGCGGCCGTTCAGGTGATCCCCGAAGCGGAAGTCCACGAAGGCCCGACGCCGCCGGCCTGGCGCCCTACGCGGGCATCCGGTCGCCAGGTATCACGGCACCGACGTTGGCTTCCTCAGCCCGCTGCCTCTTCCTGTCTTCCTAGAAGAAGACAAAGGCCCGGACCACGACGTTCTTGCGGCATGGGGCGTCGAGGGGCACGGTCGGGTCGATACAGGCCGTATGGAACGACCAGCGCGAGACGGAGCCGTCGGTCACCGAGTCATAGCACTTGAGCATCGAGACCTCATTGGGCTTCTGCCGGGGGAACCAGTACCACTCGTGGTCGGGACGGTAGGTGAAGCGGGTGGTCTCGCCGACGCGGTCGTCGTAGATCCGGTAGTTGGTGATGTACGGCTGGTCGGCGAACGACGGCCAGGCACACAGGATGAAGGGGAACTGCTCGACCGTCTCCATCGGCTTGGCGAGATTGATCGACACGAAACGCCGCGACATCTTCGCGTCGGCCTCTTCCTCCGTGTAGTGCTGCTCGCGACCGAAGTTCCGCAGGTTCTTGGTGAGCAGCTCGCGGCAGCGCACGCGACCGCTGTTGTCGTTCAGGTCGTTGTGCACGAGCGTGGCGTAACGGGCGTTCACACCCGGGTTCTTGTTGTCCTGGTCTTCCGTGCGATCCCCCGCGTAGTCCTTGTTGAAGACGTCGTGGTTGTAGACCAGGGCATCGGTCGCGTCCGGGAAGAACTCCAAAAGGAGCTTCTCGATCTCCGGATAGAACACGCGCTCGACTTCCGCCGCATCGTAAAAGTTCGAGCACTTCGACTCGAGGTGCGCCAGCGAGACACCGAGCCGGTCCATGCACTCGGCGCTGTCGGGCGAGAGGCCCGGGTAGTATTCGCCGATGCGCCGTGCGTCGCGCATCACCTGCGGGAACCACAGATCCCGCCGCCGGTTGTCCTGCTCGTTCTTGCGCAGGATAGCCGCTACGTCGGCGCGCGCCGGGTCCCGCCAGACAGCGTTGGACGGGACGACGGAGTAGGTCGGCCGTTCGTAGACGGTATACGGCAGCGGCAGCGCCACGGCGCCTTCCGGGGCCTTGATGGCGTCGCTTCTGCGCATGTAGTCCATGCACTCGTCGGATTTCCGGAACCCGACGCCCCACCTTGTCTGGATCGGCGCCCCCGGTGGCGCGTTCTTGATCATGTCGGTTACGCGCTGGCCCTCGCCCTCGGCGATTTGGGCGAGCGCGTCCTCGAACGCCTTGGTGGTTCCCGCATCGCCATGCCGGTCGAACGACATGTAGGACAGGCCGCCGTTCGCCGCGATGGGTGGCGGCTGCCCTTCCGTGCGCTGGAGCGACGGCACATAGGCTGACGAAGTTCTCTGCGTGTCTGTCGCAACGTTGTTTTCAGCGACGAGCTGGCTCATGGCGCACCTCCGATTATTTCCACCTCACGGTGGCACACCGCGCCCGCGTTTTCTAGACCATGGAGCGCCGCGCTCCTTCCAGCTGGAAGATGTCATCGAGACCGCTGAATGTCCGTGCTTGCGACGCTCAGGCTTTCAGTTCGACTGGTTGGCCGTGTGGCGTCGACCGATAGGCCTCGGCCCATGCGTCCTTGCGTCGGTCGAGCGCAGCCATGTCGGTCAGGCCCTTCGCGGTGACCAGGCCCTCAAGGGCAGCGAGCCAATGATGGTAATACCGCGTTCCGTCGTTGTCGGGTTCCCCACGGTCAACTGCCTGTCGCAGTTCGGCGCCAAGCGCCGCGGCCCATTCGCTCCAGGAGAAGCAGCCCACGTCGTGCAACCTCATCGCCAGTGCGAACGCCTGCGCCTGCCACGGTTCGGCGAACACCGGGCCGTCCGCATCCTTGGGCAGCCGAGGCAGTTCCGCGAAGCGGGCCGGTCCGTCTCTCGGCGTCTCAGGCGGGCTCAAGGTAGCTGTCCCAGAGATCGAGATAGACGACATCGCGTGAGCTGGCCTCCTCGCCCCACAACTCGCGTGCGGTGAAGCGCACCGAATAGAGATGCTGCGGATCCTCCCCCAAATTCCGCGCGTTGGAATCGGGAAAGACGTGCGCGCCATGGCCGCGCTCGATGGTGCCAGCCCTGCCGCGTACATAACGCGGCAGCCGCGTGTGGGACGTCGGATTGATGTTGCGCGCCCGCACGCTATCGCCGGGATGGAAGCGCGCCGGTGCGGGTTCCGGCCGCGACATCGACGTGTTCCGGGTGAACACGCCGGCGACCTGTTCAGCGCTCAGCGCCGGCGTTTGCTTCGGCGAGCCTGGCTCCGGCCGGCCGCTCTTGAGTTCCGCGGCGCTGATCAGGCCAACCTTGACCGACAGTTCCGTCAGCGCGGCCAGCCATTTCTCGTAGTAGCTCATCCGGAGATAGTCCGGACCGGGGATCTGCTCGATCTGCTGTCGGAACGCATCGGTGCTCCACCGCCGCCACGCTCCGACCGCTCGCGGCAGCCCGGACATGCGCGCCTCCCAGCCCGCATGGAACACCGGCTCATTTGGCTCGTAAGGGATCGCACCGAGACCATGCATCCCGCCCATGTCGTGCACGCCGTTCATGCGCGTGCCTCCGCCGGACGCGCATGAGCCACGCCGATCATGGCATCGCGGGTGACCAACGCCGCGAGTTCCGCTTCGCTCATGCGATCGCTGCCGGCGGGACGCTGCGGCATCACAAGGTATCGCACCTCGGCGGTCGAGTCCCACACGCGTATCTCGACATCGTCGGACAGATCGAGACCCAGTTCGCGCAGCACGCCGCGCGGATCGATCACCGCGCGCGATCTGTAGGGTGCCGACTTGTACCACACCGGAGGCAGTCCCAGGACCGGCACTGGATAACATGAGCACAGTGTGCAGACGACGAGGTTGTGCACGGTCGGCGTGTTCTCGACCACGATCATGTGGCCGCCCTGTGGTCCGGCAAAGCCGAGTTCGCCGATCGCCGCGGTTCCGTCCGCCATCAGCCGCGCCTTGTAGTCGGGATCGACCCAGGCACGGGCTATCACCTGCGCCCCATTATGCGGTCCCACCTTGTGCTCGTAGGTCTCGATGATCGCATCGAGCGCGGCCGGATCGACCAGCCCCTTCTCGACCAGCAGCAACTCCAGCGCCTTGACCCGAAGCGCCACGTCACTCGGCATGTCGTCGTCGTGATGGTGATGGTCCGGCTGATCGGTGTGTTGCATCGAAGACCTCCACGCACGCATCCGAGGCGAAGGATAGACCCGGACCCAAGCTGGTCGGAAGATGCAAGCCGGTCTAGAAGCCTGACGAAACTGCCCGACGACCAAGGAGATATGCCATGGCCGCGACGTTGCCCGCGCCTGCCGCGACCCTCGACGAAGCGCTCATTCGCAAGACCAGCCTTGCTGTCCCGGCGAGCCTCGCCGTCCTGTTGGGTTCTCTGATCATCGGCATAGCCGGGTTCTCGCATCTCGACGTCGTCCACAACGCCGCCCACGATACCCGCCATTCAGCCGGATTCCCCTGTCACTGATAGCAGCGCCAGCGATGGCCGTGTTCCGGTCGATTGTGTTCTCGGCGGCACTGGCCGGGCTCATCGTTGGCATCTTCGTCACCTTCGCCCAGCGTGTCGCCACCGTGCCGCTGATCATGCAGGCGGAGGTATACGAACGGCAGGCCGAGGCCGCCGATCACCAGCACACGACGACCGATCAAGCGTGGCAGCCCGCCGAGGGGTTCGAGCGCAACGCCTATACCGCGCTGTTCAACGTCGTGGACTGGATCGGTTTCGGCCTGCTGCTCAATGGTGTGGTTGTGCTGCTGCGCCGCCCGGTGACGTGGCGCGAAGGATTCCTCTGGGGTCTCGGCGCCTTCCTTGTCTTCGTCATTGCGCCGGGACTTGGCCTGCCGCCTGAACTCCCCGGGATTCCCGCGGCCCCACTGCTGCAGCGTCAGATGTGGTGGGCAGCGACTGTCCTGGCGACCGCCGCAGGGCTGTGCCTGATCGTCTTCCGCCGCTCTCCCATCGCCGCTGCCATCGCAATCCTGGCCATCGCAGCGCCACACCTGGTCGGAGCACCTCGGCTCGATCATGTCGAGACCAACATCCCGGAGTTGCTCTCCCGCCAGTTCATTGTCGCGGTCACCATCACGGCGCTGCCCTGCTGGGCGTTGCTCGGCGGTCTGACAGGTCACTTCTATCGCAGATTCAGCGAACCTGCCTGAGCACTGCCGGCCGCAACGGCTCGGTTTCCCATGCGGCTTGCGCGAATCCGATGCGCATCACGAGCATGTCAGGTTCGCATCGGCGGCAGTCGTGCTTAGGCTGCGGCATCGACTGACCGTCCGGCCACACGACCCGTTGCCACCAGAGGGGAGCGGCCATGACAACGCAGCAGCCGAGAGCCAAGGCCGCGGTCCGGTCGTCGCTCGCCCAGAAGCTGGCCCAGTTCGTCACGCTCTCCCCCGCCGAGGCCGAGGTCCTGGAGGACCTGCAGTCGACCACCCGTGTGGTCCGGCACAGCCGGGAGATCATCAGCCAGGGACGGCGATACGACGCGCTGCTGGTGATGGTCGAGGGTATCGCAGTCCGCTACCGCATCCTCCGCGACGGCCGGCGCCAGGTGCTGAACATCGCATTGCCTGGGGATCTGGTCGGATTCCCTGCCTGCTTCTTCGAAAGCGCGCCCTACGCGATCAGCGCGCTGACCGAGACCGTGCTGGGCTGCATCCCCTTCCGGGCGCTTGCCTGCCTGTTCGAAAGGCACCCACGCCTTGCGACCGCGCTGTTCTGGTCATTCTCCGCCGAGACGGCTGTCTACATTGAACACCTGACCGACGTCGGCCGGCGAACGGCACTCGAGCGCGTCGCCCACTTCCTGCTCGAACTGATGGTCCGGTTCCAGAGCATCGGACTAGGCGACGCGCGTTCGTTTCCCATGCCGCTGACCCAGGAACTGCTCGCCGACGCACTGGGTCTGAGCGTTCCACACGTCAACCGCACGCTGCGGCAATTGCGCGACGACGACCTCGTCCGCATCGAGGCGCATCGGGTGATCGTGAATGACGTCGAGGCCCTCTCGGCGCTGGCCGACTTCGACAAGTCGTACCTCGGGCGCCTGCGCCCGCTCGATCTGTTCGATGCCGTCGGCGCCGGCGGGGTTGCCGCGCTGCAGTAGCCCGGCCTGTTCAGAGCAACGCCCGCATCGCGACGTAGCAGGTCAGGTTCAGTCCCGCGAGCGCGATCACCAGCGCCAGCAGGTAAGGATCGAGCTTGTAACACAGACGCTCGGCACGCCGAACGAGCCGCGCCGCCAGGTGATGTCCACGCGGCGACAACTGGCGCCGCATCATGACGGTGAGGCCGTCCGGCGGTCTCCGGCCACCGCGACCGTCGCGGGCACGGCCAGCGACGCATCGATGTCCTCGAATGTGCGGCCCCTCGTCTCGAACCCAAGCAGCCAGAACGCGACCGCGGCCAGGCCGTACCAGAATGCGAGATAGAGCAGGGCCGGGACGATGGCCGCGATCGTCGCCTGCGGGTGGACATAGTTCGACGTGCCGACGATCAGCGCCAGCCCGAGCGGGCCAATGACCTTGCCGATGTTGCCGGTGCCATAGCCGACACCCATGCCGCTGGCCCGCAGGTGCGCCGGCCAGATCTCGGCCGTGTAGGGTCCGATGATCGCGTAGCTGGCGTCGCCGAAGAAGCGCTGCGCGACGATCAACAGGTAGAACAGCGACACACCACCGACGAAGACGCTGTGCAGGTACCCCGCAAGTGCCATCAGCCCGGCGGCCGCGCAGCCGATGATGATGCCGCACGGACGCCGTCCCAACGCATCCGACAGATAGGAGAAGGTGAGCCGTCCGAGAAAGCCGGCGAGGCTCACCCAGATCATCAGGCCGGCCGCCTCCGCCGGGCTGACGTTGAGGATCAGCACAAACAGAGTGGTCGCCCATAGCAGCAGGCCGTTGCCCCCGGTCTGGCTGAGGTTGACCAGGATCGACAGCGCGACGCTGCGAGGATGCTGGAACACCTCGCGCCAGTTCGTCTGCCGCATCGCCGGCACGGTACTCGGCAGCTCGATGGTTTCAGGGTCGACCTTGAGGGTCCACGCCAGCGAGTCACGTGCCTCCTTGATCCGCCCACGCTGCAGCAGCCATCGCGGTGACTCCGGAACCCACGCGCGGATCAGCAGCGTCAGCAGCGCCGGCAGAAGTCCCACCACGAACAGGCCGCGCCAGCCGATGTAAGGCGTCAGGAAACGCCCGAGCAGCGCACCCAGCGTCAGCCCGAGCGGCAGGCAGGAAGTGACCAGCCCGCATAAGTTGGATCGCGTACCAGTTCCACCCGGCCGTTGCCCTGCCAGTCTACATCGATGGCAGTCTGGTAGCCTGCTGCGGTCTGCGCCAGAGGCAACCAAAGTTGTGCTTGGCCCGACGAATTCTGTAGTGTGATCGTGGTCGTGATTTCAAATCGCCGTCATACAAAGGCTCGATTGGGCTCCGCAGCTTGAGCAGAATTGGTCTTCGAGCCCAACGGGCCAATTACCGGAACGACAGCGGTGGCGGCGATGAATGTCCGACGGTTCATTGCGGTCCTCCCTCGCCCTTGACATCCGCTTTGGCTATTCAAGTCCGCGCTCGGGCCGAACGTCAACGATACGGTTTTGTGGGACTCTCCGCCTTTGAGGTGTTCTCTTCCGATGGAGATCGGGCACCAGCATAGGACATCTTGCCGACGCCTATTGCTCGTCCAGCAAGCCGACCAGGTCCGACAAGGATCTTTCCGTGTAACGCGCGGCCGTCGCCGCTACGATGTCGAATTCCTGTCGCGCATCGGGTGCGCCACGCGTCGAACGGCGAACATCTCGACCGCAATTGCGGCGGCATCCGGATCATATGGGATCGGAGCCTTGGGCACGTTCGCGCGGTAGCTCTTCGGACGGCCGGAAACCTTTGCCGGCACCGCGTTGATCAGCGGCAAGTAGGAGCCGACACCGGGGGAATCCGCCGGCTGCATCGTATCATCACACATGACGCGCGTGGGATCGGATCATGCGATGAGAACGTGGCCATCGACGGCGCGGCTTGTGCTCGGTTCGCACATGGGCGGCCATGACAGGCCGCGCATGAACCGGCCGCGAGACTACGCGGATGCGTCCGATGCCATGCTCCTCTCGTGGTCGGCGAGTGGTGACGGAAGGGCCTTCGACCAGATGGTCATCCGATACGGACCCTTTGCGTTGCGCATCGCGCTGCGCCTCATCCCTGATCCGCCGGTCGCCGAGGACGTGGCGCAGGAGGCGATGATGCGTGCCTGGTCGCAGGTGCGGCACTTCGATCCGCGCCGCGCCAGCTTCACGACATGGCTCTACCGGATCGTCGTGAACCTGTGCATCGACCACCGGCGCCGGGTTCAGCCTGAACCGATCCCCGACGACTTCGATCCGGCCGATCCCGCGGCCGGTGCCGACGAAATCATGGAAATCACCGAACGTCGCATCGCTCTGAGGATGGCGCTCAAGGATCTGCCGGTGCGGCAGCGCGCGGCGATGACGCTGGTCTATCAGGAGGGCATGTCCGGTGCCGAGGCCGCTCGCGTTCTCGGGCTGTCGGCCAAGGCCGTGGAGCGGCTCCTCGCGCGTGCCCGCATTTGCCTGCGCGAACGTCTGCTGCCGGAACACGATTTCATGGAGACCTGGAAATGCTGACGCTCAGACGGTTCAGGACGATGGCCGACAGTTACGGGGCGGATCTGCTGCGCTGGCCGGATGGTGCGCGCGCCGAGGCGCAGGCGCTCCTGAATGCTTCGCCGGCGGCACGCGCGCTTCTCGATGAGGCACGGACGCTCGATCACGCGATCGAAGCGGCCGGCGCCAGCGAAGATGCCGTGCTTTGGGAGCCTGACGGGCAGGACGCGGCAATGGCGAGGCTGCGGTCCGGTGTCGAGGCCCGGATCGCCGCATCGGCAGAGCGCCGGCCAACCTTTCGGCGCTCCGGTTGGGCGCACGCGCTGCACACTCGCCGGGTAGGGATGGCAACCGGCGGGGGGTTCGCCATCGCGGCCGGACTGTTGATCGGCGCTATGTACACATCGGATCCCGCAACGGACAGCGTGCTGACGCTTCTGCAGCCGGCGCCGATCCATGTCTGGGCCGATTGACGTGGCCACCATGATCAATACCGGCCGCGATGTGCCCCGCTGGCGACGCATCGCACTGCCTGCCTCCATCCTTCTGAACCTCTTCCTTGTCGCGGTGATCGGTGGACACATGTGGCGGGTACGCGGCCATGAAGCGGCCTTCGCAACACCGATGGCGCGCGTCCTGGCCAGGGCGGAAGCCAGTCTGCCAGCGCAGGACGCGGCCAAGTTCGGAGCGGTCATCCGGCGCGATGCACAGCGCTACGCGGACGCTCAGAAGCGGCTCCTCGATGCTCGTCTCGAACTGCGGCGTCAGATCACGGCGGACCAGTTCAATCAGGAGGACGTGCGGCGGGCATTGGCCACATGGCAGGCGGCGTGGAACGCGTTCTTCGACGACTTCGGCAACACGCTCGTCGAGGCACTGGCCCAGGTATCGCCGGAGGGCAGGCACAAGCTCGCTGCCGCGCACCGGTTGGAAGGTGCGACAGCGTCCCAACCTTGAATGCAGGAAATCCGCAGACCGCGTGTCGCAATGCGATCGCTGCTTCGTATCACCACGCGTGCAGCAATAGTGGAGAGCATCATGACCAGATTCGCGAATATCAGAATGGCATCCGCCGTGATGGTGGCCCTTGCGGGCACGCCTGCCGCGGCCGCGCAACTGAAGGGGAACTTCGACGCTGCCGATGCAAATCACGACGGCCGTGTGACGCTGCAGGAATACGAGGCTTACGCCACAAGCCGTCTGATGGCAGCGAACGGGCGGATGGCTCAGAGGTTCAAGCAACTGAGCCCGCAGGAACAGGCCGCTCGTCTGCAGCAGCGCTTCGCGAAGTTGGACAGCGCCCGCAAGGGATATCTGGACCGGAACGATTGGAATGGCTCGTGAATTCCGCAGACGCAAACATCAACGCATAGAAGGAGTGGGCTGATGTTCAGGAACATCATGGTGACATCACTCGTTGTCGCAGGAACGGCGATGGCGGCCGCGTCTCCCGCATATGCCAGAGGGTGGACATACACAGGACCGCACGGTGCCACAGTCACCCATTGGGGAGGGCGCCCGGGACCATGCTGCTTCGCCGGCGGTGTTGCCACAGGAGCTATTGCCGGGCTGGCCGTTGGTACAGCGGTTGGCGCGGCAGCCGCCGCGCGGCCGGTGGTGGCGCCCCCGGTGGTCTATGCCGCGCCACCGCCCGTCGTTTACGCCCCCGGCGGTTACTATTACGTCCCTTGAACTGAGGATATCTATCCCCGCCCTTACACTCGAATCAGGATATCACCCTCGCGATGTCCTCATCCTTGCGCTGCCGCCGATCATGCGGAACTCGTCGACGGAACACGCCGTGTGATCACACTGACCACCGCCAACGTCAGCACATTCAGCACGAGCGCGACGATGCCGATGTTGAGATCGCGCAGTGCCTCCGGCAGCCCAGGGAACAGAGTCGCAATCGTCGTGTGCGTGAGCGAGGTCGCCGCAACCGTCGCGATCCCCACGACGATGCCCGCGAACACAGCCGTGCTGCTCAACGGATTGTTCCGGTGCAGGCTCATCACCAGAGCGGGAAACAACTGGGTGACGAAGCTGTAGCCCATCAGCAGCAGCGCGACGATGGTCTGTCCACCGCTCAACGTGAAGTACACCGCGACCAGCGCCACGATCGGGACCAGCCGGCGCGCCAGCCGCGATACCGCCTGATCGGACGCGGTGCCGTTCAGCGGGCGATAGATGTTGTTCGCCAGCAGCGTCGCCGTCGTCATCATGATCATCGAGCCCGGCACGAGTGCGGTCAGCACGCCTGCCGCGCCGATTACCCCGACGAACCACGGGTCGAATGCCTGGATCGACAGGCGGAACAGCGCGAGGTCGATCTGCGGTCCGGTCAGTCCGGGCACCTTCAGGACCGCCGCAAAGCCGACGAAGAACACGAACGCCAGGATGAGTTGGTACAGCGGCATGACGATGGCGTTCTGACGGAACGCCTTCTCGCGCCGCGCAGTGAACACCGAGCCGAAGCTGTGCGGCCACATGTAAAAGCCCAAAGCCGTGAGCAGGACGGTGGAGTCGAACCAGGCGATGCTCTCACCCTTGGGCGGCAGCGCGAGGAAGTCCGGTTTCGCCTCCTGGATGGCGGAGAACATCGTTCCGAAGCCGCCGTAGAGATGGATCGGCAGATAGAGCCCGAGGAACACTGCCACCACCAGGATCAGCACGTCCTTGGCGACCGCCGTCCAGGCGGAGCCATGCACGCCCGACACCATCACGTAGGCCGTGACCACGCCGGCGCCGATCCAGACCGCAACGGATGATGGAATGGCGCCGTACGACGCGGTGGCGACGATGATGCCGAGCCCTTTGAACTGCAGCACGAGGTAAGGGACCATGGCGACGATGCCGACCACGGCGACCAGCACGCCAACGGCGGGACTGTCGTACTTGGTTGCGAAGTAGTCGGGCTGCGAGACCAGCCGGTGCTGCCGCGCATAGCGCCAGATCGGCGGCAGCATCCAATACGAGATCACATAGGCGAGGCACCCGTAGGCCAGGATGTAGTATGCCGGCCCGCCATGCCCGTAGGCATAGCCGCTGCCGCCCAGGAAGGTGAACGTGGTGTAGATCTCGCCTGCCATCAGCAGGAACACGAAGACCGCGCCGAAGCCACGGCCGCCCACGGTCCACTGCTCCAGGTTCATGTCGCGCCCGCGTCCTGCCCGCAGACCAAGCAGCAGCGCCGCGAGAGCGGTCAGGGCGATGATCAGGAGGGCAGCACTCACGTGTCGGTGTCCGAGCGCCGGTTCGCAGGATCGGTGAAGTAGATCACCGCCATGATGGCGCTGGTCAGCAGGATCCACAGGATCAGCCAGGCCATCAGCAGCGGCAGTCCCAGCACGAGAGGGGTGACGCGGTTGAGGAACACGGCACCCACGAGGACGCCGACGAAGGGCAGTGCGGCGAGGGTCTTGGTGACTGCCATGGTATGCCAAGAACACCCTAGGCGCGACCCGGTTGCCCCGTCTATCTTTACTTCGCGTCAGAACGTTTGTTATTATTTGGTGACGAACCCGGAGCCTGCCATGACGGCGCTGAAGATCACCCAGATTGGCAATTCGGTCGGCGTCATCCTGCCGAAGGAGCTCCTGGCGAAGCTCGGCGTCGGCAAGGGCGACACTTTGTATGCGGTCGACGTGCCGGATGGTGTGCGGCTGACCACGGCGGACCCGGAGTTCGAGCAGCAGATGGCGGTCGCGCGCAAGCTGATGAAGCGCTGGCGCAATGTGCTGCGCGAGCTTGCGAAGTGACCGTGTGGCTGTCACGCCAGCTCATCATCGCGATCCACGACGAACAACTTGCCGAACATGGCGGTGCCCCCGGCATGCGCGAGGAGGGGCTCCTGGAGAGCGCCCTTGCGCGGCCGCTCAATCGTGCGGGCTACGACGATCCGGACATCGCCGAACTGGCGGCGACATATGCGATCGGCATCGTGCGCAACCATCCGTTTGTCGATGGTAACAAGCGAACCGGCTTCGCTGCGCTGTTCATGTTCCTGGGGCTGAACGGCGCGGAGTTCGAGCCGCCCGAAGTCGATGCGACGATGGCGATGCTTCGGCTCGCGGCAGGTGAGATGACGGACGCAGAATTCGCCGCCTGGGTCCGATCGCATGTGCGTGCCCCGGGGTAACGCTGCTCCGCTGGGCACGCATGCGCGCGTGTGGCAGAAATTCCGGCAAACAGGGAGGCGGTCATGCCAGCAACGCCACGCGTTATCACCATCGAGGAGCACTACCAGGATCCGGACGTCGTGCGTGCCTATGCGCCCGAGGACTCACGCCAGCTTCCCGCCATCGCGGAACGGCTGAACGACCTGACCGGGCTCCGCATCAAGGAGATGGACGAGGCGGGCATCGACATGCAGGTGCTGTCGCACGCCAATCCGGGCCTGCAGAAGATGGACGCCGAAACCTCGGTGCGTCTGGCGCGCGTTGCCAACGACCGGCTGGCGCGAGACGGTGCGCGCGCATCCCGACCGGTTCGCTGCCTTCGCCGCCATCCCCACTCCCGATCCCAAGGCCGCGGCCGATGAGCTGGAACGCGCGGTCACGCAACTCGGCTTCAAGGGTGCGCTGATCAATGGCACGACCAACGGGGTGTTCTTCGACGACAAACGCTTCTGGCCGATCTGCGAACGCGCCGCGGCGCTCGACGTGCCGTTGTATCTGCATCCGACCATGCCGCATCCGGCGGTGATCGAGACCTACTACAAGGACTACGCGCAGGACTGGCCGATGATCATGCGCGCCGCCTGGGGCTTCACGGTGGAGACCGCGACACAGGGCGTGCGCATGGTGCTGTCCGGCGTGTTCGACGCCTACCCGAAGCTGAAGATCATCCTGGGGCATCTCGGCGAGGGCCTGCCGTTCCTGCTGTGGCGCATCGACATGGGTTTCAAGCGTGAAGGTCCCGGGCGGCGCGCATTCCGCGACATCTTCTGCGAGCACTTCCACATCACGACCAGCGGCTTCTTCTCCGATCCGGCGCTGCTGTGCTGCGTGCAGGAACTTGGCGTGGATCGCATCATGTTCTCGGTCGACTATCCGTTCGTTGCCAACAAGCCGGGCACCGACTGGCTGCCGACCATTCCGCTTTGCGCCGAGGACCGCGCCAAGATCGCGAGCGGCAACGCGATGCGGCTGCTGAGGTTGTGACCGATCCTTTCGTCCGTCCGGAGGAAGCCACTGCTGCCGATGCGATCGCCGCGATCGGCGACGAACTCGCCGTGTTTGACGACTGGATGGATCGCTATCAGTTCATCATCGAACTCGGCCGCAAGCTGCCGCCGTTTCCTGACGCCTGGGCCGATGATGCGCATCGCGTGCCAGGATGCCAGAGCAAGGTGTGGATGGAAGGCGCACTGGACAGCGGCAGGCTGTTCCTTGCCGGCACCTCCGATGCGGCGATCGTGTCCGGCCTGATCGCGCTGCTGCTGCGCGTCTACTCGGGTCGCTCGCCGGACGAGATCGTCGCCACCGATCCGGTGTTCCTGAAGGAACTCGGCCTGCTGGAGGCGCTGTCGACCAACCGCGGCAATGGCATTGCCGCTATGGCGCGCAAGGTCCGCGCACTCGCCGCGCTGCAGCGGGGCTGACGCGAGCCGTGCCACCTCGTGCGGGACAGGTGGTGCTCGCCGGCATTGCCGCATTGATTGCCGGGGTGTGGATTTCGATCTGCGCCGCTGCGCCGGAGTTCATCTGGGAGGGATTTCGTCTCGCACTCGGCCATGTCAGCCGGACGGATCTGCTGGCGGCGCTGCTGATCGGGCTGGTCCTGGCGTTCTTCGTCGAGCCGGTGATGGAGCATGCGCGACTTCTGCTTGCCAGACTGCAACATCCGCAACATGTGGACCATCGGCAGCACGACGCGTTGTTCGCTGCAGGCCTGGCTCTCGCCTTCGCGCTGACGTCGATCTGCCTGCACGAAGCGATGACAGCCTACATCTCGGCTCGTGGCAGTAGAGACGCAGGGCTCGCGGCCGGGGTCGAGCTCACCATCTCATGGGCCATCGTGCCGTTCGCCACCACCATCGCCTGGCTGGCCGTTCGGCCCCTCTGGCTCGCAGTGCCGGTCGGGATCTTCGCCGCAGCGTCTTCCTGCCTGACCACGTGGCTGTATTCCTGGCCCGTGCAGTCGGCGATCAGCACGACGATCCCAAGCGTGATCATCCTCGGCCTCGGCTACCGGCACATCCTGCGCTCACCAAGGCAGCGCGTCCTTGTACGCTGTGCCCGCAGCGTCGCATTGGTTGGGACGATCTGGCTCATCGTCGCCGTGCTGTTCGATACGACGATGGGTCTCTTTCACCTGGACCGGCTCGAACTGTACGACGCGCCAAGCTTCTGGATGGACGTGCGCTACTATATCGGCTGGGCGATCGGCCTGGCGTTGGCTCCGTCGCCCTATCGCCAGGCCGAATCCGTCACTTCGCCAACGCCGGTTGTGCCACCTTCACACCCTTGAACGCAGGCATCACGTCGCGCGCGAACCACTCCAGTTGTTCCAGCGCCTCTGACAGCGGCACGCCGACCGAGAGGCTGACGGTGACGCGATCCAGCCCGGGATAGCGCTCCTCCAGTTTCTTCAGCGCCTCGATGACATCGGACGGGGTGCCGGTGAGGAACCCACCAGCCTTCACCGCATCCTCGATGCGCGGCAGCTTCGCCGTCGGCGCACGCTTCGGATCGCGCATGGTCTCGATCTGCTCATCGGTCAGAGCCTTCACCAGACGCAGCTCGCCGAACATCTTCATGTTCTCTTCGTAGTACTTCCCGGCGATGCGCATGCCCTGCTCGACGCTGTCGGCGAGGTAGAACTGGAAGCCCAGCGCCATGCGCTCGCCGAGCTCGATATGCTTGCCCGCACGCGCATAGGCCGCCTGGAAGTCCACCATCGACTTGTGCACCGCCCCGCCTTCGGCCGATCCGCCGCCGATCACGCCGCAAATGCCGTGCTTCGCCATGAAGTCGAGTGCGCGCTGCGTACCGCCCTGGATCGGCTGCCAGCATTCCACCGGTAGGCGAGCCGGGCGTGGCACCAATGTCAGCTCCTTGAGTGTATAGCCGCGATACGGCACCTCGGGCGGCAGCGTGTAGTGCTTGCCTTTGTGGCTGAACGACTCCTCGTTGAACGACTTGAAGATGATCTCGACCTGCTCCTCGAACAGCTCGCGGTTGGCGGGCTGGTCGAGCAGCGGCGCACCGAAGCTCTCCACCTCGCGCGTGTGATAGCCGCGGCCCACACCGAACACGACACGCCCGTTCGACAGGATGTCCGCCATCGCGTAGTCCTCGGCCAGGCGCAGCGGGTGCCACATCGGCGTAATGTTGAATCCGCAGCCGATCCGCAGGTTCTTCGTGAGATGCGTCAGGTGCAGCGCCATCAGCAGCACGTTGGGGATGCACTCGGTGCCTTCGGGCTGGAAGTGATGCTCGGCCATCCAGTAAGTGCCGTAGCCCAGGCGATCCATCAGCTTGGCCATCTCCTCGGCCTTGCTCAGCGCTGTGGCGAGCTTCTCGTTCGGGTAGCGCCGGTCATTGATCGGCGTGCCGCCGTAGCCGACGTTCTCGAGATCGATGTGGCCGGCGTATGAGCTGTCGAACTGCTTGAGCATGGCTGTCCTCCTGGGTGTTCGCATGGTAGGCGCGCGCCCCGGCTTGGCAACCCGTCCCGATACCGCCTACCGTCCGCCCCACGGAGGGACGCAAAACCAGAAAACAAGGGAGCGAAAACATGGCCGAGATTCTCGGACTGGGCTGCACGCACTATCCAGGGCTGCTGCAGCCTGACGAACGGCTGCCTGGCGGGTTCCAGCATTTGCTCACCGCCCCCAACGTTCCCGCACAGTTCAAGGACCGCGGCAACTGGCCGGCCGAACTGCTGTCCGAACTCGGCAACGACGAAGGCCTGTCGTCGGCGCGGCGCTATGGCGCGCGCCTGGCGGACGACTTCCGTGCGATCCGCATGGCGCTGGACGACTTCGATCCCGACGTGGTGCTGATCTGGGGCGACGATCAGTATGAGAACTTCCGTGAGGACATCATCCCGGCGTTCTGCGTGTTCGGGCTGGATGAGCAGTTCGGCGTGAAGCCCTGGTACAATGGCAACGGCGGCAAGCCCAACCGCTGGGGCGAGTCCGGCGACTGGACGATGAAGCTGCGCGGCGCACGCGATGCGGCGAAGCATCTGGCGAGTGCGCTCATCGAGCGCGGCATCGACATGGCGTATGCCTACAAGCCGTTGCACGTCGACGGCCTGGCGCACGCCTTCACCAATACGCTGCTCTACCTCGATTGGGACAGGCGCGGGTTCCCCTGGCCGGTGCTGCCGTTCGCGATCAACTGCTACGGCCGCAACCTGATCCACGCAAAGGGCGGCATGTCTGCGCTGTTCAAGCCGCCATCAACCGAGGCGCCCGATCCGCCGGCGCCGCAGCCGTGGCGCTGCATGGATGTCGGCCGCGCTGTGGCCGAGGTTCTGGCGGAATCGCCGTGGCGGGTCGCGCTGATCGCGTCATCGAGCTGGTCGCACTGCTTCCTGTCGCCGACCAATGGCTATCTGTGGCCCGACCACAAGGCCGACCGCCTGATGTTCGACGCGCTATCCGCCAGTGACTACGGCTTCTGGCGCAAGCGCTCGCTCAAGGACATGGAGCAGGCGGGCCAGCATGAGATGCTGAACTGGATGGCGCTGGTCGGCGCGATGGAGACGCTCGAGCGGCGGCCGGTGATCCACGACTATGTCGAAACGCACGTCTTCATGTCGGAGAAGTGCTTCGTGTCCTACCCGGCGTGACCGGCAGCGGGGTCCTGCCCTACACAGGGCAGGAGTTCCTGGACAGTCTCGACGACGGTCGGGAAGTCTGGATCTACGGCGAGCGCGTCGGAAAGATCACCGCGCATCCTGCGTTCCGCAACACGGCGCGCATGATCGCCCGGCTGTACGATGCGCTGCACGCCGATCATCGCGACGGCGCGAACATCCTGACCTGCCCGACCGAGTGGGGCGGCTTCACGCACCGCTACTTCATCGCATCGCGCACGGTCGAGGAGCAGGTCGCCGCGCGCGATGCGATCGCTGCGTGGTCGCGGCTGACCTATGGCTGGCTCGGCCGTTCGCCCGACTACAAGGCGGCGTTCCTCGGCACATTGGGCGCCAACGCGGACTTCTATGCGCCATACCAGGAGAATGCGCGCCGCTGGTATCGCTATAGCCAGGAGCGCGTGCCGTTCATCAACCACGCTATCATCCATCCGCCGGTGGATCGCAGCATGGCGCCCGGGCGCACCAGGCGGGCCCACCGATGTCTATGTCCGCGTCACCAAGGAGACGGACGCCGGCATCCGGGTGAGCGGCGCGAAGGTCGTGGCCACCGGTTCTGCGCTGACGAACTTCACCTTCGTGGCGCATCACGGCCTGATCCCGGTGCAGGACAAGAACTTCGCCCTGGTGTTCATGGTTCCCACCAACGCGCAGGGCGTGAAGCTGATCGGGCGCGTGTCGAACGAACAGCGCGCCGCCGTGCTGGGCAGCCCGTTCGACTATCCGCTGTCGAGCCGGCTCGACGAGAACGATGCGATCTTCGTGCTGGATGATGTGCTGATCCCGTGGGAGGACGTGTTCGTCTACGGCGACATCGACAAGGCGAACAACTTCTTCCCGCGCACCGGCTTCGTGCCGCGCGCGTTCCTGCAGGGCTGCACGCGGCTGGCGGTGAAGCTGGACTTCATCGCCGGGCTGTTTCTGCGTGCGACGGAACTGACCGGCTCGCGCGGGTTCCGCGGCGTCGAGGCGAACCTGGGCGAGGTGATCGCCTGGCGCAACATGATCTGGAGCCTGTCGGACGCGATGGCGAAATCGCCGGATCCGTGGGAGGGCGGGTACATACTGCCGGGCGGGCGCGCCGCGATGGCCTACAACGTGCTGGCACCGGAGGCCTACACGCAGATCAAGAACCTGATCGAGAAGACTGTCGCCAGCGGACTCATCTATCTCAACTCGCACGCTGCGGACTTTGGTGTGCCGGAACTGCGGAAATACCTCGACACGTATGTGCGCGGATCGGGCGGTGCCTCGGCCGAGGAGCGGGTGAAGCTGATGAAGCTGCTGTGGGATTCGATCGGCTCGGAATTTGGCGGCCGACATGAGCTGTACGAGATCAACTACGCCGGCAGCCACGAGGAGATCCGCCGCTACGCGCTGTTCGGCGCGCTTGCCTCCGGTGAGGCGGAGCGCTGGAAGGATTTCGCCGCGTCCTGCATGGCGGAATATGACCTGAACGGCTGGACCGTGCCGGACCTGATCAATCCGGACGATGTCAGCGTGCTGCGGCGCGGCTGACGCTCCCTGTCATTGCGAGGAGCGAAGCGACGTGTTCACATCAGACCAACAGTCCCGCTCCAGATATGGCGAGCAGTAGGTTGACGGCGATGTGGAACTGCCGACCCGTCATCCGTCGGAACCACGAAAACCCAACCACGGTGCCCATCAGCCCCGCCGGGACATAGAGGTACACCATCGGTGGGAACCCAAGTTGGGCAGAACCACTCTCCCGCATTGCGGGAATGGCAACCAGCGCCACAATTTGCATGATCATGATGAATGGCTGATAGAGTGCCCGCTGGCGTGTCTTGTCCCAGCCCTTCATCACGCACCAGATGGAAACCGGTGCCCCTGGTGTTGCCGCCAATCCACCGAGAACGCCGCCGAAGAAGCCCGAGATGGCATCGCCCACTATGCCCGGCTGCCGCACTGTGATGGGCGGCCGCGTCAGCATGTAGGCCCCGTAAGCAATCAGAATGCACCCAAGCACACGCACATAGGTATCGACCTGCAGATGTAACAGGGCAAAAACCCCGCACAGCACGCCGGTTGCACCCGGCAGGAGAAACGGCAGCAATTGACGCCAGTCGATCTCCCGGCGCAGCAGCCAGACGCTCAGCGATTGGTTCGCCAGGCTGCAAAGCAGCATGATCTGCACGACCGCGACGGGGTCATGGCGGAACTGGAAGAGCATCGCCCCGCACAGGGCGGAAAAGGCGAACCCGGCGAGGCTGGAGAGCAGGGACGCGGCAAACACTGCGGCCGTGGTCAGTTGCGCGGCCATCGGTTCGTGCAAGACGAGGAGCAGTCCCGTATAGATCGGCACC
Organism: uncultured Alphaproteobacteria bacterium; assembly: GCA_963791495.1. Lineage (GTDB taxonomy): Bacteria > Pseudomonadota > Alphaproteobacteria > Acetobacterales > Acetobacteraceae > JAMXLO01. Next base: position 390,971 of record CAWBST010000013.1, read on the forward strand.
GCGACCAGGCAGGCAAGGGGCGCGAGTGCAGGAGCGGCCAATGCGCGGCTCGACAGCATGACGTCCCCCTGACGGACTGTCGCCGAAACGGGCGCGCTATCCGCCCTGGCCGCTGTGACTTGCTTCACATCGGTTCGACCGCGTCCGATTGTCGTCGTATTGGTAAGTCGGTGCGAGGCAGCCCGCGTGCGCGGGATGGCCCTCTCGTATCCCGGTTCCGAGGTGCGGTCTTCTCATCCAGCGCAGCCAGGATTCACGTTCCCTGCAAAGCTGTTATTTGTGACATTCCAGCACCCCTGGTCGCTAAGGCCGGACAGGGCTTGTTGCGACGCATCAGTGCACAGGCAGCCGGACCAGGAGCGGCGCAGGAATCGCGGTGGCAACGGCGTTCAACGCCATCGCAAGACCGGAGAAGGCGCCGGCGGTTTCGTTCTCCTGAAAGGCGCGGGCGGTGCTGATGCCGTGGCTGGCTACGCTGCTCCGGCGCCTGCGCGAAAATCTGACGGAGTCATGCCAAAGCGTCTGCGGAACGAGCGATGGAAATACGACAAGTCGGAAAATCCGGCGGCATACGCTATGTCCGCTATCGTTCGCGACGCTTCCTTGTCGGTCCCGAGCAGGCGTCGGGCATAGGCCAGTTGCTGTTCGAGCTTGAACGCCGAGAATGTGGAGCCACTCTCCTCAAACAGTCTCTGCACGGTCCGGGGCGTTATGCGATGGCGCGCAGCCACCTCGGAGATCGTTACTTCCTCATGTCGGATTCGGGCGATGACGTAGCTCGTTATCGCGTCAAGCCGTGCGGCACGCACACTGTCCCGGTCGGTAAGCGCGGCGCCGTTGCCGCAGAGACCGGCTGCAATCGCGATCAGATCCTGCACATGCGAGCCGACGACGTTACGTGCCAGGTTGCGGTCGGAGGCAAGCCCCGCCGATATGCCGCTCACGTAGTGCAGGAGCAGTTGCAGCGCGCCAGCGTTGGCAGGGATCAGCCGCATCGCGGAGTCTTCCACGTTCCGCAGCGCGGCCGCCACCGGAGCGCGCGGGACGACGAGACCTTGGAAGCGGATGTCGTCATGCGCCACCGTGCAAGCCTCGCCATGCAGCACGAGCAGCGCCTCTCCGGGACCCACCGTCACGTCCCGACCGCGCTGCACCACATTCAGCCTACCCTCCAGCGGCGTGAGCAGGGCGAGCGCGTCGTCTCCATCACCGATCATCTGCGACGTCCGCTGCATGCGAACCGGCGTGCTGACGAAGGACGTGATGCGCAGACCGGGCACCACCCGTGCGAATCCCTGCGCGTTGAACCGGTCGCTCGAACGGGGCTGGATGTCCAGGCGCACCGCTTGCTGCTCGAAGATGTCGCGCCAAAACGCCAGGCGCTTCTCCGTCGGGACGGCATCGGTCGAGAAACGTTGCTCTGCGAAACCTGCTTCATCCGGCGGTGAAGGCATGGCCACGCTCCCTGCGCTGCGGCACTCCGTAGTGTGGGCAGAAATGCGCCACGCTATGTGTGACCTGCATCACTTGTGCCAATTTTGCAACCGACCTCGGCGCCCATCGCTCCACACCGACTGCCTATATTGCTTTCCGACATGCAGACTGCGTACATTGCAGTCTGCATGAGATCTGCGATCTGTAGTTGCGGACCGGGAGAACAGACGGTTTCTGTCCTGCTCCGCCGCTCTGGTCCACTGTGCGCGTCGCTGCTGTCCACGACGGGCAATGCAGATTTTCCTAGAGAGCGGCCGAAAACTGTCTGCCTCAATGGGAGACCTGAGCATGCGTACTCTCGGCCGATTGCTGACGGGTCTTGCCGCTCAGGGCCCGATCTTGTCATGACGACCCGAGAGCTGGCAGTGGACCAGTTTCGCGAGGCCGACCGGTTCGCCTATTGGCGCGAGCAATGGTGCGAAGGAACGGTCGGCGTAACGGGTGAACTTGCACGCGACGAGAGGCAATCCTTCTATGCCCGCGCGACCACCTGGACCGCCCCTCACGTGATCCGACTGCGATGCGAGACCGGCCCGTTTCAGGTCTCGCGTGGGTTGCACGAGATCAACCGACGCAGCTGGCAAGAGTGGATCTGGCTGCATCAGGAGATGAGCGACGGTGCCATTTTCAGGCATGCCGGCAACGAGTTCGTCATGCGACGGGGTGATCTGTTGATCATAGATCCGACGATCCCGTTCTCCAGTCGGCCGCACAGCGCGCACGACTATCGCCGTTGGATGCTGCCCCGTGCCTGGATCGAACCGCACCTGCCGTCCGGACGCCGGCCACTCTCCGTGCAGTTCACCGGGTCACGCGGCATCAACGGGCTGGTGCAGGCTTATCTGCGTGCCCTGAACGATGCCCTGGACGAATACGACAGCGGCGAACTTCCGGGAGTCATCGACAACTTCTGCCGCCTTCTCGCGTTGGCCTGCGGCGGCAGGATTGGCGACCAGCGCGCCGCAACCCGGGCTGCCAAACTGCGACAGGTGAAGGACTATGTAACGCTCCATCTGTCTGAGCCGGATTTGACCCCGGCAAGGGTGGCTGCCGCAATGAAGATCTCAGTTCGGCAACTGCATCTCCTGTTCGAGCCGACGGAGACCAGCTTTGCAGAGCATGTGCTGGGCCGGCGGTTGGAAGAATGTCGCGCGATACTGGAAAGCCCATCCAACAGAACCCGGTCCGTCACCGACATCGCCTACGCCTGGGGCTTCAACAGCCTCGCCTCGTTCTATCGGGCTTTCGGCCAACGCTTCGGCGTCAGTCCTGGCAGGGTGCGTCGCAGCTGATCTGTCGGACGCGAAAGCCGCCGCTGGCGGTCATAGCTTCGGCAGTCGCGGCAGTACTTCCTCGCCGAACAGCCGCATCGACGCCTGCGCATCGGCGAGCGCGATATCGTGGAAGTTCACCTGCAGCGAGGCGATTTCGAAATCGCCGATCTGCCGGCGATAGGCCCCGACCGTGTCGAGTATCCGTTGCGGCGTGCCGATCCAGGCGGCGCATTTCTCGACCTGAGTTTCGAACGTGTCCCGCGACAGCGCAGCGATGATCTTGTCGTAGCCTGGATAGTCGACAGAGCTTTCGCCCGCCATCCAGTCGGACGCCGCCGCCACGAGCGAGCGCAAGTAGCAGTTCAGCGGCTCGCGCGCGATCTGTTCGGCCCGCGCCTGGTCCTCGTGGCAGAACATGTGGAACGCCAGCATCACCGTGCCGCGGCCACGATGGCCGGCGCGATGCCATGCCTCGCGATAGGTGTTGATCAAGTCCGCCATCGCACCGCCGGCCATCGGGATCGCCATGATACCGTGTCCCGCCGCACCCGCGCGCTCGAACAACTCCTTCGTTGCCAGTGCCGCGACATAGAACGGCGGACGCGGTTTCTGCGTCGGCCGCGGCAGCGAGGTGACGTTGGCGAAACTGTGGAAGCGGCCCTCGCAGGTGACGTTCTCCTGTTCGAGCAACAGCCGCACCTGCTCCATGCCCTCGTCGAACCGCGCGCGGCTTTCATCAAGCCTGACGCCAAACCGGGAAAACTCGTGCGGCAGGAAGGCGCGCGCGAAGCCGATGTCGAGCCGGCCGTTGCACAGCGCGTCCAGCATCGCCAACTCGCCGGCCAACTTCAGCGGGTTGTTGAACGCAGGCAGGACCGCGCCCGTCACCAGGCGCGCGCGCTTTGTGACCTGCGCGGCGGCGGCCAGAAATACAACGGGGTTCGGACTGTAGCCGCCGTAGGGATGAAAGTAATGCTCGACCGTGCGGACGTGGCTGTAGCCGTAGCGGTCGCACAATGCGACCAGCGACAGCGCTTCCTGCCAGTAATCGCGCGCCGACTTCACGTCTGGCCCAATGTCGGGAAAGAACTGGATGCCGACCTGCATCTGATTACTTTCTCCCGTGTCCGTTGCTGAGCCGATCAGTCAATGACAGCAGAACCCCCACCGCACCGATGCCGAGGAGGATGGCAAGCTGCCAGGCGGCGGCTTCGGTCTTCACGTCCTCGATGTGCACGAAGGTCTCGAGCATCGAGATCGCGGCGATCGCCACGATGGAACCGATCAGGCGCAGCTTGACGGTCGCGAAGTCCATCCCGCCCAGCCAGGTCGGCTGGTCGTCTCCATGCGACGCGAGCAGGCGGCCGACGAAGTTCTCCCAGCCGGCGAAGATGACGATGACGACCAGATTGGCGACAAGCGACAGATCGACCAAGGAAAGGACGACGAAGATTGCGTCGTTGGTGGACAGCGCGAGGAAGCCTGGCACCCCCTCCACCAACTTCTGCACGAACTTCACCACGACCATGACCAGCGCCAGGAGCAGGCCGATATAGATTGGCGCCATGATCCAGCGCGCGGCGAACATGACGCGGCCGACATTGCGGCGAATGCGGGCTTCGAGATCGGGCCCGGGCCGGCCGCTCATCGGCGTTCACTGTCGTTGCGAGGAGCGTAGTGACGAAGCAATCCCCATCGTGCGTACTCTCGATGGGGATTGCTTCGTCGCTGCGCTCCTCGCAATGACACGGCTGTGTTACGCCGCCTTTGCCATCCCGCGCAGGACGTAGTGCAGGATACCCCCATGGCGGTAGTAAGCCACCTCATCGACGGTATCGATGCGGCAGATCACCGGCACCGTGTCCGCCTTGCCGTTCGGCCGGTGGATCACAAGCGACAGCTCCATGCGCGGCGTGATGGTGTCGAGGCCGGTGATGTCGATCAGCTCCTCGCCAGTGATGCCGAGGGACTTGCGGTCCATGCCTTCCTTGAAGGTCAGTGGCAGCACGCCCATGCCAACCAGGTTCGAGCGGTGGATGCGTTCGAAGCTCTCGACGATGACCGCCTTGATGCCGAGCAGCAGTGTGCCCTTCGCCGCCCAGTCGCGCGAGCTGCCGGTGCCGTACTCCTTGCCGCCGAACACGACCAGAGGCACGCCCTCCGCCTTGTAGCGCATCGCCGCGTCGAAGATCGGCATCTGATCGCCAGACGGCAGGTGCTTGGTCATGCCGCCTTCCACGTTCGTCAGCATCTCGTTGCGGATACGGATGTTGGCGAACGTGCCGCGCATCATCACTTCGTGGTTGCCGCGCCGTGCGCCGTAGCTGTTGAAGTTCGCCTGCGTCACCTGGCGTTCCAGCAGATAGTCGCCGGCTGGCGAAACCTTGCGGATCGAACCTGCGGGGCTGATGTGGTCGGTGGTGATCGAATCGCCCAGCTCGGCCAGGATGCGCGCTCCCTTGATATCGCCGACGGGCGGCGGGTCCATGGTGATGCCCTCGAAGTAGGGCGGGTTCTTCACGTAGGTCGAGCCGTCGGACCAGCGATAGGTCTCGCTGCCGGTATCGATCTCGATGGTCTGCCACTGCTTCGGGCCTTTGGTCACCTCGCCGTAGCGCTTGAGGAACTGATCGCGCGACAGGCAGGTCGCGATGATGTCGGCGATCTCCTTGTTGGATGGCCACACGTCGCGCAGGTAAACCGGCTTGCCGTCGTTGCCGGTGCCGAGGGGTGCGGTGGTGATGTCCTCGGTCATCTTGCCGAGCAGCGAATACGCCACGACCAGCGGCGGCGAGGCGAGGTAGTTGGCGCGCACGTTGGCATGCACGCGGCCTTCGAAGTTGCGGTTGCCTGACAGCACCGCGACGCCGACCAGGCGGTTGTCCTCAATCGCATCGACGATCGCGTCTTCCAGCGGACCGGAGTTGCCGATACAGGTGGTGCAGCCGTAACCCACCAGGTTGAATCCGATCGCATCCAGGTCGGCCTGCAGTCCGGATTTTTCCAGGTACTCGGTGACCACCTGGGAACCGGGTGCGAGCGACGTCTTCACCCACGGCTTCGGCCGCAGTCCCTTGGCGTGCGCCTTGCGCGCGACCAGTCCGGCGGCGACCAGCACCGACGGGTTCGATGTGTTGGTGCACGACGTGATGGCTGCGATCACCACGTCGCCGTGGGTGATCTCGTAGTTCTTGCCTTCGACCTTCACCTTTGTATCGACATCGTTGGCCGGCACGCCGAGACCCTTGGTCAGCTCAGCCTTGAACGCGGTCGATGCGTCCTTCAGCGCGACGCGATCCTGCGGCCGCTTGGGTCCCGCCAGGCTCGGCACCACAGTGCCAAGATCGAGTTCCAGCGTGTCGGTGAACACCGGCTCCGGCGAGCCAGGCTCGCGGAACATGCCCTGCGCCTTCAGGTACGCCTCCACCAGCGCGATGCGGTGTTCGTCGCGGCCGGTCATGTGCAGGTAGTCGAGCGCCACCTTGTCCACCGGGAAGAAGCCGCATGTCGCGCCATACTCGGGCGACATGTTGCCAACGGTGGCGCGGTCGGCGAGGCCCAGTTCATCAAGCCCCGGTCCGAAGAATTCGACGAACTTGCCGACCACGCCCTTGCGGCGGAGCATCTGGGTCACCGTCAGCACGAGGTCCGTCGCGGTGGCACCCTCCGGAAGCTTACCGGTCATGCGGAAGCCGATCACGTCGGGGATCAGCATGGCGATCGGCTGGCCAAGCATCGCGGCTTCTGCCTCGATGCCGCCGACGCCCCAGCCCAGGATGCCGAGACCGTTCACCATCGTGGTGTGACTGTCGGCGCCGTACAGCGTGTCGGGATAGGCGATCGTCTTGCCGTCGTCCTCACCGGTCCACACGCACTGGCCGAGATACTCCAGGTTCACCTGATGGCAGATGCCGGTACCGGGCGGCACCACGCGGAAGTTGTCGAATGCGTCCTGGCCCCAGCGGAGGAACCTGTAGCGCTCGCCGTTGCGTTCGAACTCGATGTCCACGTTCTTCGCCAGCGCGTCGGGCTGCGCAAATACGTCGATCTGCACGGAGTGGTCGATCACCAGATCCACCGGCACCAGCGGGTTCACTTTCCGCGGATCGCCGCCGAGCCGGGTGATGCCATCGCGCATCGCCGCCAGATCGACCACCGCGGGAACGCCGGTGAAATCCTGCAGCAGGATGCGCGCGGGCTTGAACGGCACCTCCTTGTCGGAGTGCGCCGCGGCGAGCCAGCCGGCGATCGATTTGGCATCGTCGACCGTGTAGCTGGTGCCGTCCTCGAAGCGCAGCACGTTCTCCAGCAGCACCTTCAGGCTGACCGGCAGCCGCGATATGTCGCCGAGCGACTTCGCCGCCTCGGGGAGCGAGAAGTAATCGTAGTTCTTGCCCTGCACGGTGAGGGTGCGGCGAGTCTTCAGGGTGTCCTGCCCGGTCGCTTTCATGTTGGCGCCTTATGTTGAACGGCGAGTTGAGGCGGTGTGCCGCAGATGCAATGGTCGTCGGCGGCGGGCTTAGATCACACCAGTCCGCAAGCGTCCACAAGGCGGGGAAGCGGTTGTGTTGCAGGCGGCAGGTCTGGCGGCGTTCCGCGGCGAACGGCTGGTGTTCAGCGAAGTCGACTTCGCCGTCCGCGCAGGTGGGATGCTGCTGCTGACCGGGCCGAACGGATCGGGCAAATCGACGCTGCTGCGGCTGTTGGCGGGACTGCTGCGGCCGGCGGCCGGGATGCTGACGTGGGGCGGTGCCAATGTATTTGCCGATCTGCCGGCGCATGCGGGTCGCGTGGCCTATGTCGGGCATCAGGACGCGGTGAAGCCGGGACTGACCGCGGCGGAGAACCTGCGGTTCGCGGCGCGGCTGAACGGCGGGGTCATGCAGGATGCACTCGATGCGGTGGGGCTGGAGGAGCTTGGCGATCTTCCCGCGCGGATGCTGTCGGCGGGACAGCGGCGTCGGCTGGCGCTGGCGAGGCTTCGTACTGTCGCGTGCTCCGCTCTGGCTGCTGGACGAGCCGACGCTCGGGCTGGACGCCGCGTCTGTGGACCGCTTCGGCGTCATGCTGGACGCGCACCGTGCCGGCGGCGGCATGGCGGTCGCCGCGACGCACCTGCCGCTGCCAGTGGGCGAGGCTGCGGAACTGGTGCTGGGGTGATGCGCTCACTGACTCGCCGGATGCCTCTGGCACCCCAATCAACGATGATCAGCGCTTCTCGCCATCCTGGAGCGCGAACTGCGCCTCTCCGTGCGCCACGGCGCCGATACGCTCGCCGCCCTGCTGTTCTTCCTGCTGACCGCCGCGCTGTTCCCGCTCGCCATCGGACCGGCGCCCGAGACCCTCGGCCGGATCGCGCCTGGCATCGTCTGGGTCTGCGCCCTGCTCGCCGCGCTGCTGCCACTCGACCGGCTGTTCGGCGCGGATTTCGAGGACGGCTCGCTCGATCAGCTTCTGCTCTGCGGTGTGCCGCCGGCGGCGATCGCGCTGGCGAAGGCAACCGCCCACTGGCTGGTCACCGGGCTGCCGCTGCTGCTCGCCGCCGCGCCGCTGGCGATGATGCTGCGAATGCCCGACCTGGCCCTGCCATCGCTGCTCGTCGGCCTGCTGCCCGGCACCATGCTGCTGTCGCTGCTGGGCACCACCGGGGCCGCCATCGTGCTCGGCGCCCGCCGCGGCGGTGTGCTGCTGCCGCTCCTGGTCCTGCCGCTCGCCACCCCGGTGCTGATCTTCGGCGTCGCCGCGGCGGACGCTGCGTCCGGCGGCCTCAGTCCCCAGCCACACCTGCTGCTGCTCGCCGCCTTGCTGGCTGCCGCGCTGCCACTCTGTCCGCTGGCGGCGGGAGCCGGATTGCGGAATGCTATCGAATAGGTTGATTACGGCGTCAGATTTCGAACCCCAGGTTGCCTATTCGCCACACTGAGGACGCATACGCGTCATAAGGAACTCTTATTCCCCATTGCATGATAGCGACACGTTTCGTTAACACGTGAACATGAGGATGAGTCCTGACGACGCAGAACAATGGGCGATGTGCCCAATCATGAGGTCTCCGCGTGGTCGTTCGGCGGCGACTTCTCTCCGATCGGCCGGGGTCCCATCTCATCCGCTTGACCAGCTTGCCAGCCCATTGACCAACTTGTCACTTGAGGCACCCAAAGGTCAGGGTGATTCCTATGGACATATCTGAAGTTATCCCTGGCCAAGCCGCCCGCACAGGCACTCCATGAACGAGGAAGACATCCAGGCGCTGCGCCGCCTGATCACGGAGAAGCTTACCTACGCGACCGGGCGAGACCCGCTGGTCGCCGGTGATCGCGACTGGTTCGTGGCGGCGGCGCTGGCGCTGCGCGACAGGATCGTCGATCGCTGGCTGCAAAGCACGCGAAGGGACACCGCAGGGCATCGCAAGCGGGTCTACTATCTGTCGCTCGAATTTCTGCCGGGCCGCATGCTGATGGACTCGCTCCACAATGCGGGCCTGACCGAACCTATGCGGCTTGCGCTCGCCGAGCTCGGGGTGAACCTCGATCGCCTGCGCGCCTTGGAACCGGACCCGGCGCTCGGCAACGGCGGGCTTGGACGCCTGGCCGCCTGCTTCATGGAGAGCATGGCCAGCCTCGGTATCCCGGCCCACGGCTTCGGCATTCGCTACAATCATGGGTTGTTCCAGCAGGTCATCCGTGATGGCTGGCAGCACGAATACCCGGAGAACTGGCTCTCCTTCGGCAATCCGTGGGAGTTCGAGCGGCCTGATATCAGCTACAAGATTGGTTTTGGCGGCCGGGTGGATGCAGCATCATCGACCGACGGCGTTGCGGCATCCGTGTGGCATCCCGCGGAGACGGTGAACGCGATCGCCTATGACACGCCTGTGGTCGGCTGGCGCGGCCGGCACGCGAATACGCTGCGCCTGTGGTCAGCTCGGGCGCCGGACCCGCTGGAGCTGGAAACGTTCAACCGTGGCGATCATGTCGGCGCGCTGGCTGCGCGCGCGCGGGCAAATGCCATTTCGCAAATTCTGTACCCCAGCGACGAGACGCCGGCGGGCCAGGAGTTGCGCCTGCGTCAGGAGTATTTCTTCTCCTCGGCCTCGCTGCAGGACATGCTGCACCGGCATATCCGACAGTACAACGAGGTGCGCAACCTGGCCGACAAGTGCGCGGTCCAGCTCAACGATACCCACCCTGCGATCGTCGTCGCGGAGCTGATGCGTCTGCTGGTCGATGTGCACGGCCTGCCATGGGCGGAGGCGTGGCATATCACCACCGGCACCATCTCCTACACGAACCACACACTGCTGCCGGAGGCGCTGGAGACCTGGTCGGTCCCGTTGATGGAGCGACTGCTGCCGCGCCACATGCAGATCATCTACGAGATCAACAAGCTGCATCTCGACGCGCTGGCGGGGCGGCGGAATGCGCCGCCGCTGTCCGATGTGTCGGTGATCGACGAGCACGGCGAGAAGCGTGTGCGCATGGGCATCCTCGCCTTCCTCGGTTCGCACAAGGTGAACGGCGTGTCGGCGCTGCATACCGAGCTGATGCGCTGCACCGTGTTCCGATCGCTGCACGAGCTCTACCCCGACCGCATCGTCAACAAGACCAACGGCATCACGTTCCGGCGCTGGCTGCACACAGCCAATCCGCGACTGACCGGCCTGCTGTGCGATGCGATAGGGCCTGAGGTGCTGGACGACGCGATGGCACTGGAGCGCCTGGTTCCACTTGCGGACGATGCGGCGCTGCACGAGCGGCTGATCGCAGCGCGTCGCGCCAACAAGACGGCGCTGGCCGCAGTGATCGCCGAGAAGCTGGATATCGCGATCGACCCCGACGCACTGGTCGATGTGCACATCAAGCGCATTCACGAGTACAAGCGGCAGCTGCTGAACATCCTGGAGACGATCTCGCTCTACAATTCGATGCGCACAGAGCCGGGGCGGGACTGGGTGCCGCGGGTGAAGCTGTTCGCCGGCCGGGCGGCGGCCAGCTACAAGCGCGCCAAGCTGATCATCAAGCTGATCCACGACGTGGCAAACGTGGTGAACCACGATCCGATGGTGCGCGACCGGCTGAAGGTCGTGTTCCTGCCGGACTACAACGTCAGTCTTGCCGAGGTGATCATACCCGCGGCCGATCTGTCGGAGCAGATCTCAACGGCGGGGATGGAGGCGTCCGGTACCGGCAACATGAAGCTCGCACTGAACGGCGCGCTGACCATCGGCACGCTGGACGGAGCCAACCTGGAGATCCTCGACCGGGTTGGCGGGGACAACATGTTCACCTTCGGCATGACCGCGGGACAGGTCGAGGAGCGGCGACTGAATCGCGGCACGACGCCGGTTCGGTCGCCTGCCCTGCAACAGGTGCTGGACATGGTCGGCTCAGGTGTGTTCTCGCCGAACGAGCGCGACCGCTATCGCGAGTTGGTGGCCGATCTGATCTCGAGCGACTGGTTCATGGTGGCTGCCGACTTCGACGCCTACGCTGACGCGCAGTGGAGCGTCGCGACACGCTGGTGCGACCGCCACGCGTGGTGGCGGTCGAGCGTGCTGAACACGGCGCGTGTGGGCTGGTTCTCGTCCGACCGCACGATCCGCGAGTACGCCGAGGACATCTGGGGCGTGCCGGTGACGCCGCCTACAGAATGAACCGGCTCAGATCGCCCTGCTGCGCGGGTGCGGCGACGCGCTCGTTCACATAGGCCGCATCCACCATCACCGTCTCGCCTGCTTTGTCGGTGATGGTGACGGTGATCTCCTCCAGGTGCGCCGTCAAGTCAGGCCGCTTCAGCGGCCTCCTGCATCGTGGACGCCAAGGTCGTATAACATTGCACCCAGGCATCCCGGGTCTCCGCGGTGAAATCGGCGCCGAGACCTTGCTCCAGCGTCCAAAGCAGGGCAGCCGCAACGACTTGGTAATGGGACGGGATAACGCCATAACCGGCATGTCGACGACCAAGATCCTGGACGGCAGGGACAATGGTTTCCAGCTGATGCAAGTTTGCGACGGCTGTGCCGATGAGGCTCATCAGCTTGCGTCCCTGCTCCGCCATGTCGCTCTTGAACAGAGCGCGCAATGACGGATCGAGCGTGAAGAGACGTTCATAGAACATGGCGGCAGCGGCGGCTCCGATCGGAGCAATCTTGGCGAAGCTGTCGCGCACCAGGCGCTGCGAAACTGGTGTCATGGGATTCCAGACCTTGTGGTCAGACGAGGAGAATCGTGGCCAGCGTGATGGTGAGAATCAGTATCGCAGCGGAGGTTTTTCCCGGGCGACCCGCACGTGACGCAAGACAGGACTTCACGTACTCGTCGCGTCTTCTCAAAGCTTCGGCCAGCAAGAATGTGTCATTCACTGGATATGGTCTCGGTCACATCGGGTCTGAGGAGTGCCTGGTTGACTACCCCGACTTGCTGGCGCGCGACAAAGGATCATTCCTCATGCCAAGCATTAGCTGAGATGATGCGTCGTCACGCTGTCTGATCGAGTTATTATTACGGCCCTCCCTCACACGGTGGGGGAGGGTGCCGCCTACAGGATGAACCGGCTCAGATCGCCCTGCTGCGCGAGTGGAGCGACCCGCTCGTTCACATAGGCCGCGTCCACGGTCACCGTCTCTCCTGCCTTGTCGGTGGCGGTGAAGCTGATCTCCTCCAGGAGCCGCTCCAGCACCGTGTGCAGCCGGCGCGCGCCGATGTTCTCGACACGCTCGTTGATGTCGGCAGCCAGCTCCGCCAGCGCGTCCACCGCATCGTCGGTGAACACCAGCTTCAGCTTCTCTGTGCCCATCAGCGCGGCGGACTGCTTCAGCAGCGAGTGCTCCGGCTCGGTCAGGATCCGCCGCAGATCGCTGCGCGACAGCGGCGCCAGCTCGACGCGGATCGGCAGACGCCCCTGTAGTTCGGGCAGCAGGTCGGATGGCTTCGCCTGGTGGAATGCACCCGAGGCGATGAACAGCACGTGGTCGGTCCTCACCGTGCCGTACTTGGTGCTGACGGTGGTGCCCTCGATCAGCGGCAGCAGGTCGCGCTGCACGCCCTCGCGCGAGACGTCGCCGCCGCGGAAGCCGCCCTCCATCGTGCGCGCCGCGACCTTGTCGATCTCGTCGATGAACACGATGCCGTTGTTCTCGGCGTGCGACACGGCGTCCTTGGTCAGCCGGTCGTTGTCGAGCAGGCGGTCGGCCTCCTCCTCCTGCAGCAGCCGGCGCGCCGCCTCCACGGTCAGCTTCCGCTTCTGCATCGGACGGCCGCCGCCGAACATGCCCTTCATCATCTCGCCGAGGTTGATGACCTGGCCGGGCGGCATGCCGGGGATGTCGAACTGGCCGATCGGCATGCCGGCCGACTGGGCGAGGTCGATCTCGATCTCCTTCTGCTCGAATTCGCCGTTGCGCAGCATGCGGCGGAATTTTGAGCGCGTGTCGGCCGCGGCACCTTCGCCGACCAAAGCGGTGATCAGCCGCTCCTCGGCTGCGAGTTCGGCCTGCGCCTGAACCTCCTTGCGGGAGCTCTCGCGCAGCATGTTGATGCTGGCCTCGACCAGGTCGCGGGCGATGCTTTCGACGTCGCGGCCGACATAGCCGACCTCGGTGAACTTGGTCGCCTCCACCTTGAGGAACGGCGCCTGCGCCAGCTTGGCCAGCCGGCGCGCGATCTCTGTCTTGCCGCAGCCGGTGGGGCCGATCATCAGGATGTTCTTGGGAACGACCTCCTCGCGCATCGCCTCAGGCAGCTGCTGCCGCCGCCAGCGGTTGCGCATCGCGATCGCCACCGCGCGCTTGGCGTCGTTCTGGCCGACAATGAAGCGGTCAAGCTCAGAGACGATTTCACGAGGCGAATAGGTGGGGACTTCCATCTAGATTGTCTCAAGTATGACGTTGTTGTTGGTATAGACGCAGATCTCCGCGGCGATCTTCATCGCCCGGCGCGCGATCTCCTCGGCTGAAAGGCCCTCAACCGACATCAGGGCGCGCGCCGCGGCGAGCGCATAGTTGCCGCCGGAGCCGATGCCGATCACGCCGTCCTCCGGCTCCAGCACGTCGCCGGTACCGGTGAGGGTAAAGCTGCGGTCCTTGTCGGCCACCGCCATCATAGCCTCCAGCCGGCGCAGGTAGCGGTCGGTGCGCCAGTCCTTCGCCAGATCGACGCAGGCGCGTTCGAGCTGGCCGGGAAAGCGCTCCAGCTTGCTCTCCAGCCGTTCCAGAAGGGTGAACGCATCGGCGGTCGCGCCGGCGAAACCCGCCAGCACGGCGCTTCCCGTGCCGATCCGGCGCACCTTGCGCGCGTTGCCCTTGACGATGGTCTGACCCATGGAGACCTGGCCGTCGCCGGCCATGGCCACGTGTCCATCCCGCCTGACGCACAGGATGGTGGTGCCGTGCCACCCGGTCGGGTCGGCGGCGGCATTCATGATGTTCTGCATGACGCGCCTAGATGGGCTGCCGGAAACGTGAGGGCAAGTGGGCGTCCGGCAGGCCCCTCTGCGCCATCCCCGCGCGAGCCGGAACGCCGATGCGGCTTTGCGCAAGGATCGCCATCGTGCGAGGTGTTTGAAACGAGCAATTACCGAATGCTAGCTTGCATGCACAAGATGCATGGCGGCGCCTTGCCTTCACCGCGCCGCGAACAGGATGGACGACCATGACGCAACCACCCGAGGTGATCGAGATTGCCGCAGGAGAACTATCGGAAGAGCTGCGGCGCCGCGGCATCGGTCCCGACGAACGCGTGACGCTGATGATAGCGCCGGACCAGGAGTGGATCCCGGGTCGCAGGGAGTCGCGCGCCCGGATCGTGGCCGCTGGCCTTACGGATGACGATATCGACCGGCTGATCAAGCAGGCACAACGCGAGGTCGAGCCGCCGGCCATATGAGGGTTGTGGTCGATACGAATGTTCTTGTCAGTGCTGCTCTGAAGGCCGGTTCGCTTCCGGCAATCGCAGTCCATCTGGTGGGACAGTATCATCTGTTGCTCAAGTCGCGGGCGACGGAGGAACAACTATCTGGCGTTCTGGCGCGTCCCTACCTGGCGGCGCTGATAGCCCCTGCCGCGCACGAGCGGATAGCGGAACTATTGGCGATGGCGGAGCCTGTCATGATCACTGAGAGGATCGTGGCGTGCCGCGATCCCACGGACGACAAGTTCCTTGAACTGGCGGTGAGCGGCAATGCCGACCTCATCCTGAGCGGCGACAAGGACCTGCTGACGCTTCACCCGTTCCGCGGCATCCCAATAGTCACGCCGGCCGCTTTCGTATTGGGCGGGTGAGGCCGACGGATGTGTTCTGTCCACGCCGCACCTTGAGGGCGTTGCCCTTCACGATCGTCTGACCATGGAGACACGTCAGTCGCCGGCCATCGCATGACGCGCCTAGATGGCGTGGCTGACCGCGGTTCACAAGGTTGCGCCTTGAAGCACGGCAGCCAGACCCCTATCCGGTTGTATTCAACCCCTGGGGGGAAGCATGGACCGAACCGTCGCACAGCTAGCCGCCCGGCTCGACCGGCTGCCGATGTCCCGGCACATCTGGTACCTGGTTACGCTGATCTCTCTCGGTGGCTGCTTCGAGCTGTACGACCTGTTCCTCACCGCCTATATCGCTCCGGGGTTGAACAAGGCCGGCTACTTCACCCCGGAATCGCTGGGTGTGTTCAATGTTCTTGGCCCGCTCGGTGTGTCCGGCATCGGCACCTTCGTGTTCGCCCTGTTCGCCGGCCTGTTCGTCGGCGCCATCTGCCTGGGGCACGTCGCCGATCAGTACGGACGGCGGACCGTGTTCACCTTCTCGCTGATCTGGTACTCGATCACCACCGCGATCATGGCGTTCCAGACCTCGGGCTTCGCGGTCGATCTCTGGCGCTTCATCGCCGGCATCGGCATCGGCGTCGAGCTGGTGACGATCGACACCTACGTTGCTGAACTGGTGCCGCGGACGCATCGCGGCCGGGCGTTCGCCTATAACCAGTTCTTCCAGTTCCTCGCCGTGCCGATCGTGGCGTTCCTGGCATTCCTGCTGGTGCCCATTGCGCCGCTGGATTTCGAAGGCTGGCGCTGGGTCGTGCTGATCGGTTCGGCCGGCGCCATCGTGATCTGGTTCATCCGCCTCGGACTGCCGGAATCGCCACGCTGGCTGGCGCGCCACGGGCGCCTCGCCGAGGCTGAGGCGGTCATCTCGGGGATCGAGGAGAAGGTGGCGGCCGACGTGGGGATACTGCCGCAGCCAGGCCCGACCGTGATGCAGGAAGAAGGCGACGGAGGCTTCGCCGAAATCTGGCAGCCGCCATACGACAGGCGTGCGATCATCCTGTCGGTGTTCAACTTCTTCCAGACCTTCGGCTACTACGGGTTTGCCGCCTGGGTGCCGACGCTGCTGATCGCCAAGGGCATCACCATCACCACCAGCCTGCTCTATTCGTTCGTCATCGCCATCGCCAACCCGGTCGGTCCGCTGCTCGGCACGCTGATCGCGGACCGGATGGAGCGGAAATGGCAGGTCTGCTCGGGTGCCATCGGCATCGCCGTGTTCGGCTTGCTGTTCGCCAACGCCACCGATCCGATGATGCTGATCGTACTCGGCGTGCTGGTGACGCTGTGCAACAACTGGATGTCGTATAGCTTCCACAGCTACCAGTCAGAGCTGTTTCCCACGCGCATCCGCGCGCGTGCCGTGGGGTTCGTTTACTCCTGGAGCCGGCTGTCGGCTGCGCTGTCCGGCCTGGCGGTGGCGTGGCTGCTGCACTTCGGCGGGGTGATCGCGGTGTTCGGCTTTATCGCGTTCTCCATGCTGATCGTCGTGATCTCGATCGGCGGCTTTGGTCCGCGGACCGCGGGACTGCCGCTGGAGGCGATCTCCCGGGCGTGAGGGGCGCTATCGCGTCACCAGCCGGCCGGCGCCCTCGATCACCTCGTCCCAGTCATCCACCTCGCGGTTGCTCGGCGCGATCAGCAGGTGCTGCACGCCGACTGCCTCGTACGCCGCGACCCGGTCGCGCAGTTCGCCCTGATCCTTGCCGTTCCACTGCGTGCGCATCGAGATGGTGAACCCGGTCGGCCGCGCCGCACGCAGACGCTGCACGATCGGCGCCGCTTCCTCCGGTGTCTCGCGGCTGCCGTGCCAGCCATCGGCAATGCGGATCGTGCGCTTCAGCGCCGCATCCGAACTGCCGCCGATCCACAGCGGGATGTGACTCATTGGCAGCGGCGTCATGGTCATCTCGGTGATCTTCGCCGGGATGTACTTCGTCTCGAACGTCACCGGATCCTGCGTCCACACCGCGCGCATCATCGCGATGCCCTCGTCCATCCGCCGCCCGCGCTCCTTGAACGGCACGCCGAGTGCGGCGAACTCGGGCTCCAGCCAGCCGACGCCGGCGCCGAGGATCAGCCGGCCGTTGGACAGGTTGTGCAGCGTCGCCAGCTCCTTCGCCAGCGGGAGAGGATGACGCATCGGCAGCACCAGCACCGTCGTGCCGAGACGCACGCGCTCGGTCACCGCGGCGACGTAACTCAGCGTCACCACCGGATCGTAGAACAGCGGCGAGCGCGGGAATTCGCGGCGGGGCACGATGATGTGCTCGCTGACCCAGACATCGTCGAACCCCAGCGCCTCGGCGCGGATCGCGTGGCGCCGGATCAGCGCCGGTGTCGCCTGCTCGCCGGCGTGCGGCAGATGGATGCCAAGCTGCATGATGTTGTCCCCTCCGTGCGTGCACCGCAGAATGCGCCCAACACAGAGAGGAGGAAACCGGACATGACATCGCGATGGGAGCAGGCGGCGCCGATCCGCTACCCGGACCCTGGCATCGTGTCGCTCGATCCGCGCTTCGACAGCATTGCGCTGGGTCACGCGGCGATCGAGCGCATCGCCGGCGGCTGCCGCTTCACCGAAGGCCCGGTGTGGTTCGGCGACACGCGGCAACTGCTGTTCAGCGACATCCCGAACGAACGCATCATGCGCTGGGACGAGGAGACAGGTGCTGTCAGCGTGTTCCGTCGGCCGTCGCATTATGCCAACGGCAACACGCGCGATCGGCAGGGGCGGCTGATCACCTGCGAGATGGGCAGCCAGCGCCTGACGCGCACCGAGTACGACGGCACGGTCACCGTGCTGGCGGACCGCTTCGACGGCAAGCGGCTGACGGGGCCGAACGATGTGGTGGTGAAGTCGGACGGCTCGATCTGGTTCAGCGACAACGGTGCCGGCATTCGGGGGAACTACCTGGGGCACAAGGGAACGCCGGAGCTGCCGTATCGCGTCTATCGCATCGATGGCAGGAGCGGCGAGATGACGGTGGCGATCGGCGACATGGCACGGCCGAATGGGCTCGCGTTCTCACCGGACGAGTCACGGCTTGTACGTGGTGGATACGCCGGGGGAGCCGAAGACCACGCATGTCTATGACATCGTCGATGGGACGAAGGCAGTGAACGGGCGGGTGTTCTTCGATGGCAAGGGTTGGGCGGATGGCATCCGCGTCGACACCGAGGGCAACGTCTGGTGCGGCTTCTCGGGCGGCGAGGGCGAGGACGGCGTCGCGGTGTTCGCGCCCGACGGCAAGCTGATCGGCCGCATCCTGCTGCCGGAGCGCTGTGCCAATGTCTGCTTCGGCGGGATGAAGCGGAACCGGCTGTTCATGGCGGCGAGCCAGTCGGTCTACGCGGTCTATGTCGAGGCACAGGGGGTGCTGGGCGGGTAGCGGATCCCGAACCGTCAATCCCACTGGTTGGCGTTCTTCGGGAAACCCGGACGCTGCACGCGTACTACGCAGAAGCGTTGTCCCGTTGGGGCCTGCATCACCACCCAGCGCTCCAGGCGCTCTACGACCTGCGCGCCGAGCTTCTCCAGGCGCGCCACTTCGGCAGGGATGTCGTCGGTCTCTATATCCAGGTGGACGCGACTCTCGTGGCCGACGCGCTGGATCTGCACGATGGGTTCGTCCGGCGGCGTCTCCAACATCCGATAATTTCCGCGGCTTCCCCAATGGTTGAGGTCCACGGGACGACCGAGCGCGTTTGCCCAGAAGCGGGCGGCCTCGTCCACATCCGAGGTCTTGCAGTCGATCAGGAGAGCGCAGAGACGCGAACGGTGCATGTCGATGCCTCATGGTTTGGCTTGGACAAGACTTGGGGCGCCTTGTCCGAGGCGTCGAGAGCCGACGATTTTACGGCATGCGGCCTGCCCGGCGTCGCAGCTTCGTCTCATTGTTTCGAATTCTTTGTTGTCGCCGTGATGTTTCGGCCTCGTGCCTGATGAGATGCTCGCGCGCAAGCCGCAGACTAACTTCAAGCACAGCGAGAAGCGTGCGAGCCATCTCGCCTGTGGTGGAACCCTCGGGTAACGCCATCTTCTCGACAAGAGCTTTCTGACGCGCGACCAGATGCTCAGCTTGTGCGACATGCGACCTTAGTATCGCAACGCGCGACTCGGTCATCGTCGATCAGCTTTTCTTCTGCCTTTCGGCCGCCAAATGCGACTTCCTCTTCGCAGCGTAGTTCAGGTGCCGTCTCGCGATAGTGGTCCCGTGTTCAATTTGCCGGGTCCTCCGGCCGCGCCAGCCATGTGTCATTGCAATCGCAATATTCCATTAAAGTTCCGTTCCTTGCAGGGCGATGTCCTTTTGAAGTACGTTCAGGGCGCACTGACGTTGGGGTAAGTGCGATGGATTCGAACGAACTTCATCAGCAAGCGTCAAGGTGTCGCCGCTTGGCGATCCTGATCGGGCGGGCCGATGTCAGCCACACCCTGCACGAGTTGGCGGATGAGTACGAGCTCAGGGCCAAGAGCACTGAGGAAGACGAGCGCAGCGCCGGCCGGCAGGGTGTAATCGCTCGGTGCTGACCCGCATCGCGGGCTGGCGAGTTGCCGGCCAGCAGTGCGATGCGCGGTCAGGGAATGCGGGGTTGGTGATTTGTACTACAAGCGCGCCGGGCGTAGGTTGCGATGGCAGAAGAGCAGCGAATCGTCGAATTACACGACCTCGCTGAGATGACGCGTGATCTGGCTCGCATGATCGGCTTCCGACTTACCCGTAATACTACTGTCCTAGAGCTGTGTTCAGCGCGCGGCGCGGCTGAGGCGGCAGAGCAACAGTATGGCTCCTCGGTCCCGAGAGGCGCCATCTTTTTGTCCGGGGATGATTGTTGGACCGCAAAGATCATCGGGCCGCTGCTCGTCTGAAATCATAGTGCCCCCGGCATTTGATCGGATACCGTGCTGTCCACTGTCCGGTGGATAAGGCGGGGGAAAACCCGGTGGGCGGATGCGGCCCTGTGGCCGTGCCGCTGGCCGTTCTTCGACTGCCGTCTCGCTGGCCGCTTTCTGCCCTAAGGGTTCGCCGCGGTATAAACGAATCACATCCAGGCACGGTTCGTGTCCCATCGTCACGGCGTGGCTTGGCCAATCCATCCATGTCTTGCGGCCTGCAGCCTGGAAAGACGTGGAGGGCCGGGCCAAGCCCTGCCATGACGTGGGGCGCGATCACTGCGCCGCTTGAAGTGCTTATTGTTCCGCAGAGCCTTAGTTCCCTCGATGTCGTTTCATCCGTTCCCTGCCCAGAGATGGCGGACTTGGGTCGCGACGATCCGATCATACGGCACGTCGCCGGCGAGCACGCCCACGTCCCGGGCGAAGGCGTTGACCGCGGCGACCGAAGCCTCACCGATCGTCGCATCGTAGAACGGCAGGTCACGGCGTACGATCCCAGCGATCAGCTCCGCCTCACGCGCCGGAAATCGCCTGTGGCCGACGTCGGTGGCAAGCGACACGTCCTGTTTCAATGCATGCTGCACCGAGACCAGCGCGCGCACCGCCGCCGCGGCGGTTTGCGGCGAGTGTTCAATCAACCGCTCGGTCGTCGCCAGCACCGGCATGGTGTAATCGAAGCAACCGGGCGGCCCGTCGCCGCGGCGAACATCGAGGACGATAGTGCCGGTGCCTGTCGTCACCGCTATCTCGGTCGCCATGCCGTTGGCCCAGAACCCGTCGATCTTTCCCGCCGCCAGCGCCTCGGCCGCAGTGAGTCCGAAATTGACGCCGGACCCTGTGGCGCCTGGCACCGGGCCGATGTCGATCTGATCGCGTCCGGGGTCGAGGCCTGCCGCTGCCAACAGCCGGCGCAGTCCCATCTCGACCCACGGTGCCGCGCCGATACGCCGGCCGCGGAGCGCCATCAGATCGCCTCGGGCGATGCCGAGGTCGGCGCGCATCACCAGGAACCAGTACATTCCCTGTGCCAATGCGCCGAGCAATCGCACGCCGCGCCATTCGGGAAACGCGGCGAGCGCGCCATGCGCGGCACCACCGACGAAATCGACCTCGCCGTCGCGCAATGCCGCGTAGGCGCGATCGACGGGAAAGATCAGTTCGGCAGAGACCTCGATCCCCTCGCGTGCGAAGAACCCAAGTTCGGCCGCCGCCAGGGCCGGGAAATACGAGTTCGAGATCAGGTCCGGTATTGCGAGCTTCATCCTTTGAGACCCGACAGATTCGTTCAGCCCGTCACTATTCTGCGTGCATCCGCGTGCATCTGCTTACATCTGCGTTTGGATTCTTCCTTTGCGAAGCTGCGCGGCGCACGTTTGAGGGTCATGATGCTCTGCCTTCTGCGACCAGCCGGCCGACACCCTCGATGATGCCGTCCCAGTTGTCGACCTCGGCAGAGCGCAGCAGGTCCGACGCCACCATGATGTGCTGCACGCCAGCCGCCTCGTAGGCAGCGACACGCGCACGCAGTTCCCCAAGGTCGCGGCCGTCCCAGTTCACCCGCGTCGAGATGGTGAAGTCCGCGCCAGGCCGTTCCGCGCGCAGGCGCTGCACGATCGCCGCAGTCTGCTCCGGCGTTTCGCGCGATCCATGCCAGCCGTCGGCGAGGCGGATCGTGCGCTTCAGCGCAGCGTCTGAGCTTCCGCCGATCCACAGCGGGATCGGCACGATGGGGAGCGGCGTCATGGTCATGTCGGTGATCTCGGCCGGGATGTGCCGCGTGGGGAACGTCACCGGGTCTTGCGTCCAGACGGCGCGCATCAGCGCAATGCCTTCGTCCATGCGGCGGCCCCGCTCATGGAACGGCGCGCCGAGGGCGGCGAACTCCGGTTCCAGCCAGCCGACGCCGGCGCCCAATATCAGCCGACCGTTGGAGAGGTTCTGCAGCGTCGCCAGTTCCTTCGCCAGCGGGATCGGATGGCGCATCGGCAGCACCAGGACGGAGGTGCCGAGACGCACGCGCTCGGTCACCGCGGCGACCCAGGTGAGCGTGAGCACCGGCTCGTAGAACGGCAGCTTCCGCGGAAACTGGGTGCGGGGGAGGATGATGTGTTCGCTAACCCAGATATCGGCGAACCCCAGCGCCTCGGCCTGCAGGGCGAAGCGGCGGATCAAGGCGGGGGTGGCGCGCTCGCCGGCGTGGGGGAGGTGGATGCCGAACTGCATGGTGGTGGGTCCTTCTGGTTCTCATCCGAAGCGGCGGTGTCGTACCTCGCCTATACGGGACTTCCCAACGCCGGTGCTAAGATTCGGCGGGGAACACAGCGAGGGGCCATGATGCAGCAGGCTATCGAGGTGGCGCCGACGCGTGGCGGTTCGGTGTTGCCGCAGGTCGCGGGCGTGATCGGCAATGTGCTGGAATGGTACGACTTTGCTGCGTACGGTTTCCTGGCTGCGACCTTCGCGGTGAATTTCTTTCCGCTCGAGAACCATCTGCTGTCACTATTGGCCTCGTACGGTGTTTTCGCCGCTGCGTTCGTCATGCGACCGCTGGGCGGGTTGCTGTTCGGTCATATCGGCGATCGCGTCGGCCGGCGCATGGCGCTGGTGATATCGGTGCTGGCGATGGCGGTGCCGTCGTTCGCCATCGGGCTGCTGCCTACCTACGCCGGCGTCGGAGTGCTCGCGCCCGTGCTGCTGATCCTGCTGCGCATGATCCAGGGCGTATCGATCGGTGGTGAGCTCACGATCTCCATCGTCTATCTGGGCGAACGCAGCACGGGCCGACATCGCGGCGTCAGCGCCAGCCTGAGCTTCGTGGGCGCCGTGGTCGGCACGCTGATCGGATCGCTGCTCATTTCCACGCTGGACAGCACGCTGGGCGCAGAGGCCATGCGCACGTGGGGCTGGCGCATCCCATTCCTGGGCAGCGCCGTGCTGGGCGCACTGGGCTTGGCGTTGCGCATGGCGGGGTTGGAGGAGACGGCGGAACCGATTTCCCGCACCGGGCGCGCGCCGGTGATCGTTGCCTTCACCACCGAATGGCGCGCCATGCTGCTGGCGTTCCTGATAAGCATCCCCTCCGGCGCGGCCTATTATGTCGGGTTCATTTATCTGGTGACCTTCGCGCACCAGTACGACGCATTGCCTGCGGCGCAGGCGAACCTGGTGGTGACCGGTGGGCTGCTGACGCTGCTGTTCGGTGTGCCGCTGGCCGCGGCATTGTCGGATCGCGTGGGCCGCAGGCCGGTGATGCTGGCGGGTGTGATCGGCCAACTGCTGCTGGCGTGGCCGCTATTCGCCATCGCTACCAACCATCGTCTCTGGGAATTGCGCGGCTGGGAAATCCTGTTTGCCATCGCACAGTCGATGGTGAGCGGGCCGATGCCAGCGATGCTGGCCGAGCGTTTTCCTGCCCGAGTGCGCTGCACCGCTTCGTCCATCAGTTACAACGCGGCGATGACGTTGCTGGGCGGCACGGGACCGATGATCGTGGTGTATCTGATCGCGGTCAGTGGCGTTCCCACTGCGCCTTCCTGGTATGTGATGGCGACCTCGATCGCCGCGGCCATCGGCATCCTGCTGGCCCGCGAACGCGCGGGCGCCGCGCTGACATGAAGGATGCGCCGGGGTCGGCTCCCTGGTGGAACGGGATTCTCAAAGCGCCCGATCGAGACTGAACCGCGAGCGTGGCTTGCGGCCATGGCCGAGCGCGTGCGAGATACCGGTCAGTAGCCAACCCGACCCACACGTTTGCCCCCGGGTCTGAGACATCGGAAGAGGAAATACGGATGAACGACTCACTTGCGGTCATGGAGCGGCCGCAGGCGGCCGACAGCACGGAATTCGACGCGATCATCATCGGCGCCGGGATTTCCGGCATGTTCATGCTCTATCGCCTGCGGCAACTGGGCATGACCGCGCGTGTCTTCGAGACCGGCACCAATGTCGGCGGCACTTGGTACTGGAACCGCTATCCCGGGGCCCGCTTTGATTCGGAAAGCTGGACCTACGGCTATTCATTCTCGAAGGAGCTGATGCAGGAATGGGACTGGAAGGAGCACTTCTCCCCCCAGCCCGACACGCTGGAATACCTGAACCACACGGCCGACAAGTTCGACCTGCGCCGCGACATGCAGTTCTGCAGCACGGTGACGGCGGCACATTGGGATGACGCGGCGAACCAATGGACCGTGACCCTTGAGAGTGGACAGCAGGCACGGTCGCGATTCCTGTGCACCGCGGTCGGCATACTCTCCGCCCATACGATGCCGGCCATCCCGGGCGTGGAGAGCTTCCGCGGTCCGGCCTATCACCCCGCACGCTGGCCGCATACGCCGGTCGATTTCACGGACAAACGCGTCGGCATCATCGGCACCGGCGCCACCGCCATCCAGGCGATCCCGGAGATCGCCAAGCAGGCGAAGCAGCTCACCGTCTTCCAGCGCCGGCCGAACTGGGCTGCGCCGCTGCACAATTCCAAGATCAGCAAAGCGGAAATGGAGGCAATCAAGTCGCGCTACGACGAGATCTACGCGCACTGCGCTACCACGCCGATGTGGTTCATCCACCAGGCCGACCCCCGCAAGACCCTGGAGGTGCCGCCGGATGAGCGTGAGGCGTTCTGGGAAAAACTATACGCGGAGCCGGGTTTTGGCATCTGGCTGGGCAATTTCCGCGACACCTTTGTCGACGAGAAGGCCAACTCCGCGTTGAGCGATTTCATCGCCCGGAAGATTCGCCAGCGTGTGAAGGACCCGAAGGTCGCGGAGAAACTGATTCCAAAGGACCACGGTTTCGGGGCCCGTCGCGTGCCGCTGGAGAGCGGTTATTTCGAGGCCTACAACCGTGACAATGTGCTGCTGGTCGATACGCTGAACGACGAGCCGATCGAGCGGATCACGCCGCGCGGCATCCAGACCAGCAAGCGAGAGCATGAATTCGATATCCTGATCTATGCCACCGGCTTCGATGGGGTGACGGGCGCGTTCGATCGGATCGACATCCGTGGCACGAACGGCGTGCGACTGACGGATGCCTGGGCGGACAGTCCCCGCACCTATCTGGGCATGCTGGCTGAAGGCTTTCCCAACATGATGATGGTGCTGGGTCCGCACACAGCGCGTGGCAATATCCCGCAGGCCGTCGAACACAGCGTGGAATTTCAGACCGGTATTCTGCGGTTCATGCGAGAACACGGCTACACCCACGTGGAGACGCGGCCCGAGCATGTGGCGGAGTGGACCGAGACCGTGATCAAGGCGGCCGAGCCGCTGCTGTCATCCAAGGTCGATTCCTGGCAGACCGGCGTGAACCGCAATGTGGAGGGCCGCAGCGTACGCCGCGTGCTGGGGTATAATGGCCATGGCGTACATTTCCGGCGCAAGACGGACGAAGTCGCCAAGGGCGGATACCAGGAGTTCGCGTTCCGGTGAGCGCGCATGCAGTGGGAGGCGGCGCGTAGACCTCAGAGAGCGCTCACTGCCCCGCACCGCCCCCATCCTCGTGACCAGTGTTGCGCAGATCGAGGGCGCACCATTATGAGCTCGCGCGTTGACACTCTGACGCCACCGAACACGCCGACGCCGATCGGTCCCTACAATCACGTCGCGAAGGTGGGCGAGCACATCTGGATCGGTGGCACCGCGGGCGTGGATCCGGCGACCGGGCAGCTGGCGGGGGCCGATGTCGCGGCGCAGACGCGGCAGATCCTGCGATCGTTCAAGGTGATGCTGGAAGCCGTCGGGTCCGACCTGGATCATGCCGTGCACATCAACATCTTTCTCAAGAGCATGGCGGATTTCGACGCAATGAACGCAGCATACGCCGAGGCCATGGGGCTGCATCGTCCGGCGCGGACGGTGGTTGCCGTGAGCGAGCTGCCCAAGCCTGGGGTATTGCTGACGATGAACCTGACGGCGGTGACCAGGCGTGCGCTCACCGGAAGCGCAGGTAGCTGATCCAGTTATAGCGGCAGATCACGTTGCGGTAGACCATCACGCCCGGGTTGCTGGAAGCGGCGCCGCGCGGGCAGGTGAGCTGATCGCCATCCCAGCGCAGGCCGCCGAGGTCGAGCACTTCCCAGCCGACGGCGCGACCGATGCCCATGCAGTCGTTCTTGTTGCCGGCCGCCTTGCCCTGCCCGACGGACAGCATGCAATGCATCATGCGCTCCTGACCGTCCTCCACGAAGTAGAAGCCGAGGATCTGGCCCGGCTGGAGTGAGGCGATGGTCTGAGGGCGGGCCAGGACGGCACTGGCGCCGCCGACCATGTCCGACTTGCCGCTGATCCTGTTGTACTGGGTCTGGTCGATGATTCCGGCTTTGAGGGCGCAGTGTTTCACCGCGTCCCAGCACATCAGGCTGGAGAGCTTCAGGTAGTCGTCGCCGGCGGTGTTCTCGGCGGCCTTCCGCGCGTAGTTGGTGGCGAGCTGGTTTTCCGGGTCCATGGTCCGGGGGTCTCCGTGGTTTGCGGGCGCTGGCTAAATTTGGTCACCGTTCACGTCCCTGTTCGCGTCAGTAGCGCACGACTCCGGGTGGGCGCTGGAGCCGTTTTGGCGCTGACCTCAGACCTGCCGTTTCGCAAAGCGCTGCATGTCGCCGGTCAGATGCACCCAGGGCAACGCGTCGTCGCAGAAGCTCTCGCGGGCCGGTGTGACCGATTTCGGCTCGTCGAACGTGCCGATGTTGAGCACCACTCGGCCCGGCGCAGTGCCCGCCTCCTCCGCGATCGACGAGCCGCATTCCGGGCAGAAATGTCGGAGGATCGGCTTGCCGCTGCCACCCAGACTGGTGAACGTTTTCATCGTGCCATTGATTGTCACCGCCTCCTTGGGAAGGACGACCAGGGCACCAAAGGCGCTGCCAGTGAACCTCTGGCAGTCGCGGCAATGACACACGAACGTCATCATCGGATCCGCCGTTGTCGTGTAGCGCACCGCGCCGCACAGACAGCCGCCTGTCAGTTGAGGCATCGTTTGTCCTCCGTTGGAAGCATACGCGATGCTCGGTGTTCCGCACGCGGTGCCAGCACATCGGATTGGAGCATACTGAACGATGACAGAGGCGTGAAGTCGCTCCGCAATGCAGGCCAGAGCCGTTGGGGAACGTCCGGAAGCCGCCTGCAGCCATTTGCGTTGTTTGCGTTACCGCTTCCTGCCTACCGCCAACCAAGCGAAATCACGGTGCAAGGGCAGTCGCTGACCCCGTGCCCGCGTGCATCAACCCTTCCGGCGTCCTCACCCACGCCCCCTGCCGCAGTAGCTCCGCCTGTACCTCCCCGACCGGCACGGCCCGCGGCGCCACGTTCCGCGCCACAGCCACACCCGCCGCCACGCCGGCGGCCTGACCGGTCAGCCAGCATTGCGGGATCTCGCGCAGGAACGAATGGCTTGCCGCATCCGACGATACATGCCGCCCCGCCACCAGCAGCCCGTCCACCGTCCGAGGCACCAGGCAGCCATACGGCACCGACACCGGCGGCAGCTTCGGCGACAGCGACGGCGACACGCCGATCTCGTCGTCCCACGGCGTCGCATCGCTCCAGCGCTCGCGCGTCACCCGCGCCACGCCAGGCAGCCGCCGCGAATGGCGCACGCCGAGCTGCGGCGCCGACAGCATCAGGAACGCCTGCTCGAAGCCCGGCGCGTGCGCACGATACACGTCGAGATGCTGCGCCATCAGCCGGTGCGAGCGCACCTCCACCTCGGTCAGGTCCTGCACATCGATTGCAGAATAGCCCGACAGGCGCGGACCCATGAACAGAGCGACGTCGTTTCGCCACGACACGAACGGCCGCTCGAACAGTCCGCCGCACAGCGACCGCCCGCACTCCATGAAGGCGGAGAACCCCGCCGCGTCGCCGGTCTTGAACGCGATCCAGCGCGTCATGTCGCAGCCGCCCCAGATCCACGACGTGTTCATGCAGTGATGGATGTCGCGCTCCTCGATGTCAGTGTCCGCACCGGCGCCGGCGCGGCCGAAGATGTCGCCGTCGCCGGTGCAATCCACGGTCACGCGGGCGCGGATCGCGAGGCGGCCTTCCTTGCTCTCGAACACCACGCCGGCGACGGCGCCGTCCTCCATGATCGGCGCCGCTGCCCAATCCATGCAGCAGCAGCTGCACGCCGCTCTCCAGCACCAGCTCCTGGCTCGCGAGCTTCAGCCGTTCCGGATCGATCGTCGGCGACCAGGTGACGATGCCGTGGTAGGCGGCGGTGCGTTCGCGCCAATAGGCGGCGGTGGCTGCGTCCGCGTTGCCCCACAGGCCGCGTGGCGGTCCGGCGATGGCGTCCTTGGGCAGCCGGTCGAGCAGGTCGTTGGCGATGCCCTGGATCACCTGAGCGCCGCTCCAGTCGGTCATGCGGTCGATCCATATGACGAGACCGCCGGTGGAGAGACCGCCCAGATGATTGTAGCGCTCCAGCAGCACGACATCGGCGCCGGTGCGCGCCGCGGCAACCGCAGCTGCCGTGCCGGAAGGGCCGCCGCCAACCACCAGCACGTCGCACTCGCGAAACACCGGGATCGCGCGGGCCGGCTCGTGCACCACGCCGCCGGGACGCGCGCGGCGCGCGAGCAGGCGGCCGGCGCTGAAGATGTCAGACTCGAAGAAGAACGACTGGTTGGTCTGGCGCACTGCCGGCGTGTTGTCCGGCTTGTCCTGGCTCATCGTGCTGCTCCCTAACGACAAGGGAGCGGCACGATGACACCGTCAGGCTTCCACCACCACCTGGCCATGCATGTGCGGATGCAGTCCGCACACGTAGTCGTACGTCCCCGCCTGCTCGAACTTGAATGCGAACGTGTCGTCGGTATCCAGCGGATGCGAATGCACCTTCAGGTTCGGGCAGACGAGGCTGTGAGGGATGTCGTCGTGGTTGACCCAGGTGACGGTCGTGCCGACCTTCACCTTCAGAGGCGTCGGCGCGAAGGTGAAGTTGTCGATGACCACCTCCGCGTCCGCGGCTTTCGCCGTGCGGCTGCCGAGCGCGATCACGATGCCCGCGCCGAGTACACGGCGCAGCAGCAGGCGCCGGGCGATGCCGCCCGGCTCCAACGTCTCGATCATGGCGCTTCCTTCAGCCGGCGAGCGGCGTATCGACGATGGCGAGCGGCGCCTTTGCCGACACCAGGTTGACGTTGGCGATGCCGAGGTAGTGCTTCAGCTCGCCGGCCGGGACGACCATCGGCCCCGGGCTCTTCGCCGACCCAGGCGCCGGCTGCGGGAACGCGGTGGAGCGCGCGGTGTGGAACGACACGTTGCCTTCCACCTTCTGCAGCACCTGGTGGATGTGGCCGTTCAGCACCGTCACCGAGCCGAACTTCTTCAGATACGACAGCGCCTGAGCGCCGTCCGCCGTGCCCCAGCCCCAGTCCTGGTAGACGATCCACAGCGGCACGTGCGCCATCACCACGATGGGCGTGCTGGCCGACAGGTGCTTCACGTCGTCCTCGAGCCACTCGAGCTGGTCGTGTCCGAGATTGCCCAGGCCGTTGCCCTGCAGGTTCACCACGTTCACCAGGCCGATGAAGTGCACGCCGTTGGCGTCGAAGCTGTACCAGCCGTCGCCCTTGCTGCCCTTGCCGAAGCGGTTGAGATAGCTCTTGCCGTCCTCCTCCAGGATGTCGTGCTCGCCGGGAACGGTGTGCATCGTCAGCTTGGTGGCGCCGCAGAGCTGTGCCGCGGTGTCGAACTGCGCCGGTTTGGAAAGATGCGTGATGTCGCCGGTATGGATCATGAAGGCCGGCGTCTTCTTCAGCTTGCCGACGTCGTCCAGCGCTTCTTTCAGCGTCGCAGTCACGTCGGTGTTGGCCGGTTTGTCGAAGCCGAGATGGCTGTCGCTGATCTGCACGAAAGTCAGGTCGGTGCTCGCGGCCTCGGCGCTGCCGATCAGGCGCGAGCGCGGCACGCCGCCGGCGACGGTCCACACCATGGCGGTGCCCGCCCAGGTCATGCATTTCAGGAAGCCGCGGCGCTGCAGGCTCGGGTCTATGTTCATCGATGATCTCCTCCTGTTGGGCTGCCGTCTCTACCGAGGCCGCCCAGGGGTTATTCCCGAGCCAATCAGGAATAATATTGCGGCTCGCCGGGTATGGGACGCGGCAGCCCGCAGTCAGGACCAAGGCCTTGCCCCAGGACGACCGCCGCCGACGCTTCGAGTTGCTCGCTCTGCCGCATCTCGATGCCGCGTACAACCTTGCCCGCTGGCTGGCGGGCAACACGACGGATGCCGAGGATGTGGTGCAGGACGCCTATCTGCGGGCCTACCGCTATTTCGACGCCTTCCAGGGAGGGAATTTCCGCGTGTGGCTGCTGACCATCGTTCGCAACGCCTTCATGACCTGGGTGAAGGAGAATCGCTCGGGGAGGATGGTGTTCGTTCCCGATACGCCGGCGGGGGACAGCGCGGACACCGAGGAGGCGATGTGGACCAGCCGTCCGCGCGATCCCGAGGCGCTGCTGCTGGAGAGCATCGACAGCCAGACGCTCGGCCGCTTGATGGAACAGTTGCCAGCCGAGTATCGCGAAGTGCTGCTGCTGCGCGAGGTCGAGGACATGGCCTACAAGGAGATCGCAGAGGTGACCGGTTTGCCGATCGGCACGGTGATGTCACGGCTGTCGCGCGCGCGGCTCGCCCTGCGCAAGCTGTGGTTGCAGCAAACCGAACCGGAGGCCGCGCATGGAGTGTAATCGCGCCACCGTCATGCTGTCGGGGCTGATCGACAGCGCGCTCGGACCGATCGCGCGGCTGCGCGTGAACCGCCATGTCGCCGGCTGCAACGACTGCGCGGCGAGGCTTGAGGAGTTGCGCGCCATGCAGTCGGCCATGCGTACCAAGTTGCCGTATCACCGCGCTCCGCCTGGGCTGGCGGCGCGCATCGGTGCGGCGCTGCCGCGCGAGGAGGCGCCGCGTGTCGTGCGTCCGTGGTTCCGCATGCCGGCGTTCAGTCTGGGCGGCACGGGGCTGGCGGGCGCCTTGGCCGGCGTGGCGCTGACCGTGCTGGTAATGGGCGGGCAGCAAGATCCGTCATTGGCGGTGATCGACAGCCACATCCGTTCGCTGCAGGGCGAGCATCTGACCGATGTGCTGACCAGCGATCAGCACACGGTGAAGCCGTGGCTGTCGGCACGACTGGATGTCTCGCCGCCGGTGCGCGACCTGAAGGACGAGGGGTTCCCGCTGGTCGGCGGCCGGCAGGACTACGTCGATGGGCATCAGGCGGCGGCGGTGGTGTACCGGCGCGCGAAGCACGTGATCAATCTGTTCGCATGGGCCTCTGCCGGGAAGGGCGACGAACCCTTCCGCGAAGAGGACGCGGCAGGGCTTCAATGTCGTCACCTGGCGGCACGCCGGCATCACGTATTACGCGGTGTCGGACGTGGAGGCGGATCAGTTGGCGGAGTTCGCGAAGCTGGTCGCGCAGGGTGCCTGACGCCTACATCATCCGATCTTCCGGCGGCACCAGATAGAGCGGTGTCTGCCCCGCCAGCGCGCGTTTGATGTTGGCGATCGCTCGCTGCAATCCCACCACCCCGGTTCCCGCGATTGCCGCCGCCGAGTTGTGCGGCGAGCCGATCACATTGGGCAGCGACATGAACGGCTGGTCCATGCGGAACGTGCCGTGACGGACCGGCTCGATCCACCACGCATCGATGCACGCGCTGAACTTCGGAAACGCGACCAGCCGGTCATACAGTGCGCGCTCATCGACGATCTCGCCGCGCGCGACATTCACCAGGATCGCGTCTTCCTTCATTCGCGCAAGCTGCGGTGCGCCTATCATGCCTTGCGTCGCAGGCGTCAGCGGCGTGCAGATCACCAGCACGTCCGACGCCGCCAGCAGCATGTCGAGTTGATCCGGCGTGCCGATCCAGTCTGTCGGTTCCTCGCTGCGGCCGCGCCGGTTGATCGCATGCACCTTCATGCCGATGCCTCGCGCCAGATGCGCCGTGGCGACGCCGATGCCGCCGAAACCCAGGATGCCGCACACGCCGCCGGCCAGCATGCGGTTCCGCGCGAACTGGTTGAACTCGCCGCGCGCGAGTGCCGCGTGCTCCACCAACAGCCGCTTCGCCGCGGCGAGCGCCATCGCCAGCGCGTGCTCCGCCATCGGTTCGGCGTAGGCACCGCCATTGGTCGCAACCTGCACGCCTGCCGGCACCTCCGCCAGCGGCACGAAGTCGATGCCCGCGTTGATAAACTGCAGCAGGCGCACGTCCTTCAGAAGCGCGATCTCGCCCTGGCGTAGTTCGCGCGTCGTGCGCGCCAGCACCGCATCGGCGTTGCGCAACGCATCGGCGCGCCCCGCGTCGTCCAGGTCGGGCAGGTAGACGACGTCGGCCGCACCTGCCAGCGCATCGCTGACAATTCCGCGCCCGTTACCTTCGAGTTCGTACACCACAACCAGCGAGCTCATGCGCATGCTTCCTTTTGAACCGTTGCTGCGAGGAGCGCAGCGGCGCAGCAATCAAGAAAACCTCCGCGGCCCTCAGCGGTTCTCCGCTGTCCTCCGCGCCAATCATTGCGGCAGATCGAACCGCGCTGGCCTTGCCCATGTCGGGCACGGTTTTGGGGGCTCGGTAAGGTTCTTTATTATTTGCGCGGAGGACAGCGGAGAACCGCTGAGGGCCGCGGAGAAGAGCTTTTTTACTGCCGTCGCTACGCTCCTTGCCAGGCGATTAGAACCATGAAGCCTTGTCTACCACGTTCCGCAACGGCTTGCCGTCGAGGAACGCGCGGCAGTTGTCGCTCATGATCTGGTAGCGCCGGTCATCCAAATACGGACCCCAACCCGCCGTATGCGGCGTCAGCAGCACGTTCGGCATCGTCCATAGCGGATGCTCCGCCGGCAACGGCTCCTGCTCGAACACGTCAAGCGCCGCACCGGCGATCTCGCCTGCGTTCAACGCCGCCACCAGATCGTCCAGCTTTGTCGTCATGCCGCGGCCGATGTTGATGAAGAACGCACTGCGCTTCATGCGCTGGAAGCGCGCGCGGTGCATAAGGCCCTCAGTGGCCGGCGTATGCGGCACGGTCAGGATGACGAAGTCCGCCCGCGGCAGCAGTGTATCGAGCGCCTCCGGCTTGTGCAGTTCCGTAACACCGGGAGGCGCCGATGTGCGCCGTGCGTCCGTGGCCAGCACCGTCATGCCGAAAGCCGCGGCCAGCCGTGCGGTCTCCGCGCCGATGCCGCCGACACCGACGATCAGCGCGGTCGCCTCGGGCAGGTGCACGACACCGGTATTCTCGCGCGTTTTCTTCCACTCGCGGCGGAGCTGCTGCGGGATGAACACGTGCAGCCCGCGGGCGAAGGCCAGCACAAAAGCCATGATGTGTGTGCTGATGTGGTCGTTGAAGATTTCGCGAAAGTTGGTGACCGTCAGCGAATGCTCGATCAGCTCGGGGTAGTAGTATCCCGCGGGAGGTGCGATCTGCGGTGCCTGCAGCCAGCGCAGCCGCCGCGCCTTCGCCAGCACCTCGCGTGGCAGCCGGCCGAACGCTGCCTCGGCATCGACGATCTCGCGCTCCGCCGTCGCTTGATCTTCGGCAATTACCACCCGCACTTCCGGCATTGCCTCGGCCAGCGCGCGGCCCCAGCCACGCGTTATGTCCGACTGCGGCGGCAGCATGACGAACTTGAATGTGTTGGCACCTGACATGGCCGTGTGTCCCCGTTGGCGATGTGCGATTATGGAGGTCGCGTCGAGGACCGCAAAATGCCGCCGCTGCTGACCGCCGGATTCCGTCCGCTCTTCCTGGCCGCCGCGGCGTGGGCAGCATTGTCGATGGCGGCGTGGCTGCCGCTGCTGACCGGCGAAATCGATTTGCCGAGCGACTTCGACCCGCTGAGTTGGCACATCCACGAAATGCTGTTCGGCTTCGTGATGGCCACGGTCGGCGGGTTCCTGCTGACCGCAATTCCGAACTGGACGAGCCGCGCGCCGGTGGCGGGAACACCGCTCGCAGTGCTGACAGGTCTCTGGCTGCTCGGGCGCGTCGTCTGCCTGTTCTCGGCGATGGTTCCGGGCTGGCTCGTGGTGATATGCGATCTCGCCTTCGCTGTCGCGCTCGAGGTTGTCGCGGCACGTGAACTGATCGCTGCAGGGAACAAACGCAACTATCCGTTGCTGGCACCGGTGATCATGCTGGCGATCGCGAACTTGCTGACGCATCTCCAGGCCCTCGGCTTTGCGGTGCCGATCGGACTGGGTTGGCGGCTGGGCATTGCGGTGGTGATCGTGCTGATCTCTGTGATCGGCGGACGCATTGTGCCGGCGTTCACACGGAACTGGCTCAACGCGCGAGGCAAATCGCCCGTGCCGCCATCAGCCGACATGCTGGATCGCTTCGCCCTTGGCACGCTGCACACGGGCATGATCGTGTGGACATTTCTGCCCGATTGGCCGCCCGTTGGTGCGCTGCTGCTGATTGCGGCAGCATTGAACCTAGTGCGGCTCGCGCGCTGGCACGGTGTCGCCACGATTGAGGAGCCGCTGCTGCTGGTGCTGCATGTCGGTTATCTCTGGCTCGTCGCCGGCGTCGCACTGTTGGGACTGTCGCTCGTCAGCAATTCCGTGCCGACAGCCGCCGCGGTGCACGCCCTCACGGCCGGCGCGATGGGTACGATGACGCTGGCCGTGATGACGCGAGCCACGCTCGGCCATACCGGACGCGTGCTGCGCGCCGACAAGGTGACGATGGCCATCTACGTGCTCGCAAGCGCATCGGCGCTGCTGCGGATCGGCGCGGCATGGACGGTCGATGCGCAGATGGGTCTGTACGAGATCGCCGCGCTGACATGGGTCGGCGCCTTTGCACTGTTCGCCGCCGAGTACGGACCGATGCTGTTGGCGCGGCGCCGATGACGCGGCAATACTCCACCGACAGCAGGGGTTCGATTGCATGAAAGCAGTGGTGTGCGAGGCGTTCGGCGGCCCGGAAGTCCTGGCGTTGCGCGATGTGCCCGATCCGCCGCCACCGGGGACGGGCGAGGTGCAGGTGCGCATCGAGGCGCGCGGTGTGCAGTACGTCGACGTGCTGATGCTCGCCGGCAAGTATCAGTTCCGCCCCGAACCGCCGTTCATTCCCGGCGGCGAGGCGGCAGGCGTGGTGGTGTCGGTCGGTTCCGGCGTCACCCAGTTCCGCGTCGGCGACCGCGTGATGAGCCGCCACAGCCTCGGCGCCTGCGCCGAACTCGGCAACGCCAAGGCCGCGCTGTGCGACCACGTGCCGGCGGGCATGAGCATCGAAGCGGCCGGCGTGTTCCGTGGTGCGTATTCCACAGCCTACCACGCGCTGCTGCAGCGCGGACGAATGAAGCCAGGCGAGTGGGTGCTGGTGCACGGCGCGGCCGGCGGCATCGGCATCGCCGCGATCCAGGTAGCGAAGGTGTTCGGTGCCAAGGTGATCGCCACCGCCAGCACCGAGGAAAAGCGCAGCGCCTGCCTCGAGGAAGGCGCCGATCATGCGATCGACTACCAGGGCGGGTTCCTCGACAAGGTGAAGGATCTCACGGGCGGTCGCGGCGTCGATATCGTGTATGACCCGATCGGCGCGCAGGTGACCGACGAATCGCTGCGCTGCCTCGCCTGGTGCGGACGGTTGCTGATCCTCGGCTTCCTCGGCGGGGGTCCGACCAACATCCGCAGCAACTATCTGCTGATCAAGGGCATCGACGCGATCGGCGTGCGCATCGGCGGGCTGAACGAGGCCGATCCCGAACTGGCGATCGCCAACATGAAGGCGCTGACCGACCTCGCCGCGCAGGGCAAGCTGAGGCCACACATCTCACATCGCTTCCCGCTGGCCCAGGCGGCCGATGCGGTTCAGGCGGTGATCGACCGCAAGGTGATCGGCAAGGCTGTTCTGGTAGGGTAAGGCAGGCGCCTGCCCGGAACGGTCTGGCGGCGTTACGGTAATGCTATACTCGGGATGCCCGGCCCGTTCAAGAAACTTGGTACGACACGCCGGATAGTGTTAACACGTTAACCACGGGCAGATGGCTAGCCGTGACTACGACAGGTGTCGCGGATAACCATCCAGCCCACAGTGCAATTGCGTGCCCCTAATTTGGCAACCGCCTCAAGCCGGCTCTCAACCAGTGATGAGGACGTCATGTTGTCATCCCTTCCTGGGTTCCTGTTGGAACAGGATTACATTCCACATGGGATGTGCTTGCTATGGCAACCGGAATTGCTATGGCTTCACGTTCTCTCTGATGCCACGATTGCGATCGCGTATTTTACGATCCCGTTCGCGTTGGTTTACTTCGTATCGCGACGCCACGACTTGGTATTTCGCGGCATATTCGTAATGACGGGCGCGTTTATTTTGGCGTGCGGCACAACTCATGTCATGGGCGTGGTGACGCTGTGGTATCCGGCTTATTGGCTGGATGGCCTGATCAAGCTGCTCACCGCGTGGATCTCAATCGGCACGTCCTACCTGATGTGGCGGGCCATGCCTTTGGCGCTTGCGCTGCCGAGTGCCGAACAACTGGAGACGACAAACCGTCGGCTGGAGGCCACCCTTGAGGAACTGAAAGGTCAGGTCGCAGAGCGCGAACGTGCCGAAGAAATGCTGCGCCAGTCAGAGAAGATGCGGGCGTTGGGGCAGCTTACCGGAGGCATCGCGCACGACTTCAACAACCTGTTGGGGGTGATCATCGGCAGCGTCGAATTTCTGATGGACGCGGTCAAGGATGCGCCAGAGCAGGCTGGCCTGGCGCGCGAGATCCTGAACAGCGCGCTGAGCGGGTCGCTTCTGACGCGCCGGCTCATGGCGGTCGCACGCAACCAGCCATTGCATCCGCAGCGGGTCGATCTGAACGCCTTGCTGCACGACCACGTGGAGATGCTGCGCCGGACGCTTGGTGAGACAATCCACATTGACACACAGCAGGTACCTGATCTCTGGTTCACCAGCGCCGATCCGTCGCAGATCCGCGACGCGCTGCTCAACCTGGCACTCAACGCACGCGACGCGATGCCACAGGGTGGCAGCCTCACAATCCAGGCTGCCAACGTTTATCTGGATGCGCAAAGCGCAGCAGGGTACAGCGAGGTAGGCGAGGGCGACTACGTCGTGCTGACTGTGACGGACACCGGCACTGGCATGCCGGAGGCGGTGGTTCAGCAGGCGATCGAGCCGTTCTTCACAACCAAGCCGCCGTCCGTGGGCGCTGGCCTTGGCCTCAGCATGGCCTATGGCTTCGCCAAGCAGTCAGGAGGACACCTCGACATTGAAAGTGTCGTTGGCATCGGGACCAAGGTCAGGCTGTATCTACCGCGCGCGCATGAGGGCATCGAGGGCGCGCCGAATGCGCCGCGGGTGGCCGTCACCCATCCCGGAGGAAGCGAAGCCATTCTACTGGTGGACGACAATGAGACCCTGATGGCGGTGGCGCGCCGCCACCTCGTCGCGTTAGGTTACAAGGTGGTTTGCGCGGCGAGTGGGCCGGCGGCACTGACAATCCTCGAGTCAGGCGAAGCAGTCGATCTGTTGTTCACCGACATCGTCATGCCTGAAGGTATGAGCGGCTATCAACTGGCCGAAGCAGCGCGGCGCTTGCGGCCCGGTCTGAGGGTTTTGTTCGCGTCCGGCTATGCTGCCGAGCTGTCAGGGCATGACGGGCGGCATATGCTCCGCAAACCGTACGATCGGCGCGAGCTGTCCCAGGCCGTCCGAACCGCGTTGGACGCACTGGTGGAGTCCGCCTAGCCACAGGCTGCGTTGCCAGCCGTGCGCAAATCGCACTAGCTTGATGCGGACCCCTCAGGAGGACGCAATCCATGGACCGCACCGTATTCGAGGCCGAGTTGCAGCGCGACGGGTATCAGGTCGTTGTCAACACGATGCAGCCGGGCGCGATCAATCCCGAACACGCACACGACTTCGATGCCCGCCTTATGGTCGTTGCCGGCGAAATGACGATCGTCGTCGGTGATCAGCGCAATACCTATCAGGTGGGCGACACGTTCAGCATGACGCACGGCTGCCGCCATTCCGAACAGGCCGGCGCGGCAGGCGCCACCTACGTCGCCGGCCGCCGCACGCCCAACTGAACCAGGAAAACGTCATGCCAGAGCCAGGCCGCGCCCTGCCGCAACCCACGCCTGAAACGAAGCACTTCTGGGACGGCACGCAGGCCGGCGAGCTCCGCCTGCAGCGCTGCGACGAATGCCGCAACGTGTACTTTCCGCCGCGGCCGTTCTGCCCGAAATGCGCCTCGCGAAAGGTGTCGGTGTTCGCTGCCTCCGGCCGTGCGATCCTCGACAGCTACGTGATCCATCATCGCAAGGTGCCAGGCTTCGAACCGCCCTATGCGATCGCGGTGGTGAAGCTGGCCGAAGGGCCGCGCATGATGACCAACATTGTCGAATGCGCGCAGACGCCGGAGGCGCTGCAGCTCGATATGCCGCTCGAGGTGGTGTTCGCGAAGCAGACCGACGCCGTCACGCTGCCCTTCTTCCGTCCGGCGAAAGGCTGAACCGATGCCACACAACACAGTCGCCGTCGTCGGCGCCGCGGAGACCACGAAGCTTGGCGTCATTCCCGACATGTCGCAGATCCAACTGCATGCCGATGCGGCGCTGAATGCGATGGCGGATTGCGGACTGAAGCCGAAGGACATCGACGGCGTCGCCACAGCCGGCGAGACGCCGGTGCAGATCGCGCACTATCTTGGCATCACGCCCACCTGGGTGGACGGCACGTCGGTGGGTGGCTGCTCGTTCATGATCCACGTGCGCCATGCGGCGGCGGCGATCGAGGCAGGGCTGGCGAAGACCATCCTGGTCACGCACGGTGAAAGCGGACGCTCTGGCATCGGCCGCATTCCACGTCCTGTACCGGCCTCGAGTCTGAACGGCCAGTTCGAGCAGCCGTTCGGCCCTATGGGTCCGCCGAGTCTCTTTCCGATTCCGGTGCTGCGCTACATGAAGACCTACGGCGTGACGCACGAGCAGATCGCCATGGTGTCAGTGGTGCAGCGCGAATGGGCGGCGAAGAACCCGCGCGCGACGTTCCGCGATCCGATCACGGTCGAGGACGTGCTCGGTTCGCGCATGATCGCCTATCCATTCCGGCTGTTGCAATGCTGCCTGGTTACCGATGGCGGCGGCGCGCTGATCCTGACATCCGCCGATCGCGCCAAGGACTTTCCCACCAAGCCTGTCTACATCCTCGGCACCGGTGAAAGCGTCGAGACGCCGATGGTGAGCCAGATGGAAAGTTTTGTCAGTTCGCGCGCATTCGCCGTCGCCGGGACCGACCGCGTTCCGCGAGGCCGGCATCACGCACAAGGACGTCGATCACCTGATGATCTACGACGCGTTCGCGCACCTGCCGCTGTTCGGGCTGGAGGACCTCGGCTTCGTGCCGCGCGGCGAGGCCGGCCGCTTCATCGCCGAACGCAACACAGCGATCGGCAGCAAGCTGCCGCTCAA
Organism: uncultured Alphaproteobacteria bacterium; assembly: GCA_963791495.1. Taxonomy (GTDB): domain Bacteria; phylum Pseudomonadota; class Alphaproteobacteria; order Acetobacterales; family Acetobacteraceae; genus JAMXLO01. The sequence continues at coordinate 430,400 of CAWBST010000013.1, forward strand.
CACCAACGGCGGCGGACTGTCGTATATGCACTCCGGCATGTACGGCATGTATGCGTTGCAGGAGAGCGTGCGCCAGATGCGCGGCATCGCACCGGCGCAGATACCCGGCGCGAAGATCTCCGTCTGCCACGGTGTCGGCGGCATGTTCGCCGCGTCGGGCACGATCATCTTCAGCAACCAGAAGCCGTGATGCGATGACCGACCACCTGTTCTCCGGCCTGAAGGTCATCGATTGCGCGAGCTGGATCGCCGGCCCCGCTGCCGCGACGATCATGTCGGATTTCGGCGCCGATGTGATCAAGATCGAACCGCCCGGCGCGGGCGATCCCTGGCGCGCGCGCAGCGCCAGCGGCGCACCGAACGACTACTACTGGCAGCTGACGGCCCGCAACAAGCGCAGCCTCGCGCTGGATCTGAAGCACAAGGCGGGGCGTGAGGTGCTGTATCGCCTGGTCGCCGACGCCGATGTGTTCGTGACCAACTTCCCGCTTCCGGTGCGCGACCGCCTGAAGCTGGCGCCCGACGACTTGCTGCCGCTGAACCCGCGGCTGATCTACGCGTCGTTCACCGCCTATGGCGAGGCGGGCGACGAGGCGGCGAAGACCGGCTTCGATTCCACCGCCTACTGGGCGCGCACCGGCCTGATGGACGCCGTGCGTGCGGAGGTGGATACGCCGCCGGCGCGGTCGGCGCCCGGCATGGGCGATCATCCCAGCGCCACCGGCCTTTACGCCGCCATCGTCACCGCGCTGTATCGCCGCGAGAAGACCGGACGCGGCGGCTTGGTGCGTTCGTCGCTGCTGCAGAACGGCCTCTGGGCGAACGGCTGCTTCGTGCAGACGCGGCTGTTCGGCGAACCGGTGCCGCATCGGCCGCCGCGCGAGCAGGCACCGAACGCTCTCGCCAACCACTATCGCTGCCGCGACGGCCGCTGGTTCATTATGGCGCTGTTCAACGAGGATCGGCAGTTGAAGCCGCTGCTGAACGCTATCGGCCTTGAAGACCTGACGCATGACAGACGGTTCGCCACGAAAGAGGCGCGCAAGCAGAACGCCGCGGCGCTGGTCGCCGAGTTGGATGTGGTGTTCGCCACGCGTGACATGGCTGAGTGGCGCAAGATACTCGATGGCGTCGGCGTGACGTTTGGCGTGGTGGCACGGACCGACGACACCGCCGACGATGCGCAGATGCAGGCAATCGGCGCGCTGGTGCCGTTCGCCGACGAAACGACGCTGACGGTATCCAGCCCGTTCCATCTCGATGGCGAGGAGAAGGTCGCGCCGCGCCATGCACCCACGGTCGGCCAGCACAGCGAGGACGTGCTGCGCGAGGCCGGCTATTCAGCCGATGAGATCGGGCACCTGCGTCGTCTGGGTGCCTTCGCCTAAACCGCCGCAAGTTGAAGGAGGCAGCCATGCAGCCTGTCGTCGCAGTTATCGCACCCGGCATGATGGGCAGCGGTGTCGGCAAACGGCTCGTCGAGAACGGCATCGAGGTGAGGACTTCGCTCGCGGGGCGCAGCGACGCCACCGTTGCGCGCGCCAAGGCCGCGGGGATGGTCGGGGTTTCGGACGAGCAGATCGCCGCGGTCGGACATCATTCTTTCCATTCTGCCGCCGGGCGATGCGCTCGGCCTGGCGGAGCGGCTGGCGCCTGTGCTGCGCGCTGCGGCAAAGAAGCCGGTCTTTGTCGACTGCAATGCGCTCGATCCGGCGACCGTGCGTGCGGATCGCGCGCGTGGTGCAGGAGACCGGGGCGACGTTCGTCGATGGCGGCATCGTGGGCGGACCGCCCAGAGCCGGCTACAGCCCCAGGATCTATCTTTCCGGCGAAGGCGCGGACCGTGTGGCCGAGCTGACGAAGTACGGCCTGGAGATGCCGATCCAGCCCGGTCCGATCGGTGCGGCCTCGGCGATGAAGATGTCGTATGCCGGCATCACCAAAGGCTTCACCGCGCTCGGTGCGGCGATGATGCTGGCGGCCAGCGCGTGCCGGCACGGCGGAGGACTCTGAAGGCTGAGTTGTCGTCCAGCCAGCCGCAGCTGTTCGCTTGGCTGACGCGGCAGGTGCCGAACATGTACTCCAAGGCCTATCGCTGGGTCGCCGAGATGGAGGAGATCGCTCAGTTCGTCGGCGAGGATCCCGCCGCGCGCGAACTTCTATGAAGGGGCGGCGCGGCTCTACGAGCGCATCGCCGCCGACTTCGAGGGCGACCGCAAGGAGGTCGCCGCGCTCGACGCGTTCTGCAAGCCGAAGGGGTAACCCCTTCGGTTCTCCCCCTCCCCTTGCGGGAGGGGGTTGGGGGGAGGGGGCGACGCCAGTACAGCAACAGACCCCTCCCCCAGCCCCCCTCCCGCAAGGGGAGGGGGAGGACCAAGTGAGGACCAAATCATGATCCAGGGCACCCATCGCTATCCGCCGATGGAGCGGGTGATCTATGGCGTCCCGCTGGCCGAGGCGCTGGCGCAGGAGATCGAGCGGATCGGCGCCAACGCCGTCTATGTGCTGGCGAGCGGCACCCTGGCGCGTCAGACCGACGTGATCGACCGCGTCCGCGGCGTACTCGGCAACAAGATGGCCGGGCTGTGCGCGAAGATCGGCGCCCACACCCCGCGCATCGACGTGGTCGCCGCTGCGAATGCCGCGCGCGAGGCCCGCGCCGACGCGCTGCTGACGGTCGGCGGCGGATCGGTGACCGATGCCGCAAAGATGGTCGGTCTGTGCCTGGGCAACGACGTCTCCGATCCCGCACAGCTCGACAACTTCCGCGCCCGCATTCAGGCCGACGGCCGCACCGAACGGCCGCCGGTGAAGCCCCCTTCCGTGCGCTCAATCGCTGTGCCGACCACGCTGTCGGCCGGCGAGTTCAACTCCCCGGCGGGCTGCACCGACACGGTGCGGCAGGTGAAGGAGAGCTACCTCCATCCGTTGATGATGCCGCGCAGTGTCATCCTGGATCCGGCGACCACCGTCCATACGCCGGAGTGGCTGTTCCTCTCGACCGGCATCCGTGCCGTCGATCATGCCGTCGAGGACATCTGCTCGATCAATGCGCAGCCATTGTCGGACGGCACTTCGATCCAGGCGCTGCGCCTGCTCAGCCGTGGGCTCCGCGCGGTCAAGGCGGATCCGGCGAACCTGGACGCGCGGCTCGACTGTCAGCTTGGGTCGTGGATGTCGATCATGGGGTCGCAGAACGGCGTGCAGAAGGGCGCCAGCCACGGCATCGGCCATGTGCTGGGCGGCACCGCCGGGGTGCCGCACGGCTACACGTCCTGCGTCATGCTGCCGCCTGTGCTGCGCTTCAACGAGCCGGTGAACGCCGAACGCCAGGCCTGGGTCAGCGAGGCCCTCGGCAGACCGGGCGAGAAGGCGGCCGATGCGGTCGCCGAACTGGTGGCCAGTCTCGGCCTGCCCGGCACGCTGCGCGATGTCGGTGTGAAGGCGGAGCAGCTCGATCGGATCGCCGAGGAGTCGATGCACGACCGCTGGGTGCACACCAACCCACGCAAGATCGCCGGTCCGTCGGATGTGCGTGCGCTGCTGGACGCGGCCTGGTGACTGCGCTCAGTCGGCGGTGAGGTCGCTCAGCAGCTTCATCACCTCCTCGCGGCGGAACGGCTTGCGCAGGACCGAGACATTCGGGTGGTCGTGGAACTTCGCCACGCCCTCCGCCAGGCGCAGATAGGAGTCGCTGAACCCTGAGGTGAGCACGACCTTCACCGGAATGCCTGTCAGCAGAACCTCGTTGAGTACGTCGATACCATCCTTTTCGGGCATGATCATGTCGAGCATGAGCACGTCGGGCTTGAACTCGATGAAGGTCTCGGTGGCCTGCGCCGAACTGTTCACCGACCGCACGTCCAGCCCAAGCTGCCGGGCGATCAGTTCCACCACCTTGGTGATGCCGGTCTGATCGTCGATAACCAAGAGCTTCTTTGCCATCGACCGTACCTCCCTGAGGGGCCGCGTCCCTCAGCGGCGTTTTTGCCGCCAAGCGTAACGGTCTATTCGTCTATGATCGTCCAAAATGGCGTCCAAGAAAAGTGGGTAGACATTCTTGGCCGTTGACCAAATACAACCGGGCTAGACCTTGATGCATGGGTTACCGCCCAATGGTAAATAAGCTGCTAAACCTACTGGATGGCAAACAGTTCCAACGTGGATTGGACCGAACAATTCTCGAACAATTCCATAGCTCCAAATAAAGTGAAGGGTCATTGATGAATGTGACGAATATTAACTTCCGATCCCCTGAACTCGGAAGCGATTGAAGCAGGCAGCTTGGCTGCGGGAAAGCTCCAGCACTTGGCGGACCTTGAGCACAGTTGCACTGTCCTGCCTATAGAAGAATCCGATTAATGTACGCCATCACACTTGACGCTCCCCTTGTCCCATCCTCGACTCTGCGGCACGCGATGAATAACTGGCCGCCCTTGCCTGCGCGAGGTGGTCCGGTCCCCGCGAGCCTGGGCATGGGCGCCGGAGCGAGGCGGCATTAGCCTCTCTTTACCGATCCTTACCCTTCGGATGGTCTGTTGGCGGCGATCGCAACAGCGTCGCCGAGTTCGCCCATGCCGTCAGGTCACGTAGCCACAGTTGCCAGCCCCGATCTCCAGAGCCTGTGGCCATCGTTCATCGCCGCGGTACGTGAGTACGCGCTGCTGCTGCTCGACCCGGATGGACACGTCCTTTCGTGGAACCACGGGGCGGAGCTGATCTACGGCTATCGGCCCCACGAGATTGTCGGCCGCCACTGCTCTCAGCTGTATCCGGAGGAGGATATCGAGGTCGGCAAGCCGGGACGCGAGCTCGAGATTGCCGCCGCAACCGGCCGCTTCGAGAGCATCGGCGAGCGCGTGCGGAAGGATGGCTCGCTATTTCTCGCCAACGTGGTGATCACCGCTATCCGCGCGCCCGATGGCGGTTTGCGCGGGTTCGGCAAGATCACCAGCGACATCACGGAGCGCTCCGCCGCGGAAGCCGTGGTGAAGGCGAGCGAGACGCGGCTGCGCAGCCTGATCGACACGGTGCTGGACACGGTGGTCGATGGCCTCATCACCATCGATCGCAGTGGCATCATCCAGTCGTTCAACAAGGCCTGCGTCAGCCTGTTCGGCTACACCGCGGATGAGGTCGTGGGACAGAACGTGCGCATGCTGATGCCCGAGCCTTATCACAGCGAACACGACCGCTACCTTTCAGCCTATATCGGTTCCGGCGTACCGAGGATCATCGGCATCGGCCGCGAGGTATTGGGGCGCCGCAAGGATGGTTCGACCTTTCCGATCGAGCTCGCGGTCGGTGAGTCTCTACAGGGCGGCAACCACGCCTTCGTCGGCATCGTGCGCGACGTGACCGAGCGGCGCGAGGCCGAGACACAGCGCGAGCAGTTGCGTCATTCGCAGAAGATGGAGGCGGTCGGCCAACTCACCGGCGGCCTCGCGCACGACTTCAACAACCTGCTGGCGATCATCATCGGCAATCTCGACATGCTGCGCGAGATTCGCGCCGGCGATCCCGTGACGGACGAACTGGTGAGCGATGCGCTCGACTCGGCACTGCGCGGGGCGGATCTCACGCGGCGTCTGCTGGCATTCGCGCGGCGGCAGCCGCTGCAGCCAGAGCGCGTCGACATCAACGAAGTGATCGGCGCCATCGTGCGGCTGCTGACCCGCACTCTGGGCGAGAACATCACGATCGAGATGTCGCTGGCGCCAAATGTCTGGCCGGTGCAGATCGACCGCGCGCAATTCGAGGCGGTCATCGCAAATCTTGCCACCAACGCGCGCGACGCCATGCAGCGCGGCGGCGCACTGCTGATCGATACGCGCAACAGCCGGCTCGATGAAGCCTATGCGGCGGCACATACCGATGTTGCGGCTGGCGAGTACGTCGCGGTGGAGGTCAGCGATTCCGGCACGGGGATGGCGCCGGAGATCCTGTCGCGCATCTTCGAGCCATTCTTCACGACCAAGGAACAGGGCAAGGGTACCGGCCTCGGCCTGTCCATGGTGTTCGGATTCATGAAGCAGTCGGGCGGCCACATCACGGTGTACAGCGAGCCGGGGAAGGGCACGACGTTCCGACTATACCTGCCGCGGGTGTCGGACACCGCTGCGGTGCAGGACGAGCGAGCGGAGCAACCGGCGCCGCTTGGCGGGAGCGAGACGATCCTGGTGGTGGAGGACAACGCGGGCTTGCGTCGCATCGTTGTGCGGCAACTGGGCGAGGCTGGCTATCGCGTGCTGCAGGCGCCGGACGCCGAGGCGGCGATGGTCATCATTGAGTCGACCGAACCGATCCACCTGGTGCTGACGGATGTCGTGATGCCTGGCGCGATGGACGGTCGTGATCTCGCGCGCGTTGCGGTGGCGCGGCGGCCGCTGCTGCGTACGCTGCTGACCTCGGGCTTTCCCGACGCACGATTGGGTGGCTCCGGGGCACACAGCGGGCGGCTTCTGAGCAAGCCATACCGGAAGGAGGAATTACGCCGCGCGGTGCGCGAGGTGCTGGACGAGCCCCGATAGGCATCACGCCCGCTCCGTGATAACGAACCGTCGCAGCATGAGCAGGAGGCGGTCCGATGAGCGGTGGTGGAACGGTGCGGATTCTTGGCGTTGCCGGCAGCCTTCGGCGCGGTTCGTTCAATGCGGCGACGCTGCGGGCGGTGCAGGAACTCGCGCCTGCGGGCATGACAATCGAGAGCTTCGATATCTCGCCGATCCCGCTGTACAACGAGGACGTGCGGCAGCAGGGATTTCCGGCGCCGGTCGAGGATCTGCGGGCGCGCATCAAGGCGGCTGACGGTTTGTTGATCGTGACGCCGGAGTACAACTACTCGATCCCGGGCGTGCTGAAGAATGCCATCGACTGGGCGTCACGCCCGCCGGAGCAGCCGTTCGACGGCAAGCCGATCGGGGTCATGGGTGCGAGCGCCGGTGTCCTCGGCACAGCGCGGGCGCAGTATCATCTGCGGCAGTGCTTCGTGTTCCTCAACGGACTGGTGATGAACCGGCCCGAAGTGATGATCCCACAGGCACAGAACAAGTTCGACGCCGAGGGCAAGCTCAACGACCAAGCGACGCGTGAGTTCATCACCGCGCACCTGGCGGCATTCAAGGCGTGGGTGCTGCGGATGAAGTAGCCCGCTATCGCGCTGCTTTGTGGTACTCGCGGTTGGGCATCATGTCGGTCGCGGAGGCCATGCGGTTCGACAGGTTGAAGAACGCGACAGTCTCCGACAGATCGAAGATGTCCGGTTCGGTGAGACCGGCTTCGCGCAGTGCCGCGCGGTCGGCATCGCCGATCAGCCAGGGCGTGGTGGTGAGTTTCCAGGTGTAGTCCAGCATCGCGCGCTGGCGTGGGTCGAGCTTCGCGACGCGATAGTTCAGCGCCATCATCTCGCCGAGTTCGGGATCGCCGGACAACGCGCGCACTGCGGCACCATGCGCGACCAGGCAGTAGTAGCAGCGGTTGGCCGACGACACGACGACAGCGACCATCTCGCGTTCGAGCTTGGAGAGGCCCGAATCGGAGAGCATGATTTCGTTGTACATCGCCATGAAGTTGCGCAGTCGGTGCGGCTTCAGGCTGTAAGCGCTGAACACGTTCGGCACGAAGCCTAGCTTGTCGACGCACTTCTGCCAGATGGCCTTCAGGTCGTCGTCCAAGGTGGCTGGATCAGGAACGCCGAGTTTGGAGATATGGTCAGGCTGCGGCATCGGTCACCTGTCATTGCGAGGAGCGCGGCGACGAAGCATTCTTCATCCGACGTGGGCTCGGTGCGCGCCACTCCCGATGGAGATTGCTTCGTCGCTCCGCTCCTCGCAATGACATTGTGCGGGTCAATCGAGCGCTTCCTGGTTGATCACGTTGTCCCGGTTCGGCTTGCCATCCAGTACGCTCAGGATGTTCTCCGCGGTCACCACTGCCATGCCGGCGACCGACTCCGTCGTCACACCAGCCATGTGCGGCGACGTGATCACCTTATCGAGCTGCAGCAGCGTGTTGTTGACCGGTGTCGGCTCCATGTCGAACACATCGAGCCCCGCGCCCGCCAGATGCCCCGATGTCAGCGCCGCATGCAGCGCCGGCTCGTCGATGATGCCGCCGCGTGCCGTGTTGACGATGAATGCGCCGCGCTTCATACGCGCCAGCCGCGCGGCATTGAACATGCCCACCGTCTCCGAATTCTTGGGGCAATGGATCGACACGAAATCGGCCCGCGGCAGCGCCGCATCGAGATCGGTGACGCGCTCGCAGCCGGCGCCGGTGATCTTCTCGGCCGGCACATACGGATCGTAGATCAGCACGTTCATGTCGAAGCCTTGGCAGCGCCGTGCCGAGCGCGTGCCGATGCGGCCGAAGCCAACGATGAGCGCCGTCTTGCCGGACAGCTCCATCGGCAGCCCGCCGTGACGATCGGCCCAGGCGCCCTTGCGCACCATCGCATCAAGCGCCGGGCTGCGCTTCGCCAATGCCATCATCAGGTGGAACGCATGCTCCGCCACCGACGTGGAATTCGCGCTCCCTGCCACCATCAGCGGCACGCGGCGTGCGGTCAGTGCCGGCACCTCCACCGCGTCGTAGCCGACGCCGATGCGCGCCACCACCTCCATCGCCGGCGAGGCATCAAGCTCGGTCCGCCTGTAGGGCGTGCCGCCGAGTGCGATGCCGGCGACATCGGACAGCATCGGCAGCAGGTCGGCCTGCGTGATCCCTGCCGGAAACTCCACCACCTCGATGTCATCGCGACGCTGCAGCAGTGCGACGCCTTCCCTGCCCATCGTGTGCGGTACCATCACCTTCTTGCGGTTCGAGGCCATCGGACGTCCTCAGAGTTTCTGTTGCAGGTTGGCGATGTAGGTGCGGTTGTGCGCTGGCGCCAGCATCACCTCGCTCATCACCAGATGCCTCGGGAGACAGGCGATGTAGCGGATCAGGTCGCCGCAATCCTCGGACTGCACCATGCGAGCGCGCTCTTCCGGACCCACCGGATTGGGCCGCTTATCGAGGATCGGGGTCGCGACCTCGCCGGGCAGGAACACCGTGGAACGGATGCCGTTGATGCACTCCTGCATGTTGATCGAGTGGCTCATCGCCACGACGCCGTGTTTCGCCGCGCTGTAGATAGGCCCTGGGAAACCCCCGACGATGCGCCCGGCGATCGAGGCAGTGTGGATCAGCACGCCGTCCTTCTGCGCACGCATCATCGGCAGCGCGACCGTGACGCAGTAAAGCGCCTGCGACAGGTTGCCGTGCACCAGTGTGTCGATCCCTTCCGGCGTCAGCTTGTCCCAGTGGCGATCTACGATATTCACACCGGCGTTGTTCACCAGGATGTCGAGCCGGCCCAGCGTGTTCCTGATAAACTCGCCGACCTTCTGCACCTGCTTCGCGTCGGTGAGTTCTGCCGGCTGCACAAAGGCCTCGCCGCCCTGCTGCCTGATGCGCGCGGCAACGCGTTCGAGCTTCTCCGGCGTGCGACCGGTGAGCACGGTCGTGGCACCCTCGTCCGCCAGGGCGAGTGCAGCGGCTTCGCCGATGCCGCTGCCGGCGCCGGTGATCCAGGCGATCTTCCCCGCGAGCCTCGGCATCGTCTCCTCCTCGTTGCGAACCTTGCGTGCGCGGCATTGAACGTGTTTGCCTGCGCACAGGCAAGAGAGGAGGAAACGGCATGCGCTTCAAGGACAAGGTTGCGCTGATTACCGCGGTAGGAAGCGGCATCGGCCGCGCCACAGCAGACATCATGGCGAAAGAGGGCGCCGTCATCATCGGCGTGGACAACGACGAACGCCGCCTCGCCATGGCGATGGAGGCGATGAACATGTCGGGTGGCCGCGCCATTGGACGCCCGACGAATGCGCTTGATGAGGGCGAGGTGAATGAGGTCGTCGGCTGGGCGGCGAAGCAGTATGGCACGGTGGACATCCTGGTGAATGCCGTCGGTGGCAGCACCATCATCGAGAAACCAAACGCCACGGTGGATGAACTGACATTCGACGACTGGCAGAAGCTGATTCACTTCAACCTGAACGGCACATTCCTGTTCTGCCACGCGGTGACGCCGCTGATGAAGCGCCGCAAGCACGGCAAGATCGTCAACCTCGCATCGATCGCCGGACGCGGGCTGAGCGTGTCGTCGAGCAGCGCATACTCCACAGCGAAGGGCGGCATCATCGCGTTCACTCGCAAGCTCGCGTTCGAGCTGGGGCCGTTCGGCATCACCGTGAACGCGATCGCGCCAAGCCGGACGCTGACAGAACGCATCCGGCCGCGCTGGAACCAGCAATCGCCGGAGGATCAGGCGGCGGAGATCGAACGCATACCGCTCCGGCGCGTAGCAGAAGCAAGTGACCAGGCGAAAGTTATCTGCTTTCTTGCCTCGTCGGACGCTGACTTCGTCACAGGGCTGACGATCGACGTGACGGGCGGCCTTTAGCCGCCCCTAATGCAACAGCAGAAGCTCGTGTTGGCGACGCATATCTGCCAGAGCTGCCTTGCACTCGCTGTGCGTCCATGTTCCGGACGGGAATTTAAATCTCTCGCACAGCGAGGTGTCTTCACGGTCTATCGGCCGTTGCCAGAGGTGATGGCCGATGAGCAAGGGAAGCGCTGCCCCCGCGATCGCGGCGCCGACAAACAGCGGCACGAGTACCGGCGGCTTGAATGCCCGCGCGCGCATTGTTTCGGCCGGCATGACTCTGCCGACGTCTGTCGATTGAACAGCCTGGTTGGTCATCGCTTTCCCGCGGCCGTGGTAACGGTCGCCCCCGGCACGGACGTATTCTCCGTGCTTGCCTGAGCCTTGTTCGTGCGTGCTGGATCGGGCGCCCCCGCGACGATGCCCTCCGAGTTGAGAAGAGCCGTTCCAGGATGCACAGAGCGGCCGTCCTGTGCACGAACGCCATCCTGGCAGTAGGCGGCGCCAGCCAGGCCGACCAGTATGGTTAAGTTTGCGAGCGCGAACTTCATGATCCTGCCCCTCTCACAAATTCTTCCGGGGACGGACCATCCTAGTTCGCAGCGTGGCCAAGGTGTGATCTAGTTCACACCTCCGGCAGGATTTGGGCCAAAATAGGCCGCTCACGCCGTTTACAGACCATGCGTATCCACGAATGATGATATTATGGCGTAATGAACCTCGGCAGCTTCTCCGCCAGCGCCTGATATGCATCCTCGTCGGTGCGGTCATAGCGCAGCGGTGTTACGACGATCTTGCCGGCACGTAGCGCGTCGTAGTCGCTTTCTGGACCCTGCTGGCGATCGCCGCGCCGGAAGTTGAGCCAGTGGTATGCCATGCCGCGCGGATCCACACGCGTATCTACGTGCATCCCGGCGATCATCCCCACACCCTGCCGCGCCAGGGTCATGGGCCCTGCCTCGGCCGCAGGACACGCCGGAAAGTTGACATTCAGACACGCATCCTTGCTCCAGCCGATCGCCAACAGGTCGCGCACCACCTGGGCTCCCAGTGTTCGCGACGCCTCCCACAATACGTTGTTGCGGTCCTTGTAAGCCTGGCTCAGTGCGATCGACGGTACGCCGAGCATCATGCCGGTCATCGCACCCCCCACGGTGCCGGAGAACACTGTCTCCATCCCCAGGTTCAGCCCGCGGTTCACACCCGACAGCAACAATTGCGGCGCGCCATCGGCCATCAGATGACAGATCCCCATCACCGCGCAGTCGCCCGGCGTGCCGGAAATGCCGAAGCGGCGCTCGCCCCGCTGACTGACTCGCAGCGCATGATGCAGGCTGATCGCGTGTGACACGCCGCTCTGGTCGTGCTCCGGCGCCACAACCCACACCTCGCGTGCGAGCTCAGCGGCGATTGCCTCCAGGATCGCCAGACCCGGCGCATCGATCCCGTCATCGTTGGTCAGCAATATCCGATCCAGCACCCGCCACTCCGTTTCGCCATTCGCACCCTGTTTGACGCGTCTGGCCCGCCGCGTCCAGCATGCAGGCAACGGGAAGGAGACGGACGATGCAGATCATCGACGCACAGGTGCACATCTGGGGCAGCGGCACGCCAAGCGGTCATCACAGGCAGACGTCGATCTACACGGCCGAAGAGCTGATCAGGGAAATGGACGTAGCGGGCGTGAACGGCGCGGTGCTGCATCCGCCGAGCTGGGATCCGGGCTCCAACGAGATGGCGGTCGACGCAGCGACGAAATATCCCGACAGGTTCTGCATCCTCGGCTGGTTCCCGCTCGACAAGCCGGAAGAGCGCAAGCGTATCGAGACATGGAAGCAGCGGCCCGGCATGCTCGGCCTGCGCTGGTCGCTGACGCGGCCCGAGCAGGAGAACTGGCACAAGGACGGCACGATGGATTGGGTGTGGCCGGCGGCCGAGCGCGCTGGCACCCCGATCGCCACGATGGCCTGGCGCTTCTTGCCGCTGTTCGCGCAGATCGCCGAACGCCATCCCAATCTGAAGCTGCTCATCGACCATCTCGGCCTGATACGCTCGGCGAAGGGCGCCGCGGCGTTCGCCGATCTGGACACGCTGTGCTCGTTGGCGAAGCTCCCGAACGTTGCCGTCAAGGCGACCGGCGCGCCGGGCTATTCCGACGCGCCCTATCCTTTCCGTGACATTCACGACGGCCTGCATCGCATCTTCGACGCCTATGGTCCGAGGCGCTTCTTCTGGGGCACCGATCTCACCCGCATGCCGTGCAGCTACCGGCAGTGCGTGACGCTGTTCACCGAGGAACTGCCCTGGCTGAAGGGCAACGACCTCGAACTCGTCATGGGACAGGGCGTGTGCGACTGGCTGGGTTGGCAGCGCAAGCCGACATGACCATCGGCGATTGAACCGATAAGGACACGGCATTTCTCTAAGCCGTGTCATATCGCGATCCTTCGTGCCGCGCGCCAGGCCAATACCGGTCTGGACCCAGGCAATGAAGGAACCACGACCATGATCATCGCGAACACCACGCTGCGCCGCGCCCTTGCGCTGGCTGCCGTGCTTGTCGGCAGCATTGCGCTTGCCGGTCCCGCACTTGCCGGCTCGTGCCCGGCCGACAAGCTGCGGCCCGATGGCAGCGGCGAGAAGATGAACTCGACGCCCGCCAAGGATGTCAGCGACGCCGTGCTGACCTCGATCGATCTCGCGAAAGAGCCGGCGGCGGTGAAGGATCGTCTGCTCCGCATGCGCCGGCTGGAGATCAAGCCAGGCGGCGTCGTGCCCTGGCACTCGCATGGCAACCGGCCGGCGATCATCTACATCGTCCAGGGAGAGATCGTCGAATACGCCAGCACCTGCGCGGTTCCGATCATGCACCATTCGGGCGAGACCTCGGTCGAGACACACGGCACGGCCCATTGGTGGAAGAACACCGGCAATGCGACAGTCGTGCTGCTGTCGGCCGATTTGTTTCCGGTCGCAGCTGACCAGCACGTGATGTAGCCGCGCCCTCAGCGGTATAGGCCCGATGGCGCGGTCATTCGCTGTCCGCGCCATTTCCTTTCCAAAATCCCAGAAGGAGACAGCGCCATGATGCCGATGGCTTCATTCGCTGCGACGACGATGATCATGCAGGCGCAAGGCCGCACGCCGGGACTGCTGCGGGCGTTGCTTATCGGCCTGACCGCGTTCCTCACGGTGGTCGACCTGTTTGCCACGCAGGCAATCCTGCCCGCACTGACCCGCGCCTATGGCACGACGCCGGCCGCCATGAGCTTCGCCGTCAATGCCAGCACCATCGGCATGGCAATCTCCGGCCTTGCCGTTGCGCTGTTTGGCCGCCGTATCGACCGCAGGCTGGGAATCGTGCTGAGTCTCGCAGCCCTTACGGTTCCAACGCTGCTGCTCGCAAGCATGCCCAGCCTTGCGGTGTTCGCCTGTCTGCGAGTCGTGCAAGGACTTTTCATGGCGGCAGCGTTCACGCTGACGCTCGCCTATATCGCGGAGACCAGCACGCAGCAGGCGGCTGTCTCAGCCTTCGCCGCCTATATCACCGGCAATGTCGCGAGCAACCTGTTCGGGCGTCTGTTGTCCGCCGCGGTGGCCGATCATTTTGGCCTGGCCTGGAACTTCTATGCGTTCGCCGCACTGAACCTGTGCGGCGCGCTGCTCGTCGCCGCGACCATACGGCGGCAGCCCGCGCGTCTGGACGCTGCACCCATGATCAGTGCGGTGAATGCCTGGTTGGCAAGTCTACGGGATCCTGCGCTGCGCGCCGCATTCGCGATCGGCTTCTGCATCCTGTTCGCGTTCATCGGCACGTTCACCTATGTGAACTTCGTCCTGGTACGGCAGCCCTTCGCTCTGGGCATGATGGGATTGGGCTTTGTGTATTTCGTGTTCCTGCCGTCGGTTGTCTCGACACCGTTTGCGGGCCGAGTGGCCTTGCGGTGCGGCACTCGCGCTACCTGCGCCGGCGCGCTGGCATTCGCCGCGGCAGGTCTGCCTCTGATGCTGCTCCCGTCGTTGCAGGTGGTGCTGGCGGGAATGGTGCTGCTGAGCGTTGGCACGTTCTTCGCCCAGGCCGTTGCCACCGGCTTCGTCGGCCGCGCGGCGCGCGCCGATCGCGCATCGGCGAGCGGGACGTATCTGGCCTGCTACTTCCTCGGTGGCCTGGTTGGCAGTCTCGTACTGGGTCAGATCTATGACCGGCTAGGCTGGCCGGCTTGCGTGGGTGGCATCGCGCTTAGCCTGACAATCGCGATCGCTCTCTGCGTTCATCTGCGCATTCCCCACGCGACTTGCCGGCCATAGACAAACGCGGAAGGATGCCCGCACGTACCATGGCGAGCCGAGACGGGGTGAGCGCGTGAAGTCGATTTTGGTTGCTGCCCTGCCGGCGCTGCTGCTCGGCGCGAGCACCCAGGCTTGGTCGGCGCTGCTATGGGATTGGAGCTGTACGGGAACAGGAGTGAGCGCTTCCGGTACTCTTACGACAGACGCAGCGCCGGACGCTCACGGCTTCTACCAGATAACCGGCATCACAGGCACGGCGAACGGAGGAACGATTACAGGGCTTCAGACGGCAGGCACTGCAATCCCCGGCAATAGCGGATATGCGGTCGACAACCTCGTTGGCACAACCGAGCCACAACTTACGAAGCATGGGTTCGGGTTCTCGGTCTCCAACGGCGAATATCACAATCCATTCCACGCCACCGACTATCTCGACTACATTTCGCGCCCGCCATATGCCGATGGCGCGGGTGTGGAACCGGCAATCCGCTTCACGGCAACCCTGGTGCGACGCTGACGCTTTTGCACGCGGCGAAGCTTGCCCTGTCGATGTGCATCGCACCGGAATTCGCGACGGGCACTACCCGCTGCTCACCTCTGTCCCCGCGCGTGCTTCGTGCAGGATAACACCCTCGATCGGGTCGAACTCGCCCTGCCATGGCGCCTTGGCGATCACTCTGCGCGTGTCCGCGAGGCCGGCTTCCCAGCGCGCGCAGATCCCGGCGGCACTGAAGTCTATGTCCTTCATGTGATCCTCGCCATCGATCGCCGGTGCCAGCAACCGCACCACGTGCATACGCGTCAGACAGCCATACTCCGCCAGGTCGCGAATGACGTTGCTCTGCCGCTCGCTCTCCGGCATGCGCTTTACCAGCTCTGACACCACATGCCGCAGCCGGTGCAGCTGTTTCTGCCGCGCGACGTGGCTGATCGCTCGGCTGGAATACTGGATGTCCTTCTGGCGGTTCATCACTTGCCAGATCGTCTCCGGCTCCGATCCGTGCGGGTTCCAGATATGCACGGCGAACACCAGCGAATTGCGGCGTGGGTCATCATCGAACACCGCCTCCACCGGCGTGTTCGACAGAATGCCCCCATCCCAGTAGAGCTCGCCGTCGATGCGGACCGCCGGAAACGCCGGAGGCAGCGCGCCGGACGCCATCACATGGCGCGCACAGAGCGGCATGCTGCGGCTGTCGAAATAGCGCATTTCGCTGGTGCGCACGTTTGCCGCACCGACCGTCAGGCGCGTCTCGCCGCGGTTGATCCGCTCGAAGTTCACCAACCCGCCCAGCGTCGCTTCCAGCGGCGCGGTCGAATAATACGCGGCCGCCTCCGCGCCGAGCGGCATGTGAACGCCGGCGAACGCCATCGGATGGGGCTTGAAGAAATCGGCGATACCCCCAGCCATGGTGAACCAGTTCGCCGCCAGGCTGCCCACCAGCGGCATGGAGGACAGTGCCTGGTGGAACGGGCCATGCTGGACGCGGCGCCAGAACTCCTTCAGGCGCTCCAGCCGATCGGCCGGTTCGTTGCCGGCGATCAGACTGGCGTTGATCGCACCGATCGAGGTGCCGATCACCCAGGTCGGCTCGATGCCGGCCTCATGCAGCGCTTGGTAAACGCCCGCCTGATAGGCCCCCAACGCGCCGCCGCCCTGCAGCACCAGCACGATCTGTTTCGTGTCTGGCGGCAGCTGTGTCCCGTTCATCATCATCGCCAATATCCTCGTTGAGTGACGCCGCAGCGGGCTGCGGCAGCCACAGAAACCATGCCAAGGCAGGTGAGCGCTGCCACGCCAACGCCACCGCGCGTTCGCGCTCGGTCATGTCAGTGCGCGGTCCAGCCGCCATCGATCGGCAATGCGATGCCGGTGATAGAGGCCGCAGTCTCGCTGCACAGGAACGCGACAGTGCCGGCAACCTCCTCCACAGTGACGAAGCGTTTGGTCGGCTGCTCGGCCAGGAAGACGTCGCGGATCACCGCGTCACGGCTGATGCCATGGGCCTTTGCCTGGCCGTCCACCTGCTTCTCCACCAGCGGAGTCCGGACATAGCCGGGACACACGGCGTTGCATGTCACGCCGTGTTCGGCTGCCTCCAGCGCCACCACCTTGGTCAGACCGACGATGCCATGCTTCGCTGCGACATAGGCGGACTTGAACGGAGAACCGATCAGTCCGTGCGCGGATGCGACGTTGACGATACGGCCGAAGCCGCGACGCTTCATCTCCGGCAGCACGACCCGTGTCGCGTGGAATGCGGCGGAGAGATTGATCGCCAGGATGGCATCCCACTTTTCCGGCGGGAAGTCCTCGACCGGTGCGACGTGCTGGATGCCGGCATTGTTCACCAGGATGTCGACAGGACCGAAGCTGCGACCGACGCGCTCCACCATGTCGCGGATCGCCTCCGGCTTCGACATGTCGGCACCATCGAAGCGCACCGGCACATCGTGACGAGCGCCCATAACCTGGCAGAGGTTCTCCGCCTCGATCGGCTCGGCGATGCCGTTCAGCACGATCATCGCACCGGCAGAGGCCAGCGCATTGGCGATGCCGAGACCGATCCCGCTGGTCGAACCAGTGATGACGGCGACCTTGCCGTCCATCGGCCGTGGATTGCCGGAGCGGGCCAAGCCCGCCGAAGCCATGATGGTGTCCATTGTTCGGTTCCTTTCGTTCTGCACGACAGAACCTGCCGCATGAACCGGCATCGCCTCCAATGCCGTGTGTCGATGGACCCGATACGCCGACGCTATTGCTTGGATGTGCGCGTGTAACGCTCAGTCAGTTGCCGAGACAGATCATCGGGAAACACGGGGAGAACGTCATGGAACTGCATGAAATCCGCTACTTCCTGGCGCTCAGCAAGACGCTGAACTTCACCAGGGCGGCGGAGATCAGCAATGTGAGCCAGCCCGCATTGACCCGGGCAATCCAGAAGATGGAGGACGAACTCGGCGGTCTGCTGTTCTCACGCGAACGGAATAACACGCATCTGACCGAACTCGGCCGCCTGCTGGAGCCACACCTGACCGAGGTGCTGACCCGCACCCAGGAGGCGAAGGAGACGGCGACCCGGTTCCTGCGGCTGGACAGCGCGCAGCTTCGTCTCGGTGTGATGTGCACGATTGGACCTGTGCGGTTCGTCAGCTTCCTCAGCCGTTTCAGGGCCGACAATCCCGGCGTGGAGATCACCCTGGTCGAGGCGGTACCCGACAGGTTGTGTGAGCTGCTGCAGAAGGGGGAGCTCGACGTGGCGCTGCTGGCGAAGCCGGAGGGGTTCGCCTTGCCGTTGCAGCCGCAGCCGCTCTATCGCGAGCGCTTCGTCATCGCCTGCTCGGCCGGCCATGCGTTCGCGCGCAAGAACGTCATACGCATCGCGGATCTTGACGGGGAGCCGTACCTGGCGCGCATCAACTGCGAATATTTCGATGCCCTGCGCGATGTCTGCCACGCCAACGGATCACGCCTCGCCGGCTCATTCCGCAGCGAGCGTGAGGACTGGATCCTGACCATGGTCGCCGCCGGCATGGGAATCTGCTTCTTGCCGGAATACTCCAACACGATTCCCGGCGTCATCAGCCGTCGAGTGGTGGATCCGGAGGTTGCACGCGAGGTGTCGCTGGTGACCGTCGCCGGGCGCCGCTGGTCGTCACCCCTCTCGGCATTTGTCCGTGCAGTACGCCAGTATCGCTGGCCCGAAGAGCAGCAGTCCAACCTGCCCGTAGCAGAAGCCGCATAGCTGTTACCCGACCTCCCCCTCCCCTCGCGGGAGGGGGTAGGGGAGGGGGCAAGCCCTTACTTCGCCGGTGCGTACTTCCCGCCGGCCTGCGGCGTCGGCGTATCAAACCCTTTCTCTTGCCGGTCCAGCCGCGTCTCGCGTGACCAGGTGCGCTTTAGCTCGTCGCGTACTTTGAAGCTCAGCTTGCCAAGACCACCGCATTCCAACTCCACCGTGTCGCCATCCATGAAGCTGGACAGGCCGCGGTGGTTGGTGCCGGTGGCAAGGATGTCGCCGGGCTCGAGCGTGTGGATCGACGTCACCCACTCGATGCAGCGCCCGATCTTGTGCGCCATGTCATCGGTGTTGAAGTCCTGCTTGATGGTGCCGTTGACCCACAGCTTCACCGGCACCTTGTGCGGATCTGCGATCTCGTCCTTGGTCACCAGGTACGGTCCGATCGGTGCGAACGTGTCGCGCGACTTCATCGCGAAGAAGCTCTGCGGCGGCAGTCCACGCGCCGAGCCGTCGATGAAGTTGGTATAGCCGAACACGTAGTCCATCGCATCGGCGGCCTTCACGCTGCTCGCACGCTTGCCGATCACCACGGCCATCTCGGCCTCGCCCTCGAAGATCGTGGCCGGCACGTCAGGCAGCACCATCGTCCCGCCGTGGCCGAGGATCGAGGTCGGCGCCTTGTGGAAGGCGTTGATCGGCGCCGGCTCCTTGCGCGTCCCGTTCTCCATGTAGTTCACCGCCATGCAGACGATGTTGCCGGGCTTCGGCAGCGGCGCCTGCAGCTTCACGCTGGACAGCGGCACGGCCTTGCCGCTCGACGCCGCATCCTCCAGGCGCTTCTTGTAGTCGCCGAACTTCGCGATCAGCCCGTTGATCAGATCGTGCGGCCCGAGATGGGGAATATCGCGCACCGCCGACGACACATCGACGATGTTGTCGCCCTTGACCACGCCAAGCTTGTAGTCGTCGAAGAATGCCAGCTTCATATGAGCCCCCTATTCAACCGGAACGAAGATTGAGTGCCGCATCTTGCCTCCGACCGACTTCGACAGATGGCCTTTGCCGGTGATGTCCTCCACCAGCACGATCTCGCCGGCGCCAATGGTGCGGGCCTCGCCGTCGCTTGCCGTGATCTGTACGCCGCCGTCAAGGTTGATGATGTACTGCCGCCGCGGTGCCGGATGCCACGACAGGTCGTAATCGCCAGAGGTCTCGCGGAAGATGATGCCGTTAGCCGGCAGGCGCGCGGATATCTTGGAAAAATTGCGCTCTTCGACCCATTCCACGTTGACGTCGCGCCAGTGCGACTCGCCGTTGGCATCACAGTACAGATTATGTATCCGCATGGCTTCCTCCTATTTGTTTTGCCAGTTCGGCCTGCGTTTTTCCGCAAAGGCCTTGGGGCCTTCGATATAGTCCTGGCTTTCCAGGTTCTCCTGCTGCGCCGGATATACCGTCCGCATCGCGCGCTCCAGCGACGGCTCATCGAGGCCGCGATACGTCGCCTGCTTCGACGCGCGCACCGCCTTGGGCGAGCATTCCAGGATCTGCGCGGCCCAACGCTTTGCTGCCTCCAACGCCTGACCCTGCGGCACGACCTCGGTGACGAAGCCGAGTTCGAATCCCTCGCGCGCGCCGACGCGCCGCCCGGTCAGGATCATCCCCATCGCCTTCTTGCGCGGGATCATCCGTGGCAGCCGGTGCACGCCGCCACCGCCGGCGATCAGCCCGACACGTGGCTCGGGCAGTGCGAACAGCGCATTCTCCGCGGCGACGATGATGTCGCAGGCGAGTGCCGTCTCGAACCCGCCGCCCATTGCCCAGCCATTGACCGCGGCAATCATCGGCTTGTCGAGGTTGAAGCGATGTGTGATTCCCGCGAAACCGCTCGGTCCGTTGGGACGGCGCCGACCGCCTGCCTGCACCTTCAGATCGTTGCCGGCCGAGAAGGCGCGCTCGCCCGCGCCGGTGATGATGCCCACCCACAGATCGTCGCGCGCGGCAAACTCGTCCCACACGGCGGCGAGTTCGTCGTTCGCATCAGCATGCAATGCATTCAGGACCTCGGGCCGGTTCAGCGTGACGATGCGGACCCGGCCCTCGTCTTGCACAATGCAGTAGCGATGGCTCATCCGCCGATCACGGCATCACCGCGCAGCCCGCCGATCTTTCCTTCGTCCATACCCAACCAGTCCGCCAGCACCTCGGCATTGTGCTGGCCGAGCAGCGGCGCCGGCTTGATCGGCGGCGTGCTGCCGGAGAACCGTACCGGCCAGCCGCTCATCGTGTAGTCGCCGACCTGGGGATGCTTCATCACCTGGCGGATGCCGCGCTTCACGAAGCTCTGGTCATTGGACAGTTCCATCGTGTCCATCACCGCGCCTGACGGAATGGTCGCCGCACTCACCAGCCGCATCGCCTCGTGCTTGTCGTGCTGCTTGGTCCAGTTGGCGACGATCGCGTCAACCTCCTCGCGGTGCTGGGTGCGCGCATCGGGCGTGTCGTACATTCGGATCGCCGAGCAGGTCCTCGCGGCCCATCACCTTCAGCAGGCGGTTCCAATGCTCCGGGTTGGCGCGGCTGCAATAGATGTAAACATAGTCGTTCGGCCCGCCGCCCTTGCACGGATAGACACCGATCGGCGGATTGCCGCCACCCACCGTCTTCGAACCCGCGCGCGGCGCCGCCTTGCCGGTGCGCTCCATGAAGGTGAACGAGTTGCGGATGTAGTGCAGGATCGCGTCCTGCATCGCGAGCTGCAGATGCTCGCCCTGGCCGGTGCGAAGCCGCCGCACATAGGCGCCCATCACCGAGATCGCCATCAGCATGCCCGTTCCGGTATCGCCGATCGTCGCACCAGGTTTGCAGGGCGGTCCGTCCTCCTCGCCGGTGATGCTCATGAGCCCACCGGCCGCCTGAGCGATCATGTCGAACGCGAGGCTCTTCTCGAACGGGCTGCCCGCGCCGAAGCCCTTGGTCTGGCAATAGATGATCGAGGGGTTGATCGCGCGGATCACGTCAGGGCCGAGGCCCAGCCGCTCGATCGCGCCGGGCGCGAAATTCTCGCAGAAGATATCGGCCTTCTTCGCCATCTCCTTCACCAACTCGACGCCGCGCGGATCCTTCAGGTTGACGGTGACCGAGCGCTTGTTCGCGTTGTACTGCAGGAAGTAGTAGGCATCCTGCCCGGGCTTCCCACCGGCGGTGCGGCCGGGATCACCGAGCTTCGGGTTCTCCACCTTGACGACATCGGCGCCCATCCAGGCCAGCGCCTCGGTGCAGGATGGTCCGGCTTCGAACTGAGTAAGGTCCAGCACCTTCACGCCGGTCAGACACGTCTCAGGGCCATTGCTAGGCATAATGACGACTCCCTCCCTATGGGGCTGAACTCAGCCTACGACGGGAGGCAGCGGACGTCGAGTTTTCGCCGTTCAGCGCGGAGGCAGAAACCGATGAAACCACTCCAGAGTCGGCGCCATAACCTGGCGGAACGCTTCGCCGGTGTACACCTCGTAATGCCCAAACCCGTGCAGCATCACCAGCTTCTTCGGTTCACCGGCACGCCGGTACATCGCCTCGCTCTCCTCCGGCGGGACCAGCCGATCGTTGTCGGTGGTGATGAACAGCACCGGCCGTGGCGCGATCCTGTCCACCACCCATTCGGCATTGAAGCTTAGCGTATCGTCGATGAACTCCAGCGGAATCTGGCTCACCGCTCCCGGATTGCCCCGCCGTGCCGCCGCAGCGAGTTCGGCCGACTGACGATCGGGGATCAGGATGTCGGTCCGCTCGACAAACTCGGAGCGTCCCTCCATCACGCGCCTGACGCGATCGGCGGCCGAACGCTCGAGCAGATCGTAATACTCGTCAGGTCGCCGCACGCTGCGCATCCAGCGTTGGCCATTGCCGACGCCCACCACGGAGACCACGCATTTTACCCGAGCATCAACCGCGGCCACCCAGACCACCGTCGCACCCCCATAGCTGGTGCCGTAGATACCAAGCTTCTCGGCATCCACCACCTCTTGCGCGCCGAGCCAGGTCAGCGCCGCCTGCACGTCCATGACACGGCTGTACGGCGCGAGACGACTCTTCGGCCCGTCGCTGTCACCCCAACCCTTGTAGTCGAAGGTCAGCACGACATAGCCCGCCTCGGTCAGAACCTGCGCGATGTCCGGCAGGTACAGGTTCCTTACCCCGGTGTAGCCGTGACACAGCACGATGCCGGCGCGCGTCTCGCCGGTGCTCAGGTCGCCGGGCAGGAACAGGTCGCCGGCGAGCCTGACTCCCTCGCTGAAGAAGCTGATCGTTCGGCTTTGCATGGCGCTCCTCCCTTGCTGATTTGCGCCGCCGGGGCGCGTTGCGGCACTGTCTTCGCCGGAGCGGCACGTGACAAGGAGCAGCCGATGGCCACGATCCCCGACGAGTATCTCGACTTGCTGCAACAGCAGAAGAAGGCGTTCGCCCACCTCGCGACTCTGATGCCCGACGGGACGCCGCAGGTCACACCGGTCTGGTTCGACTACACGGGCGGCGTCATCCGCGTGAACAGTGCGAAGGGGCGGACAAAGACACGCAACATGAAAGAGGGAGCGCCGGTCGCGCTGTCCATCATGGATCCCGACAATGCGTACCGCTACCTGCAGATTCGCGGGAAGGTCGCGCGTGTGACCGAGGAAGGTGCCAGCGCACAAATCGACTCGCTCGCCAAGAAGTACCTCGGCCAGGACAAGTATCCCTGGTCGCGGCCAGGCGAGGTTCGGGTGACATTCGAAATCACGCCGAGCGCCGTGCAGGTGATGGGCTGAACTTGACCCAGGGGAACGTCATGCAAAAAAGGCAATGCACCGGCGCAGTGGGCGGCCGCGTCGAGATCCTGCGTGACCGGTCGGGTATCCCGCACATCTATGCCGCCAGCACGAGCGATCTGTATTTTGGTCTTGGCGTTGCCATGGCGCAGGATCGGCTGTGGCAGATGGATCGGCTGCGCCGCCGCGCGCTGGGGCGCCAGGCTGAAATTCTCGGGTCTGACTACATCGCCAGCGATATCGCGCATCTGACCGTCGGGATCGACCAGATCTCCGCGCGCGAAGCCGATGCGCTGGATGATGCAACGCACCGTATGGTCGCCGCACTCGTCGGGGGGATCAATCGCCAGATCGAGCTTATGGGGCGTGACCTGCCGCCCGAATTCCGCAAGCTCGACTATGTGCCGGAGCCGTTCACCACGCGCGATGTCGTCGCGATTGGCCGCGGCATCTGGTGGTCGCTCAACGGCCGCATCGACCGCATCGTGGCAGCCGAGGGTGCGCGTTTGCTGCCGGAGGCGTTCCGTCCGCTTTACCTGACGCCCGAAGCGTCTGAGAACCGCGTGCTGCAGAATGCCGCGGGCACCGACGATGCGACCGGCAGCAACAACTGGGCAGTGCATGGCAGCCGGACACCGAGCGGCAAGCCGGTGCTGTGCGGCGATCCGCATCAGCCGTTCTGGGTGCCATCATCGTGGTACGAATACGCGCTGCATGGACCGGAGGATGACGCCGCCGGTGCGGGACATCCCGGCTTTCCTGGCATGTGGTGGGGCAGCAACGGCACGATCGCATGGGCGATCACCAACAACATGGCATCGACGCGCGACCTCTACGTCGAGCAGGTAGACCCACAGAACCCGCACCGCTACCGCGACGGCGATACCTGGCGCGACTTCGCCGAACGCAAGGTCAGCATCAAGGTGTGCCGTGCCGCGGCGCATGCGTTGACGATCCGATCGACCGTGCGCGGACCTGTGGTCAATGCGCTGGTGCCGTCACTCGATGCGGCCGGCGATCCTCCGCTGTCGCTGCGCTGGGTTGGCATGGAGCACATGGACGACATCCGCGCCTCCATCGCTGTCGGGCGAGCAGGCGACTGGGCCGGGTTTCGCGCGGCGCTGCGCGACTGGTCGGTCGCGATCTTCAACTTCGTCTATGCGGATGCGAACGGACACATCGGCTACCAGATGGCGGGCCGCATTCCGATCCGCGGACGGGTCGTGCCGGGTTTCCGCGATGCCAACACAGCAGCGGATCAGTGGCTGGGGTACATCCCGTTCGACGACCTGCCGCACATGTACGATCCACCGAGCGGCTACGTCGCCAGCGCCAACCAGCGCATCGTGCCGGATGACTGGAAGCATCCGATCTATGGCGCCTATTCGCAGGGCCATCGCGGCGTGCGGCTGGACCAGGCTCTGGGCGGAAGCGGCGCTATGGATACTGCAGCGCATATCGAACTGCAGAACGACGTGAAGAACTGCCGCGCCGAGAGGCTGTGTCCGCACATCCTGCGGCATCTCGCCGGCGACGCCACGTTCCAACGCGTCCTCGGCGACTGGGACTATCGCTATTCACTCACCAGCATCGCGCCCACGCTGTTCGAGGCATTCATGGCGCTATGGCAGCGCGAGGTGATCGGCCGGCATCTGCCAGAACGCCTGCTAGATCTGACGCATCAGCAGACCGGCCTTGCCGCCGACCTGCTGGAGGACTCCACGACCAGCTACTTCACCGACGGTACGGCGCCACACGTCGCCGTAGTTGCGCAGCGCACCCTTGCCGCATTGCGGTCGCGTCTCGGCGGCGATGAAGCGTCCTGGCAATGGGGTCGCGTCCATCAGGCGCACTGGCACCACCCGGTGAGTGACACCGCCTTCGACATCGGTCCGCGCGAAGTCGACGGCGGATCGCACACGCTGCGCAACACCGGCGGCGAGCTTCCGCCTCACACAGCAAGTTCCGGTGCCGAGTACCGCATCGTCGCCGATTTTGCCGCGCCGGATTCGTTTCTTGCCGTGCAGAACATCGGAAATTCGGGTGTCCCCGGCGACCCGCACTACCAGGATCAGTTCGAACCCTGGCTGCGTGGCGAGTACCACGTCGTGCATCTGCGCCGCGACGGTGTCGAAGCCGATTGCGAGAGCACCACCATCATCGAGCCGGTCTGATCTCATGCAACCCATCGTTGCGCCGACCGCCGGCAATCGCACCTTCCTCTATTCCCGGCTGGTGGAACGGCTGGATAATCTCTCGGCGCATATTGCCTTTCTCGGCATCCCCTACGGCAACGCCTACGATTACCACGCCATCGTCAACGACCAGGCCAATGCACCCGCGGCAATGCGCCGGGTCAGCGATCGGTTGATCCGTTCCATCGAGCGCTACGACTTCGATCTCGGGGGCCCGTTGTACGACGGCCAGGCGATCGAGACTGTCGACTGCGGCGATGTGCGCGCCGACCTCGGTGACACCACCGCTCATCTGAAGCGCGCCGAACAGGTGGTGCGTCAGATCCTTGAAGCCGGCGCCATGCCGATCGTTCTGGGTGGTGATCACGGCATTCCCATTCCCGTGCTGCGCGCATTCGAGGGGCGCGGGCCGATCACGTTGGTGCAGATCGATCAGCACATCGACTGGCGCGACGAGGTGAACGGCGTGCGCGAAGGTCTGTCCAGCCCGATCAGACGCGCGTCGGAAATGCCGCACATCGGCGAGATCTTCCAGATCGGCCTGCGCGCCACCGGCAGTGCACGCACCGAGGAAGTGGAAGCCGCGCGTGCCTACGGTGCCCACCTGATCACCGCCTACGAACTACACGATGTCGGCATGGACGCGATACTGGCACGAATCCCTGACGGTGGCCGCTACTACATCACCGTCGATATGGACGGTATGGATCCTTCAATTGCTCCTGCCGTCGCCGCGCCATGCCCCGGTGGCGTCACCTTCGTGCAGGCTCGCAAGCTGATCCATGGCTTGGTGAAGAAAGGCCGCGTGGTCGGCATGGACGTGGTCGAGATCACGCCGGCGACCGACGTCAACCAGATCACTTGCATCACCGCCGGCCGGCTGATCGTCAATCTGATCGGAATGGCGGTGCGGGCAGGCTATTTCCACTCCTGAGTCACCAACCGCCGTCGATCCCGATTGCCTGACCGGTGACGAACGCGGCAGCGTCGGACGCGAGATACGCAATCATCGACGCCACCTCGTCCGGGCTGCCGAAGCGGCCCGACCGGTATTGCCTTGGCGCGCTCGCGGAAACCGACCTCCAGGTCGTCGCCGAATTCGCGCCGGTTGGTGCTGATCGCGCGCGAAGTACGGATGGGCCCTGGCAGCACGGCATTCACCGTGATGCCGCACGGCGCAAGATCGAACGCCAGTGATTTGGTGAAGCCGACGATCGCTGCCTTCGACGCCGCGTACGCCGTGCGCTTCGCACCAGGCCGGAATGCGGCGCGCGACGAGACGCTGACGATGCGCCCCCAGCCCGCCTTGCGCATCGCCGGCACCGCGGCGCGCGACATCAGGAAGCAGCCGCGCGCGTTCACGCCCATCGTAAGGTCCCAGGCAGCAACAGGAACGTCCTCGATCTCGTTGCGATCGGCACCCTGCGGCGCGCCCGCATTGTTCACCAGGATATCGAGCCTCCCGTATCGCCGCAGCACCTCGTCCACCATACGCGCAGCGTCCGCCTCGACGCTGACGTTGCCGACGGTGGCCGACGCGATGCCGCCGGCATCCGCGATCGCCTGCACGAGACTGTCGATGCCAGTCCAGTTGGGGTCCATATCGCCCTGCACGTTGTGCTCGTTGGCGACGCCGGCCGGCGATACGTCGGACACCACGACGGTCACGCCGGCAGCGGCGAGCGCTCGCGCGGTCGAATTGCCGATGCCTATCGGCTTGCCGCATCCGGTGATCAGTGCGACGCGGGCTTCGCTGGCCATGCAAACCCTCCCATGATGTCCGTCCAGCACTTGATTCTGCTTGTTCGTTGTTCTGGCCTGCCTGTCTGCCCGGCGCAAGGCCGCAAGGTTGTCGCAGACGTTGCCTCCTGGCATAGACCGCTGGGGAGGCCGCACGAGATGACGGATAACGAGGCCGCAACGTATCAGCGGCCAGCCAACCTGACCTACGCCGTCGATGAGCGGCCGCCATCCGGCAAGCTGCTGCTGCTCGGCCTTCAATATGCTGTCCTCGACGCATCCTATCTCGTGCTCGTTGCGATCATCGTTCGGCACTCCAATGCCTCGACTGAGGAGCGGATCGGCCTGATGGGCATAACCTGCGTCGCACTGGCGATCGGCGCTGCGCTCCAGGCGTTGCGCGCCGGTCCGCTGGGGTCAGGCTACATGGCGCCTCCGGTGATCTCTGCTACCTTCATGGGTCCCTCGGTCGCGGCGGCTCAAATCGGCGGCATGCGTCTGGTCTACGGAATGACGATCTTCGCCGGACTGATCGAGACACTGATCGCCTTGACGCTGCAGCGTCTGCGTCTGGTGATCACGCCCATTGTCAGCGGCATGGCCGTGTTCATCGTCGGCCTGCAGTTGGGCATTGTCGGCATCGGTGAGGTTCTTGACGTCCCACATGAAACCTTGCCGGTGTTCCCGATCCACCTGATGGTGACCGTTTCGACACTGGCCGTGTGCATGGCGCTCAGCATCTGGGGTCGTGGGGTATGGAAACTGCTGTGCTCCTTCCTTGGCCTTGTGTTCGGCATGACAGCAGCCGCAATGGCCGGACTGATCAACCCGGAGCAACTGGCAAACATCGCGAGATCGGCCTGGATCGAGCTACCGCACGTGTCCTTTCCGGACTATGGCTTCGATATCGCATTGCTTCCGGCCTTTCTCGCGGCGGGTGCCGCCGCCGCATTCCGCGCCGTCGGCGTCGTGACAACCTGTCAACGCGTCAACAATGCCGCATGGCGGCATCCGGACATGTCGAATATCCGCAAGGGCGTTCTGGCGGATGGAGCAGCCAACGTGGCAGGCGGGCTGCTTGGCACCGCAGGCATGAGCATCAGCCCCAGCATGGTCGGCATTTCCACTGTCACCGGGGCGACGAGCAGAAGCATCGCTTTCGCCGCAGCCGCATACCTTCTGATCCTGGGCATCTCCCCCCGTCTTGCGGGCAGCTTCCTGCTCATCCCGCCAGAGGTCGCGGGCTCCATCATGGTGTTTACTGCGACGTTCCTCATCATGAGCGGCATGCAGTTGATGCTGTCCGGCCCGATCGATCCTCGGGCCATCTATGTGATCGGCATATCCACCCTTCTTGCGCTGAGCGAGAATGTCTTCCCTGACTACTTCCGGCGGCTGCCATCGGTAGTTCACAGTCTGACCGGAAGCCCTCTCGCGATCGGTCTGACGGCCGCTCTGGGCCTCACCCTGCTGTTCAGGCTAGGGACGCGCCAACGCAATTCGCTCAGTTGGAGTGACAGCGACAGCGCTCTGACCAACGTGGTGCCATTCCTGCGAAAGACCGCCAAAGCCTGGAACGTTGCGCCCGAGATCACCGAACGGTCCGCAAGCGACATGGGGGAGATCATCGATTTCCTCGGGCGGAACCAGTTGCAGTCGGGACGCGCCAATGTCTCTTACAATGGGCTCGAGTTCCGCACGGAAGTCACCTACCTCGGCGCTCACGAGGCGCCCGTTCAACCCAGCCGTGCAACGGCGACGCCCGCCAGGCTCGACGAATTCACCAACGAAGAGGCCGCCGCCTTTGACGGACTGCGCGACTTCCTGAAGAGCATGGCGGCCGACCGCAAGCGGGTGATGCGCAGGCACGGCCACCTCACCGTGCGGCTGTCCTACGAAACGCCGTAGCACCTCGGCTACGGCACATTTGGACTGAGTGACGCGCTGGACTATACCCCCGGTCCGAACAGGGAAGGAGGCCGCTGGCATGGCCACAACAGAGAAGCTCGAACACCGAACGCTTGGAAAAGGCGGGCCCTCGGTATCGGCGATCGGGCTCGGCTGCATGTCGCTGTCCGGCATCTACGGCGAAGCCGATGACGCGGCCTCCGAGGAGCTGATCCGCTATGCGATCGACCAGGGCGTCGATCACCTCGATTCGTCGGACATGTATGGCTGGGGCCATAACGAGCAGGTGATCGGCCGCGCGCTCAAGGGGCGTCGTGACCGCGTTGTGCTGGCGACCAAGTTCGGCCAGACGCAGAACCCGGGCGGCCCGAATGGCGTGAATGGACATCCCGACTACGTGATGCAGGCCTGCGAGGCGAGCCTGCAGCGCCTCGGCGTCGACGTGATCGATCTCTACTACGTGCACCGCATCGATCCGTCGGTGCCGATCGAGGACACGGTCGGTGCGATGGCGAAGCTGGTGCAGCAAGGGAAGGTACGCCATCTCGGTCTGTCGGAAGCCTCGCCGGCAACGATACGGCGCGCTCACGCGGTGCATCCCCTCGTGGCGGTGCAGACCGAGTATTCGCTGCTGTACCGCGAAGAGGCGGAGGAGACGCGCGAAACGACACGGGCGCTGGGTATCAGCTTCGTCGCCTACGCGCCGCTGGGCCGCGGATTCCTGACCGGCGCGATCCAGACATTCGCCGATGTCGATGGCAGACGTGCGGCGCATCCGCGTTTCCAGCAGCAGAACTTCGACCGCAACCGCGAACTGGTCGCACGCATCGAGGCGATCGCGAAGGAGAAGAGCTGCACGCCCGCCCAGCTCACGCTTGCCTGGGTGCTGGCGCAGGGATCGGACGTGGTGGCGATCCCAGGGACGCGTTATCCGCGGCGGCTCGACGAGAATGTCGGCGCGTTGCGGGTAAAGCTGAGTACCGATGATGTGGGCCGTATGTCGGCGGCAATCCCGAAGGGTGCGGCGGCCGGCACGCGCTATCCCGCCGGTGGAATGAAGGGCGTATACGTCTAACCACCCCAACGGAGTCCCCCTCCCCTTGCGGGAGGGGGTCAGGGGGAGGGGACCGTCCCCCTAAGACACGTCCGATGCAGCACCCGCGGAAACCGCGCCGCATCGAAATTCGCGTCCGCCCGGTGCAGCAGACACCGGTTGTCCCACATCAGCAGATCACCCGTGCGCCACTTGTGACGATACACGAACCGGTCCTGCGTCGCATGCGCCTCCAGCTCTGCCAGCCGTTCACGCCCCTGCGCCATCGGCCTGCCGTCGAAATGCGACGCATGCACACCCATGAACAAACACTTCCGCACAGTGTCGGGATGCACGCGCACCAGAGGATGGCTCATCGGCGGCGCATCGGCGATCTCCTCCGGCGTTGCGATACGCCCATGCTTCTGCTGTGACAGTTCCCAGCTATGGATGACCCGCACGCCGTCCAATTCCGCCTTCTCCGCATCGCTCAGTGCTTCAAACGCGGCATACATATCGGCAAAGCAGGTATCACCCCCATCGGGAGGCATCGTGACCGCATGCAGGATAGTGGCGAGCGACGGTTCCGGACGAAACGACTTGTCGGTGTGCCACTCCTGCGAACCCACCTTGCCACTCGGCTTGCCGTCGGCGCCCAGATTGGAGACGGTGTGCACCAGCGGATTGTCGGTGCCGCGGTTGCGCGCGATGTGGCGCTCCAGCGTGCCGAACTGCTCGGTGAACCTGATCTGCTGATCCTTGCTCAACCGCTGGTCCCGGAAGCACAGCACCTGATATCGGCAGAAGGCACCATACACCTCGCGCCGGGTGTCCGTATCCAATGGCTGTGTCAGGTCAAGTCCGATCACCTCGGCGCCAAGCACCGGCGATAGCGGTCGTACAGTGAACGTCGTCCGGGGGGCCATCACCATCGACATTGCCCGCGTCCTTGTCATCGAGCGGCCATGCTACCTCACCGGCGTCACCCGGCAAGCAGCAACAGCAGCAGGCTGCCGGCACCGACGACCAGGCAGTAGTACGCGAACGGGTTCAGCGCCCAGGTATCGTGCTGGCGGAAGTAGTTCATGAGGAACCAGGTGCTGGCATAGGCAGTACCGCCGGCCACCACCGCAGCCAATGCCGCCAGACTGAAGGTGCCCGCCGGTACGCTCTCATGCAGCAGGTGTGGCACCTCCAGGACCGTGGCGCCGAGGATGATCGGTGTCGCGATCAGGAAAGAGAAATGCGCCGCGCCCTCGTGGTCGATACCACGTAGCAGACCGCCGACGATCGTCGCTCCGGATCGCGAGATGCCGGGGATCAGCGCGGTGCATTGCCAGCAGCCGATCGTCAATGCATCGATCATGGTAAGCTCGGACAGCGGCCGGTGCCCTTGAGCGCGCAGCTTTTCGCCACCTAGCAACAGCGCCGCATTGATCATCAGAAACACCGCGGCGACCACGGGCGTGCCAAACAGGTTGCGGAAGAACTTCTCCAGCAGGAATCCGACGATAACCGCGGGGATGGTAGCGATCACAATGAGCACGAACACGCGCCGGCTCTCCCGGATCTGACGCGGCGAGGCCAGCCCCAGCACGCCGGTCGCCAGCGACCACCAGTCGTGCCAGAAGTACAGCAACAGCGCGACGGCCGTGCCGAGATGCAGCATCACCAAAAAGGGCAGGAACTCGGGCGAGTGTTGATCGAGCGGCCAGTGCAGCAAGGCCGGCAGAACGACGGCATGCCCAAGGCTGCTCACTGGGAACAGTTCGGTGGCACCTTGCAGAATGGCGATGACGATGGCTTGCAGCGCGCTCACGGCGTGTTCCTGACCGAAGGCCCGCGATTTGGCAAGGGCGCAATCAATCGTTCATCGGGACGCAAACACTGCTGCGCCGTCATCCACCGCAATGCCCGGGAGTTCGTGCCGGTCCTCGCATTCCAGCGTCCACGACCAGGATTGGCCAACCGTGACATTGCCGGGCAATATGGCGATGCATGGCGCACCATCACCACGACCACAGCCATCATCACGCCCATCACGGGCACGATCGCGCCTTCGCCATCGGCACGGCGCTGAACCTCGGCTTCGTCGTGGCCGAGATCATGTTCGGTGTGCTCGCCAATTCGATGGCGCTGCTCGCGGATGCGGCGCATAATTTCGGTGACGTACTGGGCCTGCTGCTTGGCTGGGGCGCCGCCTGGCTCGCGCGTCGGCCGCCAACGCGCCGGCGCACCTATGGTTGGGGACGAAGCTCCATCCTCGCCGCGCTGCTCAACGCCACGATCCTGCTGATCGGCGTCGGCGCGATCGGCGTGGAGGCGGTGCGGCGGCTGCAGTCGCCGATGCCGGTGCTGGAGAGCACGGTGATCCTTGTCGCCGCCGTCGGCATCGTGGTGAATGGCGCCACCGCGCTGTTGTTCCTGCGCGGACGTAGCCACGACATCAATCTGCGCGCGCAGTTTGTGCACATGGCCGCCGATGCCGCGGTCTCGGCCGGCGTCGTGCTGGCGGGGTTGCTGATCCTGCTCACCGGCTGGCTGTGGCTCGATCCACTGACGAGCCTCGCGATTGGCGCGATCATCGTTGTGACTACCTGGGGACTGCTCCGCGAATCGATCGATCTGGCGATGGACGCGGTGCCCGGCGATGTGGCGCATGACGCAGTCCAGGACTATCTGGTCTCGGTGCCCGGTGTGCTGGAAGTACACGACCTGCACATCTGGGGACTGAGCACGACGCAGACCGCATTGACCGCGCATCTGGTGTGCGCCGATCCATCGGCGGAGCGCACGCTGCACGATGTGACGACGGAACTGCGCGATCGCTTCGGTATCGGCCACGCAACGCTGCAGATCGAGACCGACGCCGACGCCGAGTTGTGCCGGCTGCGGCCGCACGACGTGGTGTGATTGATGGAACGCGTTGTCCTGGTGACCGGAGCGGCGAGCGGCATCGGTGCTGCCGTATGTCGCGCATTGGCCGCGCCCGGCGTCGGGTTGCTGCTGCACACGCGGAAGAACCGTGGTGGCGCGGAACGCGTGGCGAGCGAAGCGTACGCGGCGGGTGCGGTTGCCGAAGTCGTACTTGGGGATCTCGCAGATGCTCCCGTGGCTGACGCGCTGGTTGCGCGCGCGGTCGAGCGGTTCGGTTGTCTGGATGTGCTGGTGAGCAACGCCGGCTTCGCCGATCGCACCGCACTCGCTGCATTGACCGATGCCGCGATGACAGCGTCGGTGGAGGCGATTCAAGGCGCCTTCTTCAGGTTGGCACGAGCTGCCGTGCCGCATCTCAAGGCCGGCCGCGATGCGCGCGTGGTGGCGGTATCCAGTTTCGTCGCACATGCATTCCGCACCGACACAGCGGTGTTCGCCGCGTCCGCTGCTGCGAAGGCGGGATTGGAAGCACTGGTGCGCGCACTGGCGATTGAGCTGGCCCCGTCGGGCGTGACGGTGAACGCAGTGGTACCTGGTTTCATCCGCAAGGATCCCGGCGCACATGCGGCGATCGATCCGGAGCGGTTGCGGCGGCAGCTCGCCAGTGTGCCGCTCGGCCGCGTGGGATTGCCGGACGAAGTTGCCGCGGCGATTGCGTTCCTCGCCTCACCCGCGGCCGGCTACATCACCGGCCAGGCGCTGCACGTCGATGGCGGCCTGGTCATCTGATCAGTCGCCTCCTGTGCTTGACATTCCTGTCTGGACACAGATAGTTAGCTATATAGTTAGCCAGGAAAAACCCAATGGAACTGAGCATTTATGACGCCAAAAACCAGCTATCGAAGCTGATCGCCATGGCCGAGCGAGGTGAGACGGTGATCATCACCAAGAACAACACGCCGATAGTTAAGCTTCTCTATATCGGTCCAAAGAAGCGACCGATTTACGGCCTCAATGCGGGTAATTTTCTGCCCGTCGGACGGGAGGCATTTTCCCCTTTGAGCGATGAGGAGGCCAAGGAGTTCTATGGCGAATGATGCGCCTGCTCTTGGACACGTGCACGTTCTATTGGTGGGATAGGGGTACTGACGTTACAGATGACGCCCGGCACGCCATTGAAAACGCCAATGAGACGTTCATCAGCGCCGCCAGCGCCTGGGAGATCATGACGAAGTGGCGTTCCGGCAAACAGCCTGAATTCGCGGGATTGGCCAGTACCTTCGTGAAGGTGATCGAAGCGCATGGGTTCAATCAATTGCCGATCAGCGTTGAACACGCTCTGCACGCCGCGAGTCTGCCGCTGCATCATCGCGATCCCTTCGACCGGATGCTGATCGCCCAAAGCTTGATGGAAAACATGCTGATCGTCACGCCGGATGTGGCGTTCAACCAATATGGCGTGAAGCGGATTTGGTGATAGCGAGGCTTCGGAAATCGGAATAGCGCCCGCCCGTCAACTCGTCTTTACCGGATGGGGACATCGACCATATGTATCGCGACCGTCAGGTGGCGGCCTCCAGCGCCTCCTCAGCCGCCAGCCAGTCAGCCTCCGCTGAGACCGCGAGCTTGTTGATCGCAGCCAGACGTGCGTTGGCGGCGGCGATCTCCGTCTTGCGCGTTGGAACATATAGCGCCGGGTCCGCCAGTGTCCGTTCGATTGCCGCACGTTCGGCGGACAGGCGTGCCAGGCGCGCCTCTGCATCGCGTGCCTGCTTTCGCAACGGCGCAAGTGCTGCACGCGCGTCGGCACGCGCACGGCGATCCCGGGTCACGTGCTCGGGACCTCGCCGATTGGCGGCGTCGGATTTCGCCGCGGGCCGCGCGCGCTCAGCAAGCAACGCGCGATAGTCATCGAGGTCGCCGTCGAACGGCCGCACGGTGCCGTCCGCGACCAGCCACAGACGATCGGCGATCAGCTCCACCAGATGCGGATCGTGGGTGATCAGCAGCACCGCGCCCTGAAAGTCGGCGAGCGCCTTCACCAGTGCCTCGCGCGCATCGATGTCGAGGTGGTTGGTGGGTTCATCGAGGATCAGTAGCTGCGGCGCCTCGCGCGTCGCAAGCGACAGCAGCAGCCGCGCCTTCTCGCCACCGGACAGGTTGGCAACCGGCGTCTCGGCCCGATCGGCATCGAGACCGAAGCGCGCCAATTGCGCGCGCACCTGCGGCGGCAACGCGCGCGGCAAGGCGCGCGTCATGTGGTCGATCGGGTTCTCCGACTCCACCAGTTCGTCCGTCTGGTGCTGGGCGAAGTAGCCGACGCGCAGCTTCGGGCCACGCCGGATTTCTCCCGCCAACGGCACCAACCGGTCGGCCAGCAGCTTCGCCAGCGTGGACTTGCCGTTGCCGTTGGCGCCGAGCAGCGCGATGCGGTCGTCCATGTCGATCGCGACAGAGACCCGACTGAGCACGGGCGTGCCGTCATAGCCGACCGCGACGCGCTCAAGCGCCAGGATCGGCGGGGCGATGCGCGCCGGTTCGGGGAAGTCGAAGCGGGTGGGCGCGTCGTCGATCACCGTCTCGATCTGCGGCAGGCGGGCGAGCGCCTTGATGCGCGACTGCGCCTGGCGCGCCTTCGACGCCTTGTAGCGGAAGCGGTCGATGAACGACTGGATGTGAGCGCGCTCTGCGGTGATGCGTTCGGCTTCACGAACCTGCTGGAGCGCGCGCTCGGTGCGGATGCGGACGAATTCGTCGAAGCCACCGGGCGTGACGGTGATGCGGCCGCGGTCGAGGAAGGCGATCGCCTGCACCGCGCGATCCAGCAGTCCGCGGTCGTGCGACACCAGCAGCACTGCGCCGGGGAAGCGGGCGAGCCACTGTTCCAGCCACAGCGTGGCTTCCAGGTCGAGGTGGTTGGTCGGCTCGTCCAGCAGCAACAGGTCCGGTGCAGCGAACAGCGCGGTGGCGAGCGCCACGCGCATGCGCCATCCGCCCGAGAATTCCTCGACCGGGCGCTGCTGGGCGGCCTCGTCGAAGCCCAACCCGGCGAGGATGGCCGCAGCGCGGGCGGGTGCCGCATCCGCGCCGATGACACGCAGACGTTCGTGGATCTCGTCGAGGCGGTGGGGTTCCGCGGTATCGGCCTCCGCGAGGAGGGCGAGGCGCTCGGGGTCGCCCTGCAGCACGGTGTCCAGCAGGGTGTCGTCGCCGGCGGGCGCCTCCTGCGCGACGGTGGCGATGCGGGCTCGGGCGGCAAGGCGGATGTCTCCGCCGTCCAGCGGCATCTCGCCGGCAATGGCGCGCAGCAGCGTTGACTTGCCGGCGCCGTTGCGGCCGACCAGGCCGATGCGGCGGCCCTGGTCCACGGTGAGGTCGGCACCATCCAGGATGGTGCGCCCACCCAGGCGGATGGCGGCGCTGGAGATGACAAGAAGCGACATGGGGCGGCGTGATCGGACGAAGCGCGGGGCGTGGTCAAGGCCGGACCTCGCCTTCGCGCGGGTGACGAGTCACAGTCGTATGCGCCAGTGGAGGATCAAGCGCCATGCACGCCATCCGCATCGACCGCTCAAAGCCGCTCTGCGACGAACCGAACTGCGGCCACAACCGCTACCACCCCGACATTCCCCCTGCCGCCGAGATCGGCGAAGGCGAGGAAATCGCCCTGGAGACCCGCGACGCGCTCGACGGCCAGATCACCCCAACCACAACGATCGCCGACTTCGCCTCGCTCAACACCGGTGCGGTCCATCCGCTCACTGGCCCCGTCTTCGTCAAGGGCGCGCAGCCCGGCGATATGCTGGAGATCGAGTTCACCGACATCATCCCGCAGCCCACCGCGTTCAGCGCGATCATGCCGGGCCTCGGCTTCCTGCGCGACGTGATGACCGAGCCTTTCCTCGTGCACTGGCAGATCAAGGACAACTGGGCGACGTCGGCACAGCTCCCCGGCGTGCGCGTTCCCGGCGCTTCGTTCATGGGCGTCTCCGCCGTCGCTCCCGCCGCCGAGCAGCTCGCCGCCTGGACCGCGCGCGAGCAGCGGGTGATCGATGCCGGCGGTTTCGCCCTGCCGCCCGATGCCAACGGCGCGGTGCCCGCCGGTCCCTGCGGCCTCACCGGCCTGCGAACGCTGCCGCCGCGCGAGAACGGCGGCAACTTCGACGTGAAGCAGCTCACCAAAGGCGCAAAACTGTTCCTGCCGGTGTTCAAGGAAGGCGCGTTGTTCTCCACCGGCGACGGCCACTTCGCGCAGGGCGACGGCGAGGTCTGCGTCACCGCTGTAGAAATGGGCGCCACCGCCGTGGTGCGTTTCAAGCTGCACAAGGGTCTGGCAACCCGGAGGAAATTCACCGCGCCGGTGTTCTCGCGCACGACCTACTTTGCCGATCCACGCTACGCCGCGCCGGAACGGTTCCTTGGCGTCATGGGCATGCCGATCAATACAGCGGGCGAGATCGAGGCGGAGAACCTCACACTCGCCTGCCGCAACGCGGTGCTGAACATGATGGAACTGCTGCAGGAACGCGGCTTCACCCGGCAGCAGGCGTACGTGATCTGCAGCGTCGCCGTCGATCTGCGCATCTCCAACGTGGTCGACGTGCCGAACTACGTGGTGTCGGCGTTGCTGCCGGAAGCCATCTTCGAGGGCGACTGACCGGCGCCATAGTCGGCGAAGGCGAACACGAACACCAACTCGCATCCTTTGGGCGTGGAACAAAGGACGCGATTGCGCTTCACGCTTGGTCTACGCCTTAACCTTGGGGAAACCGGTGTTGCACAGGTCATTCATTTTCGCTGGGCTGATCTTTGCGGCGGCCCTCGAATTGGGCGCCGGGGGCCCCGCAGCACGGGCTCAATCAGGCCAGCCCATTCTGAAATGGGCGCCCTGCGATGATGTGCCCGACACCGAGTGCGCCGGCCTGCAAGTACCGGTCGATTACGCCAAGCCCGGCAGCCCAATGATCACGCTCCGCCTTGCCAGGATGCCGGCAATCGATCCCACAAAGCGCGAGGGCGTGCTGCTGATCCTGCCGGGCGGCCCTGGCGCAGGTATTTTCGAGATGGTTGGCGGCGAAATGCGGGCATCGCAGCACGTCCCCGAGTTCCAGCAGCGGTATGACGTCGTGACGTTCGACCCGCGCGGTGTTGGCAAGAGCAGCCCGGTACGCTGCGACCCCAAAGCGGTACCCCAGGCCGAGATGCCGTTGGACCACCAGCCCACCCAGGCCGAGTTCAACGCGGTCGCGGACGCCAACGCCGCATTCATCAAGAGCTGCGCCGACGCCACGGGCGAGCTGTTCTGGCATCTTTCCGCCAATGACACCGCCCAGGACATCGAGCGCATCCGCCAAGCGCTGTCGCCCGACAACGGCATAATTGCTTACGGCGCCTCGTATGGCTCGGCCTACGGGGCTGCCTATCTGGAAGGCTATCCGAAGCAGGTAAAGGCCTTGGTTCTCGACGCAGTAGTTGACCACACCGTCGAGTATCCGACGCTCTTAGAGCGCAACGTCAGGAGTGTGCAGGATTCCTTCGAGCGCTTCGAGCAATGGTGCGCGCAAGAGGCCAAATGCGCCTTGCATGGCAAGGACCTCGGCGCCGCCTTTGATACGGCCATCGCGCGAGAGCCCAATACGCGAACCCTGGTGCCGCAGCTGCTCGCGACGGGCGATCATCCGGATCTCGGCTGGCCGGCCCTGGCGCAGATGCTGGCCGAAGTGGGCAAGGGGCAAAGCAAGATGCTGCAGGAGCTGACTGCGACGGCAAACCTCAATAAGTCTGACGACCCGTCGCTGCGCTTTGGCAGGGACGGCCTCTTTCGGGCCGTGATGTGCACTGACTACGGACCACAGCGCGCCTATGCCAAAGTGGCCTCTATCGGCGACAGGTTGGCAAAGACGGCACCGCGCTTTGCCTGGAAGTTCTGGGATTCGATGCCGATCGCACACGCCTCGGCCGGCGTCGGTGACTGCGTCGGCTGGCCGCGCGAGGCAAGCAACCCGCCGCACGCTTTGAAGGTCGAGCCTAATCGTGACGTCATGGTGTCCAATCCCACGCATGACCCTCCGACGCCGCTGACCAATGCGTTATCGGTATACCTGCAGATCCCCGAAGCGCGGCTGCTGATCGCCGACACCGACGGGCATCAGAGTTTGGTGTTGTCGAAATGCGCCTACGAGACCGCTGCACGCTTTCTCGCCGATCCGAAGTCGGTGTCGTCGACGACGTTGTGCGGCAAATGAGTAGGCGTCTTGCGCTGATGCGGCGGACGGTGATGACAACGTCGGCCGGCCCATATGAATGTAATTGCCGAGTGGACCGGGGACGATGCGCAACCCCTTGATTCCGGGCGACAGCCCAAATCCTCCTTTCGAGAGGTTGAAGCGGAATGAGCCGACCGAAAC
Source organism: uncultured Alphaproteobacteria bacterium (assembly GCA_963791495.1). Taxonomy (GTDB): domain Bacteria; phylum Pseudomonadota; class Alphaproteobacteria; order Acetobacterales; family Acetobacteraceae; genus JAMXLO01. Next base: position 469,827 of record CAWBST010000013.1, read on the forward strand.
GGCTTTGCGGATATAGACCGGCTCAGAAAGCCGCCCCGCACGTGTTCTTAACCGTTTATCACCGGACGGCACGGAACTTCCACTCGCCCTTAAGGCATGGTCAGCCGCTCAGCGGCTCACCGAACGAACATGGTGAACGCAGGCCGGTCGCCCACGACCGTAATGTGACCCTTGCACGGAGCGGGATCTTCTAACCGGAGCACGTCACCAGGTCGGAACCGCCTCATCTCACCATCTGTCGCCGTGATCGAAAAATCACCAGCAAGGATAATGAGGAACTGAACTGCGGGTGTAGGATGATAAAGTCGGCGCTCCAGGTCATGAGTACCCCACCCCGCATCGAACCCCCCGAAGAACATTGTCGATGCCGGAATGTTGCCTCCGATGTACAGTGGCGCTGCGGGGGGAGCGAAGTTTGTCGCGCGGAGTTCACCTGTCACACTTTGGAAGTGCGAGTTGCCATCGGGAGTGCAATAAAGCCTGAGATATGCAATGCGAGACGGATCTCGGGAGGCTTGAGCGGTCTGAGCCAGCTCGGCCATCTTCCTGCCACCGGTTGCCGCGTTTTCCGCCACACTGGTTGGCGAATTCCTGGCCTGCCCTGACGCCAGCGTGTTGGCCAGCATGAGAGAGACAAGTACCAGGACGATAATATTCACCTTTCTCATAGACTGCTCCGCTGATTTGCCCCCGGTTTCCTCCAACCGGAGACCTAGGAATCACATGTCCATCCCGTTTCGGAAGTCCCTATGATTCCAGCAACGGTGAAAATGCTCTGGCCTGGCCGGTTGTCTTTGGGACTTCGAGGCCCTCCGGACCGGCTCGCCCCACCTCCATCCGTCATGCCCCGCGGAAGCGGGCATCCAGTATACTCGACAGGACTTCGCCAGGCTCGATTCCCGCTTGCGCGGGAATGACGGGAGAGGCTGGCGCGTTCTACCGCATCCCGGTGATCGACGCCGTCACCGCGCGCGGATCGCGCATCGGCCACCGTCCCGCATCCACCTGCACGATGAACGCGCCGACAATCCGGTTGAATTCGTCGGGATCCTCGATGTTGATCGCATGCCCGCAGTTCGGCATCACCGACAGCGCCGCGCTGGTGATGGTCTGCTTCATCAACAGGCCGGGCGCGAGGCACGGCCAGTCCTCATCGCCGGTCAGCACCAGCGTCGGCAAGGTCAGCGCCTTCATCTGATCCACCAGATCGTACAGCGACGGCCGCTCGCGCTGCACACCCAGTTGCGTGTTGCGCGCGCCAAGCGCGGAATGCTCCGCGAGCATCCGCCTGAACTCCTCGAACCCGCGCGGATCCTTGTTCTCGAACTGCACACGGGTCGGACCGTAGGCGTATTTCCCGGCGAACACCTCCATCCCTTGTTCGAGTATGAACGCCGCAATCGTCTCGGCCTCGGCGCGAAACCGCTCGGTCTGCCCGCGTTCGGCGCCATAGCCGCACCCGGCGACACACAGCGACAACGCACGCGCCGGGTGGCGGAAGCCGTAATGCAGCGTCGCGAAGCCGCCCATCGACAGGCCGACCACGTGCGCCTTGTCGATCTTCAGATGATCGAGCACCGATCTGATGTCATCCGCGGCGCGCGCCTGCGAATACTTCGCGACATCCTCCGGCACGTCAGACGGTGGATAGCCGCGCGCATTGTAGGTGATCGCGCGATAGCGTTGGCCGAAGTGCCGCATCTGCGGCTCCCAGCTTCGATAGTCGCCGGCGTATTCGTGCACGAAGATCACCGCACGACCGCTGCCCGTCTCCTCGTAGTACAGCCGCACCCCATCGTCTGTCGTTGCGTGTGGCATCGTCGTCTCCTCCCTGGTGACCGGATTCCTAATCGCGTTCGAACGCCGCGTCGGGAATATCCTTCGGCGCCGGCGTGACGGAAAGATCGGGTGGGATCAGCAGCGGCGACTGTTCCGACGGCAGGACATAGACGGCGAAGCGCTGCGCCCGCATGCCGGCGGCGAAGTCATTGCAGGTGCGGCTCCACAGCTCGCCTGTGGCGAAGTCCGGTCGATACGGCGCGTCCGGCAGTTTCCCCACGACAGCCGTGCCGCCGGGTGCGATGAACACGGTGGCCGCTGCCCTGCCGGAGAGATCCCGTAGCTTGACCACGATCGGCTGTGCGGCGCGGTTCCTGATCTTGAAACTTGCCGCGCCGTCACCCTGGCGACCCAGCACCTCGCCGTTCCGAGGCGAGGACCCGGCATCGTAAGCACAACGGGCCCGCCGCGCCGCCGCGCCATCGCCCGGCGTCAGCCGCGCCGCATCTACGAAGCCACTGCCTCCGTCGGCGAGACGGATTTCCACCAGCCCGTGCTCGGACACCACGTTCAGCGCCTGCACCGTGTTGAACGCGGCCACGTGGCCGGCAGGCAGATAAGTGTCGTGCGCCTGTTCATGCCGCCACAGCGTGGCATCGCTGCTGGCCGGCAGCACGTAATGGGTCGCCGTCCCGCTCGTTGATGCCTCGGCTGGAGGCGGAGGCGGCGGTTTGCCGACGGACGCCGAAGGTGCGACGGCCCGGATCGCCGGTCCCTGCGTTTGCGGCGGAGGACGGCTGAATTGCACCGCCGCCATGATCGCCGCCAGACAGAATACCCCGCCGAGACCGGCCCACAGCGTGATCGGCAGGTCCGTCAGCCGCGGGCCACGCCACGTCGGCTCGGCCACCGGCTGCGCCATCTGCGGTATGACCGCGGAGCGAGCAGCGCGGTCGTAAGCGGCGCGGCGATCGGCATCGCCCAGAACGTCGTAGGCCGCCCTGACCCGCATGAACGCCGCCGCGTCGCCGGTCCCCATGATGTCGGGGTGCAGCACCCTCGCCTTGCTGCGGAACGCCGTCGCGATCGCCTCGGGCGTCGCGTCCGGCTCCAGCTCCAGCGTCGCGTAGTAGCCAGCCGGATCGTGCGTCATCCCGTCAAACCTTGGCCGTCACTTGTGGCATGTCGACTCGCCGGTTACTCAATACTCCATCCTTGCCGCCGGACGGGAAAGCGCCGTGCCAGCCAGATCCACGGCCATCCCCCTGTCTCCCGCGGGTCGCTGGCTCGCGTTCATCGTGATGCTCACCGGCGGCCTGCTGCCATCGGTCGACTTCTTCATCATCAACGTCAGCCTGCCGTCCATCCATGCCTCGATCGGCGCCGATCCCGCCGAATTGCAGCTCGTCATCTCAGGCTATGCCGCCAGCTACGCCGTGTTCCTCATCACCGGCGGGCGGCTGGGCGACCTCTACGGCCGCCGCCGCCTGTTTCTGATCGGCATGACCGGCTTCGTCGCCACCAATACGCTGTGCGGCCTCGCCGATACACCGCTCCAGCTGGTGACCGGCCGCGTCCTGCAGGGCGTCTCCGCGGCGATGCTGGTGCCGCAGGTCCTCGGCTCGATCCGCGCGCTGTTCCCAAGCGAGGCGGAACTCGCCAAGGCGCTCAGCTTCTACGGCGTGATGATGGGGCTTGCCGCCTCAATCGGCCAGTTCGCCGGCGGCGCGCTGGTCGAGTGGAGCCCGTTCGACTGGGGATGGCGCACCGTGTTCCTCGCCAAGCTGCCGATCGGCATCCCGGTGATGCTCATGGCCTGGCTGATGGTGCCGGAAACCAGCGCCAGCCGCCGCCAGCGGCTGGACATCGGCGGCGCGGCACTGGTCTCGCTGGCGCTGGCCTGCCTGGTCCTGCCGCTGTCCGAGGGCCGCCAGCAGGGCTGGCCCGCGTGGACGTTCGTCCTGCTCGCCGCGGTGCCGTTCCTCGCCGCCGCCTTCCTCTGGTTCGAACGCCTGGTGTCCGCGCGTGGCCGCAGCCCGCTGCTCGACCTCGGATTGATGAGGATCCCCAGTTTCCGGCGCGGCGTGCTGGTCGGCACGCTGTTCTTCTTCACCACCGCCTTCTACATGCTGTTCGCGATCTACGAGCAGGAGGGCTTCGGCACCGACCCGCTGTTCACCGGCCTCGCCATCCTGCCCTACGGCATCGGCCTGTTCGTCGGCCCGCTGGTCACCGCGCCGATGGCGCGGCTGCGGCCGTGGCTGCTGACCATCGGCATGGTGATCCAGGTCGCGGGCTACGCCGGTGTCGCCGCGGTGATCGCGGCAGGCTACGACGAATGGCCGGTGGTGCTGACGGTTCTGATCGCCGGCTTCGGTCAGGGCATCGCCTATCCGCGGCTGTTCAACACCACGCTGGGCGACGTGGCGCCGCACCAGGCCGGGGTTGCCGCCGGCGTGCTGACCTCGGCCCTGCAGATCGGCGCGGCGATCAGTGTCGCGGCGGTCGGTAGTCTCTTCTTCGCCGTGCTCGGCGAAGGCACCGGCCGCGACGCCTATGCCCATGCGTTCGGCCTGGCGCAGGCCGCAACCAGTGCCGCGCTGCTGGGCGCACTGTTGCTGTCGATCCCGCGTGGGCTGGTTGGTGACAGGCGCCCGCCGGTGCCGCGTCGCGGCGCCCGCTGATCCTGCCGCCGCGGTTGCGGAAAATATTCCTTGACCCCTGCCGCCTTTGTATGTTCTTGTTATGTTCATGTCGGCCGTGGCCACCAATCGCACCTCAACCGACCGGCCCAGCCGGGCCGAACGCCTGCTCGGCCTCGTCCGCAAGCTGATCGACTACGGCCGCGAACTCGCCGCCACGCTGCACCAGCGCGCCGCCGCCGACCTCTTGTCCGTTGCGTGCAACTTCGGCACCCGCGACATCGCGCTGATCCTCGCCTCCATCACCCGCGGCCTGCTTCGTGCCCGCGCGCTCGAAGCGCGGCTGGTGCGGAGCGCCGCCCGCCTGGACGCCGAACCTAGGCGCCGCGACCCGCCGGCCCAGCGCAAGCCGCGTTCTGGCCAGCCGGCTGCTGCTGCCTGACGGCGCGGCGGACCCTCGTCCCGCTGCCCTGTCCCTCGAGGAGCAGATTGCCGCCGAAGTCCGCGGCCGGCCGATCGGCGTCGTCATCGCCGATATCTGCCGCGATCTCGGCATCGTCGCGAGCCACCCGCTGTGGCGGGACATCACCCTCGCCATCATTACAGAGGGTGGCCATCTCGTCCCCGTCTTCAGGAACATCAGCCAGCGGGTCCACCAGATCTTCGCCCCGGAAGAGGCCGCCGCGCCTCCGGCATGGCCGGCACCATCCCCGGCACCCGCCTCCACCGGCCCACCCTGAAGCCGCCCAACTGCACCGTCGAGCAACACACGGGGCCAGCCACCTGGCCGGCCCCGCCGTCCTGACTCGCTCCAGCAACAGAGGGCCAAATGGCGGAACGACCACGCTTCCCATCGACAGCCGGGACCTCGCCACGCCCCAGGCGCCGAGAGGCGGACCTGTCAGTCCTTCTCCCGTTCCGCGTCGATCCGAACTGGTTTGAGGCCTATTGGTACAGCCCAGGTCCGGAGCCGAGGTTGCTCATCATCGCCGCGCTCGTTCATCGACTGGTAGCCGGGGCGACGGCAGCCTGTGGACAGCTTGCTGCGCGAATTGTGCGGCGCACCAGGGAGCATCCACGACCGGGCCCGTTCGGGCGTCATCTCAGATAATTCGCACCGAGGCGGCCGCGATACTGCCGCAGCAGAGACGCTGGACCGCCGCCCGGCGCCACGCTAAGTGCTGCCCATGGACCGCACGGCAAGCCTGAAGCGGACAACCTCGGAAACCGATATCAAGCTGACCTTGTCGCTCGACGGGTCGGGACGGGCCGATATCGCGACCGGCATCGGCTTCCTCGACCACATGCTGACCGCTCTCGCCCGCCACGGTCTGTTCGACCTGACAGTGCGCGCCAAGGGCGACCTGCACATCGACTTCCACCACACCACCGAGGATGTCGGCATCGTGCTCGGCCAGGCCTTCGCCAAGGCCCTCGGTGACAAGCGCGGCATCCGCCGCTTCGGCCATGCGCTGGTCCCCATGGACGAGACCCTGGCGGAAGCCGCCGTGGATATCTCCGGCCGCCCGTTCCTCGCCTGGGACGTGACGTTCGAGCGCCCCAAGATCGGCGAGATGGACACCGAACTGTTCGAGGAATTCTTCCGTGCGTTCGCCATGAACGCGCTGGTCACGCTGCACATCACCCGCCGCGCCGGCCGCAATGCCCACCACGTCGCGGAGGCCTGCTTCAAGGCAACCGCGCGGGCGCTGCGCATGGCAGCCGAACTGGACCCCCGCGCCGGCGATGCGATCCCCTCGACCAAGGGTTCGCTGTGAAGTTCTGGACGGCGCATATCCGCGCAGGTGCCGCTCCGATACTGGTTCGCGAGGGTTTCAGTTGGGGTGCGCTGATCTTCGGCCCGCTGTGGCTCGCCGCCCATCGCGCCTGGATCGCCGCCGCGCTGTCCCTGGCTGCCTTCATCCTGATCGTCTTCCTCGCGACCGACGGTATCGCGGCCGCGTTGCTGACGACCCTGGTCGTGCTGCTCGGTCTGTCCGGCCACGACCTCCGCCGCTGGTCGCTCGACCTTCGCGGGTATCTGCTCGCCCAGGTCTTGGTGGCGAGCGACGAACTGGAGGCGCTGGAGCGGCTGCTGGAGCGGCGGCCCGACCTGAAAGGCAGCTTCCTGCCTCCCCAGGCGGCGCGATGATGGGCGGGTCCAGCCCGCCCATGACGATCGACGGCCGGGCTAACGCCCGGAACCACACATGAAGGTTGCCGTCGTGGACTATGGCAGCGGGAACCTGACCTCTGCCTCGCGGGCGCTCGCCCTGGCCGCAGTTCGCGCAGGGCTGGATGCGGAGGTGCGGGTCACGGCGGACCCGGATTATGTCGCCCGCTCGGACCGGATCGTGCTGCCCGGCCAGGGCGCCTTCGCCGACTGCTCCCGCGGGCTCGCCGCGGTCACCGGCATGCGCCAGGCGATCGAAACCGCCACCGACGCCGGCGCCCCGTTCCTCGGCATCTGCGTCGGCATGCAGCTCATGGCCGCGCGCGGACTGGAGCACGAGATAACGCCAGGCTTCGGCTGGATTGACGGTGAAATCGCCGAGATGGTGGTACCCGGACTGCGGCTGCCGCAGATGGGTTGGAACGCGCTTGATTTCGTTCCGGGCAGCCACAAACTGCTTGATGGTCTGGTGCCAGGCGACCACGTGTATTTCGTCCACAGCTATGCCCTGCTCGGAGGCAATGTGCGGGAAGCCATTGCCATGACCGACTATGGCGGGCCGGTGGTCGCGATGGTGGCGTCAGGCAATCGTGCCGGCACGCAGTTTCATGTCGAGAAGAGCCAGGAGGTCGGTATCCGCATCCTCAGCAACTTCCTGCGCTGGAAACCCTGACGCGATGGCCGACGAAGCCCCGCCGCTTCCGGCGCAGCGCCTGGTCGAGCGCATCACCGAATTCACCGACGACGACCTGCACGCGTTGTGCGAGGCGACCGCGGCCGCGATCATCGACGGCGGCGGCTTCGGCTGGGTGAGCCCCCCGGGCATGATGGCGCTCGAAACCTACTTCCGCGGCGTCCTGCTGGTGCCGGAGCGCGAGCTGTTCCTCGCCCGGCTGAATGGCCTGGTCGTCGGGTCGGCACACCTTGTGCGTCCGCCGCGCAACAACGAGGCGCAGGGGCACGCGGCACAGCTCATGCACGCCTACATCGCGCCCTACGCGCGCGGCCACGGCCTGGCACGCATGCTGACCATCGAGGTCGAGGAGCGCGCCCGCGAACTCGGCTATCACGTGCTGAACCTCGATGTGCGCGAGACACAGGGGGCGGCGATCCAGCTTTACGAAACACTCGGTTTCGAGCGCTGGGGCGTGCATCCGGACTACGCCTTCGTCCGCGGCCAGGTGGTGCGCGGCTTCTTCTACAGCAAGCGATTGCGCCGCCCAGGCACCAAGCGACCCCAGAACGGCGCGTGAGGGTGGTTGTGCAAGCTCCTCCCCCTCCCCTCGCGGGAGGGGGTTAGGGGGAGGGGGCCGATCCAACATGACCACCCTCACCCTCTACCCCGCGATCGACCTGAAAGACGGCCAGTGCGTCCGGCTGCGTCGCGGCGCGATGGACGACGCGACGGTGTATTCGTCGCACCCCGCGGATCAGGCGCGCGCCTGGCAGGCCGCCGGCTTCACCTGGCTCCACGTGGTCGACCTGAACGGTGCTTTCGCCGGCAAGCCGGTGAACCATGCCGCTGTGACCGCGATCCTCGGCGCCGTGACGATCCCGGTGCAGCTCGGTGGCGGCATCCGGGACATGGCGGGCATCGAGGCCTGGCTCGCTGCCGGCATCCGCCGGGTCATCCTGGGCAGCGCCGCTGTGAAGAACCCATCGCTGGTGCGCGAGGCCTGCCGCGCCTTCCCAGGCCGCATCGTCGTCGGCATCGACGCCCGCGACGGCATGGTTGCGACCGAGGGTTGGGCGGAGACCTCCACAATCGGCGCAAGCGACCTCGCGCTGTCGTTCGAGGACGCCGGTGTGGCAGCGATCGTCTACACCGACATCGGCCGCGACGGCATGCTGAGTGGGCTCAACCTGACGCAGACTGTCGCACTGGCGAACGCCGTCGCGACACCGGTGATCGCATCAGGCGGCGTTGGCGGGCCACAGGACCTGATCGACCTCCGCAATGCCGCAGCCGGCACGAACATCCAGGGAGTCATCGTGGGGCGTGCCCTCTACGACGGACGGATCGACCCAAAGCAGGCGCTGACGCTGCTGTCGCACTCCATTCACCACTGATCCGCACAAATCGTTCATACGTCCTGTACAGGCGCCCTGCACAGATCACACCCCGTGCATAAGTGCTTGTCATGCCTACCTGAAACCACTCTATGAATCGCCGATATGTTGAAACTGCGTGTCATTCCCTGCCTGGACGTGAAGGACGGCCGTGTCGTCAAGGGCGTCAACTTCGTGTCCCTGCGCGACGCGGGCGACCCGGTCGAGCAGGCCGCGCTGTATGACGCGGCCGGTGCGGACGAGCTGTGCTTCCTGGACATCACCGCCAGCCACGAGAACCGCGACACGATCCTGGATGTGGTTTCGCGCACTGCCGCGCGCGTGTTCCTGCCGCTGACCGTGGGTGGCGGCATTCGGTCAACCGAAGACATGCGCCGCCTGCTGCTCGCCGGCACCGACAAGTGCAGCGTCAACTCGGCCGCCGTGGCGCGGCCGGACCTCGTGCGCGAGGCGGCCCAGAAATTCGGCAGCCAGTGTGTCGTCGTTGCGGTCGACGCCAAGCAGTCCAAGCCAGGCCGATGGGAGGTCTTCACTCATGGCGGCCGCCGGCCCACCGGGATCGACACTGTCGACTGGTGCCGCCGGGTGGCGGAGCTTGGCGCCGGCGAGATCCTGCTGACCAGCATGGACCGCGACGGCACCGGTCTCGGCTTCGATCTCGATCTGCTGCGTGCCGTGTGCGGCGCGGTGCGGCTGCCGGTGATCGCCTCGGGCGGGGTCGGAACCCTGCGGCATTTCGTCGAGGGCGCGCAGGCCGGCGCCACCGGCCTTCTGGCGGCCAGCGTGTTCCATTTCGGCACCTTCTCCATCGCACAGGCCAAGGCCGCGCTGCACGACGCCGGCCTGCCCGTGCGCCTGCCGCGCCGGGCGGCCTGAGAGGAGGCCGCCATGGCCAAGTCCACCAAGCGGAAGCCCGAAACCAAGCGGAAGAAGCCGTTCAGCACGACGAAGCTGCGCAAGCCCAGCAAGCGTCGTGCCGCGACGGCCGATACCGCCGAGACGCAGCGCCCGCCGCCGCCACTGGGCCTCGGGCCGGCGTCAGTGGTGCTGGACCGGTCTGTGGTCCGTGGTGATGAGCCGGCGCACCGCCAATCCCGCGGTGAGCCACTCGGCGCGGCTGTTGTCCCGCGGCGCCGCCAAGGTGGCGCAGAAATTCGGCGAGGAAGCCGTCGAATGCCTGATCGAGGCGGTCGCCGGCAACCGCGACGGTGTGGTGGCCGAGAGTGCCGACGTGCTCTACCACCTCATCGTGCTGTGGGTCGCAAGCGACATCCGCCCCGAAGAGGTGTGGGAAGAGCTGAAGCGCCGCGAAGGCATCAGCGGTATCGCCGAGAAGGCGGCGCGCGCGCGGAACCTCCCCATTGCGTTCGGCCTGGACACGACGAAGATTCCCTGACCCCCGGATCAAGTCCGGGGGCAAGCCGGGAGACCAGCCATGGCTGTCAGCGGCCTGCCGCCCTATGACGAAACCAACATCTTCGCCCGCATCCTGCGGGGCGAGATCCCCAGCAAGAAAGTCTACGAGGACGAGTGGGTGCTGGCCTTCCACGACATCAACCCGCTCGCGCCGACGCACGTGCTGGTGATCCCCAAGGGGAAATACGTCTCCTTCGCCGACTTCAGTGCGAATGCGGGCACAGATGAGATCGCGGGACTCATGCGCGCGGTAGGCAAGGTGGCGAAGGACCTCGGGCTGGAGGCGCAAGGCTACCGGCTCCTCGCCAATATGGGCGAGCACAGCGGCCAGGAAGTTCCGCACTTCCATGTGCACCTGTTCGCGGGCCGGCCGCTGGGCCGGATGCTCGAGGTCGCCCCTCCGTGACGAAAGTCAGGAAGGCGTCGGTGCCTCGGGATGCAGCAACTGCTTGTCACGCAATTCGGCCCAAAGAGCCGCCGGTATCGGCTGCCTGATCAGCGTCAGGTTCTCCTCGAATTCCGCCGCCGCGCGCGGGCCCGGGATGATCGCCGCGACGACCGGATGCGCCAGCGGGAACTGCAGCGCCGCCGCGGCCAGCGGCACCTTGTGGGCGTCGCACACCGCGCGGATCGCGTTCACCCGCGCCACGATCTCAGGCGGCGCCGCGGCGTAGTTCCAGGTGTCGCGTCCCGCCAGGATGCCGGAATTCAACGGCCCGCCGACCACGATCGACGTGCCGTGCGTGGCGCACATCGGCAGCAGGTCGTCGAGCGGCGCCTGCTCCAGCAGCGTGTAGCGGCCGGCCAGCAGGAACGCATCCCACTGTCCCCAGCCGAGCACCTCGATCAGCACCGCCTTCTCGTTGACGCCGAGACCGATCGCGCTGACCACGCCGGTGCGCCGCAGTTCCTCCAGCGCGCGATAGCCGCTCTCGCGCAGCACCTTCATGTGCGCGGCATTCGCCTCTGGGCCGTGCTGGTAGACGCCAATGTCATGCACGAACAGGATGTCGATCCTGGCGAGGCCGAGGCGCTGATAGCTGTCCTCCACCGAGCGCATGATGCCGTCGTACGAATAGTCGTATTTCACCTCGAACGGCAGCGGCGCCAGCCGGCCGTCGGTCGCACCGCCGCCGCCGCTGCGTGGCCGCAGCAGTCGTCCCACTTTGGTGGACAGCACCCACTCGTCCCGCGGCTTGTCGCGCAGCGCATCGCCGGTGGCGCGTTCGGCCGCGCCGACGCCATAGAATGGCGCGGTATCGACGTAGCGTACGCCGGCCTTCCACGCCGCGTCCACCAGCTTCAGCCGTTCCTCGGCGGTCATCGCAATCCGGCTGCCGCCCATCGTCGCGGTGCCAAGCCCGAGCGACGTCACGTGCAGGTTGGTGCGTCCGACGCGCCGCTTTTCCCAGGTCGCCATCGCATGGTCCTCCCACTGTCAGAGCGCGACGATCTGCCCGCCACCCACAGCGGACAGGAATGTCGCCACACCCGCCACCTCGACGCCGGGCATCAGCCGCGCCGCATCGAGGTGTTCCGCGCGCAGACCCGCCTCGCAGGCGATCAGGCGCACGCCCATTTCCAGCGACGCCTCGCGCAACTCCTCCAGCCCCGCGACGCCGGTGGCGCGCACCCTTTCGTCGCGTGCCGCATCCGTCAGACCGGACCAGTCGGTGAACAGCGCATGGCATCCCGCGTTGGTCGCGAACAGGACCACCTGCCGTCCCACCGCCGCCGCGCCTGACGCGAGCACGAAGGCATAGTGCGCGCGGTCATGCGCACCCGAGAGCAGCAGGATGCCGAGTGGCTCAGACGGCACAGGCAGGCGCCGTCGCGTCCCGGTGCTGCGACAGGTCCTTGATCGTCGCCGCAGGACTGCACAGCGCGCAGTCGGGGTCGGCGCGCAGCTTCACCGTGCGAAAGCGCGTCACCAGCGCGTCCCAGATCAGCAGCTTGCCCGACAGACTCTCGCCGACTTCGAGGATCTCCTTCAGCACCTCGGTCGCCTGCAGCGTGCCCATCACGCCGGTGACGGCGCCCAGCACGCCCGCCTCGCTGCAGGTCGGCACCGTGCCCTCGGGCGGCGGTTCCGGATACAGGCAGCGATAGCAGGGGCCGCCTTCGTGCAGATGCGGCTTGAACACGGACAACTGGCCCTCGAAGCGCAGCACGGCGGCGGAGACAAGTGTGCGCCGGGCGAGCACGCAGGCATCGGCCAGCAGGAACCGGGTCGCAAAATTGTCGGTGCCGTCGCAGACCAGGTCGTAGCGCGCGATCAGATCGAGCACGTTGTCGGCATCGAGGCGCGTATTGTACGGCTCGATCCTCACCTCCGGATTGATCGCGTGCGCCGCCCTGGCGGCCGATTCCGCCTTCAGTTCGCCGATCCGGTCGGTGGTGTGGGCGATCTGGCGCTGCAGGTTCGACAGCTCCACCCGATCATGATCGACGATGCCGATCGTGCCGATGCCAGCCGCCGCGAGGTACAGCGAGAGCGGCGAGCCCAACCCGCCGGCGCCGACCACCAGCACCCGCGCCGCCTTCAGCTTGGCCTGCCCGATGCCGCCCACGTCCTGCAGCAGGATGTGCCGGGAGTAGCGGCGGATTTCGTCTTCGGTGAAATCGAGGTCCATGGCGTTAGGATATGGTGATGCCGCACCCAGGGACAGAGGACCGACTGTGGACTTGAATGACGACCACGCCCTCGTCCTGTTCTCCGGCGGCCAGGACAGCACGACCTGTCTCGCCTGGGCGCTCGACCGCTATCCGCACGTGGAGACCGTCGGCTTTGCCTACGGCCAGCGTCACGCCGTGGAACTGGGCTGTCGCTCCCCGATCCGCGCCGCGGTCGCCGCGCATTGGCCCGGCCGGCTCGGCCCCGACCACACGCTTGACCTGGCCGCCACGCTGGGCGCTCTCGGTGCCACCGCTCTGACCAGCGACACCGCCATCGCCATGACAGAGGAAGGCCTGCCGAACACATTCGTGCCAGGCCGCAACCTGCTGTTCCTGACCTGCGCCGCCGCGCTGGCCTACCGCCGCGGCTTGCGCCGCATCGTCGCGGGCATGTGCGAGACCGACTACTCGGGCTACCCCGACTGCCGCGACGACACCATCAAGGCGATGCAGCTCGCCCTCAACCTCGGCATGCAGCGCCGCTTCGTGCTGGAGACTCCGCTGATGTGGCGCGACAAGGCCGCCACCTGGGCACTCGCCGCTTCGCTCGGCGGTCCGCCGCTGGTCGAGATGATCCGCTTCGAGACGCATAGCTGCTATCTGGGCGACCGTTCACGCCGGCACGACTGGGGGTATGGCTGCGGCACCTGCCCAGCCTGCGAGCTGCGCGCCGCCGGCTGGCAGCGCTGGCGCGCCGGCGCCGGCTCGGGTTCAATCGGGCCCCCAACACCCGGAGAGAGTGCATGAAGTTCGTCGCCCCTGCGGTCGCGCTGACCGTTGTCGTGTTTGCGCTGCCGGCACACGCACAGCGAGGTACAAATATTCAAGCACGCACCGCGGGCGAGCTGGCCGAACTCTGTGCGGCAAGTCCCAAGGACCCGCTGGGCGATGCCAAGATCAACTTCTGTCACGGCTTCGCCCAGGGAGTTATCCAGGTCGAGATCCGTCACTCCGAGGGCAAAAAGGCCTTCTGTTTCCCAAATCCTGCGCCGACACGCACCGCCACCATGAGCGAGTTTGTCAGCTGGGTACGAGCGCTGCCGGAACACAGGACGCCCCCGGCGGTCGATGGGCTCTTCCAGTTCCTGGGCGAACGGTTCCCCTGCAAATAGGCCAACGTTCGCTTTACTGGACACGCATCCGGACGGTTCCTAGCTTCGCGTAGGTCCAAGGGAGGATCGCCGGGGATTGGCCGAGCCGGTGCTCGAGCTGCGCGGGATATCCAAGAGCTTCGGCGCGATCCGCGCGCTGAGCGACGTCGACCTTGCGCTGGAGCCCGGCGAGGTGCTGGGCCTGATGGGCGACAACGGCGCCGGCAAATCGACGCTGGTGCGGATCATGGCCGGCAACTTCCCCGCCACCACGGGTGAAATGCGACTGAACGGCGCCGCCGTGCACTTCCACCGCCCTCTGGATGCGCGCCGCAACGGGATCGAGATCGTCTATCAGGACCTCGCGCTGTGCGACAATCTGACCGCCGCGGCGAACGTGTTCCTCGGCCGGGAGCTGACACGGCCGATGGGTCCGCTGCGTCTGCTCGACTATCGCGCGATGTATACCCGCGCCGGTGCGCTGTTCGCCGAACTGAAGTCAGAGACGCGCCCGCGCGACCTGGTCCGCCGCATGTCGGGCGGACAGCGACAGGCGGTGGCGATCGCGCGCACGCGGCTCTCCAACCCGCGCATCGTGCTGCTCGATGAACCAACGGCGGCGATCTCGGTGCGCCAGGTCGCCGAGGTGCTCGATCTGATCCGCCGGCTGCGTGACCAGGGAATCGCGGTGGTGCTGATCAGCCATCGCATGCCCGACGTGTTCGCGGTCGCCGACCGTGTGCTGGTGCTGCGCCGCGGCCGCAAGGTGGCGGAAAAGCCGATCACCGAATCCAGCCCCGAGGAGGTCACCGGTCTGATCACCGGTGCGATCCATGCCGCTTGAGGCGACCGCGACAATGAGCGGCGTCGCCGAGAGCCGCGAGCACTCTCTGGTGCAGCGCCTGCTGTCGGCGCAGGCGTTCTGGGTGACGATAGCGCTGCTGATCATGTGCGGGGTCATGTCGGTGCTGCAGCCCGACGCGTTCGCCAGCACCGAGAACTTTTACAACATCACGCGCAACTTCGCGTTCATCGGCATCATGGCACTCGGCATGACGACGGTGATCGTGACCGGCGGCATCGATCTATCGGTCGGCTCGGTGATGGGACTGGCGGCGATTGCCGCCGGCCTCGTATTGCAGGACGCAGGCCCGTGGTGGCTCGCGATGTGCGCGGGTCTCGCCACCGGATTCGTCGTCGGTGCGGTGAATGGCGCGCTGATCGCCTGGATCGGCCTGCCGCCATTCGTGGTGACTCTCGGTACGCTCTCGGTCGGCCGTTCGCTCGCCGTCGTGCTGTCGCAGAACAAGATGATCTATGACTTCGGTCCCGATGCGGACACGATCTTCGCGATCGGCGGCGGACAGGTACTTGGCATCGCCAATCCCGTCTGGGTGCTGCTGATGCTGACCGTTGTGTTCTCGGCGGTGCTGCATCTGACGCGCTGGGGGCGGCATCTCTACGCCATCGGTGGCAATGAGCAGGCGGCACTGCTCACCGGTGTTCCGGTCGCACGTGCGAAGTTCGTAGCCTACATCGTCTCGGCCACGATGGCGGCGCTTGCGGCGGTGCTGATCATCGGCTGGCAGGGATCCGCGATCAACGCCCTCGGTACCGGCTATGAGCTCCGCGTGATCGCGTCGACCGTGATCGGCGGCGCCAACCTGATGGGCGGCGAGGGCGGTGCCTACGGCGCCTTCATCGGCGCCGCCCTGATCGAGGTGATCCGCAACTCGCTGCTCATGGCGGGCGTGGACTCAAACTGGCAAGGCACATTCGTCGGCGTGTTCATCGTGCTCGCGGTGCTGCTGGAGAAGCTGCGCGGGCGCCGGCGTGCTTGAGAAGGAGGAAGCGAAATGAAGACATACCTCGCGAGTGCGGCCGCTTTGCTGGTTGCACTGGCGGTCGCGCAACCCGCCGCAGCGGCCGACAAGAAATACGTCTTCGCGCTGGTGCCGAAGAACACCAACAACCCGTTCTTCGACCAAGCGCGCGACGGCTGCAAGAAGGCCGAGAAGGAATTGAACGGCGCAATCGAATGCCTCTATGTCGGTCCCGGCGAGCATGGCGGCGGCGAGGAGCAGGTGCAGGTGGTCAACGACCTGATCGCGAAGCGGGTCGATGGTATCGCGGTATCGCCGTCGAATGCGCCGGCGATGGGCCGTACGCTGGCCGAGGCGAACAAGGCCGGCATCCCGGTGCTGACCTGGGATTCCGATCTGCTCGACCGCGACAAGAAGGAGCGCATTGCCTATGTCGGCACGCACAACTACGAGATCGGGGTGAACCTCGCGAAACTGGTGATGGCGATCAAGCCGAAGGGCGGCACGATCTGCATCCAGTCGGGCGGCGCGGCGGCGGCGAATCACAACGAGCGCATGCAGGGCATCCGCGACACGCTGTCCGGCAAGGCGAGCACGGCGGCGCCCGGCGATCGGCTGACCGGACAGAACGGCTGGAAGGAAGTGGATGGCTGCCCGCTCTACACCAACGACGACTTCCCCGTCGCGGTGCAGCAGATGGAGGACATCCTCGGCAAATACCCGCAGCTCGATGCGTTCGTGCCGACCGGCGGGTTCCCGCAGTTCCTGCCGCAGGCGTACCGCAAGGTGGCGGAGAAGTACAAGTCGCGCATCGACGACGGCTCCCTGGCACTGGTGGTAGCGGACACGCTGCCGGTGCAGATCGATCTGCTGAAGGCGGGGCTGTCGCGTGGGCAGGTCGGGCAGCGGCCGTCCGAGATGGGCTACAAGGCGATGTACTTCCTGAAGGACATCAAGGACGGCAAGGCGAAGCCGAAGGATCCGACCTACACAGGCCTCGATGTGTGCACGCCACAGAACGTCGCGACGTGCGTCGGAGGCTGAGCCGACGAAGCAATCCCCAGCACCGTAGGGATTGCTTCCCCTCGCTTCCACGAGGATCGCAATAACAGCTGAGCGCTACACCTCCGGCGGCGGATGGTCCGGCTTCTCCCCCAGCGCCTGCACACGCTGCCAGAAAGCCTCGCCGCTTGCCTTGCCGACCTCGTCCAGGTCGGCGGCCTGCCGCCACATGTTCCACGAGTCCGGATGTAGCCGGCTGGCCTCCGCCAGATGCACATCGCCCTCGCCGGCGTTGCCATGCCGCCGCAGCCAAACGCCCAAACGGAAATGCGCCTGCGCCAATGCGATGTCCGGCGTAATGCGCGGCAGCCTGCTCGATGCCGCGTCAGCGGGCAGTGCATGCCGCCCGGTCAGCACCCAATCACGCACCGCATCGAGATACGCGGTGCGTGCCGCCAACCGCGCGGCCTGATGCTCCGCCGCCAGTGTTCGCGTCGTGCGATCCATCAGGCGGAAGTGGTCGGTGGATCCGGCGTTCTCAGGTGGCCGCACGATGCGACCCGCCTCATCGATCCACACCGCCTGCGGCACGTTCACCATGCCGTAGAGGTCGGCGACGCGATGCTCGGTGTCGATCAGGCACCAGTATTGCGCGCCCGCCTGCTCGATCCATTGCCGCGCGTGTTCGCCACCGCGGCTTTCCTCCGCGACCGC
Source organism: uncultured Alphaproteobacteria bacterium (assembly GCA_963791495.1). Taxonomy (GTDB): domain Bacteria; phylum Pseudomonadota; class Alphaproteobacteria; order Acetobacterales; family Acetobacteraceae; genus JAMXLO01. Next base: position 487,213 of record CAWBST010000013.1, read on the forward strand.
CACGATCATGAATGCTTCGCTCTTCAGGCTGTCGAACAGTTGCTGCCACACGGGCAAGTCAAAGCGACAGCCTCACCAGGAGGCCCACGTACAGAGGAACACCTTCTTCCCCCGCAGCGCCGATAGCGTGTGCGGCACGCCGGCAAGATCGGGCAGCGTGAAGTCCGGCGCCATCAACCCAGCCAGTGCGGCATTGCGCTGTTCCGCGCCCGCGCCCAGTACCCACGTCTCACCAGCCGCATCGCTGACCACCGGCCGATCGAGCAACCGCCAGAACGCCGCCACGTCGACGCGCCCATCGCGCACCGGCAACGGCACGCAGACATCGTCCTGGCACATTCCTTCCGGCTTCAATGTCCAGCCGGTGGCACGTTCCGCATCGCTGGCCGACAGCCACAGCCCGTTCGTCGCGGCGAGTGTTATCTCGTCTTGTTCGGTGAGCACGATTGCCATCGTGGCATCCTCCTCAGTTGAGCCGTGCGGCCTGAGCCAGCACCTCGATCGCCTCTGGCTGACGCGAACGGACGGTGAGGCTGGTGGCGCCGGAATCCTCCCAGGCGCGGAAACGTTGCCTGATGCGCTCGGGCGGGCCGACGAGTGACTTCATGTCCACCCATTCGTCGGGCACCGCTGCAATCGCCTCGTCCTTGCGATGTGCGAGATACAGTTCCTGGATGCGCTCGGCTGCATCCTTGAACCCGCGCCGGATCATCATGTCCTTGTGGAAGTTCTTGTCACGATGGCCCATGCCGCCGACATACAGCGCGACCTCCGGTTTCATCTTTGCCAGTGCCGCACTCACGTCGTTGTCGATCTCGACGTGCACCGAGGCCTGGATGGCGAAGTCTCGCAGGCTCTTGCCGTTGCCGGCGCGGCGGAAGCCTTCCTCGAGCCAGGGCAGGTATTCAGGCAGCGATCCGGGCACGAAACCGAGCGGTAGCCAGCCATCGGCGATTTCCGCAGTCAGCTTCACGGTCGCTTCGTTGCCGGTGCCGAGATAGATCGGAATGTCGGGGTTCATGTGCAGGATGGATTTCAGTGGCTTGCCGACACCCGCGGCACCTTCGCCGGTGTAAGGCAGCGAGATCTCGCGGCCTTCGTGCGCCACCGGCGCCTCGCGGCGGAAGATCTTGCGCATGATCGCGACGTAGTCCTTGTAGCGATAGTAAGGCCGGCCCCAAGGCTGGCCATACCAGCCCTCGACAATCTGTGGGCCGGACACACCGAGGCCGGCAATGAAGCGTCCACCACCCGCCATCGCATCGACCGTTGCGGCGCACATCGCGGCATTGGCCGGAGTGCGCGCGGCAAGCTGCATGATGCCGGTGCCGAGCTTGATCCGCTTCGTCAGTGCCGCGAGATAGGCGAGCGGGGTCACGGCGTCGGTGCCATATGCTTCCGCGGTCCACACGCTGTCATAGCCAAGCTCTTCCGCGCGCTGAACGAGCTTCACTGGAATGTCGAGATGCGCACGCGAATAGCCGATCGAGAGACCGAGCTTCATTGGGCATTCCTCCATGCGGCGTGAGGAACCGGCAGGCCGAGGTTTTCGCGCAGCGTCGCGCCGGCATAATCCTTGTGGTACAGTCCGCGCCGCTGCAGTTCCGGGACGACGTATTTCACGAAATCCATGTAGGTGCCGGGAACATGCGTCGCCGCCAGCACGAAACCGTCGGCGACCGGCTCGGTGAACCACTGCTCCAGCCCGTCCGCCACTTCCTTCGGTCCGCCAACGAATGGCTTATTGGGACGCGCGCGATGACTGTACTTGACGAAGTCGCGTGGCGTGGGATTGGCGATGTTGCTCGCACGCAGCACGCGGTCGCGCATCGACTGCGTGCCCGAGACGTTCGCCAGTTCTTCGTCCGTGAAAGGCTCATCGATGCCCTTCGAGGCAAAGTCGAAGTTCATCGCCTCCGATAGCAGCGACAGCGCATCCTCATCTGTTGCCAGTGTTTCAACCAGCGCCATCTTGTCCTCGGCTTCTGCCTTGGTCTCCGCGCACACCACATACGCCGATGGCGTGATGAAGAACTGATCCGGATCGCGCCCCTGGCTGGCGACATCGTCCTTCATCTCGCGATAGAGCTGCCTGCCGTGTTCCATGCTGGTGTGCGTGGACACGAACACCACCTCGCCCCAACGGGCGGAAAAATGCTTGCCGCGGCCGCTCTGGCCCGCCTGGATCACCACCGGATGACCCTGCGGCGAACGCGGCACGGTGAACGGACCACGCGAGCGGAACCATTTCCCCTGGTGATCCAGGCGCCGCACCTTGTCGGGATGCGCGAACAAGCCGGTCTGCTTGTCGATGACGATCGCGTCGTCGTCCCAGGAATTCCAGTGGCCCAGTACCACCTGCATGAACTCGTCGGCACGATCGTAGCGCGTGTCGTGCTCCAGGTGTTCGTCGTAGCCCATGTTCAGCGCTTCGCCGTCGTTCATCGACGTGACGACGTTCCAGGCGGCGCGGCCGCCCGACATCAGGTCGAGCGTCGCAAACACACGCGCGACGTGGAAGGGTTCGAAGTACGTGGTGGAAGCCGTGGCGCCGAGCCCCAGCCGCTCCGTCGCCATGCCCATCACGGTTAGCACGGTGATCGGGTCCATCTTCACGCAGCGTATTCCGTGTTCGACAGTGTGGCGGTGGTCATTGCCGTAGCGGTCCGGCATCGCCAGACGGTCGTCGAAGAAGCCGAGGTGGAACTTGCCTTCCTCCAGCACGCGGCCGATGGTGCGGTAGTAGTCGGCGGACATAGAGTCGTCGCGTGATTCCGGATGACGCCAGGAGCTGACAAGGTTGGTGCAGTTCTGCGCTTGCAGGAACCCGACCATGACCATCTGGCGCATTGCGACGCTCCGTCCCGATACGATGCTTCGCGCAATCATCGCGCGGAATTGCATGGGAGGGCAATCTGATGCTTGGTCTCGTCACTACACTGAACGACAAGGCGCCTGTTGAGCTGCGCGAACTGCCTGAACCGCGGCCACAGCGCAACGAGGCGCTGGTTGTGGTTCATGCGTTCTCACTGAATCGCGGCGAGTTGCGCTCTGTCCGTAATAATGGGGAGGGCTGGATCCCGGGCCAGGATGTGGCCGGCGTTGTGATGAAGCAGGCGGAGGATGGCAGCGGTCCGCCGAGTGGTGCGCGCGTCGTCGCTCTGACCGACGAATTCGGTTGGGCGCAGCGCGTCGCGGTGGCGGGACATCGCATGGCGGTGCTGCCCGACAACGTCAGCTTCGCACAGGCTGCGACGCTTCCGGTGGCTGGGCTCACCGCACTGCGCACATTGCGACATGGCGCGCCGCTGTTGGGCAAGCGCGTGCTGATCACCGGCGCGGCCGGCGGCGTTGGCACGCTGGCCGTGCAGCTTGCGGCGCGATCCGGCGCGCGCGTGACGGCGGTGGTTGGGCGGATGGAACGCGGAGCGGGCTTGAAGGAACTTGGCGCGCTCGACGTGATCGAGGGCATCGACAAGGCGCAAGGACGCTTCAGCCTGATCCTGGAGTCGGGCGGCGGCGCATCGCTCGCGCAGGCGATCAAGCTGGTCGAAGCGAAGGGCAGCGTCGTCGTGTACGGGAATTCGTCGGGCGAGCCGACGACTTTGTCGTTTGCCGACTTCCGGGGTGCGCCGAATTCCCGTGTGCAGAGCTTCAGCTATTTCTACTCCGAACCCGAGGATCGCTTCGCGCCGGATCTTGCGCTGCTGCTGTCGCTGATCGCCGATGGCTCGCTGAAGCCGCGGATCGGCGCGGAGCGAAGCTGGCGCGATTTCGCTGTGGTGGCCGAGCAGTTGCGGGATCGGCGAGTTGCCGGCAAGGCTGTGCTGCTGGTCGACTGAACTGGAGAGGAAGCCGATGGAATTTGCGGGCAAGGTGGCGTTGATCACCGGCGGTGGCGGCGGCATTGGTCGCGCCAGCGCGATCGGGTTTGCCGGACGGGGTGCAAAAGTGGTTGTGGTCGATCTCGACACGACCGCCGGCGAGGCGAGTGCCGAACTGGTGCGCCAACGCGGTGGCGATGCGCGCTTCGTCCGCGCCGATGTCACGAAATCCGCCGATGTGCAGGCCTATGTGAAGGCGACGCTCGATGCCTACGGCTCCATTGACTGCTTCTTCAACAACGCGGGCATCGAGGGCAAGGCCGCACCGACCCAGGAATACGATGAGGCAATCTTCGATCAGGTGATCGGCGTCAACCTGAAGGGCGTATTCCTCGGCATGCGACACGTGTTGCCGGTGATGCTCAAGCAGGGGCGCGGCGCCATCGTCAACACCGCATCGGTGGCCGGCCTGTTCGGCGGACCTGGCATGGCGCCCTATGTGGCGTCCAAGCATGGTGTGCTCGGTCTGACAAAGGTCGCATCGGCGGATGTGGCGCGTCTCGGCATCCGCGTGAATGCCGTGTGCCCAGGCCCGGTCGAGACTCGCATGATGCGCTCGATCGAGTCGCAACGAAATCCCGCGAATCCGCAGGCGGTGCATGACATGACCGCAGCCAACACGCCGACCGGGCGCTACGTGATGCCGGAAGAGGTGGCCAACGTGGTGATGTATCTGTGCTCAGACTTCGCCAGCGACATCACCGGCACGCATATCGTCATTGACGGCGGTCGTTCTGGGACTGGCGGTGCTCCGCCAGCCGTCCCTCGGCCCGCTTGAGGTTATAGCGGGCAATCGCCCGCTGCTGGAGGCGCGCGGGACCATCCAGCGCGGCAATCGCGTCACGATAGATCGCGATTGCCTCCTCGAGCGACGCGTCGTCGTTCAGCGCCGTCAGCGCATTGGCGAGATTGGTGCTCGCCATCGCCCACTCCAGCGGCGTGGCCTCACGTGTATAGACGGCAAGTGCCTCGCGGCATGCCGCCACTGCCTCGGTCAGCACGTCGCGGTCGTTGTCGCGTTCGCCCAGCACCCGCAGCGCCTGGCCGAGATTGCTCTGGGTGATGGCCTCGTCGATCGGCGACTCCTGCTGCGTGTATTCCTCGAGCGCGGCGCGATAGTGGTAGACGGCCTCGCGCAACGATGCGGTATCGCCGGTACGTTCACCCTGCAGTGACAGCACCGCACCGCAGTTGCGCTGCATGCGGGCCCAATCGGTGGGTGCCGCTTCGCGTGTATAGACGCCGGTCGCCAGGCGGTAGCTGTTGAGTGCGGCGTTCAGCCATGCCGGATCGCTGTCACGTTCGCCCAGCACGACCTGCGCGGCGCCGAGCAATGCGACGGTGCGCGCCCAGTCCTCGGGCGTGGTCTCCGGCTGATAGATTTCCAGCGCATGATCGCACGCTGTCATCGCCGAATGCAGCATCACCGGATCGTCGATGCGCGCGCCAAGTGCTCTCAGCGCCGCGGACAAGCGGCTCTGCGTCTTTGCCCAGTCCAGCGGGGCCTCGTCGCGCGAGGCGAGTTTCAGCGCGGCGTTGAAGCCCGAGACGGCATCGGCGATACCCGATACATCCTCCTCCGCCTCGCCTTCGGACAGCTGCAACTCGGCCTTGGCGATCGTCTGGCGCCAGGTTTCCTCGCTCATTTGCCCTCGCGCATTTCCGCGAAGACCTCCTTGGCGACCAGCAGCGACTCGCGGATCAGCGGCACGCCGACATAGCCACTGAGGTGCAGCAGCGACTCGACCAGCTCGTCCTCGGTCCAGCCCTGGTTGCGCGCCATGCGCAGATGAAGCTTCAGTTCAGGGTCTCGGCCGGTGGCGGCGTCGGAAATCACGCAGATCAGCGCTCGGGTTTTCAGGTCGAGGCCCGGACGCGACCACAGCGCACCGAAGATGCTCTCCTGCGTGACCTCGGCGAACTTGGCCATGATCGGGTCGTTGTAGATCGCCTTGTCCATACGCTCGACCGTCGCGTCGCCCAACAGTTTGCGCCGCATCTCTCGGCCTTTCTCACGCAGTGCGCTGTCTGCCATGCTGTTTCCTTCCGTTCTTGATGTAACTTCACGCCCGCTGGATCCCCGCTTTCGCGGGGATGACGCCGCCGCGGGGATGACGCATTGGGATGCCGCTACCGATTATAGCTCTACCACCACGTAGTTCTGTTCCACTGACACCGGTACCGTCTCTGCCACGAACGGTCCTTTCGCCAGCGCTTCGCCGGGCACCACATCAACCTGATACGTCCGCGCCTTCACGCTCTCCGGATGGCACCAGGACTGGCCGGTTTTGATGTCGAACTCCCAGCCGTGCCATGGACAGCGAAGCATCTCGCCATGCCGCTCCAGCCGGTACTCGCCCGGCCGATCCGCGGTGAACCGGCCGAGGATCGGACCGATGCACAGCGGTGCGCCTTCATGCGGGCAGCGATTGATCAGCGCGAAGAACTCGTCCGCCACATTGAAGATGCCGATTTCGCGGCCCGCGACCGAGACGATCTTGCAGGTGCCCGGCGCGATCTCGCTGACGGGTGCGACAACGTGCCGGGCCACAGGCTTACTCCAGGCCGTAGAACGACAGAGCGTTCTCGCGGAACACCATCCGCTTGTGCTGCTCGGTCAGCGGCGCCTTGAAGGCGTAGCGCGGATCGTCCTGGTCCCAATGTGGGTAGTCGGTCGAGAACATGATGCGGTCCCAGCCGATCCACTCGCACGTCGCCAGCAGATCCTCGGGTCGCTCCGGCTCCTCGATCGGCTGCGTCGTCACCCAGATGTTGGAGCGGATGTATTCCGACGGCAGACGCTTCAGATGCGGCACTTCCTCGCGCAGGCGCTTGTAGTGCTTGTCGAGCCGCCAGGTCAGCGATGGCAGCCAGGCGAAGCCGCCTTCCACAAGCGCCACGCGCAGGTTGGGGATGTGCTCGAACACGCCCTCGATCACCAGCGAGGTGACCAGCGCTTCCTTGCTCTGCGGATAGGACGGATGCTCCTCGTGATAGAACGAGGGCCAGCCGCCACCGGTGGACGGATGGCCGCTGGTGCCGCCGAGATGCAGCGCGATGGAGAAGCCGTTCGCCGCGCAGGCTTCCAGGATCGGCCAATAGCGGCGACGACCGAGCGGCTCCAGGCCGCGCGGCGGGATCATCACGTGGGTGAAGCGGCGATCGCCGGCGCGCTTCTCGATCTCCTTGATCGCCGCTTCGGTATATTCCAGCGGGATCTGCACGCCGGCCTTCAGGCGCGGTTCGCGATCGCACCAGACCTGCGCTTCCCATTCGTTCGCGGCGGTCGCCATCGCCGCGCCGAACTCCACGTTGCGTTCGTCCGCGGCGCGACCGAGCAGCGGCATCATCAGGCCGTACGAGACATTGAACAGATCGAGCAACTGCGCCTGCATCATCTCCAGGTCGGACCCGGGATGCGTGCCGTCCTTCGGATACGAGTCCATCCGCATGCCGGTGAACGGCGACATGCGCGGATAGTTCGGCGCATTGGAGAACGGTGAACGCGAACGCCCGCCGATCGACGCGCGCAGCTTGCGCCACCGCTCCGGCAGGAACTGGTCGAGGTCGGCCGGCGACTTCGTGTAGGGGTGCACGTCGCAATCGACAATGCCGAGCTTGGTCTGCGCGGACGTGTCGGCTTGGCGATCTATGACCGTGACGTTCATCGGACTTGCTCCATACTCACGGGGACAATCTGGGGAAGGTTTTCAGCGCATTGTCGACCAGGATCTTGCGCAGCAGATGATCGGGCAGGCCGTCGGGCAGCGCGTCCTTGTCGTCGAAATGCCAGTGCGGGTAGTCGGTGGAGAACAGCAGCATCTCGTCGGAACCGATCTCCTCGATGATGCGCTGCAACTGATCGGCGCGCGGTGGCGCATCGAACGGCTGGATGGTCAAGCGCACGTGTTCGCGCGCGTAGGTCGCCGGCGATTTCTCCAACCATGGCACCTCGGCGCGCACGCCGCGCCAGGTCTTGTCGGCGCGCCACATCCAGCCGGGCAGCCAGGTCACGCCGGACTCCATCAGCACGACCTTCAGGCGCGGGAACTCGACGAACACGCCCTCGGTGATCAGGCTGTTCAGCACGCCGGCGAATCCCGTTGACCACGAAACGTAGTCTTCCAGGTAGTATGACGGCCAGCCGAGATTGGTCGGCGGGTGGCGATAGCTGGAACCCGCATGGATGCCGATCGGCAGATCAAGCCGTTCGGCTGCGCGGTAGATCGGCCAGTGGATGCGGCGGCCCAGCGGCAGCTCGCTCATCTCCCACACCAGCACCTGCACGAAGCGCGGATCGGCGGCGACACGCTCGATCTCTTTCGCGGCGAGCTCCGGGCTGTGCATCGGCACCACGATGGACGCACGCAGGCGGTCGTCTTTCGACAGCCACTCGGCCGCGAGCCAGTCATTGATCGCGCGACACATCGCGGCGGACAGGTCCTCGCTGAAGACGGCCGGCGCGCCATGCAGGACGTTGCAGATCGCGTGGCGCGTGCCGAAGGCATCCAGGGCCTGCGCGCGCAATAGATCCAGATCGGTCCCTGCCGCGCCCTTCGCGGGCTTCCAGTCCGGGCGGCAGTTGATGGGGGCGTTGGGCGGGAATGCGGATGCTGTGTAATTGTCGCGCTCGAGCCCGCGCATCAGGATGTGCGAGCGCCAGTATTCGTCGAGATACGGCACCAGCATCTGCATGCTGGGCAAGGCAGGATGAATATCGCAATCGATCGCGCCAGGCGCGGGAACGGTCACAGGCTACAACTCCGTATCGTTGGGAAGGATAGGGCCGAGCGGCGAGGCGTTCAATGGTGCGCCTGCTGTGCCGGGCTCAGCCGCGCGGGCAGGAGCAGCGCGAAGCCCAGCGCCAGCACCGACAATCCGCCCGCCAAGACGTAAGTGTTGTGCAGACCGAGTGCAACCACCTCGGTCAGCCGGGTCAGTTCGGGCAAATCCAGACCGCTGCGCTGCATGGGATCCAATAGCCGATCGACCTTGCTCACGGCATCTGGAGCTTCTCGCAGCAGCGTGAGGTTCAACACCGCTCCGAACGACGCCGCGCCCAGCGCCTGGCCGACGAAGCGCAGGAACAGGCATGACGACGTGGCGGCGCCTCGCTGGTGCCACGGCACGGCCGCCTGGATCGAAACGATGAACGTGGTGTTGCACAGCCCCATGCCGAAGCCGATCAGCAGCGATCCGCTGCTGGCCCAGACCACGCCGCGCTCCGGCGTCAGCGCGATCAACACGGCGCTGCCGGCGATCAGCGCCAGAGTGCCCAGGACCGCGGTCAGACGATATGTCGTGCGGACCATCAACCTGCCGCCATAAAAGCTTGCCACCGCCCAGGTGACGGACATCGCGCCCAGCACCAACCCGCCCGTCAGTGCGCTGCGGCCCATCGCGCCCTGCACATAGGTTGGCAGGAATGCGGACACGCCGGTCATCACCGCTGAGATGACCGCGCCGCCAAAGCTGCCAACGGCAATGATGCGATGGTGACGCCACAAATCCAGCGGCAACATCGGCTCCGGCGTACTGCTTTCGTGCAAGGCCAAACCCAACAGCGTTGCAAGCACGATTGCACCGACGATGACCAGCATTGTGTGCGACAGACTGCCGCCTTGCACCAGCATGAGCATCAAGGCGGTGATCGCTACCATCAGCAGCAGCGATCCCAGATAGTCGATGCGGCGCGGGTGAAGCTCAGCTGGTTCCGTGAGGAAAGTCGCGATCATGGCGATCGCCGCTGCGCCGATCGGCAGGTTGACCCAGAATACAAGTTGCCAGCTTACTTGTTCGACCAGGAATGCGCCGAGCAAGGGCCCCAGCACGGCGGCGACGCCGAATACGCTGGACGTCAGGCCCTGCACGTGCGCGCGCTCGGTCGGCGGGTAGATGTCGCCGAGGATCGTGATGGCGATCGGCTGCACGCCGCCGGCACCAAAGCCCTGCAATGCGCGGAACAGGATCAGTGACACCATCCCGCCGGCGAAACCACACAGCGTGGAGCCGATCAGGAACAGGCCGGCGCCGAAATAGAACACCTTCTTTCGGCCGTAGCTGTCGGCCAGGCGGCCATAGACCGGAATGCTGACGGCCTGCGCCAGCAGGTAGACCGCGAACACCCACGAGAACAGGTTGAACCCGCCCAGATCGGCGACGATGGTCGGCATCGCGGTGGCGACGATGGAGCTTTCGACCGCCGCCATGAATGTCGCCATCATGCATGCGGCCAGCACCAGCCAGCGGCGAGCCAAGGGCGCGTGCGCGACGTTAATAGGGGCGATTTTCGGCTGGAACCCCTCGTCGGGCACCGGTCGGCCTCGTTGTGGTTGGGACGCGGCGCGGTTCTGTCATCCCGGTGAGGGGGTGGCAACCTGCACGACCGCAGGCCTGCCGTGCTATCCAGGCATCGAACCATCCCGGAGGCGGACTGCTCCTCGCATGCCCAGCCCTGCACCCGCGGTCGATATCGGCGTCGATATCGGCGGCACCTTCACCGACATCGTCTGCCGGCGCGCCGGCGAACCGATGCGCACGCTGAAGATCCCCACCACGCGAGGCGATCCCAGCGAGGCGGTGCTGAGCGCCATCACCCATCTCGCGCGCGACCTCGGCGTTGCCGCGGGCGACATCGCCCGCTTCCTGCATGGCACAACGATCGCGACCAATGCCGTGTTGGAACGCAACGGCGCAAAGATCGGTCTGATCGCCAGCGAAGGATTTCGCGACGTTCTCGAGATCGGATATCAGCTTCGGCAGGATCTGCACCGCATCATACTGGAACCGGTCACGCCGGTGTTCCTCGCGCCTGGCGCACAGCGCAAGGAGGCACGCGAGCAGGTTTCCGCGCGAGGCGACGTAATCGTGCCGCTGGATGAGGACTCGGTCAGGGAAGCCGCGGCCGAGCTTGTCGCAGACGGCGTGCAGGCGATCGCTGTGTGCTATCTGTTTTCGTTCTTGCATCCGGAGCACGAGCAGCGCACGCGCGAACTGATCGAGGCGGCGCATCCGGGGATTGCGGTTTCACTGTCGAGCGAGGTCGATCCTACGTTCCGCGAATACGAGCGGACCGTGGTCACCGCCTTCGATGCTTACATGAAGCCTATTGTCGGCCGCTACCTCGAGCGCCTGGAGAGCGGGCTGCGTGAGGCGCATGTGCGCGCGCCGTTGCAGATCATGCAGTCGCGCGGTGGTCTCGCCGGCACAACCGTTGCGCGCAAGCGGCCGGTGCGGCTGTTCCTGTCCGGCCCGGCGGCGGGCGTGATCGGTGGTGCGATCGTGGGGCGTTCGTCCGGATATCGCGACCTGATCACAATCGATGTCGGCGGCACATCGAGCGACATCGCGCTGGTGGAAGGTGGCGAGCCGGTCATTCGCGCGCAGGGCAGTATCGCCGGCTTCCCGGTACGTGTCCCGATGGTCGATGTGAATGCGATCGGCGCCGGCGGCGGCTCGATCGCATGGCTCGACGGCGCCGGCGGTTTGCGCGTCGGCCCACATTCCGCCGGCTCCGAACCCGGCCCCGCATGCTACGGTCGCGGCGGGGAGGAAGCCACCGTGACCGATGCTTCGGTCGTACTCGGATGGCTCGATCCCGCCTACTTTGCCGGGGGCGCGGTTTCGCTCGACCCATCGCTGGCACATGCGACGATTGAACGGTGCATCGCTCGGCCGCTTGGGCTGTCAGTGGAGGATGCGGCACTCGGCATCCATCGCGTGGTGAACGCGCAGATGGTCGAGGGCATCAGGCTGGTTTCCATCCGCCGCGGCCTCGACCCGCGTCGTTTCACCCTGGTCGCGCTTGGCGGTGCCGGACCGCTTCACGCGACCGCGCTTGCCGCCGAACTCGGCATCGAGACTGTGCTGATCCCGCGTCACCCGGGTGTGCTGTCGGCCGCGGGCCTGCTCGCAGCACCGATCGAGCACGAGGTGGCGATCGCCTTTGCGCGTCCGCTCGCCGGTGTCGGATTCGCGGATGTGCGCGGCGTACTGGACGAACTGGATCGTTCATGCGCGCGGCTGATGGCGGAGGAGAAGATCGGCAGCATGCAGACTGCCATCCAGTATTCCGCCGATGTGTGGTACATCGGTCAATCCTATCATCTGGAAGTGCCGCTCGACGTTGAGGCCCCCGATCCGTTGGGCAGGCTTTATCGTGACTTCCTGGCACTGCACGACCGTATATACGGGCATGCCACCGAGCAGCCTGCCGCAATCGTCAACCTGCGGTCGGTGCATCGTGCCGGTGGCAGCGACCATCTGGACGAGGGCGCCTATCGCCCGCTCGAGGGCGACGCACGGAAACAGCCGCGTCCGATACGTGTCGCTGGTGTGGTCGCACCGGTACAGGCTGCGATCTACCATCGTGCCGGAATGCCGGCGGGCCTGACCTTCGCCGGTCCTGCGATCGTGGAACAGGACGACACGACGACGCTGGTCGAGCCTGGGTGGCGCGGCATTGTGTTGGACAACGGCAATCTGCTTCTGACGCGAGGCTGACATGGACGTCGATCCGATCACGCTCGAGGTGCTGCGCAACAAGCTCGACGGCATCGCCAACGAGATGCAGCTCACGCTTGTGCGCAGCGCCTTTTCTGCCATCGTGAAGGAAGGCCTCGACGCATCGGCCAGCCTGTTCACGCTGCAAGGTGAGACGCTGGCGCAGGCGCTGGCCATTCCGGTGCATCTCGGCGCGCTGACACCGATGGTGGGACGGCTGCTGCATGATGTGCCGATCGACGCCATGGGCGAGGGCGACATCTGGATCCTCAACGACACGTATCTTGGCGGAACGCATCTGCCGGACATCGCCATCATGATGCCGGTGTTCGCCGATGGACGCGTGATCGCTATCAGCGCGGCGATGACGCATCATCAGGATGTGGGCGGCATGGCCCCTGGGTCCACGCCGACCAACGCCACCGAGATTTTCCAGGAAGGCATTCGCATTCCGCTGCTGCAGTTCCGTCGCGGGAACGCGCTGAACGACACGCTGATCGCGATGCTGCGACAGAACGTGCGTCTGCCGGACGTTCTGATGGGCGACATCAATGCTCAGGTTGCCGCCTGCACGATCGGTGCGCGGCGGCTGTCCGGACTGGCTGGCAGCTTCGGGCGCGACGAACTGCTGGCGCTGTTCGACGAGCTATTGAACCGCTCGGAGACGATGACGCGGCAGGCGCTGCGCAGCCTGCCCGCGGGAACCTATCGGCATGTCGATTACCTCGATAACGACGGCATCGAACTCGACAGGCTCGTGCGCATCGAGGTCGCGGTGACCATCGACGATGGTGGGATGACCTGCGACTTCACAGGAACGTCGCCGCAGGTGCGCGGGCCGTTCAACTGCATGGCGTCGGGTCCCTATGCCGCCGCCTGCTTCGCGCTGCGTTCGGTGACGGACCCCGAGGGCCGCATCCCCAACAACGGCGGCTGCTTTCGTCCGCTGGCCTTCCATTTGCCAGAGGGCAGCCTGGTCAATCCGCGCGAGCCGGCGCCGACCGGCTGCCGCACTTCGACGATCAAGCGGATCACGACGGCGATCCTTGGCGCTTTGCGCCAAGCCGCGCCGGATCGTGTGCCGGCCGACTCCGGCAGCGAGATCGTCATCATGCATTTCGGGGGACAGCGCTCCGATGGCCGGCGCTATGTGACGTCACAGCTTCTGGTTGCCGGCAGCGGCGCGTCGCAGCGTCTCGACGGTGTCGATGTGATTGAGACCGATGCCACCAACTGTCTGAACGTTCCAGCCGAGGCGCTGATGATGGAGGCGCCGATCCGCGTGCACCGCGTGGCGCTGAGCCGCGATTCCGGTGGGCCGGGGACGCATCGCGGCGGGCTCGGCGGCGTGTTCGAATACGAGTTGCTGGATGGCGAGGCGACCGTGACGTATCGCGGCGAGCGGCATCTGTGCGAGGCAGAGGGAGTTGCCGACGGCATGTCCGGCGGTCGCGCCAGCGCAGTGATCAGACGTGCAGGCGGCGGCGAAGAGGTGGTGAAATCGAAGATTGTCTCCACTCTGCGCAAGGGCGACCGGATCGTCATCGCGACCGCGGGTGGAGGTGGCTACGGCACACCAATGGCACGCGAGCCGGCATTGGTGAGGGCCGATCTGCGTGACGGCAAGGTCAGCCTGGACGCAGCGCGGCACTCCTATGGATATCGCGGCAATGTCTGAACATATTGGCGCGGCATAACGCTTTTTGTTATGATGCCGCACACGCGGCCGGCAACAGACCGGTGAAGCGAGGGAGGCGGCAATGGCGATACCGACTTACGACTGGATTGCCCACTACGCGTCGACGCGGGGCAACTGTGTCGCCATGGAAGACCTCGCGACCGGCCGGAGCTTCACTTACGTCGAGTTCGATCAGCGTGTTGGCCGTCTGGCCGCTGGGTTGCGCTCGCGGTTCGGCGTGGGGCGGGGCGATCGCGTGGCGGTGCTTGCGCATAATTCCTCCGACCTGTTCGAGTTGCAGTTCGCCTGCGCGCGCATTGGCGCGGTCTTCGCGCCGATGAACTGGCGGCTGACGGTACCGGAATTGCGCTACATCGTCGGCGACTGTGAGCCGGTCGTGATGTTCTACGATCCCGAATTCGGTGATGCGGCGCTGGAGCTTTCCGCCGCGTGCGGGGTGCGGCATCTGTGCGGACGGGATCCATTGGATAGCGCATACGAGCGGCTGATTGCCGAAGCGGCTGACGAGGTGTCGCCGGAACCGCTTACGCACGATGATATCGCAACCATTCTCTACACGTCCGGCACCACGGGACACCCCAAGGGTGCTATCATCACGCACGGGATGCGGTTCTGGCAGACCGTCAACCTGACCGGCCCCTGTCGAATCACGGCCGACAGCACTGCTCTGGTCACGTTGCCACAGTTCCATGTCGGCGGGCTGGACGTGTTCGCCAACCCGGTGTTCCATTACGGCGGCAAAGCTGTGGTGATGCGCGCCTACGATCCGGCGCTGACGCTACGCCTGTTCACCGACCGCGCCGCCAACATCACGCACTTCATTGGCGCGCCGGCACACTTCCAGTTCATGTCGCAACTGCCGCAATTCGCCGAAGCGAGCTTCAACCCAAATCTGCTTGCCTATGTTGCCGCGGCGCCGGTGCCGCTGCCCCTGCTGCACCAGTGGAAGGAGCGCGGCCTGACGCTGATCCAGGGCTATGGCATGACCGAAACCTGCGGCGTCGTTACGATGATGGAGCCGAGCGACGCGCTGCCCAAGGCCGGCTCGGCTGGCAAGGCCTGTCTGCATTGTGCGGTTCGCCTGGTGCGCGCCGATGGCAGCGACGCGCCGCCCGGCGAAATCGGCGAAATCTGGGTGAGAGGGCCCAGCACCACGCCCGGCTACTGGAGGCGACCCGAAGCGACGGCGGCCGCCGTCACCGATGGCTGGCTACGCACCGGTGACGCGGCGCTGACCGACGAGGACGGCTTCTACTATATCGTGGACCGCTGGAAGGACATGTATATCTCCGGCGGGGAAAACGTTTACCCGGCTGAAGTCGAAGACGTACTCTACCAACTTTCCGCCATTGCAGAAGTCGCGATCATCGGGGTGGCGGACGAGCGATGGGGCGAGGTCGGTCGCGCCATCGTTGCACTGAAACCCGGTCTGTTGCTGACGGAAGCCGAGATTTATCAACATTGCGAGGCGAACCTCGCCCACTACAAGCACCCGCGGTCGATCCGGTTCGTGGATGCGTTGCCGCGAAATGCAACCGGCAAAGTGCACAAACCTACACTGCGACAGCGATTCGGCGCGGCATAACGCATCGTGCGGCGTGAGGTTCATGGGAGCAAATTGACTCGCTTTCCGCCCGATGCCTAAGCTTCCTGCCAATCGCCGTAACGGCCGCCTGGGAGGGAAGAATGCAGCGTTTGCGCCTGCTAGCGATCTCGTTTCTTGCGCTGTTTGGGCTGGCCATCGCCGGCCAACCGGTACGTGCCGCCGATGAAACCATAAAGATCGGCTATATCGATCCATTCTCCGGCGCGTTCGCCTCGGGCGGCGATGCCAGCCTGAAGATGTTCCAGTTCATCCTGGACTACATCAATGCCAAGGGCGGCGCGCTGGGCAAGAAATTCGAGCTGGTGACATTCGACGACAAGCTGCAGCCGGCCGAGGCATTGATCGCATTCAAGAGCGTTACGGACCAGAACCTGCCGTTCGTCATGTCCTGCGTCGGTTCCAATGTCGGATCGGCACTGATCGATGCGGTGAACAAGCACAACTCGCGCAATCCCGACAATCGCATCCTGCAGATCAATTGCGGCCAGCTTGCGACGGAGCTGACCAACGAACAGTGCAGCTTCTGGCATTTCCGCTTCGTCGGCAGCGTGGAGATGCGAGCGGTGGCAAGGATCAAGTCCCTGCCGCAGTCGGTGAAGTCGGTCTACCTGCTGAACCAGGACTACCTGTTCGGCCAGTCCATCGAGAAGGACACCAAGCGCTTCCTCGCGCAGTACCGTCCCGACATCAAGATCGTCGCCGACGAGTTCATCCCGCTGATGCAGGTCAAGGACTTTGCGCCGTATATCTCGAAGATCAAGGCGTCGGGCGCGCAGTCGCTACTGACCGGCAACTATGGGCCGGACCTCAATTTGCTGATCAAGGCCGGCGTCGATGCCGGGCTTGACATTCGCTATGACACATACCTCGCGCATGTGATCGGTGCGGCGACTGCGATTGGTTCCAATGGCGAAGGGCGGCTCACCTCGGTAATGGAGGACCACGAGAACATTCCGGAGGAGGAGCACAACGCCGAAGCCGCGGAGTTCTTTAAGAAGTGGCGTGCGACGCACGACTTCGCTTTCATCGCCTTGCCGAGTGTGACGCAGTTCGAGATGCTGGTGCGGGCGATCAACAAGGCGGGATCCACCGACGCGGTGAAGGTGGCAGACGCGCTGGAGGGTATGGAGCAGAAGGACCTGTTCGGCGTCACCAACATCATGCGCAAGGAAGACCACCAGCTTCTGCATCCGTATTACGAGGCGGTGTTCACGAAGAACGTGAAGAACGATGTGGAGAAGACCGGACTCGGCTGGAAGACCGAATTTAAGACGACAGTGGCGGACGAGACGCTGCCGACCACCTGCAAGATGAAGCGGCCGTCATCGTAATCGCCTCACGCCGCCGGACGAGGTTGTCATGCAGATTGGTTTGATTTCTCTGCTGGATGGTCTCGTCTACGGCATGCTGCTGTTCATGCTGGCAAGCGGGCTCACGCTGATCCTCAGCATGATGGGCGTGCTCAACTTTGCGCATGCGAGCATCTACATGCTCGGGGCCTATTTCGCCTATCAGATCAGCACCTGGGTCGGGTTCTGGCCCGCGCTGGTTATCGCGCCCCTGCTGTGCGGTGCAATCGGCGCGGCGATCGAGGTCTGGGGATTGAGGCGCGTGCATCACAATGGCCACATCGCAGAGTTGCTGTTCACCTTCGGCCTGGTGTTCATCATCGGTCGCGCGGTGCAGATGGCGTGGGGCATGTTGCCGATGCCATATCGGGTTCCGACATCGCTCGACTTTCCGCTGTTCTCTATCTACGGAGAGAATTTCCCGGCGTACCGTGGCTTCATGCTGCTGATTTCGGGTGGCATGTTGTTCACCACCTGGCTACTGCTGAAGAAGACCCGCATCGGTCTGATCATCCAGGCAGCACTGACCCATCCCAGCATGGTCAGCGCACTCGGCCATGATGTTCCGCGTGTCTTCACGCTGGTGTTCGCCGGTGGCTCGCTGCTGGCCGGACTCGCCGGGGTGATCGCCGGGAACTATTTCACGACCGAGTCGAGCATGGCCGATGCGATGGGACCAATCGTATTCGTGGTGGTGATTTTCGGCGGCCTCGGGTCTCTTGCCGGCTGCTTTATTGCGTCCATCCTGATGGGCATGGTGCAGACGTTCTCCGTGGTTGCGGACTGGTCGTTCGCCGATCTCATCAGCCCGTTCGGCATTACCCTCGTGGCGAATGACCTGCTGGGCGAGATCCTCACCATCCCCGTCTCACGCATCGGACCGCTGGTGCCGTACGCGCTGTTGATCCTGATCCTGCTGTTCCGCCCGCGCGGTTTGATGGGTACGCGCGAGACATGAGCGACGCCGCCGTCCGTGCGCTACCGTCGCGGCGACCGGTCGCAGTGGCTGTGCGACTTTGGCCCTGGATTGTCGCGCTGCTGATCGCCGCCGTGCTGCCATGGCTGTTCTATGACTGGCAGCACGGGCGCCATTCCGGCTTCATGATCTCCGTGTTCAGCCAGATGGGGATGATGATCATCTTCGCCCTGTCGTTCAACATGCTGATGGGCCAGGCCGGATTGCTGTCGTTCTGCCACTCCGTGCTGTTCGGGCTCGCCGGCTATTCGACCGTGCATTTCCTCAATGCTGCCGGCGCGGGCGAGCTTCCCGTGCCGATGGAGTTGATACCGTTGCTCGCGGGGCTGAGCGGCTTCGGGTTTGCCGTCGTGTTCGGCTACATGGCGACCAAGCAGCGATCCACCGCCTTCGCCATGATCACTCTCGGCATCGTGCAGCTGGTGACGACAGCCGCGACAATGTTCCACAGCTTCTTCGGCGGCGAAGGCGGCGTGAAGACGGATCGCGTGATCGGGAACAGCCTGCTCGGCCGCGAATACGGGCAGGCGATTGAGGTCTACTACCTGATCGTCGGCTGGATGATGATCGCCGCCATCGGCATGTATTTTCATACCATGACACCGCTTGGCCGAATGGCCAACGCATGCCGCGACAATCACGAGCGGGCGCAGTTCGTCGGGTACGACCCGCGCATGGTGCGCTTTCTGCAGTTCGCGCTGTCGGGCTTCTATGCCGGCATAGGTGGCGGGCTGTTCGCCATCACCTACGAGATCGTCACCTTCGATGCGGTCGCCGCGCCGCTTGCAGCGAATGCGCTGCTGATGGCCTATATCGGTGGCGCCACCACGTTCTTCGGCCCCGTGCTCGGGGCGATCCTGATCACGCTGCTGCAGAGCGGCGTCAGCCTGATGTCCAATTCCTGGTTGGTCTACGTCGGCGTGCTGTTCATCGCCATGGTGACATTCGCGCCTACCGGCCTCACCGGCATTGTCCTGGAGCACGCACCGATCGCACGCGCTGGACTGCTACGCCGGCTCACTCTGCCCTATCTGCGCATCGCCGTCCCCGGCCTGATCGTGTTGTTCGGCTTCGTCGGGGTGGTGGAGCTGCTGTCGTTCCTGACCATCGGCATGGCGCAGGGCAAGCGCCTCGCGCTGTTCGGCGTCGCACTCGACATTTTCAGTCCGGTATCATGGCTTGTCGCCTTTGCCTGTCTGCTGGGCGGCGGTCTCTGGCTCTCGATCGAGGCCCGCTACTTCAAGCGCGTCTGGGACGGGCTGATCGAAGCGTCCCGTTCCAGATGAGCCCGCCCTCACTCGCTCTGACCGACGTGACGAAGAATTTCGGCGCCACCGAGATCATCCGCGGCGTGAGCATGAATGTAACGGCCGGCGAGCGCCACGCGCTGATCGGACCGAATGGTGCCGGCAAGACCACATTGTTCAATCTCATCAGCGGCCGCTTTCCGATAACCTCGGGCGAAATACGTCTAGACGCGACGCGGCTCGACGGGCTGCCACCGCATCGCATCACTCGGCTGGGCCTGTCGCGCAGCTTCCAGATCACCTCGATCTTTCATCGGCTCAGTGTGTACGAGAACATACGCTGCAGCCTGCTGTGGAGCCTCCGCTATCGCTACTCGTTCTGGCACCCCCTTGGTCGTCAGCGCGCGCTGAACGAAGAGACCGACCGGCTGCTCGAGGAGCTGAATCTGGCCGAACGGCGCGATGTGCCGGCGGGGCTGCTGTCCTACGCGGAGCAGCGTGCACTGGAGATCGGCATGACCATCGCCGGCGGCGCCAGCACGATCCTGCTCGATGAACCCACAGCGGGCATGAGCCACAGCGAGACGGAATACGCCGTCGCGCTGATCCGGCGTGTGACTCAGGGCAAGACGCTGGTGATGGTGGAGCATGACATGCGCGTGGTGTTCGATCTGGCGGACACGATCACCGTGCTGGTCTATGGCAAGGTGATCGCGTCGGGCCCGCCGGCCGAAATCCGCTCCAACCGTGCCGTCCAGGAAGCGTATCTGGGAGCGTTGGCAGCGTGATGCTCGAGGTCCGCGACCTGCACGCCTTCTACGGCAAGAGCCATATCCTGCAGGGCGTCGATCTATCGGTCGGCGAGGGTGAGATCGTCTCGTTGCTGGGAAGAAACGGCGTCGGCCGTTCCACCACCTGCAAGGCGATCATGGGCCTCGTCGATCCGCTCGGAACCGTGCGCTACCGCGGCCGCGACATCGCGGGACTGCGCGCCAACCTCGTGGCCAAAGCCGGCATCGGCTATGTGCCGGAGGATCGTCAGGTCTTTCCCACCCTGACAGTGCGGCAAAATCTGATGCTCGGCCTGAAGCGCGCCGGCCGGTTCGGCCGATGGAATTTCGATGACGTATTCAAGCTGTTTCCCAACCTGGCCGAGCGCCAGGGCAACGCGGCGGGCGTGCTGTCGGGGGGTGAGCAGCAGATGCTGACGATGTGCCGCACGCTGATGGGCGATCCGGACCTGATCCTGATCGACGAGCCGACCGAGGGGCTGGCACCGATGCTGGTCGAACAGGTCGGCCGCCTGCTGGAGGAGATCGCCCGCCGCGGTGTGTCTATCCTGCTGGTGGAGCAGAAGCTGACAATTGCCATGCGAATTTCCCGCCGGCTCTACGTCATGGGTCACGGCCGTATTGTGTTCGAGGGTACGCCGGCCGAGATCGAAGCGCGCCCCGACATTCGTCGCGAGTGGCTGGAGGTCTGACCAAGAACCTTCCGCAGAAGGCGGTCCCGTTCTATTGTGGCGAGACAGTGGGGGCGGGAACTAAGAATGACGTTTCATTCTGCGGTGGCAAACCGCGATCTTTCGGCGGTCCGTTGTCCCGCCGACGCGGTCGGCTGACGGCGCGATATCCGTCAGGCACGGCAACTGACATGCGGCTGCGGCGCCACAATATGCGCCTCTCGACGCGGCTGTTGTTCATTGTCCTGACTTGTCTGCTGCCCGTCATGCTGCTCGGCGTATGGGTCGAATACAGCCACTGGGCGGAGCGTCGGGCGCAGCTTGGCGATCTGGCACTGCAGCAGGCGCAACTGCTGAATGGCGACGTCGGCAGCATCGCCGAGGGGGTGCGGTCGGTGTTGAGCGCGGTCGCGCAGTTGGACGAAGTGCGCAACGTTGCCCCGGCGTGCAACGAACGGCTGAGCGCGACGCAACGGAACCTGCCGATCTACGCGTTTGTCGCGCTGCTCGATGCGGACGGCAGGATCGCCTGCACCTCGGAGCCGATACCGCAGTCCCCAGCCGGCGATCAGCCGCAGTGGATACACGATGCGATGACCGCCTCCTGGTTCGCCGCCGGCCGTTTTGCGACAGCGCCCGGCATCAGCCCCGGCTTTCTGCCATTCACACTGCCGCTCGCGGCCCTGGTCCCCGCACGCCGCGGCGCGCTGGTCGCGGGTCTCGATCTCGAACGCCTGTCCGAACACTTCGCGCGACTTAGGCAGACGGGATCGCCTTTTCTGGCGGGCAGCGCGCTGACGGTCGCAGACCGTGACGGCGTCATCCTCGCGCGCAGCCCCCAGCATGAGGAGTTCGTCGGCAAGCGGTTTCCACCCGAAGCGATGGCCTTGGTGACGGCGCAGCAGTCCGGCATTGCACGCCTGAAGAGCATCGATGACACCTATCGTGTCGTCGGTTACATCCCTGCCGCACAGTCGCCCTTCGGCCTGATGGTCGCGATCGGGTTCGCCGAGCCCGCGATGATGGCGGACGTCAATCGTACGAGCCTGCGTGCCGGGCTGCTGTTCGTCGCGGTGTCCGTCGCTGCATTCGTGCTCACATTGTTTGTTGCCCGGCGTTTCATCGGTCGGCCGACGCGCGAACTTCTGGCGGCCGCGCGTCGCTGGCGCGAGGGCGATCTCACCACACCGGTTCGCGGCGAGGATGCGCGTTCGGAGTTCGGTCAGATCGCCAAAGCCTACAACGACATGGCCGCGGCGCTTGGGCGCCGTGAGGAGGATCTTCGCGACCATGCGGACGCGCTGGAGGCGCGCGTTGCCGAACGTACGCAGGAGTTGCTGGTCACCAACAACCGCCTCCAGGTGGAGATCGCCGAACGGCAGAACACCGAAGCGGCCCTTGTGCAATCGCAGAAGCTGCAGGCTGTTGGCCAGCTCGCCGGCGGCATTGCGCACGACTTCAACAACCTGCTGGCGACGATACAGGGGAGTCTCGATCTTCTATCGCAGACGCTACCACCGGAAGAGGGTCGCAAGCATACATGGATCGATCGCGCCACAGGTGCGGTTCATCGCGGCTCGCAGCTTACCAGCCGGCTGCTGGCCTTTTCGCGCCGGCGGCGATTGGCGGTGCAGGCGTCCGACGTGAACAAGCTGGTCTCCGATCTGGTGCCACTGCTGCGCACCTGCACGCATGGGCAGCGCATCCGCATCGATACCCGGCTGGGCGGTGATCTGTGGCCGGCGATGGTCGAGCCGAGTCAGGTAGAGGCGGCGATTCTCAATTTGGCACTGAACGCGCGCGATGCGATGCCAGACGGCGGCGTTCTGACGATCACCACCGGTAATGAGGAGATTTCCGATGCGACGAAGGGCCACGATGTTGCCGCCGGCAACTACGTGACGATCGTCGTGACCGACGACGGCGTCGGCATGACAGACGAGGTGGCACGGCGTGCGTTCGAACCATTTTTCACCACGAAGGGACCGTCGGGCAGTGGACTAGGGCTGAGCCAGGTTTACGGCATGGCGCGCGAATCCGGCGGCACCGTACGGCTGGTGACCTCAGCCGGAGGCGGAACCTCGGTTACGCTGCTGCTCCCGCGTGCGGCGGAGATGCCGATGTCCGGTCTTCCGCATACGGAACAACGACGCATACGGCCAGGGGTGAAGGTACTGGTGGTGGACGACAATCCGGATGTGTTGAAGGTCAACGCGGAGATGCTGTTCCAGCTTGGTTATCGCGTGATCACTGCGACGAGCGGTCAGGAGGCGCTGGCAGCACTTACGACAGAGCCGGCGATTGTGATCCTGGATCACGCGATGCCAACGATGACGGGTCTGGAGGCCGCAGCGGTGATGCGGAAGCGGGGGTTTGTCGGACCGATCATCCTGGCGACGGGCTATGCGGAACTGAGCGAGCCGGAGCTTGACCAGCAGGCAATGCTGCAGGGCGTGCTCAACAAGCCCTACTCGATCCAGGACCTGGAGGCGCTGCTTAGCCGGGTCGAGGGAATGGAGGCCGATGTGACATTGCAAGCGGCGAAGTGACGCTTTGTCGGGGTGAGAGCCTCCAGCGCCTGCTCGACCTTTGCGTATATGAACCGAATGAAGGCGGTGACGATCGCTGTGCTGGCCGCGCCGATTGTGGTGCCGCCGGCCGCGTGGCCGCAGCCGCTGCAAGACCAGTCTGTCGAGACGGTCACCATTCGACTATCCAATTTTGCATTCAATCCGGAGCAACTGCGCCTTCGCGTCGGCGTACCTGTGCGGCTGCATCTCGAGAACGCAGCCAGTGGCGGGCACAACTTCAGCTCACCCGCCCTGTTCGCCGCCAGCATACTGCAAGACGGTCCGCCGCCGCGGAACGGGAAAATCGAGGTCGCTGGCAGCAGCAGTCTGGATATCATACTGACACCGCGTGCACCCGGTACCTATAAGTTCGAGTGCACGCACTTTCTGCATAGCGTGTTCGGCATGACCGGAACGATCCTGGTCACAGGACCGTAGTGGGTCAGTGTGCGTCGGCCCATGTGCGGCCGGCGCCGGTCTCCACCACGAGCGGCACCGAGAGCGTGGCCGCATTTTCCATCACCTGCCGCGCCAGCGAGGTCAGCGCCGGCGCCTCGTCCTCGGGTGCCTCGAACAGCAGTTCGTCGTGCACCTGCAGCAGCAGACGCGACTTCAGCCCCGCCTCCCGCAACGCCTCTCGGCAGCCGCACCATCGCGCGCTTGATGATGTCGGCGGCACCACCCTGCAGCGGCGCATTGATCGCCTGACGTTCTGCATAGCCGCGCAGCGCCGGTTTCTTGTCGGCGATGCCGGGCACCCAGCACCTGCGTCCGAACGGCGTCGTCACGTAGCCGCTGATCCGGGCCTCTTCCTTGGTGCGCTCCATGTAGGCGCGGATGCCCGGATAGCGCACGAAATACGCATCGATATACGTGCGCGCCTCGCCCGGCGTGATGCCGAGTTGCCGCGCCAGGCCGAAGGCACTGATGCCGTAGATGATGCCGAAATTGATCGCCTTGGCGCGGCGCCGCGTCATCGGATCCATGCCCGCCATCGGGATGCCGAACACTTCGGACGCGGTGCGCGCATGGATGTCCTCGCCGCGCGCGAAGCTATCGCGCAGCGCAGGGATGTCGGCGACATGGGCCAGCAGGCGCAGCTCGATCTGCGAGTAGTCAGCCGAGACCAGCAGGTGGCCTGTCTCGGCGATGAACGCGCGACGGATGCGGCTGCCTTCATCGGTACGGATCGGGATGTTCTGCAGGTTCGGATCGTTCGACGACAGCCGCCCGGTGGCGGCCACGCATTGTGCGAAGCAGGTGTGCACGCGGCCGGTGTCGGGACTGATTTCTCCGATCAGCGCATCGGAATAGGTGGATTTCAGCTTCTGCAACTGGCGCCAGTCGAGGATGCGCGCCGGCAGCTCGTTGCCCTGATCGGCGAGCGTCTGCAGCACCGACGCGTCGGTTCCCCAGGCGCCGGTCTTCATCCGCCGCCCGCCGCCCAGCTTCATCTCGTCGAACAGTACTTCGCCGAGCTGCTTGGCCGAACCGACGTTGAATTCGTGCCCGGCGAGGCGATGGACATCGCGCTCGATCACCACCATGCGCTGCTCGAAGTCCACCGACATGCGCCGCAGATCGTCCGCATCGACCTTGATCCCGGCGCGCTCCATGTCCAGCAGAACGGGCAGCAGCCGCCGCTCTACCTGCTCATAGAGCGCCAGCGCGCCGTTGAACCGCAGCCGCGGCCGCAGCGCCTGCCACAGGCGCAGCGCCACATCGGCGCCCTCCGCGGCATAGGCGGTGGCGCGCTCGATCGGCACCTGAGAGAACGGAACGCGGTTGCGTCCGCTGCCGATGATTTCGTCGTAACCGACCGGCGTGTGGCCAAGATGCAGCTGCGCCAGTTCATCCGGCCCATGGCCGTGCATGCCGGCCTCCTGGGCATAGGAGATCAGCATCGCGTCGTCGAACGGCGCGGACGGCGGGAAACCGGCGCGCTCCATGACCAGCATGTCGAACTTGGCGTCCTGGTAGATTTTCAGTGTGTTTGGATCGGTCAGCACGGGCCGCAGCGCGGCAATTGCCGCCGGCAGCGATACCTGCTCCGCCAGTCCCTCATGCCGCAGCGGCACATATGCGGCACGCCCTGGCGCCACGGCCAGCGACAGGCCGACGAGAGGCGAGCGCACCGCGACCAGTCCGTCGGCCACGGTGTCGATCGCGACGAAGCCGCAGGTCACGCTCTCTGCCAGGAAATCGCGTAACGCGGCTTCGCTGGTGATGGTCATATAGGGACCGAAGCCCGAGGTAGCTTGGGCAACCGCCGGCTGTTCAGCTTCCAGCAAAGGCAGTGCGGCCTGAGCGCGGCGCGGCGCGGCTTCCACCGTGGTGGCGGTAGGCGCTGCCTCCAGACCGAGCCGGGTGGCGATCGATCGGAACCCCTGCGTCTTCAACCACGCTGCCAGCGTTGCCTTGTCGTACGGCCGCGCCTGCAGCTGATCGACTGGCTGCGGCATCGGCGTATCAGTGCGCAGCGTCACGAGGTCGCGCGAAATGCGCGCCTTGTCGGCGTGCTCGATCAGGGCGTCGCGCCGCTTGGACGGCTTCATCGCCGGCGCCGCGGCCAGCACGCTGTCGAGGTCGCCAAACTCGTTGATGAGCTGCGCGGCGCCCTTTGGGCCGATGCCGGGAATGCCAGGCACGTTGTCGGTCGAATCGCCGATCAGCGCCTGCACGTCGATCATCTTGTCCGGCGTCACGCCGAACTTCTCCATGACTTCGGCCGGGCCGATGGGCTTCTGCTTGATCGGATCCAGCATCTCCACCCCGGGGCGGATGAGCTGCATCAGGTCTTTGTCCGACGACACGAGGGTCACCTGGGCACCGGACTCGTTGGCCGCCTTGGCATAGGCGGCGATCAGGTCGTCGGCCTCCCAATCCTGCAGTTCGATCGAAGGGACGCCGAACGCCTCCGTCGCTTCGCGCACCAGATTGAACTGCGGGATCAGGTCGTCCGGCGGCGGCGGGCGGTGCGCCTTGTAATCCTCATACAGCCGGTTGCGGAATGTCGTGCGGCCGGCATCGAAGATCACCGCGATATGCGTGCCGACGTGCTCGCGCAGAAGCTTCGCCAGCATGTTAGAGAAGCCGAACACCGCGTTGACCGGCGTGCCGTCCGGCCGCGTCATCGGCGGCAGCGCGTGGTAGGCGCGGAAGATGAAGCCGGACCCGTCGATCAGGATCAGGTGCAGCTTCTGGTCGAGGACCGTGGCGTCGCCCGGTTCGAGGACCGTATTAGTGTCCGGTGCCGTGACCTGCTCCTTCGTTCAGCACATAGAGGCGCGAGCAGTAGGGACACAGCACGGATCGGTCCTCGATGTAGAGGAACACCCGCGGATGGCCCAGCGCGATGTCGCCACCGTCGCAGGCGACCACCCTCTCGTCGACATGGATGATTTCGGTCGGCGTCGGGCTGGCGGCGGTGCCGTCCATCTTGCTGCTTCACATCCTCTATGGCGGGGGAGGGCCGTATGATAGCGATGCGCCCCATGCTTTCAACCTCCGCTTCGCCTGCATGCGTCGCCGGCTGCTGACGGCGGTGGTTGCCGTCGCATTCCTGCTGGGGGGCTGCGCGGAGCATCTGGTTCCTCCGGGCCCGGCAATAGACCAGCCGGGCGCGACCGACGATGCTTTCGTCATGCCGGATGGCATGCGCCTGCCCTACCGCGCCTGGCTGCCGGACGGGCAGCCCTGGGCGGTGGTGCTGGCTCTGCACGGGATGAACGACAGCCGCGACGCCTGGGAGTATCCCGCCCCGGACTTCGCCTCCGCCGGCGTTGCCGTGTTCGCCCCCGATCAGCGTGGCTTCGGCGACACCTCGGTGCGCGGTTACTGGCCTGGCGCGCAGGCGCTGACCGACGATGCGCGGACGATGACGCGGCTGCTGCACCAGCGCTATCCGCGGGCGAAGCTGATCCTGATGGGCGAGAGCATGGGGGCGGCGGTACTGATGTGCCTGGCGACCGACCCCGACTCTCCACCGGTGGACGGCTACGTGCTGGTGGCGCCCGCGGTGTGGGGACGGGCCGAAATGAACCTGTTCCTGCGCGGCAGCTTGTGGCTGCTTGCCAACCTAATTCCTGGTTTCACCGTGACCGGGCGTGTCGCGCGGGTCGTCGCAAGCGACAATCGCGAGGCGATCAGGCGGCTGTCGCAGGATCCGCTGACCATCCACGAGACGCGGTTCGACACGGTCCGCGGCCTGGTGGACCTGATGGACGCGGCGCTTGCTGCAGCGCCGCAGTTCCGTGCGCCGGCGCTGTTCCTTTATGGCGGCAAGGACGAGCTGATTCCCGACAAGGCCACCGCCGCGACCTGGCGCGGGCTGCCGAAGGGGCCGGTTCGGGCGTTCTACCCGGCGGGATACCACCTGCTGCTGCGCGACCACGAGCGGATCACGCCGATCGACGACATCCTGTTCTGGATCCGCCATCCAGGCATGCCGCTGCCGTCTGGGGGAGATCGGGCGGCAAGGGCGTGGCTGGCGCAGCGGCAGTGACCATGAGGCTTTGCTCCGGCCCGGGTTTCGCGCTATGGGGCTGCGGACGGACCCGTAGCTCAGCTGGATAGAGCGTCGCCCTCCGAAGGCGAAGGTCGCACGTTCGAGTTGTGTCGGGTCCGCCAGGGTTTTCAAGAAGTTAGGCGATCGCGCGAGAAGTCAAATTTGGCTCCGCGTAACACATGGGTAACACCAGGCTCGCCAAGTCCACCCAAGCAGCGAGCTTTCCTGATCGCAATTGCCTCTCCGAAAGTCGACCCGGAGTCGTCCGGTCGGCGGTCCGCCATGAGCTGCCGCCGGCGCAACATGAAGCAGGACAGGTGCCGTTGCCGCTGGCCGCCACGACCACAAAGCGGTCCGGTCGCAGATCGCGCCGCCAGGTCGCGGTTTTGCTCGGCACGTCGTCACTGCGAGTGCCAGCTCAGAGCAACCGACCGCGTTGATCCGGCAGTTGCAGCCAAAGGTGTCGGCCATCTCGGCATTCACCGGCCCGCAGCGTGATCGTGATACCGCTGCCGCTTGCTGCCGCCACCACACAGTCGGTCGGCAGCAGCGGGTTGCCGGCATCGACTGCCGGCGAGCGCCGAAGCCCGCTACAGAGCCGTCCCAGATCTTCTGTCCGGGTGAACTGATCGGAGATCGTGGAGGCAGTCAGATCCGCGGCATGCCCAGACCACGCTCCGCGACGATGTTGCGCTGGATTTCGTTCGTTCCGCCGGCGATCGTGCCAGAGAACGCACTCATGAACTCGAACATCGGGCTGCCGAACGGCTCCTCGGCCAACAGGGCGAACGCCTGGCCGTCCACGCCGGCTATCCGCACCATGAAAGAGCAGATCCGCTGGCGCAACACCGTCGACGATAGCTTGACGATTGACGGCAAGACGCTGGCCGATGCCTCAGGCCTCTCGCTCTCCTCCAGCACACGCCGCAACAAGCGCCGTGCCGCCTGCATTTCCGCAAGGAAACTGATGAACTCACGATGGAGTTGCGCATCCCGCAACCAGGCGGCACCGACCTCCAGTGATTTGCGGTAAAACGCCTCCATTTCGTAGCGTTGCCGCTCGCCGCCTTCGAACGAGATCACGCCGCGCTCCGACGCGAGAGTTGCCTGCGCCACGCGCCAGCCATTGTTCTCTGCACCGATCATGTTTTCGGCCGGAATCCGGACATCCGTCAGGAAAAGCTCGCCGAACTCCGAGCGGCCGTTGGCCTGCCGGATCGGCCGCACCTCCACGCCCGGAGACCGCATGTCCATGATGAAGTAGGTGATGCCGCGGTGCTTCTGCGCGTTTGGATCGGTCCGTGTCAGCAGCAGACAGTGATCGGCGTACATCGAGTTTGACGACCAGATCTTCTGTCCATTGATCACGAAATGATCGCCATCCCACACGGCCCGGCACCGCAACGACGCCAGGTCCGATCCTGAGTTCGGCTCGGAAAAGCCCTGGCACCAGACTTCGCCGTTTGCCACCCCTGCCAGATAGCGGCTTTTTTGCGCCTCGGTGCCGTGCGGCAGCAACGTGCCAGGCATATGGATCAGCGAGATGGTAAACAACCGCGACTGCGGCGCATCCGCGCGCGCCATCTCATCAGCGACGGCGACCAGGTGGCGTTGCGAAAGGCCCGCGCCGCCGTACTCCTGCGGCCAGTGCGGAATAGCCAGACCGACCTTGCTCCGCTCCGCCATCCACCAGCGCTGGAACGCGATGTATTCCTCGTTCGAGGCGCGAGCCATGCGAGCCTTCCAGTCCGGCGGGACGACCTTTGACAGCCAGTCGCGGATTTCCTGGCGAAAGGCGGACAGGTCGTGTTGCGCGTCAAGAATGCTCATAGTCCAAGCTCCAGCGCGGAACGCCCGGACGCCGTAATGGCGGCCAGTGCAGCAGCGGCCTGATCGCGCAACGCAGTGTTCGCCATGATCAGCACTTCATTGAGGCGCGCCCGCTTGAGGAAAATGTGCGGATCGAAGTCCCAGGTGAACCCAACACCACCGTGCAGTTGCACGCAGTCCGTGGTGACAAGCACGCAGGCTTCCGTGACTTCCGACTTCGCAAGCGAAGCCCAGAGTTCGGCATCAGGTTCGTCAGCCACTATCCGCTGCACGGCGTGCCTGACCATCTCGTCCGCTACAGCCAGCTTTGTGGCCAGGTCGGCGGCGCGGTGTTTCAGTGCTTGGAATCCCGCGATCGGCTGGCCAAACTGCTCGCGCGTTTTCATATAGGCAATGGTGCGTTCGGTGATGGAACGGGCACCGCCGGCGCTGTCCGCAGCGACGGCGAGCGCCATGGCCTGTGTCAGCGCCGCACGGGTCGCCGCCGCATCTGGCAGAACGCCGACGGGGGTTGCGTCCTTCAGGCGGACGTCGATCACGTCGCGCGTCCGGTCCCACATCGGTGCCTCGGTCACCTCGGCCTTGGCCAGGTCGACGATCACCCAGGCATCATCGGCGGGGGCGAGAAGGAACGCGGCGTCGGTGGCGCCCAGGCAGCGCAGTGTGCCGGAAACGCCGGCGCCAGACCGGGTCAGGCTGCGCGCGCCCAGTGTTGCTGGCACCGCGGCACTGGCTTCGCCGGATGCCAGCCGCGGCAGCCATGTCTGGCGAATTGCTTCGCCGCCGGTTTCGACGATGGTCTGCGCCGCCGACAAGGTGGCGATATAGGGTCCCGGCGCAGATTGCCGCCCCAGTTCGCCGTGCAGGATGGCCAGACCTTGCGCGCCCATGCCGAGACCGCCGAATGGTTCGGGAATCCCGAACCCCAGCCAGCCAAGTTGCCCGGCTTGGGCCCAAAGCAGCTTATCGAGCGCGTTCTTGCCTTCGATGAACGCGTGCAGCTCTGTGCTGCCGCATTGCTCCGCCAAAACGCCGGCGACGCTTTCCCGCAACGCATCGAGAGTCGCCTGATCCAGAGTGCTCGCCGTCTCCGTCGCCGATGTCACCATGCGGTTTCCTATACTGTCGCGACAGCCGCTTGTCGCTTCGGGCATGCAGCTGACAGAGGCCTGGAGAGGCGATTACCAGCCGAAATCGTCCCCCTTCCTTTTGTTCCATCTCACTGCCGCACGCTCCATGTTGGGCGCCGGAGGCCCCATTGCACCGCAATCGGCACATTGAACCGCGAATGTGCCGGACTGCACAATCTGGGGCCGGTCCCCGCAGAACGGGCAGGGTTTCAGTATTGGGACAAGCATCTCCTGCTCCATTTTTCTCTCTCCATGTGCGCGAAGGCCAGTACGATGTCTCATCGGGACATACACGACCAGGAGCGCGGGTGGCGCGGAGGCGGCGTCGCCAGTAACGTGGGCCACGCCTTCTATCCACGGGCAGACGAGGTCCGATGACATCGAACGTTACGCCGAACACCATCAGCGGCCGCAGCGCCTTCATCGAACTGCTGCTGTCGGAGGGCGTCACTCACCTGTTTGGCAATCCGGGCACAACCGAGCTGCCGATCATGCACGCGCTCGTCGATTATCCGGACCTGCGCTATGTGCTGGGCCTGCAGGAGGCGATCGTCGTTGCTATGGCCGATGGTTATGCCAGGGCTTCCGGCGAACTGGTCGCATGCAACGTGCATGTTGCGCCGGGGCTCGGCAACGCCATGGGCTCGCTATTTACAGCATTCAATTCCGGCACACCGCTCATCATCACCGCAGGACAACAGGAGCAGGGGCACGGGCTGACCGAACCCTTGCTTTACGCCCCGTTGGTACCGATCGCGACGCCGGTGGTGAAGTGGGCGGCCGAAGTGACGCGGCTCGAAGACCTGCCGCGGATTGTGCATCGCGCCGCCAAGGTGGCGACAACGGCCCCGACCGGACCGGTGTTCATCTCGTTGCCGGGGGACATATTGAACGCGTTTGGCGCGATTGATCTTGGGCAGCCGACGCGGGTTGACACCCGGGTACGGCCGTCGGACGAAAACCTGCGCACGCTTGCCGAGCGGCTGCTCAATGCGAAGCGACCGGTCATCATCGCTGGCCACGAGATCGTCAGGAGCGATGCTTTCGCCGAAGTCGTTAATTTCGCGGAGGTGCTAGGCGCACCCGTCTACGACCAAACGGTGCTGCAAGGCGCGCATTTCCCGAGCGAACATCCGGCCTATCTCGGTCCGCTGTCGCGCGATCAGAAAACCGTGCGCGCCCACCTGCAGCCGTACGATACGCTGATCAGCGTCGGCTCCGATTTCTTGCGCATGTCGGTCTATAGCGAGGTCGAGCCGTTGCCGCCGCACGCCTCGATTATTCAAATCGGGTTGCGCGACTGGGAGATGGGAAAGACCTATCCGGCCGAAATCGCGATACGCGCCGATGTCGGAGAGACGCTGCGGGTGCTGACGCCGCTGATCGTCGAACTCGGCGGTGCGGCTCAGCGGCAACGCGCGATGGACGAGCTTGCTCAACTCGCTGGACACAACTGGACCGCCAATCGCAAGACGCACGCGGAAGCCGCGTTGGCAAAGGCAACGGAGCAACCGATCGATCCCGAATGGCTCATGCTGATGATCGCCGATCTGCTGCCGAAGAACGCCATCGTCGTGGACGAAGCCCTGACCACCGCGGCCAGTCTTCCGGCCTTTCTGCCCATGCGCGATCGCTACGCGTATTTCGGCAACGTCAGCGGCGGTATCGGCTGGGGCATCGCCGCCGCGGTCGGCGTTCAGCTTGCCCAGCCGGCTCGCAAGGTGGTGGCCTTGCTCGGCGATGGCAGCGCGATGTACTCGATCCAGGCGCTGTGGACCGCCGCTCACCAGAGGCTGCCGATCACGTTTGTCGTGTTCAACAATGGCGGCTACCGAATCATCAAGCAGAGGCTGAAGCTGTTCCACGGCACCGATCGCTTCATCGGCATGGATTTTGTCGATCCGCCGATCGAGTTTGCCGCGCTCGCTCGCTCAGTTGGCGTGCAGGGTCATCGTATCGAGACCCCAGCTGCATTCAGGGCTGTTTATGCAGAAGCGCTCGCGGCGCGTGAGCCCCTGCTCCTCGAGGTCATGGTCGACGGTAGCGTGTAGCTGCGGGCGCGACCAGATGAGGCGGATGGCTATGCCGCGATGTCGGCCACGGACCGCTGCCAAGCGTTATAGGGTGGGCGGGCTGCGCCGAACAGGGCCATCAGCATCGGGGCACTCACATGTCGCGGGACAGGATCTAACGGACCGAATTGTAGACATCCCGCCAACGCTTTATGGCCTCGATGTGACCGTCCACCGTGGTGAGGTTCGCGCCCATCGTCACGACGGATATGTGGCTTCCTCCAGCTTCACGCCACGCGGCAATGTCTCTGGGCCATTGGTTGTCGCCGCGACTATATTGCTGGATCGATTCGAAGCCGAATGCATCAACATTTCTGCCCAGCTCGCGCAGCCTGGCCTCGATCCGCGCCTTGATTTGGACCGCCTCGGTTTGAGTCCTGCCGGAAAACAGGAAGCCGTCCCCGATCCTCGCCGCTCGGTCGTACGCGGCCTCGCTGAAACCACCCAGCCAGATAGGGATCGGCCGTTTCGGCCGCGGCAAGATCCCAGCTCTGTCGATCCGGTGATCGGCGTCCTCATGGTCGATCACCGGCTGTTCCCACAACTTGCGAATCAACGCGATTTGCAGCTCCTGTCGCCTGCCGCGGCGGCGAAAATGTCGGGACATTTCGAGACCGTCGAATTCCACCCAGTTCCAACCGACTCCGACGCCCAGTCGAAGCCGACCATCCGAAAAGAGGTCAACATCGGCGGCTTGCTTGGCAAGCAGGGCAGTCTGCCGCTGCGGCAGGATGATCACACCGGTAACAAGTTCCAGCGTCTTGGTGACACCGGCGAGATAGGCGTAGGTGATCAACGGCTCGTGGAAGGGATCGGTCTCCTTATACGGGCCGGTCAGCTTCGGTTCCCTGCCAGCATGGACGGCGCCGAGCACATGGTCATAGATGACGATATGATCATAACCCAGATCTTCCGCTGCCTGCGCAAACGCCTTGACCGCCCCGGTATCACCGCCGAGTTCGATCTGCGGATAAACCACACCAGCTTTCATGATTCGCTTCCTCTATGGCCTTCATCAGGCATGGCGCAATGGAAGACGGAAATACGCTGCGATGACCGCGCACTCACGCCCCTGCGCGGTCATCCACTTAGTTTCCTCAGAAGAAGACAAATGACCGGACCACGACATTCTTCCGGCATCTCGCATCGGCGGGCGCGGTGGGGTCCATACAGGCGGTATGGAAGGACCAGCGCGACACCGACCCGTCTGTTACCGAATCATAGCACTTCAGCATCGACACCTCGTTCGGCTTCTGCTGAGGAAACCAGTACCACTCGTGGTCGTGACGGTAGGTGAATCGCGTGGTCTCGCCGACGCGGTCGTCGTAGATTCGGTAGTTGGTGATGTATGGCTGGTCCGCGAAGGAGGGCCAGGCACACAGCACGAAGGGGAACTGCTCGACAGTCTCCATCGGCTTGGCGAGGTTGAGCGACATGAACCGCCGCGACATCTTCGCGTCGGCCTCTTCCTTAGTGTAGTTCTGCGTGCGCCCGAAGTTCCGCAGGTTCCTGGTGAGCAGCTCGCGGCAGCGCACACGCCCGCTGTTGTCGTTCAGGTCGTTGTGCACCAGGTTGACGTAACGCGCGTTCACTCCCGGATTTTTCGCATCCTGGTCTTCCGTTCTGTCGCCTGCGTAATCCTTGTCGAAGACATCGTGATTGTAGACCAGCGCGTCGGTCGCGTCCGGAAAGAACTCGAGAAGAAGCTTCTCGATCTCGGGGTAGAACACGCGCTCCACCTCGGCCGAATCGTAAAAGTTTGTGCACTTGGACTCGAGATGGGCCAGAGCTAGACCGAGCCGGTCCATGCACTCCGGACTGTTGGGCTTGAGGCCTGGATGGTACTCGCCGATGCGCCGCGCATCGCGCAGCACCTGCGGGAAAAACAGGTCCCGCCGCCGGTTGTCTGCCTCGTTCTTGCGCAGGGTCGCCACGAGGTCGGCACGTGCCGGGTCCCGCCAAATGGCGTTGGACGGCACGACGGACCAGGTCGGCCTCTCGTGCACCGTATATTGCAGCGGCAGCGTCACACCGCCTGCCGGGGCTTTGAGGCTGTTCGAGGCACGAATGTAGGCCACGCATTCGTCGAAGTCGCGGAACGCGAGGCCCCATTTGGTCTTGATCGGTCCCGGCGGTGCCTTGTCGATCATGTCGATCACGCGCTGGCCCTCGCCCTCAGCGATTTCGGTGAGCGCGTCCTGGATCGCTACGGCGGTTCCCGCGTCGCCGTTCTGGTCGAATGACATGTAGGACAGGCCGCCGTGAGCCGCGATAGGCGGCGGCTGCCCTTCCGTGCTTTGCAGTGACGGCACATAGGCTGACGTAGCGCTCTTCGTGCCTGACGCAACAGTGTTGTCGGCAGCCTCGAACTGGCTCATGGCAGATCTCCATTTATCCTAGCCGAACTGTGGCATGCGGAGCCTGCGTGTGCCAGACCATGCAAAGGCGAACCGCGGCGCCTGCAGCCACTCAGCGCAATTCCGAAGGCTGGTCAGCCAAGTTTCCCTTGCCAACCGAACCGCATCATAATGGCCACACCTGCGAAGAACGCCAGCAGGGTGTGCAGCCGGCTCAAGGAGGAGAGAACACGATGTTCAGCCACATCATGATCGGGAGTAACGACATAGCCCGGTCGAAGAAATTCTATGATGCGCTGTTTGCGGCGATGGGTGCTGGCCCTGGTGTTGAGGACGCGAGAGGCCGAGTGGCATACTCCCACAATGGCGGCCGGTTCATGCTGACCCTACCGATAGATGGCAAGCCGGCATCTGTCCTCAACGGTGGTACCATCGGCTTTCAAATGAAGGATGCGGCCCAAGCCGAGGCGTGGCACAAGGCCGGTGTCGCGAATGGTGGGACCTCAATCGAGGATCCGCCTGGGGTCCGTCCACATGGTGCTTATCTCGCATATCTTCGTGATCCTGACGGTCACAAGCTCGTCGGAGTTGCTCGACCGGCCAGCTGACACCGGTCATTGAAGTTCACGAGGGCCGCTCTGCGCGGGGCGGCCCTCACCCATGAGTTCCGATGATGGCGGTTTCCTTCGCTGTCAACGCGCGTTCGGTCGGCGTCACGGCGTATGGCGGCATGCCGTTACCCGATGTGCTGCACAACTGTCTCGGCCATACCAGCACGCGCTGAGGACAGGATCCGCCATACGGGCCGGCTGACACGCCCTGGGCATCGGTCAGCCGCCAGAATCCGACATCATCCTACCGCCAGATTGACGATGTCGCGCGCGGTGTCGCGACTGATGTCCGGGCAGCACGAAATGAAAATTTCAGTGCCATGAACCGTGCCCATCACTTGGCGACAGCGGGCGGGCACGCCGTTCTGCATAAGGAAGCGGTAGAAGTTGATGCCCTCATCACGCAGCGGATCGCATTCGTTTACACTGATCACCACCAGCGGCAGGCCTTTGACGTCTTCGCCCTTGGCGAAGCTCGGCCAGGCCAGAGGATCACGGGCACGGAAGGCCTCGATGCCATAGCCCATGGCGCCGCGATTGTGGTGTACACTGATGAGGATACCCTCGTTCTCCATCGAGGAGGGATTCTGCGGTAGCGGCCACTCGCCGGCGATGTAGGGGCAAAGAGCGTAGAGGCCCTGGATAAGGCCGATGTCGCCTTCCTTGAGCAGCTTCATCCCGGTCGCCAGCGTCAGGTTCCCGCCGCCGCTCTCGCCGGCGATGATGACGCGACCAGTGTCGATGCCCAGTTTCTCCGCATTGGCATGGACCCACCTCAGCCCCGAAACACAATCGTTGAGACCGGCCGGATAGGGCGCGACTTCTGGTGCCGTCGAGGCGCGAACCGCGTTGCGGAAATCGACCATGGCCACCGCGACGCCTTGGGCCGCAATCATCCGGCCCCAGGCGCGGTAATTGCCATAGTAGCAGGACAATGTCGCCATCCCGCCGCCATGAATGTAGTAGACGCACGGGACGATCTTGCCGTTCGTCGGCCGGATGAATTGGATGTTGACCGAATTGCCATCGGGCGACGAGGTGAACCGCTCGGTCCGGACATTCAGCCCTGTGGACGTCGCGATCATTTCCGAATCCATGGCATCCAGGAACGCCCTTATGCCTTCTGCCATGGCGGTCGCCGAATCGGCGGCTTCTTGCGCGAGAAGCTCCTCACGGCTCCCGACGCTCGTCGGCTTCGGAAGTTCGAACGTGCCGAACACCGCCTTGATACGGGGATCGACCCGCGGATCTAGCGCAAGCTTTGACGCCATGACTTCCTTCCATGCTTTGATGACGCGATCTCGACCGGCGCTTTTCTAATTTGCCGCAAACCGCTGTTCGTCCGCGAGTACACCCAAGCGAAAGCCTTCGTACCCCCTGGCCGCGACCTCGTCGCACTTCTTCTTATAGGCGGTAACGCCGCCGACATAGGGCATGAAGACACGGGGCTTGCCCGGAATATTGGCGCCGACATACCACGAATTTGCCAACGGATAGAGCGTGCGATCAGCGATCTCGTTGTTGTGCTGCACCCAGGAATCCTCTGCATCCAGTTCCGCTTCGATGCACGTCAGGCCGCGGTCGCGCAGGTATTGCAGGCAATCCGCGATCCAATCGACGTGCTGCTCGCACGCCAGGATCATCTGGCTTTTGACGCCAGGGCTTTGCGGACCCGTGATC
Organism: uncultured Alphaproteobacteria bacterium; assembly: GCA_963791495.1. Lineage (GTDB taxonomy): Bacteria > Pseudomonadota > Alphaproteobacteria > Acetobacterales > Acetobacteraceae > JAMXLO01. The sequence continues at coordinate 524,695 of CAWBST010000013.1, forward strand.
ATGAAAAGGTTGGGGAAGCCGGCCATCATGATCCCGAGATAGGTGCGTGGCCCACCTTCCCACTTTGCCCGTACCGATAGCCCTGCATCAGTACGGATGTCGATCTCCTTCATCGCGCCAGTCATCGCATCAAATCCGGTCGCAAGGACAATCGCATCGAGCGCGTACTCGGCATCGGCAGTGCGCAACCCGGTTGGCGTGATTTCCTGGATTGGCTTGCTTCGGATATCGACCAGGGTGACGTTGTCGCGATTGTAGGTCTCGTAATAGTCGGTATCGAGGATGAGCCGCTTGGTGCCGATCGGATGGTCGTTGGGGCATAGCAGTTCGGCCGTCCTGGGATCCTCGACCGTGGCGCGGATCCTCTGGCGGACAAACTCCGATGCGGTGTCGTTTGACTCCTTGTCGATCAGCAAGTCCGTGTACCAGTACAGAAAGCTGATACTGCCGCCCTCGGCCCATTTCGCCTCGTAGGCGTGCCGCCGCTCTTCTTCAGTCGCTTCGAGCGCAGACTTCACCGGCGGTGGGTGCCCCGCGATCCCGAACGGCGTGTCGAAGGCCGCACGCCGGCGCGCAGGATACTCGGCTTTGTGTGCGCGCTCTTTGTCGGGAGGCATCGGCACATTGCGGGCAGGCAGACTGAAATTGGCCGTCCGCTGGAACACGTAGAGATGCTTCGCCTGCTTGGCTATGATAGGGATCGACTGGACGCCGGATGAGCCTGTCCCGATCACCCCCACACGCAATCCGGTGAAGTCGACGCCCTCATGTGGCCACAGACCGGTGTGGTACCACTTGCCCTTGAAGCTATCCAAACCGGCAATATTCGGCTTGCGTGGCGTCGAAAGATTGCCCGTCGCCATGATGCAGTAGCGAGCAATCGCGACGTGGCCCTTATCGGTCGTTACCGTCCATAGATTCGTCTTGCTATCGAAGACGGCTTCCTTGACCCGGGTGTTGAACTCGATGCCGCGGCGCAGATCGAAGCGGTCGGCAACGTGGTTTATGTAGCGCAAGATCTCGGGCTGAGTGCCGTAGCGTTCGGGCCAATGCCATTCCTGCTGCAGTTCGTCAGAGAAGGAATACGAGTATTCCAGGCTTTCGACGTCGCAACGGCACCCCGGATAGCGGTTCCAATACCAGGTGCCGCCAACTCCATCGCCAGCCTCGAAGGCGCGCACTCTGAGGCCGAGCTTGCGCAGCCGGTGGATCGCATAGAGCCCCCCGACGCCGGCTCCTACAATGATCGCATCAAATTTTCCTATGTCTGAGGTGCGTTCCGGCATTCCAAAGCTCCATGTGAACTAAGCCAGCGTCAATTCGCGGTACCCGTCTGCGACCACAGCCTCGCAGCGCTCGCGGAACTTGGGGTGGCCGCCGCTGTTGCACAGTTCCTCCGACGCTATGCGACAATACGTTATAGGCGATGCCCAGTCAACTCAATGAAACACATTTGTCTTCAAGAGAAGACGTCGATGGCTCGGGATCGGACCGATAGGAGGGAGGAGAAGAGGCACCTCTCGACTCCCGCCGAAAATGACCGGAAATTCTCCAGCTGGGATATCTAAGGCGGCATCTTATCTGACCCGGCCGGCCGCCCCGGCATGACCGGAGGAAACCATGGCTCAGACAATTGAGCGAAATCCTGCAGAGCCTCTTGCCGCCAACGACGCGGGGAACGGATCTCAGTTCCTCGATTACGCCGGCAAAGATCAGCGACTGGTCGTGCTTGGGGATCCTCCCCTGGTGGCTCAGACGCCCGAGCACCTATTGGACGATGACACGACCCCGACGGAGAAATTCTTTATCCGCAACAACGGAACACTCCCGGGGCGCGTAGACAATCCCGATGCCTGGACCATTCGGATCGATGGATCGGTCAACTCACCTTTGGAGCTGCGCCTGGGTGACATCAAACAACGCTTCCAAGCTCGAACTCACCGCATGGTGCTGGAATGCGGTGGAAATGGCCGCGCTTTCTTTAACCCGCCAGCCCGCGGCAACCAGTGGACCAATGGTGGGGTCGGCTGCGCGGAATGGATCGGTGTGCCGCTGAAGGACATGCTGCAAGCGGCCGGATTGCAATCTTCGGCCAAATTCACTGGCAGCCGCGGTGCTGATATTCCGCTGTCTGGTGATCCGACCAAGAGCAGCATTTCCCGCGGCAATCCGCTGGCAAAATCGCTCGACGATTACACGATGATCGTGTGGGCAATGAACGGTCAGCCCCTCACGACAATTCATGGCGGCCCAGCGCGCCTGTTGGTCCCCGGCTGGCCGGGTTCGTTATCCACAAAATGGTTGACCCGCATACAGGTTCGGGAAACACCGCACGACGGAGAGGGTATGGGTGGCACTTCGTATCGCGTGCCGGTGACACCAATCGTGCCGGGCAGCGACGATGACGGCAAAAGCTTTCGCGACCTAGAAGCCTTGCCGATGCGCAGTATCATCACCAGTCCTGCTCATGGAACGAGGCTGCCGGCGGGTACCCGTGACCTACCCCTGCGCGGCGCTGCCTGGGACGGCGATGTCGGGGTCGCGCGGGTCGACGTCTCGATCAACTTTGGTCAGTCCTGGCAACAGGCTGCCATAACCGCCCCAACCAACCGCTACGATTGGGCCCGATGGACGTACACGGTGAAGCTGCCGTCAGACGGGTATTTTGAACTGTGGGTGCGTGCCACGGACAGGAAGGGGACGCCACAGCCGATTGCCGCGGCAAATTGGAATCCACAGGGTTATGGCGCCAATCCGATCAACCGGGTTGCAGTGTTGATCGGTTGAGGGATTAAAGGTGTGCTCCTTCTGCACCGATGTTTTCGCCGCGCATGCATGCGCGCGACCGGCGGTCTGAATTCTGGGCCATGACGGCCGCGCCGCATTCCGCAACCCAAAAGAGGTCGCAGATTTTCGCTACCGGCTGGGCAGGCGCCAGGGTGCTCTCAACCTTCCGCGCCGAGCCAGGCGCAGAAGACGTGCTGCTGCGGATCGCATCGGCCTACGAGGCGACTTCGAAGCGCCGTATTACGCCACCCGCGTTCGGCCCGTTATCGTGACGTGGGGTTCGCCGCATGGCTGTGCGGCAAAGTGGGTCGAATAGCATCAATGAGCGGGGGTGACGCAGGGTTCACCCAGGGAGAGCATCAACCTGTTGGCCCAATTGAAAAAGGCTGCGGCGTTGATCACGTCAACGATCTCGGCGTCATCCAATCCTACTGCGCGCAGCCGCGCGACATGTGACGTGCCGAAGGCAACAGGAGTGGCTGTGAGTGCGACCGCGGCGGCCACGATTGCATTCCAGCGCTCGCCGAGATCAGCCTGCACCCCAACATCGAGCAAACGGTGTACATCCCCGACGCGCTTCGAATAGGTCACGGCGTGGCGGGCATGCACCGAAGCGCAGTAGATACATCCGTTGTGTCGCGAGGTTGCGGCCGCTGCCAGTTCGCGTTCGGCACGCGGCAAGCCTGACACGGTGTTATAGAAGATGTCTTTGTCAGTGCGCGTCCGCGCTTCGAGAATATCCGGGTCGCTCGCCAACAGGCGGAAATACGCCGACTTGGATCTCGCGGGGTCAACCAGACTGGTGCGTTGTCGCTCGGTCAGCGCGTCGTCCGCGGGCGGTGCCAGCCAAGGCAACCAATCGAGCATTGCCAGGGTGAATTCCGTTGGCTCATGGTTTTCCGGGTGCGTGAGAACGCATTCTGTCATGGCGAGTTCCTCAGGCATCGGCTACGGCCAGAGCCCGTAGGCCGGCGATTGCGCGGATCTGAAAAGCAAGGAATGCCACGAGTTGTGACAGCGTGACGATATCGGTTTTCGACCAGCCGGCATCGCGTAGCGCCTGGAGCGAAGCAGGGCTGGCATCGCGCGGGTGGAAGACCAGCATATGCACGTGAGCGAATGCGGCCGATAGCCGGCCGCCAAGCACGGAACGGTTCGTTTCGGCCGCCTGGTAGATCGGTCCGAGGACGTCTTCGACAGTCAATGGGCCGTTCGGATAAGCCCCATAGGGCCCGCCAGTGCGGCCGCGGTCGGCTTCAGCGGAGAGTGCCACGACGAACGCCTCTGCCGGCGTGGTGCGAAGCAGTCGGGCGGTGTAGAACGCAGCGAGGTCGTCCTGGGCATGCAGACCGGCAACAAAGCTGGCGATTGCAAACCGCTCTTGCAAAGCGACCGTCCCTGGCTCAGCCGGTTCAAACAGGGCTCGAAAACTCGCCTGCGCGTTCTCGCGTGTCACCGGCCTACGGTCGCGGATCTGAGCCAGCCGTGAGTCCGGTGCGAGACCCGCCAGGGTGTTTATGATGTCCGGGTCACTCATATGACATTCTCCGCCAGGAACCGCTGGGTGCGGTCGGGCGCGGGCCGCCAGCCGAACGCAGGCGCGACCTCCTGCGCCACCAGTTCGACGGACCGCAAGATCCAGGGATGCGGCGGGTCTATCGAATGCACCTGCACAGCGAGATCGGTGACCCTTGCCAGTGTCCGGTCGGCGCGCAGCGAGGCGATCACCTCCTGCGGTGTACCGACATGCACGTCAAATGCTCTGATGAGATCGAAGAGTTTGTTGCCTGATACGCGATGACCTCGATCGAGGAAACGCCTGACCGCGGCGCGCAAACCGATGTCGGCGAGCCGCATGGCATCGGCGCGAGATTCGGCGACAAACACGCTGCGCGAGGCGACGATGCGCGGTGCGCGTCCCGGTGGCAGCGCCGCAAGATATGCATCGATGATCGGTTCCTGCAATTCGGCCAGCGTGGCATGGGGGGTTTCGGGCGGCCTCGGTTGGGTGCGCGACAGCATCAGCCCGTCACCTGCGAGGCCCGCCCGCGCGCCGCCGGAGACCGAGAAGGTCGCCTGCCAGATGCGATCGGTGAGGGTGGGTTGAGACGGATACAACGTGTCGCCGCCAGGGATAGGCTTGCCGGCCAGGGCATCGCGCAACCGTGCCAAATTGCGAACGAAAAGCTCATTGCGATGAGCATCGTCGAGCTCGAACCCGGAGAAGGCGGTTGGATTGCCGCCATTGCCCACGCCCAGTTCCAGACGGCCGGAGCTCAGGAGATCGAGGACGATCGCGTCCTCGGCAACACGCACCGGCAGCTCAAGCGGCAACGTGACGATGCCCGTGCCGAGGCGAATGCGAGATGTTTGGGCGGCGAGATGGCCCAGGAAGACAAAGGGAGAAGGCAGTCCGCCCTCGTGCTCGTGGAAGTGGTGTTGGGCGACCCAGGCGGTGTCGAAGCCAAGATGTTCGGCATGGGCGATTTGCTCAGCGGCGAGCCGATAGCGCTCTGCCGCAGGGGCGGCGTCGAGCAAGCGGGTGAAAAACGCCAGATGTTGAAAATCAGGTGGGGACGTCATCGGGAACCGTTGGTAGGGAACGAAGTCTGTTCCATGGAGGGGCGGCCAGTCAAAATTTGCCGGTCATTCGCGCGTGCCGGACCGCGCCACACCTGGCTCTCAGCCGGTGACAATGGGCACCCTCACCAGTGTGTGCCACCGTTCCTACAAACAACACTCACATCCGCTATCGAAGAGGCCAACTCACGCGAAGCGACGCCCTCGCAGCAAGAGGCTCCGGTCAGATAGGTAGGCCGCTCGCATGTGACGAGTTGATCGTGAAGACCCATCCGTCGGGTCCGATGACCTCAAATGAGTCGTGAATGCGACCCCGACGGATTGACGAAGGCGACAATCCCTTCTCTTCGAAGGTACGATGTGTCACCTCGATGTCGTCGAACATAAGATCGAAGGGCGCTCCCGTCCTGGGCTCGGGTGGTCGCTCGGCTTGCCTGACAACCAGATGAGTGCCGCCGCGCAGCTCAAGTACTGCAAAATCGCTGCTTGATACGATTGCACGCAGCCCGACTGTCACAAGCCATCGAGAGGCGCCCTCAATATCGGTGACGTTGAAGCGCACGTGGCCAATCGCAGCCGGTGGCCTCTCATCGGTGGCAGGCATGATTCCTCCATGACATTTTCTGCAAGCGGGCCGGCGTCAGCTTGGCGTACTTTAGCAGGACGGGAGGACCGAACCAACGGTCCTGCTCACTGGGTCAGGCGCGGCCACGCTGTCGCGGACGCCTATGGGCTTCAGAAACCCGCTTTGCATGCTTCATGCCGGTTGCATCAAATGGAGCGGTACCGTGTCGCTGGAACTTGAGACAAGGTTCCCGCGGCGGCAGCGGCCTTCTGGCCCTCGCCGATCCATCCCCTAGCCCGCCTGTCACAGGAGCTTGGGATCGAGATCTGGGCGAAGCGTGACGACATCGCCTCAGGTCTCGCCTTCGGAGGCAACAAGATCAGGATGCTCGAATGGCTGGCAGCGGACGCGTGGGCAAGGCTGGGAGACGTTGGTCTCGATCGGCAACACCGCCGCCAATGAAGTCATGACGCGCGCTGCTGTGATGAAGATCGCCCGTGCCACGGCGGCGCTGGTCGGCTTGCATCGCGATATCCGCGATGAGGAGGTCGAGATAGATTCACGTTTCGCCGGGCCCGATTATGGGTTGCCCGACGAATTAACGATTGCTGCGATGCGCATGGCTGCGCGGCTGGAAGCTCTGCTGACCGATCCGGTGTACGAGGGGAAATCGATGGCCAGGTCTGATCGCCATGGCGCGCAGTGGCGAGATCTCGCGCGAGTCCAAGGTGCTCCACGTTCATCTGGGGGGCGCACCGGCGTTGAATGCCTATCACAAGGCCTTTGCATAGCGCAGCGTCGCCCCACCCGCGTCGTGAAAGCATGGCCGGCTGCCGGCGACGGAGTAGAGTGCAGGATCATTCCAGGAAGAGGGAGTGGGCCATGCCCGCAACGCGAACCCAGGGGATGGACCAGGACTTCTATTCCTGGTCGCCCATTGTCTCACGCCCCCGCCTCGGTTGGCCCGACAACGCCCGCGTCGCGCTTGCGGTGATTGTCAACCTCGAGCACTGGGACTGGGAGCTTCCGCCAGGCACGCCGCTGCCCGTCAGTCCAATGGGTGGCCCAGAGGGCCTGTGGACCGGAAACCAACCAGCGTTTCCCGATATCGGCGGCTATGGCAACCACGAGTATGGCAACCGGGTCGGGATTTTTCGTATCCTCGCGCTCCTGGATAGATACGGTATCACGCCGACATTGGCTCTCGATAAGGCCATTGCGGACCACTATCCGTTTCTGGTCAGGGAGGGCCAGAAGCGTAATGCGGAATTCATTGCGCACGGCCTTACCCGCCGCCAGATCATCCACATCGGCATGTCGGAGGACGAGGAACGCCACTACATCCGCACCTCGATCGAGGCGGTGGAGAAGGCGACAGGCAAGCGCCCCATCGGCTGGTCCGGGCCTGACTTCCAGGAGACGCCAAACACGCCGCACCTGCTCGCCGCCGAGGGCATTCGCTACGTCTGCGACTGGGGCAACGACGAGCAACCCTACAAGATGATGCCGAGAACCGGGGAGCTCTATTCGCTCGGGGTGAACCAGTATCTCGACGACAATTACATCCATCTCCACGGCCGTCGGACAATCAACGAGGTCAGCCTGCTATGGCGAGACTGGTTCGATGGCCTTTACGCCGATGGCGCTGCCACGGGACGCGTGATGGTGCTGCATCTCCATCCGTGGATCATGGGTCAGCCATGGCGCATCCGGTACCTTGACGAAGTGCTTGGTCATATCTGTGCTCGTCAGGGTGTCTGGAAGGCGACCGGGCGCGAAATCATCGACTGGTTCAAGGCGCAGTCAGGATAGCGTTCTTCCATCGATAGGCATCGCTGGCCAACGGAGGACACGACATGGCTCTCGCACCCGGCAGGTTTGCTTACGCGCCGGTCATCGACCGTCCCATCATCAAGTGGCCTGGCAACGCGCGCGTTGCATTCTGGGTTGCGCCGAACATGGAGTTCTTCGAGTACCTGCCGGAGAGCAGGTCGACGCAACCGGACATCCCGCATTATGCGCGCATGGACTACGGCAATCGGGTTGGCTTCTGGCGCATGCTCGATGTGCTCAACAAGCACAAGGTGCGGGCCTGTTGCTGTCTGAATCTGGAGATCCTCGATCACTTCCCTGAAATCAAGGACGCCATGATTGCCGCCGACTGGGACTACATGGCCCACGGCCTGTACAACAGTCGACCGATCTACGACTACACCGAAGACCAGGAGCGGGCCTACTGGCAGGACTTCGCCATCCACTTGCAGGCGATGACCGGGAAGCGTCTGAAGGGTCGGCTTGGCGGGGGCGCGGGGTACACGGTCCTAACCGACGACCTGATGGCGGAGGCAGGGTGCCTCTATCACACCTCCTGGATCATCGATGACCAGCCGTGGCCAATCAACGTGCGAGGCGGCCAGAAGTTCATTTACGTTCCCTACACAGGCCAGACAAACGACGCGGGCATGTTGGCCTGGAACCGGGAAGCGGACTACTTCCTGCAGATGATCAAGGACCAGTTCGACACGCTCTATCGCGAGGGTGCGGAAAGCGGAAGGGTGATGTGTCTCTCGCTGCATCCCCACAATATCGGGCGTCCGAACGCAGCAAAATACCTCGACGAGGCGTTGCGCTATATCCTGGGCCATGATGGTGTCTGGAACACGACGGCCGATGATATTGCCGAATACTACATCGCCAACCACTACGACGAGGTGATGCGCTGGATTGCTCGGCAGAAGGCGCAGACATAGGCGCAGGCGGTGTCCGCATTCGCCGCCTCGCGTCTCCACTTCCCATTCTTCCGTCCTCGGTGGAGAGTTAAGGTTACGGCCATTAATGTAAGCACAATCAGGAGGGCCGGACGACAATCGGCTTCATGCTTTCCGCAACCACGGGTGGAAGTGTGCGGAGCAAGGATGCCAGGGGTTTTCGGCGATGGCACGGACTTCGCCTTTGCGTACACGATAATCTCTCTGTGGGAAGGAGCGCGCGCATGATCGTACGGATATATACGGGCCACGACGGCCAGACCCATTTTGAAGATCTCCCGCTTCCGGCCGAGGAGAACCACAACGTTGCGCTTCAGGCGGGTGCCAACCTCGTGTTCCGCAGTTTCCCTGCGGACTATTGGAGCGATTGGCACACCGCGCCGAGGCGACAATATATTTTTATTCTCGTGGGGCAGATGGAAATCGGGATTGGCGATGGCACCACGCGCCGTTTTGGACCGAGTGATGTGGTCCTCGCTGACGACCTCACAGGCCAGGGCCACACGACGCGCTCGTTGGGGGTTCCGCGGATCAGTGCCACTGTGCCGGTGGGTGCCTAACGCGGGCCCTGCCTCCGTCCACGTATGACGAGACCCCACAGCACGTCGGCCACCGCGTTGCTCTGAATCACCGCGAGGCATCTTGGTTTGACTCGGAGTCGCTGGTCGGCTGCCCCTGCACCATGACGCGCCCCGCGACGCCAGAGCGGTTCGATCGCACACGAGGAGACTGCGTATGCCAGAACGTCAACGTATGACGTTGTCTTAGCGGGCGGGATCAATCCCATTGGTGCGAAGATGGCGGAGGCGCTCGGCTACGACGCCTTCTACATGTCCGGGGGCAATACCTCGGCGCACCAACTGGGCTGGCCCGACTCCAGGACCAGTATGCGCGACATGGTGGACAACGCCCGGAAGATTGTCCTGAGCGTGCAGATCCCGGTCTTCGCGGATGCCGACACAGGCTACGGCAGCGCGGCACATCGGCCCTGGATGCGCTCCGTACTCGGGCGGCTCAGAGTCCCTGGGGCGTTGCCAGCAATGGCCGCATTCTGGACGAGCCGCGTCTGCGCTCCATGGAGGAGATGTATCTTCCAGACTGAAGCTGGGAGACGCTGTCCGCGGCTCTCGCAAGGTCACACCAGTGCCGTGTGGTGTGCGGCACATGCCAGCGCCATGGCCTCGTCGGTGGTGGACGCCGCAGCCGGCGGCTGGCAAGAAGCGTGGGAGCTTGTTTGAGAGGGTACCGTGAACTCGCGCTACTGGACGCTTGCCAAACGACCCCCTCCGCCCTGGCCCGATGAGGCCACCTTCGCGCTGAAGGAGGCGCCGGTCCCGACACCCGGCCCTGGCCAGGCGCTGACCCGGACAATCTATGTCTCGCTCGATCCGTATCAGTGGGGCTATAAGCGCCGCGGCGAAGAGCCTGAGGGTGCGCCCTGCCACGCCCGCACGGTGTCACAAGTTGTAGAAAGCCGGATCGACGGCCTCGCGGCGGGGGATTTCGTATTCAACACCAACGGCTGGGCCGAGTACGGCCTGATGGGGGAAGGCGTCCCGCGGCCCGGCTATATGATCCCACGCAAGCTCGATCCGGCCCGCGGAAAGATCAGCCACGCCGTGGGCGTGCTCGGCATGCTAGGCCTTACCGCCTATGCTGGCATGGTCCTGCAGTGCGAGCCGAAGTCGGGTGACACGGCGGTCGTGTCGGCCGCGTCAGGCGGCGTGGGTCAGATCGCCGGCCAAATTGCGCGGTTGAAGGGCTGTCGCGTGGTGGGCATCGCCGGGCGCGAGGAGAAGTGCCGCTATGTGGTGGAGGAGCTCGGCTTCGACGCCTGTATCTCGCGCCTGTCACCCAGTTTTCCTCAGGACCTGAAGGCTGCCTGCCTTAGCGGCATCGACATCTATTTCGAAAATGTCGGCGGGATGGTGTTTGAGGCAGTGCTGCCGCTGTTCAACCCTGGCGCGCGGATGACGATCTGCGGATTGATTGCGCATTACGGCGATGCTCCCGGGGTGGACGCCCGAGCGCAGGAACGCGGCCGCGCCGAAGCCTGCGGCGTGCTCGTGCAAAACCTCTCCGTCGGCGAATATGCGGCGGACTGGCACGACGCGTTCCTCGCCGAGATGACACCCTGGGTCGCGTCTGGCGAGGTCCGTTACCGCGAGGATATCCGCGAGGGACTTGAGGTCATCCCCGCCGCCTTCGCCGAGATGCTTCGCGGCGAGAACTTCGGCAAGACCTTGGTCCGCGTCGCGCCGGATCCGACTGTCACATCACAGCGACCCTGAAGCGCAAGCTTCAGTCGCGCCTCACAGCGTGCCGGCCGATCCGCATCAGCCAAGGCGCACCACATGCAGATCGGTCCGGCCGGCCGCATGCTGGAAGGTCTCCAACGAAGAGGCGATGCGTTCGGGGTCGATCACGCGGGTGATGAAGACGAGATTGGAACGATGATCGTCCGACGGCCAAGCGGGCAAGTGCTCTGGCGGATGTACCACGTGTTGCGCCACGTTCATGACCACCGGGCCGGCATCGCCGATGTTCAGCAGCCCCTTTATGCGCAGCACGTTCGGCCCATGCACCTGCAGCAACATACTCAGCCAGACCCCGAAGCTCATCCAGTCGAGCGGACTGTCGAACGCCAATGAAGTCGACCGAACTGACGGATGCGGCTGCGGCAGGGCTGTCGGATCGCGCAGCACCGTCTCCCATCGTCGCTGGTCTTCCTGCCCCTCATCCGGCGCCAGAGCCTCAAAAGCCTCGCCGAAACGCGACACGATAATGCGTGCTGTCGGATTGAGTGCCCGGATTGCCACGCGGCAACGCGCCACCCCCTGTCGCGTGGTGAGGTCAGACATTGTGATGACCACCCGGTCGGCCGCGATGATCTGCTTCCGGACCTCCTCATAGCGCTGGATCTGAATTTCCGCATCGATGGCGGCCAAGGTGACGACCACCAGAGGTACGTCGAACTGGTGCCGCAACACCGGGTCAGTTGCCAGCGAGAACATGACCGGTACCGGGTCAGCGAGCCCGCTCGTCTCGATGACCACCTGGCGCATCACACCCACGCAGCCTTGCTCTTGGTCCAGCAGGTCGCGCAGCACACCGACCAGTTCCTCGCGACGGCCGCAGCAGACGCAGCCGCCTTGCAGCAGAATAGATTGATCCTCGACCATGCGCGCGAGATGATGGTCGATGCCGACAGCGCCATATTCGTTGATGATAACGTGAATATCTCCGCGCGCTTGCTCCGCCAGGTAGCGCCGCAGCAATGTCGTCTTGCCGCTCCCAAGGAAGCCGGAAAGGATCGTAATGGCGCGCCGTCCGTGCCGCGTCATGTGTTGCTCTCGATATTGCGCAGCCGCTCCAGCAGGCTCTCGTCCAACGGGTCGAGCGGCTTGCCGGCCATCTGCTCGGCGACCCGCCACAACTCCCCCATGGCTGCCGCGAGCCGTTGATCGCCCTTGCGATTGCCCACTATGTAGCTGGTGGCGCTCCAATCGTCGCCGACCTCCAGCCCGTACTGCGCCAATACCTTACGCAGCAGGCGGATACGTGCGTGGCGTTCCTGCCGGCGGCTGGTTTCGTCCGATCCATAGCTGACCCGCACTGGATCTAGCTGACGTTCCGACCAGTGGATCTCGCCGAACATCTGGCCGCAGAGCACGCACATGCAGCGCGACCTATGACGGCCGGAATGGCTGGCGCGCGCGGAAATCCTCCGCCATCTCTTCCATCGTGACCCAGCGTACGCCGTCATGCGCGTTGATGTGCCCGATCAGCCGCTCCAGCATCAGCAGCACCTGCGGCCGGCCACTCACATCGGGATGGATGGTGATGGGGAACACCGCATAGTCCATCTCGCGATAGACCCAATCGAATTCGTCCCGCCACATCTCCTCCAGATGCCGCGGATTGACGAAGCCATGGCTGTTCGGCGACTTCTTGATGAACATCATCGGCGGCAGATCGTCCACGTACCAGTTGGCGCCGATTTCCACCAGATCGACCTCCTTGCCGCGCTGCAACGGATGCATCCAATCGGCTGCCCGTTTTGAATAGTCGATCTTGGTCCAGGAATCTCCGACCCGTGCATAGAACGGCAGGAAGTCGTGATAGGCTTGGCTGTGATCGTATCGAAACCCGTTCTGCAGCAAGAGCTCCGCGGTCACCGCCGACATCTCCCACCATGGCGCCACATAGCCGCGCGGCTTCTTGCCGGAGAATTTTTCGATCAGTTCGATCGACTTCTTCAGCACGTCCTCTTCCTGCCGCCGCGTCATCGCCACCGGATTCTCATGCGAATAGCCGTGCGCGCCGACCTCGTGCCCCGCGGTGACAATCATCCTGGTTTGCTCGGGGAAGGTCTCGATCGAATGGCCGGGAATGAACCAGCTCGCCTTGACCTTGAACTTGTCGAACAATTTCAGGAGCCTGGGCACGCCCACCTCGCCAGCGAACATTCCGCGTTGGATGTCGGAGGGAGAATCCTCGCCGCCATAGGAACCAAGCCAACCGGCGACCGCATCGATGTCCACGCCAAAGCCACACAGAATTTGTTTCGCCACACGCTTTCTCCTTCCGGGGCAGGTGCCCTCGATTGTATCACGTCACGCGTTCGGCATCAGGCATGACAATTGATACGAATGCCTGCGGCTCGAACAACTGCCCAATCGAAAGACAGGGCCGCCGTCTGCGCAACGCCCGATCTTGCTATTTATTGATGAGCCTTATAAGCGGAGTGGGAGACCATTCGCGGCCGAGCAAGCGTTCCGAGAACCTCGCGCAGCGACTGTTTCTAATATCATGTGCGCGTCGTAGACGCAGCGAGGGAGGGTGCAGATGAGCTATCTCGACAAGACCGCGCTTCAGGTAGTCGGTACCCGGCCGATCCGCCCCGACGGCGTCGACAAGGTCACGGGCCGGGCCAATTTCGGCGCCGACATGATGATGCCGGGTATGCTGTGGGGCCGGATCAAGCGCAGCCCCCATGCTCACGCCCGGATCGTATCGATCAACACCGACAAGGCGCGGGCACTGCCCGGAGTGAGGGCGGTCATCACCCGCGCCGATTTTCCCGACATCACGCCCGAGCGCGCGCAGATTGGTGCCGCGCCGCATAATCTGCGCGACATGTCGCTGAATTGCATGGCGAAGGGAAAAGTTCTCTACGAGGGCCATCCGGTCGCCGCGGTCGCGGCGACCTCGCAGCTGATCGCCGAGCAGGCGCTCGACCTGATCGAGGTTGAATATGAAGTCCTACCGCACGTGATGGATGTCGAAGCGGCGATGGCCGAGGACGCGCCGCTGCTGCACGATACCATCTTTACTGCGGGGATCGAGCCGAAGCCCGCGAAGCCGTCGAACATCTCCAAGGTCGTGCGTTTCGCCAAGGGCGATGTCGAGGCCGGCTTCAGGGAAGCCGACGTGGTCATCGAACGGCGGTATACGACAAAGCCGGTACATCAGGGCTATATCGAGCCGCACGCCTGTCTGGTTTCGGTCGGGGCCGATGGCCAGACGATCATCTACAGTTCGAGCCAGGGTCAGTTCATGGTGCGCGCCTATACCTCGCGCATCTGCGGCGCTGATATCGCGAATATCCGTGCCATCCCGGCCGAGATCGGCGGCGGCTTTGGTGGCAAAACGATCATCTACCTCGAACCGCTTGCCTACATGCTGTCGAAGAAATCGGGGCGACCGGTCAAGATAGTGATGAGCCGCGAAGAGGTGTTCCGCGCCACTGGCCCGACCTCTGGTGCCGTTGTCGAAGTCAAGCTCGGCGCCAAGAGGGACGGTCATATCGTCGCGGCGCAAACTATCCTCAAATACCAGGCCGGCGCGTTCCCCGGATCACCGGTGCAGCAGGGCTGCATCTGCGCGATGGCGGTCTACGACTTCCCGAACGCCCTGACCGTCGGCTACGACGTGGTGTGCAACAGACCGAAGGTGGCGGCGTACCGCGCACCGGGCGCGCCGATCGGGTCGTTCGCATTGGAAAGCTGCGTCGACGAACTAGCGCGCGAACTGGGCATCGATCCGCTTCGTATGCGCGAAATCAACGGTGCCAAAGACGGCGCCAAGGCGACGCACGGCGTCACCTGGGTCAATATCGGCTATCAAAAGACGCTGGAGGCCGCGCGTGCCAGCGAGCATATGAAGGTCGCGCTGAAGCCCAACCAGGGACGCGGCATCGCCTCGGGCTACTGGCACAATGCTGGTGGCGAATCGAGCGCTGCGGTGCACGTCAACGAGGACGGCACGGTCACCGTCACCGGGGGCCATCCCGATATCGGCGGCTCGCGCGCCTCGATGGCGATGATGGTCGCGGAGGTGCTGCACATCCCGTTCGAGCACGTCCGGCCGGTTGTTGGCGATACGACCGCGATCGGGTTCAGCGCCTCCACCGGCGGCAGCCGCGTTACCTTCGCCGGCGGCATGGCGGTGACGCAGGCGGCCGAGAAGGTAATCGAAGAGCTAAAAAAGCGCGCTGCATTGATGTGGGACATCAGCGCGGACGCGGTCGAGTGGAAGGACGGCAAGGTGTACCCGGCTGGTCTGAATGCCGGCAGCTTCGAGCCCCTCGATCTGGCCGCCATTGCTGCACGATCTGCACGCACCGGTGGCCCGATCAGCTCAGAGGTGCAGATCAATGCACAAGGCCAAGCGCCCGGGTTTACAACGCATATTTGCGATGTCGCGGTCGACCCTGAGACCGGCTACGTCAAGATCCTACGCTACACGGCGATCCAGGATGTGGGCCGCGCCATACATCCCTCTTATGTTGAGGGCCAGATGCAGGGCGGTGTGGCGCAGGGCATCGGCTGGGCGCTCAATGAGGAATACGTCTACGACCAGGACGGCCGCTTGGAGAACCCCGGCTTCCTCGACTACCGCGTGCCGGTCTGCTCCGACTTGCCGATGATCGACGCGATCCTGATCGAGGTGCCGAACCCACGGCATCCGTTTGGCGCACGCGGCGTCGGCGAGGTTCCGATCGTGCCGCCGATGGCGGCAGTTGCTAACGCGATTGCCGACGCGACGGGACTGCGGCTGAGGGATCTGCCAATGTCGCCACCGAAACTGCGCGCAGCGCTCGACAAGCACGACCTGCCGCGGATCGCTGCGGAATGACCCGCTTTTTGCCTGTCGGCCCCCCCTTCACCCCGGACGCGGATAACACCTCATCGAGGTGCACGTGTCTTCCAGGCAGCAGCCTAACCTGCCTCTGTTAGCGACCTGTTGACCGTGAGCTGCCCGAGTGTTGAGTGGCTGTCATCACCGTGCGCCACCTCACCGACCGACGCCGGGGCGGTTTGTCCGATCTTCCGATGTAGGTGTAGCGTCTGCGGTTACATAACTTTGTATCGAGGACTACTGCACAATGTCCGATACAATTCCTGTATATCGCGGGCTCGCCCAGGCTTTTCGGCTGGAGGATGTAGATACAATCTTCGTGCTGACGGGCGATGGCAACATGCATTGGGAAGCGGCGCTCTCGGAAGATGAGACGGTAAGAGCCTTCCACGTCTGGCACGAGCATTGCACGGTCGCGACGGCGTCAGCCTATGCTGTCGCATCAGGGAAGGTAGGCGTGGCATCTGTGACATGTGGGCCGGGTGTCACCCAACTGATGACAGCGCTGGCGACCGCCGCCAACAGCAGAATACCACTCGTCGTATTCGCTGGTGAAAGTCCGATCAATGCTGGCTGGTACAATCAGGAGATCGGTCAGGGACCGCTGGTCGCGGCCACGGGCGCCCATTACATCGCTGCTCACAGCCTCAGACGCATGTTCGAGTATGTGTCGGAAGCGTTCTATATTGCCAAGACCGAGCGTCAGCCGGTCGTGCTTGGTATTCCGATCGATTTGCAGCAGGTCCAAATCCCGACAGACATCAAATATGTGTCCTCTGCCAATCTGATGCCGGATACCGGACCCGTGGTACCGCATCCGGATTACGTCAATCGGGCGGTCGAGGGTATTGCGCAAGCCCAACGCATCATCATTATCGCAGGACGCGGCGCTCAGTTGTCCGGTGCCACAGCGCTTTGCGAGCAACTGGCGGAAAGGTGCAACGGCCTGCTGGCGACGACGCTCCCGGTGCGTGGGCTTTTTGAGGGCAATCCGCGTTCCCTCGGGATCGCCGGAGGTTTTTCGCATCCTGCTGCGCGCCAAGCCTTTGCAGAGTGTGATCTGGTTGTAACTGTGGGTGCCAGTCTGACCCATCATACGACCGACGGAGGAAAACTCTTTCCGCAAGCTGCAGTCGTGCAAATAGATCCGGCCCCGCAAGGCATCAGACATGGTCAAAGAATTGCGCGCACCTACCTGCGAGCGGATGGCTCCGAGGGCCTGTCTGCAATCATCAAAGGTTTGGGGAACGCGCCGTCTCACGGCCGCTCGGCAGCGTGGGACGCGGTCAGCATTGCTGGTCGGACCCGGACGGATCCTTTTGATACAATGTCCTTCGACGTTCAGGCCGGACTCCTCGATCCGCGACAACTGGTGACTGAGCTGAGCCGAGTCATGCCTAAGGACTGGGAATATGTGAATGGCTCCGGGCACAACTCATTTTTCACCGCACAGATGCAAGGAGTTACTGCAGATCATTTCACGACGATCCGCGAATTCGGCGCTATCGGCAACGAGCTCTGTTACGCTATCGGTGTCGCTGCGGCGAGACCGGACAAGCCAATCATCCTGACATGCGGCGACGGCGGCTTCATGATGCACGCGCAGGAACTCGACACAATTCGTCGCTACAACCTTCCTGTTCTTATCTGCGTGTTGAACGACGGAGCCTATGGCGCTGAGATTCATAAGTTGCGAGCCGACAAGCTGGATGACAGCGGGTCGATGTTCGGTCGTCGTCCGCTTGAGGGCATCGCCAAGGGTTTCGGCCTTCAAGGCGCTACCATCACCAGTCTCAATCAGATCGTTGGATTGCTGGAGGAGTTCAAAGCGAGCAAAGAACCGACGCTCTGGGACTTCCATATCTCGGACCAGGTTGTATCGCCCATGATGCGGCGCGGTGTGATGCGACCAAGGTAAGAGGGTTCGGGCGCGGTCAGGGCGCGGTATTCAGCAGCATGTCTGCCGCCTTTTCACCGATCATGATCGACGGTGCATTGGTATTGCCCGATGTCAGCGTTGGCATGATCGAGGCGTCGGCAATCCGCAGGCTCGTAATGCCATGAACGCGAAGCTGAGAGTCGACGACTGCCATCGGGTCGGATCCCATCTTGCAGGTGCCGACCGGATGGTAGGTGGTTTCTGCCGCGTTTCGCACCCAGTCCAGGATTTCGTCATCGGTGGTCCGATCGGCGCCCGGCGCGATCTCGCTCATCTGAAGCGGCGTCATGGCCGGAGCCGTCATGATCTCGCGAGCGATGCGGACCGCGCGCACCGTCAGCTCCGCATCGGGCGACGACGACAGAAAATTGAAGTTGATTGCCGGCGGTCTGCGTGGATCAGCCGCGGCGATGTGAACGTGGCCCTTACTCTCCGGGCGCATCGCATGGGCATAAAGGGTCAGACCCGACTGGCGCGATATCCTCGGGCCTCGCGGGGTGGGTTCCGTCAGCATCGGGATCCATCCCAGCATCAGGTCCGGCGCCTCCAGGCCCTCGCGCGAGCAGACGAACGCCCGGATCGGGGCGCCCGTCATCGCCAGCATACCCTGGCGGAACAGCGCGTAGCGCAGCGCCTGGTGCGCCAGCCCGAGGCCGCGCCCCCGGTCGTTGAACGTGATACCCTTTTTGCCGACCAACCAACGGGTGCGCGGAACGTAATGATCGCGCAGGTTCTCACCGACCCCGGGCAACTCGTGGCGCACCTCAATGCCGAGATTGCGCAGGCGTTCGGGCTGGCCGATGCCGGATAGCTCTAACAATTGCGGCGAGTTGAATGCGCCGGCGCTGACGACGACTGCGCGCCCCGCCCGAGCCTCGCGCACCTCGCTGGCGACGGAATAGCGAACGCCGGTGCAACGCTTCCCGTCGAGCAGCAGCCGCTCGGTCAATGCCTCGGTCTCGATATGCAGGTTGCCGCGGTTACGGACCGGATCGAGGTAGCAGCGCGCCGTGCTCATGCGGCGCCCGCGGGCAATCGTCGCCTGACTCATGGCGATGCCTTCCTGGCTGGCGCCGTTGTAATCCGGGTTGTGTCGGATGCCGACCTGCCCGGCCGCCTTGATGATCGTCGCGAAAAGCGGATCGCGCGGCCCCGGGTTGGTCACGCACAGCGGGCCCTCCCGGCCACGAAATGCATCGTCGCCCTCGCCGGCATAGCTCTCCATGCGCTTGAAGATCGGCAGGACATCATTGTAGCTCCAACCACGGTTGCCCATCTGCGCCCAGGTATCGAAGTCCTGGGCCTGGCCGCGGACAAACACCATTCCGTTGATCGAGCTGGAGCCGCCGAGCAGTTTGCCTCGCGGCACCGGGAGCCGGCGGCCGTTGGTGCTCGCCTCAGGCTCGGAAGAATAGAGCCAATTGGCTGAGGGATTTTTAATCAGCCGGGCCATGCCGATCGGGATGAACGACCAGGGATGGCTGGCCCGACCGGCCTCCAACAACAGCACCTTGTTGCGCAAATCTGCCGACAGCCGGTTCGCCACGGCCGCGCCGGCCGAGCCGGCCCCGACAACAATGTAATCGTATGTCTGCATTTCTCTTGCCCGCCCTCAGCTTCGGCGCCATCCATTCGGTCACTAAGCCATGGGATGATCAAGCGCGCCGATCGCCGCCCAAATGAGTGCCAGCTGAATCGGGCGCAATCCCGGCCGACGTCATTGCGCTCGTCGTGCTCTGGCGACTGCGCTACAAACTGATACTTCGCGATCTGGCCGTGCCGCCGAGTCGGTAGAAAATGGTGTAGCGGTCTCTCCGGCGAGACTCGCCGCCGATGTCACGCTCGCAACCGTTGTAGCAGAGGCCGAGTCAGCATGCCCCTACCCGCATCAAGCCGTGTTCAGTTTACTGCCGATCTCACCATATGCCGCATCTTGAACGGGATGTGGCAAGTTTCCGGCGCCCATGGCGCAGTAGACCCGGTGCGTGCGGTCGATGCGATGTTTGCCTACCACGAGGCCGGTTTTACTACTTGGGACCTGGCCGACCATTACGGGCCGGCCGAGGATTTCATCGGCGACTTCCTCCGGCGATTCGCCGCACGTCACGGAGTGGACCGGCTTCCAGAGATTCAGGCGTTCACGAAGTGGGTGCCACGCCCGGGCCGGATGACGCGGCGCGTCGTCGAGGACGCGATCAACATCTCACTCACGCGGATGGGTGTGAAACGTCTCGACCTACTACAGTTCCATTGGTGGGACTACACGAACGATGGCTACCTAGACGCGCTCAAACATCTCTCCGACCTCCAGCAGGAAGGCAAGATCCGTCATCTTGCGCTCACCAATTTCGACACCGAGCGCCTCAGCGCCATCGCCGACCACGGGGTCCGCGTCGTCTCAAACCAGGTGCAGTACCTCGCTCGTCGACCGCCGCCCTGAGGTTCGGATGGCCAAATTCTGCTCTGATCATCCGATCACGCTCCTCGCCTACGGCACCCTGCTCGGCGGCCTGCTCTCGGAGAAATATCTCGGCCGCCCGGAGCCGCGTCGATCCGAACTTAACACCGCCTCTTTGCAGAAATACAAAAACATGCTCGACGCCTGGGGGGACTGGCCCCTGTTCCAGGAGCTGCTCGCGGTGCTGCAACAAATCGCCAGCAAACACAGAGTAAGTATCGCCAATGTCGGCGTTCGTTACGTATTGGATCGTCCGGCGGTGGCTGGCGTTATCGTCGGCGCCCGGCTCGGTGTGGCGCAGCACCTCACGGACAATGCTCGGGTGTTCGGCGTCAAACTCGACGCTGACGATCTTAGCATGATCGAGGCGGTGCTCGCGAGATCGCGCGATCTCATAACGCTGATCGGCGACTGCGGCGATGAATATCGTTCGTAGACCGCCTGGTGCGGCGGTTTTCGAAGCCAAATTCGTGTTTGGAGTGGATCACCAATCTCTCCTGGGCGAGCTGTCATAAGCCGCGCAGGTCACGTGCAGCCAGCCGGTGACGCTTCCCCCGGCAGCCAAACCATGGGCGAAGGCACCGATTGGGCATTCCCAAGTCAAGCGACGCACAGACGCGTGCCGACGAATGGCGATGCCTTCTTGGCCGGCGCCGTTGTAATCCGGGTTGTGTCGGATGCCGACCTGCCCCGCCGCCTTGATGATAGTCGCGACAAGCGGATCGCGCGGCTCCGGGTTGGTCACGCGCAGCAGGCCCTCTTGATGCGACGGCGCGGTGGCGCCAATTGACTGATGGGTCACAGGGGAGCAAGATAAGCCAATCACCGCGCGAGCAAAAAGACAGCAGGATGCTACGTAGCATCCAAATCGATATCGTAATCGTGCGTGGCAACGCCGGCCTCATTCACGCACGAAGTGGGCAGATGCGCAGCCTCATGCTTATGGGCAGATCGGAGGATGAGCTGTGGCGGGACATGGATCCTGTCCTGCGGGACCTTCTCGATATCGACGGTGATAAGGTTGTGACGATGACGATAGACCGGCCCGGGCGGCGCGTGCGCGTCGATGTAGAGTGACGACGAGTGAGCAGTACCGCGCTCGCATCAGGGTCCTCGGCCTAACACCGATCGGTCGGGCCAGCGCTGGGAAATATCAGTTTCATCGGGCTCGCGGCGGCCGAGTATACCCTATCCGCGACCCGGATGACCTGACGGAGGCAGAGCGCGAGGAGATGATCGAGTACTACGAGCAACAATTCTCTCTGGCGTGAACCACCACTGAAGGGTAGCGAGCCAGCTGTGTGGCTTGTCTCCTCGATGGCACGGGCTAAGATCGCCCGCAATCTTTCCTAATCCCACAAAGAGGGTGTCCCATGGCAATGACGATGTACAGCGGTTTTGTGCCGGTATGCCTGCAGTTGCTCGGTGGTCTCAAGACTGTGCTGAAGAAGGCCGAGGAGCACGCCACGGCCCAGAAATGGGATACCACCGTGGTGCTGAACCTGCGGCTCTTTCCCGACATGTTCCAGCTCGAGCGGCAGGTGCGGCAGGTCTGCACTCATTCCTGCGGAGCCGGCCGGGTCGCCGGGGTTAGCCTGCCGTCCTTCCCCGACCAGGACAACAGCTTCGCCGAGATGCAGGCGCGCATCGACAAGACCGTCGACTTCCTGAAGGGTCTGCGCGCGGATCAGCTCGACGGCAAGGAAGATACCGTCATCACGGTTCCGGTGGGTGGCCAGCCGCGCGAGTTCAAGTGTCAGAACTATCTGTACCATTTCGCGATGTTGCAGGTGCAGTTCCACGCGACGACGGCGTACGACATCCTCCGCAGCACCGGCGCCAATCTCGGTAAGCGCGACTATCTCGGCCAAATGCCGTCGTAAATCGACGCACTTATCCGGCTACGCTGCAAAGAGGGGACGGAAACATGGCACAAAAAGGTCGCGGGATTTTCTTGGTGTACGTCGACATCGACGCCAAGGACGCACAGGAATTCAACGAGTGGTATAACAAGGAACATCTACCGGAATTGCTGTCGGTGCCCGGCATTCTCTCAGCTTCCCGCTATGAGGCAGTCAAGGGTGGCCCGCAGTACCTGGCATGCTATGAACTGGAAAGCGTGGCGATAATGCAGACGCCGGCGTTTACCAACCGGCCGCGGACGCCGTGGGGACAGAAAGTCTCGCCGTCCGTGATTGGGAAGAATTTGACACGCATTGTCGGGGAACAGATTTACCCGGACGGCACAGAAATGGCGGAGCGTGGCATGGCGCCGGTGTTGCAGATTGGCCGTATGTCCGTCCCCGCCGAGGTCGATGCGGAGTGGAACGCCTGGTACAGTGGGGAGTATGTGCCAGGCTACCGCAAGGTGCCGGGAGTGATCTACGCCCGCCGCTATCGGGTTCTCGAGGGTACCAGCGGCTACAGCACGGTCTACGAATTTGCCAGCACGGCCGTGCCCGAAAGCCCGGAGTGGAAGGAGCAACAGCGGCATTCTTCGCCCAATTCGCCGCGCATGCGGCAGGCCATGACGCATGCACCGGGTTCCCCCGGGGTGTACGTACGGGTGAGCTAGGGTCTTGGATGCGCCAGCTAGGCCGATGAAGCGCCGTCGATGGCGATCTCGGCCCCGGTGATGTAGCTGCTCTCGTCGGAGAGCAGGAATGCCACCAGTTGCGCAACCTCCTCCGGCGTTCCGTGCCGGTGCATTGGCACCTGCTTCATCCGCTCCTCGCGCTGCTCGGGCGTGCGGAACGCGATCATGTCCGTGTCGATTGGACCGGGATGAACCGAGTTCACACGGATTTTGCGGCCACCGAGGTCGATCGCTGCCGACTTGGTCATGCCCCGCAGCGCCCATTTGGTCGCGGCATAGGCGAAGGACCCGGGCGAACCCTTGAGGCCAGCGACCGACGAGATATTCACGATGGACCCTCCGCCCGAGCGCTCCATCGCCGGCACGACCGCCTTCATGCCGAGGAAGCAGCCGTACTGGTTGATCTGGATGTGCCGCTGCCAGAGCGCATCGTCGGTCTCCATCAGCGCGGCCGGCTGGTAGATTCCGGCGTTGTTGACCAGGCCGTGCAAGCCGCCGAGCTTTTGGGCGGCTTCGACGGCGCGGGCCCAATCGGCTTCCGAGGTCACATCGTGCCGGACGAACGACGCAGCCGGCCCGAGTTCGACAGCCAGTGCCTGGCCCTGATTGTCCAGGACGTCGCCGATCACCACCTTCGCACCCTGCGCTACCAGCAGGCGGGCCTCCGCGGCACCTTGGCCGCGCGCGCCGCCGCTCACGAGCACCACCTTGTTGTCGAAGCGTGCCATGTCCGCCCCCCTCAATTACTCAGCAGGGAAGTTTGGCAGATCGGATGGCCGGTTCAAAATCTGTCGATGTTGGCCGAAAGCGGAATGGCGGCTTTTGGACGTCGACGGGGCCAAGCAGACGAAGACAGTGACGATTGCTTCTGTAGCCACTTACCCGTCTTTACTACTAGCGGTGCAAATCACCGTAGCCCGCGGTGATTTTCGGATGGATGGCCCCTGCTGCGCCGTCTCGCCTGGCGATTTTCTCCAAGGGCCATGGCACGCTGGGGATCGCATCGAAGCAAGCCATGGGAAACCGCAAAGCACGCAAATGCCGGTCGTGTCCCGAGAGGTGGTGTAGGAGCTGGCGGTCGCTCCGACGGGCTACTTACCCACAGCTCCTACACCACCTCTCGGGACACGACCGACGAATAATTCCCGGAAGGCGTGGCCCCAATCCGCGTCAAACCGGTAGAGTAGGGCTATAATCTGGTCGCAGTCGTAGTTCGTGCCGCGCTGGAAGAATGCTTTCAGGAAGGATTGCACCTGTGGGGCCGAACGGCTGCCGACCCGATCTGTGATCAGGATCTCCACTGAGCGTTCGATGGCGCCGCAGACCATGACGCAAGCCAATTTGCAGTAGTAAGCGGCCACCTCGGCGTCCAAGCTACGTACCTGCGCAACCAGGACAAGCTTCTCGACTTCGCGGAAGCGATTCTGAACCGCGATAGACACTTACGTGCTCGCGAATGCCTCGATTGCCAGCCGTTGGCGTGTCTCCACAGGGTCTTCGCGAGCGGTTGCTCGCTCTGTAGCATTTCTGAAGTCTTGGTTGGCCAGCAGCTTCGCGTATGCGACCTCGACTTTTTGCGAGTCAGGTTCCGCCACACTGGCTTGAAAGCGCTCGGCCATTCCGACCATAACGGCTTCAAACACAGCTGCATTGAGCGTCCCGCTCGGCCGGAATGCCGACTGTCCAATGCTCTTGTTGATCGCCGCTATCGAGAGCTGGAAATCTTTGCTCAGCTTCTGGATCGTTTTCACGTCTACTGCGTCATTCTCGTTTGAAGCGAAGGTGTTGAGGAAGTCGCGCATCGGCGCGGCGTAGTTTTTCCGACCATGCATCATCGCCAATGCGCGAAGGACCAATTCTTGATCCTTCAAGCGGGTGTTCTTCTTCTTACCGAATATCGCGCGCAGTCCGGGTTATCATTGAGTGTCCGGGCCGCATCAAGGACGATGCTTTGGCTGATGCAGTTTCGTATCTCTTGGGGTGAGAGACGGATGCCGCCAGAATTAATCCTCTCAAACACGAAGTAGAGGCTGCGCCGCGTGTCTTTCGGCTGATCCTGCTGAAAGATGGTGGCATGTAGGATGAAGTTGTCCAGCCGGAGCCCGTTCGCTCGTCTCAAGGTCCGAGTAGGTTTTGCCTTCCCACTCTTCCCGCACCCCGACTAGCCGAAACGCCCTGTCGAGAAACAGCCCGCTGTAAAAGTATTGCAGCGTGCGCAGGCGCTGCTGACCGTCGACTACATGATGCCTTCCGGTGTCGGCTTCCTTGTAGAGAAAAATTCCGGGGACTGGCAGGCCCATCAGCAATGACTCGATAAACCGCGATGCATGCCGCTGCGACCAAACGAAATTGCGTTGAAACTCAGGAATGAAGAAAGCCTGACTCTTCATCCGCTTAACCAGAGTGTCGACCGGGTAGTCCGCACCGTAGCTCGTGATGCTGAAGCTGATGCTTGTGGCTTCGTCAGCGCTTTCGTCGTCGACGCCGGCATCAAGGCCGAGCTGATACTCGTCCTCGATCTCGGTCGGCTGTTCCAATACATCTGAACTCATGGCGCGCGCCTTTCGGCGATAAGTTGTGGCTAGCGGTCAAGGGTGACCCTCTACCACAGTCAGAGCTCGCCGCACATTCGTCCAGGGACTGTGGGTTCTGACGATTGCCGACGGCCCGTTCGCTCCGGGGTTCCTGCGCTCAGAGACACTATAGAATCCTTGAGTTCCGAGGCGGTAGGCGCTGCCGCCGACCGAGCCAGCCATATATGATAACAGGCTTAATCGAGGCCCCGACGTGCCTGGAGCAGCCGAACCGCCGGGCCGGGCTGCCAGCGCGCCCACCACTTTGAGCGCTGCTGCACCTCCAAGCAGACTGGCGGAAGACCACCCAAGTTCCCCTTGAGCACTTATCCCGAGCATGCCCGCTTTGGAGACGCGGTCCTACCTGACTGGATGACTGAGAAGGGCGCGTCGCGGCCGGAGCTGGCCGAAACTGGAACAGCCGCTTTGGAATGTCCAGCGGCGACAGCTCCGAGCGGCGCCCCGGCGCGGAAGTTGGGAGCGTTCCGCGCTAGGATGTCGATCGGCGGTGACGGCGGCGGCTCCGTTCAGTTCCTCGGTTGTGTCAGCGCGATGAATGGCCAGGCGTGCCTCCGCGCCGGCCAAGACCGATCACCAGCCAATCAGACTGCCTGCGGCCGTTGCAGTATGCTTCGGGGGAGGGTTGCGCAGCCTTTCAGACGATCGGATGGGCTGGCCATCGGGGGAATGTCGGATCAAGGTGTTTTCGGATAAACACCAAGAAACAGGGGGACCTGGCATGTTGAAAAGACGGGGTTTGATGGCGTCGGCGGCAGCGTTGCCGTTGACCTCAGTGATTCCGGTGGCGTGGGCGGCCACGCCGAAGGACACCGTGGTGTTCGCGAGCCAGATCGACGACCTGATCACCTTCGATCCGGGCGAAGCCTACGAGATCTCGGCGCAGATCATCGCCTCCGATATCTATGACCGCCTCGTGCGCTACGAAGCCGAGGACATGACGAAGCTGGTCGGCGGCGTTGCTGAGAGCTGGACGGTCTCGCCCGATGCCAAGACCTACACGTTCACGCTGCGGCCGAACCAGAAATTCGAGAGCGGCGCGACCGTGACGGCGGACGACATGGCCTTCTCGCTGCAGCGGGTCGTCCTCCTCGACAAGACCCCCGCCTTCCTGTTCACCCAGCTCGGCTGGGACAAGAACAACGTCAAGTCCCTGATCACCGCGCCCGACGCGTCGACCCTGAAGTTCACCATCACCGAGACCTTTGCCCCCTCGCTCGTGCTAAATCTGATGGCCACCGTGGCCGCCTCGGTGGTCGAGAAGAAGGTGGCCATGGCCAACGAGGTCAACGGTGATCTCGGCAACACCTGGCTGAAGACGCATTCCGCGACCTCGGGCCCTTACCGGCTGATCTCGTGGAAGGCCAACGAGTCGGTCTCGCTCGAGGCCAACCCGGGCTACCATCTCGGCGCGCCGCACATGAAGCGCGTGATCGTCCGTCACGTTCCCGAGCCTGGCACCCAGCGCCTGCTGCTGGAAAAGGGCGACATCGATATCGCGCTGAGCCTGCTGCCAGATCAACTCAAGCCGCTGGCCGGGAACAAGGACGTCAAGATCGAATCGTTCCCCTATTCCGGCACCTGGTACATGCCGCTCAATCTGGCTGACGAGCGGCTGAAGAATCCGAAGGTCCGGCTGGCGATGAAATATCTGGTCGATTACCAGGGCATGGTGAACACCTTCCTGAAGGGGCGGTTCCTGGTGCAGCAGGCCTTCCTGCCGATCGGCATCTTCGGTGCCATTCCCTACAATCCGTACCAGCTCGATGTTGCCAAGGCGAAGGCTTTGCTGGCCGAGGCCGGCTATCCCAACGGCTTCGAGCTCCGGCTCGACGTGGCGAACACCTCGCCGCTGATCGATATCGCCCAGTCGGTGCAGCAGACCATGGGGCTGGGCGGCATCAAGGTGAACATCGTTTCGGCCGACGCCAAGCAGGTGATCGGCATCTACCGCGGCCGCAAGCACCAGGCGGTGGTGATCAGCTGGACACCGGACTATCTTGACCCGCACAGCAACGCCGACACCTTCGCGCACAACGACGATGACTCTGACGAGGCGAAGTCGCACCCGCTGGCGTGGCGCGCCCACTGGTACATCCCAGACATCACCGCCAAGATGAAAGCGGCGGCGCAGGAGGTGGACACCGACAAGCGCAAGGCCGCGTACGAGGTGCTGCAGAAGCAGGTGACCGACGATGGGCCATTCATCCTCATGTTCCAGCCCGCGAATCAGGTTGCCTCGCGGGTGAACGTGAACGGTTACAAGCCCGGCATCATCGAAGACCTCTACTTCTATCGGACGATCACCAAGTCATGATGCACTGCCCGTGAGCGCCGCGACCGAGGCGGCGGCGGCGTCCAACGAATGGGTCCGGCGCATTGCCGGGGCCATCCGCCGCGTCATCAATCTGCTGTTCTCGGTGGCGCTCACCTTCCTGGGGCTGACCTGCGTCACGTTCCTCATCGGCCGCGTCATCCCGATCGACCCCGTGCTCGCCATCGTGGGCGACAAGGCCTCGCGCGCGACCTATGACCGTGTTGCCGCCGAGATCGGCGTCAACCTGCCGATCCCGGTGCAGTACTGGCGCTATCTGAGCAAAGTACTGCATCTGGATTTCGGCTTCTCCCTGATCACCGCGCATCCCGTGCTGCAGGACATGACCCGGGTCTTTCCCGCCACCATGGAGCTGGCGCTCCTGGCGCTGTTCGTGGGCACGGTGTTCGGCGTGCCGCTCGGCGTGGTCGCCGCCACGCATCGCGGCCGCTGGCAGGACCAGGTGATCCGCTTCGGCTCGCTGCTCGGCTATTCGATGCCGGTGTTCTGGCTCGGGCTGGTCGGACTGCTGCTCTTCTACGCCAAGCTCGGCTGGGTCGAGGGTCCGGGACGCCTCGACGTGTCCTACGACGACATCGTGCCGACCGTCACCGGCCTGATCACCATCGACAGCCTGATCGCCGGCGAGAGCGACGTGTTCTGGAACGCGCTCAGCCATCTCGTGCTGCCCGCTTCCATCCTCGGCTATCTGTCGCTGGCCTATGTGGCGCGCATGACTCGCAGCTTCATGCTCGGTCAGCTCAGGCAGGAGTACGTGCTGGCGACGCTGGCCAAGGGATTGTCGCCGTTTCGCGTGGTGTGGGTTCACGCGCTCGGCAATGTCTGGGTGCAGCTGATTACCGTCATCGCGCTGACGTTCGGCAGTCTGCTGGAGGGCGCGGTGTTGACCGAGACAGTGTTCGCCTGGCCCGGACTTGGACTTTACATGAAGAATTCGCTGTTCAACGCCGATCTCAACGCGGTGCTCGGCGGCACCATGGTGATCGGCGTCGTGTACATTTTCCTCAACATGCTCTCTGACGTCATCTACCCGCTGGTCGATCCGCGCGCGCGGGGCCAAGGATGAGTGCGGCTGGGTTGCGCATCGGCGCGCCGAGCGGCTGGCATGGCTGGCTGCTCGACCCGGCGCCGGCCAGCCGCCGCCAGGCCCGGCTCGGCCGCTGGTATCGTGCCTGGCTCGGCCTCTACCGCAACGGGCTCGCGATGGCCGGGCTGGTTATCGTGCTGGCGCTGGTGGTGGTTGCGATCCTCGCCCCGCTGTTCGCCGATCACGCCGCCGCCTTCACCCAGACGCTCCAGGACCGGCTGCAGCCGATGTCCTGGGCGCATCCCTTCGGCACCGACGAGTTGGGCCGCGACATCTATGCCCGGGTCATCTTCGGCAGCCGCATCACGTTGACCATCGTTGCTCTGGTGAGCGTCATCGTGGTGCCGGTCGGCCTCGGGATCGGTCTGCCGGCCGGGTATTTCGGCGGCTGGATCGACGCCGTGCTGATGCGCATCACCGATATCTTCCTGGCCTTCCCGCGCCTGGTGCTGGCTCTCGCCTTCGCCGCCGCGCTCGGGCCGGGCATCGAGAATGCGGTGATCGCGATTTCGCTCACCGCCTGGCCGCCCTATGCCAAACTCGCGCGCGCGGAGACGCTGACGCGGCGGAACGCGGAGTTCATCGAGGCGGCCGAACTCCAAGGCGCCTCGCACCTGCGCATCCTGTTCACGCAGATCATGCCGCTCAGCCTGCCCTCGGTTATCATCCGCCTCACGCTCGATATGGCCGGCATCATTCTTACCGCCGCCGGCCTCGGTTTCCTCGGTCTCGGCGCCCAACCGCCTGCTCCAGAATGGGGCGCCATGGTCTCCTCCGGTCGGCAGTACCTGCTTGACCAGTGGTGGGTCGCGACCATCCCGGGCCTGGCAATCTTCATTGTCAGTCTCGGCTTCAACCTGCTTGGCGACGGGCTTCGCGATGTCGCGGATTCGCGCGCCGGATGAGCGATGGCCCGCTTCTGACGATGCGCAATCTGCGCGTCACCTACCCCGGCGACGACGGCGATTTCCCTGCGGTGCGCAACGTATCCTTCTCTCTCGGCCGCGAGCGCCTCGGCATCGTCGGCGAGTTCGGGCTCGGGCAAATCGACCACGGGTCGCGCCATCATGGGCCTGATCCCCTATCCGGGCCGCGTCGAGGCCGACGTGATGCGCCTCGGCGAGACCGACCTGACCGGTCTCGACGAGCGCGGATTTCGCCGCCTGCGCGGCAAGCGCATCGCCATGGTGCTGCAGGACCCGAAATTTTCGCTCGATCCGGTGATGTCCGTGGGCAAGCAGATCGCCGAGACACATCGCCACCATTTTCGCAGCAGCAGGCAGGCCGCCCGCGCCGCCGCGCTGGAGATGCTCGAAGCCGTCCACATCCGCGATCCTGCGCGCGTCTACAATCAATACGCCCACCAGGTGTCGGGCGGCATGGGCCAGCGCATCATGATCGCCATGATGCTCATCGCGGGCCCCGACATCCTGATCGCAGACGAACCCACCTCCGCGCTCGACGTGTCGGTCCAGCAACAGGTGCTCGCCATCATGGACGAGATGGTCAAAAGCCGCGGCATGGGGCTGATCCTCATCAGCCACAATCTCCATCTCGTCGCATCGTTCTGCGACCGGGTGCTCGTGATGTACGCCGGCCAGATCGTCGAGGTCTGCGACACCGGCCGGCTGAACGAAGCGCGACACCCCTACACCAAGGGTCTGCTCGCCGCCCTCCCCGAACTCGGCAACCGCCGCATCGAGCTACCGCAGTTGCGGCGCGATCCCGAATGGCTGATCGATCTTCCTGCCGCCGTGGGAGCTGCCTCTTGATCGAACTCGAAGGCGTCTCCGTCACCTACGGCGCCGGCGCCACGCTGGTGCGCGCCGCCCGCGATGTGTCGTTTCGCATTCCGGCCGGCGACGCGCTGGGCCTGGTCGGCAAATCCGGCTCCGGCAAGTCCACCGTCCTTCGCGCCATCGCCGGCCTGATCCCGCATGCCGTCGGCAGCGTGGTGATCAACGGCCGAGAATTGCCCAACCGCCGTCCGCGCGAATCCCGAAAGATCATCCAGATGGTCTTCCAGGATCCCTACGGATCGCTGCATCCTAACCAGACGGTCGACCAGGCGCTCAGCGCTCCCATCGCCATACACCGCCTCGGCAACGCCGAGAGCCGCATCATGGCCGCGCTCACCGAGGTCGGGCTTGGCCGCGAGCACCGATATCGCTACCCCCACCAACTCAGCGGTGGGCAGCGCCAGCGCGTGGCCATCGCGCGCGCGCTTATCCTCGAGCCCAAGATCCTGTTGCTCGACGAGCCCACCTCGGCGCTCGACGTCTCCGTCCAGGCCGAGATTCTCAACCTGCTGACCCGCCTACGTCGCGATCACGGCCTGACCATGCTGATGGTCAGCCACGACCTCGCCGTTATTGCGCATATCTGCGACCGAATCGGCGTCATGCACGGCGGCCGGCTGCTCGAAATGACCACCGCGGCCGCGCTCGCCGAAGGTCGCGTCACCGACCCCTATTCGCAACAACTGCTGCGCGCCAACCAGGGCTTCGACGCCAGCGGCGGCGTCATC
Source organism: uncultured Alphaproteobacteria bacterium (assembly GCA_963791495.1). GTDB lineage: Bacteria > Pseudomonadota > Alphaproteobacteria > Acetobacterales > Acetobacteraceae > JAMXLO01. The sequence goes on from CAWBST010000013.1 coordinate 556,071, forward strand.
GACGTCGCCGCCTGACCACCGAGGACATCTCAATGGGCACCCGTCTCACTGGCAAAGTCGCCGTTGTCACTGGCTCCGGCCAGGGCATCGGCCGCGCCATTGCGATCGCCTTCGCTCGCGAGGGCGCCGTTGTCGCGATTGCGACTCGTACGGCTGTGCATGGCGAGGAAACCCTCCGCCTGATCGAGACAGAAGGCGGCAAGGCGATCTTCCGGCAGGTCGATATCGCCGATCATGACGCCACCCGGGCCATGGTCGACGAGGCCGCCACCACCTGCGGCCGGCTCGACATCATGGTGCACAACGCCGCCGCCTTCGGCCGCCGCAGCATTGAGGAGATGGACCACGAAACCCTCGATCGGCTGTTCAATGTCAACGTGAAAGCCTGCTTCACGCTGACCCAGGCGTCGCTACCGCACATGCGCAGGCAGGGCGCCGGACGCATCATTGTCACGTCCTCGGTCACTGGTCCGAAGGTCTCGATGCCCGGTTCGGGCGCCTATGCCACGTCGAAGGCCGCGGTGACCGGTTTCATCCATACCGCGGCCATCGAACTGGCCGCAGACAACATCACGGTGAACGCCATCGAACCCGGCTACATCGACACGCCGGGTCTGTCGGGGTTCAAGGCCCGCTTCGGCGCCGACCGGATTGCCCATTTCATCCCGGCCAAACGTCTCGGTCGCCCGGAGGAAATCGCCGGCCCGATGGTGTTCCTCGCGAGCGACGACGCGAGTTATATCACCGGTGAAACTATCGTCGTCGACGGCGGTGCCCGGCTTCCTGAAAGCCCCGCGTTCGCCGATTGATGTCGTCGGTACAGTGCGGCTCGCATGACGGCCGCCCGCCACCGCGGCGGCAATGAGGTACAATCGGATGGATTCGGCAACTTGATCGCGCAATTGGTGCCTGATCCGGCAGCGGTAAGGGGAGGATTGAACATGTTGAACCGCAGAGACTTCGCACTCTTGGCAGCGACCTCGCCGCTCGCAGCGTTGCTCGGGCGAGCCGCGAACGCCGCGACACCAAAGGACATCGTGGTCTTCGCGTCCCAGATCGACGACGTCATCACTTGTGATCCTGGTGAGGCGTACAGATATCGGCGCAGATCTTCCTCTCCAGCGTCTATGACCGTCTCGTGCGCTACGAGGCGGAGGACATGACCAAGCTGGTCGGCGGCGTCGCCGAAAGCTGGACGGTCTCGCCCGACGCCAAGACCTATACCTTCTCACTACGCGCCAACCAGAAGTTCGAGAGCGGTGCGCCGGTCACCGCCGATGACATGGCGTTTTCGCTCCAGCGCGTCGTCCTCATGAACAAGACGCCGGCCTTCCTGTTCACCCAACTCGGCTGGAACAAGGACAACGCGCGCGACCTCATCAAGGCGCTCGATGCCCATACGCTGCAGTTCAAGATCACCGAAGACTTCGCGCCGACCCTGGTGCTGAACCTAATGGCCACCGTGGCAGCCTCGGTGGTCGAGAAGAAGGTAGCGATGGCCAACGAGACGAACGGTGACCTCGGCAACGCCTGGCTGAAGACCCACTCGGCCACATCAGGCCCCTATCGGCTGGTGTCGTGGAAGCCCAACGAGTCCGTGACGCTGGAGGCCAATCCCGGCTACCATCTCGGTTTGGCAAAGACGAAGCGGGTGGTCATTCGCCACGTGCCAGAACCGGGTTCGCAACAGCTGTTGCTGGAGAAAGGCGATATCGACATCGCGCTCAGCCTGCAGCCCGACCAACTCAAGGCGCTGGCCGGCAACAAGGACATCAACCTCGAGTCCTTCCCTTACTCCGGCACCTGGTATATCGGGCTCAACCTGGGTGATGCGCGACTGAAGAACCCGAAGGTGCGGCTCGCGCTGAAGTATCTCGTTGACTACCATGGCATGGCCAACACCTTCCTCAAGGGCCGCTTCGCGGTGCACCAGACCTTCCTGCCCATAGGTCTGTCCAGTGCGATTGCCTACGACCCCTACGAGCTCGACGTCGCTAAGGCGAAGTCGCTGCTGGCAGAGGCGGGCTATCCGAATGGCTTCGAGCTGAGGCTCAGTACTTCAAACATCTCGCCGCAGATCGACATCGCACAGTCGGTGCAGCAGACCATGGGCCAGGCCGGCGTGAAGGTGAACATCGTGTCTACCGACCAGAAGCAGTTGGTCTCTGAATTCCGCGCCCGCAAGTTTCAGGCGACGGTGATAAGTTGGACGCCCGATTATCTCGATCCGCATACCAACGCCTCAACTTTCGCCTTCAACGACAATGACAGCGACGACGCACCGCATCCACTGGCCTGGCGCTGCCATTATTTCGATCCCGCCGTGAATGCCAAGACGACAGCGGCGGTGAAGGAGATCGACCCTGCCAAGCGCAAGGCAATGTATGAGGAACTGCAGAAGATCCTGACCGACGAGGGGCCGTACATCCTGATGTTCCAGCCGGCGAACACGATCGCCTCGCGCGCCAACGTCCAGGGCTACAAGCCGGGCATTGTCGAGGACCTCTACTTCTTTCGGACGATCACGAAGTCCTGAGGCTGTGGGGCGAGCGCCACAACGGTGGCGGTAACGAATGGCGAATGGGTCTGGCGAGTCGCCCCGCCCATTCGTTGTGTCGCAAGCATGTTGTTCTCGGTGGTGCCGACGGGCCAATGATGAGTACCTCGGGCCGATTGGCTGGACTTCCGCTTTGGTTCGACACGGGGATCTTGGAACGGGGCAGCGAATGGCCGGTCCTGGCGCAAGGCTGATGACGTCAGAAGCGACTGCACACCTATCCTCGGCCCCCCATGGCGTAGCGCCGCGGCCGCATCGTAGGCTCTCGCCTCGCGCCAACGACATCCCGGCCCCGGAGGCCACATGACCGACACCACCACCCTGCTCGCCCGCCGCAACCGCGCGCTGGGCGCCGGAGCCCCGCTGTTCTACGAGCATCCGCTGCACATCGTCCGCGGCGAGGGCAGCTACGTGTATGACGCCGACGGCCGCCGCTATGTCGACATGTACAACAACGTCCCCTGTGTCGGTCACGCGAACCCGCGCGTGGTCGAGGCGATGGCACGCCAGCAAGCGACACTGAACGTCCACAGCCGCTACCTGCACGAAACCGTTGTCGAGTTCTGCGAACGCCTCGCCGCGCTGCACGGTGCGCAGATCGAGAGCGTCATCCTGAGCTGCAGTGGCACCGAGGCGAACGAGGTCGCGCTGCGCATGGCGCGGTTCGCCACCAGCAAGCGCGGCATTCTCTGCACCGACGCGACCTATCACGGCAACAGCGAGCTGGTCAGCTCGCTCAACCGGCTCGGCCAATCGCCCTCCGCGAACCCCTCGGTTCGCGCCTTCCCCTTCCCGGAGATGTTCCGCCCGATTGCGCCGGGCCTGAGCGAGGACGCGCTGTGCGAGGCGTATCTGGCGAAGCTAGACACCGCGATCGCCGAACTGCAGGCCTCAGGAGAGGGTGTCGCGGCGATGATCGTCTGCTCGATCCTGGCGAACGAGGGCCTGCCCGACATCCCCGCCGGGTTCATGCCCCGCGCCGCAGCGAGGGTGCGGGAGGCTGGCGGCTTGGTGATCGCCGACGAGGTGCAGGCCGGCTACGCCCGCACCGGCCATTGGTGGGGCTACGAGGTGACCGGCTTCACCCCCGACATCGTCGTCACCGGCAAGCCGATGGGCAACGGATTGCCGCTCGCCGCCACCGCCGCGAGCCGCGCGCTGGTCGAGACCTTCCGTGCCAGGACACGCTACTTCAACACCTTCGCCTCGTCCCCCCTGCAGGCGGCGGTCGGCATGGCGGTGCTGGACGAGATCGAGCAACGCGACCTCCGCGGCAACGTCGCCACCGTCGGCACCGTGCTGAAGGCTGCGCTGACGCAGCGCAAGGGCGCCAGCGACGCGATCGGCGACGTGCGCGGCCACGGCCTGTTCATCGGCGTCGAGCTGGTCAGGCCTGCGGACCAGGCGCCGGATACGGACCTCGCCAAGCGGGTGATCAACCGGCTGAAGGACAAGGGCTTCCTGACCAGCAATGCCGGCGCCTTCGCCAACGTCGTGAAGATCCGCCCGCCGCTGCCGTTCTCGCAAGTTGATGCGGCCGCATTCCTGGTCGCCTGGGATGAAACGATCGCCGAACTCGCGGCATGACCGCAGAGGCAGAGCAGGCCTACGCACCGGCCGCCCGCCAGGCGCTTACAGCGTTTGGCGTCGAGCCGACCGAACTGCGCTTCGTGCATCTGAGCGAGAACGTCACCTTCCGCGCGACCGATGCGCGCGATGGGTCACCGCTGGTGCTGCGGCTGCACCGCCCCTGGTACCACGACATCGCCGCCCTGCGATCAGAGCACCTGTGGACCCGCGCCCTGGTGCAGGCTGGTATTGCAGCACCCGAGCCACTACTGACGCAGGCTGGCGACAATTTCGCCCAGGTCGATATCGCCGCGACCGGGGAACGGCGCTGGGCTGGCCTGGCGCGCTGGGTGGAAGGCGAACTGCTCGCCGATGTGGTTGCGCGTGAAACCGACAGCGCAGCGAACGCACACCACTTTGCGCACATTGGCGCCATCATGGCGGCGATGCATGACCAGGCGACAAGCTGGACACCGCCCGCCGGATTCCAGCGGCACGCGCTCGATGCCAATGGGCTGATGGGGCCGGAACCGTTCTGGGGTCCGTTCTGGGACCATCCCATATTCTCCCCCACTGAACGCGACATGCTTCTCGGCGCGCGGGACCGGCTACACGCGGCACTGACCCGCTATGGCAAGCCTGCACGCACGTTCAGCCTGATCCATGCCGACCTGCATCCACGCAACGTGCTGATCGACGGGGCGCATGCCGCGGTTATCGACTTCGACGATTCCGGGTTTGGCTGGCACCAGTACGACCTCGCGGTGGCGCTGATCGCCTATCAGGACCATCCCGACTTCGTCATGTTCCGCGACGCCTGCATCGCGGGCTATCGGTCAGTGCGCACAATCTCGGACGCGGACCTTACGCTGCTACCTATGTTCCTGCTAATCCGCGACATGGCGCAGATGGGCTGGTTCCATCAGCGTCCGGAACTGCCGCGGGCGGCGGTGCTGCCCCTCATCAAGGCGCGCATCTGCTCCGAGGCGGCGGACTTCGTGCCGCTAATCTGAGACGCGGCGGATTGCGTTCGAACAAGGAACTCTTCTTTGCGAAATGCGGAAGCGGGTGCAGGGCAGGTTCCGCCAGAGCGGCAGGCTTGGCGGGCTACCCATCATGGCGCAAAAGGTCTGCTTTGTAGCAGCGCTCGATTAATCGGCTGACGGGGGGAATGGGCGCAGCCCAGCCAAACCGATCGTGGCACGAAGTTCCTCGACGCTGACGCCGAGGAACTTATGAGATGTTATACCTCCGTGCTTTCAGCGAGTGCGAGCGCATCCTCGACGTCCACGCCAAGGTACCGAACGGTGCTCTCGATTTTCGTGTGGCCGTGCAGGATCTGCACGGCGCGCAGGTTGCCCGTCTGCTTGTAGATGATCGAGGCCTTGGTTCGTCGCAGCGAATGCGTCCCGTAGTCCTCAGGCCGCAATCCGATTCCGGTCACCCACTCATCAACGAGCCGAGCATATTGCCGGGTGCTGATATGATCGATGTGATCGATCCGGCTCGGAAAAGCGAACTCGTCAATCGTTCCGCCTCGGCGTTCAAGCCAGGCCAGAATGCTGCCGCGGGCAGGTTCGAGGAGCTCAAATTGAACCGGCCGACCTGTCTTCTGCTGGATGACAATCGCGCGTGAGCGAATTCGGGCGCCGCTGACTAGGTCACCAATCTTTACCTTGACGACGTCACATCCTCGCAACTTGCTGTCGATTGCGAGATCGAACATCGCTCGGTCGCGTAGCCGGCGTTCGCGGTCGAGCCAGAACCGAATGGCCCATACCTGCTGTGGCTTCAGCGCACGTTTGGCGCCGACCTTTCGGCCCACGTTCCACGGGCGCCGCTCTTTGGTCGCCGGATCATGCTCTGAGTGTCCCATTGCCTTCTCCTCCTCCGGCCACCATTGGCCAGGAGGAGAACAAGGCGCGTGACGCTCAGCCTTGGGAGGCCAGGCCGAAATCGGAACAGCCGGAGCGTGCAACGGCAACAAACCAGACGTTCGTTCATAGGGGTTGGCAACGCGGCCTTTGACCCAAGTTGACCGCGCAGCAGTGAATATTGCCGGCCCCATTGCAGACGCTCATGGTCGGGCTGCAAATACTCGGATGATGAACAGGATGACCAAAACCCTCTTTCTGCCCGGTGCCGGCGCAAGTGCCTCATTCTGGAAGCCGATTGCCGATCTTGCTGGATTGTATGGCGCATTCTTTGCTTGGCCGGGCCTTGGGAACGAGCCGGCAACACCAGATGTGAACGGGATCGACGATCTGGTGGCGATGGTGCTGGACCACATGGATGAACCGGTGAACATTGTCGCGCAGTCCATGGGCGGGCTTGTCGCAGTCAAGGCCGCGTTGGTGGCGCCCGAAAAGCTAAGCCGCCTCGTATTGGCAGTCACGTCCGCCGGCGTTCCTGTCGCTGATCTTGGCGGCTCGAACTGGCAATCGGATTACTACCGTGCCTATCCGCACGCAGCACAGTGGATTGGAGAAGCCAGCGAGGACCTGTCGGACCAGATAATGTCGATCGAGGCACCTACGCTCCTGTTATGGGGTGACAGCGATCCCATCAGCCCCGTGGCTGTCGGAGAACGACTATTGTCCCTTCTTCCGAACGCCAACCTTCATGTCGTTCGCGGCGGAGATCACGATCTCGCCCAAACCCATACTCCGGCTGTCGCCAATCTCATCAAGCGCCATTTCGCGACCGCTTCTTGAAGCCGGCAATCCAAAGCGGATTGACCGCTCTCGACCACCCGCAGCAGACATCTGAGCAGCTGCCACCACACTTGAGCGAACGTCTGCATTCGAGTTACGGCGAAACGCCCTGGAACGACCGCAATGGGCGCAAGACGGACATGCGACCTCCCGCTGAATGTGACTGAGTCCGGAGGAGCCAAACGTCGCCCCTGTCATTTCCCGCCTCGAGCGTCCCACCTATGATGCCAACCAACAATCGCGGGAGCGGACCATGGATATGGGACTGAAGAACCGTCGGGCGCTCGTGATGGGCGGGACCAAAGGACTCGGCCGCTCGATCGCCGACGCCCTGGCAGAGGAAGGCGCTGCTTTGACGATCAGCGGACGCGACCAGGGGCGGCTGGATGAAGCGGCGACGGCGCTGCGGGCTAAAGGCGCGGCATCGGCGATAGGCGTCGTCGCGGATGTGGCTTCGGGCGAGGCCATGGACCGGCTGGCGGAGGCCTCGGTCGCGGCGATGGGCGGGGTGGACATTCTGGTACTGAACCATGGCGGTCCGCCGCAATGCACCGCCTCAGACATGACGGAAGCCCAATTGGTGGAGTGGTTCCAGCACATCGTTGTCTCGCCAATCCGAATCGCCAACAAGTTGCTGCCGGCGATGCGCGCACGCGGCTGGGGCCGGATCATCGTGGTCGGCAGCACCGGCATGCAACAGCCGATACCGACCCTGGCACTGAGCAACACGTTGCGTGCCTCGATCTGGGCCTGGCTCAAGACGATGTCGGGTGAGGTGGCGAAGGATGGCGTCACGATGAACGTTCTGGCGCCAGGGACGATCCTGACCGACCGGACCAGGGAAGCGGCGGCAGCGGCGGCGCGGCAAAGGAATATTGGTTTCGAGGAGGCTCTGGCCGAGCGGGTCACCGAGGCCGCGACGCAGATTCCTGCGGGACGGGTGGGAATGCCCGACGAATACGGACCGATGGGTGCGTTCCTGGCCAGCGATAAGGCCGGATACATCACCGGAAGCATGATCCGGGTCGATGGCGGACGCATCAGGGGGATGGTTTAGAATGATCGTCGTGGCGCAATAGACGGACGCAGCAATGCAATACACCAAACTGGGCCGCACCGGCCTCGATGTCTCTCGGCTCTGTCTTGGTTGCATGAGCTACGGTGGCGGCAATAGCGGCTTCCACCAATGGGCACTCGGCGAGGAAGAGAGCCGCCCGTTCATCAAAAAGGCGCTTGAAGCCGGCATCAACTTCTTCGATACCGCCAATCGATACTCGGTCGGCAAGAGCGAGGAGGTTCTCGGCCGCGCGCTCAACGATTTCGCGCGACGCGAGGAAGTGGTCATCGCCACCAAGGTCTTCAACCGAATGCGCCCCGGCCCGAATGGCGCCGGTTTGTCCCGCAAAAACATCCTGTTCGAGATCGATGAAAGCCTGCGCCGGCTCGGCACCGATTATGTCGACCTCTACCAGATCCATCGCTTCGATCATGAAACTCCGATCGAAGAGACGATGGAGGCGTTGCACGATGTCGTTAAGGCCGGCAAGGCCCGTTATATCGGCGCCTCATCGATGCACGCCTGGGAGTTTGGCAAGGCCTTGGCGGTCGCCGAGCGCAACGGCTGGACCCGCTTCGTCAGCATGCAGAACCTCGTCAACCTGATGTATCGTGAGGAGGAGCGTGAGATGCTGCCGCTCTGCGCCGATCAAGGTATCGGCGTTATCCCCTGGAGCCCACAAGCGCGCGGCAGACTGACCCGCGACTGGGACTACAAAAGCATCCGCACGGAGACCGACGAAGCCTTCGGCCGCATGTTCAAGAGCACGACCGAAGAAGCCGATCGACGGGTCGTCTATCGCGTCGCCGAGGTGGCGAAGGTGCGAGGCGTGTCGCGGGCGCAGATCGCGCTGGCCTGGTTGCTGCACAAGCCGGTCATCACGGCCCCTATCGTCGGCGCAACCAAGTTGGAGCATCTCGACGATGCGCTTGGTTCGCTCGAGGTGAAATTGTCGGCCGAGGAGATCGCCGCGCTGGAGGAACCTTATGCGCCGCACGCTGTAACCGGGTTTGCCTGATGCAACTGCTTCGGGAACAAGCATCTCGCTGGGCGTGGTGAGGAGACGCTACGGTGTGCGCGGCATGGCAACGGCTTTTGCCTGCTAGCGCACAGTTCCGATCAGAATAGGCTGTCCCGTGAAGCATGATTTTCGCACGGTCCTTCGATGCCAGTCCGACCGCAGCTTGCCTGATGCAAGAGTCGTGCGCAGATCGGTCGGCAGACGGCTCGTTGAATGTCGGGGTTCCGCGGTCGCGGCTCTCAACCGGACGGGTCAGTTATCCACCCGAAACTCCTTAGGACGGCACAGCGGCTGGCTGGTTTCAACCTGCATGATAACGTCCGTAATCATACAGAAAGCGCCTAGCGACGGGGGTTTCCAACCCAACGCAAGGTTTCGCCGCTCAAACCAAAGTCCCAGGACTCCTCATATAGTTATCCTTGATCGCATCGGCCGCCCAACACGCCAGCATTCCGATCGTCTCAGTAGGCCCGTTCGCGGGGTTCTGCGGGAAAGCGCTGCCGCCCACTACGAACAGGTTCGAAACGTCCCATGACTGCAGGTATTTGTTGACGACGCTGGTCGACGGATCGCTGCCCATCACGGCGCCGCCGACGTTGTGCGTGCTCTGATACCCCACGAGACCGAAATGCGTGCCCTTGCCCTTGCCGCCAAGGCGCGAACCATTGAGCGCGCGGCCGATCTCCATGCAGCGCTCGTCCACCCACTTCATCATCCGTAGCTCGTTGTCGTTCCAGTCGAACGTCATACGCAGCAGCGGCAGGCCGTACGCGTCTTTGTAGGTCGGGTCGAGATCAAGATAGTTGTGCCGGTAGCTCAGACAGGTGCCGTGACTGGTGATCGCCATGTTGCGGCGGTAGTTGTACGCCACGGCTTTCTTCCATTCGCCGCCCCAGCGCGGCGTGCCCGGCGGCACCACCTTGCCCTTGATCGGCGCCGCGCCGCGCGCCGAGGTGTTGACATAGGCGCCGCCGATGAAGCCGAGCGGGCCGCGGTCGATCACGTCGCCGTTGAGTTCGTCGATCGACGTGTTGAGCTGGCCGCCGCCGATGAACGGATTGAACTCGCGATCATCGAAGAACACGTGCACCGAACTGCCTTGCTGATAGGCGTAGTTGCGGCCGACCACGCCTTTGCCGGTGCGCGGATCGTACGGCGTGCCGATGCCCGATAACAGCAGCAGCCGCGTGTTGCTGAAGCAATACGCACCCAGCACCACGATGCTCGCCGGTTGCTCCACTTCGTTGCCGCGCGCGTCGATGTAGGTGACGCCGGTGGCCTGTTTGCCGGTGGAATCCGTGTTGACGCGCAGCACATTGCACAGCGGGCGCAACTCGAAGGTCGGCTGCCGGGCGAGCGCGGGGTGCACCGAGGTGAGCGGATTGGCCTTGGCACCTTGCGCGCAGACATGGCTGGAGCAAAAGCCACCGCGCGCGCATTCGAGCATCTGGACGCGATACAGGTTGCGGTAGTCCTGCGTCATCGCCGCGGTTGGGCCCTGGAACGGCACATAGCCCAGCGAGCTCACCGCGTCGGCGAACAGCCTGCCTTCATACGAGGGCCGGGTCGGCGGGTTTGGATACTCGCGCGAGCGCGGCCCTTCGTGCGGATTGCCGCCTGGCTGGATCTCGCCGTTCAGGTTGCCGGCCTTACCGCCGACGCCAAAGATATGCTCGAACTGGTCGTAGTACGGTTCGACCTCGTCCCAGGTGACGCCCCAGTCCTGCAGATGGCAGTCCTCGGGAATGAACGATGCGCCATAGCGTTCCTTGATGCGCGAGTGCATTTCGAAATCATGCGGCAGAAAGCGGCGCGCATTGCCGCCCCAGTGTGCCGCCGTGCCACCGACCATCTCGCCTGGCTTGAACGCGCCCATTTCGCGCATCGGCAGCGCCGTCTGCGCGTCGTTGTTGCGAAAGGTGATGGTGTCGCGCGCCAGGTTCTGAAAGATGTCGCTATGGCGATCGAACTTCAGTTCGTCGTACACATTGGGCTTGTAAAAATCGGTGTTCACATCGAAAGACTTGCCGCGCTCCAGGCACACGACGCTCAACCCGGCGCTGGCCAATTCCATCGACATGATCGAGCCCACGACACCGCTGCCCACGACAACAACATCGACGGATTTCAGTTTCGTATTCGACATCTCAGTCTTGCCTGTCGCGCTTGATGATGACGTGCTTCGGAAAGCCTTCCGCGTCGACCGGCGCCTTGCCGGTCTGGACGTCGAGCACGCTGACGGGTTCGGCGTGGTACGGCTCGCTGCTGGTGACCAAATGGCGGTATTCGCCACTGGGTAGTCCGGGGAATCCGAGCAGTTTCCAACCCACTTTGTCGCGGTTGCCGCCGTACAGCGGATCGGCGAAATACCCTTCGTCGGTGTTGCGCCACAGCAGGTCGAAGAAGAATTTCGATGACAGCGAAGGCAACGCGATCTCGTCCTTCTCCAATTGCTGGAGCAAGCGCAGTTGCCGGTCACCGGGAAGCTGCGCGAAATTTCGGCCGAACGCGGCCTTGCAGTGCTGGTCGATCTCGCGAATCGCGATGCGGTAGACTTCCTGTGGCGTGAAGCGCGATTGATAGCCCTGCTGCGGGGTGCCCTCCATCCACGGGCCGCCACGATACATACGGCCGTGCGTGCCCCAGGAGCCGGCCAATTGGCGGTCGATGTAGACGACCACGCCGGCATCCCGCGCCCCGGGGCCCTGCTCATCGGTGGGAATCAGATGCTCGACGGCGGCTTCGAGGAAGCGAATCTCGGGCTCCAGCAAATACAGATAGGAAGCCGCGATCGGGTTGTCGTTCAAGGCCGTCTCCTCAGTGCATCCGTGCTGATCCCTAGTCACCAATAAGCACTGCGCCTCGATCAGCTCAACCCTGCAACCTCCGCGTAGGCCCTCAGCTCCCGCTCGACATCGTAACCGCTGGTCCCGAAGATGATGCCGGTGGCGCCCCTGGCCTCGAGCTGGGTCAGACGCTCGCGCAACTCCTGGCGGGTACCCGTAAAGGTCATCTGTTTGGCGGCGGACACGTCGACGAGCGGGTCGTGGCCGTTTGAAACGTCGAGGTTATGACCGCGGTGAACAGAGAGGTGGCGAACACTCTCGCCCACACGTTCAACACTCGCCAGCCACGCTTCGCCGTTCGGCAATTCCTTCACGCTTTCCGGATCGGTCGTGTACCTATGGTGATAGGCAAGCGCGATGATCGGCGTGAGGGCGGTTGAGGCGCGCGGCGAGGTAACGTCTTCGCCATCATCGAGGACCGTGCCGTTGGTTGACACGAGGCAGGTCTCGAACCCTTCGGCCGGACCGCCCAGGGAAATCAGGCCGTCGGCAATCTCTTTGGCGAGCGCGCGGGCCTTTGGGCCTTGCCCCGCCATGTAGATTGGCACGTTGATCGGGCGGTCGGGCAGCCAACCGTCGGAGGCGAGGATCTGGGCAAGACCGCCGTCGATGTCGGCAATGTCGCCGCGCAGCAATGCCTTAACCTGCCCGATATGCGTACGCATGCTCGCGAGGCTCAACGGCTTCTTCCCCATCCCCGCGCGGCCCGTAAAGCCGGTGCCGAACCCAACCATCAGGCGTCCCGGCGCGATCTGTTCGAGCGTTGCGATGGCCGAAGCCTGGGCCATCGGATGCCGATAGCTCGGGATCAGCACGGAGGGGCCAAATTTGATGCGGTTCGTCTTTTCGGCGATGCGCGAGAGGGTGACCCATATGTCGTGGCCGAAGGCGGGAACCTCGGGGCACCAGACCGCTCGATAGCCGAGGTGTTCTGCCAAAAGCGCGTACTCAGCGGTTCGCGGACCAGGCGGCAGGCGGAAATCATAGGTCAGCACGGGGCGCTCCAGGGATAAGTGTTTTCAACGAAGCATTACGACGTGTGGGGTGGTCATGCCACTGCGCGTTGAACGCGGCCTGATTCATTGTCGTTTGCCCGGCCATGATACCAGCACTTGAACAGCGGCCGGAGCCAATGACCCAACACGCTGGAAGGGTTGTTAGCACGTGCTATCCAGTGGGTCGGCCAAACGGCGTCCGCTGCCGCCGCGGTGCAACGTCGCTATTGACGTCCGCTGCAGAGCCCCTGAACAGCCGAGGCTAAGTGATGGGCCAGGTAGACAGCGAGGACGCGACCACGCTGTCCGCCCGCGCTCAACGGGCCTCGGGCGGAGCCGTCGCAGCGATCGATGGCCGCGCAGCCAAGCGGTCGAACCACTCGCGAAGTCTCGGGTGCCCCTCGCGCCACCGGAAATCCCGAACGCGCGCCTCGAGCCCGAGCGCGCAGATCAATACGATCTGCGCCAGATTGAGTCGACCTTGCATCGTGGGACACTCGATTTCCGCTTCCCATAGGTCGATCAACCGCTTCGCGCGATCAGTTTCGTGGCGAAGAATGCCAGGGGATTGCTCAGTCTCAGGACGTCTGGTCTCGCGCAGCCAGACTGACAGGCCATCCATCAAACTGGTCGCCAGAGCGCCGAGGCGCAGCGCCTCCCACCCCGCATCGTCCATCGACACATCGAACGCCGGTTTGCCGTCGAGGTGATCCAGATAGCGGCAGATGACCGAGGATTCTTCCAGCCCCACCCCGTCGTCACGCACCAGATAGGGAACCCGACCCGACGCGGCGATCCTGTAATACGGGCTATCGGCGGAGCGCGTTTGGGCAACCACAAATTCGACCCGCCCTTCCAACCGCTTTTCGAGAACAACTATCCTGGCGACCCGCGCATACGGCGAGCCCGGCGTGATGTAGAGTTTCATCGTACGTCGAATTCTCCTGCTGTTCGCCTATCTCCTCGGCAAGCTTATCACCGAACACGCCAGCAGCGACATCATCTGCTGCGCCTGCTACGCATGGATTGACGGTTGTCTGATCTCCAAGCGTTTGCAATTGAGCGCTGCGGTCCGGGGTCGTCTATTGCGCCGCGGCGCGTATCGGGATGAAAACGGCGCACTCGGTCGATCGTGCGTTGCTTCAGCTCTTCGGGCTCCTTCCACGGGAACACCGTGATCTCAGCATTGGGCGCCAAAGAGGCGACATCGATCGACGTTTGCAGCGGATGCCCTGGCACGTCATCCGGCAGCATCGGCGTCGGCGTCGGCGTCGGGCAAGAGCGGAAGACCAGAGCCTGCCTCCTCGTAGCGGATGCAAACGTCGCCTCTTTGATAGATTGGCATGGGAGTTCCTCCTAAGCCTGGCGTGCATATCCCGTGGCAGACGGTCCAAGCTCCGTCGTAGATCGAACGCGACAGCAAACCGCTTAGCGGAGCTGCTCCCTCTGCGCGAGTTCGGCCCGATCCGGGCCGACACTCAACCGTACGGGGCAACCCCTACTGAGCTTCGGCTCTGGTAGAAGTGGCCGGCTCCTCGCCGACAATTTGCAGGATGGTCTCGACATCCTTCGCGCCGTCGTAATTGACCTGCTTGCCGACGTGCGTGACGACACTCCCGGCCGACATCGGCACGGTATCGTCGGGTGAGGACTTGGTGCCGCTACCACGGCCGCCGGTCCCCGGTATTGGCCGTAGCGCGTCATTTGTTAACCTGCCGCTCCGAACGACCGAAGGCTGCAAGCGGAGGACGCATGGCACTTGAGATTAAATCGATCGCCAGCCTGGTCGGCACACCGATTTCATATGCCTATGCGGTTAAGGCTGGTCCCTGGGTGTTCCTCACCGGACACGAGGCGTTCGACTGGCGAACGGGGACAATCGACGCGAGCGTGCGCGGCCCGGCTGGGTTTCCGGCCTACGGCACCCACCACCCGAGCCGCCGCGAGGCGGACTTCGTGCTGCGGCGGATGACGGACGTGCTGCGCGAATACGGGACTGACCTGTCGCATGCGATCCGACTAGACCAATATTACCCAAATCCGCGTGCGGTGGCCGCCTATCATCTGTCGCGGCACGACAATTTCGGCGATTACATCCCGCCGAGCACTTCGGTGGTCATGGAACGCCTGTTCGGCGCTGGCTCGACAATTTCGACCTCGCTGGTTGCGGTGATGCCGGAGCCTGGCCGTGAAATCCGCAAGGTGTATCCACCTGGCGTTGCCTCGGCGCCAACCTCAGGGTTCGTCCCGGCAGTCGTGTGCGACGAGTTTGTTTTCGTCGCGGGGCAGATGGCGCATAACCCCGGTACGGGTCTCGACCCGCGCGCGGCGGTACCGGATCACGCGGCTTGGGCCGGCATTCCCATCCGCCGCCAAACGGAGTTTCTGATTGAGCACAAGCTGAAGCCGGCGCTGGAGGCCGCCGGCTCGGCACTGGCACAATCGATCAAGGCGCAGATCTACCTTGCGGATATCGCCGACGCGCCAGATTGCCTCGATGTGTGGAACGAGCATTACGCCGGCATTCCGTGCGCCCTGACGGTGGTGCCGACCAAATCGTTTGCGACAGTGGGCGGTATTATCGAGATCAATCTGATTGCGCTCGTCAACGACGCGATGCGCACAAAAGAGGTGATTGAGGTCGATTTCCCCGGAATGGCGGCCTGGGGACCGCACCTCAAGGTCGGCGAATTCTTGCTGCCGTCTGGTCTGATGGCTGTCGGCAACGACGGTCGCATCATCGGCAGCGATGTGTCGTCCTCCTTCGTCAGTCTCGCGCACGCGGGCTACATCCAAGCCGCTGCGCTATATGACTATGCGGAAGCGCTGTGCCACGCTGCTGGCACTGCAATGGACCGGCTGCTGCGCGCACAATACTTTGTCGCCGACGTCGCCGCGTTTTCAGGGATCGCGACGGCATGGTCATCACGCTATGGAACCCAACCGCACCCGTTTCTCTGCGTCCAGACGCCATCTCCGATGCCGGCGCCGGGCTGCGCCCTGATTGGCGACTTTTGGATTTCGACGGCGACGCCGTGACCCGCGGCGGTAAAAAATGCCGGGACGCGCAGGAGACAAAGCCCGCGCCATCGTCGGAGTGGCCGCCTGCATGAATCGTTCCGGCACTCGATCGCTGACTGCGCTGTATGTCGCCGCGCCGTTCAGCATGGGCTATGTCGATTTCTATACCTTTCTGATGCCACTTTACGCGCTGTCGCTTGGGTTCGACGCCGCCGAAGTGGGCATCCTGGTCGGCGCCCGCTCGATCGTGGGGATGTTTCTCTCGATCCACATCGGTGTGCTGATGGACCGTTTTGGCACACGCAAGGTCACGCTGTTCTTTGTCTGGACCAGTATGGTTCTGGCGCCGTTGTTCCCCCTCGTGCCATGGTTCTGGAGCTTGTTGGCCTTGCAACTGGTCAACGGCGCCGCGGTGTCGTTCGCCTGGTCCGGGGCTCAAACACTGATCGCGCAGTTGGCCATAGGCGAGGCGCGCTATCTCGGGCGGTTTACATTCTTCGCGCGACTCGGTTCGACCACTGCGCCAATGCTCGGCGGCGCGGTGTGGGATTTCGGCGGCACCTGGCTGTCCTATATGATCGGCGTCGTATGGGGCGGCGTGCTGATCGTCGCCTTGCTGTGTGCCCCCGAGGCGGAGATCTTCGCCTCGCCACACCACGAGGGTGCGGTGCGCGCCCGGTTCCGCGCCCGCGATGTCTGGCCCCGGTTTTCCGATTATTGGGCCTCGCTGATGCTGCTCGCCATTCCGGCGATCGCCCTGTCGCTGGCGATTATGGCGATGCGCAATAGCACCTACAGCATCCAGACATCGGTCTATGTGGTCTATCTCAAGCAGGTGGGGCTGGTAGGCACAACAATCGGCCTGCTGTTCTCGGCGGCTGAAATAGCCAGCGGGTTTGGAGCGTTGTTTGCCGGGCGCGCCATGGGCCTCGGCAACGCGCAGCGCACGATGCTGAGTGGCACCGCGATCTCGATCTTGCTGATCGCGTTGACGCCGCTACTCGGCGGCATCTTGGCATTGCTGCTGCTGTTTCAGGTGGTGCGGGGATGGCTTGAAGGCGTGATTCAGCCTTTGGTGTTGTCCGTACAAGCGCGCGCCGCCGGCCGTCATCAGCAGGGCGCTGTCGTCGGTCTGCGCCAAACGGGCCAGCGGTTCACCTCGATCGTGGTTCCGCCGCTCATGGGCGCTATCGCCGACAGCTCTGGCGTCAGCGAAAGTTTCCTTGTCCTCGGCGCATTCATGCTGCTGCTTTGCATCCCCATGGCACTGATTATCCGCCGGGTCGGTAGGCGGCACTCTCTTGACGGGCCGCTCGCAGGCGCCACCGATTGACCCTTGCCAACGCTAGGGCCTGCAACCGATCTCTGAAGCGGTATGTCGGGCAACGCCGGAGATGTGCCGTGCCGCGGGTGGTTCGCCCTGACGATACAGCGTCGGTGTTGATGTCCGCTTTGGAGACCCGAGCAACTGAGGGCAAGGGACCGACGTGGGTCGATAGCAGACGGCCGCGCTTGCAAAAGAGATCAGTGTCAGCAACGAATTCGGGAACCATGCATCCAGATAATGTTGCACTCTGGTGTGCAGTGCTCTCGTTCGTTCCTGCCTGGCTGGTTGCCGGATGAAGGTCGCGAGACATTGGTCGGGCTGGCAATCTGCGATATGTCTAAGCCAAGATCCACGGCTGCAGACGACAACCAAAGGCAATGTTCGATCTGACTTTCCTGGGCACCTCGGCGAGCGTTCCATCGGCCGACCGCAATCATCCAGGCCTGCTGGTTTCCACCGGCAATACACGCATTTTGGTAGATTGCGGCGAGGGAACGCAGCGTCAGTTGCTGCGCAACGGTGCCGGCTTTCGACGCTTGCGGCGGCTGCTCCTTACGCATGGGCATCTCGACCACATACTGGGAATCCCGGGACTTTTGTCCACGATGGGGACACAGCAAAGCATGGAAAAGCTGGTCATCAATGGCGGACCACATACACTGCAGGTGGTTGTCCGCATGCTGGCGGGATTATGGGGCGAAGGACAAGCACCGGTTCCGCTCGAGCTTGTTGCGATGTCGGACGTTGCGGTGATTCAGGAGGACCGCTTCACAATCACGGCTTTTCCTGTGCGCCACCGCGACACGGATAGCTTTGGCTATGTCTTCAAGAGCCTCACGCGCCGTCATCTCGATCGTGACCGCCTCGCGTTGATGTCCGTGCCTGACGGGCCCATCCGCAAAGAACTGGCGGAGGGGCGGCGCGTGACGTTACCCGATGGGAGGATTATCGATCCTGCCGACGTTATCGGACCGCCAAAGAGCGGCAATAAGCTCGTCGTCATCGGCGATGCCGGGACCACCGACGGGCTTAACGCCGTCGTGGGTGACGCCGATCTTCTTGTAATAGAGGCGACCTTCCTTCAGCGGGATGCTGCAATTGCCCGCAGCTACGGCCATCTGACGGCGGCCCAGGCAGCATCGCTCGCGGCCACCAGCAATGTAAAGCGGCTTATTCTCACACATATCTCTGGGCGCTACTCGGCTGAGGCGATCTTGGCTGAAGCCAAGGCAATTTTCACACCTGTGCAAATCGCCAATGATCTGGAGCATTTCCAGATTTGAAAGCATCGCAACTGGTTCAGATAGCTGGTACGAGGCTCAACAGGAACGTGCGGCGACAAGCAGCAGGAACAAGCCGAAGCTATTTTCCAGTTTTCGCTTCGCGCTTACGCAGTCTCGGCGCATAGAGCACTCGAGTCGCATGCGGCCTCTCAGTGGTCAGGATGGGGTTCAGGAAAGCGGACCAGCGGCTTCGGATGTGCAATGCTGAATGGCTGACACTGACCATCGTCAAGGCTACTCTGGTCGGGATAACTCGTAGGCTGCGCCGCTTCGCCAATGTGCGATAATGGCGTGCGCCGACGCGCCCGTCACCGTTGGTCGGTTGAACCGGCGCGAAAGCTAGTGTGGGAGGCATTGACGCCAGATGAACGCCATCAAAGACTCTATCAAGTCAGGTAGAACCGTCGTCGGGACCGCTGGGGCTCCCAACGTCGACGTGTCGATCCTGGCCGACGCCGGTTACGACTTCCTGCTGTTCGACACCCAGCACTCCCCCTGGGAGATCAAGCAGCTGCAGCCGCCGATCCAGGCGATGCGCGGCAAGCAGGCGGCGCCGGTAGTGCGCGTCGCCGCCAACGAGGCGTATCAGATCTGCTTCGCGCTTGACGCCGGGGCGCGCGGCATCATTGTGCCGATGGTCAACACCCGCGCCGAGGCGGAGGCCGTCGTGCGCGCCTGCCGCTACTATCCCCTTGGCAGCCGCAGCAACGCCGGGGTACGCGGCGAGTGGGGCGAGTTCAAGAATTACCGCGATTACCTCGATACCGTGAACAACGAGCTCGTGATCGTGCCGATGATCGAGACCAACCAGTCGCTGGAGAATCTCGATGCCATCGCCTCGGTCCCGGGCGTCGACGTCCTGTTGATCGGCCCCTCCGACCTTTCGATCGAGTTGGGGGTGCCGCTCGACTACGCGTGCGACACCTATCAGCGAGCGCTTGATAAAATCGCGGCAACCGCCGCGAAGCGCGGCATCACCGCCGGGATGTATTTCATCCCGCCCGGGATGGACCCGAACTTCTTCGTCCAGAAGGGGTTCAAGTTCTTCACCATGCCGTGGGGCCCCTGGGCGAAGGCCGGGATCCAGAACGGCCTGGCCGGGATCAAGCGCTAACGACAGTCGATGCGGACGGTCCGGCGAACGGCTAGATCGTCCAGCGTGCGCCGCTGATCAGTCGTTCCGCCACGCCGACGCGGGATGCGTCATTAGAACCTCAACATCGAGGTCGTGGGCGGCCCGATAGTGCAGTCCTCGGGGAAATGGGTAACTCAGGCGGGTCGGACGCGTAAGCCCCCTTGCTCGTGCGGTAGTGCCCTGAAACGGTCGGATGTCATCTGTGCCTTGTGCCTATCCTGAACGGCTCGCTGCAGACAGGGCTTGCGGCTCTGACGAGATGCGTCCACGAGCGCGGCCAGATCCAGGGCGAGGAAGGATTTTGCCATGCTCGCACAGTGTGGCGATCAGTGGTGCGGTCATCAGAGTCGGTGCACCGGCCGCGCATCCGACTGGCCAGTGGCAGGAACTCGTCCTGGCGCAGCCGCAATGGTGTAAGCGAAGCGACACATCCGTCAGAAGGAAACGCGGTGCTGCTCCGAAGAGGCACGAAGTCCTATGCGACCTGCACTGATGTTAGTGTCATCAACCACGCTGTCCTGATGGTCCCATCAATTCCGCGGGTGGACGAGCTCGTCAAGGCGATGGGGATCAGCAAGGGATCAGCAAGGGCCGGGTGTCGCGGCTCTGTGCCGAGATCGACGAGCGGGTGCAGACCTTCCTGCGTCGTCCGATCGAAGGCGAATGGCCATCTCTGTGGCTGGATGCCACCTACGTCAAAGCCCGGCGCGAAGTGCTCGGCATGACGATCGGCAACAGCGAAGCCGAGCCGTTCTGGACCAAGTTCCTGCGCTCGCTCACACGGCGCGGCCTACGCGGCGTCAAGCTGGTCATCTCCGATGCATCCGGGGATGTCCATCGAGACGGTGCCCAACCGGACGTCGCCGCCGGCGGTGCTGCTGCGGGAGAGCTACCGTGACGAGTCGCGCGCAGAAGCGCATCCTCGCCAACCTGCCGGGCGAGGTTGGCGACGGGCTGAAGGCACTGCTCACGGACGGCGTGGTGATCGGCACCGGCCCCGACGAGATGCGGATCGTGCGGTCGGTGGCCATGTGGCGGCGGTGCTGGGAACGCTGCGCAGGATCGCGCTTGCTTGGCCACGCCAGCGCGGTCCCGCTGGCGCGAAAGTCAAGCACGGAAAAAGCGGTTCTCCGGCCGAGGCAAACCCATGTTCTCGCGCAGCGTGCAGCCCGCGTATTCACGACGGAGAATTCCGCGGTGCTGCAGCTCCGGCACCACGCGCTCGACAAAATCGTCCAGGCCACCCGGCAGGAACGGGAACATGACATTGAATCCGTCGCAGGCGTCGGTGAGCAGCCACTCCTCCATTTGATCGGCGATCATCGCAGGCGTGCCGAGCAGCGCCGGACCGGAATAGCCGCCGAGACGCTGAGCGAGCTGCCGCACTGTCAGGTTCTCGCGTCGCGCCAGATTGATGGCACGCTCCCGACCGCTCTTGCTCGCGTTGGTCTCGGGAATCTCCGGCAGGGGCGCATCGGGATCGAAACGCGATGCGTCGGTGCCCAATGCTATGGACAACGAGGCGAGCGCACTGTCGTAATGCACCAGGCTGTCCAACTTCGCCCGCTTCTCCTGGGCCTCGTCCAGAGAGTCGCCGATGACCACGAACGCACCGGGCAGGATCTTCAGGTGGTCCGGGTTGCGGCCGAGCTTGGCCATGCGGCCCTTGATGTCGGCATACAATGCACGTCCGCCGTTGATGTCCCCAGCGCCGGCGAACACCATCTCCGCGGTCTCCGCGGCAAGCTGTCGGCCGGCATCGGAGGCGCCGGCCTGCACGATGACCGGCCACCCCTGGATCGGCCGCGCGATGTGCAATGGCCCGCGCACCGAATAATACTTTCCCGTGTGGTTCAGGACGTGCATGCGCGACGGGTCGAAGTACTCGCCAGTCTGCACATTGCGGATGAACGCATCCTCCGCCCAACTGTCCCACAGGCCGGTCACCACATCATAGAACTCGCGGGCGCGGCGGTAGCGTTCGTCGTGATCGATGGCCTCGTCCAGGCCGAAGTTCAGTGCAGCATCCGGATTGGATGTGGTCACGATGTTCCACGCGGCGCGCCCGCCGCTGATATGGTCGAGCGAGGCGAAGCGGCGCGCGACGTGAAACGGCGCATCGAAGGTGGTGGAGCCGGTGGCGATCAGGCCGATATGCTCGGTGACCATGGCGAGCGCCGACAGCAGGGTGAACGGCTCGAACGACGTCACTGTGTGGCTGCGCTTCAGTGCATTCATGGGCATGTTGAGCACGGCCAGGTGGTCTGCCATGAAGAACGCGTCAAACCGGCCGCGCTCCAACGTCTGGATGAAGCGCTTGATATGCGCGAGATTGAAGTTGGCATCCGGGTAGGCGCCGGGATAACGCCAGGATGCCGTATGGATGGTGGTCGGCCGCATGAAGGCGCCGAGATGGAGTTGACGTCGCGTTGTCATATTGGTCCTTCCTCAGGACCGATGATGGGCGACAGGGCGAGACGGTGCAAACGAGGATTTATCCTGGTCCGCATGATAGGATGTCATGAACCACGGAGCGGATTTCTGAGTACAAGGCGTTGAGGTGGTTGGTACTGCCTGCTTGCATCCTGTCTACGCGAGTTGGGTGACGCCGAGCAGATGGAGTGCTCTGCGCTGTAGCCTTGTTGGTGCGGCGAAGACGATGTCTTGGCGCTCGGCTGCGAGCCGGAGGAGATTTCGCGTCAGCGTTGCCAGATCGACGAGCGAGGTGCGGAAGCTGTGGACTGGCAGCGGTTCGCCATGCGCGGATCGGTTTGCTTGCTGGCGGCTTTATCGCTGGCGGCCGGCGAGGGTTTTGCGTTGGCGACGGGGGAGGAGCGTTGCACTAAGCGGCCAGTGCCGGCGACGTCGGCCGGCTGATGCGCCTGTTTCATCGCACAATCGAAGCCGTCGCCAGGGCCCAGGAGAGTGACGGGAACGCATTCGAGGTCGTGGAAGAGGTGGTGGGTTGGGCCAGGTGGCTGCGCGTACGCAGCGAGGTCGAGGGGCTGGCCAATCTGATGCCGCGCGTACGCATCACGGAACTGCTGCACGAAGTGAACTGCGTGACCGGCATTGCATCCGCGTTCACCAATCTGACGACGGGTGAGCGCTTCGACGACGCAAATGCATTGCTTGCTGCCACCCCGCAGGGCCGTCCGCATCTTCGGCATTGCCGCCGAAACGCCCGAGGAGCACTGTCAAGGTTCCGGCTATGTTCCAGGTCCTCCGAACCTGATCTGCCGATGCTCCGCTCCCACCGGCTTAGATCGTTCGACCAATCGCGCGCCTATAAGTGGCAGGACTATCGTCCTGCTCACCGAACAGTTGGTGAGGACGCAAGGATTGCCCGCGGCCAAGACCACGAGGATAGAAGACGAAACCCCGACTAAACGGGTGCTTGTCGAAGCTCACACCTCACGCCGAACAGTGCAGATCAAATGCTGCGGGCAGTGGATAAGCTGCGACCAATTCACCACTCTGTGCGATAACTGTGGCGCCGGATATGATCATGCGGGTCAGCGCCTCAAGCCACGTTACCAGTGGAGCGACGCACGATAGACGTACCCTGCGGTGACGGACCAAGCGAACCCTGACGCCCTACCGACCCGGGCTCGACGCGCGATTCATGAGCGCTGGCTTGCCACACGGCGCACCCTGCTGCGGCGCGACGGCCTCGTCGGCAGCGAGGTGCCGATGCGCCCGGCGGATGAAAATCTCGGAAAAACTATCCGGGCTGCCTCACCTCGACCTCTATGCCCGGTGCGAGTCATGACTGGCCATCGAAGGCGACGCTATCGCCAGGCGCGATCCCCGACAGGATCGCAGTGAAGCCTTCAGCGCTCGGTCTCGGCTTCACGGGGTGAACGGCGGCAGTGTGGTCCGGCCGCACGACATACACAAAGGGCCCGCTCTCGTCGCGCTGGACCGCGCGATCCGGTAGGCAGTCGGTGCGCCCCGCGCAATCACGAGGGGCCCTGGTTACAGGGCCCGATCGGCGTTGGCGAATTACGCCTTCAGTCGCACCTGACCGTTCGCCTGGGACCCAGCGCCGAGTTGCATGGACCCGCCGGGCCACGTGCTCACCTCGTAATGCTCCTCGTTGACCGAACAAGGTCTGACAACTCTCCGATTAGGCAAAAATGCTGCATCCGGATCAGCATATCGTGCATAATATGTAACCAAACGTTCCCGGAGGATGCATGGCTCGCCCGTTCATAAGGGTTCTGGCAAGTAGCCTGGTCCTCAATGCGACATTCCCTCTCGACATACTGGCCCAGACGAACCCGGCCGCCATCGCCCAGCCTCCAGCCACTGCACAGCCGTTCAACGCGGAACAGCTCGACGCGCTCGTGGCCTCGATAGCGCTCTACCCTGACGATCTGCTGACCCAGCTCCTGATGGCCTCGACCTTCCCGCTCGAGGTTGTGGCAGCGGCGCGCTGGGTCGAGGACCCGGCACACAAGTCACTGTCCGGCGATACGTTGGCGAAGGCACTCGAAGCAGAGCCGTGGGACCCGAGCGTGAAGTCCCTGGTGCCGTTCCCGGTGGTCCTGGCGACCATGAACAGCAATCTGACGTGGCTGCAGCAGCTCGGTTATGCGTTCGCCACACAGCAGGCGGACGTGTTCGCCGCGGTGCAACGCCTTCGCCGCCTGGCGCAGGCGAACGACAAGCTGCAGTCATCGCCCCAGCAGGTCGTGAGCACGCAGCAGGTGCCGGTCGAACCACCGACGGGCAGCAGCCAGCCCCCGACGCAGCAGGAGGTGATTGTCATCCAGCCGACGCAGTCGGACACCGTCTACGTGCCGAGTTACAATCCGACAGTAGTGTACGGCTCGTCGTGGCCGTACCCGTCTTATCCGCCGTACTACGCAGCCCCGCCGCCCGGTTACTATTTCGGTACCGCGCTGGCCACCGGACTGGCGTTCGCGGCCGGCGCCGCGGTTGTGGGCGGGCTATGGGGCTGGGCAAGCCCGGCTTGGGGGGGCGGCTACGCCAACGTCAACGTCAACCGGTTCAACAACATCAACGTGAACCGGGCGCAGATCGCCTCTTCCCGATGGAACTCGGCGACAGCCGGCGGCAGGGCCGGCAATTTCTCTCGCGCACCGAGCGGGCCGGTAGGCCTTCCCGGCCGTTCGCAAGTTTCCGTACCAGGCAGCGCGGTTAGGCCCCCCACCCGCGGCGGCGTAGGGGGCGTTGGCAGCGCAGGTGGCGTGGGTGGCGTCGGCGGAGCAGGCGGGATTGGGAGCATCGGGAGGCCCAGGCGGCCCAGGCGGTGTCGGAGGCGTAGGCGGTGCAGGTCGTCCGGGTGGCGTTGGTGGTGCAGGTGGGGTTGGTGGCGCCGGCAGGCCAGGGAGCCCCGGCGGTGTCGGAGGCGTAGGCGGTGCGGGTCGTTTGGGCGGCGTGGGTGGCGTTGGCGGTGCAGGTGGGGTTGGTGGCGCCGGCAGGCCAGGCGGCACCGGCGGTGTTGGAGGCGTAGGCGGTGCAGGTCGTCCGGGTGGCGTTGGTGGTGCAGGTGGGATTGGTGGTGCCGGCAGGCCGACCCAGCAGCCGACCGGCGGAGGCCAACGCTTCGCGGGCGCGCAGCGTCCGGGCGGCGCGTTCGGTGATATGAGCGGCGGACGCCAGGCCGGGCAGTACGGACAGCGCGGGGCGCAGAGCCGATCGGCGGCTCAGCGACAGTCGTTCGGCGGCGGTGGTCGCGGTGGTGGAGGCGGCGCACGCGGTGGCGGTGGACGTTCTGGTGGTGGACGTGGCGGCGGGCGGCGTTAGGAGGTCGTCGATGGGAGCGCCGAAGAGCTGGCTGTGCTCAATTTTGGCTGCGATCCTCTTGCTCGGGATCGCACGGGCGGCACCCGCCAATCCGCCCGAACCTCAGCGCACCTTCGCATCGGCCGAGGAAGCCGCGAAAGCGTTCGTCGCTGCACTGCGCGATAACAAGAAGGCTGAACTACGCGCGATCCTGGGGCCGGAGGCCGACCGCGTCGTCAACTCTGGTGACCGATATGCCGATCAGGAACGCCATCGACACTTCGTCGCTCTGTACGACGAGAAGCACGTAATCGACCAAAAAAGCCCCGGGCGAGCGGAGCTGAGTGTCGGGCCCAACGACTGGCCTCTACCGATCCCGCTCGTCGAGAGCAATGGGCGCTGGATGTTTGACACGAGTGCGGGTGCACAGACGATCGTCGACCGCCGCATCGGGCGCAACGAGTTGTCAGCGATCCGTACACTGCTCGCCTGCGTAGACGCTCAGCACGATTATTTCGAACGTGCCAAGCAGGCAAGCGGCAGCGGGGTCTACGCCACACGTCTGGTGAGTACGCCCGGGCGCCACGACGGATTGCATTGGCCGGTCCCCGAGGGCGAGACCGAAAGCCCGCTGGGACCGCTGGTCGATGCGGCGCAGGACGCGGGCTACCCGGGCGAACTAATCGGCGGCAAGCCCAGCCCATACGAAGGCTACTTATTTCGAATTCTTAAGGGACAAGGTCCAAACGGGGATGGTGGCGCCAAGTCGTTTATGCAGTCGGGCCGCATGACCGGCGGCTTCGCATTGATCGCGTGGCCGGCGCTATTTGGGACAAGCGGGATCATGACGTTTATCGTCGGCCCGAATGGCGATGTGTATCAGAAAGACCTCGGAGCCAAGACCGCGAGCATCGCCGCGGGGATGACGGCGTTCGACCCAGACCTTACATGGTCACGTGTCGAGGTGACGAACGAGTGACCAGAAATCCTCGGCCGCCGCCCGCCATCCTGTTTAGGCCATCGACTGACGGCCACGACCTAATAACAGTGACTTGGCCTGCAGATTGTGCGCCTGAATCTGTCCGAAAGCGTTGAATGCGGGCATCGATCACGGGTGACTATCCAGACATGGCGTCTACTCGCAATTTCCCGGCGCAATCTCCGCGACGTTCGGCGGCATAGTTCTCATCGAGCCATCCGCGTTCGGCAATGCTTGTCCTAAATGCGTGATAGTGTGCACTCCGTGCCGATTATCTCGAACGCAAGAGCGACACAATTCTGTCACACCCGACGATTGCATCACCGAGCGCCAGAAATCCCGCAGGATCCTTCGGCGGCTCAGCCAGCCCCACCGCTTGGCTCGCGTTACCAGAAGGCGTCCAGATTTCTCGTCTCGCCAGCAAGTAGACGCCATACACCGCTCGCAGATCATGCTGGTCAAGTCCGAGCAACTCCTGCTGCACCGTATAAGCCGCAAGCGCTGCGTTGGTGATGATGGAAGCCTCGATCAGGGCATCACGATAGCGCCTATGCCTTGTCACGGCCGGGCCGAACGCGCTGGTCAGTCGCCTTGCTGTCGCCTGAACCACAATGAGCTGGCGATCTACAATGCCGCGAAGCGCGTGGTTCGTTGCCAGCGGCAGGTATCCGGCCGGCTGCAGGAATGTATCGACCGCAGCAGAGAGGGCGCCACAGCCACTGTGTCCCAGGACGACGACGAGCCGCAGGCTGCCCCGCAGATTCTCTATCGCATAACGCAGGCTGCCGAGTACATCGCTGCCCAGGCCGTTGCCAGCAACCCGAACCACGAACAGGTCGTTCGGCCCTTCGTTGAAGATCAGCTCGACCGGCACCCGCGCATCAGAGCAGCCGAGCACCGCCGCAAACGGGCGGTGTTTCGCCGGAGTCTCGCCGGGAAGCAGACCGAGGTCCCCCGGATCAACATCGATGGTACGCCGGGCGGTGCCGCTGTCCGCCGCCAGTGTATCCAGCAGGCCGGCGAATGCGCGATTGCCTTCGTCAAGGCGAAGGCGCGCGGCATCGGCATCCGCGGGACGAGGGCGGACCAGTGCAGCCAACTCGCCGTATCGATAGGTGATCTCGACCGTTCTCATGACCCGCTCGCTACCGGCTGTGGCTTCAAAACATCGGCCAACGAGGCCTTCAACTCGCGTCCCTTCTGGTCCTCCTGAAGTGCGGCCGCCCGGTTCTGACCGTCGCAGGTCGAGCGGCCGACGCTGCGATTGACGCGGCCTTCATCGTCGATGAACTCGAGGTTCGACCACACGCGCCAAGGTTCGTGGTCGTGCTCGCGTAAGAACTGAGGCACGTCGCGCTCCCGGTCCAAAGCAAAGGCGCTCACCGCGGCGGCGGGTTGCGGGGCGCATATGAGCAATGATGGCATGACGCATTGCTGGAGCACTATATATCCTGTCGAGGGACAGGGTGCACCCGGTCGATGTGTCGTTTACAACGGCGCTCAAGGTCTTCTCGAAATGGGGCACCGGCGCCGGTGAGTTCGTGCGGGCAATGCGACCCGTGAGCATCGTGCCACAAGACCGCGCGCCGATGCACCATACACCAGACCATCAGGTACCGGCGGACGCTCGGTTCAAGTAAGCTACCTCCGGGACGGAGGGAACGGTTGGGACAACCAGCCATCAGCAAAGGTTTGGTTTGCGTTTCCCACGGCAACGAGCGAACGTGCGAGCCGTCGTTCGCTGCAGGCAGGTGCCGCGATTCAGGTCCGCAGTTTCGCTTCCTCTTCTGCAAGCAACAGCTTCACCATCTGCTGGGACTGTGCATCCAGCTTTGCCCTCCCTACCCGCCTCAGTAAGCTCTGGAAAACTTCCATGTTCGGTACAGCAAGCGACCCCATGGGGGTCTGTACAACAAGGTTGTCCTTTTCCGACTTTCTTTGTTCCCGAGCTGCTACGGTCTCGGCTCGGACCGCTCTGCTCTGACTGACTAGTCGGCTAGATGAACCAAGAATCTGTTTCGTCTGCGACAACGTTGCTTCGAGCGTCGTGTAGGATCGGGCAAGTTTCTCCTGTTTCTTGCGCAAGTCATTGCCAAGGCCTCGAATGATACGGAGGGTCTCCCTAGTGCGGGTGACTTGAGACGTGGCCTGCATCATCGCCCGACCTGACTGTATCCGGTCTGGCCATTCTGTTTTGAACGTCCGCTGGGTCCCACTGATGTAGCTGCCAATGGCTGTCAGCGGCTGGCTTAGTTCGTGCGCGACCGTCGCCATAACGTCGGCAAGTTGGGCGCCGGCCACACTCCCTACTGGCACAATATCGGAGTGCAGTTCCGTCACCAGGGCTTCTCGAACCCCGGTTTCAGCAAGAAAGTACCAGTGATTTGCGGCCATTACCGGTCGGCCATCAGCCCGACGATGAATTAGCCCACCAAACCATTCATTGCGATCCACGAGCACAGCCTCGATTTCGTCCAGCGCCTGCCAAGAAGTGGTCCTTAGCAGTTGGTGCGAGGCTCGGCCGATGGCTTCGCAGGCAGCAAATCCATAGCGTTCCTCCATGGCGGGGGACCAGAACGCGATGCGCCCGTCCATCTGTCGGATCAACGCCGCCGGCAGGTCCACGTGGCTGTCGTTGATGCGCCGCATTTCGATGCGTTTCCACTCATTTTTCCGGTGTAGGTTGCGGCCTCTGTGCCTATCTTGCAAGCGAGTTGGCGATGGAGATTGCGGCGGCGATCAGGGGATGCGCGCAGCGGAAAAAGGCAATGCTACGGGTGCAGAACCGTTCCTGGGGAGGAACACGGGCACCCAGCCTAGCCAAAAGGCAGAGGCAGCACCCCGCAATGGTCTTATGCGACTGAAACGATTTGGGCCGCACCGAAATGCCGGCACAGTTCAGAAAACTAGTTTCGCAGTGCGCCCGATTGCTGCACGAGAATCCGAGAGCCACTCGCATCAACGAATGATGATCCCTACTCGCCGATTCTGCGGCTCACGTACGCCTGGACCCGTCGGGGCCAATAGGTTTGTGTCGCCAAAGCCCTGGATGGTGATGACGCTCGGCGGCACGCCATTCTCGACCAATTCCGCCTGAACAGCCCGAGCGCGACGCACCGACAGACCCTGGTTGTACTTCGGCGTGCCCGAGGTATCGGTGTAGCCATTTACCTCGATCCGCGTGTACTGGACATGCGTCGAGTTGTCCGCCGCCTCTTTGATGATCTGCGTGCGCCGCATGCCGACGCGCAACCCATGATTGAAAGTCGTTGCCGAGCTTCACACGAGCAGGCACGACGGCTTCGCCTGGAGCCCCTATTGCTGACACGTCGTAGGTTCGCGAACCGACACCGAGGAACGGAATGAACTGATAAGCGATGGCACCGGTCGTATCGCCGGAGGTAAAGGCCGGGAAGCCAGATGGCGCTCCGTTGACGCGGAAACCCGACAAACGCGCCCATTTGTCAGCCGACACCGATCCCCACGTAGGGGGCGAAATAGGGGACCGGAAGTAAGTTCGAGAAATCGTAGAGGACATTGCTGCCGTGTCGCTGTTGCCCAGATTGGGATCGCCGGCTCCACGATCCTTGAGGATTTCGTTCAAGTAGGCGGTTCAAGAACACCGAGAAGGGCCGAAATAGCGAAATAGCCAGGCGTGAATATGGGTGATCAGTTCAGCGATATCCTGGCATCTTGGCTGCCGGGCCCGACGGCGCAGAACGCCATCACGACCGAGAAGCCTCAATTGCGGGCCAGCGGCGCCGCACATACGCTAATGGCAAGTGATTGATCTGGTTATCGGAATTGGCAATCAGTTTTAGTGGCTACTGGACACGCATGGGTTCGAGGTTGAGCAGGCTGAAAGCGGCCTCTGCAGTGGAGTTGTCTTGGCGTAAAGCGTGAACCGATGGGCGGTTCGATCGGCACACGCATTGTGTTGCGGGTAGCGTGAGATGTGTATGAGGCGGCGAAGCCATGACACGCTGACGTTGGCGGTACGCTTGGTGGCCTTCTTGGCTTTGGCTGCCTCCGACGGTTCGTCTGGCGACTGGGGAGGAGCGTTCTGCCCTTGCAGCAGCGCGTTCAGTGTCGTGGAACAGCAGCGGGGCCAAGGCGTCGCGCAGATGCCACTCGACGTGATAGGCGAGCATGCACAGGAAGACGTGGGCGCGCACGCGCGGTGCGGTCAGTGGCGGATCGGGCGGATATCGAGATCAACGGTCTTCATGCTGCGGAAGGCACGTTCGACCGTGACAAATCCTTGTAGGCCTGCACGGCTTCGTTCGCATCGAGATGCTCGACCGGCACGGATGTGCGGATCACGTAGACGCCGTCGAGGCGAGCTTCTGCCTCAATCTGTTCGATCCGGCGCTGGAATGCGAAGTGGCCATCGCGGATCTCGATGGCGAGATGCTTGGCCATCTTCCGACTGTTCACCACACCGCCCACTGCCAGGCCGATCTCGGCGGCGCTTCGCAACGGCGAGTGCCTGCGGCGGACCTGCGCCTGGATGCGGGCAAGCTCGCGTTCGGTGGCGGCCAGCAGTTCCTCGCGCTTGCGCGCGCGTTCGGCGGCGAGTTCGCGGTTACGGCAGACAATGAGCCGCTCGCCGGGGAACATCTCGGGCGCGCTGATCTCGGCCAGGTCGCGCTCGTCGAACAGCGACAGCTGCAACGGCCCGTTCTCCGCCGCCAGCGCCTGAATGGCCGGTGCCCGCAGGCAGGTGATCCAGTCTACGCCGGCCGGCCTGAGGTCTGTGCCGATCCGCGCCGAGGTGATCATGCCGCGGTCGCCAACCAGCACCACGCGGCTGATGCCGAAGCGATCCTTGAGCTTCTCGACCTGCGCGCTCAGCGTCGCCGGGTCGGCCGTGTTGCCGTCGAACACCTCGACTGCGACCGGCAGCCCCTCGCGCGTGCACAGCAGCCCGTAGACGATCTGCGGCCGGTCACCGCGGTGATCACGGCTGTAGCCATGCTGCGCCAGCGGACAGCGGCGGCCCTCGAAATACGACGAACTCACGTCGTAGAGCACCAATACGCCGTCTTGGAGATGCCGCCTTGCCAGGCCGTTCTCAATCCGCTGCTGGCGTTCGAGCAGCCAGTCCAGTGCCTCGTACGCCTCGCGTTCCTTGACCTCCCCCAGGCGCAGCACCGCGCCTAGGCTCGATGTCGCAGTCTCCTCGTCCACCGCGCGGACAAACCCGAGCTTGGAGCGCGGCGTGATCAGCCGGTCCACGATCATCGCCACCACCAGACCGCAATGTCGCCGCGACGCCGCGTCCTTCGCTGTGCTCAGGATCAGCCGGTCCAGCGCGATCCCGCGCAGCATGCCGAGCGCCGCTGCGACATGGCCATGCGGCAGTGACCGCTCGATCTGCATCTCGTTCGGGCCGGTGCCGATCACCGTGCCGCCCTTCAGCAGCGCCTTCAGCCCATTGATGACATCACCCGGCAGCTTGCTCAGGTTGGCCAGCGTGCGCTTCTGCGCACGGCCTTCCTCGTCGCGATAACTCTCCCGCAACAGCACCGCCGGCGGAGACGACCGATTAGGAACCGTCTCGATGAACATGGCCGAATCGAATCACACTCCGGCCGTTTTGGGAATCCCTACATGGACACAAAATCCACACCAATCTTCAAACAACACACTGACAGGATTCAGCCTTCAAGTCCCGACACGTGAAAACTTCAGGCTAGACTTGCACGGGACGAGGAAGTTGTACGCAACATTCGTTTGGGCCGGCAATGAAACGCTAGCCGCCCATGATAGCGCTTTTTCAGCTCGGCCGGCAGTCGCACTCCCGGCTTATTCGATCTCAGGAAGATCAGTGGAGCGCCTGGGCCTCGGTCCCCCCATTCGCCGCGGCGGTGTCGGCGAACCGGTAATGTCGTTCCGACACGCGTAGCGTACGCAACCAGTAGCCGATGCTAAACCCCGGCCAAAGAGTTGTGTTACGGCCGTTGCGGTCCAAATACCAGCTCCGGCATCCGGACAACCAGATCGTGCGCTGCATCCACTTGTCCAGTCGCCGGATGAATGCAGCCTGCACTTCGGGCCGCACTTCAACCGAAGTGGCATTGCGTTGCTTCAGCGATCGGAGGCATCGAAGCACGTGGCGTATCTGCGCCTCCAGCATGAAAACCACTGAATTATGCCCAAGCCCAGTGTTGGGGCCGCCAAGCAGAAAGAGGTTCGGGAAATCCGCCACAGCGATACCAAGCCGAGCTTGCATCCCGTTTCGCCACGCCTCAGACAGACTGACACCATTGCGCCCCACGACTTTGACAGAGCCGAATGAATTGGTCGCCTGAAATCCAGTCGCGAATATCAGGACGTCGGCCCGGTGCTCAATCCCCTCTGCAGTAACCAGCCCGTCCGGCACAACGCCGGCGATCGGGACGGTCACTAAGCAAACATTCGGTCGGGTCAGGCTGGCGAGGAAGTCATTGGAGAGCAGCACCCGCTTGCAACCCATGCGATCGGCGGGCGTGAGCAGATGTCGTAACGCATCGCTGGGAACCTGCCGCTTCGCATGGCTGCGAGCGCGCCTTTCGGGTGCGGCCATAAGACTGGGAAACAGCACGAAACCAAATGCGCGCATCTCGTGGGTCCAGTAAAACCACGCACGCAACGACCGCTGAAGCAAGGGAACATGGCGTAGAGCCCAGCGATTGCGCGGGCTGGAGACTGGATCCGATTTCGGCAATACCCACGGCGGCGTCCGTTGAAACAGCACGAGACGCGCCGCGTCCTCGGCAATACGCGGCACGAACTGTGCCGCGCTCGCTCCGGTGCCGATCACGGCCACATGCTTGCCTTTGATGCCAGTCCCGTGCTTCCAGCGTGCTGAATGGAACGCGACACCACGGAAGGATTCGATGCCGCGCAATGCCGGGAAGGCCGGCCGATGGAGCGCGCCCGTTGCCAGAACCAGGAACCGCGCTGCAAGATCGGGACCGGGATCCGTCCGTAGCAGCCACAAGGCGGCGGCATTCTCGAATTTGGCCTCCTTCAAACTCACCCCTGTGCGCAGATGCGGGGTCAGTCCAAACCGCTCGACGCATTCCTCGAGATATCTGCGGATCTCCGCCTGGGTCGGATATCGTCGTGACCAGTCGGCGCTCGGCGCAAACGATAGCGAGTAAAGATGGGAGGGGATATCGCACGCACAGTCCGGATAGGTGTTGTCGCGCCATACACCTCCGACGGTGTCAGCCTGTTCGATGATTACGAAGTCATGCCACCCCGCGCGCTTGAGGCGAATTGCCATGCCGATGCCGCCGAATCCGGCACCAATGATCGCGACCGTGCAGCGGGTCAGACCGGTGGCTTCCCGGGTGGCTGCAATGTCAACTCGTTGGCCAAACTCTTCGCCATCTTGGGTAACGCTACGCGACGTATGCTCGCGGGCATGGCGCAGACCCTGAATCATTTCGTGTTCCTGCTCAAGGGTTCGAATGATATGCGACAACGGTGCAAATGGCACGAGACTGTGGTGGCGGCGATGGCGTCGGCGATGTACTGGAGTTCCAGAACAAGATCGCGGCGATGACGAGGTTGACGCCGGGGGCATGAAACTGTTGCGCCTCGGCACTGCGGTCGGCAATCCGGCCTTGTTTGGAGGTGCGGATGACCTGCGCGAGGAAATGACGCTGCTCGCTCTTGTTGAGCCCCGCATGGCAGCGTCGGCGCGAGCCCGGGTTTGCGGATCGGCCGGAACAGCGGCCCTTGCTCGTCGTCGCCGTGGCCAGCCGTCTCGAGGTAGTCGTGGATGCGACCTACCCCTCCAACGGAGCCTTCTGCCAGAGTCGAGCGCTCGATCGGGAGCATCAAGCTGTATCGGCATTGGCTCAAGCGTCGGTCATGCTTGTCAGCATCTCTAGGCGCTTATGGCTGCACGATGCTCCCCCGCGTTCCGGTCAGCCGAACACGACGTCCTGAAACAGCCCGAGCCTAGGGCCAGTCGTTGCCTCGTTCGCGCAGCCGTTCTTGTGTGTGTCCGGGATAATCTGATGCCCGGCCGGCTCTTGCCAGGGCGACAGGTGCCCGTCATTTTCAGGATTGCTCGCGATTGCGAGGCCGATCACACCGCTGCGGCAGTCGGGTAACGGCACGCAGTGCGCCCACACGGAGGCTGACGGCTCGGCTCCATGCAAAGGAGACCACATCCATGACGATCGATGTAGCGACCGGCATTGTCCGCATTCTCAAGCAGGAGGGCGTGGGTTGGGTTTCGACCTTCCCGGTCTGCCGGGTGAACAACGCGCTCGGCCGGGAAGGAGTGCCGATGCTGATGATGCGCGACGACCGCTACGCCGTCGCGGTCGCCGACGCGTTCTCGCGCATCACCGCGGGCTCACGGATCGGGGTGTGCACCTTCCAGGGGGGCGTCAATGCCGCCGGCATGCAGTACGCCTACGCCGGGATGGCGCAGGCCTATGAGGATGGCTCGCCCGTTCTGTGCATCACCGATGGCGTGCCGGCCGGCAGCTCTGGCAACAGCCAGTACCGACGTCGCATCGGCCATGAAGACCGTGTCGAAGTGGTTCGGCTATCTCGACAAGCCCGAGCGCACGCCTGAGTTCATGCGCCGCGCCTTCACCATGCTGCGCAGCGGCAGGCCGGGCCCGGTGATCCTCGCTGTTCCCAATGCCACGGCCACATACGACGAAACCGCCGACCCCTACCGTCCGGTGAAGGGCTGGAAATCGGCGCCGGACCCGGCGGATGTGCGCGCAGCGGTTGACCAGCTCCTGGGAGCCCGCAACCCGCTGATCTACGCCGGCGAGGGGGTCATCTACGCGGGCGCTTCGGAAGAACTGAAAGCGCTGGCGGAGCTCGTGAATGTGCCGGTGATCACGACGCTCAAGGCCAAAGGTGCGTTCCCGGAGGACCATCCGCTGTTCGTCGGCGTGCGCGGCGATCAGGTGGCGCACTACCTGAACAAGAGCGACGTCATCCTCGCCGTGGGTTCTAGCCTGTCGCCGGGGCGTTTCAGTCACGGCATTCCCGATGCGGCGAAGAAGACGATCATCCTGTGCAACGTCGATGAGCTGCACATCAACAAGATGATTCCCATGGCGCACGCGGTGATTGGCGATGCGCGCCTGACCTTGCAGGCGCTCCGCCAGGAAGTGGCCGACCGCACGCGCGGTGCCGGACGGGCGGCGGGTAATGTGGCGGCGGAGGTGAGGGCGGCACGCGACGACGCGCTCGCCAGATACCGGCAGGTGATGAACTCCGACGAGACGCCCATCAACCCCTATCGGGTGTACGGCGATCTCATGCAGGTGCTGGATCTGCGCAATTCGTTCGTGACGCACGAGTCCGGCAACACGCGCGACCAGCTGAGCACCGTGTTCGACACGCTCATCCCGCGCGGCTTCCTGGGCTGGGGGAATGTCTCCACGCTCGGCTTCAGCCTGGCCGCGGCCATTGCCGCCAAGAAGGCGTTTCCGAACAGGGCATCGGTGGCGGTGACCGGCGAGGCGGGCCTTGGCTACATGCTCGGCAACCTCGAGGTGCTGTTGCGCGAGAAACTCGGGATCACGGTCGTGCACATCAGCAATGGCGGTTTTGCCGGATACGGACCCGGCTTCTGGGGGCCGGGACACGATCCCTTCACACATCAGGTGCTGGGGCCCGACGAGGTGGATATGTCGAAGGTGATCGGCGCCCTTGGCTTCCACACCGAGCGGGTGAACGAGCCAGCCGAGGTCATCCCGGCCCTGCGGCGGGCGCTCGACGTTAATACGTCAGGTCGCCCGGCGTATATCGAGTTCATCTGCTCGCAGTACCCCGTCTATGGCCAGTGGGTTGGACGAGGCGAGGGGTGAAGCGATGCCGAAGCTGATCCCCGTCCCCGACGCTTTGAGCAAGCCGTTCTGGGACGCTGTCAATCAACGGCGGCTCGTCCTGCAGCACTGCGCTGCCTGCGACCGGCTGCAATACCCGCCGCAGCAGGCGTGTCAGGTGTGCGGGTCGGCGGCCGGTCTGACGTGGAAAGACGTCGAGGGACGCGGCCATATCGCGAGCTACATCGTGATCGAGGATGGCCGCCTCAACCGGCGCATGGCCGATCAGCCCTATAACATGGCGATGGTGACGCTGGACGCGGATCCGCGGGTCAACTTCTATTCCAACCTCCCCGGCACGCCGCCCTACAAGGTGCCGGTGGGCGCCGCCGTCGAGGTGACGTTCGAGGAGGTGGCCCCGGACCAGCTCATCCACGAGTGGCGGGTCGTCGCCTAGAGGAGACGCAGCATGGACCAATTCACCGGCGGGTGCGTGTGCGGCAACGTCCGATTTGTGGCGTCGGGACGCCCATACCGGGTTGGCCTTTGTCACTGTCTCGACTGCCGCAAGTATCATGGGGCTCTGTTTCACGCTTCCGCGGTGTTCCCTCGGGATGCGGTGACGATTGAAGGCGAAGCACGCGACTACTCGGGGCGGTTTTCTGTCCCCGCTGTGGTTCGCCGGTTTTCGGACGCAGCGGAGACGAAACCTTGGTGAATCTGGGTGCCCTGGATGCCCCTGACCAACTGACGCCAACCTACGAACTCTGGACCATCCGCCGTGAGTCCTGGTTGCCGCCGTTTCCGATCACGCGACGATACGACCGCGATCGTGACGCCACGAGCCGCTTCGAGGAGTAGGTGGAACCATGAGCGCACCTGACCAGTATCAGTGGCGGCGAGACAAGGACGGGCTCGGCGTATGGGAGCACCGCGGCAAGGTCGCGGTGGCTGGTGTCGGACATTCGCCGGTCGACCGTCGTTGGGACGGCGTGTCGATGGACAAGACGCTGGGTGCCTACTCCATCCTGGCCTGCCAGAAGGCGATGGACGACGCAGGCGTGACGCCGGATCAGATCGACGGCGTCATCTGCTGCGACAGCCATATCGCCGGCGGCAGCGGCGGCTCCGCGTCGCAGTGGGCGCCACGGCCGTACTTCGCACCCGCCTTACGATTCGGAGTGGGGGCTCACTCTGGTCAACGCGAAGTGGCTCATCGAGCAGATGGGCCTGCCCAACGTCAAATTTGCTCCGACAGGATTGCCGACGATCAGCGAAATGGTGGGCATGGCGGCACAGGCCGTGGGTGACGGCGTTTGCAGCACCTGTCTCGTCATCTACCCGACAGGCAATCTGGAAGGCCGCTATCGTCGCGGTGGCGAGAACGCCGACGACTACGCCCGCGGCGCACGCCAATGGACGGCACCCTGGGGCAATCACGGCGGCAACGACTTCATCAACATGTTCCCGCACGGTCAGTACTGCCTGAAATACGGTGGCAAGCACGACGACCTCGCGCCCTTCGTCGTCAACCAGCACCGCAACGGGCTGCTCACGCCGTGGGGGTACAATGCCACCCACAAGGTGCCGCAGCTCACCGTCGAGGAGTACCTCGGTTCGCGCTACGTCCTGAACCCGCTCCGGCTGTGGGACTGCGACCGGCCGGTCAATGCATCGGCTGCGTATCTGTTCACGACGGCCGAGCGCGCCCGCGACATGCGGCAGAAGCCGGTCTATGTGCTCAATCACTCACAGCACAACTTCAGGCAGCGTTCCACACAGGCCGATCTGGAGCAGATCGAGGACTGGACCGACCGCGCCGCCAGGAGAATGTACGAGGGCGCCGGGCTTGGGCCCCAGGACGTCGATATATTCAATCCTTACGACGGCTATGCACCCATGACGCAGTTCTTCCTGGAGGCGTTCCAGTGGCACGGCGTCAAACGCGGCGATGCGTTTGCGTTCTACGCGGGCGATATCAGGGTCGAGGGACCGCACCCGCTGTGCTCGAGCGGCGGCAATCTGGGGAACGGGCGCACGCGGACGGCGATGTACACCGACTGCATCGAGCAGCTCCGCGGCACGGCTGCCGCACGGCAGGTCAGGGTTCGGGCGGAGACCGCGCTGGGGGCATTCACCACCCCAAGCAGTGGGGGGTGGATCATGTTCGGCAAACACCCGAGCTGAGGGGTGGTGATACTGGAGGTCACCGGCGTGCGGCGAACATTCTCAACCGCGCGCGGTGGCGGCATCACCCGGCAGCGCTTCTTTATTGCTCATGCGCCCAGCTTTCGCGCGATATCGGTCAGCAGCGTCTCGATCCTGGTTAGCCTGGCGGTGTGATCGGCCTGGGTGTCGGCGATACGCATGATCGCCAGCTCGTGGCTGTTCTGGCCAGCGGCGAGATTGGCAATTCTCCCCTCGATCGCGCCAAGCCTGGCCTCCATGGCCGAGAGCCGATGACCGGCCTCGCTCTCCAACAGCTTTGCAGACGCGACCGCCGCCTCTGCAGCGACCTTTGCCTGTTGGGATGCTCTGACGATCAGTGTCCAATCCGTGTTTTCGCTCATGTGCAGTTCTCGATCGTCGGCGACCAGGCTGTCCAGTACTGCCCAGTCCGCCCCACGATGCGTTGGCGACCTCCTGCTGGCGGCTGCGCAGCGGGTTGGGACATGCGGCAAGGATAGCCCGAGTGCTTGGCACGGCAAAGTGGCGCCTGGGACAGAATGTCGACATATTCAATCCTACGACGGCTATGCACCCATGGCGCAGTTCTTCCTCGAGACCTTCCAGTGGCACGGCGTCAAACGCGGCGATGCCTTCGCGTTCTATGGGGGCGATATCAGGGTCGAGGGCCCGGACCGCTCTGCTCGCGCGGCGGCAATCTGCTGAACGGGCGCACCCGGACGGCCATGTACACCGACTGCATAGAGCAGCTCCGCGGCACGGCGGCGCTCGGCAGATCAGGGTTCGGGCAGAGACTGCGCTTGGGGCTTTCACCACGCCGAGCAGCGGCGGCTGGACCATGTTCGGCAAATCCCCGGGCTGAGGGCGTGTGACACTGGAGGTCGCCGGCTAGCGGCGGTCGCTCTCGGCCACACGTGGTGCTATGTAAAAGCCGCCAGCTTCTTCACGACGTATTGAATGCCGATAGCGGATCAAAACATAAAGAAGCTCTGGGGCCTCGCGGCCGGGCGTTGCGCACGGCCGGACTGCGGCACCGATTGCGTCAGATTTTTCGGTGCGGACCCGACTGTGTTAGGTGAGATGGCTCACATCATAGCCCGACAGCCGACAGGGCGGCGCGGTGTGCCCGGCGGCGGTTCCAACGCCTACGAGAACCTGATTTTGCTTTGCCCGACCAATCACACCGAAATCGACAAAGCGCCGGAAGGCACCTTCCCCGTTGCGCTCCTGCACGGGTGGAAAGACGCCCATGAACGCCGGGTGCGGGAAGCGCTTGAGGCAAAATCCTATGCCAGACGCGCGGACCTGTTCAGGGAGATTGGGTTCTTGCTCGCCGACAACTATCAAATCTGGAAAACCTATGGTCCGGAGTCCGAAGAAGCGCAGCGGAATCCGTTCAGCAACGCCGCGCAGTTTTGGCAACTTCGCAAAGTTAGCCAGATCATCCCGAACAACGCGAAAATCTGTGCCGCGCTTGACGGTAGCCGAGGTCTTCTAACCCCTCAGGAATACGCGATCGCCGCGCAGTTCAAAGAGCATGCTGCGGGGTTCGCCGCCAACGCGATGGAGCGCGTGGAAGGCTATCCGCGGTTTCCGCAAGTGTTCAGGGAAATGGTGGAGCGGAATGGATAACGGGAGCAACGGCTGGGCCGTCCTATATAGTTCCATCGGATTCTTCGAAAGAATGCTCAAGGGGCATGGGAACGTGGTGCATTTTTTGCGCTCCCGCGATATACTATTTGCGATCACTCGCAAGAAGCCCGCCGATTGCGTTTATGTGCTTATCGTCAACACCTATACGTTCGGGGCTGCTGCCTTTTACAAGGCGCGCGAGGAATTCCAGGAGGCAACGTGCGTCGTCCTCGCCGGAGACTGGAACGCCTACACGCTAGAAGCCAAGGAACTGGCAAACGCCGAAGGCATCGGCCTTTTGACGCTCAAGGAACTTGTTGCAGCGATTTGGCGGGAGGAACCACATAAGTATTTCAGCAAAGATCGCCACGGCAATCCGGTCTATCACACCCGTGCTGCCTGACAGATCATCGGCTTATTTGTTCGGGTCCGCTTCGCGCTCCGACCTCTACGCGGACGTTGATTTGCTGATCCTATACGATCCTTCCCTCTGCCCAGCCGCGCGGGCGCATGCCGAGCACAAGGCGTTCGTTGATCGGGTGGCAGAGATTGCCGGTGCGCCCGTCCATCTGTGTTTGCTTTCTTACCGCGAAGAACAGGCGAGCGACTTCATTGCGCAGGTTTCGGCCCGGCCGCTGATAATCAGCCCCGGTCGAGTGCCGCCCCCCGGTTATTGATAGGGTTCGGCGGACGAAGATTTCCCTGACGCGGGCGGCCAGTTTCAGCACGGCTACGTGCCACGAAGCACTACAAGGGCGTCTACCGCCTTCACGCCCTGACCTGACGGCAGCACCATGAGCGGATTGATGTCCAACTCCGCCAGGTGTCCTTCCATGTGCGTGGCGAGGTGCGACACGCGCACCAGGGTATCCGCGAGCGCCTCGAGGTCCGCCGCCGGCCGTCCGCGAAAGCCCTGGAGCAACCGGGCTCCCTTGACCTCAGCGATCATGGCCTGTGCTTCGGAGCGCGTGATGGGGCAGCGGCGCAGGGCCACATCGTTGTAGACCTCGACCATCACGCCGCCACTGCCGAACAGGAGCACAGGGCCCAATTGCGGGTCGCACGACACACCAACGATGACTTCGACACCGTCTCCCACCATCTCCTGCACCGACACGCCGGTGATCCGAGCCTGTGGCGCATAGGCCTTGGCACTGGCCAGGATCTCCGCGTAGGCCGTTCGCATCTGTGCGGCATCGCGGAGGTTCAGCCGAACGACCCCGGCCTCGGTCTTGTGCAGGATATTCGGCGAATCGACCTTGAGAACCACCGGAAACCCAAGCTGCTCCGCAGCCTCGACGGCGGTCTCCGCGGACGCAACCAGCAACTCACGCGCACTCGCCACGCCCCAGGCTGCCAACAGCTGCTTGCTCTCAAACTCCGAGAGTGTCGGACGCCCCAGGCCAAGCGCCTGGGCGATGGCCGCATCCTGCGCAGCCGAACGCGACGGGGCCGTGGCAAAGCCATCGGCCAGGCGACGCTCGCGCCATGTATGATACGCGAGGCGGCTCCGCAGGCCTCGGGCCAGCGTGTCCGGCGTGTAGAAGATCGGTATCCGCGCGCTCCGAAGCTGCGCCAGGCCAGCCTTGGCGTCCCGGCTTCCTGTCCACAGAAACACCACGCCCTTGTCGGTCCGATCACGCTGGCTGATGACCTGCTGAGCTTGCGCGTCCGCCCCGGCACTCGCCACGACTAAGGTCCCCATCCGGGGATCATCGATCATATGCTGCATGATCTGCGGGAAGGACTCGCTGTTGGCAAAGCCCGTTACATCGGCAGGATTCGCAGCCCACCCGAAGCCGTTCAGGATCGCGTTGATGCCGTCACGCGCCGCTTCGCCAAGCGTCGGCAGATCGAGACCGGCCTGACCGCACATGTCGGCGGTGAGCGAACTGATGCCGCCCGAGTGGGATACCACCGCGATGCCGGGCACGCCGGGCTTGGGGGTGTGGGCCAGCAGGTGCGCGACCTCCAGCAGTTCGTCGTAATCCTGGACCCGGATCACCCCGTATTGGGCAAAGATCGCATCGTAGCGGGCATCCTCGCCCGTCAGCGCTGCAGTATGCGAGCGTGCCGCCCTCGCTCCGAGTTCCGAACGCCCGATCTTGATGAGGACGATCGGCTTGCCGCGCTCTGCTGCGAGCCTTGCCACTTCGAGAAACTTGTCGGCCCGCTTGAAGCCTTCGACAAAACCAGCAATGACCCGCGTATCCGGATCGTCCAGCAGGTAGCGGGCAAAGTCGGAAAAATCGAGGTCCGCCTCGTTCCCAGTCGAGATGATGTAGCTGAAGCCGATGCCGTTCTCCACCGCCCGCACCAGGAACGGCCCGAACGCCGTCGCGCCGCTTTGGCACACCAGGCCGATCGGCCCGGTCAGACCGGACGCCCCGCGCGAGGAAGAGGTGGCCCAGATGTCGTGCGTGACATTCGCGAGCCCCAGGCAGTTGGGGCCGCTGATGCGCATGCCCGACGCGCGGGCAAATTCACCCAGTTCCCCCTGCAGATCGCGCCGGTCGTCCATATCGCGCTCGGCAAAGCCCGCCGAGATCACGATCGCCGACCCCGCCCCCTTGCGGTGGCTCTCCTGGAGGACATCGAGCACCTGGTCGTAGGGCACCACGATGCCCACCACGTCGGGGGCCTCCGGCAGGTCCGACACGCTCGGGTAGGACTTCTCCCCCATGATTTCGTCATAACGCGGGTTCACGGCATAAACCCGCACCCGGTCCTTGGCCTTGAGCGCCGCAGCCAGAAACCGCCCACCGTACTGCATCCTCGGCGTCGCGCCCACGATCGCAATGGAACGCGGGTTGAGCATTTTGTGGATCGACGCCATCTGTGGTTCGGTCCAGAACTCCATCACACCCCCTGAAAACAACGTGGTCCGTCGGGTTGGCAAGCCTACGCTCTACGAACGGGGCTGCCATCGGCCGGCATTCCCGCATCATTATTGGCTGAAGCAGAGCGCTTGCGGCAGAGCCTGCTGGCCGATGCCAGACAAGAAGACATGCTCAAGACGATAATCGACCGGGTCGAACGCTTGGAGAATATGACGTTCACCGAGTTTAGATCCTATCCGGCTGTTCGCTGGTGGTACGGACGAGGGTGATGCGACAGCCTGGGTTTGCATCGGTGATGACAAGATCCATCCCGTGCAAGCGGGCGACTGCGGACACCAGCGCCAAGCCGAGCCCAGTACCCGGCGCATTGCGGCTCTGCTCAAGGCGGTAGAAACGCCGCGAAACAGCGTCACGTTCTTCGCTGGGGATCCCAGGACCGGTGTCGCTGACTTCCACGCCGATGCACCGCGGATCTGAGAGTATACCAACTTCGATATGGCCGCCTGAAGGCGTGAACTTGATGGCGTTATCGATCAGGTTCCCCACCGCCTCGAACAGCAGGCTGGGATCGCCCGGCAACGTCGCGGCAATGCCGTCGGGTTGCCAGACCAGGCTGATACCCTTCTCGTCCGCCAACGGTTCGTAAAATTCGGCCACATCGGTGACAACCTGCGCGAGATCAACTGACGTGAAGCCGGCGCGGCGTGCTCCGGACTCCACCTCCGATATGCGCAGCATGGCGGAAAATGTCCGCAGGACGGCCCTGGTCTCGACGCTTGCATCCTCGATCGCTGTTGCGAAATCTTCAGTAGATCGCGCGCGCCGGCGGGCACGCTCAAGACCGGCAAGCAGCCGCGTCAGAGGCGTGCGCAGATCATGCGCTATGCTGTCGCAGACGCCCTTCACCTCCTGGATCAGCCGCTCAATCTCATCGAGCATGCCATTGATGACGTGAACCAACCGGTCCAGGTCGCCAGTCCTGCCGTGCACCGGCAGCCGCTGCGACAGATCGCCAGCCACGATGCGCTGGGTTGCATCGGTCACTGCGTCGATACGGCGGACTGCATCGGCCCCAGCAATGGCTGCACCGAACAGGCCTAGGAGCCCGGTTACCGCACCGCCGACCAACAGGGCGTGGATGAGCACCGCATCAAACCGGTCTGCTCCGCTGGCACTCTGGGCGATGAGCAGCAGATTGCCCAACGGTCCTCGGTGGATCATTCCCCGATAGTCCAGTGTCTGCCCATTTGCCACCACCGCGAAATCGAACGGGCGATCCAACGGCGCGCTCACCACAAGGTTCGGGGACACGCCCAGCAGATTGCCGGCGATCCGGTGGCCGGACGCATCAAACAGGCTGAACGGCCGCTCGGCAGCGGAATCCGCGATAACGTGCGCTCGCAGCCGGTCGAAGAAGGCTGCCTCGTCCATCTGCGCGAAGCCGACCTGCTCACGGTGGAGCCAGTCGTCGGCCATCCTCATCAAGTAGCCGTTGGTTTCATGGTAAAGAAACCCGAACAGCAGCAACGACGCCGCGCCGAACAGAAGCAGGAAGAGCAACGCGAGCCGGAAGCTCGTCGTTCTGGGCAGATCAGTCAGGCGCACGCAACATATACCCAGCGCCGCGGACCGTATGGATCATCGGCCGATTGTTATCGGGATCGAGTTTGCGGCGCAGCTTGCTTACATGAACGTCAATGACGTTGGTGGGCTCGGCGTAGTGATAGTTCCACACCTCCTCGAACAGCATGGTACGCGTCACCACCTGTCCCGGGTGACGCATCAGATATTCGAGCAGGCGAAACTCGCGCGGCAGCAGATCAACCGGTTTGCCCGCGAGGTGAACGGTGTGCTTGAGCAGATCCATCTCCAGCCTGCCGACGCGTAGTACAGTCTCGCGTTGAGGGCCGGCGTGGCGGCGCAGCAGGATGTCCAGCCGCGCGGTGAGTTCGAGGAAATCGAACGGCTTGGTCATGTAGTCGTCGCCGCCAGCGCGCAGGCCACGCACCCGCTCGTCCACTGCCGAGAGAGCGCTCAGGATCAGCACCGGAGCCTCGATGCCGGCTGCCCGCAGCGCCGTCAGCACGCCGAGGCCGTCGAGCCCACCCGGCAGCATGC
Organism: uncultured Alphaproteobacteria bacterium; assembly: GCA_963791495.1. Classification (GTDB taxonomy): domain Bacteria; phylum Pseudomonadota; class Alphaproteobacteria; order Acetobacterales; family Acetobacteraceae; genus JAMXLO01. Next base: position 600,903 of record CAWBST010000013.1, read on the forward strand.
GGTCGAGCACGATTGCATCGTACGGTTCGGCGGCAGCCTTCAGCAGGCCCTCACGCCCGGTCGAGGCAGCATCCGCCGCGAAGCCGTGGTCGCCCAGCGCGGCGGTGATTTCGTTTGCTGTTTGTGTGTCGTCCTCTACGACGAGAATTCGAGCCATCGCATCCACCCTGTCTTTATGGGCCGTACCGGCATTGCGTACACTGCAAGGTAGGGTGCAAAAGCCACTTCGCCCGAAGATGAAAAGCCGTTAATCCAGGTGGAGGGTCCATGCGCCTGCTCATCGTGGAAGACGACGACCGAGGAGGACGCTATCTGGTTCGCGGATTGTCGGAAAGCGGCCACATCGTGGATCGGGCAAGCGATGGCGAGACGGGTCTGGCACTGGCGCTGGAAGGCATCTACGACGTTCTGATCGTGGATCGACGGCTGCCGGCTTTGGATGGCATTGCCCTGGTGCAGCGGCTGCGCGAGCAGGGAGTGGCGACACCGGTACTGATGCTGAGCGCGATCGCCAGTGCGGCCGATCGGGTGGCAGGGCTGCGCGCCGGATGCGACGATTATCTAGCCAAACCCTACGCCTTCGCCGAGGTGCTGGCGCGGGTGGAAGGTTTGGCGCGCCGCGCCGACAAGGCGCGCGGCCAGGCCGTGCTGCAGGTTGCGGACCTGACGCTCGACACACAGGCGCGGCGCGCATCGCGCGGTGGGCACACCATCGATCTGCAACATCGTGAGTTCCTGCTGCTCGAGCACCTGATGCGCCGCGCTGGGCAGGTGGTGACGCGGTCAATGTTGCTTGAGGCTGCCTGGGACTATGACTTCGAGCCACGTGGCAACATCATCGATATGCACATGCACCGGCTGCGCCGGAAGATCGACCACGCGTTCGACCATCAGCTCATCCATACGATACCGGGCGCGGGCTACATGATTGGCGGGCGCGAGCCTTTGTAAAACCGATTTCATGGTCAGGCGAAGCGGTTCCTATCGCGGCTGATGCACCTTCCACTCGCGCCGGCAACCAGGCCGGCGATCGAGAGAAGGAGCAAGATCACCATGAAGACCACATTGCTCGCCGCCGTTGCCGCCGTCGGACTTGGCATCGCGCCGGCGTTCGCCGCTGATATGCAAAGCAACAGTGGCTACATGTATCCGAACTTCTGGGGCACCGCGACTACGCAGCAGGCACCCGCCGCCAAGGCCCCAGCGCAGTCGAACGGTGCGACTATCGGCGTCTACGCCACTCAATCGAGTCGTGGCACCTGGCTTTTCCCGCCCAATCCCAATGGGGATGGCACGAACGGCTGATGTGTTGCGCATAGCGCATAGAAGGGGCCGGCCAAAGGCCGGCCCTTTTCGCGCCATCTCACGCAGCGTTCGTGGAGCATTAGAGCAATGAAGAAGCGCATGATCTTTGTCGCGGCCTGTCTCGTGGCCTGTGTCGGCGCGCTTGTTGTATCCCGGTACTATCCGTCCGAGGCGGCACCCGAAGCCCCCACGGCGCCGCAAGCGGTCCCTGTCAATACCGCCGAGGTGCAGATCGGCGATGTGCCCATCGTCCTGGACGGCATCGGGACGGTAGAGGCGTACAACGTGGTGGACGTACACACGCAGGTCACCGGCACGATCCAGCACATCGCTTTCGTCGAAGGACAGGCGGTGCACAAGGGTGATTTGATCGCGCAACTCGACCCGCGGCCATTTCAGGCGGTCCTGCAACAGGCCGAAGCGAACCTCGCGCGCGATGAAGCCCAACTGACCAATGCGCAGGTCAATCTCAATCGCTTCACGCCGCTGCTGAAGCAGGGTTTCGCATCGGCACAGCAGGTGACCGATCAGGCGTCTCAGGTCAGCCAGTTGCAGGCGATCGCCGCTGCCGACAAGGCAGCCATATTCAATGCGCAGACCCAGCTCAGCTACACGAGCATCATGTCCCCGATCGATGGCGTGACTGGCATACGCCAGGTCGACATCGGCAACATCGTGCAACCCGGCACCAGCACGCCGATCGTCACGATCACGCAGATCGAGCCGATCTCGGTGGTGTTCACCTTGCCGCAGAAGGACATTCCCGAGGTGCAGGCAGGCGATGGCGAAGGGGACGCTGAAGACGCTGGCATACGATCAGAACGACCGGACGGTCCTCGACGAGGGCAGCCTGCTTCTTGTCAACAACACGATCAGCCAGTCCTCGGGAACCGCACAGCTGAAGGCGACCTTCCCGAACGCGAAACGTGCGCTCTGGCCCGGCGAGTTCGTCAACGTCCACCTTATCGTGGACGAGCGGCATAATGGCATCACTGTGCCACTGAGCGCGGTGCAGCAGGGGCAGAGCGGTCCCTATGTCTTCGCCGTGCAGCCAGACGGTAGCGCGCGGATCCGCCCGGTCACCGTCGGAGAAACATTCGGCGGCCGCGCGCTGATCGACCAGGGCCTGCATGCAGGCGATACGATTGTGACCGCCGGCCAGTACCGCCTCGACGATGGCGTCAAGGTCGCCAGCGTGCCCGCCGGCGATCCGCGCGTGCAGAACACCAGCGAAAGCAGCGCGGGGATGCTGTGATGAGCCTGTCATCGCCCTTCATCCGCCGGCCGGTCGCGACCGCGCTCCTGATGGTCGCCATCGTGCTGCTCGGTGGCGTCGCCTATAGCCTGCTGCCGGTCGCCGCGTTGCCGAACGTATCGTTCCCGACCATTGCCGTGACCGCGCAATTGCCAGGCGCCGATCCCCAGACCATGGCATCGTCGGTGGCAACGCCGCTGGAGAAGCAGTTCGGTCAGATTCCCTACCTGACGCAGATGACGTCGACCAGCTCGACCGGCTACACGCAGATCACGGTGCAGTTCGCGCTGAACGATGACATCAACGCAGCAGCGCAGCTTGTGCAGACCGCTATCAATGCCGCGGCAGGTCAGCTTCCGAAGAACATGCCGACGCCACCCACCTATCACGAAACCAATCCGGCGGATGCGCCGATCCTGGTGCTCGGACTGACCTCGGATGTCCTGCCGATCACCACGGTGGATGACTATGCTGAGAGCATCCTAGCGCAGAAGCTGTCGCAGGTCCCGGGCGTTGGGCTCATCGGCATCGGCGGCGAGCAACATCCCGCGGTCCGCATCCAGTTCAACCCGGCGCAGTTCGCGGCGAATGGCCTGGATCTGGAGGATGTTCGAAACGCGCTCACCAACGTGAGTGTGAGCCAGCCGAAAGGCAGCCTGTACGGCCAGACCCGCGCCTACACCTTGCAGACATCTGATCAGATCCTGAAGCCGCAGGACTGGGGCAACCAGATCATCGCGTATCGCAACGGCGGACCGATCAGGGTGCACGACATCGGGCAAGCGACTGTTGGGCCGCAAGATGAAACACTGAGAGGCTGGGTCAATCAGCATCGCGGTATCGTTCTCGCCGTCCAGCGGCTGCCAGGCGCCAACGTCATCAGCACGGTGCAGGCGATCAAGGCGGCGCTGCCGCGACTGGAACTGTCGATTCCACCCACCATCAATGTCTCGGTCATCTCCGGTCGCACGACGACCATCCGTGCCTCTGTCGCGGACGTGCAGTTCACGCTGCTGCTGACGATCGGCCTGGTCGTCGGCGTGATCTTTCTGTTCCTGCGCAGTCTCTGGGCGACGGTCATTCCGGCGATCGCGGTTCCCGTTTCCATCACCGGTACGTTCGGCGTGATGTACGCGCTGGGCTACAGCCTCGACAACCTATCGCTGATGGGCTTGTCGATCGCCGTCGGCTTCGTGGTCGATGACGCCATAGTGATGGTGGAGAACATCGCCCGCCACATTGAGATGGGCAAGAGGCCATTGCAGGCGGCGCTCGATGGCGCGGGCGAGATCGGCTTCACGATCCTGTCGATCTCCATCTCGCTGGTCGCGGTGTTCATCCCGTTGCTGCTGATGGGCGGCATGGTCGGCCGCATGTTCCAGGAATTCGCCGTCACCGTCACGGTTGCCATCGGCGTCTCCGTTCTGGTGTCCTTGACGCTCACCCCGATGATGGGTGCCCGATTGCTGCGCCACGCAGGTCCGGAAGAGCAGGGGCCGCTGGCGCGGGCGCTGGAGCGGTTCTCCGACATGCTGCTCGCCGGTTACACGCGTGCCCTGGTCGTGGCGCTGCGCCACCGCTTCGTCACGCTGACGGTCATGCTCGCCACAGTCGCCGTCACCGTCTGGCTGTTCCTGATGATCCCCAAAGGCTTCTTCCCCGAGCAGGACACGGGCCTCATCCTCGGGGTGACCGAGGCGTCGCAGGACATCTCACCCGATGGCATGGCAGCCATCCAACAGCAGGTGATCGGCGTTGCGCTGAAGGATCCCGCGGTGGCCAGCGTGGGCGCCTATATAGGTGCGGGCGGCGCCACCTCGACCGAGAACCAGGGACGTATCTTCATCGCGCTGAAGTCCAAGGACCAGCGCTCGCCGATCATGACTGTGATCTCCCGGCTCGATAAGGCGGCCAGCTTGGTGATGGGCGTGCGGTTGTTCATGCAGCCAGTGCAGGACATCAATATCGGTGGCCGACTGACTGCGACGCAGTACCAGTACACACTCGCGGATATCGACGCGACCGAGCTCAACAAGTGGGCACCGATCATCCAGGACGCGCTGGCAAAGCTGCCGCAGATCACCGACCTGGCGAGCGACCAACAGTCCGCGGCGCCCCAGCTCACGTTGGAGATCAACCGCGACAGCGCCTCGCGTCTGGGGATCGATGCGGCGCAGATTGACTCGGTGCTGTCCGACGCGTTCGGCCAGAGGCCAATCTCGCAGCTCTACACCAGCCTGAACCAGTACTTCGTGATCATGGAGGTGAAGCCCGGCTTCCAGCTTGGGCCCAACGCTTTGCGGCGCATCTATGTCAGATCGCAGACTGCCGGAATGGTGCCGTTGAGCGAACTGGTGACGCAGCACACGACCCTCGCGCCGCTGTCGGTCAACCACCAGGGCCAGTTCCCCTCGGTCACGCTGAGTTTCAACCTGAAGGCCAATGCCCCACTCGGGCCCGCGGTCGCGGCGATCAACCAGACCATGCAGTCGCTGCACGTGCCCCCGACGATCCAGGCAAGCTTCCAGGGCAATGCGCAGGCGTTCCAGGACTCGCTGTCGAGCACGCCGATACTGATCGTCGCAGCGCTTATCGCGGTCTACATCATCCTCGGCATGCTGTATGAGAACACTATCCATCCGTTGACCATCATATCGACCCTGCCGTCAGCCGGTGCCGGCGCGCTGCTGGTACTGCTGGTGTTCGGCTTCGGCCTGGACGTGATGGGGATCGTCGGCATCATCCTGCTGATCGGCATTGTGAAGAAGAACGGCATCATGCTGGTGGACTTCGCGCTGGAAGCCGAGCGGCATCAGGGATTGACTCCGGAGCAGTCGATCTACGAAGCGTGCCGGCTGCGCTTCCGTCCCATCCTGATGACCACGATGTGCGCGCTGTTGGGCGGCGTTCCGCTGATGCTGGGCAACGGCACCGGATCGGAGCTGCGTCAGCCTCTGGGCTACGCCATGGTAGGCGGGCTGGTGGTGTCGCAGCTCCTTACCCTGTTCACGACGCCCGTCGTCTACATCTACATGGACCGCCTATCCCGCTGGGTTGGCCGAATGCGCGCACGCTCGCCGTCGCTTGCTGCCGTGCCGGCTGAGTAATCCTATCCATGAAGTTGAGGGCGAAGTGGCTGGCGGTCGACCCACGCAGGGTGGCCTAAACATGAGCGAACTGCCGGCGCTCCTCGCGAACCGCTTCGGCGAAGTCCTTCAGCGGGTCCACGCCTGTCCCGCTTTTGATGAGCTCTCGCAATTCGGGCACCGTGCGATTTGGCTCGAAGTAGGCGCCGGTCGTCTCCAATAGAACCCGCTCGGCACAGGCGACGATATTGGACGAAGACATAGCGCGCATGCGGCTGATCATGGCGTAGAGAGCGATAAGCTCTTCAATCTTCGGGTCGTTGACCACCAAGGCTTCGGCGTAGGCTTTGGATGCTGCGACAATGAAGTCCTTGTAGAGCTCCTGTCGACGGGACAGCTCGTGTGCCAACTGTCCAGCTTTGGCTACGGAACGTTGGTTCAGCCACGTGGTGATGCCTGATGTCAGGCCGCCGATCACGGAGCCAGCCAACGCTGAGAGTGCCGAGATATAGGCTACATCCATGTCGGGTACTGGTCCTGCCTGCGCGCGGTTCCGGTAAGTCTCGCGATTTTCCTATCGGCCACGAGCCGGTCGCAATGGCTTGCCGGCCGGTACGATGGACGACAGCGACGGTGGACCGTTGAACCCGAGCGCCAGCGTGGCGAAGGCCAAGCCCGCGGGCAACAGCAGGGACCAAGGCCGCAATCCGCCTTACACGCCGCACCGAAGCCGCAGCCGACGACGAAACTGGCGATCGCCGGCCCGGTCCACCAAGCGCGGCTGCGCGCTTGACACCTCGTGGGGGGTCGTTCGGCCCGGCTTGATGCGTTAGTTTCTCGGCGAGCCCCTTAATCAAGGTCGGGCGTCAGTGAGGCGCTGCTCAGCGAGTTCTCGGTATCCAGGATGAGACGCAAAGCGATCGAAAAGATTGTGGCGCGCAATACCCGCCATTCTTTCGAAATGTTCAATAATCTGCCTAAGTCCTTTCTGGATTTTTGGGAACTCTTTTGGGTCTTCAACATCATTTGTGATGTACAGAGTCACCAACTTACGGTGCTCGACTTCGACGACCACTTGTCCGCCCTCCGTCACGCCGACGCGTAAAGCGGAAAGATTCGGTGCTCTGAGCGCAGCCATCGTCGCATACACCGGTTTTTCCGTATCTCCATCCGGCATCGGGCTAAAGGCATAGGCCCACCTTGACCGCTTATCGTGCGCATATCCCGGGGTCGTGGTTGCGAATGCTAGAAGCACCTCTTTCAAGAAGAGGACAAACTGATCCCGGAAGGGTTCCTTGAATTGATTATGTCCAACCGTTGGACCCATTCCCGTACCTTTGGCAGCACCCGATCGGATCGTTGCACTGCCGCCGAAGCGGCAGACCCACTGCGCACAGACAATCATAACTCGTGCGTGGTCTACCAGCAAGGTGCTGCCACATCCGCTCGCCATGTCGGAGATGAGAGTGCGAGCACAGCTCGCCGTGAGGCAGGTCATTCCGGCCAGCGTCACCAGGCTCTCTGCTCTTGGGCTTGAATAGCTGGCCGGGGCGAGTTGCGAAGTCGCGGGTCCTGAAGAGCGCCGAGACCGCTTTGGCACGCAAACCGGCTGCGGTGCTGCATCACTATGGATCGTCCGCTGTCGCATCATCGAGCCCTTCCAGTAACGGCCAGACCAGGGCGCGCCCATTCCGTGAGCTCAGGTGGGCCCCCACCGCTCCGCACGCCGCTCTTGCGACCGCCGCGCCTCCCCCCTAGGCTTGCGCAAAACCCTCTGACAGGAGCGCCCCAACATGCCACAATCGCAGGGAACCAGTTTTACCGCCGATCCCCTGACCTTCGTCGTCAGGCACCAGCTGTGGGACGGCAACGTCGAGGATCACGTGGACCAGGGAGTATCCATCGACGTGGCGGCCGATGTTGGCGGCAAGCATACCGCGCTGCTGCGCTTCAACTGCTTCGACATCGAGAAAAGCTACGTCTACGGCCCGGAGAATCCCGAATTGACGACCCCGGGCCGCGTCGGCGGCGGTATGGGCGTGCATTGCCGGATGGACCCGATCACCGATGGCAATCCCATCGGCTGGACCATCCGGATGCTTGGCGAAAAACTCCCGAAGATGCTGGAGCGGGCCGGATACAAGAATCTCGCTGAGGCGACCAACGTCGCCGCAGTGCGGCGCGTCCTGCCCGACGTGGAGGCCTGCGCCAGAGAAACCTTCGTATCCAAGCGGAACACGGTCAAACACAACCGTGGCACGGACATCTTCGAAGCCGGCAACATCCGCTTCGGCCTCGAGATGCGGCGCCAGCGGAACGGCGACGGCGGCCTGGCGCTGCACGTCCTTGGCGACGTGGGCGGATCGAAAGGCAAGGCCTACGTCGAAGAAACCGAGCTTCTGGCGTTCGACTGTTTCTGGCAGGGCGCGCATTACCATTATGGTCCGCGCAACAAGAATCACCGGATCAATTGGGACATGACGATCGTCGACGATCCGCTGGAGTGGACTTTCGAGCAGATCGAGAACAGGAAGCTTGGCCCGATGATCGAGCGTGCCGGTTACCCGGGGATCGCCGCCGACCTGGACCTGGACAAGATCGCCTCGATCCTTCCGGTGTTGAAGAAGCGGGCCTTCGAGATGTACGAGGAAGGCGAGAGGCTGACCGGCCACAAAGGGCTGCCACTGGAGTTCACTCCGAACCTGGCCGCCGAGTAGTCACTGCGGGACGGTGGAGGGTTCAGAAACCCTCCACCGTCCCGCTCGCACCACGACGACTGCGCCCGCGGTGGCCAGGCTCAGGCGGCCGGCATGCGACGAAGCGCGCACAGCTTGTTGCCGTCAGGATCACGCAGGTAAGCGAGATACATCGGACCGGCGCCGCCCTGGCGAATGCCGGGCGGGTCCTCGATCGCCGTCCCGCCGTTCGCGACCCCGGCCTTGTGCCACGCGTCGGCCTGTTCCTGGCTCGCCATCGTGAAGCCGATCGTGCCGCCATTGGAATGCGTGGCGGATTTGCCATCGATGGGTTTGCTCACCAGGAACAGCGCGCCGTTATGCGCGTAGATCAACCGGCCCTTGGCGTCTTCCACCCCCGCCTTGCCGCCCATCGCGCCGAACAGCGCGTCGTAGAATTTCTTCGATCGGGCGATATCGTTGCTCCCGACCATGACATGACTGAACATTCCGCTCTCTCCCCGTCAAAATCACACGAGACCACTGTCTCCGCGTTACGACAAGAACATGGTTTGCTGGCCGCGAAAAGAGCCTCCGGTTACGTTCAGTTCTTCAGCAGGCGCGACCTCCAGTCGGCAACCGCGTCCCCACTGCTCATGTCGGCCTGCACCAGCCCGTCGATCATGAAGGTCGGCGACACATGGATCCCGTTCTGGCGGGCATATTTGCAGTGCCATTTGATCTCGCGGTCGAGATCAGGAATTCTGAAGGCCTCGGCAAGTCTCACGCCGCTGTAGCCTTCGATCCGCGCGATGATGTCATTGGGCGTGATGTCCATATTGGGGCCGCGGCAATGGCGCTCGAACTCGAATTCCTCACGATGCGCGGCCACCGCCGCCATGACAGCCTTCGCCGCTTGCTTTCCGCCCGCGAGCGTGGAGGCAGCCAGAATGCAGCGCACGATCACGCCCGAGTACATGTGCCAGGGCTGCGGCTGAAGACGGATTTTTATGGTGATACGGTCTTCACCCACCTGAGTTAGCAGGTCATCGAGTTTCCCGAACGCCCTGACGGAGAACGGGCAGGTCGGCTCGAGGAATACCTCGAACACGCGAGGTCCGTGGCCCCAGACAAGAGGATCGGCGCACCATGAAGTTTGATTCATTTGACTGTTCCTGTTCGCCCGGTTCCGTGTGCGGCGCGGGCCTCCATAAAGGACCAGAAGCCGGAGGCGCGAACGCCTTGCAGTCCGATCCCGAACAAGGCCACTCACGGCGTCGTCTGCGTCCTGTATCATTCGCGTAGGGCAGACGCCTAGCCCGAGCGAGGCGCGCAGGGCGCAGGCCAAGAACAACTTATGCGAGTGCGACGACAGTGGCGCGGCGCGCCGAATGCACCCGCTCTTAGTAAGGCTTAACGGTCCACAACTGTTTGGCGATCTGTTCCGACGGATCACGCCCCTGAGATGCAAGAGGTCGGGTCGGATATCGGGCGACGAGTGCCTCCACGGCCTTGTGGTCGTCGTCGTTCGGCTAACGCGCGCCTCATGCAAGCAACCGATCGGTCATGGCATCCATTTCGTTTGACTTATATCTATTTTAGAACGATACGATTGCGCATGATTAACGGGATGCGGCGGCCCGCCCCACCGTCGCCGAGAGCATGCGCCAGAGAGTTACGCAAGGCCAACGCGCCCGCGCGGGCTCCGCGGTGCCAAGAGAGGAAGTCAAACCGTGGCTACGAAACCCATCATCCTCAACGGCGCCTTCGACGACTGGGACTCCTCCGAGCTCATCACCACCCCGGCCAACGCCGTGCCGGGTTACTCGCTGTACGGCACCGTGCAGAACGACACCTACTTCATCGGGATCGACGCCACCTCGCTGACAGACTTGGCAATCGGGGCCGGCACCACCATCTGGCTCAACACCGACCAGAACACGACCACAGGGTACAGTCCGTTCGGCAAAATCGGCGCCGAATACAACGTCACCTATGTGAACGGTGCCTTTTACCTCTACACCGGCGCAGCGGCACAGAACCTCGTCAGCGCCACGCCGCTCACCACCGCACTGTCGCCGGATGGCAAGAGCCTCGAGATCGCCATACCGCGCAGCCTCCTGACGCCGACGGGGGGCGCGGCACCGACCAACATCAATGTCGCGGGCTGGATCAACTCCGTCTCCCCAACCACCCAAGTTAACTTTCCGGGGGACTACACCCTCCCGGAATACACGATTACTGATCCCGCGACCCTGCTGCCGAAGACGGCCACACATCGGGTCGCCATCGTCTACTCGGACACGACGGCAGCCCTCTACTTTAGGGGCCTCGGCGATGCCGCGGGCGCGCCTTCGACCGCCTATTCCGACCTATTTATGGCGGCGCAGAACCAGGCGCGGATGGCCGGCGTCTCCTACGACGTCATCGACGAATCGCAGCTGACGAATATCAACAACCTCATCGGCTACGACGCGCTGATCTTCCCCGCGATGGCAGACGTGAACACGGCACAACTGCCGGCGATCATGTCGACACTGACCAGCGCGGTCTACAATTATCATATCGGCATCATCACCTCCGGCGACTTTTTGACCAACGACCAGACCGGCGCGCCGCTCCCCAGCCCATACGCCAACATGGAGACCCTGTTGGGTCTCGCCCGTGCTTCGGGCGGCAACAGCGGGACCGTCACGGTCACTGCGAACGACGTCAGCAATCCGATCATGAGCGGCTACACCGCCGGTCAGGTCATCCAGACCTACACCAATGAAGGCTATACCGCTTACCAAGCTGTGCCTGGTGTCACGTCGGATGTGCTGGTCAACCAGAACGTTACCGGTGTCGGCACGCTCCCCGGTGTCGTCGAGACCACGACCGGCGGCACCAACGTGGAATTCTCCAGCCAGGATCTGCTCGGTGACAGCAACCTGTTGTCGCACGCCATCCAGAGCGTCGTGCTCGGCACGCAACCGGGCGTCACGCTGCACACGTCCCGCGACGCGGGTATCGTGGCGGCGCGCATGGACATGGACCAGTCACAGTTCCCTGTGGATGTGTCGGCTGCAGGTGGTACCGGCATCTATGCCAAGCTGATCCCGATCCTGCAGCAGTGGAACACCCAATACAACTTCGTGGGGTCCTTCTACATAAACATCGGCGACAACACGGCCAACACCGCCGATCCGTCAACAACAAACTGGGCGAAAAGCCTGCCCTACTACAAAGCCATACAGGCGATGGGTAGCGAAATCGGCAACCACTCGTACACGCACCTTATCAATCCACCCACGACGACATTCACGGCGCACACCGTCGGCACCACCGCGGCGGGCTCCATTCAGGTGACCCTGGACACCGTGCCATCTTTCTACGGCATCACGGTAGGCATGGTGGTGACCGGCCTCAATATCGGAGCGAACGTAACGCTCCCCGGTGCCGCAGGAGAGGCAGGAGCTGTCGCGAACACAATGGTCACCGCGGTGTCAGGAAACACCGTGACGCTGAGTTTTGTCCCGGGAGGATACGGTACTCTGAATAACGGGGTGCTTGGCGACATCCCGGCTGGCACCACGCTGACCTTCGCGGTTCCTGCAGAAAACACCAACTTCCTGGAGGCGACGGCCGGTGAGGCCAATAGCGCCACCAACAATCCCTTCACCTACGCCTACGAGTTTAATCAGTCGAAGCTGCTCGAGCAGCAGATGCTTGGCACCACGATCTACGGTGCCGCCGTTCCGGGTGCCGCAGAGTCATACGCGACTTCCCAGAACATCCTTCAATATTACCCTTCTGTCGCCGCAACGGCGACAACACCTGGCTATACCGGCTATGTGACCGGCGGCTGGACCGGTATTGGTTCGGGCTACCCGAGTGCGTTCGGCTACATGAGCCCGACGAGCACGGGTTCCGTTTACATTGCTCCAAACATGACCTTCGACTTCACGGAGATTCAGTACGAAGGCAAGACTTTGGCCGAAGCCGAGGCCGACTGGACGGCGCAGTTCAACTCCATCGGAGCCAATGCTGCCGGCACGCCGATCGTCGTCTGGCCCATTCATGACTACGGCGCTGCGGCGTGGAATACGACGCTCAATTCGCCCACAGGCTCACCCTACACCACGCAGATGTACACGGACTTTATTGCGCAGGCCTATAGCGCCGGCTACGAGTTCGTGACGCTAGAAGAGCTTGCCTCTCGACTTGTCGCGCAGCAGAAGGCGCACATCGACTACACGACCGTTGGCAACGCGATCACCGCGACGATCACTCCGGATCCCACAGCGCCCGACCTCGGCGAAATGTCGCTTAACGTCGTCAATGGCGGCACTCAGGTCATCCAGAACGTCACCAACTGGTACGCCTATAACGGGCAGGAGCTGTTCCTGCCGAAGAACGGCGGCACGTTCACGGTCAACCTCGGTGCCACGCAGGACAATGTCACGCACATCGCCTCGCTGCCGATGCGGGGGGACCTGCTCTCGGTCACCGGCGACGGTCTCAACCTCAGCTTTGCCATGGTGGGTGCGGGCGATGTCATCGTCGACCTCGGCAGGACCAGTACACCCACCGTCACCGGGGCGACGATCAAAAGCCAAGTGGGAAATGTGTTGGACCTCTCGCTCACCGGGCTGGGCGAAAATGACGTCACGATCATGTTCATCGCGCATGTCACCAGCGTCGCCTTCTCGGCTGACTCGGGATCGAGCGCCACAGATTTCGTCACTAACGTCGCCACGCAGACCATTTCGGGCACATTGAGCGATCCGCTCGGAACGGGAGATGTGGTGCAGGTCTCGCTCGACAACGGCGCGACATGGCGGACCGCGACCGCAGCGGCGGGAGGTATGACCTTCTCGCTCACAGGCGTCGTCCTGACTGGAAGCAACACGCTGCTCGCGCGGGTCGGAACGGCCGCCGGCGGGTTCAGTACGGCATTGTCGCAGGCCTATGTGCTCGATCAGGTGGCGCCCGCGGGTCCGTCGGCTCCAGACCTGACCGCGGCATCGGACAGCGGCAGGTCCAGCACGGACAACATCACCAACGCGGCCACGCCGACCTTCACCGGCACGGCGGAGGCCGGCAGCACGGTCACCTTGTTCGATGGCACGACGGTGATTGGCACCGGCGTCGCGACGGGAGGCAAATGGAGCGTCGCCGCCTCGACCCTGGCGAACGGTGTCCACAGCCTCAGCGCCAAGGCGACGGATCTGGCGGGCAACGTGAGTGCCGCCTCGGGTGCGCTGTCGGTCACCATCGACAGAGTGGCCCCGAGTGCGCCAGTGGTCACCGGTCTCACTTCGATCCTGGGGTTGATCGCGACTCTGTCCGGTACCGCGGAGGTGGGCAGTACGGTAGCGATATCGAGCGGAACTTCGACGCTCGGTACGACGACGGTGGGCACGGGAGGAAATTGGAGCTGGAGCTTCATCAGCGCATTCTCCAACACAGTGCGCGTCCTTACCGCGGTGGCGTCAGACGTTGCGGGCAACAAGAGCGCCACGAGCGCTACCGCGCAACTTGGGATCGGCAGTGCCAACACGCTGACCAGCACGGCAGGCAACGACGTGTTCTATGGCGGAGGCGGAGGGGACACCTTCGTGTTCTCTTCGCTGTTCGGGCACGACGTCATCGCTGACTTCGCCGCCTCGGGCCTGACGCACGACAGGATCAACTTCCACGGCAACTCGGTCCTGAACAGCTTCACGAACGTGATGAGCCACGCCACGCAGGTTGGCTCCGGCGTGGTGATCAGCATGGACGCCAACGATACCTTGACGCTCAACAACGTCAGCAGGACCAGCCTCACGGCAGCCGACTTTACGTTCGTGTGAAGGCGGTGTGTACGGCGCTCTGACGAAAGGACGAACCTACCCGCGTCGTCTGATGCCGCAGGAATGCACGACTGACACCAATAGACCGGACCGTTGACTCGAGCCACCAGACGCCCGTGGGCAAATGCGAGCGGTAACCGAATAGAGCGGCTGGTATTACTCGGCGCTTCGCACTCCCGCAATTGGGCGAGGTGGTGATTCCCGGCGCAACAGAAGGGCAGTCGCGATGCCACCCGCCAGGCAGGCGATACCGCAGGTGGCGAAAGCTGCCACCCACGCTGCGAGACGTGCGGCACCGCCGAACTGATCGAGTGCGACGCCGAACAGCAGCGTTCCGGCAAACCCGCCGCCGAAACCGATGCAGGAATAGAGCGCCATCGTCGCCCCCAGATGGCGCGGAGCCGCAACGGCAAGCACGCCCGAGGTCAGATTGGAGAAATTACCCTGGACGATGAAGCCTGCGGCCAACGAGAGCCACACGACGGCGTCGTAAGGCAGTGCTGCGGCAAGACCGAACAAGGCGTTCACCAGCGCCGACAACAGGAATACGCCCATGGCGGTGCTGCGCAGGCCGAAACGCAGCGACAGCTCGTTGCCGAGCAGCCCTGCGGGGACGCCGAGAAAGCCGATCAGCGCGCCGATCGCCAGCATGCTCCAGCCCTGCACGGCAAGGTCGCCGTTGCCTGCCACGCAGAATGCGAGGAACACCACGATCCATTGGCGAAGGCCTGCGGTGCCCCAGATCGTCGTCGCGTAGCCGATGATCAGGACGAGCGCATCGCGATTGCCGAGTACCGTGCGGACATCCAGCGTCGGCCGGGGGCGTCCGGCGGCGCCGGCGGTGGCCTTTGGCAGTGCTGCCCAGGCGATCGGGACACTGATGGCACCGAGGATTGCGGCCAGGATGAAGGCGTCTTGCCAGCCCCAGAGAATGCCGGTTCTGCCAAGCAGGAATGACAGCGACGTGCCGACGGTGAACGAACTGGTGTACCAGGCCGCGACGCGTGCCCGTCGTGTGCCTTCCATGCCGTCCGTGAGTGCCCGCAGCCCCGGCATGTACACGCCCGCGAGCGCGATGCCGGTGATCGCGCGCCAGCCGAGTGCCGGGAGCAGACCATCGCTCAACGCCACGCCGAGACTGGACAGCGCGCTGAGCGCGCTCGATGCGAGAAAGATCGTTCGGGCGGGCATGCGGTCGGTGAGGCTGACCAGTGGCAGGACGCCCAGCATGTAGCCGGCGGACACCATTCCGGCGAGCCAGCCGCCCTGGGCGTTGGTCAACGACCAGGCCTCGATGAACTGCGGCAGAAGCGCGGGCACGATCGAGTAGCCGGCCAAGCCGAGGATTTCGGCTACGCAGACGGCGGCGATGGCGCTTGTGGCTGGGCTGGATCCTCGCTTCCGCGAGGATGACGACACGGGGCGAGGCATGACGCGCGCTTCAATGAGACAGGGCTGTCGGCGGCGAACGGGAACGGCACGAGGACAACGGAAGCTACCGGAGTACTTCTGGTGGATAGCGCCGGAGAAGCACCAGCATCAGGCCCATGGACGGGAGGGCTGCGAACATGCAGAGCGCATAGAAGGAGACCCATCCGACCTGCGCGGCCAATACGCCCGAGGCGCCGCCGATCGTGTGCACCGCGATCGCCGCCAGGGACGACAGCAGGGCGTAGTGCGTGGCGGTGAACTCGCGCGAGCAGAGGCCGGACAGGTAGGTGATGAACGCCGCGTCGGCCATGCCCTGCGCGAACGCCTCGGTGGTCACCGTCGCGTAGAGCACGTGGTGCTCGCCCGCTGAGATGGCGAGCAGCAGATACATCGCCATCGCGATCGTCTGCGCCCAGCCGGTTCGCAGCAGTGCCCGCCCGGTGCCGAGGCGGGCGACGAGCCAGCCGCCGAGAGCGATGCCAGCCAGTGTGCCGCCGAGAGAGAACCAACCGGTTTGCGCGATCGCCTCGCGTGAGAAACCGAGGGCGCGGTAGAAGGGCGCGGTCATGATGCCGGCCATCGCCTCGCCCAACTTGAAGAGCGCGACGAAGGCGAGGATGAGCGACGCACCGCGGCGGGTCAGGAAGTCGCGTAGAGGCGCGATCACCGCGTGCGCGAGGCGGGAGGCGAAGTCCGCCGCAGTGTCGCGGCGCTCGGCCGGCGGCGGTTCCGAGGCGAGCAGCGTGATGCCAAGACCGCAGGCGATCAGGGCGGCCACACCGAGCAGCGCGACATGCCAGCCGACCGCACCGGCCGCGGAGATCACGCCGGTGGTCGCGATCAGCAGTGCGATGCGGTACCCCCAGATGTAGGCGGCCATCGCGGCGCCCTGGCGGTGTTGGGGAAAGATCTCGATGCGCCAGGCGTCCACTGCGATGTCCTGGCTGGCGGAGAGGAAGGCGACCAGGGCGGCGAGCGCGAGGGAGAGGAACGGCAGGCGGGCGGGATCGGACAGCGCCAGCAGTGCCGCGGCGGCGGCGAGTGCCGGCTGGATCGCGGCGAGCCAGCCGCGGCGGCGGCCGAGGTGGCGCAACGGGCCGGGGGGTGGGGCGTTGTCGAGGACCGGGGCCCACAGGAACTTCAGCGAATAGGCGAGGCCGATGTTCGCGGTCAGGCCGATCAGAGCGAGCGAAACGCCACCCTCGGAGAGCCACAGGCGGAAGGTGAAGCCGGAGAGCGGCAACGGCAGACCGGCGACGAAGCCGTAGGCGGCCATGAGCCAGAGGGCTGGGTTGGCTTGCCCCGTCCCACCGATCCCCTCCCGCGAGGGAAGGGGGCGCTGCTCTAGGGCGGCTCCCTCAGGGGACGTCGGCGTCACCTCGGCCAAGCGGCCGCTGCATCGACACCACATCCAGCCATCGGCCGAACTTCACGCCCGCCGACCGCAGCGTGCCGGCCATCTGGAAGCCCAGGCTGGCATGCACGCCAATCGAGCCGGTGTTCTCCGAATCGCCGATCACGGCGATCATCTGACGCATCCCGCGCGCCGTGGCGTCCTCTATCAGCCGCACCACCAGCGCCTTCCCAACGCCCTGCCCGCGCACGTCCTCCCGGACGTAGACGCTGTCCTCGACGCAGAACCGGTACGCCGACCGGTCGCGGAACTGCGTATAATAGGCAAATCCCAGCACGCCAGTGGCGTCGGTGGCTACCAGCCATGACCAGCCATGCCCGACGACCTTGGCGAACCGCTCGGTCATCTCCTCGACTGACGGCGGCACTTCTTCGAACGTGCCGGTGCCGGTCAGGACGTGGTGCGCATAGATCGACTGGGTCTCGGGAATGTCCGCCTCGGTCGCCGCCCGTATCTCCATCGCTGCCGCCCTCTCCTTTCAGACCGGCAGTCCAAGCACGTCCGCCGCGTCGCAGGCAAACGCCAGGAGTCCACGATCCATCCCGGGGCCGGCAACCAGCGAAATTCCCACCGGCGCGCCGTTCACCGATCCAGCGGGCAGCGTCACCTCGGGCAGCCCGCAGAGGCCGGCGATGGCGGTCACCCCGATCGTCGCCTGACGGACCGAATTTTGCTCTGCCTGGCTTGCGGTGAGCAGTGGCGCCGGACAAGGGCTGGTCGGATAGACCAGCACGGCGCCGCCGGCCAGTATCGGCCTGACCCGCGCCTGCAGCACGCGGCGGAACGCGTGCCCCGGCGCTGCCACGGCGGCATCGGTGGCCTTGGCGGCGGCGAAGCGCTCGGCGATGCCGGGGCCGAACTTTGGCTTCGTGGCCTCGACCCAACCGCCCAGGCAAGCCCAGGCCTCCTCCGCCTGCACCGTCCGGAAGTGATCGAACATGCTGTCGACCCCCTCGGGGACCAGCCGGATGCCGACAGCCCGACCGCGCAATCTCTCGAGTTTCTCCATGACCGGGTGCAGCGCCTCCGCCACCGCCGGCTGGGCGTTGACCCAGGCCTCCTCGAGCCGGAGCAGCGGGCCATCCACCGCCTGACCGCCCCCAGGCAACAGCACCTCGCCCAGTTCGGCCAGCAACGCCGCCGCGCGGGTGAACCAGCCGCAGGTGTCGAAGCTCGGTGCCAGCGGGCAGGCTCCGGCCAGGCTGACCGAGCCGTGGCTCGGGCGGATGCCGAACAGCCCGCAGTAGCTTGCCGGGATGCGCACCGAGCCGCCGGTATCGGAGCCGAGAGCGAAATCGACCAGGCCGGCGGCGACCGCGGCCGCCGACCCGCAGCTCGATCCGCCAGGGAACCGGTCCGGGGCCCGCGGATTGATCGGAGTGCCGTGCCAGACGTTCTCGCCGGTCAGGCCGTAGGCGAGCTCCATCGTCTTGGTCTTGCCGACCAGCCGGGC
Source organism: uncultured Alphaproteobacteria bacterium (assembly GCA_963791495.1). Classification (GTDB taxonomy): domain Bacteria; phylum Pseudomonadota; class Alphaproteobacteria; order Acetobacterales; family Acetobacteraceae; genus JAMXLO01. The sequence continues at coordinate 619,356 of CAWBST010000013.1, forward strand.
GCCCGCCTGCAGCAGAGCGGTCACCACCGGGGCGGTCGTGGTCGCGGCAAGGTGGGTGCCGGCCCAGTCCGGGTTGCCGTAGGTCGTCACGCTGCCTGCAATGTCGAACAGGTCCTTGACGGCGAAGCTGAGACCGGACAGGCGTCCGCTGGCCAGCGGGAGGCGCTCCAGGCGCGGCCCCGGTACGAAGGCGCCCACCGCGTCGTCCAATGCCACCATCTGCTTTGTCCCCGCTCACCGAGTGTGCGATAAGCCTTTGGCCGAACGTGATTCGGCTCAGCCGCGATCGTGCCGCTGAGGATTCGTTGGTAATTTGTAGACTGTTTGAGGCATACTGCCCATTGGCCTTCCCGCCGCCGAGGATCGGATGACCGGCCGGAGGCCGCCTGGACTGGACACGCCGGGAGCGGTTCGGCGCGCACCAGGCAAACCGTCCGGTTTCGGACATGCCTCTGAGGGGGACTGCTCGTGGACTTGAATGACGGCCACATCTCCGGCCCAGCCGGGCGCGGTCCTCAGTCCGTGGCTGATACGGGTGGCGGGGCGGATACCGGGGCGCCGGTCCATCTGGGCGTCGCCGAGGAGCCGCCGATCCACCCGCGCCTGCTCGCCATGATCATCGCTGGTCGCTACCACGGCCAGGAACTCGATCCGAACCAATTCCGCGGCACGCCCGGCGACACGTCACCCGACGCCGCGTCGCTGTCCACCTGGGCGCAGAATGCCGGCATGTGGTCGCGCGCGGTGCGTCTGCGTTGGCGCCACCTGATGCGACTCCACGACACCAGCCCGGTGGTGCTGCTGTTCAATGACGGCACGGCGGGACTGCTGACCGGCGTCAACAGCGAGCACAAGGTGGTGTTCGTGAAAGACCCCACCGGTCCCTCGTCGGATCCGGCGGTTCCGGTGGACGAACTGCGGCTGAGCGAGGTGTGGACCGGCGAGGTGGTATTGCTGCGCGCCAACCGCGGCTTCGCGGAAACTGACGCGCCGTTCTCGCTGCGCTGGCTGTTCGGCCTGGTGATGCAGGAGAAGCGCTCGCTGCGCGAGATCGGCGTCGCGTCGCTGTCGCTGAGCATCCTGACCATCTTCCCGCCATTCCTGGTTATGACCGTGGTCGACAAGGTGCTGACCCACAGCTCCTATTCGACGTTGGCACTGATCGCCGTGGTCGTCGGCATTGCCATCGTGTACGAGACGCTGCTCGGCTCCGCGCGGCGGCTCATTGTGCTGGTCGTCGGCGCCAGGATCGACGCGCGGATCAATCTGCACGTGTTCAACCGGCTGCTGCGCCTGCCGCTCGACTACTACGAGCGGCACCCGGCCGGCGAGACGATGTACAATATCAGTCAGATCCACCGGGTGCGCGAGTTCATCACCGGCAAGCTGCTGTCGGCGTTCCTCGACCTGATGACGCTCTGTGTGCTGCTGCCATTCCTCTTCTGGCTGAACGCACCGCTGGCCTGGATCGTGCTGGCCTGCGCCTGCGTGATCACGATGATCATCTTGGTGTTCCTGAAGCCTCTTGCCGTGCTGTTCGGCCGCGTCGTGCGGGCTGAGACAGACAAACAGGCGGCGCTGGGCGAGACGGTGTTCGGCATCCGCACCGTGAAGTCCCTGGCGCTGGAGCCGCAGCGCAAGGCGTTGTGGGACGCGAGGATCGCGGAAGCCGGCAAGTGGCGCCTGGCCTACGGCAAGCTGGGCAACTGGCCGCAGACGCTGGTCACGCCGGTCGAACGCTTCATGTGGATGGGCGCGATCCTGCTCGGTGTCTACTGGGCATTGTCGGATCACACCGGCGCGGGCGCGGGCGCACTGTTCGCCTTCATGATGCTGTCGCAGCGGGTCGCGCAGCCGCTGGTGCAGTTGGCGAGGCTCACGGACGAATACCAGGACGTGGCTGCGGCGATCGGACAGGCGGCTTACGTGCTGAACCGCCCGCTTGAGGTCGATGCCGCTTCCGGCGGGCTGCGCCCGCGCTTCGCCGGCGCGATCAGCTTCGACGATGTGTCCTTCACCTATGGCGGCACCAAGACGCCGGCGCTCGATCGGGTCACCTTCTCGATCCCCGCCGGCACGATGCTAGGCATCGTCGGGCGATCGGGCTCGGGCAAGTCGACCCTGGCCCGCCTCCTGCAAGGCATCAATCGCGACTATTCCGGCTACCTGAAGATCGACGGTGCCGACCTGCGCGAGATCAACCTGCGGCACCTGAGGCAAAGCTTCGGCGTCGTGCTGCAGGACAACTTTCTGTTCCGTGGCTCGATCCGCGACAACATCCTCGCCGGCCGACCGGGACTGACACTCGAGGACGCGGTGCGTGCCGCGCGTCTGGCCGGCGCCGAGGAGTTCATCGAGCGCATGCCGAACGGCTACGAGACCTACATCGAGGAAGGCTCGCCCAACGTCTCGGGCGGCCAGAAGCAGCGGCTCGCGATAGCCCGGGCGCTGATCAACGACCCGCGCATCCTGATCCTCGACGAGGCCACCAGCGCGCTCGATCCGGAAAGCGAGGCGCTGGTCAACGCCAACCTGCTGCGCATCGCGCGCGGTCGGACGATGGTCATCGTGTCCCACCGGTTGTCATCGCTGACCGAGTGCGACCAGACCCTGGTGCTGGACAAGGGCCAGGTGATGGACATTGCGCCGCATCGTGTGCTGCTCGAACGCTGTGCCGTCTATCGTCAGTTGTGGGCCCAGCAGAACCGCCATCTCGACAATCAAGGTCAACGCCATGCCGCGCTCGCCCCGACCCTCGTCCAAGGCGATTAGCACCGTCGTCGAGGACCGGAGCGACCCGACGCTGCCGGTCATCCTCGAGTTCCAGATGCCGTCCACGACGATCACCACGGCGCCCGTGCCGCGGGGGGCGCGCCATGTCGTCTGGATCGTCGGCAGCATGCTCGTTGTTATATTGGCTGCCCTGGGCATGATCCATGTTGATCGCGTGGTGACGGCGCAGGGCAAGGTGGTGGCGCGGACACCGACGCTGGTCCTGCAACCGCTCGAGGCGGCGATCGTGCGCTCGATCGACGTGCACGAGGGACAGACCGTGCGGGCAGGGCAGGTGCTGGCGCAGCTCGACCCCACGTTTGCCGCCGCGGATGTCGGCGCGCTGGCGGCGCAGGTGTCGAGCCTGCAGGCACAGGTATCGCGGCTGCAGGCGGAGGCCGACGGACAGCCGTTCGCCTACTCCGGAATCGAACCGAACCTGGCGTTGCAGGCGGCCATCTACGGTCAGCGCAAGGCCGAATACAATTTCAAGCTGGAGAACTACACCCAGAAGATCAACGGACTGGTGTCCGCTATCGCCAAGGCGAATTCTGACTCAGCCGGCTTCCGCAGCCGCCTGCAGGTGGCGACCAATGTTGAGCAGATGCGGCGGGACCTCGAAAAGCTGCAGGTCGGCAGCAAGCTGAATACGCTGGCGGCGATGGACAATCGCGCCGAGATGGAGCGCAACCTGCACAGTTCGGAGCAAATCGCCGTCAGTGCACAGCGCGACCTCGCCGCGATGGTTGCGGAGCGCGACGGCTATGTGCAGTCGTGGCATGCCGATGTTTCGGAGAAGCTGGCTGATGCCGCTAGCAAGTTGTCGGATGCACGCGAGTCGCTGAACAAGGCACAGCTGCGCAAACAGCTCGTGGAGTTGCGCGCTGACCGCGACGCTACGGTCCTGACGGTGGCCAAGGTCTCGGTCGGCTCGGTGCTGCAGTCGGGCCAGCAGTTCATCACGTTGGTGCCGGCGGATGCTCCGTTGGAGGTTGAGGCGAACATCGCGGGACGCGACGACGGTTTCGTGCATGTGGGTGATCCGGTGTCGATCAAGTTCGACACCTTCCCGTTCATCCAGTATGGCCTGGCGTATGGCACGGTCCGCACGATCAGCGCCGACAGCTTCACCGCGCAGGACGACCAGCGGAATCCGACCGGCGCGGTGCCGGTCATGAGCAACACCACCGAGCCATTCTATCGGGCTCGCGTCACGATTGATCGCGTGGACCTGCACGGCACGCCGCCAGATTTCAGCCTGATGCCTGGCATGCCGACGACGGCCGACATCAAGGTCGGCAAGCGGACCGTGCTGCAGTATCTGCTGGGCCGTGCCTTGCCTGTCGCCTCGGAGGGAATGCGCGAGCCGTGACACAGACGCACTGGCTTCTCCCGGTGCTGGGAGAGGTGTGACGGATGTCCCTGCTGGACCGCCTGCTGACTCCGCTATCTCCTGCCGCCGCGCTGCGGCGGGCGAAGCCGCTCATCGAACAGGGCGACATGAAGCAGGCCTTCCCGCTGCTGTCCCGTGCGGCGCGCGCCGGGATTGCCGAGGCGGAACACCGCGTAGGGCGCTGCTATCTGGAAGGCACAGGCGTGCCGCCGAGCCGGGCGGATGGCGCGCGATGGCTCGAACGCGCGGCCAATCGAGGCTATGTCGAGTCGCAGGCGCTGCTCGCCACGCTGGCAATCCACGGGCTGATCGCAAACTCCGATACGGCGCCTGGTGCGAGGCTGTTCGCCTCGGCCGATGCGACCGCGCCGGATTTCGAGACCAGTCTCCGCTGGGCACGAAAGGCTGCCGACGGCGGCTCCGCCGACGGTCAGGCGGTGCTGGGCTACATCCTGACCTCCGGACCGGAGACAATACGCGACCTCGATGAAGCGCATCTCTGGTACGAGCGCTCGGCCGCCGCCGGATGTCCGCAGGGCGCCCTTGGGTTTGCACTGTCGCTAGCCCGCACGGCGACCACCCAGGAGCAACAGGGCCTCGTGGCGGAGAACCTGCGTCGTGCAGCGGATGCCGGCCTGCCCACGGCGCTCTATCTGCTCGCGATGATGACCGAGCGTGGGATGGGCATGCCGGCGGACCGTGCGGCGGCGATCCAGTTGTTCCGGCAGGGGGCCGAGAAGGGCAACCGGCCGAGCCAGGCCCGGTGGGGCATGGCGCTGATGGAGGGCTTGACCGTGCCGGCCAATCCGGTGGACGGCGAGTCCTGGCTGCGTCGTGCCGCGCTCGCCGGCGATCCGGAGGCGGCGGCGGTGGTCGGCGATCTCTACGCCAAGGGTGGCAAGTTGCCGCCGAATTTCGCCGAGGCCGCGATGTGGTTCCGGCGTGCCGCTGAGGCTGGCCACCGGGGCGGGGCGCGCGCACTGGGCATGCTCCATCTGACCGGTGCCGGCGTGGTACGGGATTCCGAGGAGGCGGCTCGATGGTTCCGCGTATCGGCGGAGGCGGGGGACCAGACCGCGCGGGTCGATCTGGCCAACTTGCTGCTGCAGGGGCAGGGCGGCACCGACGACGCGATCCGCACCCGCGAATGGTTCGAAAAGGCCGCCGATTCCGGCGACCTGGTGGCCGCGTTCAATTTCGGCGTCTGTCTGGCCGAAGGCGTCGGCGTCGAGCGCGACGACCGCAAGGCGGCGGAATGGCTGCGCCGCGCCGCCGAAGGTGTGGTGAATGCGCAGTATTGGTACGGCCGGATGCTGGTCGAAGGGCGTGGTGTGGCCGCCAATCCGGAGGAGGGCCGCGCCTGGATCAAGCGCGCGGCGGATGTCGGCATGGTGGAGGCCGAGGTCCAGCTTGCCGAGCTGATGCTGACTGGCCGCGGCGGCCCGAAGGACCATCCGGAAGCGCTGATATTATTCGAGAGGGCGGCTGGCCGCGGCCATGTAGGCGCAATATTCGCCATGGGCGCGATGCACGGCGGTGGCCACGAGGTGCCGACCGACCGGGTCACGGCGCAGCGCTGCTTCAGCGACGCGGCGGAGCGAGGGCATGCCTATGCCCAGATGATGCTGGGCCGCTATCTCGCGCGCGGCCTCGCCGGCGAGCGTGATCCGGACCGCGCCCGAGTCTGGCTGGAGCGGGCCGTCGCCCAGGGGCTGCAGGAGGCCCGGAACGACCTTGCCGCCTTGCCGCCGGCCGCCTCGGAGGAGCCCGCCGCACAGGCGGTCGCCCACTGACTGAACCGGCTGAGATCGCGACGCTTGCGCTCGAGGCGTTCGAGCGCGGGCAGGCGGAGCTTGCCGCCGGGAACCCGGCGGAGGGGCGGCGCTGGCTGGAACGTGCCTGCCGTCTCGCGCCGCGGGATCAGACGCTGGCGCTGGGGTTGGCGACCGCCTGCCTCGGTCACGACGATATGCGCGCGGCGGCATTGTTCGAAGAGATCAGCGCCGAAAGCGATGTGCGGGAGGCATGGCTGGGCCTGGCCACCGCGTGCCGTCGGCTGGGCGACGCTGCGGATGCGGCTGAGGCGCTAGCCAGCGCACTGCGGCGACATGTGCCCGATCCTGGATTTGCCGCGCTGGCCGATGCGATCGCGCGCGACGCCGGCGCGCCGGGCTGGTGCGGGCTTGCGAGCGACGGCGAGGTGGTGCTGCGTTTGGTTAGTACCCGCCGCCCCCTCCCCCTGACCCCCTCCCGCAAGGGGAGGGGGGAAATAAATGTTGTCGCTGGCGATGGCCGACATTTGCTGGGCAGTCCGATCGACGTTGACGCAGTCACCGCTACGGTTGGCTGCGTCAGCGCGAGGGATGGCGACCTGACGGGGTGGGCCTGGCACCCCGGCGATCCTGGGGTGGATCCGGTGCTGACCATCCGGCCGTCCAAGGGGCGTGGGCAGATCAGCATCACTGCGTCCGACGCCAGTGTGCGGATCGACAACAGCGGTGTGCTCGGACGGCCTCGGGGTTTCACCGTGCCAGCCGCCTCGTTGAATGGACTTAGCGGCCTGCTGCACGTAAGGGGTCGCGACGGCAGGGATCTGCTGGGCAGCCCTCTCGACCCGCGCCCTAAGTTTGAGGTCGGCGCATCCACGGCTCTTGCGCGCACTGCCGGATCGCGGCGCCGGCCTCCCATCGACGTGGTGGTCGCTGTGCATGGCGGAATTGAGCACACGCTGGCCTGCATCGACAGCGTTCTGGCCGATCTGTCCAAGCCGAGCCGGCTGATCGTGGTCGACGATGCGTCGCCTGAGCCAGAGCTGGTCGCAGCGCTCCGGACATTGGCGCGGCAGCGACGCATCACCCTGATTAGCCACAGGCGCAACCGCGGCTTCGCGGCCAGTGCCAACGCGGGCATGCGAGTTGCCGCCGGGCGTGACGTGGTTCTTCTGAACAGCGACACACTGGTGCCGCCTGGCTGGCTGAAGGAACTGCGCGGCGTCGTGTACAGCGCGCGTGACATCGGCACCGCGACACCGTTCTCCAACGACGCGACGATCCTGAGCTATCCCGAACCAGGCAGCGGCAAGGGCAACACCAGGCCTGACCTCGCCTCCGCCGTGCGTATCGACACCCTGGCGCGGCGGGTGAACGGCGGGCGCGCGATCGACATTCCGGTGGGCGTCGGCTTCTGCATGTATGTCCGGCGCGCCTGCCTGGATGCGGTCGGGCCATTGCGGGCCGACTTGTTCGCCCAGGGCTATGGCGAGGAGACCGACTTCTGCCTGCGCGCCCGCAACCTGGGATGGCGGCATGTCGCCGCACCGGGCCTGTTCGTCGCGCATGTCGGTGGCCATTCCTTCGGTGCGGCGGCAAAGCATCTGCAGGCGCGCAACGCGGCGCTGCTCGAGCGGCTGCATCCCGGCTATAGCGCGCTGATCGAGGCGCACGCTCTGGCGGACCCGCTGGCAGGGGTGCGGCGGCGCCTGGATCTGGCAGGCTGGCGTGCCGCGCGGCGCCGCGGCAGCGAGGCAGTGGTCCTGATCACCCACGCCGAGGGCGGCGGTGTCGAACGCCAGATCGCGGCATCGGTCGAACGGCATCGCGACCATGGACTCCATGCCGTTGTCTTGCGTCCCAGCCGGGCACCGGACGGCACGCGATGCGTCACGGTCGGCGAGGGTACCGCGAACGCATACCCCAATCTGCGCTTCGCGATGCCGGGGGAGCTGGGGCAATTGCAGCGCCTGCTCGTGCGCGAGCGTCCGATCGCCGTCGAGCTGCATCATCTGGTCGGCCACCACCCAGCTGTACTGGAGCTGCTTCCTGGTCTCCGCGTGCCGTACGACCTGCATGTCCATGACTACGCCTGGCTGTGTGGCCGCGTCGCACTGGTCGGCCCCGCGCGGCGCTACTGCGGCGAGCCCGAAGTTGCGCAGTGCGAGGCGTGCGTGGCCGATGCCGGGAGCCTGATCGACGAGGACATCACTGTCGCTACGCTGCGCAGGCGCTCCGCCGCGCTGATGGCGAGGGCGCGCTCCGTCATCGTGCCATCGGAGGATGCCGCATCGCGCATCCGGCGCCATTTCCCGAAGACGCGTCCGGTAGTGGTGCCACACGAAGATGATGCGGCGCTCGGCGATCCGCCTCCGTTGACTGCCACCAAGGTCTGCCGCGTCTGCGTGATTGGCGCGATCGGGATCCACAAGGGGTACGAGGTTGTTTTCGAGTGCGCATCCGATGCAGCGGAACGCCGTCTGCCGCTGGAGTTCGTCGTGGTGGGGCACACGATAGACGACCGCAGATTGCTCGCTACTGGGCGCGTCTTCATCACCGGCGGCTATGCACACAACGAGGTTGTGGCCCTGATCAGGGCACAGAACGCGACCCTGGCGCTGCTGCCGTCCATCTGGCCGGAGACATGGTGCTTCGGGCTTGCCGAGGCCTGGCGTGCCGGATTGCGCGTGGCGGCGTTCGACATCGGCGCTCCCGCCGAACGCATCCGCGGCACGGGCCGTGGATTCCTGTTGCCACTCGGCCTGCCGGCACACGCCATCAATAGTGCACTGATGGCAGCGATCGGTCTGTCATAACGCGAATTACTCTGCTAACTTTGTCGCGTACATTGCAGCATCTTCCGAGTCTTCGCGTCTAACGTTCAGTTGACGCGAAATTAACAACCAACAAGAGCGAGACCCCCATGTCTGAAGCTGCTACCGCTGTTCCCCCTGCCCCTCAGGCGAGAGCACCGGCCCGCGAGCGCGCCGCCCAGAACCGCGTGGCCGAGTTGAAGGTCTCCGGACATCTCATGACGCTGGACGCCGGCGTGTTCTGCGTCTTCCAGGTGCCCGGTTCTCCGGCCGCCAATGACCGGTCGGGACTGCCGGGCGTGCGCATCTCACTGCCCCCGGGGGCGGCCGGGCGGCCGGAGGCGATCAGCATCAGCACGTTCCGCGACGATGGCTGGATGAACGGCAGAGATGCCGCGGCGCTGGTCCGCGTGGCCGAAGGGCCGGCGCAGGTGCTGGTGACGGTGTATCAGGCCCCGTCCGCACCGCCGGAGACCGCGCCTCGGCTGCAGGTGATGCGACTGGGCGCAGACGCAGGCGGGGTGCCGCAGGGCTCGGCCGCGCCGGGACAGCAAGCGGCGGATGCGATGGCGCTGGCGGACGCCGATATCATGGTGCACGTGCAGCGCAACGGCGACCTGCCAGGTAAGATCGGCGAGTGGACCGGCGTCCGCGGCAGCCGCCAATGGATCGAAGGGTTCAGCCTGACCCCGCGAGACGGCATCAGTGCTGCCGACATCGAATACCAGGCCGTGCTGGGCCGCGGCTGGCTGTCGCCCTGGATCGAGGGCAGCAAGTTCTGTGGCAGTCGCGGCATGGCGCTGCCACTGCTCGGCCTGAAAGTCCGGCTGAAGGGCAGCGTGGCGAAGACTCACGAGTGCAGCTACTCCGCCACGTTTGTCGATGGCAGTTCGGTCGGGCCTGTCCCGGGTGGCGAAACCTGCGAGGCGGAGACCTTGGCTGCGCTCGAGGCGTTCCAGGTGGTGATCCGCCGCCGCGGCGGCGCGTCGCGCACACCACGCACGCCGCGCGGGAGGGCGGTCGAGCCTGCCAAGCCTGCGCCGGAGCCCGAACTGGCGTTGACGAAGCCTGCCGCTCGCCGGCGATCCCGCTGACCCATCGGCCAGCCTAAGGTAGCTGCGTGAAATACCTGTTCGTCCATCAGAACTTCCCGGGACAGTACCTTCATCTCGTCCGACACCTTGCCGCATCGAAGCAGGACGACGTGGTGTTCATTACCGAGCCGAACGGCAACCGCATTCCGGGCGTGCGGGTAGTGCCGTATCTGAAGCCGAAGGGTGCGGCGGCTGACGCGCACGTCGCGGCGCGCGAGCTCGACGCGGCGGTGCGTCGTGCCGAGATCGTGGCGCATACGGCAGCCTCCCTGCGACAGCTCGGATTCACGCCGGACATCATCATCGGGCACCACGGCTGGGGTGAACTGCTCAACATCCGCGATGTCTGGCCCGACACGCCGGTGCTCGGCTATCTGGAGTTCTACTACTGCATCGATGGCATCGATGTCGGATTCGATCCGGAGTTCCCGACGCATCCCGCCGACTATCCGCGGATTCGGGCGAAGAACGCGGTCAACCTGCTGGCGCTCAATCTCGGCGCGGAGGGACAGACGCCGACGAAATGGCAGCTCTCGACCTATCCTTCCTGGGCACAGCGATCGATCACGCTGCTGCCGGAGGGCGTCAATCTCGATGTGTGCAAACCGAACGCGCAGGCTGCGGCGGCGCAATCTGCAGATCGGTGACACCGTCATAAAGCCGAACGAGAAGCTGATCACCTACGTGGCGCGCGACCTGGAGCCGTATCGCGGATTCCATGTGATGATGCGCGCGGTGCCGCACCTGCTGCGTGCCCGCAAAGACGTCCGCGTGGTGATGGTGGGCGGCGACGGCATCAGCTACGGCATGCCTCCGGTCGAGGGAACCTGGCGGCAGAAGATGCTTGCCGAACTCGGCGACGGCATAGACCCGAAGCGGGTGCTGTTTCCTGGCCGCATCGAGTACCCGACCTATGTCGCGATGCTGCAGCGGTCGGATGCGCACGTGTATCTGAGCTATCCGTTCGTTGCGTCATGGTCGCTGCGCGAGGCGTTGTCCACGGGCTGCGTCGTGATCGGCAGCGACACGCCGACTGTGAGCGAGTTCGTGACGCACGAACAGAACGGACTGCTGGTGCCGTTCTTCGATCCCAAGCGACTGGCAAAGACGGTGCTGCGTGTGCTGGACGATGCGCCGCTCGCCCGCCGGCTGCGCGAGAACGCCCGGCGGTTCGCCGAGAAGAACCTGGCGATGACGGACTACCTCACCGCCTACAAGGCGCTGATCGCGGGGATCACCGAGCGCAGCGGCGGTTACTCTTCGGCTGCCAACCGCGCCGCCTGATCTTCCGCAATCAGCGAATCGATGAACTCGTCGAGTTCGCCCGCCATGATGCGGTCGATCTTGTACAGTGTCTTGTCGATGCGGTGATCGGACACACGGCCCTGCGGGAAATTGTAGGTGCGGATGCGTTCGGAGCGATCGCCGGTGCCGACCTGGGCGCGGCGGTCGGCGGCGCGCGTGGCGTGAGCCGCGGCGCGCTGCTGTTCGTAAAGCCGAGCGCGCAGGATCTTCATCGCCTTGGCGCGGTTCTTGTGCTGGCTCTTCTCCTCCTGCATTGCCACGACGATGCCGGAGGGCATGTGCGTAATGCGCACGGCGCTTTCCGTCTTGTTGACGTGCTGGCCGCCGGCGCCTGATGCACGGTACACATCGATGCGCAGGTCCGTCTCATCGACATGCACATCCACATCTTCCGCTTCGGGGAGCACGGCAACGGTGACGGTCGAAGTGTGGATACGGCCCTGGCTCTCGGTCGCCGGCACGCGCTGAACGCGGTGCACTCCCGATTCGTATTTCAGCCGCGCGAACACGCCGCGGCCGTTGATCTCGGCGATGCCTTCCTTGAGGCCGCCCAGGCCGGTGTCGTTGTATTCCAGAATTTCCCAGCGCCAGCCTCGGTTTTCCGCATAGCGTTGGTACATCGCGAACAGCTCGGTAGCGAACAGTGCCGCTTCGTCGCCGCCTGCGGCGGGGCGGATTTCCATAATCGCCGCGCGTTCGTCGGCTGCGTCCTTCGGTAGCAGGGCGATGCGGATTTCGTGCTGCAGCGTGGGAATGCGCTCCTTCAGTTCGCGCAGTTCGGTTTCCGCCAGTTCGCGCATCTCGGGATCGGCAAGCAGGGACTCGGCGTCGTGCTGCGCGCGTTCGGCGGCGCGCAGGTCGCCGATGCGCGCCACCACCGGATCGATGTCGGCGAGTTCTTTCGAGGCCTTCACATAGGCCTCGCCGGACAGACCCTGCGTCAGCATGTCGCGCAGTTCCTCGGCGCGAGCGGCGATGCGATCGAGTTTTGGCGCGAGGCTCATCGCAACCGGTCGGCGATCTCCGCGAGCGGCACCGCCTCCTGTTCGCCCGACGCGAGGTTCTTCACCTGCGCGACGCCGCGCGCGATGTCATCGTCGCCGATGATCACCGCGGCGCGCGCACCGATCCGGTTGGCGCGCTCCATGCGCCGGCGCAGGTTGCCGCGATACGCCATCTCCGCGCGGATGCCGGCATGGCGCAGCGTCTGCAGCACGTTGAGCGCCGCGGCTTCCGCGCTGTCGCCGACCGGCACAACGGCGACTGTCGCCGGTGGGCGAGGCGGGTCTTCCAGCAGCATGGCAAGACGCTCGATGCCGGCAGCCCAGCCGACTGCAGGCGTCGGTGGGCCGCCCATCTCCTCGACCAGGCCGTCGTAGCGGCCGCCGGCCATCACCGTGCCCTGCGCACCGAGCTTGCTGGTGATGAACTCGAATGCCGTGTGGCCGTAATAGTCGAGGCCGCGCACGATGCGCGGGTTCTCGCGGAATGGCACACCGAAGCGATCGAGATGCGTTTGCAGCCGCGCATAGAACTTCGCGGCAGGCTCGGTGAGGAAGCCGGCGATGGTCGGCGCATTGGCGACGATGGCGCGGTCTTTCTCGTCCTTGGAGTCGAGGATGCGCAGCGGGTTGCGTTCGAGTCGCTCCAGGCTGTCGGTGGACAGCGACGCCCGATGGGCGCTGAAGTAACCGACCAGGGCGCCCCGATAGTCCTGCCGGCTTTCCTTGTCGCCGAGGGTGTTGATCTCCAGCACCGTCTCGCCGGCGACACCCAGAGCCTTCAGGATGTCCCAGCCGCAGGCGATCACTTCGGCGTCGGCAAGCGGCTCGGCGGAACCGATCAGCTCGATGTCGATCTGGTGGAACTGGCGGTAGCGGCCCTTCTGCGGGCGCTCGTAACGGAACATCGGACCGGCGCAGAACACCTTTTGCGGCAGCGACTGGGTGAGGCCGTTGGTCACCAGCGCGCGGCAAACGCCGGCGGTGGCCTCTGGGCGCAGCGTGATGGGATCGCCGCCGCGGTCCTCGAAGCTGTACATCTCCTTCATCACCACGTCGGAGGTTTCGCCCAAGGTGCGGGAGAAGACGCGCGTGTCCTCGAAGATCGGCGTGGTCCATTCGTCGAAGCCATAGGTGGCGGCGACGCGGCGTGCGGTGTCCACCACGAACTGATGGCGGCGCTGGTCCTCGCCAATCAGGTCGTGGGTGCCGCGGGCTGGCTGCAATTCGGTCACGGGCGATTCCGGCAGTGTTGGGGCTATAAGGAGGTGGGCAAGCTAGCCTGCCGCCGCCTGAGCGCAAGCTCGGTCAGGCGGGGACATTACATTTCCGATGTCTGCGCGCCAACCTGTTGGGAGCGCGTGAGCTGTCCGCCTCGTCGGCAGCATCGCTCACGCCTTCGCAAGCATGAGCCCGTGCTCCGCCAATCGCCGGTGCAGCAAGTACATCGGCAACGCCAGCGCCGACAGAATGGCCGCGGCAAGCAGCGCACCCTCCGCGCCGCCCCACAGATCGGCCGCCCGGCCGCACAGTGCGGGAGCGACCGCGCCGCCGGCGTAGTAGATCGAATAGAACAGCCCCATGCCGACCGCGCGGTTCTCCGGCCGTGCCGACAGCGTGCCCACCGCCATGATCACGCCGGGGTGGAACGAGCCGACGATCCCCACCACCACGGCAAAGATCACCGGCCAGTCGAGCAGCGCGGCGCCGGTCATGCCGACCACCAGAGCCGCCGTGCCCAGCAGGAAGATGCGGAACGCTCCGAACCGCTCGGCAAGGCCGGCGCCCGCCATTGTCGCCGGCACGTTGCCCCAGGTGGCGATGGTCAGCACCAGGCCGGTCAGCACGAGGCTCTCGCCGCGCGCCGCCATCAGCGACGGGACATAGCCGGTGTACCCCGAATAGCCGGCGGTATAGGCGGTCCAGATCAGTCCGCCGATCGTCAACAGCAGGCACTCGCGGCCGCCGGGCAGCGAGAACCGGGATGGCGTCGGTGCAGCGTACGGCGACGGACGGAAGCTGCCCAGGAACAACACCAGCGCCACCACCATGGGCGCCGCGTCCGACAGGATGGCGGCCTGCCAGCCGTAGGCCAATGCCAGCGGCGGCAGGATAAGCTGCGCCAGGCCCACGCCGATCGGGTAGGCGGCGACCGAAACACTGATCGCCCACATGAAGCTTCGGCCTGCGAACCAGTCGGCGATGACCTTGTTCTGCAGCACGATCATTGCCACGGCGCCCGCCCCGGCGAGGCTGCGGCCAACACCGATGCCGGTCGGTCCCGCCGCGAGCGCGCTGACCGCCGGCCCCAGCACCATAAGCAACAGGCCGCAGCCCAGCACCAGCCTGTCGCCAATGCGGCGCGCCAGCAATCCAAGCGGCAGCGCCAGGAAGCCGCCCAACAGCATGAAGGCGCCGATCAGCGTGCCAAGACCCGCATAGTCGAGCTGAAACAGCCCCATCAGGTCCGGTCCGAGTGTCGCGACCGTCTGGTACTGATAGCCGAACCCGATCCGCGCCAGCGCCACCGCGGCAAGTATGAGCCCGGCCCTCAACCTTACTCCCCCTCCCCTTGCGGGAGGGGGGTGGGGGGAGGGGGCGCGACACCCAGCACCTTCTCCATGTTCACGAACGTCGGCAGGGCATAGCCGGGATGCGCCTCGCGTGTCGTCTCGACAAATCCGCACGCTGCAAACAGTCGGCGATTGTCGAGCAACACCAGGCGCGTGCTGAGATGAACGCGCGCCAGACCCATCGAGCGTGCCGCCGCCTCCGCCGCGGCCACCAGCGCCTTGGCGACGCCACGGCGGCGCCAGTCCGACGCCACAGCCAGCCGCGCCAAGTACAGCCCGCCGTCCTTCTCCACCCACAGCGCCGAACCGACCAGCCCGCCCGCCGCCTCGGCCACCGCCCCGGCGCCGGTCCGCAGGTGCTCCATCACCTCAGCCTCGGTGACCCGCAGGGCCGAGGGCAACGGATCGGTCACCACCGTCTGCGCGGCGAACGCGGCGCGGATCAGCGCAGCCACGGCAGCCGCGTCCCTGGCCGCCATGGCGCGCAACTCACAAGTGTCTTCCGGCACGGGACGGACGGTAGCCCGGGCGGCAGGCTGTGCCTATGTTGGAGCGATGTCCGAAACGCCCGCCTTCCTCGACGGCGACCGTCCGCCGGTGCCCGACATTGTCGTGCCGCGCGGCGTGACCCCGTTCTACCTGCCGCGCCGGCCCGTGCGTGGCCGCCTCGTGCGGCTCGGGCCGCTGGCACATGCGCTGCTCACCCGGCATCCCAATCATCCGGCGGTGACGCGCCTCGCCGGCCAGTCGCTGGCACTGGCGGCCGCGCTTTCCACCGCGCTGAAGTTCCGCGGCTCGTTCAGCGTGCAGGCGAAGGGCGACGGTGCGGTGCCGATGCTGCTGGCCGACTGCACCGACACCGGCGCGCTGCGCGGCTACGCCCGCTGCGTACCGCAGAAGCTGGAGGACCTGCTGCGAACGGACCCAACGCCGGCGGCAGACCAGCTCCTGGGCGCCGGCTACCTCGCCTTCACCGTTGATCAGGGCCCGGATCAGAACCGCCACCAGGGTATCGTCACCATCGAGGGCGGTAACCTGGCCGAGATGGCGCTGCACTACTTCCGCACCAGCGAACAGCTTCGCTGCTTCGTGCATCTCGCCTGCGACGAGAGAGACGACGGCTGGCGTGCTGGAGCTCTGGTCCTCGAGAAAATCGCCGGCGCGGGGGGCATCGATCCGTCGTTGGACGACGAGGCGCAGGAGGAAAGCTGGCGCACCGCCACCATACTCGCCGCCACGCTGACCGACGCGGAGCTGCTGGACGATGCGCTGTCGCCCGAACGGCTGCTGTACCGGCTGTTCCATAGCGAAGGCGTGGCGACCGACCGGGCGCGCGCTCTGTCCTACGGCTGCCGCTGCTCACGCGCACGGCTGTTCGGCATCCTGGAGGGGTTCCCGTCAGATGATCTGGACCACATGGCGGTGGACGGCGACATCGTGATGACCTGCGAGTTCTGCAATTTCGATTTCCGCTTTCCGCGCGAGGACGTGCGCGGCCGCGACACACCGGCATGATGACCCGGCGAGCGTCGCTGCTGCTGCCATGGCTGCTCGCCGGCTGCGGCGGTCGCACGCCGCGAACATATCCGCCGCTGCGCTACAGTTACCTGACCCCGCTGCGGATCAACGTCTCCACGCTCCAGATCGAGCAGCGGTTTGTGCCGTCCGGTGTTCCGCCGGATGTCAGCCAGGCCGATCCCGCACCGCCGCTGCAGGCGCTCCGCGCCATGGCCGAGGACCGCATTCAGACGCTCGGCAACGCGGATCTCGCGATATTCGTCATCGAGGACGCTTCGCTGACGCGGCAAAAGGACACCGTCGTCGGCAACTTCGCTGTGCAACTCGACATCTACAACACGCCAACCACGCGCGCCGCGTACGCCAGGGCAAGCGTGTCATCCACCTACACTGGCGACCTCGACGATCTTCCGTCGCGGCTGTACGACATGACGAAAGACATGATGGACCGGATGAATGTCGAGTTCGAATACCAGGTTCGTCGTTCGCTGGGTTCCTGGCTGCTGACCGCCGGCGCCCCGCAGGCGCCGGTAGAGCAGCAGCCGCTGACGCAGACGCCGCCCGGTGCGCTGCCTGCTCCCACGCCGATGCCGGCACGCTGAGGTCAGTCGGTCTCCACCGCAGCATTGCGGCCCGCGATCCGGCCGAAGGTTGCGCCTGAAACCAATCCGGTGCCGGCCGGGTAGTTGTCATAGAACAGTCCGCCGATCATCTCGCCGCAGGCATATAGTCCTTTGAGCGGCCGCCAGTCGGTGCCGATCACCTGCGTCCTGTCGTTCACCTTCAGGCCGCCGAAGGTGAACGTGATCCCTCCCGTCGCGCTGTAGGCAATAAATGGCGGCTTTGACAGCCTGATGCCCCAGTTGGTCTTCTCCGGCGTCAGCCCGCGCGTCGAGACGCCGTCCTTCTTCGTCGGATCGAAGCCGTTCTCCGCATTGCGCGCGGCGGCGTTGAACTCGTGCAGCGTCCTGATCGCCTGCGGCCTGTTGTCGACATCGATCAACCCGACCAGTTCCTCCAGCGTGTCAGCGGAGATCGGCTTGCTGGTCGAATAGCGCGGCTCCAGCAGGTGCACGACCTGCTGGTCGAAGATCTGCCAAGCCATCGCACCGGGCTGCGCCAGGATGGACCGGCCGAACTTCGCATACGTGTAGAGATTGACGTCCTCGCCTTCATCGACGAAGCGCATCCCCTGCCGGTTGATCATCACACCGTAAGGGTAGCTCAGCCGGTTGCTCTTGTCGGTCAGTTCGCGCGGTGCGAATTCGCCCCAGTCGGCGCTGATCGGTGTCGAGTGACAGCCGCTGTACCTGACCCCACGGCATCGCTCCGACCGCGAACGCCATGCGCAGCCCGTCGCCCTGGTTGTGCGGGGTGCCACGCACCTTCGCCTGGCCGACCAGCGGTCCGATATGCTGCGTGCGCATCTGCACGTTCGCCTCGAAGCCACCGCAGCCGAGTACGACGGCCTTCGCGGTCAGTTCCTTGATGCCATGATCATCGCGCAGCTTCACACCGCAGATCCGGCCACGGCCATCCACCAGCAGTTCGGTCACAGCACAGGAGTAGTGAACCTCGACGCCCTCCCGTTCGGCGATATCGAACCAGGAATTGGACAGGCCGACCCCTTCATGCTCGGCGCGCACGACCAAGCCTGGCGGCCAGTACCACACATTGCCGCGGCGCACGCCGGCGACGCCAAGTGCCGGTTCCATCGGCACGCCTTTCCGGTGCATCCAGAACACCGTGTCCTTCGAGTTGGACACCAAAATGTTCGACAGTTCCGGATCGGTGCGGCCCGACGTGACGCGCATCAGGTCGGCCAGGTATTGCGATTTGGGATACGGGTTGATGCCGGAATAGAAGTCCTCGAACCTCTGTTCGATCTCCGGCAGCAGCGGCGCGATCTCCGCCGGATCGTCGAACGCGAAGCGCAGGATGGCGCCGCTCCAGTAAGTGTTGCCGCCGCGCATCGCCTGTGGTGCCTTCTCCAGAGCCACCACGCGCTGCGCGCCATTCTCGCGCGCGGACACCGCGGCAGCGAATGCGGCATTGCCGGCACCGACGACGATGACGTCATAGTCGGGCATCAGTTTCCTCCCGCTGCTCGCGTTCGAGCCTCGGCTATGGTTAGCATCGCGCTCTGGTGGTGGCGAGCGGGAGCTCGAATGGGTGCGCATGCCGCATCGCCGGAGCTGAGGGAAACGTCATGTTCACGATCGTAAGAAAATTCCGGCTTACCCGCGGCTCTGCGGACGAAGTGACGCGGCGCGTGCGCGAGAGCTTCGTGCCACTATTGCGAGGGCTGCCAGGCTTCCGGGAGTACTATCTGTTTGAAGGCGGACAGGACGTGCTCATCAGCATCCGGGTGTTCGACAGCGCTGATGAGGCGTTTGCCTCGAACGAGACGGCCGCAAGCTGGATCAGGGAGAACGTCCTGGAGTTCGTCAAAGGTATGCCAGAAGTCATGGCGGGCAACGTCCTCGTCGCCGAGCGTTGTGAAAGCGTCGTTCGTGCGGATGACGCCAACATGGGAGGGCCATCGTGACCATCGCCGAAGCACTGGCCGAATGGATCGCTGACGTCCGCTACGACGCATTGCCGGAGGATGCGGTGCACTGGGCGCGCGTGGCGATCCTCGACACCGTCGGCTGCACGCTGGCCGGCTCAAGCGAACCGTGTGCGCGCATCGTGGCGCGGGTGACCGCGGCGGGTGGTCCTTGCCTTGTGTTCGGCACGACGCAGCGCGTGGCTCCCCTGGATGCCGCGCTGATCAACGGCACCGCGTCGCATGCATTGGACTTCGACGACTGCAGCAACACGCTGGGCGGGCATCCGTCGGCGCCGATCCTTCCGGCGCTGTTCGCGCTCGCCGACACGCGCGCGGTTGATGGTCGCGCGTTCGTCGCCGCCTATGTGGCGGGCTGGGAGACCGAGACCCGCATCGCACGCGGCATCAACTTCTACCACTACGAGAAGGGCTGGCATCCCACGGCGACGATCGGCGTGTTCGGCGCCACAGCCGCGTGCTGCCATCTGCTGGGCCTGACGCCCGATGTCACCGCAAGAGCACTCGGGCTGGCTGCGTCGTTTGCGTCGGGAGTCAAGGCGAACTTCGGCACGATGACCAAGCCGCTGCATGTCGGTCACTGCTCGCGCAACGGCCTCTTCGCCGCGCTGTTGGCGGCAGAGGGGTTCACCGCCAATGCCGGCGCGATGGAGCATCCGCAGGGGTTCCTGCACGTGTTCAACGGCGAAGGCAATTTCGATGCGGATGCGATCCTGCGCGACTGGGGTCAGCCGTGGGACATCGTGCAGCCTGGCGTGGCGATCAAGCAGTATCCATGCTGCGGCAGCACGCATCCGGCGATCGATGCGATGCTGTCCCTGGTGCGCGAGCATGGTCTGACGCCGGCGATGATCGAACGCGTCGAACTCATGGACGCATCCGCGGCGGCTGGCGCACACCAACCGGCCCGACCCGCAAAGCGAGCTGGATGCCAAGTTCAGCGTTCAGGACCGCTTGGCCCGCGCGCTGCTGGATCGCCGCGTGTCGCTGGAGCACTTCGAAGGTGACAGCTTCCGCGACCCCGCGATCCGCGCGCTGTCTGCCGCGCATCCACGCCGCGCCGCATCCCGACATGTCGATGGCCAGCACCGAGCATTTCGGCGCCGAGGTGCGGGCGACGCTGACAGACGGACGGGTGCTGTCGGCGAAGGTGGCGCGGCCGCTCGGGCGCGGGCCGGAGGATCCGCTGCCGACCGAACTGCTGGAGGCCAAGTTCCTCAACTGTGCGACGCGTGCCCTGACCATGGAAGCAGCGGAACGGCTGCTTGCTACGTTGCGTGGCGTCGACTCGGTCGCGGATATGCGCCGTGTGACCGATGCGATGGTGCCAGCCACGGCGCTGGCCGCCGACTGACGGTCAGGTGCGTCCCGAAACGCGCCGGCCGATCTCCAGCGCCGCGAACGTAGGCACCGGTCCGGGCATCAGCCAGCGGAAGCCCTGTTCGATCAGGCTCTCCACATTCTTGGCATCCACATGCGGATGGCCGCACGGGACCTTGTACTGCTTGCAGATGGCGAGGACCTCGTTGATCGCCGAGGCCACCGTCGGATGCTCGTACTGCCGCGGATAGCCGAGGTCCTGCGACAGGTCGCCTTCGCCGATCAGCACGACACCGATACCCGGAACTTGCTCCAGCATCTTCGGCAGATTGGCGATCGCGCGCTTCTCCTCGCACATGATGACCACCAGAACCTCGCCCTGCGGATTGAGCGGCCAGGTGTCGGCGCGCGGATAGTATTCTTGCGCGGTCAGTCCCCAGTAGCGCGCCGCGGTGGTGGGCGCGTCACCGCGCTGGCCGGGCGGATCGTAGTATTTCGCCTCACGCGGACGCGGATAGCGGCAGGCCTGCACCGCGTTGCGCGCGTCCTCGACCGTGGATACGTGCGGCCATACGATGCCGTAAACGCCGATGTCGAGCACCTGCTTGGCGATCCACTGGCTGTTCTCGCCGCCGTTCGGCGGGATGCGCACGAACGGCGTCACCGCCGGTGCAATGCTGCCCGAATTGGCGATCTGGCGGCGGTTCAGCATGTACTGCAGGCAGTCGCGCAGCGCCTTTATGTCGTACGGGTTGTGCTCCATCTCGAACACCACGCCGTCATACGGCGCAGCGGATATGGTCAGCGCGTTGCTGATCTCCCCGCTGGTGAAGGGAACGAATGCCGGCTTGCCGGTTTCCAGCGCCTTGATCGCGCCGTTGAGGCGGGGAATGTCGGCCATCGTCTCCTCCTTTACATATGTGTTCGGGCGAAGCCCGATCTTCAGGCGTCATGGCCGGACTTGATCCGGCCATTATGTCACGAACAGTTCTTCGACGGTGTAGGCACGGGGTATCAGTCCCTGCTCCGCAGCATAGCGCATCAGCAACTCGATGGCAGGGCGGTTGGCGGCGATGCCGTACGGCACACTGTCGCTGGCAAGACGCTTCGACGCGTTGAACAGACGCATCAGTTCGTCAGCCAGCCACGGGTGCTCGGCCAGCAGCGCATCCTTCACCACGACGACGTGGTTGATCGGATAGACCCCGCTCTTCTGCGACCATGCTGCGGCGGCGGCATCGGCGTCGGAGATGACGGTGCGCACCTGCTCCGGATCGAGTCCCGCCAGCGCGATGGCCGCATCGATCTCGCCGGAGAGAAGCATCGAACCAAGGTTCTGGCCGGATGCGATTCGCTGCACGAACGGGGGATCGGCAAACTCCTGCACATGCGCATCTTCCTCGGTGGCCCAGGTCATCGAGTCCGGTGCGATGCCGTACTCGTCACGCAGGATGCCGCGTACCCAGACGCCGGTGGTCTGCGACCAGGCACGCACGCCGACGCGCTTGCCCGCAAGGTCGGCGGGGCCACGCAGCGGCGCATCACGCCGGCAGATCAGTGCGCCATGATGCAGGCCGCGCAACAGCACCACCGGCAGAGCAGTGATGGGCTTGCCGAACGCTCGTGCCTGCGCGTGGGTAGTCAGCGCCATCTCGCACAGGTCGAATTCCATCGCGCGCGTCATGCGGCGGAAGGCGCGGGTGACCGGATCGACCTCGACGAAGTCAAAGCCGACGCGGTCGGAAGCGACGGTGCCCTCCTTCAGCGCGCGCACCAGCGGTGATTTGCCGAGGGCGGTACGGAGGAGAAGTTGCGCGGTCATCGGAGGCCCACTCCCAATGTCAGAGGCACCGGATCATCAGCCCTCCTTCACCGTCGGATAGATGTCCGCGCCATAGTGCTTGCGGAACTCGCCGATCTGATCCGCGTGGCGGCGGCGCATAGGAGCAGCGCTTCGACGTGAACCGTCCGCCCATCAGCCGGTTCGTCTTCACCGCCATCTCACCCAGCTTCACGAGATTGGTGATGCCGTTCAGGATCGGCATGCCGGCGGCGTCATGGATGCCGGCATGCGCCAGCAGCGCCATCACCACGCCGCCAGCGGCGATCACCACCTCCGCCCCTGCCTCGGCATTCGCGCTCGCTGCGCGATTGAACTGAGCAACGATACGCTCGCGCGCGTCCGCATCGTCGAATGCCACGCCGAGATCTGTCAGCCGCTCCACGTGCATGCGGTTCACCGCCGCCAGCCGATCGCGCAGCCCGTAGCGCCGCACGTTCTCCACGATACGCGGGGTGAACTTCTCGTTGATCGTCACCAGCGAAAAGCTCGCCCCCATCATGCACGCGACATGCAGCGCCGACTCGCACAGGCCAAGCACTGGGATGTCGGCGATCTCCCGTGCCTCCTGCAGACCGGGATCGGCGATGTTGCCGATCAGGAACGCATCAAACCCCTCGCGCACCGCACGGTGCACGTTCTTCAGCACCTCGCCGGTCTCCAGGTACTCCAGGTAGCGGAACTGATCGCCGGTGCCGCCGATCTCTGTGATGCCGGCAACATGGATCTCGGTATCGGGATCGCGCACCTTGCCGAGAATGTCGCGCAGCGTGCGCGGATAGCCGCCCCACTCGGCCTGGCGCGACATGCTCTGATACCAGAGCCTCATGGCAGACCTCCTGAGCGTCAGGCCGGGCGCCAGTTGAACCGGTCGGTGAGCCAGCCCCGCAGCTCCTGCAGGGCCGGTGCGGTGGCGGCGAGAGCGGTGGTGTTGGCGGTGGCCGCGGGCCCGCCGAGTGGCCGCACATCCACCGTCGCGGCGGTCGCCCGAACGCCCAGCGAGGCCACGGCATCGAGGCCGGCGCGCCGCCACAGAGCCACCATCGCAGCCGGCGTGAGCTGCGGGAGGACCAGGCCAAATTCCAGTTGCGCGGCCGCCGCGGTCGCGCTCCAGGCGCTGCGCAGCTTCTCGTCCGGCTGGGTGCCTCCACGTGCCGCATAGAGTTCCGCGAAATGCGGCACCGCGGGGTAGGCCGGATCGCGCATGACCTGACCCGTGTCGCCGAACGCGCCCAGCGAGAACAGCGGCTGCGCCCCGGCGGCGGCGAGCGCAGCGAACTGGTCGGGCACGCCGCGCCCGCACAGCAGTACCGCGTCCACCGCGCCCTGTGAGAAGGCGCTCCGGGCGGCCTCGGGGCCTGCCAGGCCGAACACCGGTTCCATGTTCGCGCCGAGAAGATGGATGCCGAGCAGCGCGGCGAGATCGGCGCTCGCGGGGCTCGCGGCAGCGACGCGGGCGCGCCCGCCCGCTGCCAGTACGGTCGGCCGGCCGACGACGATGCCGGCGCTCGTGCCCGCCATCACCGGCACCCAGTGCGCCACGTCGAACTTCGCGCGCGGATCGCCGACCATCCAGGCCAGCGCCGCCTGGCCCGGCGCCAGCATCACGGTCAGTCCGTCCGGAGCGCCGCGCGCCTCGAACTGGTTGGCGCCGGTGACGCCATCGGCGCTGCCGACCTCGATCCGATGGATCGGCGCCGCAGGCGGCAGCGATTGCTCGAGTGCTGGCAGCAGTGCGTCCGCCCAGCGGTTCAGCGCGCCGTCACTCGGCCCCGCAACGAGCAGCCTGGGACTTTCGCTGAATGGTACGGCCACCTCGGACGCCGGGGCGCCCAGCGATTGCCCCGCCCGCATCGCGGCGGGCAGAGTGAGCAACATTGCCAGAAGGCAACGCCGGCCGGGTCGCGGCACGTCGGTCATCCTGGTCTCCCACCCGTTGGGAACTGTCCTACCCGCTTACCTGGGCCGAGGCAAAATCACGGAAGGTCAACCGTTACTCATCGTACGCAACAAGAGCTTCGCATGGCACGTCGAGTCGGCTGCGGCCATTCAGGAAGGTCAGTTCGATCAGTGCGGCCGCGGCTGGCACCACGGCGCCGACCCGGCGCAGCAGCGCGATGCCGGCGGACATCGTGCCTCCGGTCGCGAGCAGGTCATCGACCACCACCACACGCTGGCCTGGTTCCACCGCGTCCGCCTGCACCTCGACGCGGTCGGTGCCGTACTCCAGCGAGTAGTTCAGCCCGACGGTGACACCCGGCAGCTTGTTTCTCTTGCGCAGCATGATGAAGCCGCAGCCGAGCTTCAGCGCCAGAGGAGCGGCGATCAGAAAGCCGCGGCTCTCGATGCCGGCGAGCAGGTCGGGCTGGTAGGCACGTACCGCCTTCGCCATGCGTCCCATCGCCACCTGCCAGGCATCCGCGTCCCGCAGCAGCGTCGAGATGTCGTAGAACAGGATGCCGGGCTTGGGGAAATCCGGAATGCCCCGGATGTGTTCCTTCAGGTCCATGCGTCTTGCCGCCTTTCGCGAGTGTGGCCCAGCGTCGGGTGTAGAATGGCGGTCCGGTGCCCGCAACCAAGCCCTTGCATGGTGACGCGTTTTCGCGCGCCGGTCCGAATCGCGTGGTCGCGGCTAACCCTAAATTAAGCCGTTCGGCGTATCTGACAAAGTCAATCTCATTAGGCCAAAAGGGCCAGTCACTGAGTAGTCCCGCTGGATCACAGCACTCTTGGCGCTCAGGACATTAGAAAAGGCACCCCGGCGGGTACAGATTCTGTGACGGCCGCCGGGGAGCAAGTGAGCCGACTTTGAATGGAGCAACAAAGTCGGAGAGCGCCCAATATGCGGCGCGCCAGTTAATATGGGCTTAATCGCGCGGCGGGCATCGTCCCGCCCGCCCCATGCGCTTCGGTTGTAAACCGCCTCCTTGCCCGAAGTTGCACCGGTTGCTGTCGTCCGGGCAGACTGGCGCCCACCGAGCGGAGGACGCCATGAGCCAGACGGAACTGCGCAACGCAGACATCGACGCTGCGCTGACCGAGGCCAAGGAAGCCTACATAACGCGCAACCAGAAGAGTTTTTCCCGATTTGTCGAGGCGACCGCGGTGATGCCCGGCGGCAACACGCGCACCGTGCTGCACTACGCGCCATTCCCGATCGGCATCGCCCGTGGCGAGGGCTGCCGGTTGTGGGACCTCGACGGTGCCGAGTACATCGACTTCCTCGGCGAATACACCGCCGGCATCTACGGCCACTCGCATCCGAAGATACGCGCCGCGGTGGACCGAGCGCTCGATGCCGGCATCAACTTCGGCGGCACCAATCTGACCGAAGCGAAGTTCGCCCGCGCCGTGTGCGACCGCTTCGGGCTGGAGCGCGTGCGCTTCACCAACTCCGGCACCGAGGCCAACCTGCTGGCGATCTCGGTCGGTCGCATCTTCACCAAACGGCCAAATGTAATGGTGTTCGACGGCGGCTACCACGGCGCTGTGTTCGGCTTCGCCGGCGGCGGCTCGCCGATCAACGCGCCGTTCGACTACGTGCTGGCGCCGTACAACGACATCGCGGCCACGCGGACGCTGATCGAGCAGCACGCGGCCGACCTCGCACTGGTGATTCTCGAGCCGATGATGGGTGGCGGCGGCTGCATTGCCGCATCGTCGGAGTTTCTCGCCATGCTGCGCGAGGCAACCAGCGAAGGTCGGCGCTCTGCTGATCCTGGACGAGGTGATGACGTCGCGCCTGTCGCCGGGCGGGCTGCAGCAGGTGCGCGGCATCAAGCCGGACCTGACGACGCTCGGCAAATACATCGGCGGCGGGATGTCGTTCGGCGCATTCGGTGGGCGCGCTGACATCATGGACCTGTTCGATCCGCGCCGACCCGACGCGCTGCCGCACGCAGGCACGTTCAACAACAACGTGCTGACCATGTCGGCGGGCCTGATGGGGCTGACCGAGGTCTACACGCCCGACGCGGCGCGCGCGCTGAACGCACGTGGCGATGCGCTGCGCGAACGGTTGAACGCGCTGTGCCGATCGCACGACGCGCCGATGCAGTTCACCGGCATCGGCTCGATGTTCGCCGTGCACTTCACGCGCGATCCGGTGCGCTCGCCGGCTGATGCGGCCAAGGGCGATCAGAAGCTGAAGGAGCTGTTCTTCTTCGACATGCTGGCGCAGGGCATCTGGCTGGCGCGGCGTGGCATGTTCACGCTCTGCCTGCCGGTCGGCGACGCCGAATGCGACAGGCTGGCGGCGGCAGTGGAAGAGTTCCTGTCGTCGCGGCGGTCGCTGCTTCATCAGAGCGTCATCGAGGCGTAATAGCGCGGCAATGCGGTGCCGCTACGCCGCAGGAACCGAATGGGGGAAAGACGATGAAGCGTCGCACACTGCTCGCGGGTGCAGCCGCGCTTGCCACCGCGCCGGCGATCGCCCGCGCCGCCGAGAAAACCAAGATCGTCTGGTGGCACGCAATGACCGCAGCGCTCGGCGAGCAGGTGGACCACCTGGTCGCAGCGTTCAACCAAAGCCAGGATGCGATCGAGGTGCAGGCGATCTACAAGGGCGGCTACTCGGATGTCCTCACTGCGACGATAGCGGCGTTCCGAGCCGGCCAGGCACCGCACCTCGCACAGATCTTCGAGGTCGGCACTGGTTCGATGCTCGCCGCCGGCAAGGCGACGAAGCAGGTATGGGAGGTGATCAAGGACACCGGCGTCGCCATCGATCCCGAGGCGTACATCCCAGCGGTGCGCGGCTACTACAGCCTGGCGGACGGGCGGATGGCGTCGATGCCGTTCAATTCATCCACTGCCGTGATGTGGTACAGCAAGGATGCGTTCCGCAAGGCGGGGCTCGATCCTGACAAGCCGCCGGCGACCTGGCACGACGTGGCAACGGCAGCGGACGCGATCAAGACCAAGGACGCGGCGGAAGTCGCGATGACCAGCTCGTGGCTGAGCTGGATCCAGCTGGAACAATACAGCGCACTGCACAACATCCCGTTCGCCAGCAAGTCGGATGGGTTCGAGGGATTGGACGCGCAGCTGGAAATCAACAGCAAGCCACATGTGAAGCACATGCAGCGGCTGCTCGATATGGCAAAGGACGGCACGTTCAAATACACCGGCCGGGACAACCAGCCGGATCAGCTGCTGGTCTCGGGTAAGGCCGGCATCCACTTCAATTCGTCGGGTATGCGCGGCGACATGGTGAAGAGTGCCAAATTCGACTGGGGCGAGGCGTTCCTGCCGTATGATCCCGAGATCATCAAGGCACCGCTCAACTCCATCATCGGCGGCGCAAGCCTGTGGACGATGACGTCGCCGGGGCGGACGCCAGCGGAATACAAGGCCGTAGCGATGTTCCTGCAGTTCATCGGCAAGCCCGAGAACGATGCATACTGGCACCAGCACACGGGCTACGTGCCGGTGACGTTCGGCGGTTTTGAGCTCTCCCAGAAGCAGGGGTTCTACGACAAGAACCCGGGCGCCGATCTGCCGGTCAAGCAACTGACGCGTGGCACGGTGACGAGCTATTCGAAGGGGCTGCGGCTGGGTCGGCTCGTCGAGATCCGCAACATCATCTACGAGGAAATGGAGAAGGCGTTCCAGGGCAACCAGAACGCGCAGCAGGCAATGGACAGCGCCGTCAGCCGCGGCAACAAGGTGCTGCGCGATTTCGAGAAGTCGGTAAAGACGTGACGACGTACAGACGGGGGCGCCGCCCGCACTAAACCCAGATGGAACGCCGCACCATCTTCAATGGCTGGTTCCTGCCAGTACTGCTGATCCTGCCGCAGCTTCTGCTGACCGCGTTCTTCTTCCTTTGGCCCGCGGGCGAGGCAATCTGGTCGAGCCTCACCCGCCAGGACCCGTTCGGCCTCGGCTCCGCGTTCGTCGGCCTGGAGAATTTCTCCGACCTCTTCTCCGATCCGCTCTACGTCGATTCAATCATCCGCACGGTGATCTTCTGCGCCGCGGTCAGCCTCCTCTCAATGAGTACCGCACTCTTTCTCGCAGTCTTCGCCGACCATGAGATTCGCGGCCGCGCGATCTATCGCACGCTGCTGATCTGGCCCTACGCGATCGCGCCGGCCATCTCCGCCGTGCTGTGGCTGTTCATCCTGAACCCACAGGTCGGCCTGCTCGGCCGCTGGCTGAATGCGCACGGCATACCGTGGGACTACACCATCAATGGCGGCCAGGCGCTGCTGATGGTCATCGTCGCGAGCGCATGGAAGCAGGTAAGCTATAACTTCATTTTCTTCCTCGCCGGCCTGCAGTCGATCCCGCGCGCGGTGACCGAGGCCGCGCGTATGGACGGCGCGAAAGGCTGGCACCGTTTCCGCACAATCACCTTCCCGTTGCTTGCCCCGACGACGTTCTTCCTGCTGGTGGTGAACCTGGTCTACGCGGCGTTCGACACGTTCGGCACGATCTACGCACTGACGCATGGCGGTCCGGGCAAGGACACCGAGACGCTGGTCATCAAGGTGTACCGCGACGGCGTGGTGAACCTCGATCTCGGTTCGTCGTCTGCTCAGTCGGTGGTGCTGATGGCCGGCGTCATTGCACTGACCGCGATCCAGTTCCGCTTCATCGGCCGGCGGACCAGCGCATGAGCACAAGCACGTCCCTCACCCCAACTCTCTCTCGCCCAGCGGAACAGGCAGCAGCGGCCAGGGCGAAGCCCGACTGGATTGCGCACGTCGTGCTCTGCCTCGGGGTGCTGCTGTTCGCTCTGCCCGTCTGGCTGGTACTCGCAGGATCGACGCAGGACTCTGGAGCGATCACCCGTGGTGAACTGTCGCTGCTTCCAAGTCTCGACCTGTCCGCCTATCCGCGCGTCCTGACGCACGGCACCATGGGCACCCAACCAGTATGGCACATGCTGCTGGTCTCCGGTGGCATGGCGCTGGCGATCGCCGGCGGCAAGATCGTCATCTCGATCCTGTCCGCCTATGCGGTCGTGTTCTTCCGCTTTCCGTTCCGCCGCACCGCATTCTGGCTGATCTTCATCACTCTGATGTTGCCGGTCGAGGTGCGCATCATCCCGACCTATGCGGTGATGGCGGGCTTCGGCCTGATCAACAGCTTCACCGGCCTGAGCGTCCCGCTGATCGCGTCGGCCACCGCAACGCTGTTGTTCCGGCAGGTGTTCGTCGCGATCCCCGATGAACTGGTGGAGGCCGCGCGCATGGACGGTGCCGGCCCGCTGCGCTTCCTGCGCGACATCCTGATCCCGGTTTCGGCCGCGAACATCGCGGCGCTGTTCGTCATCCTGTTTGTCTACGGCTGGAACCAGTATCTCTGGCCGCTGCTGGTCGCCACCGATCCGGGCCTGGACACGATCGTGATCGGCATCGTGAAGATGATCGGCGTGGAGACGCAGACAGATTGGAGCGCGGTGATGGCGACCGCCGTTCTCGCGTTGCTGCCGCCGGTCGTGGTGGTCGTGCTGATGCAGCGCTGGTTCGTCGCTGGACTGACCGAGGGGGAGAAGTAGGACCGGTCATTCGCGCATATTGTTCGCGGGCCACTCTTCACCGCTGCCAATTGCCGCAGTCCGCCTGAGATT
>CAWBST010000014.1:0-270743 GCA_963791495.1 uncultured Alphaproteobacteria bacterium
TACGGACGGACGTCGAAACCCGTCCCATTGTCATTGCGAGGAAAGAAGCGACCCCCGGGTCAAGCGCCCGGGGGCAGGCGCGGCAGTCGCCATCGGGACGCGTAACTGGGTGGAGGTTGCTTCCCCTCGCTTTCGCGGGGGTCGCAATGACAGTCATCATTGGAACGTCACCTCGCGGGCGTCCTTGCCCTCGATCACCCGCACGCGCGGGCCACTCGATGCCGTGCCGTCGGCGAGGGCGGAGGAAACGTCACCGCCATAGACCCGGTGGCCGTTGGCTCCCGCGACGCCGTCCACCGCGCGGATCGCGAGGGTGAGCTTTCCGAGGCGATCGGCCACTGCCGCACGCGACGCCTGATCGGGCGTCACTTCCAGGGTGACAGTGTGCGCGACACGGCCGGTGGCGTTGTCGCCGCTGGCGACGGCGCCCTGGGCGATGC
The DNA here is from genome assembly GCA_963791495.1 of uncultured Alphaproteobacteria bacterium. GTDB lineage: Bacteria > Pseudomonadota > Alphaproteobacteria > Acetobacterales > Acetobacteraceae > JAMXLO01. The sequence goes on from CAWBST010000014.1 coordinate 441, forward strand.
TCTGGTCGACGGCGACGACGCGCACGTCGTTCAGAACCGTCTCCGCGACAAAGCGCTTCGCGATCGGCGCGTCCTTTTCGTCCATTTGCTGGGTCAGGATCACGTCCACCCTGTCGCCAGGCCAGATCAGGCCGCCATTGCCGGTGATCGCGTCGACGCCGACCGAGATGGCGCGCGCGCCGGGCGCCAGCACGGCCGCTAGAAAGCCGCGATCACGCGGATGCAGGATGTCGCCGGCCATCAGGACGTTGCCGGCATCGAGGTAACGGCGGAGCAGGGCACCGCGCAGGCCGGCACGAACGTCCGGTGTGTCTGTCAGTGCGCCTTGCGGCACCTCGGCCGAGGGAACGGACCGCTTGGTGAAGTCCTCGTCCTTCATCAGCGTGCCGGCCGGCAGTCCGTGCGCGGCGGCGAGAACATCGATGGTGAGAGGCGGGGGCGGGGCATCGGCGACGACCGTCACCGTCGCGGGTGGCCTGGTGATCTGGTAGCCGACGAGGCCAAGCCCCAGGGCGGTGAGCAGGAGGAGGCCCGCGAGAACGATACGGAGAGGCATGGTTCAGAGGCTCCCAGAGTGAAACAGAACGAAGGTGCCGCCGGCAGCGATGGCGACCCCGTAGGGGAGCGGCCCGTGTCTGCGGATACGCCAGGCTTCGACAGCAGCAACTCGGCCAAGTAATGACGTACGCTTCGTCCTGTGCTGGTCGGATAGCTGGGGAGCAAGCAGGAGGTAAGCGATCGCCAGAACGCCGCCTGTGATCGCGGTGGCAACGACGAACCGGTAAGCATCGACCGGCGACAACCCAACAGCCAATGCGGTCATGATCTTGACGTCTCCGCCACCAATCAGCCCACGTGCATGAGCGAGAAGAAGAAGAGTGAACAGCAGCAAAGCGGTCGCCGCGGAAAAAGCCGCAGCAGATGGGCCTTCGATCAATCTGGAAAAGGCACCGAGTGCGACCAGAAGCAGGCTTATCTCATCCGGAATGGTCCGTGTCGCGACGTCGCGCCACGCGGCCACCATAATCAGGCCGACCATTGCTATAGAGAGCAACACTGACATTGGTTGGAGATCCAAAATGCCCTCGCTTCCGGTGTCACAGGCGGCCAGGACGGGGGGTGACCAGTACCATTAGACGTTACATTGTAGCCGCGACGGTGTTGAAGGAGAGCGGCTCCTCGCAACCGATGGCTACCGGCAGCGAGGAGGCCGTAGTATTGGGTACGATTAGACGCTGCCCATGTTGCCCGCAACGTTGCCGAACAACGTATTCACGGTCGTGCCCAGAAGCCGTGGCACCAGCAATGATGACGACGGCAATGAGCCCGGCGAGCAGGCCATATTCCAGGGCGGTCACGCCCTTGCGGTCGGTCTTCATGGACTGCAGGAGGGCGAAGCAATAGGTGAACATCAGTCGGTTCCTTTTGTTACAGGCGTGCCGGAGTAGTAGTGCCCAGCACCAGCAATGATGGCCGTCGCGACGAGACTTGCGACTGAACCGTATTCCAGGACGGTGACCGCCTTATGGTCGGCCTGCACGTGCTTCAGAAGTGCGAGAGCGTATGCACTCACCAGTCGGTCCATCGATCAGGAGAGCGGCTCCTCGCAACCGATGGCTACCGGCAGCGAGGAGGCCGTAGTAGTGGGTACGATTAGACAGCCGCCATTTTGCCCGCAATGTCGTTGAACAACTTGTTGATGGTCGTGCCCAGAGCCGTGGCACCAGCAATGATGACGACGGCAATGAGCCCGGCGAGCAGGCCATATTCCAGGGCGGTCACGCCCTTGCGGTCGGTCTTCACGCGAGCCAGTTCAGCCCGGGCGCGCTCCACGAGGGCAGAGGTGTATGCAAACATAGGTAGTTCCTTTCGTTACTGGTGTGCCGGCCACAGCCGGACGGTTTCATCCATGCTCAAGCTGGCGCCGCCATGACCTAGAAACGAATGGACGGCTTCAACCGGGCGCACTGTCTTTCTCATGACGCATCTTCGTGAGTGGCAGGTTAATTCGAAGACAAACCCGTCACACTAAATGTGCTTGGAGAGAGAACCAGCGCACGAGAGGATTATATGCAGGGCAACTTACACATCCGTTTCAAATAATGAATAGATCGCAAACCGGAACACGAAAGGCCCAAATCGTGAAGGCAGTCTGGATGCGTGCGGTCGCAACAATGCCGAGCGTTCGCGTCGCTCCGAAAATTGCGCCGAGACAGCAGGCTTGTTCCAGCCACGCAAGCTTTCCGGCCGCTGGGACCCAATTACCTGCTGTACAATTACAAAAGGATTACAGATCGAGGGCTGTAGGTGAGGCCGTTAACCTTCGGTTCCCTGTTTCCCGGCCGTCCGCGAGCCCGTCGAGCCAGTGTACTGACGAACAGCGCCCGGAACGCCCGCACCCCATGCGGTGACAGGAGTGATTCGCCGCACCTCCTGCCATAAGAGGAACGTGACGCAAGCCACGCTCGCCACCGACAGAGGCAAAGGGATCGGCAAGATATCAACTGCCCCAGGCCAGAACCAGGCGAAGCCAAGCAAGAGCAGCGAGCCTCGGCGTGGCGTCGCGACGAGCACGACGACCGCCACAGACAGGAGGACCATGTCGTAGGAGTGTACCCAGGGCGAAGCCGCGACCGCGAGCAGCCCGGTGAGCGTGCCCCGTAGCATCGGATTGACATCGGGCATTCGCCAGACCCGCCACGCGAGTGCGGCACAAAGGACGGTGACGGCCGCCTGGAGGGCGTAGGCGACTTCGAGGCTGGCGCCGACCGACCGAGCGGCCATCAACGGGCTTGCGAAAATCAGTTGCGTCGGCAGTGCCTGCCATGGCGCTTCCAGTATTGCCGCAATCATCGGTCGCGTGTGCACGAAGAAGCCGATCCAGGCATCGAGGCCGAAGAAGACGGCCGAGGCCACGATCAGCAGGCCGGCCGAAATCGCCATTCCCAGAAGCGCACGCCAATGTCCCGCGGCGACGAGGCACAGAGGCACCAGCAGCCCGAATTGTGGCTTGATGACCAACGCCCCCAGGATGGCGCCGGCCAGGATGGGCCTGCGATGCACGAGGGACAGGCCGCCGAACAATATTGCCGCGATGAGGCTCCCGTTCTGACCAGTCAGCGCGTTGTGGGCGACTGCCGGGCTGAACAGCACCGCGGCGCTCGCCGCTCTCGTCAGACCGCCGGAGCGCAGCGCCAGCCACAAGAGGCCCACCGTGCCAGCGGTGTACAGCAGGAACCCCGGGAGCAGCGGGAGCGTGGACAACGGGACGGCGAGCAGCAGTGTTGGCGGCGGATAGGGCCACACCTGGTGGGTGAAGCCCGCGCCGAACATCGAACGCAATGCGGCATTGAATGCGGCCAGATCGAACAGCGTATCGCCCTGTCCGGACGCGACGAGGTGACCGGCTCGCCCACATGTCGCTGTAGTCGCGCGCCGCCATCGCGCTCCGGTCTGCACCGAGGTCGGCGATGGGGAGGAACCAAAATACGGCTGTCACGAGGAGTGGCGGCAGCAACGCCGTCATGAGGAACGTGGCCCACGCGTATTCTTTCAAACGCGCATTCATGCATTTCGTTCCAGATTTCGAGCCTGTGAACCGCTCCGTCGCTTGGATGCCGGGAGAGCCACACAGAGTGTTTGTGTGAATTGGTTGAAGCTGGCCACACATCATCGGGACGACACCGTCAAGCGATCCGAGCGCTGTGCCAGGACCGGCGCCGACGAGGTTGTCAGTAGAAATCCGGCGAACACGAGTGTGACCGGCAGACCGAAAGGGATCGACAACAGTGCGACGCCCGGAACGCAATATACCAGGAGCAACACCAGCTTCGACCAGGGGGGAAAACCACGATCCATCCACTCGCGTAGCATCCAGGCGAGCGGAAGAACCAATATTACCATGTCATAAAACAGCAGGTAGGGTGCCATGAGGAGGCAAGCGAGAACGATGAGGCTTCGCTCCATAGGCACCGAGATTTGTCGTCGTCGGGCCCAGATCAGTGTGTATATGCACGCGGCGGCGACCGAAGCCTGAACAATGTAGGCCACGCCGATGTCGAGCGACCTGGCGAGCGCAAATGCGCTCTGGAATTTGCCGGATCCAGGGAGCCCATGCTCAAGAACGTAGCGTTGGTTGTGCGCGTTTGCGAGGAAAGCAACCCACGTGTCCCAACCGAAGACGAGGCAGGAGAGAGCGAGGAGGCATAGCGCCGTAATACCGGCGAACAGAAGGGCAGCCCACCTTCGCGAGATGATCAGCGCGATAGGCACGGCAAGCGCCAGCTGTGGCTTGATAACCATCAACCCGAGGACCGCGCCGGCCAGCCTTGGCCGGCGATCCAGCATGGCCAGACCAGCCCCGAGGATCGCAGCGGTCAGAAATGCGTTCTGTCCTGCCATGATGTTCATGGCTACAGGGGGGAAGGCAACGGTTGCGACCACCGACCATGGTGTCCGCAGGATTTGTCGGATGATGTCCGAAAGAGCGGCGCCCGTCACACACAGGAAGACGGCGAGCGACGGGATGAAAGGCAGCAGCGCCAGAGGGATACACAGAGCCAGATATGTGGGCGGGTAGAGAAATGGATATTCGCCTCCTGTATACACCGGCAATTCGGCCAAACTATGCATGGCCGGGATGTAAACGTCAGCGGGTTGGCCCGCCAAGATCAGACGGGATGCCGCCCAATAGCTCGAATAATCAACTCCGAAAGGGACGCCTTCAGTCGCGTGCCCGTACTGCTGCGCCCAGAAGACTCCTGCTATCAAAGCAATCCAGACGATGGCCAAGACAACCGCATAGGCGCGTGCGCGCCTTGTGTTCAACCAAGCCATGTCGCGAAATACGTTGACGATCGCGCCGGGATTCCTGGTGGCAGCAGTGATCGTGTTCAGGTGGCCCCCCAGACAATCAGACGGTACGATCGTGCCATCGAGCCCTCGGAAAGGCCCGCCGCTGCCTTCCACCGAAGAACCCTTTCATATTGGTTCCATATCAACTATAAACGTTGCTCCGTGACCGTCGTCTTTCCCACAATCGGGGGTTTGAAGCTGTGCTTTCCGACCGCAACATGACGTACCTTAACACCCGAACGAACTTCATCACGAGAATGGCCATAGCAAGCGTCCCAATCCCCAGCGACGCAAGCCGGACGACATTCATTCCATCGCTCCATGCTGATACCCCGCTTCTGACGAGCGCCCCAGCAAGAACGTAAGCAAGCATAGGTGGAAGGGACGCCAACGAACCGACCATGTATTCTCCAAACGGGATCGAGGAAAGGCCGAACGCATAACTCGTCGCAGCAAATGGCATGACCGGGGATAGGCGGAGCAGGCAAACCAGGCGCCATCCCTCGCTCCGGATGTGTCCATCGAGGGTGGAGAGCCGCGGCCTGCCGCGTAGCCTGCGTTCGATTAACGGGCGGCACAGCGTCCGACCGAGCAGAAACGCGACGACGGCGCCCGTCAGTATGCTGATCGATGCCGTCATGAAGCCGAGTGTCACGCCGTAAGCGGCACCCGCCGAAACACCGACCAAGGAAGCAGGAAGGAAGCCACTGATTGCGATCAGCACCTGGACAAGCAAAAAACCGGGCCAGCCGAGATCGCGCAAGCTCCCGAACAGTTTGATGATGCTGCCGCCGCACACGACAATCGCCTGCGGCCAGACGTGTTGCCCAATGTACACCAGGGTGGCGGCCGTCAACATTAACGCCGCGGCTGCGCCAAATCGCAACATAGTCGACGCACGGACCATCAAACCGCGGCCTGGACCGGAACCTCGGTGTTAGGCACGGGCCGCAGGCGTCCGGTCTTCTTCTCAGAGAGGATCGTCGCTTTCATCAGCCCGGCGCGGTGCAGTCGAAACGCGGCTGAGGTGCTCAGGACGCCGAGTCCGTACTTGATGCTCCGCGGCAGGTTGATCGACGACGCCTCGGGGAAATAGCGCGCCGGACAGGAAATCTCGCCAATCCGGTAGCCGTAGTGGACGGCCTGGACCAGCATCTGGTTGTCGAATACGAAATCGTCGGAACAGCGCATCAGCGGCAGGTTCTGCAGGACCGTCCGGCTCCAGGCGCGATAGCCGGTGTGGTACTCGGACAGCTTCTGACCGAGCAGCGCGTTCTGGAACAGCGTAAGCGCGCGGTTGGCGACATACTTGTAGAGCGGCATCCCGCCGCGTCAGCGCGCCGCCGGCCGAGGATGCGCGAGCCAAGCACGACATCGAAATGCTCGGAGGCGATCATCGAGGCCATCGCCGGCACCAGCCTGGGCGTGTACTGGTAGTCGGGGTGCAGCATGACCACGATGTCCGCCCCGCGTGCCAGCGCCGCCGCGTAGCAGGTCTTCTGATTGCCGCCATAGCCGCGGTTGCGGTCGTGCCGCAGGGTGTAGATGCCCAGCGCGCGCGCGACCTCTACCGTGTCGTCCGAACTCGCATCGTCCGTCAGGAGGACGTCGTCCACAATGTCCTGGGGAATCTCCTCGAACGTCCGCCGCAACGTCCTGGACGCGTTGTAGGCGGGGAGGACGACGGCTATTCGCTTGTTGTTCAGCACGGTGCGACCTGATCGTTCTGGGGATCCCGCCAGCAGCGGCTACGCCGATGCCTTCGGGCGAATAATCCCGCAGAAGGCGTTACCGGCTCGTTTCAAAGGTGCTCGGAGCGCGCCGGCCCGGATTGAGGCGCCCAGGCCGGCGAACCGCGGAGGTCGGACCAGATCTGTGACTGCAGCACAAAGCGCGCGAGGATGGCGCCAGACAGGTAATGATCCTTCACTCAAGAAACTCGCGAAAACTGTCGTCTCGCGGAGCTTTATGCGGGCTCCACGCCACAGCCTTCATTGTTGTATACTGGAACCGTTCCCTGATTGCAGGCAGTCTATGTGGCGTGGTTGGGTGAGAGAAACGCACGCGATGACAAGGCCGCAGCAGTAACTACGGCTACGGGGAGGAGGGCCTTGCCTGTCAGCAAGACGACGACGTCGCTGAATCCTGGGGAAAGCCATAAGAGGATCAATAGGGCTCCGTACCTTCCTTGCCGCTCGGCCACCATTGCGACAACGATCGAATACCCAACAAGATCGGAAGCATACAAATACGGAGAGGCTAGCAGCGTCATACAGACCGCAACGGCCGCGGCGCCGGCCTCGCTGCAGCGCCGCGCCAGAATCAGGACAGACCCGCCCCAGTAACCGCAGTTGAGACTTGAACAGCATAGCAGAGAGCAATTGGCAAATCAAAGCTGCGCGCCATCCAGAACACTGAGGCTGCGTTGACGGGATAACCATGGGCGAAATGGGTTTCAAGGATTGCACGACCAGATGCGCTGCCGTCGTGCAGAAAGGCCGACCAGATGCCGCTGCCAAGCACGCCAGTCGTCACAACCCCAATCGCGGTGGTGGCCAACGACGCGGCCATAAATGCCGCCCAGCGGCGCTGTGCCGCCAAAACGATAGGAACGAAGATGCCAACTTGCGGCTTTAGCGTCACGAGAGCAGCCGCGAGACCGGCGCGTACCGGTGCGCGGCTGGCGAGCAGCAACGCAGCCACTGTGAGCGCAGCCGCGGTCGGCGCGTATTGGCCTAGGATCATGCCGCGCCATGTCGGAGGCCCGGACAGGCCCAACAGGACGACGCGCCAGGATAAGCCGGCGGTGCGCAAAACCCAGACCGAAACGCTAGAAGTCAGTAGAAGCCACAGGAAATACCCGGGCAGAAGCGGAATTCGCTCCACGGCAAGCCCGAGCGCGACCATTGGTGGCGGATACAGCCAGTCGAGGCGCTGTACCGTGGCCCCGAAAGTCTCTTGGCGCCACGCAAAGAAGCTCGATCCGTCATAAAGGCTCGCGGCATGCCCAGCCGCCGCAAACTTACCCGCAGCCCAGAGATTTGCATAGTCAGCTTCTGGCATGTCATGGGTGACGGACGAAATCTGAAACGGCCCATCATGCCACTGGTACTTGACAGCTAGGATTAACGTCGCAGTAGCAAGCGCGAACCCCACGAATATTAAGCAAACTCCAACCACACGCCCCCATGCGCGGATGTCGACCAATGTTCGAAACGAAGTGGCGCTACTCATTTGTTCTCGCGCATACATCATCCAGCGCCCCAAGCTACGCTACACTCTTGGATAGCGTGTTAGCTGCGACGGCTGCGTGACTAGCGGGTATCCGCATCGTTACTAGCCAGCAATCTGCTGAGACCGTTGGCAGAACTGGCATGCTTCTGTGTTTGGGGCAGCACACTAGGACAGGCTTTATACCGTATGCAGCACTGAGCGGCGATCCTCTGGTCGGGGAACAGCTCGCAGCCGGCACAGCTCGGTCAACGCCCGCCGGCAAGTGGCACGTCGCGCAGCAGCAGATCGACCAGTTCGACGCTCAGATGCAACTGAACCTCCTCCGCCGTGCTCTGACTATCGGGCCAGTTGGTCCTGCCGCACCTGAATGACGACGCCGGCACCTTCGGTCAGTCGTCGCCAGCCTGGCTCCCGATCCAACATCCGGACAATCGGATGGCCCGACGGGAAGATGCTCCAGGCGATCCGATATTCGGACAAGGTTCTTTCCAATTCGGCATGGTCGAAAGCGGCCATTCTATTGTAACGGACCAGAAACGCGTCACCGTATAGATCCGTGCGGCCATCGATGAATGGAGAGACGTGGTTGAAGACCAACTGACCGCCAATCCCGTACTCGTTCAGCACCGGTTGCACGCGCAGCGACGGCGGGGCGCTATCGAGGGTGGCGGCGAACGCCGCTCCGGACCGCTCCGGGCTCAACGGCAGAGCGATGCGTCCAGCCAATGCGACCAGAGCGATCAATGCCGCGCCGGCTGCCAGGCGCCGCCACGTCGCGCCGAGAATTTCCGCGGAGCCACGCGCCAGGCTCGCGCCGAGTGGCTCAGCCAGGATCAGCACGCCGACGATGCCTAGAAGCTGTTCGTGACGTGAATGTGACAGCGCCCCGTGGATGAGCGCCAAAAGCAGCAGCAACCGTATCGGCGGCAGCCTCACTTTTCCGGAAAAGCCCAGGGCGAGAGCTGCAAGGATGATCACCTCAAGCGGCTGTATGCTGCTGAAATCGGTCGGTTGCCACTCCTTGATTCCGGCGAGGCTTTGCATACCGACCAGGCGGATCGGGAACAGCACACCAGCGAAGAAGTCAGGGTTGAGCAGGGCGGTTGACCAGGCGGCGAGGATAAACAGCGCCCAAGAGGCAAAGACCCGGCGGTGGTCGATGCCGCGGTCGAACAGTGCTTCGGCCATGAACGCGGCAGGGAGTAACAGACCCAGCATGAAGCTCCCGTGCAAATTGACCCAGACGGCGATTACCGGCAGCAATGCGAACGAAGGCGCGATGTGCTTGGCCCGGGCAGTCACGAGGCCGCCGCACCAGATCGCGAGGCATGGCCATGCCAGCAGATGCGGCCGGGCGAGCATGGACGGGGCGGTGTTGCCTAGTGCGACAATCAGCGCCGTGAGGGCATAGACGCCCGGAAGAAAACGGCGAAGATGGTGTAGCAGCACGGCTGCGGTCAGGCCTGTTGCACCAGCGGCCAGTACCATGATGCCCTGCATTCCACCCGCGCGGAATGCTAACGCCATCAGAACCTCTGCGAGCCACTCATGTGCAAACCAGGGACGGTCACCGGCGGTGAAGGAAAACGGATCTGTCGTTGGAATGCTACGATGATCGAGGATCCAGGTTCCGGTGCCGATCTGCCAAAGTGTATCGCTGTCGTTGAGAAGTGCCGGCAAGAACAGCACAAGTACGAACGTCAAAAGGCCGGCGATCACGGTGGCGGGATCGAGCATTGTGGTCTCGTCACTGGTTAACGTGACGAGCCTCTTAACGGCAGAAAGGCGGCCGTTCGCGACCTGGGCTGCCGTTGCTGAGGAACCAGCCTTCCGGGCGAGCCAGCGTGGAATGCGGGCGGCCGACACTGTATTCACGCAGTTCCCCAGGCATTCCAATGAAGCGAACGCCATGTGACTTCTTCGAGTTCCATGGCGCGGCAATATCCTCCTTTTAGATGCGATCCCTTACAGAAGGGTTTCCTTTCAGATGAGGCCAGCGATTTTGCCGGGCAGCCTTTCTGTAACTTTGGTCAGCTAGTTTGCGTCCATGTCAACAATCGTTTCCGCGTTGCGTGATGCGCGCTGGCTCGAAGCAGATCGCGCAACGGCCTGGGCGAGGGTGCTGGCTGCCGCATCGGTACCTGCGGCGCTCGCGCTCATCGTTCTGACCAACGGTGGCAGTACGCCCGATCCTTGGCATCGGCCATTGGCCACCGATTTCGTTAGCTTTTGGACTGCGGCCAAATTGGCATTAGGGGGCTTACCTGCGTCTGCATGGAATCCGGTGGCGCACGCGGCTGCTCAACACGCCAGTTTCACGCCGGACGCGGGATTCGCGGAAAGTTACTAGTAGCATTCTTCTATCCGCCCCCGTTTCTCCTGATTTGCCTGCCCCTTGCACTGCTGCCTTATGGCGTAGCAGTGGCAGTGTGGGTTCGGACGACGGGGGCAGCGTGTATCGCGGTGGTACGGGCGTTGCTGCCGACCCGATGGCCCGCTGCGCTCGTCCTCCTGGCCTTTCCTCCTATGCTGATCAACGCGGCGCATGGACAGAACGGTGCTCTCGCTCTGGCCTTGCTGGGGGTGGCGGTCATTCACCTGGATCGACGCGCATGGCTGGCTGGTATTTGTTTGGGGGTCATGTGTTTCAGGCCTCAGCTTACGGTGGTGTTTGTGCACTGCAATGATCGCGGCTCGGCGATGGCACATCGCTCTCTGGATGGATGGGGGCGGTGGCAGGAGTTCTGTCAGCTGCGTCTCTCCTTGCCTTTGGAGAAGGCGCTTGGCGGGGATTCCTGTCCATTACACCGCTGGCGGGGGCAGTGCTGGAGTTCGGCGGAGTCGGCTTTGCAAAGATGGTCAGCGTCAGAGTTTTGCGCAGGGGCCGCGCTTGCTGGGGGCCGGTATTGCGGGCGCCTGGATCGTTCAGGCGCTCGTCTCTCTGGCGGCCCTTGCCGCTGTGCTGCGAGTGGCCCGGCGCCACGGACCCGGGGCGCGTGCCGAGAAGGGGCCGTGCTCGCTACCGCAGCATGCTTAGTGACTCCCTTTCTGCTCGATTACGACTTGATGCTGCTTGCCATCCCGCTGGCCTGGGTTGCCGCAGAGGCCGAGCGCAGTAGCTATCTACCGTGGGAAAAGCTTATATTGGCTTGCGCATTCCTACTACCGTTGGTCGTCCGTCCGCTGGCAATGTGGATCGGGGCGCCCATGGCGCCGCCGGTTTTGCTTGCTTTGCTCTGGGTCGTCGTTCGGCGCGCCAGCGGGCCACGCCTATCGAGCGGAAAGTTCGCGGGCTAGCGCAGCGACCGCAGTCGCCACCAGCGCGAGGTGCACCTTCATCGTGCCCACCGCCAGCCCGAGCCTGCGCGCGATCGTCTTGGTGGCGCAGCCCTGGGACAGCAGGTCAAACACCTCGATCTGCCGTTCGGTGAGATGCAGCGCCAGATTGGTCGCCTCCGTGTCATGTGCGGGGGCGACGGACTGCTGCAGACCGGCCAGCGCCGCCGGGGCGAACACACCGCCGGACAGGATGGTCTCGATCGCCCGCATGAACTGGTCCAAAGGGGTCGACTTCGGGATGTAGCCGCTCGCTCCGGCGGCCAGACATTCGAGGATCGCGCCGCGGTCGTCCCTTCGCGGACCTGGTTCTTCGTTGACATAACCCGCAAATGCGGGCTCTTGCGTGCTGGAACCTAGGAGACGGACAGCCGGCGAGCCGAGGGATACTCCGATGAGCAGTAACGTCGTCGATTGCCTTCGGGAGCAGTTCGCGCGGCTGAATGCCCGGCTGGAGGACATGAGCCGATGGCAAGCCGAGACAAGCAGGCGGCTCGTGGCAATCGAACGGCACATCGCTGGCGTGCTCCGCGATGTCGTGAGGATGCCGCGAATGCGCAGGAGCGCATGGATGCGCTTGCTGAGCGTGTGGCTCGGATCGAAAGCACGGTGCGCCGTGGCACGATTTAGCCGCTGACCTCCGCCACCATCACCGCGCCACCAGCGAACTGCATCGCCTGCACGTGCACGCCGCCGGCCCTGGCGATCGCCTCCACGCGATTGTGCGCGCCGAGCACCCGATAGATCCCGGCGAGGTGCACCTTCACCGTGCCCACCGCCAATCCGAGCCGGCGCGCGATCGTCTTGGTGGCGCAGCCCTGGGACAGCAGGTCAAACACCTCGATCTGCCGCTCGGTGAGATGCAGCGCCAGGTTGGTTGCCTCCGGGTCACGCGCGGGGGCGACGGACTGCTGCAGGCCGGCCAGCGCCGCAGGGGCGAACACGCCGCCTGACAGGATGGTCTCGATCGCCCGCATGAACTGGTCCAAGGAGGCCGACTTGAGGATGTAGCCGCTCGCACCGGCGGCCAGGCACTCGAGGATCGCGCCGCGCTCATCGCTGTCGGCGAGAATGGCGATCGTCTGGTCGGGGTGTTGCTCGCGCAGCCGGCGCAGCTCGGTCAGCGCCCGCCCGCCGGCCAGCAGCAGGTCGAGCAGCACCAGATCGACTGGTTCGACGCTGAGATGCGACTGAACCTCCTCCGCGGTGCCCGCCTCGGCGCATGACCAGCCGGTCCGGCGCTCCTGCAGCAGACGGATGAGGCCATAACGGAACAGGGTGGCCCGGTCGGCGACCAGAACAGTGGTTTCGGCGAAGTCGTCCATCTTGATCGTCATCCTGGCCTAAGGAGGGGAACCGGAAGAGCCACACCCATCAAGAGGTGTTGATCCCAAGACACGTAAACTTGATCCAAGGGATGATATATACCGAAGTGAGAACATTGCACAACGAAAAAGTTCACCGAATGCGGGCGGGCATTTTCCGGGGCTTGCACCCCACGAGGTGACGCGCGACCGTGTGGCCCAGTAGGCTGCTGGTCCCGGCAGACCGCCATCGCGTGTCGGCAGCGGGTGTGGAATTGGCAGCCGGAGGGCGGGTTTAGCGCGCTTGGGATAATCGCCGGCCAGCCGTTGCCGCGTCTTTCGCCCCCGTTCCGCCCGGCTGGATACGCGACCGGCACCGCGGCGATCAGCGCCTGCGTGTACGGGTTCAGCGGTTTGGCGTAAAGCGTCCGCTTGTCGGCGATCTCCACGATGTTGCCCAGATACAAGCGCGCGGGCGATCCCGATGCGCTGGCGCTGGCCCGCCGGAGAACTCGTGCGGGAAGCGGTCGCGGGTGTGCGGGCAGGCCGACCACGTCCAGCATGGCGGCGACTGACTGGCGTGTCCCGGCGCCATGGCGCGCGCCGTGGATTAGCAGCGGTTCGGCGATGATGTCCTCGACCGACATGCGCGGATTGAGCGCACCATAGGGGTCCTGGAAGATGATCTGCATCGCGGGCCGCTTCTCGCGCATCTCGCCCGGGTGCAGCTGAGTAATGTCGGCGCCGTGGAAGATGACGCTGCCCGCGGTCGGAGGTAGCAGCCGGATCAGCAGCCGGCCGAGGGTGGATTTACCGCAACCGGATTCGCCGACCAAGCCTAGCGTTTCGCCTGGGCAATACGCAGCGCCACATCGTCCACCGCGCGCAACGGAATGGTATGGTGGTGCAGGAGGCGCCGACGCGCACCGGTAAGTGCTTGGTCAGGCCCGCGGCCTCAATCAGCGGTGTCACGTTACCTCCGTGTACACCTTCGACGACCCCCGATGTTTCACCGCGCGCGTGGTGCATCGGATTCTGCGCACGAAGGCGTTGTGATCTCCGGGAATGGCGATGGTTCGCGCGATTAGTCGGGCGAGCCGCAGCACAACACGGGCGCGCTGGTCTCTATCGAGGGCCTCCCATACGGGTGCGGACCCGTCCCGATCTGGTGGGTCGAGAAAGCTCAGCTGCTGCATGGCTGTCCCCTGCTGCCGGTGGCCGGGGAGTATTCGTGGCAGTCAATTGCCGCACCAAAGCGTCGACGATCGTCCGGGCATGCAGCAGATCGGCGAAGGAAGCGACGAATGCCGCCCGAGCGTGTTGCGGGCTTGCACTCGATACGTGTTGCGCGATGGGCAGGTCGGTCCACGCGGCCGGTATCAGGGCACGGGTTCCATCGGGCAGTACCAGCGTTAGATGAAGCTCGTCGCGGCGATTGCACCAACCAAGTACATCGAGCGCCGATCCCTCAATGGGATGGCGCGACCGAACGATGGTTACTTGAACGGGATAGCCATCGAGATGACGGCTGCGGTGGTGGGTAGTCTGTCGAGTGGTCTTTCGATTCGGTTGACCACGAGTGGTCGTTGCGAATGCTGGCCCTCAGGATTGCCGACCCGCGCGTGCTCCGGCTCATCCGGATGTGGCTCGAGGCCGGCATCCTCGAGAGCGATGCGCGGCGGATGTTGGTGGACCTCAAGGACCGGCTGGCGAAGTTTGGCCTGTCGCTCCACGAGGAAAAGACGCGTCTGATCGAGTTTGGCCGCTTGCCGGCCATGGCTCGACGACAGCGCGGCGAGCGTCATCCGGAGACCTTCGTCTTGGCTTCACCCACTACTGCGGGTGGACCCACGATGGCAGGTTCATCGTCAAGCACAAGACGCGGAGCAAGCGCCTGACGCGCAAGCTGAAGGCGCTGCGCCAGGAAGCGTGGCGGCTGATGCACGCGCCGCTTGCCGAGCAGCATCACTGGTACTCCAGTGTTCTGCGCGGCCACTACGGCTACTTTGGTATGCCGCACAAATGGCGCTCGCTGAACGGGTTCCGGCAAGAAGTCCGGTGCATCTGGCTCAACTGCCTCAAGCGGCGAAGCCAGAAGAACCGACGCATGGGCTGGGATTGGTTCGAGGCTCTCACTGCACGCTTGCCGCTGCCGACACCTCGCGTCACTCACCCTTGGACGCCGTGAGCGGCATGCCCGGATCTGTGAGGGCGGAGCCGAATGGCCGAGCTACTCGACCACGATCCCAACGAGGCCGTGTCGGGCTAGCTCGAGGAGCGCGTCCAGCGCAACCTTCCGCTGCGCGTAGCGATGCCCAAGGGGGAACATCGCCACCGCGGGGCTCGGCCGCCGTCAGCAGGTTGCGCTCGAGCAGCAGGCACAGCACGCGCACGTGCGGGGGGAATGCCGGTCAGCGCCTCCAGCATGAACACGTGCCGGGCCGGCTCGTGGTGCCACTGAGCGACCGCGGAAAGCACAATGCCGAGAACTCGGCCACCCACGTCGGGCCGCCACCGCGTTCGGTTGCCGACCTGTAACAGGGAGGCCAGAGTTGATGCAGGCGTTCTGCAAAAGGTCAGCGGCCGATCTTTTGCATCGCAGAAAACCGACATAGAGGTGATCTTCACCTCTATGTCGGAAACCGTTCACAAGGTCCAGGTCGGTCGCCGGTTGCGAGCCGCCATTGAGGCGCTCGGTCTCAGCCAAACGGAAGTGGCGAATCTTCTCGATACCGCTCCGAGCAAGCTCGGAAACTGGCTCCACGGCGATAACTACCCCTCTGAGTGGTTCATCAAACGATTTGCGACCGGTACGGCGTCACCACGGATTGGATCTATCGCGGGATCGTTACCGGCATGCCATCGACCCTAGCCGATCGGCTTTGGGAGTTCGAGAAAACAATCTTGCCCAAGGGGGCCGCGGCCAACCACGCCCAGGGGACCCGGACCGCCACACCCTAAGGTGCGGAGGGGGAAGGAGGGAAAATCCGGCCGTCGTTGATTGCTCCAAGGTCGTGCACCTGGCGATTAGCGACGATCGGCAGCGGTCCGGAAGTTCTCGCCCGGCGACTGCGCATTGGGCTTCAGCGGTATTCCGCCGTGCGGATCGATATCGTGGTCGAACGGAATGCCCAGGTCGAAGTCAGTGACGATCATCCATGGCATCGGCGGCATGCCGGGCAAAGCGAAGCGACCTTCGGGTTCGCGCATGCTCAAGCGGAGGTGACGGTCCACGCGGTGCTTCCTGTTGGCATAGGTCGCCGTCTGAGCCATGGCAGCCTCGACGGAATAGCGTTGTGGCGGGCGTCACGCACACCTCGTCAGCGCTGAGACTGCGGCTTTGACGCGCGACGACCGCGGTGAGCACGGTCATGTCGTCGCGGAAGGACGCCATTTCCTCCAAGAGCCGAGCCTGCTTGCCTCGCGATGAATGTAGTCCAGCGGGTGGCTGTCCCGCGATTCCATCAGACCGGCAAAGCGCAGACCATTGCCGCGACACGCACGAGCAGCCAAAGTGATGGGCGTCCCCCAAGGAGCAGAAGTACCGCAGGTCGGCAATGTCCGACCGAAGTGCGCCAAGATGTGATTCGAGCGTGGTCATAGCCTCGGAAGCTTTGACCGCTTTGTCGTCTGCCACTCCGGTAGTCCGCAGTGCGTCGTAGACCTTGACCACCAGCGTCGCCATCCATGGCGCCAACGTAGTCCGGCGTCGGCTGTCCTGCGATTTGTCCGGCCGGTCACGAGGCCATTCGAGATACAGATAATCTGAACGTGGCAACAACCGCCGTGGGCTCCAAATTCGACGGAAGAATCGTCATAACCACCTGACAATGTATGACGGGCTGTCATTCGACATGTAGTGGCGGCGAATTATTGCGTGCTGCTGCCCAATCTATGAGATGTGATTCGTGAAGTCTCCGGTTAACTCGAACCGGAGGCGAGGATGCGGCACAAGAGGGGACGGCCTATTCCGCGCAACAGATATGGTCTTGCAGTGCAGGAGGCTGCCGGCACGCACCGGGAAGGGCTTGGTCAGGCCTGCGGCCTCGCTCAGCGGCGTCACCTTACCCTCGCGTTGCCGATATTGCCGCACGTTGCCCGGCTTCCCGCTCGTCGAACAGGCGCTCGCCGACTTCAAAGACCTGAACGAGCGCGTGTGCCCGGCGTTCTTCGCGCCGCCCCCGACACAGCGGCTGCCGTTCCTCGCCGCGAGCGAACGAGAGCCGGCATGAGGATCGTTGCAGAGTACGCGCCGAAGGCGAGCCTGATCCTCTCAGCGACGGACACAATCATATCGGCAAGGGTGGCCACGCCCTTCGTCTGCAGATGATCACGAATGTCTTCAGTACCGGCCAGATGCGCCAGCACGCGCCCTGGTCCAATGCCGAGAATGACGACCTGCATCGCGGTGACAGGCCTTGCCGTGCGCAAACGATTTCTCGCCCGCGAGGTGCCGTAGGGCATCGATGTCGTAGCGGGGCTGCTTCATGGCCTTCATATGTGCGGCTGCAGCGGCGGCTCCGTCTCGATCAGGTGCAATGCCTCCTCAAGGGTGACGGAAGGATGCAGAAGCCACCACCTTCCTGTATGCCTGCGCCACATGACATCGAATCGGGTTTCCGTGAAGCACTCCTCGAGATGGTCCAGGCGCGTGAATGAGACCTCGAATTCTTCCCCTGCATTGTCAGGGAATCCGGATCGGTAGCGCGTGATGAAGCTGTATTTGCAGTCCCGCCACTTGCCAAGGATGTCGACGGGATAGTTGAAGCGGGTCGGCCGGATCTCGGGCAGGAAGCGGGGCTTCAGGATCTCGGTGATGAAGCGCCTGCACACCGCATCGATAGCAGCCTTGTCGTTTGGGGCGAGCGGCTTGACCCTTACCCATCTGCGTTCTCTGGTCGCCATCTCCTCACCTCTCTCTGCCGTTGCCGCGGATAGCAGCGGCGCAGCACCCGCTAAGCTACGACAAACTCGCCGATTCGGCTCGCTGAGGGCTCACCGCAGAGGGCAGTGGTGACGGCGGTGGGTCTTCTGTCGTCGCAGCCCAGAGGTCAGGCGTATTGCCCGACATCAGGATGCCTCCAATGAGCGCTCTGCGTCCTATGCCGGGCATGGTTCGCGACTGTGGCTCCTTGCGTTCATCTTCGGTCACCAGGATCGCCCCCTATTTCACTCAAAGAATTTCTGATCTCCGACGTCTCGCCGCTTCGCCTCCGCCCTTGCGCGCACAAGCCTTCGTCGCTTGGTTCCTCGCAATGACATGGGGCGGGATTCCGAGCCTCAGATCGGGTACACCAGCGACGTCGGTACAATCGTCGAGTCGTAGATGCACAGCCGCTCGGCGAAGCGCAGCGCATCGCCATCCTCAACCACCCGGTCCCGACAGCATCCGCACAGGAACAGCTCACTTGGCTGATCCGGCATCGTCTGAAGCACCGTGAAGTTCGCCGTGAGATGCAGCCCGTCGGCCTCGATCGAGCGCAAAGTGACACCGCTCGTGATCCTGCGCGCGATGCGTGGCGCGTACAGCGCGGTCTCGCGCAACGCCACGACGCGATCGACCAGCATGTCGCGACTCTCGCAGTAGATCAGCGCGACCGGGAATCCCTGCTCGACATTCTCGCGTGGGATCACTTTGTAGATACAGGTCTCGACGAACAGCTCCGGCCAGCGTTCCAGCGCGCCATCGTTCAGCGCATTGTCGTAGGCACAATAGAGGTCGGCGAGACGCGCGCGCAGCTCCAGCCCGACCTCCAGCCCGAACGCGGCGGCGATCATGCCGACTACAGCTCCATCACCGAACGGTAGTGCTGGTAGAAGCCGCGGATCGCCGTCTCGGTCACCATGTGTGGCTCGTTGACCACCGCGCGGCCACCCATCTCGACAAGGCACGTCTCGTCGTCGTTGGTGTCGATGCCCGCCTGCGACAGCAGCATTGCCTCACTGTCATCGAGTGACACCAGGCCGGCGGGACCCATCAGGTTGGCCTGGCGCAGGCGCCGCTGGTGCATCTCGGGCGTATCGTCGGCATAGCCGAAGAAGGTCCATGCAAGGTCGAAACTGTGCGGGCCCAGCGGCACGATCTGCCGCATCGCCAGCGTGTTCGACTGCTGCTGTACGATCAGGTTGGGCCACAGCGTCTGCAACACCACCGTGGCGTCACCGGGGAACTCGCGCACCGGGTCCAGCAGGCGCTTGTCGCGCAGAGCGAAGTCGCTCTTGAACGCGCGCATCTGCGATGTTGCATCGTTGGCTTCCTGTGCGCCGCGTCTGCTGACCAGTACGGCGTGGCGGCCGGTGTCGTCCATTTCGACCGCTGACTGCTGGTCCAGGCGGAACAGGCCGAACGTCACCAGGAACACGTGCAGCAGGCTGGCGTGGTACGGATCCTTGATGTTCTCGAACATCAGCTTCCAGTTGGCGGGGATGCGCTGGCGCATGTAGCCGAGGACCGTCAGGTCGCGACCGTCGAACACGCGGTCGAAATAGCCCAGCATGCGATCGCCGAGATAGGTCTCCAACGACTCGTTCGGCGCACCGAAGCTGGCGAACACCACGCCATGTCGCGCCGTCACGGCGAGGCGTTTGAGACCGTGTTCCTCCGTGCGGAAATCGGCGGGCATGCCTCCCTGGCCGCGATAGCCACGGCGGAACGGCACGCCGAGCAGGTTGCCGGCGAGGTCATAGGTCCATTGGTGATAGGGACAGACGAACTCCTTCGCGGTCCCACGGCTGGCGGTGCAGACCTGCATGCTGCGATGCGCGCAGCGATTGACCAGGACATTGATCGCGCCGTCCGTGCCGCGAACAGCGATGACCTCGCGATTGCCGAGCTGACTGCGCTTGAAGTCGCCAGGATTCGGAATTTCGCCTTCAAGGCAGACGTACAGCCAGTCGCTCGCACCAAAGATACGCTGCAATTCGTGGGTGAAGATGTCGGGATCGGTGTAGACCCAGTTGGGAACGCGCGAGCACCCACCGTCGGGCCACGCACGCGCCGCAGACTGCCTGCTGTCTTCCATTGTGGCGATCCTCCATCCCGCGCCGGCAGGATGCCCCGACGGAGCATTGGCGACAATGTGGCGCCGTCAGCGCGCGGAGGGCGGCAGGGCCTCCAGGGTAACCACCGCCCCCATCAGACGTGCGCCGCGCTGACGCAGCTCGTCGACCGCCATCTGAAGATCGCGAAGATACACATCCGCAGCCTCGGCATTGGTCGGTCGTGCGTTGTCGAACAGCGGATCGGATGAAGCTATGGCGATAATCATGTCCGTGCCATACGGCGGACCGATCTGCCACGACGGATGCCCGAGGTGAACGGGCGTGCCGGGCTCGAAGGCCCGCGGCTGATCAGCGGTGATCGCATTCTTCGGCTCGGCGAGCTGCGGATAGAGGTGCTGCACCACTCCGTTGTGCGCCACGTAATCCACCCGCAGCCAGCCTGCAAAATCCGGCATCACCAGCTGCACGCGGATCGGAGCCGGATCCGCCAGACGCGTCTCGCCGTCGGCCATCTGGAGCCCGAGGCGTGGCTCTCCGGATGCACCGAAACCTGGCGTGATCTGGTGAAGCACGTTCAGTGCCGGGCAGAACACTGGATCCACTCCGGTGACGCCCCACTCGGTCCGGCTCGCGGGCACGAGCGATGTCAGGCTCCACCGCAGGTCTTCGATCAACTGATTGCCGGCGAGACCGTTCAGCGCCACCGAGCCACCGTCGCCCACGTCGCCACCCAGCACCGCGCAACTCCGGCCGTTCGCCCACTGCGCAATCCGGTCGCGCAACGCATCCGGCTCAGGCGTCGCGGGTGGCGGGGGCGGTGTGACTTCGGCGACAGGAGCAGGTGCCTGTCGCGCCATCGTGCGGATCGGCGGAGCGGGTGAGCGAAGCAGGAACCACGCTCCGCCACCGAGCATCCCGAGCCCGACCGACGCGGCCACGGCGACGAATGGCGTGCGCGAGCGTTTCGCAGGCGGGGCGATCGGCACGACACGTGGTGGCGGCGGCCGCGGCGCGACCACGGTCGCTTCGTACTCGCCGGCCGCAGGGTCTGCCTTGCGCTCCACAGCGGCCCGTATCGCTTCCGCGAATGCTCTGGCCGAGGGGAAACGATCCTCCGGCCGCTTCGCCATCGCGCGTCGCACGACGGCATCGAGTGATGGCGGGGCGGTCACCGAAAGCAGGGACGGCGCCGACGGCTCCGTGTTCAGCGTCTTGTGCATGATGGACGACATGCCGCCCTCGAACGGCCGCTCGCCGGTCAGCAGCAGATACAGCAGCACACCCGACGAATAGATGTCGGTGCGCGCATCCACCGTCTGGCCCATGAACTGTTCGGGCGACATGTAGGCGGGCGTGCCCAGCAGTGTGCCGGCCTGGGTCATCGAGCTGCTCTCGATCCTGGCGATGCCGAAATCGGCGATCTTCGCCTGGCCCGCATTGGTGAGCATCACGTTGGCCGGCTTGATGTCGCGATGCACGACGCCGCGCTCGTGGCTGAACTGCAGCCCAACCAGCAGATCGTCCATGACGCGGACCGTATCGGCGAGCGCGAACCGCTCCTCCCTGTCGAGCAGCATCTTCAGCGACGGACCGTCAACGAACTCCATTACAATGTAGGCGAGGTCGTTGGTCTCGCCGTAGTCGAACACTGCCACGATGTTGGGATGCGTCAGCCGACCGGCCGCCTGCGCCTCGCGGCGGAAGCGTGCCAGCGCCTCCTCTGTCTCAGGATCGGCGTGGTCGGGCAGGCTGACGGTCTTGATCGCGACGCGCCGGGCGATGATCGGATCCCAGCCTTCGTACACAGTCCCCATGGCACCGCGGCCAAGCGGCCGCTTAATTTCATATTTGCCAAGGGTCTCGATCGTTTCCACGCCGCGGCTTATAGACCGGCGAGAGATCGGAAAGAAACGAAGTCGTTAGAACCGTGTCAGAACACGCCAGTAGAATGCGCCGCCGAACAGGGCCGAGATGCCACTGCCGAGGACGTTGCCGCCGTTCAGGAAGCGGTTGAGGTGCGCAAGCCCCTCGAGGTCGACATCGACATTGCGGGTCATCTGGGCGCGCACGCCGCCCCGACGGGCGTGATCAGACGTCCTGGTCGAGCGCGTCGCGGAGTTGGCGCTCGTAGTGGCGGTAGTACTTGTCGGTGACGAGGTCGGTCTTCACCACGACGGCCACGTCGGTGGTGTTGAACTGACTGTCGATCACCGCGCCGTCGCCGACGAAGCCACCGAGACGCAGGTAGCCCTTCACCAGCGGCGGCAACTGCGTCTGCACTCGCTTTGTGTCGATCTCGCCAGGCGACATACGCCGCATCTCGACGTAACGGTCCGGCAGCGCCCGCGGGCGCAGCGCTGGCGGTGCCAGGTGGTTGTGGTAGAGGTAGGTCAGATCGGCGGCCAGTACGTCCGGATCGGTGCCGTGCAGGCTGGCGCAGCCGAACATCAGGTCGATCTGGTAGTGGAAGACGTAGGCTGCGATACCGCGCCACAGCAGCTGCATGGCGACACGGCTGCGATAGGCGGCATCGACACAGGAGCGCCCGAGCTCGAGTATCCGACCCGGAAAATTCATGATTGGCGTGATGTCGTACTCGTCAGCCGAATAGAAATGGCCCAGTTTCGCCGCGGCCTCGCGCTGGATCAGCCGGTAGGTGCCAACCACCCCCTCTGGGCCGGCGCCGATCGCATGATCGACCACCAGCAGATGGTCGGCGACCGCGTCGAAGGCATCGCGGTCACGGTGGCTCGTGGCGGTGGCCAGATCGGCCTGGGCACCCATCTCCTGATAGAACACG
This sequence comes from uncultured Alphaproteobacteria bacterium, assembly GCA_963791495.1. Taxonomy (GTDB): domain Bacteria; phylum Pseudomonadota; class Alphaproteobacteria; order Acetobacterales; family Acetobacteraceae; genus JAMXLO01. The sequence goes on from CAWBST010000014.1 coordinate 22,971, forward strand.
CGGTAGCGCAGCGCCTGCACGGCGTCGATCTCCGCGGCCGAATCGGCGACCCGGACGCCGAGATTGCCGGCGCGCAACTCCGGGAACGGAAGATGGTCAACGCGTGCCCCGGCAATCAGCTGTTCAAACGTCATCGCGCCGCCCTTCCCTGCTCCATGGCGGGGTCCGGATCGCGGTCCGACCCCGCGATCCGGCGCGAGAGGCGTTGTCGCGCCTCCCTCTCGCGCGTGGTCTGCACCGATTCGCGACGCCGACCAAACAATTCCAGGCGGAGAGAAACCAAGTCGAAGCCGAGACGCTCGGCCATCGTCTGCATCAGCCGCTCATAGTCGGGGTCCTGGAACTCGATCACCCGGCCGGTGTCGATGTCGATCAGGTGATAATGGTGGCCATGCTCGGTCGGCTCGTAGCGGGCGCGGCCGCCGCCGAAGTCGCGGCGTTCCAGGATGCCTTTCTCTTCCAGCAGGCGCACCGTGCGGTAGACCGTGGCGATCGAGATGCGCGAATCGAGGGCGCTGGCACGGCGGTAGAGTTCCTCCACGTCAGGGTGGTCGGCGGCCTCGGACAGGACACGCGCGATCACCCGACGCTGCCCGGTCATCTTGAGGCCTCGTTCGACGCACAGGCGCTCGATGCGCGATTCCATCGGATCCCCTGGGATCAACCTAGCCCGGCCCGGCGACCCGGTGCCAGCCCTCGGTGCAGGCGGATGGGGTGGCCGGGGCGCACCGGCGTAGCCGATCAGGGTCGCGGCTGTCCAATCCAGAAATCGGTCGGCGAACGTGTGCTAGCGGCGTGCCCCGGCTGACGCCGTCCTGCCCAGACCGATCTTCTTGGCGAGGGATGACCGAACCTTGGCGTAGGCAGGCGCCACCATCGGATAGTCCGGACCAAGGCCCCAGCGCTCGCGATATTGTTCGGGCGTCAGGTCAAATGCCGACTTGAGATGCCGCTTCAGCATCTTCAGCTTCCGGCCATCCTCGAGGCAGACAATATGGTCGTTGAACACCGATTTCCTCACCGGCACCGCCGGCTGCGGCCGCTCCGGATGGAGCGGTTCGTGGCCCACGCCGGCCAGCGTCCTGTAGACCTGCTGGATCAATAGTGGCAGTGATTCGGTGGCCACCGCATTGTGCGATACATGCGCCGCTACGATCTGCGCAGTCAGTCCGAGAACGTGGTCTGTCGGCATCTCCGCGGGCATTGTCGAATCCTTTCCAGGCGGAAGATCATTGTCATATTAGGTGGAGTAAATGCCGTTTCGCAATAGTTCTTTGACCCACCAAGAAACCGGACAATAACATGGCAGATGAACCCGTGGCGGATCAGGAACTGGACATCACTGCGGAGGTCTGTCCGATGACTTTCGTGCGCACGCGGCTGGCATTGGACCGGATGGCGCCTGGACAAATACTGCGCGTCCGGTTGCGCGGCGAGGAGCCTTTGCGCAACGTTCCGCGTACCGCACGTGAACAGGGGCACGAGGTGCTGTCATTGGAGACCGGCACCGATGGCGTTGCCACGCTGGTATTGCGGCGCGGCGGCTGATTAATCACCGAAGGTTCACGCGTAGCACGAGAGCGTCCGACGAGTCGGCGTAATAGCGGCGCCGGCGGCCCACCTCGACGAAGCCCTCGCGCCGGTACAGGGCCAATGCCGCGGCATTGCCCGTGGCCACCTCGAGGAACATTGCCGTTGCGCCATCCGCCCTGACCCGCGCCGTGGCTGAGCGCAGCAGTGCGGCGGCAATGCCTCGCCGGCGTACCGCCGGCGCGACGGCCAGCGTCAGCACCTCGGCCTCGTCGGCGACGATGCGCCCGAGCAGCATACCGCCTTGTTCATCGATCACCCCGAATGCACCGGGGAGCCCAAGCTGCAGCGAAATGGCATCCTCACCCCAGGCTTCGCCCGGGGGAAACGCCGCGGCATGGATCACCGCGAGAGCCGCCGCGTGAGCCGAGGTGGCCTCGATGATCATCCGACCGGCGGCGGGCGCAGGCCACCGGCGGGAAGCTTCGCCTCGGGTGGATCGACGTAGAGCGGTTGTGCGGGCAGGGGGCGCAGCTTCCCCCCGATCCGGCGCTCGGCCACCACGGCTACATGCCGCGCTAGCGGCAGCCGGGCGTCGGTCAGCATCACGTCGGCATCTCTCGCAGCGAGCCTTGCGGCAACCTGGGCCGCCGCATCCCCAGCGACGGCCACCTTGCCGGCGGGCATCGGGAGCGCATCGAGCCGAGCCGCGCTGACCGTGTCGCCCTGCTCAAGAAACACGCGGCCGCGCCGGCTGTCGATCGCTATCCAGAGGTGCCGCTCGCCGAGGAACGGCAGCGAGTTCGGCAAGAGCCTCGCCTACCGTCACGCCGACCACCGGGACGCCGGCGGCGACCGCAATGCCGTGCGCCAGCGCGAGGCCGGCGCGGATACCGGTGAAACTGCCTGGCCCGACAGTGACCGCCACGAGGTCAAGCGATGTCGCGGCCATCGCGGCTTCCGCCAGAACATCCTTGGCCATCACGGGCAGTAACGCTGCATGGCCTTGGGTCGCATCAGTCTGACGCGCCGCCAGCACCTCGCGACCTACCACGATGGCGGCCGCGCATCGCGCCAGTGCTGCGTCGAGGGCCAGGATGCGCATGTCGGTCGGCTTCGTAGGCGCGCGTAAGGACCGCTACAGCAGCACGCACGCTTCGTCGAAGTCGAGGCGCGGGGATCGCGGGAACAGGCCGGCGGGATCGCCATGGCCGATGTTGCACAGGAAATTGGACCGCCAGCCACGGTCAGCCAGGAACAGTTCGTCCACCATGTCGTTGTTGAAGCCCGACATCGCTCCGGTATCCAGCCCGAGCGCACGTGCTGCCAGGATCAGATACGCCCCCTGCAGGGTGCCGTTGCGGAACGCCGTGGTGGCGGCAAGCGAGTCGTTGCCGGTGAACCAGGACATGGCGTCCGGATTGTGGGGGAACAGGCTCGGCAGCTTCTCGTAGAATCTGCGGATCGTAGGCGACGATCGCGGTCACCGGCGCCTGCATCGTCTTATCGAGGTTGCCGCTCGACAGCGCCGGCGCCAGCTTCTGCTTCGCCTCCCTGGTCCGCAGGAACAGGAAGCGCGCGGGCGAACAGTTGGCCGAGGTCGGCCCTTGCTTCAGCAGACCGTGCAGCGCCCGCAGTTCGTCGTCGGTGACCGGCTGGTCGGTGAACCTGTTATGGGAGCGCGCCTCACGCAGCAGCAGATCGAGTGCAACGGCGTCGAGTGCCATCGTTCAGAGGTCGACCTGTTCGACCGCGACGACCTCCGGCACGTAGTGGCGCAGCATGTTCTCGATGCCGTGCTTCAGTGTGGCACTTGAGGACGGGCAGCCCGAGCAGGAACCCTGCATGTGCAGCTTGACGATGCCCTCGCGGTAGCCGCGGAACACGATGTCGCCGCCATCGCCGGCTACCGCCGGACGCACGCGGGTATCCAGCAGCTCCCTGATCTGGGCGACGATCTCCTCATCCTCGGGGGCGATCTCCTCGACAAGGTCGTCCTCGGCGCCGCCCTCGATCACCGGGCGACCGGCGACGAAATGCTCCATGATCGCGGCAAGCACCTGCGGCTTGAGGGCCTGCCAGGATGTCTCGTCCGCCTTCGTCACACTGATGAAGTCGCCGCCGAGAAAGACGCGCGCGACGCCCGGCAGGGCGAACAGCGCACCGGCAAGCGGGCTGCGCTCAGCTGAGAGGGGGGAGGCAAAATCCGCAGTGCCGGCACCCATGACGTAGCGGCCGGGCAGGAATTTCAGGGTGGCGGGGTTGGGCGTGCCTTCGGTCTCGATGAACATGAAGCGGGCCTGTTCCTGGTTGTCGGAAAACCGTACCGCTGCGGTCCGGTCGCTGGCGTTACATCGGCGGAATCGGGCGGAATGACAAGACTGGTCCCGCACGGAATCTCGCCACGGCCATCTGTGATACAGATGGCATCGATCTGAACAAATCATTTTTGCTGAAAGCGGCAGCTCTCCAGTGTCAGGGGATGCACCGCTTCAGCACATCGCACGCCGCGATCGCCGGCCTGTCCGCAAGCCTGGTCGGAATCGGGCTTGGACGCTTCGCCTATACGCCATTGATCCCGCCGCTGATCGCGGCAGCGTGGTTCAGACCATCGCAGGTGGTCTATCTCGGCGCCGCCAACCTGGCAGGTTACCTCGCAGGCGCACTGGTCGCCTCGCCGTTGGCAGCGCGGTTTCCCGCGGCGAGGGTGCTGCGCGGCATGATGCTGCTGGCCACCGCCGCGTTCTTCGCGTGCGCCGATCCGCTGTCCGTTCCCGTGGTTCTTCTTTCTGGCGGTTCGTGGCGGGGTTGTCCGGCGGCGTGATCATGGTTCTGGCGGCCCCGACGGTGCTGCCCCATGTCGATCCGCAACGGCGAGGTCTGGTGGCGGGCCTCATCTTCACCGGCGTCGGCCTGGGCGTCGCCGCCTCGGGCACGCTGGTGCCGCTGCTGCTGCACGTTGGCCTGGCGGCGACCTGGTGCGGGCTCGGCGGCATCTCGCTGATACTGACCTTGGTCGCCTGGGGCGGCTGGCCACCCGACACCCAGCCCGTCGCGACCGCGCAACCGGCGGCCCGGCCAATGAGCCGAGCGGTCTGGGCGCTTCTGGCCGCTTACGGGCTGAATGCGGCCGGGCTCGTCCCGCACATGGTGTTCCTCGTCGACTTCGTTGCCCGCTTCCTCCACCGGGGGATCGAGGTAGGCGCTGGCTATTGGGTGGTGTTCGGGCTCGGCGCCATGGCTGGCCCGCTGCTTGCCGGAGCGCTGGCCGACCGTGCCGGCTTCCGCCGCTCACTGCGCCTTGCCTTCCTGGTCCAGGCCGCCGCCGTTGCGCTGCCTGCCTTCACCAGCGCGACGCCCTGGCTGCTGGTCTCCAGCGCGATCGCCGGCGCCTTTACGCCGGGCATCGTCCCGCTCGTCCTCGGGCGGGTGCACGAATTGCTGCCCGGCGACCCGGCTGCGCAACGGGCCGTCTGGAGTCGAACGACGATGGCGTGGGCGCTGTTCCAGGCCGGCTCGGCGTACTTCTACTCTTGGCTGTTTGGCCAGACCGGCGGTGACTACCCGCTGCTGTTCGCTCTGGGCGCCGGCGCCCTCGCGATGGCCCTGGCAGTCGATCTGCTCGCAGGCCGTCAGTCGGCCGCTGCGGCGACTCCGCCCATGCGGCCATCCTCGGCATAGGCGTGTACCGCGGCGGCGAAGTCGTCGAAGATCCGCCTTGAGACGATGTCGGTGCGCCAGTCGTTCTCTGGATGCCACTGCACACCGACGGCAAATCCCGGCACCGGTCCGGCGGCTGTGGCCAGGACGTGTACCGCCTCGATCGTGCCGTCCGGGGCCGTGCCCTCCACCCGGACGCCTGGCGCCAGCTTGTTGACGCCCTGGTTGTGCAGCGAGTTCACCGCGATCTCACTGGCGCCCGACAGGCGATGCAGCCAGCCGCCGGGAGTCACCCGGATCGCGTGCGCCTTGCCGATCCGCACCTCGCGCGAGGCGACCATCGGCGACGAGTGGTCGATCCTGTCCGGCAGGTCCTGCAGTCGCTGGTGCAGCGAGCCGCCCAGCGCCACGTTCAGTTCCTGGAAACCGCGGCAGACCGCCAGAACCGGCACGCCGCGCGCCACCGCCGCACGGATCAGCGGCAGGGTGGTACTGTCCCTCGCCATGTCCTCCCAGGTGCCTTCAGCGTGCGGCGGGCCGTCATAGTAGCTCGGATGAACGTTGGAGCGGCTGCCGGTGAGTATGATGCCGTCCAGCCGTTCAAGCAGGGTCTCGATGTCGGCGGTCGGCCCGTTGGCCGGGATCAGCACCGGAACTGCGTGCACAAGCTGGTCGCTCACCTCGACATAGGAATTGGAGGCAGCGTGGTTCGGCATGCCGAAAATGCCGAACTGTTTGGTGCAGCAGCTGATGCCGACAAGCGGCTTGACGACCCGGAGCGACCTCATTGGAGAGAATAATCCGCGATCTTTGCGGTAAAATGAAGACTTATTCTGGGATGGCCGCCATGTAGGTGCCGCAAAGATGATCGGAATCAGCCGGCCTGGGGCTGGAAGAAACGCGGATCGATGAATTCGAACAACTTGGGATCGAACTGTCCGCCGGTCTCCACGTTGTAGAGGGTCACCCGGGTCTCCTGCCGTTGGGCATCCAGCACGGTCCATTGCCGCAGCGTGAGCGGATTGTCGGCGAAGATCAGCGTCAATGTCCCATCGCCCGCGGAGGCGGTGCGGACCAGGCTGACCTGGATCTGCCCGGGCAGGCGCTGCATGCCGGTAACGGTCACATCCCCCTGGAGGCGGACGTGATCGGCCAGCAGGATGCCGAGAGGGGTCCTCCCCAGCGGGATATTGCTGGTCTGGTTCAACGACTTGTCATGGAACACCACGAGCCCGTGGCCGGCCACGAGCAGGAGCGGACTGGGGGGATCGTACTGAAAGCGCATCCGGCCCGGGCGTTCCAGCCAGGCGGTTCCCTGGCTGATCGCTCCGTTCGGCGCAACTTGGAGGAAGTGCGCCTTCAGGGCGCGAAGACTGTCGAGATAGGATTCGATCCGACCCAGGTCGGTGCGGTCCTGCGGGGTCGGCTGGAAGGCGGGCTGTGCCAGCGCGCTGGCCGGGCCGAAGACGAGCGGGGCAAGCGACAGGCGAAGCAGGGTTCGTCGATTCATGCGCCGCATGTGGCGCCGCCTGGGCGGGTTTGCAATTCGGCCGGGGGGTTTCGACCCGGCTTGCTCATAACACGCACCGGCGGAGACCGTGCTTCAACGAGGTCGTGTTGAAGTTGATCAGCAGGCCGATGCGGTATTTGCCTATGCGCAGGTAGGTCAGCAGTTGCGCTTCATGGATGGGCAGGAGGCGGTCGACTGACTTGATTTCGAGGATGACCTTGTCTGCCACGATGATGTCGGCTCGGTACCCACAATCGAGGTGCAGGCCTTCATATTCTATGGGTAGTTCGACCTGACGCGCGTAAGGCACGGCGTGGCGTTCGAGTTCGTGACATAGGCACCGCTCATAGGCGTGTTCCAGCAGGCCGGGGCCAAGATGGGTATGAACACGCATCGCGAACGCGATGATCTGGCTGGTCAGCTCGCTGCCATGGGCAAGCATCGAAGGTATGATTGCCCGTAATCATTACTCGGTGCTTAAGCTTGTCTGCCCCCTGGTGTGTGGTTGAGGTTTCAACACGGAGAGTTTCACGGACAAAGAAGTCTTCGGCGCGAAGCGCCAAACAGTCCTGCTCCGTGAAACTCCGTGCAGACCTCCGTGCAACTCCGTGTCAGAATCCTGCATCACGCGGCCCCGGGCAAACCCTTGGTCGTCGAGTACTCGAAGTGCAGCGCCTCGCCCGGATGCACCACGCCGAAGATTGCGTGCGCCGCGACCGCCGCCTCGCTGAAGCCCTGCAGGATCAGCTTTAGTTTCCCAGGATAGCTGACCACGTCACCGATCGCGAAGACGCCAGGCATCGAGGTCTGGCAGGTCGAGGGATCGATCTTCACGTGGTGCGGATCGCGATCCAGTCCCCATGCAGCGATGGGGCCGAGATCCATCGACAGTCCGAAGAACGGCAGCAGCACATCGGCAGGCAGCAGTCGCGTCTCTCCCTGCAGCGTTGCCACTTCAACGTCGTGCAGCACACCTCCTGCACCATGCAATGCATGAAGCTGATAAGGGATGACCATCTCGATCTCGCCACCACGCGCCGCTGCGTCGAGTTGCTCCGCGCTCCCAGGTGCAGCGCGGAATTTCGCCCGCCGATGCACCACCGCAACGCGTGCGATGTCGCGCAGCGCCAGCGCCCAGTCCACGGCCGAGTCGCCCCCGCCGGCGATCACCACGCGCTTGCCGCGCAGGTCCTCGCGGCGGCGCACGTGGTACTGCACGGCGCCCGATTGCTCGTATTCCGCCAGTCCATCGAGCGGTGGACGATTGGGACCGAATGCACCACCGCCGGCGGCGATCAGCACGGCCTTGCACCGGACGACATCGCCCTGGTCGGTGGTCAGTACAAATCCGCCAGGTTCGCCGGCGAGACCGATCACACGCCGCCCGAGCAGACGCGGCGCATGGAACGGCGCGATCTGGCGCTCGAGCTTCGCGACCAGCTCACCGGCATCGATCGCGGGGTGCGCGGGGATGTCGTAGATCGGCTTCTCTGGGTAAAGCGCGGCGCACTGGCCGCCCACTTCAGCCAGTGCATCAATCAGCACGCTGGAAAGCTTCAGCATGCCGAGTTCGAAGACCGCGAACAGCCCCACAGGGCCGGCGCCGATGATCGCTACATCCGACTCGATGTCGCCAGTCATGCTGCGCTGTCTTAGCGGACCGCGCTGTTGTCCGCAACTCCGCCGCTCGGGCAGATTGTTGCCATGTCTTCCGCCGCCGCGAGCCGCCTGATCGAGCTGCCGAACCTCGCGGCCACGGAAGCTCTCGCGGCCGCGGTTGCGGCGCTGGCACGAGAGGGCGATGCGATCCTGCTGGAGGGCGAACTCGGCGCCGGCAAGAGCGTCTTCGCCCGCGCGTTCCTCCGAACGGCGAGCGGCGATCCGGCGCTGGAAGTGCCAAGCCCGACCTTCACCCTGGTGCAGAGTTACGACACGCGGATCGGGACGGTGCATCACTTCGACCTGTGGCGGCTGAATGGTCCGGGCGGGCTGGCGGAACTCGGCTGGGAGGAAGCGGGCGACGGCATCGTGCTGGTGGAATGGCCGGACAGGTTGGGTGCGCTGCGTCCCGCCGATGCGCTGACCGTGGCCTTGCATCCGACCGGCGCAGCGACCCGCAGGGCGGTGCTGTCGGGGTGGCCGGATCGGCTCGGGCGGATTGCGTGAACCGCGACAGCATCTTGACGGCATTCCTGGAACGGAATGGGTATGCTGCTGCAAGGACCGAACCGCTGGCGCAGGATGCCAGCTTTCGGCGGTACCTGCGATTGAGCGGAGGTCCCCGGGCGGCTGTGCTGATGGACGCGCCACCACCGGAGGACATTCGGCCATTCGTGCGGATTGCCGGGCACCTGACGGGAATCGGGGTGTCGGTGCCGGAGATCTACGCGGTGGACGAGACGCAGGGTCTGTTGCTGGAGGAGGATTTTGGCGACGAACAAGTATCGGATTACTCCGCCGCGGTGAACACGCTGATCGCGATACAGCGCGCTGCGCCACCGGCCGGGCTTCCCGCCTGGAATGGAGCGACCATGGCAGCCACCGCGCTTGCCACGCTGTTCGACTGGTGGTGGCCCGCCATGTTCGGCGCGGGCGCCCCTAACGCGGCGCGCCAGGACTTTGCGAGCGCGCTCGAGGAAATGCTCGCTTCGGTTGCCGGCCCGGTCTGCTTCGTCCATCGCGACTACTTCGCGGGCAATCTGCTCTGGCTGCCGCAGCGCGGCGGCATTCGCCGCATCGGCGTGCTCGACTTTCAGGACGCGGCGATCGGCCACCCCGCCTATGATCTCGCCGCGCTGCTGCAGGATGCGCGCCGCGACATTCCGGCGGCGGTGGTGGAGCACTGCTTGGCCCGGTACCTGGCTGCGCGACCCGAACTCGACCCGACGCAATTTCGCGCCGTCTATGCCGCCTGCGCCGCGCAGCGGCACCTACGGCTTGTCGGCCAGTGGGTGCGCCTCGCCCTGCGTGATGGCCGCCCGGGTTATCTGGTCCACGGCCCGCGCACCTGGCGCCTGCTGGAACGGGCCGTGCGGGAGCCGGTGGCGGCTCCCCTCGCCATCGCGCTGGATCGCTGGATCCCGCCGGACCGTCGTCGCAATCCGCCGGCCCTCGCCGCATGAGACCGCGCACCGCCATGCTGCTGGCCGCCGGCATCGGCAGGCGCATGCGGCCGCTCACCGAGCACACCGCCAAGCCGCTGCTGCCACTCGGCGGGCGTGCGCTGATCGATCACGCGCTCGACAGGCTCGCCGAGGTGGGGGTGGAGACCGTAGTGGTGAATGCCCATTGGCACGCCGACCGGGTGGCAGCGCATCTCGCGGGCCGCACCCGTCCGCGCACCATTCTTCGTCGCGAGGCCGCGCTGCTGGAGACCGGCGGCGGCGTGAAGGCGGCCCTCGATCTTCTGGGTCCGGAGCCATTCTTCGTCGTCAATGGCGACGCGTTCTGGGTGGACGGACCGCGGCCGGCGCTCGCGCGCGTGGCAGAGGCGTTCGATCCTGCCCGGGTCGATGGCGTGCTGCTGGTGCATCGCACATTCCAGGTGCGGGCCCATGTCGGGCTCGGAGACTTCGCGCTTGATCCCTGGGGCGTACCGCGCAGGCGGCGTGAGCGCGAGGTGGTGCCGTATCTCTATGCCGGCGTGCAGATCATCGCCCCCTCGCTGCTGGTCGGAACGCCTGAGGGGGCGTTCAGCATGAACCAGGCCTGGGATACCGCGATGGCAGCGGGTCGGCTGCGCGCGGTGGTGCATGACGGGCTGTGGTTCCATCTCTCGACGCCGGCGGATCTGGCCGAGGCCGAGACCATCCTCCAGGCGCGGCTGACGGGGGAAACCCGCTGAACCTGTTCACAATCCCGCCTGGCGTCCCGTTCCTCGATGCGCTGGCAGCCGAGTGGCTGGAGCGCGCCGGCGGCGATCCGCTCGCTGTCTCACGCGGGCTGATCCTGCTGCCGACACGACGCGCGGCCCGGGCGCTGGCCGAGGCGTTCCTGCGCGCGTCGGGCGGGCGGCCCCTGCTGCTGCCGCGGATCACCGCGCTCGGCGCACTGGATGAGGCACCGCTGACTCTGGCAGGTGCGCTCGACCTGCCGCCGGCGGTGGAGCCGGCGCAGCGCCTGGCGGCGCTGAGTCTGATGATCCTGAAGATGAACGGTGCGAACGGCGCGCCGCGCACCGCGGATCGTGCCTGGCCGCTCGCCGCCGAACTCGCCGCACTGATGGACGAGGCGGAGCGGGCGGAGGTCGACCTGGCGAGCAGGCTGCCGGAGGCCGCCGATCCCGCCTACGCCGCTCACTGGGCCCAGACGCTGGAGTTCCTGCACATCGTCACGCGGAACTGGCCGGACTGGCTGGCCGAGCAGGGCCTGATGAACCCGGCGGCCCGATTGGTGGCGCTGCTGGACGCCCAGATCGACGCGTGGGATGCGGTTCCGCCAACGGAGCGGGTGGTCGCTGCGGGAACGACGGGCGGCATTCCGGCGGTGGCGCGGCTGCTGCGGGTGGTTGCGCGATTGCCGAATGGCGCTGTCGTGCTGCCTGGCCTGGACACGGAGATGTCAGAGCACGGCTGGGAGGAGCTGGACGACGCCCATCCGCAGGCTGGGTTGGCTAGGCTTCTGGACGGGCTGGGCGCCACGCGGGACGACGTTCGTCCCTGGCCTGCAAAGAGCGCCGACGCGGGGATCGGGGCACGCGGTCCGACTCTGTCGCGTGCGCTGCTGCCTGCCGCGGCCTTGGTGGAGTGGCAGAAAGCGGGCCCAGCGGCGATCGATGGCCTGATGCTCTTGGCGCCGGCCGATCAGCAGGAGGAAGCCGCCGCCATTGCCATGGTGCTGCGCGAGGCTATCGAGACACCGGGGGCCACGGCGGCGCTGGTGACTCCTGATCGCGACCTCGCAGGGCGCGTGGCCACCGACCTGCTCCGTTACGGCATGGTGGCGGACGACAGTGCCGGCGAGGCACTGGCCGACTCGCCGCCCGCCGTCTTCCTGCGGCTGCTGACCCGCGCCGTGGCGGACGAACTGGCGCCCGTGGCACTGCTCGCGCTGCTGAAGCACCCCCTTGCGGCGGCCGGTCTGGCGCCGGCTGCCTGTCGAGCGGCGGCGCGCTCACTAGAAATTGCCTGCCTGCGGGGGCCGCGGCCGCGGCCGGGTGTGACGGGGCTGCGCCGCGGGCTCGACCGAGCGCGCGCGGAACCCGCCGCGAAAGCCCTGCTGGAGCGGCTGGAACGCTGTCTGGAACCTGCGCTGCGGATCGACAGCGCTGTCGAGGTGGCACCGGCCTTAGCGATGGGTGCGCTGATCGAGGCGGCCGAGCGCCTCGCGGCGACCGATGAGCTGCCGGGACCTTCGCGCCTCTGGGCCGGTGAGGAAGGTGAGGCGCTGGCAACCAGGCTCTCCGAGGTGCAGGCGGCACTGCCGCTGCTGCCGGACCAGCGGCGCGACGTGCTGCCCGGGCTGCTCGACGCAGTGCTGGAAGGCGCCGTGGTGCGCAGCCGCCGGGCGCTGCGCGGGCGGAGCGGCACCGAACATCCCCGCGTGTTCATCTGGGGGCTGCTCGAGTCACGGCTGCAGACCGCGGACGTGATGGTGCTGGGCGGCCTCGCCGAGGGCGTGTGGCCGCCGGCGAGCGATCCCGGGGCATGGCTGTCGCGGCCGATGCGCGCGACAGTCGGATTGCCGTCGCCGGAGGAGATCGTCGGCCAGTCGGCGCATGACTTCGTGTCCTGCGCCGCGGCTGCACGGACCGTCGTGCTGTCGTGCCCGCGGCGGCGGAACGGCGCGCCGGTGGTGCCGTCACGCTGGCTCACCCGGCTGGAGATGTTCCTGGCCGGACAGGGGACGGCTCTGCCACGGCATCCCGCCGCTGCCTGGGTGCGCGCTCTGGATCAGCCCGCGGACGGACCGCGTCCGGTACGGCCGCCTCGTCCATGCCCACCGGTCGCACTGCGGCCGCGCCGGCTGTCGGTGACAGAGATCGAAACCTGGCTGCGCGATCCCTACGCCATCCACGCGCGACACGTGCTGCGACTGACCAGCCTCAGGCCCCTCGACGAGGCGACGGATGCGGCGGATTACGGCAGCCTGGTGCACGCCGGCCTGCACCATTTCCTGGAGGCGCACGGCGCGCGGTGGCCAGCCGACGCGGCAGCGGAGCTGCGGCGGGCGATGGCGCGGGCGCTGGCGGAGGCCGACCTGCGCGAGGCTCTGGAGGCGTGGTGGGCGCCGCGGCTGGACCGGATCGCCGAATGGGTCGCGGGCATAGAGGCAGAGCGGCGAAGCCAGGCCCCCCTGGTGGCGCTGATCACCGAGGCGAGCGGAACGCTGGAGCTGGTGCGGCCCGGTGGGCTGTTCCGGCTCACCGGCCGCGCCGATCGGATCGAGCGGTGGCGTGAGGGAGGGCTGGCTATCCTGGACTACAAGACCGGCACGCCGCCGAGCCAGAAGGAGGTGGATGCGGGGCTGGCGCCGCAATTGCTGCTGGAGGCGGCGATGGCGGAGGCTGGCGCTTTCGGCGAGGAAGTCAGCGGTACAGCAGAGGAACTGACTTACTGGCATCTGACGGGCGGGTTCCACCCAGGTGAGCTGCGGGCGCTGTTCAAGGGAGATGCCGCGGCGATTGCGGTGGCGGTCGCAGCGGCGCGCGAGGCGCTGTGTTCGCTGATCGATGCTTATGACTCGCCGGGGCGGTGCTACCTGTCGCAGCCGCAGCCCGGATACGCACCGCGGTTCTCCGACTACGCCCAGCTCGCGAGGGTGGCGGAATGGGCGGCGGTGGGGGACGAGGGATGAGGGGCGGCCCCCGCGACCGGGCCAACGCGGAACAGCACCTGGCGTCCGATCCGGCGGTGTCCGCCTTCGTTGGCGCATCCGCGGGTTCAGGCAAGACCAAGCTGCTGACCGATCGCCTGCTGCGCCTGATGCTGGCCGGCGCGGCGCCCGAGCGCATCCAGTGCCTCACCTTCACCAAGGCCGCAGCCACGGAGATGGCGGTCCGTCTCCAGAAGACCCTCGGCCGGTGGGTCACGCTGGACGACACGGCGCTGGCGCGGGAACTGCAAGCGCTTGAAGTCACACCGTCGGACCAGACGCTGCGCGGCGCGCGCGCTCTGTTCGCTCGCGTGCTGGACCTGCCGGGCGGCATGCGCATCGGCACGATCCACGCATTCTGTCAGTCGCTGCTGCGGCGTTTCCCATTGGAGGCGTCGCTGTCGCCACATTTCAAGCTGGTGGATGACCTCGACGCCGAGGACGCGCTGACCGAGGCGCGCGAGGACATGCTGTCGCGTGCGAGCACGCCACGGATGCGCGCGGCGCTGGAGACGCTGGCGGGCCTGGCATCGGCGGATCAGTTCGGCCGGCACGTCGCGAAGCTGCAAGGCAGTCTGCCGCGGCTGCGGGAGGCACTCGCGCTTGGCGATGGCCTGGAAGACGCGCAGCGCCGCGCTCTCGGCGTCACCGCCGCCACGGAAGACGAGATCATCGCGCTTGCAGTGAACTGGCAGGAGGAACCCAAACTGCGCGAAGCGGCGCAGATCGTGCAGCAACTTGGCGCAACGAAATGCGCCGGTCGCGCGGAACGCATCCTCGGCTGGCTCAGCCTCGATGCCGCCGAGCGCGCGGAACACTGGCCGCACTGGTGCGAGGAGTTCCTCACCAAGGAGGGCCTGCCGCGCGCGGTGAGCGGGTTCGCGTCGAAGGCGGTACTCGACGCGCATCCTGATCTGGCACGGCCTTTTCTCGATGAGTGCGACCGGGTCATCGCGGCCATCGATGCATGTGCATCACTGCGCGTCGCCGCCGTTTCCGCCGCGCTGCTGACGCTCGCCTCGCCGGTGCTGGACGCCTATGCCAGGCACAAGGAAACATCCGGGCTGCTGGACTACGACGACCTGATTGGCCGCACCTCCAGCCTGCTGGTGGATCCTGGGACGGCCTGGGTGCTGTACAAACTGGACGGCGGACTTGATCACCTGCTGCTGGACGAGGTGCAGGACACCGCACCTGAGCAGTGGCGCATCGCGCATGCCCTCACCGAGGAGTTCTTCGCCGGCGAAGGCGCGCGCGACGCGCATCGCACCGTGTTCGCAGTCGGCGATCGCAAGCAGTCGATCTATTCGTTCCAGGGCGCCGACATCGACGCCTTCGACCAATCGCACCGGCTGTTGCGTCAGCGCGTGGCAGCGGCGGGCAAGCCTTGGCGGGACGCGCGGCTCGATGTGTCGTTCCGTTCCACCCGGCCGGTGCTGGAGCTGGTGGATCAGGTATTCGCCAATCCGACAGCGGCGGCCGGCGTGGTGGACGCGGACGACACGCTGACCCACTACGCCGATCGTGCCGAGCATGCGGGCGTGGTCGAGCTGTGGCCGCTCGCACCAGTGCCGGATACGGCCGAGCCGCAGCCTTGGACCGTGCCGGATCAAAACCGCGGACTGACCTCGGCGCCGCAGCAACTGGCGGAGACCCTGGCGCGGTGGATCGCGGGCGAAGTAGGCGGCGGCGTGATGCTGGAGAGCAAGGGGCGCCCGCTTGCCCCCGGCGACGTGATGGTGCTCGTGAGACGCCGCAACGATTTTGGTCGGGCCCTGGTGCGCTCCCTGAAGTCGCTCGGCGTGCCCGTGGCGGGACTGGACCGGCTGATGCTGACCGAGCAGCCGGCGGTGCAGGACCTGATGGCGCTCGCCGATGCGCTGCTGCTGCCGCAGGACGACCTGACCTTTGCCTGCCTGTTGACCAGCCCTCTCGGCGGACTTTCGGACGACAGCCTCGCGGATCTGGCGATCGCGCGCAGCGGTGCGCTGTGGGAGGCGCTGCGCACGCGGGCCCACGAGCGGCCGGACTGGCAGGCGGCATGGACGCTCTTCGCGGCCTTGCTGGCTCGGGTCGATTACGTATCGCCGCACGCGCTTTTCGCCGAGGCGTTGGGGCCTCTCGGCGGGCGGGCGCGGCTCTTTGCACGCCTCGGTCCCGAGGCCGCCGAACCCGTAGATGAGCTGCTCAATTCCGCGCTCGCCTATAGCCGCATGCATCCGCCGTCGCTGCAGGGTTTCCTGCACTGGCTACGCCGCTCTGGCGCGGAGGTGAAGCGCGAGACGGAAGGTGCCGGGAGCCTTGTGCGCGTGATGACCGTGCACGGCGCCAAGGGATTGCAGGCGCCGCTGGTCATCCTGCCGGACACCACGTCGCTGCCGCCGGACGAGGGATCGATCCTGTGGGCGACCGATCCAGCGACAAGCCACTCGGTGCCGATCTGGTCGCCGCGGCGAGAGATACGCTGCGCCGCGGCTCAGCGCCTGCGCGATGCGGCGGCGCAGCGCCGGAAGGAGGAGCACAACCGACTGCTCTACGTGGCGCTGACCCGCGCGGAGGACCGTCTTCTGGTGTGCGGCTGGCAGACGCGGCGCGGGTTGGATGACGCGTGCTGGTACCGGCTGGTCGAGCGCGGCTTCGACGCGCTGCCGGCGGAGCGGGCGACGTTCGATGCCTGGGACGGAGAACGGCGACGCTACGCCACGCCGCAGCTCGCGAAGCCGGAGACAGCTTTAGGCGAGGCCCCCGAGGCGCGGATCGATGAGCTGCCGCGCTGGGCCGGTGCAGCCCCCGATTGGCGGGCCACACCCCCGCGCGAAGAGCCGGGTCGGCCGGAACGGCTTGCGCCGAGTAGACCAGAAAACGTGGAACTGGGGCCCGTGCCTGCCGCCGCCACGCCGCTGGCGGCGCGCGAGGCCGCCGGCAACCGGTTTCACCGCGGTTCATTGCTGCACGCGCTGCTGCAGCACCTGCCCGAGTTGCCCGCGGAACGGCGCGCCGCGGCGGCACTCGCCTGGCTGGATCGTCCCGGCAACGGCCTCGCTCCCGGCGAGGCGGGGACACTGGCACGGGAGACGCTGGCTATCCTCGGCCATCCGGATCTCGCGTCATTATTCGGGCCCGGCAGCAGGGCCGAGGTGCCGCTGACCGGCTTGGCCGGAGGTCTCGTGGTGGGTGGGTTGGTCGATCGGTTGGCGGTACTGGACGATCGTGTGCTGGTCGCCGACTACAAGACCAACCGCCGGCCGCCGACGCGGGTCGAGGACACACCGGTGCTCTACCGGCGCCAGATGGCCGCTTATCGCGCCGTGCTGCGCGACATCTTCCCTGGCCGCGCCATCGTCTGCGCGCTGGTCTGGACCCAGACGGCGCAGGTTGTCATCCTGCCTGACGGGTTGCTTGATCTGCCGTCCACGGTCCCCACCTGAAATGCCAACAGAACCAATCGAGGCCAAGATGAGCGCGAATACCAAACCTGTGACCGACCAGACATTTTCCACAGATGTACTGAATGCTGACGGACCGGTGCTGGTGGACTTCTGGGCGGAGTGGTGCGGCCCATGCAAGATGATCGGGCCGGCGCTGGAGGAACTCGCGGGCGAGTTCGCCGGCAAGCTGACGGTCGCCAAGGTGAACATCGACGACAACCCGGTGACGCCGAACAACTATGCGGTGCGCGGCATTCCGACGCTGATCCTGTTCAAGAACGGTCAGCCGGCAGCGACACAGGTGGGCGCGCTGCCGAAGAGCCGCCTGAAGGACTGGATCTCGGCGAACATCTGACCGGCAATCTCCCTGTTCGACGGCAGCCCTCACCCGAGGGCTGCGACCAACGCCTCCGCGCTGCGGCCGTTGGCGATCGCGGCGGCACGGCCATCCCAGTGCACGCCGCCAACGCGCGCGAAGGCGTGGTCGGCGTTGGGATACACATGGGCGGAAATCTGACGGTGGCCCTTCACCGCCTCGACCACCTTGGCGCGGCCTTCGGGCGGGAAGAACTCGTCCTTGTCGGCGATGTGGACGATCAGCGGCTTCGTCACCTTCGCGAGGTCGCCCAACAGGTTGTCGAGTCCGACGCCGTAGTAGGAGATGTTGGCATCCGCGTCGGATTGCTCGGCCATCATGAAGACGAGACGGCCGCCGAGGCAGTAGCCCATCGTGGCGACGCGGCCGTTGGCGCCAGGCAGTTTGCGCGCGGCGGCGACAGTGGCCTTGAGGTCTTCGATGCCCTTCGCCTGGTCGAAGCTGTTGAACAACTCGAAGGCCCGCTTCCACTCGGCTTCGGACTTGTCGGTGATGTCGATGCCGGGCTCGATCCGCCAGAACAGGTCGGGGCAGACAGCGATGAAATGCATATCGGCGACCCAGGCGGCGATGTCGCGCATGGCCTGGTTCACGCCGAAGATCTCCTGGATCAGCACGACGACGCCGGCCGGCCTGGTCTTTGGTTCGAGGAGATAGGCAGAAAAACTGCCCGAGCCATCGGTCGCCTGAATGGTGGTCGTTGCCATGAATGCCCTCCCTCGTGTGAAGTGCGGGGAATGCCTAGATTACACGTGCTGCCCCATAGAGGAATGTGCCCACAGTGACCGAAGCAATCCAGCTTACGCGCCTCCGCTCCGGCCTTACCGTCGTCACCGAACGGATGGAGCGGGTCGAGACCGTGTCTCTCGGTGCCTACGTCGCCACCGGCTCGCGCCACGAGCAGGAAAGTGAGAACGGCGTCTCGCACTTCCTCGAGCACATGGCCTTCAAGGGGACGGAACGCCGATCCGCCGCGGAGATCGCCGAGGAGATCGAAGCGGTCGGCGGCCACATCAACGCCTACACCGCGCGCGAGCAGACGGCTTACTACGTGAAGGTGCTGAAGGAGGATACGGCGCTCGCCGCCGACATCATCGGCGACATCCTGACGCATTCCACGTTCGAGCCGGAGGAACTAGAGCGCGAGCGCGGCGTGATCCTGCAGGAGATCGGCCAGGCGAACGACACGCCGGACGACATCATCTTCGATCACTTCCAGGAGCACGCCTATCCCGCGCAGCCGCTCGGGCGGCCGGTGCTGGGCTCCGAGGAGGGCATCCGGTCGATGCCGCGCACCATGTTGACCGGCTACATGCGCAGGCATTACGCCGCGCCCAATGCGGTGGTCGCGGCAGCCGGTGCGCTGACGCACCAACAGGTGC
Source organism: uncultured Alphaproteobacteria bacterium (assembly GCA_963791495.1). GTDB lineage: Bacteria > Pseudomonadota > Alphaproteobacteria > Acetobacterales > Acetobacteraceae > JAMXLO01. The sequence continues at coordinate 41,670 of CAWBST010000014.1, forward strand.
TTGACCTCGTGAACGTTCACTTCGCCGACCTGCCCATCGACCCGGTGCCGGCGATGCTGCCGGCGCAGTACGGCGGCGGCGAGTTCCGCGAGGCACGCGACCTGGACCAGGTGCACATCGTGCTGGGCTTCCCCTCGGTCGGCTACGGCGACCGCGACTACTACCCGGCGTTGCTGCTCTCCACGCTGCTTGGCGGCGGGATGTCGTCGCGGCTGTTCCAGGAGGTGCGCGAGAAGCGCGGGCTGGTCTACTCGATATACTCGTTCAGCGCGCCGTTCCTCGATGGCGGGCTGTTCGGCATCTATGCCGGCACCGGCGAAAGCGAGGCCGAGGAGCTGATGCCGATCACGCTGGAGGAGTTGCGCAAGGTGCAGCGCGAGGTCACCGAGGCGGAACTGGCACGGGCGCGGGCGCAGGTGAAGGCGTCGCTGTTGATGTCGCTGGAGAGCACCGGAAGCCGGTGCGAGCAGCTCGCCCGCCAGCTGCAGGTGTTCGGACGCGTGGTGCCGACCTCGGAGACGGTGGCCAAGATCAATGCGGTGACCACGGACGATGTCTGCCGCGCAGCCACCCGCCTGTTCCGTGGCGCGCCGACGCTGGCCACGATGGGTCCGGCCGAGCGGGTGCCGGGGCTGGGGAAGATCGTGGAGAAGCTGGCTGCTTGAAATCTGGCCTTCATGGGCTAAGCTTAGCTAGTTCCCCTAAGAGGCTCTGATGCCGACCTACAATGTCCATGCGGCCAAGAGTCAGCTGTCGCGTCTGCTGGACGCCGCGGTAGCAGGTGAGGACGTCGTCATTGCCAAGGCTGGGAAGCCAATCGTGCGGCTCGTCCCAGTCGAACAGAACAGGGAGCGGCGAAAGCTCGGCACTCTCGCCGGAAAGCTCCACGTGCCCGACGACTTCGATGATCCGTTGCCGGACGACATTCTCGCGGATTTCGAGGGGCGGTGAGCCGCTTACTGCTCGACACCCATCTGCTCATCTGGGCACTCGACGAACTGGATCGGCTGCCTGAGGCAATACGCGATCTAATCGAGAATTCCAGCAATGAAATCGTGTTCAGCCCGGTCAGCATCTGGGAGATCGCCATCAAAGGCGCGCCTCGGCAGAACCGACTTCGCCGCGCAACCTGACGAGATAGCTGCAGCGGCGGTAGCGGTGGGATTCGTTGAACTCCCCTTGCACTGGCAGGCCGCGGCAGCCGTCGCCGATCTGCCGATGCACCATCGCGACCCGTTTGACCGCGTTATCGTGGCCCAGGCCATGACCGAGCCGATCTACCTCTATACCGTTGATACCAAGCTGGCCTCGTATTCACCGTTGGTGCGGGTCATATGAGGCGAAGTTCAACCGGGACAGTATGCGATGGCCGAGCCGCTTGACCTCCTCGCAGACCTGATAGCGCGCGCCCGTGCGCGCCGGTGCGGATGCGGCTGACGCCGTTCTGGTCTCGGGCACGTCGCTTTCGGTGCAGCGGCGGCTGGGTGAGACCGAGCATGTCGAGCGCTCGGAAGGGCGCGACCTGGGGCTGCGCGTGTTCCTCGGTCAGCGGGCCGCCATGGTCTCCTCAAGCACTGTCGATCCGACCAGCTTCAGGGATCTGGCCGAGCGGGCAGTGGCGATGGCGCGGGTGGTGCCCGAGGATCCCTACGCAGGCCTCGCTGAAACCGCCGCGCCGCCGGAGCAGCTTGCGCTCGATCTCGTGGATCCGACGGAGCCCGACGACCGAACAACTTGTCGCGCGGGCCGCCGCGGCCGAGGCGGCGGCGCTCGCCGTGCCGGGCATCAACAATTCGGAAGGTGCCGAGGCCGGGTTCAGCAGGATCCGAGGCATTCCTGGTCACCTCGGCCGGCTTTGCCGGCAGCACGGCGCGAACCAGCCATTCGGTCTCGGCCACGGCGCTGGCCGGCGCTGGAACCGCCATGCAGCGCGACTACGACTATCATTCTACCGTCTACCTGGCCGACCTGGACGATCCGGCGGCGATCGGCCGCAGCGCCGGCGAACGTGCCATCGCCAGGCTCAACCCGACGCGGCCTGCCACGGCGAGAGTTCCCGTCGTGTACGACCCGCGCGTCGCCGGTGGCCTGCTCGGCCACCTGGCGGGAGCGATCAACGGGGCCTCGGTGGCGCGCGGGACCTCGTTCCTGAAGGACAAGATGGGGCAGCGCGTGTTCGCCGCCGGGATCGCGGTGCATGACGACCCGCGCCGCGTCCGCGGCCTGCGCTCCCGCGTGTTCGATGGCGAGGGCACGCCGACCGCTGTGCGCGCCCTGATCGACGATGGCGTGCTGACGACCTGGTTGCTGGACAGCCGCTCGGCCCGCCAGCTTGGCCTGCGCTCCACCGGAAGTGCGGCGCGCGGCACCGGCGGACCGCCGTCGCCATCGCCAAGCAACCTCTACCTCGCGGCCGGCCGCCTGACACCGGCGGAACTGATGGCCGATATCAAGCTCGGCCTCTATGTCACCGAGCTGATCGGCATGGGCGTGAACGGTGTCACCGGCGACTATAGCCGAGGTGCCGCCGGCTTCATGATCCGCGACGGGGCGCTGGCGGAACCGGTCGCCGAGATCACCATCGCGGGCAATCTGCTGGAGATGTTCGCGCATCTGACGCCAGCCAACGACCTCCGCTTCCGCCGCGGCACCGATGCGCCGACGGTCCGGGTGGATGGGATGACACTGGCTGGCGCCTGAGCGCCAAGATCACCATATTGCATGTGTCAACCAACAGGCGAGATAAACGCCATGCGTCGAACATCCACTTTGCTTGCCGCCGTCGCCGCGCTGAGCTTGGCGCTCGCGCCTGGGTTCGCTGATGCCCGTGCTGGCGGCGGCGGCTCAATGGGCAGCCGCGGCAGCATGACATGGTCGGCACCACCGACCACGCGCACCGCGCCAACGGCGGCCCAGCCGATGCAGCGCAGCATGACGCCGAGCACTCCTTCGCCGGCCTTTGGCGGCGCCACGGCACCGGGGTCCGGCTTCGGTGCACGGTCCGGCTTCATGTCTGGCCTGATGGGCGGACTGATCGGCGCCGGCATCGGTGGCTTGCTGTTCGGTCATGGCTTCTTCGGCGGGATGATGGGGTTTGGCGGCTTCCTGGGCTTCCTGCTCCAGATCGGTCTGATCGTGCTGGCGGCCAGCTGGTTGGTCCGCTGGTTCCGCCGTCGCCAATCGCCCGCGTTCGCTGGCGGACCGAACATCTTCGCCCGCGGCGGCACTCCCGAACCCGGCCCGATGGGAGGTTTCGCAGGACCGGCGGGCCCACCGCCGATCCAGATCGGGGAACAGGACTACAAGGCATTCGAACAACTGCTGCAGAACATCCAGGCCGCATGGAGCCGGCACGACCTGAACACACTGCGTTCGATGGTGACACCCGAGATGTTGAGCTACTTCAACGAGCAGCTTGCCGACCAGGCGAGCCATGGCGCGCGGAACGAGGTTTCCGACGTGCGCCTGCTGCAGGGTGACCTGGCGCAGGCGTGGCGCGAGGGAGGCCGCGAATACGCCTCGGTGGCGATGCGGTTCTCGATGATCGACGTGACGCGCGATGCCTCCGGCCGCGTCATCGACGGCAGCCTGCTGGAGCATGTCACGGCGACAGAGCTGTGGACCTTCGTGCGGTCATCCGGCGGCCAGTGGATCCTGTCGGCGATTCAGCAGGCGCGATAAACGCTGTTATTTTGTGGCTGGGATGGACCCGGCCACCTGCTTGGCGAGCAGGTGGCCGGGCAAACCTGTCCGTACGCCTTGGTGCTGGATGTTCTGGTGATGGATCCCGAGGGGAGTTGAGCAGATGACCGCAATCGATCCTATTCCCTATTCCGACGCGAAGATCCGCCGCATCCTCTCGACGGTCCGCACCATCGCGATGGTCGGTGCCTCGTCCAACTGGAACCGGCCCAGCTACTTCGTGATGAAGTACCTGCAGAACAAAGGCTACCGCGTCATTCCAGTGAACCCCGGCACCGCCGGGCAGGAACAGCTCGGCGAAAAGATCTACGCCAGCCTGCGCGACATCCCCGACAAGATCGACATGGTCGATGTTTTCCGCGCCTCGGATCAGGCCGGCCCGGTGGTCGACGATGCAATTGCGATCGGCGCCAAGGTCGTGTGGATGCAGCTTGGCATCCGCAATGACGAAGCTGCGGCACGCGCCGAGGCTGCGGGCATCGAAGTGATCATGAACCGCTGTCCGAAGATCGAGTTCGGCCGCCTCGGTGGCGAGCTGTCATGGAGCGGCGTCAACTCGGGCATAATCCGCAATCACGCACCTGAGGCGCCCACAGAACGCAGGACGAAACCGCGGGCGCTGCCGTCGGCCAATGTCAGCTATGGTTTCGAGACGCGCGCCATTCACGCCGGCGCCGCGCCGGATCCCACCACGGGCGCACGCATCACACCGATCTTCCAGACCGCGGCTTATGTGTTCGACGATGTCGATCATGCCGCATCGCTCTTCAACCTGCACAATTTTGGCTACATCTACGCACGCCTCACCAACCCGACCGTCGCGGTGATGGAGGAGCGCATTGCCAGCCTGGAGGGCGGACGCGCCGCGTGCGCCGCTGCGTCGGGCCATGCCGCGCAGTTCCTGATCTTCGCCACCATGATGGAACAGGGCGACGAGTTCGTCGCGTCACGCAATCTCTACGGCGGCTCGCTGACCCAGTTCGGCCTGTCGTTCAAGAAGCTTGGCTGGACCTGCCACTTTGTCGATCCGCATGATCCGGAGAACTTCCGTCGCGCGCTGACGCCGCGCTGCAAGGCGATCTTCCTCGAAAGCCTCGCCAATCCCGGCGGCATCGTCGTCGATCTGGAAGCGGTGGCGAAGATCGCGCACGAGGCGGGCATTCCGCTGATCGTCGACAACACCCTGGCGACGCCGTTCCTCTGCCGGCCGATCGAATGGGGCGCCGACCTTGTCGTGCACTCGACCACGAAGTTCCTCGATGGCCATGGCAATTCCCTGGGCGGCGTGGTGGTGGAGAGCGGCAGGTTCGACTGGTCGCAGGGAGGAAAGTTCCCGGCGCTGACGGAGCCGGAGCCCGCTTATCATGGGCTGCGCTTCTACGAGAACTTCGGCGACTTCGCCTTCACCACCAAGGCGCGCGCGGTGGCGTTGCGTGACTACGGCCCGACGCTGGCGCCGATGAATGCGTTCCTGACGATCACCGGCATCGAGACGCTGCACGTTCGCATGGAGCGCCATGTCGCCAATGCGCAGAAGGTGGCGGAGTATTTGGAACGCCATCCGGGCGTGGCATGGGTCACCTATGCCGGACTTGAGTCGAGCCCCTACAGGAAGTTGGCGCGCAAGTATTTGCCGCGCGGGGCGGGCGCGGTGTTCACCTTCGGTGTACGCGGCGGCTACGACGCCGGCGTGAAACTGGTGGAGAACGTGCGGCTGTTCTCGCACCTCGCCAACATCGGCGACACGCGCAGCCTGATCCTGCACCCTGCTTCGACAACGCACCGGCAGCTCACAGACGAGCAGCGGATTGCGGCCGGCGCGGGACCGGACACGATCCGCCTGTCGATCGGCCTGGAGACTGCGGACGATATCATCGCAGATCTCGACCAGGCGCTGGAAGCAGCGGCGGCGCACTGAGGCCGATGGAAGCGCGGCACTTGCGCAAGGCGGCCACGAGCGGCGTCATCTTCTCGCGTGTCAACAGGATGCCGAACTGCGTGTCCGGTGTTCTGATGACGATTTCGTCTGCAGATGACAAAAGGTTGTCGAACGGCTGATCTGGTACGATCATCAATGCGGAGCGTCCAGCGATCGCCGCAATATTTGGCGTGCCATCGCCATCGTCGAGCCAGACGTTCCCGATCCGCATTGCTGCGGTCGTGGACTGATCGGCTGCAAACCTCCAACGAGGCTGCGCCGCCATGATGTGCGCTGGCAGGCTGTGGTCCCATACGAACGCAAATCGCCCCGCATTGTTCTCGATCGTCAGGGTGCACGCTTGAGCGCTCTGATCGCTGTGCGATGTGACGCTGCCGCCATCCGTATGCCACCACACTGTGTCGGCGACAGGCGTGACCAACAGGCCTGACAGGAAAATCGACAGTCTGAGCATCAAAGCGAGAAGCTATTCGACACTTCGGTGTGGTGGAGTTCACGAATTAGCGAAAAGGCTACGCCACCACAACGGGGATGGCTGCCGGCGCATCGGTCACGGTGATCGGTGTCCGGCCCGCGGCGTCACCATCCGCCTGTACGGGCAAGGTTGTGTTATCGGTGAAGTCGATCTGCCGTGCCCTCACGTGACGCACGCCGGGTGCGCGGGCCAGCAGCCCGAGAGGCAATGCGGCGCCATACAGCAGAGTGGCGGCCGCGCCCGCGTGATCGAACAGCACGACGGAAAATCCCGGCTCCGCTGCGCAGGCGGCTGGTGCGAGCAGGAACCGGCCGCCGTAGAGGCGCCCCTTGCTGACGATGACGCTGGCGGCCTGCGTCTCCTCGCCATCCAGACGGAGGTGGATCGGCGTGAAGTGGTACAGGGCCAGCTCGCGCAGCGTCTGCACGACATAGGCGGTGCGACCGAGTGAGCGTTTCAGCAAGATGGGCAGACGGTGCACGACTTGCGCATCGAACCCGACGCCCAGCATCTGCACGAACAGCCGCGATCCCTCGGCCGCACGCGCCACGCCGGGCCAGATCGGCCGCGTCCGCCCGAATGCCAGCGCCGCCGCCACCGCGCGCGGCTCGAAGGGAAGGCCGAGTTCGTGCGCCATCACGTTGGCGGAGCCGAGTGGGATCACGCCGAGCCGCGCCGAAGAGCCCAGCAAGCCGTTGGCGACCTCGGCGATCGTGCCATCACCGCCTGCGGCGACCACGAGCGAGGCCCCGCTGGAAGCCGCCTCGCGCGCGAGCGCCGCGGCGTGGCCTGGTCGATGGGTCTCGGTGAGCTCGATGCGGATGCCGTTCGCCACCAGCACGTCGAGCACGCGCCACAGCAGGCTGGCGCGCCGCATGCCAGCAACGGGGTTGAAGATCACGATCATACGCGATTCGAATCGGGACACCGTCAGCGCGAAGTTGCATACCTGACACGTTCTGGGTTGCAGAATAATGACAATACGGTTTCTGAGGAATGACTTTCAGTCTGGTCAGTAATGTTTGGTTTTGTAACGCAAACTTAACTTTATCCACAAGGATTCGCAGGTATTCCATGCAACCTGCATGAACGCCCCCATCGTTCCCGGCACGCGACCTCTCTACCGGAGCGTGTTCGTTTCGGATACACATCTAGGCACGCGCGGCGCGCGTTGCGACTTCCTCGCCGATTTCCTGCGCCGCACGAGCTGCCAGCACCTGTTCCTCGTCGGCGACATCTTCGACGGCTGGCGACTGCGCAAGTCGTGGTACTGGGACGAGTACCATGACGAGGTGCTGCGGCAGATCCTGCGCTATGCGCGCGGCGGCACCGAGGTCACCTACATTCCCGGCAACCACGACGAAATGTTCCGTGCCTGGCTGGATCCTTTCATTCCCGGTGGTTTGGAGATCGCCGGCATCCGGCTGCGCTCGGAGGTCGAGCACGTCACCGCGGCGGGCAAGCGCCTTCTGGTCATGCACGGCGACGAGTTCGACAGCGTCGTGCGCTATGCGAAGTTCCTCGCACTGCTGGGCGACTCGGCTTACACCGCCGCGCTGACTATCAATCGCTGGTTCAACGTCGTGCGCCGCCGGCTGGGCTATCCCTACTGGTCGCTTTCGGTGTGGCTGAAGCGCCAGGTGAAGGAGGCAGTCAAAGCGGTCGATCGGTTCGAGACCGCGCTCGCCAACGAGGCGCGCCGGCGCGGCTTCGACGGCGTGGTGTGCGGCCATATCCACCACGCCGAGATGCGCGAGGTGCAGGGCGTGCTGTATCTCAACGACGGCGACTGGGTGGAGAGCTGCACCGCACTTGTCGAGCATCATGACGGACGCCTGGAACTGATCGACTGGGCGGCCGTCAACCAACTGTCCTTCTTCGCGCCGCGCGGAACCGCGGTGCGCGAAGCTGTCTGACGCGATCGCCCTCGAAGCGCTGGCCTGCTGCGACGCGATGCTGCCTCCCGCGCCTTCGCACCGGATCATGATCGTTACCGACGCGTGGCTGCCGCAGGTGAACGGCGTGGTGCGCACGCTGACCACGGTGGTCGATGAGCTGCGTGCGATGGGTCACGTGGTGGAGGTGATCTCGCCGGATCGTTTCCGCACCATCCCATGCCCGACCTACAGCGACATCCCTCTGGCGCTGCTGCCGCGACGGAGCCTGGTGCGCATGATCGAGGCGTTCAGGCCGGAGGCGCTGCACATCGCGACCGAGGGGCCGCTCGGGATGGCGGCGCGAAGCTGGGCGAAGCGCACAGGGTTTGGATTCACCACAGCGTTCCACACGCGGTTCGCCGAATACATCAAGGCGCGGACCGGCCTGCCGGTGCGGCCGGTGTATGCCTGGATGCGCCGGTTCCATAGCGCCGCGCAGGGCACGATGGTGGCGACACAGTCGCTGCGCGACGAGCTGACGGCGCGGGGCTTTCGCAATATCTGCGCGTGGTCGCGCGGGGTGGATCTGGACGTGTTCAGGCCGGACCCGCGCGAAGACTGGGGGATGCCCGGACCCGTGTTCCTCTATGTCGGCCGGGTGGCGGTGGAGAAGAATATCGGCGCGTTTCTCGACCTCGATCTGCCGGGATCGAAGGTGGTGGTCGGCGGCGGACCGATCCTGTCGCGACTGCGGCGCGAGTATCCGGACGTGCGGTTCACCGGCCGGCTCGATGCCGAGGCATTGGTGCGCGCCTATGCGGGAGCGGACGTGTTCGTGTTCCCCAGCCTGACGGACACGTTCGGCCTGGTGCTGCTGGAGGCGCTCGCCTGCGGCACGCCGGTCGCGGCGTTTCCGGTCACCGGGCCGATCGATGTTCTGGCGGATGCTCGCGGCAAGGTCGGTGCGGTCAATGCGGACCTGCGTGCGGCCGCGCTGGAGGCGCTGACGGCCGATCGGGCGGCATGCCGCGCCCATGCGGAGCGCTACTCGTGGCGCGCCTGCGCGGAGGTGTTCCTGTCGCATCTGGTGCCGCTGGCGGGCGCTTCGCGGGCTGATCTTCCGGTCCTGGGCCTATAGCTCACCATTGTCTCAAAGTGCCGTTTCGTGAGACGTTGTCTCAGAAACGGAGGTTTATGCTGGTTCCGCAGCGCCGTTGTGCCGGCGGCGGTCCAGCGCCAGCAGGATCGGGCTGGAGCCGTGGACGAGATCGTGGACCAGCTCGGGCTCTGGCGGGCCGAAGTCCAGCTTCGCCGGCAGTCCGCCCGCCGCGCGGATGCGCGCGGCACGTTCCGGGTACATCACGGCGTAGAGCTCGGCCTCGGTGACCACCGGGTCAAGCCCGGTGGCAAGGCACGGGTCGGGGGCGGCCGGCGGCGCGGGCTCCGGTTCGGGCGCGGGGACCGAGACGTCGCGGAACCAGTAGCCGGCGCGTTCCATCGCCGCGGGATGTGTTTCCGCCAGCTGCTTCTCGCGCGTCGCCTGCATGCGGAGAAGCGTGCGCAGCGCCGCGTCCGACTGGCGCGCCATGGACGCGGCCTGGGCGCGGCAGCGGCGCACCTCGGCGGGGTCGTTGGCGGAAGAGGCCTGCACTGCGGAGAGCGTCGGCGGCGTGGGCGTCCATGGCGACGATCCGCGTGGCCAGCCGAGCCTCGAAGGCGTCCATGGGGTGCAGGGCGACGACGGCATCCATCGCGCGCCGCTCGCGCTTCGCACTGGCCTCGGGCGGCGTGTCGTCGGGTGGCGGCGGCAGCTGGGAGCAGAGGTAGGCGAAGGTTTCGCGGTAGTTGGAGCCGGAGATGTTGGGAGGGGGTGGTGTGGTTTGCATGAGATGACGCCGATGCTGGAGGAAAGGCGCGGATGTGGTAGTTAGTATATATGATGTCAATAGTCTACATATATAACTACCGGCCAGGGCTGTTGCGGGACGCTGTCGCTTTCCAACGCGGGGAGGCGCTCAAAAGTTGATCGGCGACGCCGGGGTCACGTAGCCGACGACCTCTTTGAGAATGTCGAAGGCGCTCGCGTCGGTGGTGGCGGTCTCGCTCTTGGTGGTTCCGACCACGATGGTCACGCCGTTGGTCAGGTTGTAGGCGAAGCCGCCGCTGTACCCATCGATGCTGGGGTTCTGCACGATCCAGCCGTTGGCGACGACAAACCCAAAGGCGAAATAGAGATCGGCCTTGTTCCCGCCTTTGCCCACCGAGGTCGGAGCGATCTCACAGACAGAGGCCGAGGAGGAGCAAGAGCCTGGTGTTCATGATCGATCCAGGTTGAGGGAGTGAAGCAGGCTAAGTTGGCAGCGAGGCGCAACCGGCAATGGCTCAGCGCGAAGTTGGTCTCAAGTTTGCTCAAGTGGGAGGGGGTGCCGTCAACAGTTACGTCGCCGGCGGACTGCCCTGGAGCCAGGGCGATCTTACGAGATTGGGGGTATCAGCGACCGTCCGCTACACGCAGTCCGAGCCCCGTCCGACCATCACAATCCGCCAGCATTTCGCATCAGACGGAAAAGCGCTGTCGGATCAACAGGCCGCCCTTGTTGCAGACGTTTGGTTTCCGGCAACGGGTGGCTTGTCCTAGCGAAGATGAAATTCGGCGATTCGCGTCGGTCGGCGAGCGGCGCTGATCAATCTCGGCACTGGCGATGGCTGGTCCTGCTGCGCATGATCCAGGGTGTCTCGGTTGGGGGAGAGCTTACGGTCTCGATCGTGTATTTCGGCGAACGCAGCGCGGACCGCCATCGCGGAGCCAGCGCCAGCCTGAGTTTCGTGGGCGCGGTGGTGGGCACGCTGATCGGATCGCTGCTGATTGCCGTGCTGGACGATACCTTGCGCGCCGAAGCGATGCGCGCCTGGGGCTGGCGCATTCCTTTCCTGGATAGCGCGGCGCTGGGGGCGCGCTCGGGCTGGCATTGCGCATGGCGCGGCTGGAGGCGGTTGCCGAGCCGCTCTCGCGGGTCAGCCGCGTGCCTGTGATCGTTGCCTTCGTCACCGAGTGGCGCGCCATGCTGCTGGGGCTCCTTATCAGCATCCCGTCGGGCGCGGCCTACTATGTCGGCTTCATCTACCTGGTGACGTTTGCGCAGCAGGACGATGCGCTGCCGGCGGCGCAGGCAAACCTGGTGGTGACCGGCGGGCTGGTGACGTTGCTGTTCGGTGTGCCGCTGGCTGCGGTGCTCTCGGACCATGTGGGGCGCAGGCCGGTGATGCTGGCAGGCGTGATCGGCCAGGCGCTGCTGGCGTGGCCGCTGTTCGCCATCGCGACCGATCATCGTCCCTGGCAGTTGCGCGGCTGGGAGATCCTGTTCGCCATCGCGCAATCATTGGTGAGCGGACCGATGCCGGCGATGCTGGCGGAGCTCTTTCCCGCTGGCGTGCGCTGCACCGCGACGTCGATGAGCTACAACGGCGCGATGACCCTGCTGGGCGGCACCGGGCCGATGATCGTGGTGTATCTGATCGCGGTCAGTGGCGTTCCGACGGCGCCGGCCTGGTATGTGATTGCGACCTCGATTGCTGCCGGCGTCGGCATTCTGGGCGCACGCGAACGGGCTGGTAGCGCGCTGATGTGAGACGCGAAGGCGGAGGGGCCGCGCCGCGGCATCGTGACTGGAAAGAAATGGAACCGCAGATGAACGCAGATGAACGCGGTTGATTTGCGTGCATCTGCGGTTACATAATTCTTGGCGTCGCGCGAAGGCCTGCCTCCGCGTTTCGCCCAACTTGTCCACACAATCCGCAAGGAAGCTTTGCGAGAGGCCGGGGAAACCATCTTGCGCATTCGACATGTGCAGACGAGTTATACTAATCGACGGAATTATTGACTCGTCTGGCGCCCCCTCGTCATGGCCGGCGGAGGCCGGCCATCCACGTCTTTCCTTGCCCTGTATCGACGAAGACGTGGATGGGGGTCAGGCCCCACCATGAGGATGGAACGGCTGGTACGTCACTGCAAACTGGTATTATCTGATCAGTCATGTCGGGAGCGGCACTTGAAGGCTTGGCCGGTGCAGGACGCGAAGGCGCGCTTCAGCGAGATGCTCGACGCCTGTCTGCGCGACGGCCCGCAGATGGTGACAAGGCGCGGCACCGACGCGGCCGTGCTGGTGCCAATGCGCGAATGGCGGCGTCTGAAGGAGGTTGCTCGCCCGTCGCTAAAGGAGCTGCTGCTGACCGAGGCGGGCAGGGGCGACATTCCAGTTCCGCCGCGCGGCCGTCTGCGCCGGCGGGTGCCGCGTGCGCTGACCTGACTTCGATTCATGTATCTGCTCGACACGAACGTCGTGTCGGAGCTGCGGCGGCGCCCGCATGGAGCCGTCGTGGCTTGGCTGCAGGGTGTGACAGACGCGGATCTTCACATAGCTGCCGTGACGATTGGCGAGCTGCAGGCGGGCGTGGAGCTGACACGCGAGCAGGACCCCGGGAGGGCGGCCGAGATCGAAGCCTGGCTTGGGCACGTGGCGGACAGTTATAACGTGCTCCCGATGGATGCGCGGGTATTCCGGGCCTGGGCGCGGCTGATGCACCGTCGGTCGCGGGCACTGCTGGAGGATGCGATGATCGCCGCGACGGCGGAGGTCCATGGGCTGATCGTCGTGACGCGGAACGTGCGTGATTTCGTCGGGCTGGGGGTGCGGACGCTGAATCCGTTCAGGCAAACGCGAGAGATAGATGACGGCACTATAGGGGCCGACTGTTCGTTCGCTTCCCACTTTTCCGAGCAGATGATCTCGCCAACGAACTTCAGTGAACTTGGCGAGGCCATGAGGATAGCGTTGGTTGCTCGGCGCAGAGGATCGAGCGAACCTTCACTCTTCGGGCATGATGGTCAGTAGTTGACAGAAAGTCCTCAAAGCATGACGTTAAAACCAGAAAGAAGGTGTGCCGAAGATATTGAGGGACCACGGTATGCTCGAGACGACCGTGGATCGCGTGAAACTAGCCAATGATTTAGATATCAAGGTGTATAATGCTAAGTTTGGTCGGCCTAATGTGCAAGGTTTAGTTGCGCGGCGCAATGGGAAGACCTCAATCTATGTTAAAACCCCGCATGATATACCTGCCCGCAAGAGATTTACTATTGCTCACGAGCTTGGTCACTTTCTGCTGCATCTAGCCGGTGGAGAAGGTGACTTCGTGGATGACGCCAACAATTTTCGCACGCCCGTGGACCCCGATGCCGCTTGGACACCGGAACGGCGACAGGAGTGGGAGGCAAATGCGTTCGCCGCCGCGTTATTGATGGATGGTAACCTCGTTGTTCGTAGGTGGCGTGAGGTTCCAGACGTTCGCGCTATGGCTAGCTTGTTCCAGTGTCCAGAGGCATGGCGCTTCGTCTCTCAGAGCTCGGTTGGTCGTGACGTCACCACTCCTCGGTCTCGCGATCGGTCAGCGAAATCGAGCTTCGAGAACGCAGCTCCCACCGTAGTCGGCGAGATCAAGCCTGGCGATCCGGATACGTGGCAACCTGGCAGCCTTGACGAGTGGGTCGAACGAGAACGGGTCAGAACGTTTTTGACGGCTTGGACCGAACAGATGGCGCACGAACGCCGCCTGCGCTCGCTGTGTGCAGCGCTTATCTTCATCCTGGTTTCCGGGCATACTCGTCTCTCGGGGTCCTTATAGTCGAGGGCCGTGGCTACTTAACCCTGGACCCCTTGGCGCTTCGGCTTCTGATGCCGACTGTGCTGGCGGAAATCTTCGGACTGGGTTATCTAGGGCCTGTCATCAATTGAGCCAAACGACGCAGGCGACGAGCTGGACGGCAGCGAGAAAGTTCCGCGCGGTCTTCTCAAAACGAGTGGCGATGGCACGAAACTGCTTGATCTTGGCGAAGAAGTTCTCGATCAGATGGCGCGCCGCATAAAGCTCGCGGTCATAGCTGCGCGGCGAGGACCGGTTGTTTCGTGGCGGGATCACTGCGGTCTTGCCCGCGGCCGCCAGCGGCTCAAGCACGCGCGCATCGGCGTCGAACGCCTTGTCGGCGATCAGCGTATCAGCCTCCATCGTGGGCAGCAGGTGGTCCGCCCCCTCCAGATCGTGTGCCTCGCCGCCGGTCAGGAAGAAGCCGATCGGGTTGCCCAACGCGTCGACCAGGGCGTGGATCTTGGTGCTCAGTCCGCCGCGCGAGCGCCCGATCGCCTGGTCCTCGCCGGCTTTTTTTCGGCGCCGGCGCTGTGCTGATGGGCGCGCACGATGGTGCTGTCGATCATCGCATATTCGTTGTCGGCGTCCGCGGCGAGATGTTGAAACACTCGCTCCCACACACCGCTTTTGGCCCAACGGCTGAACCGCAGGTGGACCTTTGTCCCGTCACCGAACCGCTCCGGCAGATCGCGCCATGGCATCCCGGTACGGTAACGGTACAGCACCGCCTCGACGAACAGCCGATTGTCCGCCGCGGTCACTCCGACCGAGCCGTCGCGTCCGGGCAATAGGTGCTTGATCCGTTCCCACTGATCGTCACGCAGTCCGAACCGCCGCATCGGTCAGCCCCCCAACAAGCTGACCGCCCATGAATTGAAGAAACCGCCGCGCCGGAATTGGTTACGTATCACCCGGCGCCGATTGACGGCTGAGTGTGGCAATCGGGACTTACCGACCCAATACGGTGTGTGGGTGGCGCCCACCGACCGAAACCGGCTAATTGATGACGGGCCCTAGTCGCGAAGTATTTATTCAGCCAACCGCTCCGCCATGGCCTCGACACCCTCGTCACCGGCGCGCGCCAACAGACTCGACCTTAGGCGCGCACTGAATGCGGTTTCGGATGTGGTCCAGAACCGACCACCGCCGTTACGTGAGTTCGACCAGATACACATGAAGGTAGGCGACGTGGTCGTCTACGCCGAGTTTCTAGCCCGGAGATTAAATGGCCGGAAGGTCGTATTCGTTGGCGATGGCGACGCCATAGGCCTATCTATGGAATATCTCAAGAAGGAGGAGGTCATAGATTATGGCACGCGGCGTGTAGATATCCTGGACTTCGACGAGCGGGTGACAAATTCGGTGAATGAGTTTGCGCGGACAACCGAGTGCGAGGAGACCATTGGCGCCACGCTCTATAATGTTGTGGACCCTGTGCCTGACGAACTCGTGGAAAGCTTTGACGCCTTTCACATTAACCCGCCGTGGGGTCAGCACAACGAGGGGAGTAGCGTCCTGGTCTTCCTGCAGCGCGGTATTCAGATGACTCGGCCGACTGGCCGAGGCGTCGTCGTTATTGGCGATGATGAGGAGCGCGCATGGACCGGTCAAGTCCTTCAGCGGGTGCAGCGATTAGCTCTCGACCACGGCATGATAGTTGCAGAAATGCTACCTGCTTGGCACGAATATCACCTGGATGATGCGCCTGATCTGCGATCCTGTGCGATGCTGTTGCGAAAGGTCGGGCCACACTCCTTCACAAACGAACGACTTGGCGGCGATAGCTTGACCAACTTCTACGGCCGGACGGAAGGGGTACGCCCACGCTACGTTAGAGAGCGCAATCGCCTAAATCGTGGGATGGCCTTGAGCACCACATACAGCTTCGAACACTGGCAGGAGGAAGGTCGTGCGGCCCCCTGGAGACTTTGATTCGATTGTGTTCATGAAGGTTGGACGGCATGCCGGGGAAACATTCGAAGATATAATAGTTTGAAGAATAAAATATACTGCCGCGGCAACATATTTTGGGGCTACGCTGGCGGCACGATGCACCGGCTGACCAAGGTTCGACCATTCGCCCGGATGAGGATCCGAGAGGGGCATCGGATTGCTCTCGTAATGGAGGAGATCATATCCAATCATCCGGAAACCGAGGTCTTTGCGACCCAATACTCGATGGACGGGGAACTTTGGGAACCAATGCCGGAGGGGGTTAACGTCCGGGGATCGCGTTATGCCCTAGTGTTAGACGAAATTGAACCAGGGGATCTTACGTTTGACCTCAGCGAATTTCGTGTTGGAATCGGTCCGTCAGAGGGGAAGGTTGCATCGGATTACATAAAGGGACGCGTCGACAAGGGGTGCCTGATCCACCGAGGCGCATCGAACGAGAGTGTTTCTGCCCGGATCGTCAGATCGAGGTTCACCGCGAGTTTACAGGAGCCTTACGCGGTTCTGCTTCGCAGCAGCAATGGACGGGGGTCAGACATAGTTGAGCAGTGAGTAGCTCGACTTGGTTTGGGTGTTGAGTTGCTTCAGCGCAGCGCCCCGAAGTTCTCGTGCGCAATCGATCCACGCTGACGTTTGCTCCCAATCTCGTCCCCCGTTTCCGTCGAGCTTTGACTGCTCCGCGTGTGTAAGCGGCACCGCTCCCGAGAGGCGGACTATTCCAAGTCCAACAAGGCCAGCCACCATGTCAATGCGGTAGGCTGGAGAACCACATTGCGTATCGTGCGACTTTCTCTCAACGACAGTGGTGACTTGAGAACTGCCGATCCGCGGGTTTGCGCTCCCAATATTCTGCAGCCGACGCACATCGAGATCACCGCGCGATCGTCGCTCGACGCGTTCGCCTGAAAAACAAACGAGTGCGTAATGCGCCTTTTTGAGCCTTCCGTCCGTGTGGCCGCGGCCGATAGTCCCGGGACCGGATTCGGCAATAGGCCGACAATGCGTCCATATGCAGGACGAGCCTGGGGGCAGCATCGGCTTTTTTCGGTTTGGCGCGCATACGGAAAATAAGACCAGAGTATGTGGCTCACGTCTGCGCAGTCGCGCCAGCTTGTCCCCCAGCGAGTTCCCGATACCCCAAAGGAAAAAGCCACCAGTGGCTCTGCGCTCGGCGTCCTTGCGGGCCAGGATTGATGCGAGCTCTTGTCCCGACTCGGCCTGCATCTTTGTCCAGCAAAATGCACGTGGCCAATCTCTCCCAATGGCGGAATTCCCCATCCGGCCGTGTGCTTCACAATCCTGCGAATCCCATATTGACCGCCATATGCAGCGGCTGTGACGCCGATGCATTGCGCCCTGCTCCGATCGAGCATCATCTTCTGTCGGCCGATACAATGCCAACTTCATGCGTACCTGCCCCCGCCGAGTTGCTTAACCGACATGAGGGAATCACAGAAATGGGCGTGAGGGAATCGCAGAAATGTTCGAGTTGCCAAGGACTGAACTCGCCGCTCGCTGCACAAGCACCCAGCCGGTGTGTGCGGCGCAGCATCGCTTACAGCTCATACCGCCGGTCGGATGCCGATAGCTCGCCGCGCGCTTGCGCGCTCCGCCTACAAGGCGCCGCCAAGTTACCGAATAGGTCGTCCCGCTCAAGGAGCCCGAACACAGACTGGCACCGCGTCGCCCTCGGGTGATACATACTTTGCTATATCAACTTGGAGGGACCGTGGACGTGGCGAAGATCTTCTGGTCGGGCCGGTCGCAGGCGGTGCGGTTGCCCAAGCAATTCCGGTTCGGGACGGATCAGGTGCGCATCCGCCGGCACGGCAATTCGGTCATCCTCGAGCCATTGCGCAGGATTGGGCCTGGCTCGAGGCGGTTGTCGGCCCGCTCGATGCTGATTTCCCGCAGGCCGCGACCGATCGCCCTTGAACACCTCTGCCTCGGCAAGCATATCCTCCGTTAGCTCCAGGGATCGTCTGGGTCAGTCCAGCCACTCGAAACGTGCGTCTTCACTGGCATGCGCATGCCGCGTCGAAATACTCCACCGAGCAGCGACGAAGCTGATCGCGTCATCACGATGTACGTTGCTCCTCGGGTCACGGAGAGTAACCGGCCCGAGGATGTCGTCCGTGCCGAGGGCGAACCGGATGCGGCCGATCCCGAACGGCAGGCGCTGATGGTCGAACTGCGGTCGATCCCTATTAACCAACGGATCGCAAACCGGATCGCCGTCTCGCTGAAAGGGCAATGAGACGCTCGCGAGACGCGAGCCTCCACCCCGGCCGGTACCGCGCGGCTAACCAACGGATCACAGATCGAACCAACGTCTCGCTGAAAGGGCAATGAGACGCCCGCGAGACGCGAACCTCCACCCCGGCCGGCACTGCGCGGTTAACCAACGGATCACAGCTCGAACCAACGTCTCACTGAAAGGGCAACGAGACATCCCCGAGACACCCGACCCATAACCAGCCACACCGTAACAGCGCAGCCGCTTGCAGACTCCCCCCCACCCGCCTATGTGGGGCCGCCAAGGTAGCGGAAAGGCCCGTCCCGCCCATGGCGCTCGACATCCCCCATTCCACCAGACCCTCGGGTCAAGCGCCGGAGGGCTTCGCCCGCATCGACGAGGCATTCGCCTTCGACGACGTGCTGCTCGTGCCGGGCTATTCGAAGATCCTGCCCTCCGCCACCGACACCCGCACCCGCCTCACCCGCACCATCCCGCTCAACATCCCGATCATCTCCGCGGCCATGGACACCGTCACCGAGTACGCGATGGCCATCGCCATGGCCCAGCAGGGCGGGCTGGGCGTCATCCACAAGAACCTCGAACCGGCCGAGCAGGCCGCCCACGTCCGGCGCGTGAAGAAATTCGAGTCGGGCATGGTGGTGAACCCGCTCACCATCCACCCCGACCAGACTCTCGCCGACGTCACCGCGCTGATGAACACCCACCGGATCAGCGGCGTCCCGGTGGTCGAGCGCGACACCAACCGCCTGGTCGGCATCATCACCCACCGCGACGTGCGCTTCGCCACCGACCCGGCGCAGAAGGTCCACGAGCTGATGACGCGCGACAACCTCGTCACCGTCACCAACAGCGTCAGCCCCGAGGAAGCGCGCCGCCTGCTGCACCGCCGCCGCATCGAGAAGCTGCTGGTGGTGGACGAGGCCTATCGCTGCGTCGGGCTGATCACCGTGAAGGATATGGACAAGGCGGAGACCCACCCGCTCGCCAACAAGGACGAACTGGGCCGGCTGCGCGTTGCCGCCGCCACCGGGGTTGGGCCGGAGGGGCAGCGGCGCTCGCGCGCGCTGATCGAGGCGGAGGTGGACGTGGTGGTGGTCGACACCGCGCATGGCCACTCGCGCGGCGTGCTGGAGGCGGTGACGGCGATCAAGCGCTACTCCAATGCGGTGCAGGTGGTCGCCGGCAACGTCGCCACGCCGGAGGGTGCGCTGGCGCTGATCGAGGCTGGCGCGGACGGGGTGAAGATCGGCATCGGGCCGGGGTCCATCTGCACCACGCGGGTGGTGGCCGGCGTGGGCGTGCCGCAGTTCAGCGCGGTTCTGGAGTGCGCTGCCGCCTGCCGCGAGGCCGGGCGTGCCGGCGATCGCCGATGGCGGGATGCGCACCTCGGGCGACATCGTGAAGGCGATTGCGGCGGGGGCGGACGCCGTGATGATCGGCTCGCTGCTGGCGGGCACTGACGAGGCGCCGGGCGAGGTGTTCCTGTACCAGGGGCGGTCGTACAAGTCGTATCGCGGCATGGGCAGCATCGGGGCGATGGCGCGGGGCTCGGCGGACCGGTATTTCCAGCAGGACATCAAGGACCAGCTGAAGCTGGTGCCGGAGGGCGTGGAGGGCATGGTGCCTTACAAGGGCCCGGTGGCGCAGGCGATCCATCAGCTGGTGGGCGGTCTGAAGGCGGGCATGGGCTACACCGGCAGCGCGGGCATCACGGAGCTGCAGCGCCGCTCGCGGTTCCGCCGCGTCACCGGCGCCGGCCTGCGCGAGAGCCACGTGCACGACGTGGCGATCAGCCGCGAGGCACCGAACTACCGGCAGGACTGACCCGGCTGATGGCCGGATCAAGTCCGGCCATGACCACCGGGACCAGCCCAGTGGCAGGCTTTGAAGGCCGAGCTTGCGCTCGGAAGTGTGCATGACCCCCGCCGCGCGGATCGCGTCCGCGATCGAACTGGTCGCGCTGGTGCTGGAGCCTTGGGGGGAGGGGACGGAGAATGACAGCCCCCTCCCCCTGGCCCCCTCCCGCGAGGGGAGGGGGCCAGCCGCGGTTCGGGCGCGCCCGGCTGATGCGGTTGCCAATGACTTCTTCCGCGCCCGCCGGTTCATCGGTTCAGGAGACCGTCGCGACATATCGGAGCGTGTATGGCGCGTGCTGCGCAGCAGGAGGCGGTTGGGTTGGTGGCTGGGCGATCATGCAACCTCGCGTCTGCTGGTCGCTGCCTCGCTGCTTCTGGAGGGGGTCCGCTACGCCGCAGTGGCCGAGGCGTTTTCCGGGGGCAGGTTCGCTCCGGCCCAATTGTCCCGGTCGGAACAGGCGATGCTTCGCCGGCTCGAGGGCCATGCTCTTGAACACCCGTCCATGCCCTCCGCCATGCGGCTGGAGGTGCCGGACTGGCTGTTCTCGCGCATCGGCCAGGCAGAGCTTCGCGCGCTGCAGGAGCCCGCGCCGCTCGATCTCCGCGTCAACCTGCTGAAGGCCACGCGCGAGGAGGCCCGTGCGGCACTTGCGGCCGAGGGGTTGGAGGCGGCGCCGACACCGCTCTCACCCTGGGGGCTGCGCATCGAGGGGCGCCGGCAGGTGACCACCGGTCCGGCGTTCCGCGCCGGCCTTGTCGAGATCCAGGACGAGGGCAGCCAGCTGGTCGCCGCCCTGGTCGATGCACGCCCTGGCACGAGGGTCGCCGACCTGTGTGCGGGGGCTGGCGGCAAGACGCTGGCGCTCGCGATGACGATGCAGAACCGCGGCCAACTGGTCGCCTGCGACATCTCCGCCGCACGGCTGGACGGCGCGGTCCGCCGCATTCGCCGCGCCGGCGTTCACAATGTCGAGCGCCATCTGCTGGAACCCGGCGACAAGTGGATCAAGCGCCGCGCCAGGAGCTTCGATCGCGTGCTGGTGGATGCGCCCTGTACCGGCACCGGCACGTGGCGCCGCAACCCCGATGCGCGTCTGCGCCTTGCCGAAGCCGACCTCGCCGAACTTCTGCCGAAGCAGGTGCTGCTGCTCGATCAGGCCGCCTCCCTGGTTCGCACCGGCGGGCGTTTGGTCTACGCTACCTGCTCGCTACTCGCCGAGGAGAACGAGGATCAGGTGACTGCCTTCCTCTCCCGCCACTCCGACTTCGCTCAAGGGGATGTTCTCGTGCTCACCCCTGCGCGCAACGGCACTGACGGGTTCTTCGCCGCCGTTCTGGAGCGGCGGCAATGATCACAGTGAGGCGCGCCCGCCCGGCCGACGCCATCTCAATCGGTGCCGTGCATGTCGCAGCATGGCGTAGCACTTATCCCGGCATCCTACCTGACAATTTCCTCGCCCGCCTCTCGGTGCCTCGCCAGGCCGCACACTACGATGCGGCGATCCGGTCCTCGTCCACCGGCGTGTTCGTCGCCGCGGCTTCGGGTGCCGATGTGCCGCTGGGGTCCGGCTCGCGCATCGTTGGCTTCGCCACCGCCGGCCGCGCACGGGGAGGTGAGTTCACCCGCCGCCTTGCGGAGGGCGAAGTGGAGACGCTGTATGTGTTGGACGACTGGCGCGACCGTGGCGTGGGCCGCAAGCTGATGCGTGCCGCCGCCGCGCATCTGGCGGAAACCGGCTGCAAGTCCTGCTTCGTCTGGGTGCTGCGCGACAACCCGAGTCGGTGGTTCTACCAGCGCCTTGGGGGCAAGCCGGGGGCCGAGGCGTTGATCCAGTTCGCCGGCGCGAGGGTGCCGCAGACTGCATTCGTGTGGGATCCAATCGAGCGATTGTTGGCTGCCTCGCCCCAGGAGTCGTGAAAACCGTCGGAGCCGATCGACGTTCTCTGTCCCGAACGGGAGAAGGAGCGCGATCATGCGGTACACGGCGATCCTCGCGGGCGGTTTGGGATTGGCGGCGTCGTTCGCCCTGCCCGCTGCGGCGCAGCAGACGCCGCCGACACTTGCCTACGTGCAGCCGCTAGCGGGGCAGTCAGTGCAGAGTGTTCAGGACAGGCTCCGCCAGGCCGGCGTCTACAGCGGGCGCATCGACGGCATCTGGGGTGCGGACAGCCAGGCGGCGCTGGAGCGCTTCCAGCAGGCGCACCAGTTGCAGGTCACGGGGCAGCTCAACCAGGCGACCGCGGCGACGCTCGGTCTCGATCCGAATGCGTTGCTGGCGACGCCGGTCGCCGGGCCAGTGCCGCCGCCAGTGGACCACCTGCTGCCAACGTCGGTCCGTGCGGTGCAGGCGCGCCTGCGGACGCTGGGCTTTTATGGCGGCGCGGTCGATGGCGTCTGGGGCGAGGGGACCGAGGTCGCGATCGAGAACTTCCAGCGCGGCCGCGGGCTCCAACCGGATGGACAGCTTGGGCCGGCGACGGTCACGGCGTTGGGCTTGGCGCCGGAGGCACTGGCTTACCGGTAGCCGCCTCCCAGCGGCCCGACGCGGAACAGTCGCGCCCACCCGACTATGCCTGCAGCATGGTCGTCGCCACGTCGAGCGCCACCGCGCCGAGATCCTGCGATGCGAGCGGCTTGTTCGCACCATCGGCAAGCCGTTGTACCTCGAACACCTGTTGGATCCGTGCCCGCAGCACCGCATCCCGTCGCGCTCTTGCCGAGGCCTTGCCGGGATCAACCCGTTGTGCTGCGGGGCGTGGTAGGTTGAGGGGGTGATCGGCAGCACTTCGCAGATCGACTCGACCCCACAAGCAGCGCGATGATCGTCGATAGTCGCGATCATGGCTTCGGCCGGCGGTCGAGCTCCGCCTGGGCAAGATACGCCGATGCCTTGCGCAGGATCTTGTTCGCGCGGCAGCCCCGGTGTCTGCACTCATCTCTAGCAACGCACGCGGGGCGTCGCTTTCGCCAGGGAGACTGACGCAGCAGAGGTTTTCCGCCAGCGGAAGGACTGCTATTTTCGGACTGCACCTATCGCGGAGGGATGGCCGAGTGGCTTAAGGCGCACGCTTGGAAAGCGTGTGTGCGTGCAAGCGTACCGTGGGTTCGAATCCCACTCCCTCCGCCAGAACCAGGCAGCACGAGATCAAGCGGCGCCCTGGTCACGGCGCCAAGCGAGACCACAACGGAGCCTCACGCGATCAGGTCGTATCGATTGGACACGCGGTGGTGGCGGAGTTCAAGCACCGCACCCCAGTAAGCCTCGCGCCGAAATAACCTCGAGGGTCGGCGGGTGGAAAAGGCCGATCGCCGCATTCCGACCAGACAGAAGCGGCCGTCCCCCTATAGCCGGTCACTGCACACTGAATATGCCATCGCTCGCCGACGGTGTGCGGCTGTCGCCGCACCCAGGCTACCGCGATCGATGCCGAATTGCCGACTTTCGCGCCACACTCGAGGGGCCGCACGACTGCGACGTTGAATTGCAGGGGATCATGGCTATCCTGCGCAAGCTGGATGTCGGCGGCTTCGTGCTGCCGTTCGCCAACCCGCGCCATGCACACGAATATGCGGTGCTGAAGGACTTCCCGCTCGATCCCAACCAGGTCATCGTTGCCGGCGTCATTGATTCGGTCACCAACTTCATCGAGCACCCGAAGACCATCACCGAACGCATCGAGCGCGTCGCTGAGGCGGTCGGTGATCCAAGGCGCCGTCTTGGCTGGCACCGACTGCGGGTTCGATACCTCCGCGGGTCAGCGGCGCGTCGCGGAGGACATCGTGTGGGCGAATCTTTGAGCGCTCGGCGAAGGTGCGCGCATCGCGTCCGAGCGGCAGTTCTAACTTCCCGCCAATGTTGCGGACAGGAAAGCGCGCTGCTGCCATAGGATCAGCAGGCCGCCGAACAACATGACCAGCACGGCGAGCTGGCGGAAGCGGTACGATGTGAGATGGCGCAGCCACGGATTGGCCAGCCAGATTGCCACGATCGCGCCCGCGCCCGCTATCAGCCCATGTCGCGCCAACCGCCAGTGCAGCACGCCGAACATCACATAGGCGCCGATCTTCACGAGCTGGATCGCCAGCGAATTCACCGCCCGCGTCGCCAGCATCGCCTCCTTCATCAGCCCGTAGTTGAGGTAGAACGGGTTCACCAGCAACCCGCTCGCACCCACCACCGCCGACGTCACTCCCGAGACGAACGAAACCGGGAGGAACCACGGCAGTCGCATCGCGAATGAGCGCGGACGTGCGCCCATCCGGTACTGCCACGCGGTGCTGATCAGGAAGAGTGCCAGCACGATCTGCAGCCATTGCGTGCTCAACCGGCTGAACATCCAGCCACCCAGCAGGGCACCGGCTACGGCGCCTGGCAGGTACCAGCACACCACGCGCCAATCGATCCACCGCCACAGCAGGATCATCCGTGCCGGGCTCGCGAGGGCGCTGGTCATCGTCACCACCGGCGCGACCGCCTGGCCATGCAGGATGACGGCGACCGCGGCGACGATCAGCACGCTGCCGCCACCGGCCGCGAGCGTGCTGATCACCCAGCTCACGAAGCCGGCGGCGAACAGCGCGAGATCGGTAAGGCTGGGTCCCATGGCGTATTATCGTCATCTCGGCAGGGAACGCGCCTTGATTTCGATCAACCATGTCCGATTGGCACAGTGCCGGATTTGCCGGCATCGTAACACCGGATTGACCATCAAGGGGGAACGCCGTGGCTGCCCAGGAATTCGACTTCATCGTCGTCGGCGCCGGTTCGGCTGGCTGCGTGCTGGCAAACCGCCTGACCGCCGATGGCAGGACCACCGTGCTGCTGCTGGAAGCCGGCGGGAAAGATCACGACCCGTGGATCCACATCCCGGCGGGGTTCTTCCGCAACATCTACAACCCGAAGGTCGCGTGGCAATTCGAATCGGAACCGGTGCCCGAGTTCAACAACCGTCGTGTGCCACTGCCACGCGGCAAGGTGCTCGGCGGTTCATCATCGATCAACGGCCTGATCTATATTCGCGGACAGAAGCAGGATTTCGATCTGTGGCGTCAGCTGGGCAATGCCGGATGGTCGTATGACGATGTGCTGCCGTATTTCCGCAGGTCGGAGGACCAGGAGCACGGCGAGAACGAATTCCACGGCAAGGGTGGCCCGCTCGCGGTATCCGATCTTCGCACCGACCACCCGCTGCACGACGCGTTCGTCGAGGGCGCGAAGCAGGCGGGCTATCCGTACAACCCCGACTTCAACGGCGGCGAGCAGGAAGGCGTCGGTCCGCTGCAGCTTACAGTGCGCAACCGGCGGCGCTGTTCCACCGCGGCAGGCTATCTGAAGCCGGTGCTGAACCGGCCCAACCTGAAGGTGGAAGTCCGAGCTCTGGCGCATCGCGTCCTGACCGAAGGGAAACGCGCGGTCGGCGTCGAGTTCAGTCAGGACGGCGCCATTCGGCAGGTGCGTGCGCGACGCGAGGTGCTGCTGGCGGGTGGCGCGATCAACTCGCCACAGTTGCTGCAGCTTTCCGGCATCGGCCCCGGCGCAGTGTTGCACCAGCACGGCATAGACGTGGTGCATGATCTGCCCGGCGTCGGAGAGAATTTGCAGGACCACTGCGGCGGCCGTGTGATCTATCGCTGCGCGTCGGGCATCTGCACGATGAACGAGGTGTACCACAGCTGGCTGCGCGGCGCGCAGCATGTCCTGCAGTACGTCCTGGCGATGAAGGGCGCACTGATGACCGGCGCGGGGCCGATAGGCCTGTTCGTGCGCACGCGGCCGGAACTGGCGTCGCCGGATGTGCAGTATCAGTTTCTCGCCGGCAGTTCGGAGAAGACCGGCGAGGTGATGCACAGGTTCCCCGGTTGCACGCTTGTGGCGATTCCATGCCGGCCGGAGAGTCGCGGCTGGCTTCGCATCACCTCGGCCGATCCCGCGAAGCCGCCGGCGATCCAGCCGAATTATCTCGCTGCGCAGGCCGACAAGGATACCATGGTCGCGGGGTTGAAGGTATCGCGCCGCATCTTCGCCACCTCTGCGATGCGAAAGTACGTCACCGAGGAATATCTGCCTGGGCCACAGGCGAGTTCAGACGAGGACCTGCTGAACCATGTGCGCGCGACGGCGGGGACGACGTTCCATCAGACCAGCACCTGCATGATGGGGCCGGGACCGATGGCGGTGGTGGATGCATCGTTGCGGGTGAAGGGCATGGAGCGGCTGCGCGTGATAGACGCCTCGATCATGCCGACGGTGGTATCGGGCAACACCAATGCAACCGCGATCATGATTGGTGAGAAGGGCGCCGATATGATTCTGCGCGCCGCCTGAATACGGAGCGATGCTGATGGGGATTGCTTCGTCGCTTCGCGCCTAACAAGAACCCCGACGCCGGCTTCGCCTCTTCCGTCATTCCCGCGCAAGCGGGAATCCAGCCTCACGAGGTTCCACAGGTGCACTGGATTCCCGCTTGCGCGGGAATGACGGATTGACCTTACGCGCGAGGAACTACGCCAGTTTTCATCCAGGGCGGGTCTGCCGGACGGCCAGTGTGGAACTCGCAATGACAGGGAAACGCTTGATCCGTCTGGTTCTCGCGTCTATACCTGCTGGTAACGACAAGAACGTCTAGCTGGGCTTCACAGGGAGGTCCGTGGCATCATGGCAGCCGACCGCGTCGGCGCGGCCAATGTTTCGCCCGATCAACCGCTGCTCGCCATCGCCGGGGTGTCCAAGTACTTCGGCGGCGTGCGTGCGGTTGAGGACGTGACGGTATCGATCCGTCGCGGCGAGATCATGTCTGTCATCGGCCCGAACGGTGCCGGCAAGACATCCCTGCTCAACATGGTTTCGGGATTCTATCGTCCGACCAGTGGCACCATCGTGCTGGAAGGTCGCGACATCACACATTGTCGTCCGTCGGAGATCGCTGCCCTGGGTGTGGCGCGCACCTTCCAGAACATCGCGCTGTTCGCCGGCATGACTGTGCTGGACAACATCATGCTCGGCCGACACGTACACATGCGCGCTGGCGTGTTGTCGTCTTTCATCTACTGGGGACTTGCTCAGAAGGAAGAATTGGCACATCGCGCTCGTGTCGAGGAACTGATCGACTTCCTGGAACTGCAGAACATCCGCAAGCAGCCATCCGCCGCGCTGCCCTACGGGCTGCGCAAGCGCGTCGAGCTTGGCCGCGCGCTGGCTCTGGAACCCAAGGTGCTGCTGCTCGACGAGCCGATGGGCGGCATGAACCAGGGCGAGAAGGAGGATATGGCGCGCTTTATCCTGGAGGTGAACGCGCAATGGGGTACCACGATCATCCTGATCGAACATGACATGGCGGTGGTGATGGACATCTCGGACCGCGTCACCGTGCTGGATCGCGGCCGCAAGATCGCCGAGGGCACGCCAGCCGACGTACAGCGCAATCCCGACGTGATCCGCGCTTATCTTGGCACTGGTGGTCGGCAGGAGGCCGCATGAAGGCTGCCACGACACTGCCGCGGCTGCTTCATCGCAACGCCGCGAGCTTCGGCGCGAGACCTGCATTGCGGGAGAAGCGCGGCGGCATCTGGCAGGTTCTGACATGGTCGGACTATGCGGCGATGGTGTCGCGCATTGCTTCTGGCCTCGCCGCGCACGGGTTTAGCCGTGGCGACAGGCTGGCGGTGATCGGTGACAACAGGCCACGTCTCTATGCGTCGATGCTTGCCGCGCAATCACTCGGTGGTGCGGCGGTACCGCTATGGCCCGATGCCGAGCCGGATTCGATCGCGCTTGTGCTCAATCATGCCGGCGCGTCCGTCGTGGTCGCGGAAGACGGCGAGCAGGTGGAGAAGCTGGTCGCGATCAAGGATCTGGTCCCGGGGCTTCGACTGGTCGTGCAGACCGCCGCGCATGGCATGCGGCAGATTGAACATGCTTGGCTGAAATCATTCGAAGCAGTTGTCGATGCCGGGATGGGTGCGACAATGCAGTGCGATCCCGGCGATCCCGCACTGCTGCATTACGCCACAGGCTCCGGCGGCGAGGTGCGCGGGGTGACGCTGACGCACGCGGAGTTGCTCGCCGCCGCCGAGACATTGGTCGGCACAATGGACGTCAGGCAGAGCGACGAAACGCTCGCCTGGCTGCCGATGGCGTGGTTCGGCGATGTACTCACGTCGCTGGCACTGGCATTGTTGATCGGTTTCACCTGTAACTGCCCGGAGAACCCGGAGACCGCTCGCCGCGATCTCCGCGAAATCGGGCCTACCATCCTGGTCGCCCCGCCGCGCATCTGGGAGAACACGCTGGCTGACATCGAGACGCGCGGGGCTCAGGCGAGCAGCCTGAAGCGAGCGCTCTTCGCCGGCTGCCGGGTGATTGCGGAGCGCGCCGAACGGCACCGGCAGGAAGGCGAGAATGTTCCGCTTCTGCTGCAACTCAAGCTCGTGCTCGGTGAGGTACTCGTCTTCGCACCGATGCGCGATCAGATCGGCCTGCGCCGGCTCCGCTGGGCCAGCACCTGCGGCGAACCACTTGTACCGCGCGTGCTGCATAGCTTCCGCGCGTTCGGCATCAACCTGAACCAGAGCAAAAGCTTCGAGCTTGCCGGTGCCGTCTTGGAACCGGCGCATGCCTGAATTCGACCTCGATTTCACGTTGCTGCTGGTCTCCAGTGGCCTGATGATCGGACTGATGTATGCGCTGATCGCGCTGGGCTTCGTGTTGGTCTACAAGGCGACCGACGCCATCAACTTCGCTCAGGGCGAGTTCGTGATGTTCGCGGCCATCATTGCGGCCGCAGCGATGGGTGCGGCGTTGCCGTTCTGGCTTGCGGCCACGATCGCGCTCGTCGGCATGATCGTGTTCTGCTTCGCGCTCGAACGCGTGGTGCTGCGCAAGTTGCTGGGCAGACCGGTTGTCGCGGTGATCATGGCGACGATCGGGCTGGCGTCGCTGATTCGCGGTGTCGCCACCCTGACGTTTGGTGCAGGCGTCCGCTCGATCGTACTCCCGATAAGCGACGATCCGCTGTTCCTCGGCCCCATCATGTTGCCGCCCGTGCAGCTTGTCGGCGCCGTTGTCAGCATCGTGTTTCTTGCGGGCTTCACCTGGTTCTTCCTGAAGACGCGCATGGGTGTCGCGATGCGCGCCGTCGCAGACAACCAGACCGTGTCGATGGGCATGGGCATCAATGTGCAGCGCTATTTCGCGCTGGCCTGGGCGCTCACTGGCGTGGTCTCCGCACTGGGTGGAGTGATCTGGGGAGCGATGCTCGGTGTGGACAACCAGTTGCCGCTGGTGGGGCTGAAGGTGTTCCCCGTGGTGATCCTGGGCGGGCTTGATTCGATCGTGGGGGCGGTGGTCGGCGGACTTATCGTTGGCGTAGTGGAAGCGCTTGCCGCGGGCTATCTGGATCCCGTCGTGGGCGGTGGAACCAAGGATTTTGCGCCGTACGTGCTGATGATCCTGATGCTGATGGTCCGTCCGTACGGCCTGTTCGGCCGCCGCCGTATCGAGCGCGTCTGATGTTCTACCGCGAAGCCGGCGTGTTCAAGACCAGCTACGCCGCCGACATGGCGCTGATGCCGCTGCCCAACACGCGCTGGGCCGTCGTGGCGCTCGCCGTGCTGTTCATCGGCATCACGCCTGCGTTCGCTGACGAATATACGCTCTCTATCCTCAATCTGATCCTGATCGCGGTGGTCGGAGCGATCGGGCTGAACATCCTGGTCGGCTACACCGACCAGGTCTCCATTGGCCACGGCGCGTTCATGTCGGTCGGCGCCTATACGGCCGCGCACCTGATCACGAAACTGCATGCGCCGTTCTGGATCTCGGTGCCGGCCGGCGGACTGATGGCTGCGGCGATCGGCACGGTCGTGGGAATTCCGTCGCTTCGCATCAAGGGCCTGTATCTGGCGATAGCCACGCTGGCGGCGCAGCTCATCATCGAGTGGACGATAAACCACGTGCCGTGGGTATCCGGCGGCACGCAGTCAACCATTCAGGTCGGACCGCCCTCGGTGTTCGGCACGAAGCTGACCAACGCCTGGCAGATGTATCTGTTTCTGATGTTCTTCGTCATTCTGGCATTGGTCGGCACGCAGAACCTGATCCGCAGCCGGATTGGCCGCGCCTTCATCGCCATCCGCGACCAGGATATCGCCGCCGAGATCATCGGTATCAACATCTTCCGCTACAAGTTGTGGGCTTTCGCGATCTCCTCATTCTACGCCGGCGTCACCGGCGTGCTTTACACCTACTATCTGGGCATCGCGAACTACGAGCAGTTCCAGCTCGATGTCTCCATCAACTTCCTGGCGATGGTGATCATCGGTGGGCTTGGTTCGACGCTTGGGCCGGTGTTCGGTGCGATCTTCGTCACGCTGCTGCCGATCGTCACGCGGCGTGTGCTCGAGTCGGCGGGTGGCCTGTTTTTCAGCGCGTCCGATCTGTCCGCGGTGATTCCCAGTCTCAGGCTGGCGATCTTCGGCGGGCTGATCATCTTCTTTCTCGTCATGGAGCCGGAGGGCCTGAACCGGCTATGGCGCAACATCCGGAATTACTTCCGGGTGTGGCCATTCTCGGTACTGACAGGCGGCAACAAGGGAGAGCCAAGATGCGACATCTGACGGCAGGGACCCTGGCACTCGCGGGGTTTGTGGTGGGTGGTCTGTGGTTCGCGGGTGGCGTGGACGCGCAGCAGAAGGAGATCCTGATCGGCTCACAATGCGATCGCACCGGTCCGACGCAGCTTGTCGGCACGATCTTCTGCCCGGCGGTGCAGGACT
The DNA here is from genome assembly GCA_963791495.1 of uncultured Alphaproteobacteria bacterium. Lineage (GTDB taxonomy): Bacteria > Pseudomonadota > Alphaproteobacteria > Acetobacterales > Acetobacteraceae > JAMXLO01. The sequence continues at coordinate 72,209 of CAWBST010000014.1, forward strand.
ACGTGAATCTGGTCAATTCGAAGGGCGGTGTCGACGGCTACAAGGTCGTGATCAACGAGCTCGACAACAACTATCAGGTGCCGCCGGCGATCGAGGAATATGAACGTCACAAGCAGCAGGGCATCGTCTCCACCCTGATCTGGGGCACGCCGCAGGCCGAGGCGCTGAACCCGAGGCTGGAGAAGGACCGCATTCCCGGAACCTCGCCCGGCTTCGGCTCCGCCGCTGCGGCGAACGGTGCAAAGTATCCGTATCTCTTCCCGCTCGCCGCGACGTATTGGTCGCAGGGCGCCGCCGGCATCGAGTTCGTCAAGGACAAGCTGGGCGGCAGTCTGAAGGGCAAGAAGATCGCCTATCTCTACTACGACAATCCAGCGGGCGTTGAACCGCTGCCGATCCTCAAGGAGCTGCAGCAGAACGAGGGCTTCGAGCTGCGCACCTTTGCCGTGCCGCCGCCCGGCGTGGAGATGAGCGCGCAGATCCTCGATATCTCGCAGCGCTATCGGCCCGACTTCGTGCTCGCGCACCTGTTCGGCCGTGCGCCGTCGGTGATGCTCAAGGGTCTGAAGAGCTCGGGCTATCCGCTGAGCAAGGTGCTGGGCTTCGTGTGGGCGTCCTCGGAGGCCGATATCGCGGCTGCCGGAGGCTGGGGCGTGGCGCAAGGCTACCATACGATGCAGTTCGTCGGCGTCGGCGACGACTATCCGGTGATCCAGGACATCAAGGCGATGTACCAGAAGGCCGGCAAGCCGTCGCCGAAGGAGATGGAGACCTCGGTCTACTACAACCGCGGTATCCAGGACGCCGCCGTGCATATCGAAGCTCTACGCAATGCCCTGAAGGTCACCGGCGGCAAGCCACCGACCGGCGAGGACATGAAGAAGGGCTTCGAGATGATCAAGAACTTCACGCTGGACGGCCTGCTGCCGCCGATGGAAGTCACACCGGCTGATCACGAAGGTGGCGGATGGGTACAGATCTTCCAGGTGAAGGGCGACAAGATGGTCAAGGAAACCGAGTGGTTCCGCGGCTATCGGGACCTGGTGCTCAAATCCGTCAACGCGGCGTCGTAGCAACTGTCAGTGCGAGGAGCGAAGCGACGGCACGATGGGGATTGCTTCGTCGCTGCGCTCCTCGCAATGACATCTTGGGCAGAGATCCATGCTGTCATTGAATAGCGTCGAGGTGGTCTATGACGGCGTGATCTTGGTGCTGAAGGGTGTCTCGCTTGCGGTAGGACAGGGTCAGATCACCGCACTGCTCGGTGCCAATGGTGCCGGCAAGACCACGACGCTGAAGGCGATTTCGGGTCTGCTGCACGCGGAACGTGGCCAGGTCACCAAGGGCGCGATCGAGCTCGATGGCGAGCGGCTGGATCGGCTGGCGCCGCACGACATTGTCGGGCGCGGCATCACCCAGGTGTTCGAAGGGCGTCGCGTGTTCGAGAACCTGACGGTCGAGGAGAACCTGGTGGTGGGCGGCCACATCCAGGGCAGCATGCAGCGCGTGCGTCAGGGGATCGATCTCGTGTTCGAGTACTTTCCGATCCTGCGGGAACGACGCCGCCAGCATGCCGGCTATCTCTCGGGCGGCGAGCAGCAGATGCTGGCAATCGGCCGTGCACTGGTGTCGGAACCGAGGGTGATCCTGCTCGACGAGCCATCGCTCGGACTGGCGCCGCTGATCGTGGAGAGCATCTTCGGCATCATCCGCCGGTTGAAGGAGGAGCGGGGGCAGACCGTGCTGCTGGTCGAGCAGAACGCCGCGCTGGCACTCGAACTGGCGGACCATGGCTATGTGATGGAGAACGGCCGGATCGTTCTGGAGGGACCGGCCGCAGACCTGCGGGAGAACCAGGAGATCAAGGAGTTCTATCTGGGCCTGAACGAGGTGGGTGCCCGCCGGTCGTATCGCGACGCCCGTCAGCACCGGCGACGGCGACGCATGCTGGCCTGAACGAAAAGGGCCGGCGCTGGGCCGGCCCCTTCTCGCACAATTGGCAGGTATCTGGATCAGCCGTTGCCCTGGTAAGGCTGGAACAGCCAAGTGCCACTTCCGTGGCTGCTGGTCACGAATGCCGCAGTCGGCGCGCCGGTCTGGTTGCGGGCGACCGCGCCGGGCGCCTGCTGCACCGGCGCCTGGGCAAGCACCCCCGGAAGCTCGGTGAACCGGGTGTTGGCGATCTGGCCGCCCTCGCTGTCCGCGTAGGCGGAGCCGACGCCAAGGCCAAGCACCGCAGCCGTAACAAGAAACATGGTCTTCATGGTCTCTCTCCTTTGGTCGGTCCCGTCGTCTGACGGGGCCATTCTGGCAACTCATCGCTGGCGGAAGGTCAGTGGTGTTGTCCGTCTTGCGATGGCCATGAGATAGACCTCTTGTCCGCGAAAAATAATCCGGCTTTCCTGTAGTTCATCTTTGCGTAATTCGAGGGAATGATGGACTTGATCGCTGCGCTGCGCGCCTTCGTCCGGGTCACCGAGACGGGCTCGTTCTCGGCCGTTGCCCGCGAGACCCATGCGAGCCAGTCGGCAGTCACCCGACTGGTCGCCCAGTTGGAACAGCACTTCGACGTGCGCCTGTTCCATCGCACAACTCGCCGGCTCAGCCTGACCGACGACGGGCAGGTCCTGATGGCTCACGCCCGCCATGTGATCGAGAGCGCCGATGAAATGGAGACTGTGCTCGGACGGCAGAGCGGCGCGCCAAGAGGTTTGGTGCGGCTGGGGACCTCCATCGCGGGCGGGCTGTTCCTGGCGACCCGTCTTCCGGTGCTGCTGGCGCGGCATCCCGGCCTCTCGGTCGCGCTGGTGATGCGCGACCAGAACAGCGACATGGTCGAGGAACGGCTGGACCTTGCGTTCCGCTCCGGCGAGATCGCCGATGCATCACTGGTGGCGCGGAGGATAGGATTCCTGGGGCGCGCCGTCGTCGCCTCGCCAGTCTACCTTGAGCGCAACGGCGCGCCGTCCACGCCCGAGGATGTGGCGACGCATACCTGCCTGATCCACGACGTGGGGTCCGAGCCGGAGGTGTGGCGCTTCACGGGCCCGGAGGGTCCACAGAGCGTGCGGGTATCGGGGCAGTTCATCGCCAACGACAGCCAGGCAGTGCATCGCGCGGCGCGCGCCGGCCATGGCATTGCCCTGCTGCCGGAGATCCAGCTGATCGACGATCTGCGCGCGGGCCGACTTTTCCGACTGCTCGAGGATTATCCGTCGCAGCGTCTGCCCGTATACATCGTCTATCCGTCCCGCCGTAACCTTGCGCCGCGCACGCGCGTGGTCATGGATTTCCTGGTCGAGCAGACGCGCGAGATCAGCGTGTTGCTGGAGCAGGGCGCGGAGGTGCTGACGTAGGTCAGTGCATGCCGCCTCTCAGGTCGTCGAGCAACTCGTGGGGTGACGGTGCAAACGGGTTGACGATCGTGACCCCGCCCCAGTTGAAGCCGTCTTGCATGTCCTCCGACAGGAGAACGCGACACCCGGCTTCTGAGGCGGCAGACAAGATGATCGCATCCCAGATTGAGAGGCCATGATCGACCGCAGCATCCATTGCACGCGTGAGTATTGTCTCCGTTGTGCTGATCACCGCGTAAGCGTCCCGCCAGACTTGCACCACGCGTCTTGCATCCGCCGCGCTGCGGCGTGCCTTTCTTATCAGGACATTGAAGAGCTCCCCCAACGCCTGAGCGGGCAAGAGTATGGTGGCGGGGGAAACGGCACTTATCAGGCCGGTCGCCAGTGCCTGTTTAGGGGACCCCTGCAGGCCCTCCGCGTAGACGAGTATGTTGGTGTCGAGTGCTGCTAGCAGTCGTAGAGTTCCTCACGCGTCCACGGGCCGATATCCACGGCAGGTTGGTTGCGCAGATGCTTGAGCAGGCGCCGCTTCGCCGCCTCACTGCCCTTCGCCTGGGCCGGCACAATACGAGCAATTGGGCGGCCGTGCGTGGTGACGGTGAATGTGTTGCCTTCCGCGACCTCGCGCAGAATGCGGGAGAATTGTCGATTGGCCTCGGTTGCCTGAATGACTTTTTCCATGGCTGCGTCAGTAGTGACAATCACTACTTAGCGCGCGTGGCTGGGCGTCGCAACTGCACTTGCAAGCGCGTGAGCATCATGATCCAAGCGCGAAGATCACGCATGGCCTGGAACCCGCATGCCCGATTCCCTGCCTGATCCCGCCGCTACGGCAGCACTCGCCGCCGAGCGCGTGCTGATCCTGGACTTCGGCAGCCAGGTGACCCAGCTGATCGCCCGCCGTCTGCGCGAGTCAGGCGTGTATTGCGAGATCTGGCCATTTAACGCCGACCCCGACCGCATCCGCGCGTGGCGACCGAGGGGCGTCATTCTCTCGGGCGGGCCGGCCAGCCTGACGGAGGGCGCCTCGCCTCGTGCGCCGCAGTATGTGTTCCAGGCTGGCGTGCCGGTGCTGGGCATCTGCTACGGCATGCAGACCATGTGCGATCAACTTGGCGGCGAGGTGCAGGGTTCGGAGCACCGCGAATTCGGCCGCGCCTTGGTTGATCTGACGGATGAGTGCGTGCTGTTCCAAGGCGTCTGGCACAAGGGCGGACGCGAGCAGGTCTGGATGAGCCACGGCGACCGCGTGACGCGTCTGCCGCCGGGCTTTCGTGCCGTCGCGGTGAGCGAGGGGGCGCCGTTCGCCGCCATCGCCGATGACCGGCGGCGGTTCTATGGGCTGCTGTTCCATCCCGAGGTGGTGCACACGCCGCACGGGGCGGCATTGCTGCGCAACTTCACGCATGGCGTGCTGGGCCTATCCGGCACCTGGACGATGGCCGGCTTCCGTGCCGCCGAGATCGCCCGCATCCGCGCCGAGGTGGGGCAGGGGAGGGTGATCTGCGGCCTCTCCGGCGGGGTGGATTCGTCAGTGGCCGCGGTGTTGATCCATGAGGCGATCGGCGATCAGCTCACCTGCATCTTCGTCGATCATGGGCTGCTGCGGCAGGGTGAGGCGGAGGACGTTGTGCGTACCTTCCGCGACCGGTTCAACATCCATCTGGTGCACCGCGACGCCTCGGCTCTGTTCCTGGAGGCGCTCGACGGCATCACTGACCCGGAGGCGAAGCGCAAGACGATCGGGCGCCTGTTCATCGACGTGTTCGACGAAGAGGCGGGGAAGTTGGGCGGCGCCGACTGGCTGGCGCAGGGCACGCTGTATCCGGATGTGATTGAGAGCGTCAGCTTCACCGGCGGGCCCTCGGTGACGATCAAGTCGCACCACAATGTCGGCGGGCTGCCAGAACGGATGCGGCTGAAGCTGATCGAGCCGTTGCGCGAGCTGTTCAAGGATGAGGTGCGGGTGCTCGGCCGTGAGCTGGGCATTCCCGAGAGCATCGTGGGCCGGCATCCGTTTCCCGGCCCTGGGCTCGCGATCCGCATCCCCGGCGCAATTACGCGCGAGAAGCTGGAGATGCTGCGTAAGGCGGATGCGATCTTCCTGGAGGAAATCCGTGCGGCGGGGCTGTACGACGCGATCTGGCAGGCTTTCGCTGTGCTGCTTCCAGTGCGGACTGTGGGCGTGATGGGCGATGGGCGCACCTATGATCATGCCTGTGCGCTGCGCGCGGTCACCTCGACTGACGGGATGACCGCGGATGTGTATCCGTTCGATGCGGGGTTCCTGACCAGGACGGCAGGGCGGATCGTCAATGAGGTGCGGGGGATCAACCGGGTGACCTACGACATTACCAGCAAGCCGCCTGGGACAATCGAGTGGGAGTAAGGGGAGAGTGCTGTAGAGTAGAATGGGTTAGGAAACGTTAGACAAGGAAACTGTTAGGCTGCGATTGCAGTCGATGGCTGCAATGTCGAGCGGCGGCGTAGCGCCGAGCCAGACGTGGGAAGTCAGATTGGTCTGCCATATCGCGGAAGCCAGGCAACTCGCCGGTTACTATGACCGCCGTTGGGGCATGGCGCAGGCTGCGCGATACCAAGGACTTGCGCTTCGGCATGGGCATCGGTGCGGCCCGCGTCAAATCCCCCGAACGGCGCGACCTGGGCTATGAGCGCTGCGTCCATTCGCTGTTTCGCCAGGGCTGCGTGCTCTACGATCTGATACTCACTATGCCCGATGCTGCGCTGCGTCCGCTGATGTAGCGCTTCTCACTTATGCTGCATGACCAGCCGCTGTTCGCCAACCTCTTCGGCGCAGTCTGAATCATGAGGAGCCGTGAGCCCCTGACCAGCGCTTAGGCGCAAACCACGATATATTCACGCAGGCACCAGTGCATTCGCGGCCGGAGGGGTAGCATCGGCAATGAGAGTGGTTTTGATGATTTCCGTACTGCTTCTGGTAGCAGTGAGCGGGGCAGTGGTAGTGCCTGCCTCCGAGCCGGTCCGGCCGTACCTGTCGGAAGCCGCGTTGGCGTTGGCGATCCTGGTCTTGGTCGAGGTGCTCTCACAGCCGCGCCAGAAGGCGGCCCCGCGAGAGCCTTTGGCCGAACCGGCCCGCCCAGCACCGGTAGGTCCTGAAGCGAGCGGTGCGGACCCCGAAATCGTCCACTTCCTGGCGATGCTCCAGGAAAAGGGGCGACTGGTCGATTTCCTGATGGACGATATCAATGCCTATAACGATGCCCAGGTCGGGGCAGCCGCCCGGGTCGTTCATGCCGGATGCGCGGGCGTCCTGCAGGAACACTTCAGAATCAGTTCCTTGCGTACAGAAGCGGAGGGTTCGACGGTGCAGGTTCCCGCCGGGTATTCAGCCGACGAGTATCGGCTGGTGGGCAAGATTGCAGGGGCCGCGCCTTTCTCCGGCGTGCTTGTCCACCGTGGCTGGAAGACGGATATGGTGAAGCTGCCGCGGTTGCTGCGCGGCGCTCCCGACCGGCTTCCCGCCATCGCTCCCGCGGAGGTGGAATTGAAATGAGGCTGCGGCTCGGGGGTAGCCCAACAGGCCCAGTCATTTTGATTCAGATCAGCAGGACGCCAACATGAAGGCTCGCTTCAGTCTCGGGATTGACCTCGGCACCAGCAACTGCGCGATGGCGCTGACCGATCTCGAAACCGATCGAACCGAAGTCTTGCCGATCGCCCAGATCCTGGCAGCCAACGAGTTGGGAGATAGGCTGACACTGGCCTCCGCATTATACCTGCCGCATCCTGAGGAATTCCGATCGGGGTCGTTCCCGCTGCCTTGGGACGATATCGGTGAGCCGGGCATCGTTGGCCAGTTCGCCCGGGATCGTGGCGCTCTCGTGCCCGACCGCCTTGTGACCTCCGCCAAATCCTGGTTGTCCAATCCGCACATCGATCCGAAGCAGCGCACGCTTCCCTGGCGGTCTGACAGTGCGGAAGAAAAGCTCTCGCCGTTCGAGGTCTCACGCCGATACCTCCAGCACCTCAAGAACGCCTTCCTCCATAGTGTGGATGCCCAGGGCAGGCTGCGGGACCTTGGCGAGTGCCAGATCGTCGTGACGGTCCCCGCCTCTTTCGACGAGGTGGCACGAAGCCTGACCGCCGAAGCGGCCGAGGCCGCCGGGCTAGGCAATGTCACGTTGCTGGAAGAACCCCAGGCTGCCTTCTATGCATGGACAGCGCGTGCTGGTCGGCAATGGCGCGATGCGGTCGCCCCTGGCGACATCATCCTGGTATGCGACGTCGGCGGCGGCACCGCCGACTTCAGCCTGATCGCCGTGACCGATGTCGGCGGCAACCTTGAGCTGGAGCGCATCAGCGTCGGCGAACACATCCTGCTCGGCGGCGACAACATGGATCTGGCCCTTGCCTACACGCTGCAGGCCAGATTGGAGGCCGAAGGCAAATCGTTGGATGCCTGGCAGTTCCTGGCGCTGGTGCATGCCGCATCGCGAGCGAAAATCACCCTGTTTGAAGACAACACCTTGCCGGAAGTGCCGATCGCCGTTCCGTCACGCGGTTCCAGCCTGTTTGCCAAGACGATCGCCACAACGCTCGATCGCGCTTCGCTCTCGCAGGTCATCCTCGACGGATTCTTCGCCCAGACCGCACTCGAGGATCTCCCGCGAGAGGCACGTCGGACCGGGTTGCAAGAATTCGGCCTGCCCTACGCGACTGATCCGGTGATCAGCAAGCATCTGGCGCGTTTCCTTACGCGCAGCCTGCAGAATGTGAAGGCGAGCGACAAGCTCGACGCACTGGTCGGACCGCGGGCTGTTGGAGAAGCGCTGATGCCCACTGCCGTGTTGTTCAACGGCGGCGTGTTCAAGGCCGAGCCAATTCGCGCCCGGGTGCTGGATCTGCTGGCGTCCTGGAATGACGGACAGGCGGTCCGGGCGCTCGAGGGATTCCAGCCTGATCTCGCAGTCGCACAGGGCGCTGCCATCTATGGGCAGCATCGCGCCACCGGCAAGGGCATGCGCATCAAGGCCGGCACCTCGCGTTCATACTACATCGGCCTGGACGCATCGATGCCGGCGATTCCTGGCTTCCGCCCGCCGGTCAAGGCGCTCTGCGTCGTGCCGCAGGGCATGCAGGAGGGAACCGATCTGCTGATCGAGGATCGCACGTTCGGACTTGTGACCGGACAGGCCGCGGAGTTTCGGTTCTTCTCTTCCGCGGTGCGAAGCGGCGACGCCCCTGGCCAGATGTTGTCCGATGCCGAACGTGAGCTGGAAGAGACCAGCCTGCTGGAGGTCGAGCTTCCCGCTCTGCCCGACGCTCCCGCGGGACAGGTCGTGCCGGTGCGGATCGAGGCCGTGGTCACGGAACTTGGCACGCTCGAACTTTGGATGAAGCACACCAACTCCGACCGGAGATGGAAGATTGAGTTTCAGGTCCGCACGGAATAGCACGGGCCCTGGCTCGCGATGACAGCCCGCTTTTCCATTGGCATCGATCTCGGCACGACCAGCTCTGCACTCGCCTTCGTTCCGCTGACCGGCGATGCACAGCCCGAGGCTCTCGCCGTCTCGCAGTGGGAAACCTTCGACGCGCTGGTCGGCGCGCCAACGCTGCCTTCGTTCCTCTACCTGCCGGAAGACGCGTTTGCGGCGCAATTGCGCGGCAAGGTTCCGGGAACCCAGGAATGGATTGCCGGCCGCCTCGCCCGCCGACGGGCAGGTGAAGCGCCCGGTCGCGTCGTCCGGTCGGCAAAGTCGTGGCTGTGTCACCACGCTGCCGACAGGTCCGCGCCGATCCTGCCGTGGGGGTTGGAGGATCTTTCCCCGGCGCAAAAGATTTCGCCCGTACAAGCTGCCGCGTTCATCTTGAACTATCTGCGGGGCGCCTGGGACAGCAGCTTCGCCCGATCGGGTTACGCGTTCGATGATCAGGAAATCACCATCACGGTTCCTGCCTCGTTCGACGCCGCCGCGCAGCGACTCACTCTGAATGCCGCGGAGGAGGCCGGCTTCCCCAGCAGTGTGCGGCTGCTCGAGGAGCCGCAGGCTGCCTTCTATTGCTGGTTGGGACAGCACAGCTCGGCCAACCCGTTGTGGGAAGGTTTGGACGTACACAATGCCGCGCCGCGACACGTCCTGATCGTCGATATCGGCGGAGGCACCTCGGATTTTAGCCTGTTCGAGCTGCGACCCGGTCCGTCGGACGGCATCCCCCACATCACGCGGGTTGCCGTCAGCGAACACATTCTGCTGGGTGGCGACAACATCGACCTGGCTCTCGCGGTCCTGCTTGAACCACGGCTCATGGGCGAACGCGGACAGATCTCGGGACCACAGTGGGATCATCTCGTCGCTTCATGTCGCGATCTGAAGGAGCAGGCTCTTTCGGGCATCGCTCCGACGAACGAGCGGTTCACCGTGGCACTGCCAAGTCGGGGGTCCAGCCTGATGGCTGGAGCACTGGCCGCAACCATGGGGCGCGACGAGCTCGAGCGGTTGGTGCTGGATGGATTCTTTCCGGCGTGCGATGCGCGCGCCCGGCCCTATCGATCCCAGTCAGGTTTGCGCGATTGGGGCTTACCCTACGCCGTCGACAGCGCGGTGACGCACCATCTGGCCGATTTCCTCAGAGACCGCCCAGGCGTGGACGCTGTGTTGTTCAATGGCGGTTCGCTCCACTCCACGGTTTTGCGCCAGCGACTGCTTGAACAAATCGCGGCATGGCAGGGCGGCACGCAGCCGCTCGAACTGGAAAATGCCGAACCGGATCTTGCCGTGGCGCTCGGCGCTGCGCGCTTCGGCAAACTGCTGCACAGTCACGCCGGCCGCATCGCGGCTGGCGCTGCCCGCGCGGTGTTCGTCCAGGTGCAGACGGCGCCTGTGGAAACGGACCAGGCGATCCCGCCTGCGTTGGTCTGCGTGTTGCCCCGCAACGCGTCAGCGGAGCAGCTATTCGGCATTGATCTGCCGGGCCTTGAGATGCGCACCGACCAACTGGTGAGCTTCCAGGCTTGTTCCTCGACCCGTCATGGCAGCTCGCACGCGGGGGATGTTCTACCGTGGGAGGCGGAAGCGTTTCACATGCTTCCGCCTCTGCAGACGATCATCAGAACGCCCAATGGACCTGATGCAGGCCGGACCGGACCGTGCCCGTCCGTCTGGCAGCGAAGATCAACGCGTTGGGACTGCTTCAGATCTCCTGTGTGAGCAAAGATCCGCTGATACCGCAGTCCTGGCCTCTCGAATTCAATCTGCGTCCGCACGAGCGTGGCAGCGCGGCTGCGCGCAATACGCCGGCTTCGGCGCCTGTGGAACCGAACGCGACGACCGAAACCCAGCAAGCCGCGCGGCGCCAAATCACGACGACATTCACCCGTCCGCCGGCGAAGTCCGACAGGCTGACCGCCAATGCAATCCTGAAACACCTGGAACGCACCATCGGCCTGCCTCGGCATGAGTGGAACGCCGCTCTTCTGCGCAACCTTTGGCCGGCCCTGAACGAACGCACGACCGGCCGGACGCTTTCAGTGGAGCACGAAGAAGCATGGCTCACGTTGGCCGGGTTTCTGCTGCGTCCGGGGTTCGGCTTTGCCCACGACGGGCTTCGCATTGACGAGCTGTGGCTGCTGCGTGATGCGGGACTTCGCTTTCCAGGCAAACGCAGCAAGGTTCAGGAATACATTCTCTGGCGCCGGGTGGCAGGCGGGCTCACCGCCGCACGGCAGGAAGAGCTCTTGGCAGGCGAGCTCGCTAGCATCCGCACCGGAAGAGCGTCACCGGAACTTGTCCGCCTTGCGGGCTCACTCGAACGTCTGCCCCGAGAGACGAAGGCGGACCTGATCCAGACGTTTATTGCTCAAGTGCTGCAGCGCGTGGAGGCGAAGCAGCATTGTGCGCCGTACCTTGCCGCACTCGGCCTCCTGCTGAACCGGGCTCCGCTCTACGCGGGGCCCGAGACGGTCGTGGCGGCGGAATTCGTCGCGCGCGCCTACGCGGCATTCCAAGATTTCGATTGGACCGAACCCGAGCTGTTGGAGTTGCACAATCTATTCCTCAGGGCCGCGCGCGTCGTGGACGACCGAAACCTCGATGCCCCCAGGTCGCTGCGCAACCAGATCGCCCGAAAGCTGGAGAGCGCCGGTATCGCGCCGTTGCGCACCGCAACGATCAAGGCGTTCACGCCAGTCGGACGGACGGACTGCACCACCCTGTATGGCGAGGCACTGCCTCCGGGCCTGCTGCTCGATGCCGACCTGGTTTGAAGGCGGGTGCCGTCGGATTTCATCGACTGGAGCAGCCACTTTCTGGCATCCAGCGCAGACTGAAACCTCATGCAGCGGGAATTCCTGTGATGGTCGAGAATGTGCCCCCGGGGCGTGTCTGGAAAGCCCTGCAGAATAATCCGACAGCGCAGCTTGTGGACGTAAGGACCGACGTCGAGTGGCAATTCGTCGGCGTGCCCGACCTGGTCTCGATCGGCAAGCAGGCCGTGCTGGTCTCCTGGCAGATGTATCCGACGATGCAGCACAACGCCGCCTTCGCCGATCAACTCAAGGAGGCGGGGTTCACCGAGGAGCACCACATCTATTTCATCTGCCGCAGCGGCCAGCGAAGCCAAGCAGCGGCGCAGGCGGCGCAGGCTGCCGGGTTCCCGAACGCCTACAACGTGGCGGACGGGTTCGAGGGCGTGGTGGATGCGGACGGCCACCGTGGCGTCGCCTCCGGGTGGAAGGCGGAAGGCCTGCCCTGGCGGCAGCGCTGAGCCTCAGGGCACGCGCGATCCCGGCCCCATGCCTCCCATCATGCCGTAGCCCGGAGCGGCAAGGCCCGGCAGCCGCGTTTCCGCCTTCGTCCGCTGCGAAGCGTCCAGTGCCGGCAGCAGCTTGTCGGCTGCCGTGTGCACCTTGTCGTACGAGGCCTGCCTCACCTCGAACATCCGGTTCATCATGTCACGGCGTTCCTGCCAGGTCGCCGTACCCATCGCATCGAACATGGTCTGATGCGTGCCCTGCATCTGCCCGGCCGCGCCCTTCACGGTGTCGGCGTACTCGTTCCAGGCTGGCTCCTGGAGTGCGGTGATGCCCAGGGCGACCTTCAGGCTGTCGAGATAGCCGGCCGGATCCGTGAAGCCCAGACCCTGACCCATCATGCCCGGACGCTGGCCATGCATGAACCCGCCGGGCCCCGTCATTGGCTGCGGCAATGCGCCGCCGGCGGCAAGCGAAAGCGCGCCGGCGAGCGCGGTGGCGGCAAAGACCTGGCGCATTTGATTCCTCCATCTGGACGAAACAACAGGCTCGGAGTGTTTCCGAGCGTGCGCCATGATCTGGATCAATCGTTGATCGACGGTTGATGCCGGCTACGCGACCGGCGCCCCAACGGCCAGGCGCAGCACCACCATCCATGGGTAGCGGGCATCGAGCACCTGTCCGTCCGCTGTCGCCAGCCTGCCATCCGGCGTCACCGGCACATGCTTCAGCGTCACCGCATCGTCCACATTGCCACCCACCACGCCGATCTGCCCCGGCACTGCGGTATCGACCACGATGTCGCAATGCCCCGGAAAATGTGCGGCCGGCAGATCGTCGTAGCGAAGCTCGTGCGCGTTGCCGCGACCGAAGCAGATCAGGTCGCCCTGTCGCGGCGCATACGCCTCAGGCCGCTCAGCGACGATCAGCCAACCCGATGTCCGTCCGGTCGCCATGTTTGCGGCGGCGTCGATGTAGTCGGAATGGCTGGCGGAATACGGAAATCGTGCCCCGGCGCCGGCGATCCGCATGACATAGGAGACGAACGCGGCGGACCATGCGTACAAGCCATCCTCGCTCGCCGGAAACACTCTGCCATTCGCATCATGCCGGCCGGTCCACCCCGCTTCCGGCGCACGCGTCTCCATTCCCAGCCACCAGGTACTCACCGACGCGCTGCCACAGGCCCTGCTGCCGCTCCGGTTTGTCCTCTGACGACGCAGGCCGATAAGTGCCCGGCGGATCGTCATCCACCGGCGAACCGAACAGCCGCCATTCGCGCAAGGCGATCGCCACCACAGCGTCGCGCGAGAACGGCTCGTAAGGAACCCGAGCAAACGGCGGTGCATGCGCGTCCGACGGCAGATGCGGCGCGCACGCGGACAGCAGCGCCATGAAAATCAAAAGTGCAACATTACGCGTGTGATCGTGTAGACCCACACGTGGTGGCCTCTCCCGCACGCGCGCGAAGTGCACAGTCCCAACACTCCCGACAGCCGTTACTGCCGTTCGGGGTACAGCGACAACAACCCGTCAACGCTTGCCTCGCATCGGCCACGATCAGTGATCAGACCACTCACCAGCCGCGCCGGCGTCACATCGAATGCCGGATTGGCCGCCTGGCTATCGATCGGCGCGACCCGCACCGTGGCGATTACGCCATCCGCCGTCCGCCCGGTGACATCGGTCACCTCCTCCGCGCTGCGCTGTTCGATCGGAATCTCTGCCACGCCATCCGACACCGTCCAATCGATCGTGGTGGAAGGAAGCGCTACCCAGAACGGCACGCCGTTGTCGCGTGCCGCCAGCGCCTTCAGGTAGGTGCCGATCTTGTTGGCGACGTCGCCGCGTCGCGTCGTGCGGTCGGTACCGACGATGACAAGATCGACGTCACCATGCTGCATCAGATGACCACCGGCGTTGTCCGCTACCACCGTATGCGCGACGCCGTGGCGGCCGAGTTCCCATGCCGTCAGCGCGGCCCCCTGGTTGCGCGGACGCGTCTCGTCCACCCAGACGTGCAGATCGATCCCGGCATCGTATGCCATGTAGATCGGCGCAAGAGCGGTGCCCCAGTCGACAGTCGCCAGCCATCCGGCATTGCAATGCGTCAGGATGTTCACCCGGCGACCCGGTTTGGCCACCTGCTCTATCAAGGGCAGCCCGTGCCGGCCGATCGCCTCGTTCTGCGCCACGTCCTCGTCGGCGATCGCAGCGGCTTCCTCATAGGCGACGCGTTCGCGCTCCGCTGCCGGCGTGTTGCGCAGGCGGATCAGCATCCGCTCGAGCGCCCAGCGCAGATTGATCGCCGTCGGCCGCGATTCCGCCAGCATCGCCGCGTCACGCTCCATCGCGACAGACGACGGATCCTGCCGCAGGCCGAGACACAGCCCGTAAGCGGCCGCAGCACCGATCAGCGGCGCACCGCGCACCTGCATGGAACGGATGGCATGCGCCGTCTGCGCAACATCGGTCAGCCGAACGATCTCCAGTGCCCACGGCAGCTTCGTCTGGTCGATGATGCGGATCGACCAGCCGTCGTCCGGATCGACCCATATGGTCCGGTATGGCACTCCGTCGATACGCATCAGCCTCAAACCCTCCGGTGCAGCACGCAGACCAGCGTGAACAGCCGCCGCGCCGTCGCGAAGTCGATGTCGATCTTGCCGTCGAGTCGCGCCCGCATCAGCGTCGCACCTTCATCGTGCAGGCCGCGACGGCCCATGTCGATCGCCTGGATCCGTTCTGCGCGGCCTTCCTCGATCGCCTTGATGTGGCTGTCCAGAAGCATCTGATAGTCCTTCACCAGCCGGCGGAACGGCCCGAGCGCCAACCCGATCATCGCGACCCGCGTGCCGTTGTCGCGGTGGATGTCGAATACCAGCCTGCCATGCTGCATGGCGAGATGCAGCACGAACGGTCCGTGCACCGGAGCCCCTGACTTCACGGTCAGTGGTACGAAGCGATTCTCCGCCGCGAGATCAGCAACCGCCTGCACGCGATCAGCCTCCAGCGCCGCCGGCAGAGTGGAAGGTATCTCTCCGTCCAGCACCACGCGGGACAAACGCCCCTCAACAATGCCGGACGGCGCTCTGCTCATCCGGTTTCGACGTCAGGCTTCAGCATGTTGAAGCTCAGCATTAGCCCCACTGTTGCGCCCTTGATCGGCCGGATCAGCCCGAGCGCCAGGATCACGGTAAGCGGCAGGAAGATCGCTGACATCAGCCAGGTCGGCGGATCGTACAGCTTCTGCATGATGAGCAGCGCCGGGATCACGATGTGTCCGACGATCAGGATGGTGAAGTAGGGTGGCGCGTCGTCGGCGCGCGCAAGGCCAAGTGGCGCATGACACTGTTCGCACTCGCTGGCGACGCGGAGGAAGCCGTCGAACAGCCGTCCCTTGCCACAGACCGGACAGCGCCCGGCAAGTCCGCGCCTCATCGCGATGGCGAGCGAGGGCACCGGCCAAGGCGGCTTCGGCGTCGTCCGGTCAGGCTGCCAGCGGATCGGGGCCATCGGGTGCGTCCTTGCAAATCGGGTGCCGTGCCAATCCATATCGGTCCGCTTGATCGCACAGGCCAGGGGGCGGACAGTATCTGCATGGCACGTATTCTCGTGGTCAACCCCAACTCCTCGGTTGCCTGTTCCGACGGCATTGCGGCAGCCCTCGCACCGTTTCGGCTGCCTGGGAGGCCGGAGTTCGCCGTGGTCACGCTGCGCGAGGGTCCGCCCGCGATCTACGACTGGCGTGACTGGCACGCGGTGGTGGAGCCGCTTTGCCGCCTGATCGAGCGCGAACCGGCGGATGCCTACGTGATCGCGTGCGCCTCGGACCCCGGCATCGAGGCCGCCCGGGCAACGACGCGGCAACCGGTGTTCGGGGTGTTCCGCTGCGCTGTAGCCGCCGCGGTGGCGCGCACCGAGAGGTTCGGCGTGATCGCCATCGTCGACGCATCGAAGGCCCGCCATCTGGCCGCGCTGCGGGCGATTGGCCTGGAGCAAAGGCTGGCGGCCGAGGTCGCGCTTAACGTGACGATGGAGACGCTGCTGGAGCCCGAGACGGCGCGTACGCGGTTGATCGAGGCTGCGAGCGCCTGTGCTACCGCCGGCGCCGGCGCGGTGATCCTCGGCTGTACCGGCATGGCGCACCATCGTCGGGCTGTCGAGGACGCGTCTGGTGTTCCGGTGATCGAACCGTGCCAGGCCGCGGCTGCCATCGTCATGGCGTCATTAGCCAGCTGACCGGACCCACCTCGCCCACGAAGTGGGAGAGGTCGGCGCAAAGCGCCGGGTGAGGGTGCCGCCCGCTGCCTAAGCCTCAACGTCGAGCTTGTGCGTTTCCTTCTCGACTTGCTCGTCGTCTGGCCGCGGCTTGCGAGGACGGCGCGGCAGTGACCCCTTGCCGCCGTCACGCTCCGGCGCCAGGCGTGCTTCGATGAACGCTGGTTTGTCGGCGGGAGCAATTGCACCGATTTCGCTCATTGCAGCAGCTTGCACCCATTCCGTTAGCATGTGGTTAACTTCTGTCACTCCGCCGCGTGTCTCGACCATACCGGCGGTTCGACCGCACCTACCTGCCCGGTGATCCTGCCATATGCCTCTGGGCGGCGATGCCTGTCGAAGGCGAAGATCGTCGTGCGTCCAAGCGTGCACATGTCGAGCTCGCAGTCGGCGGTGATCAGCTCATCGTCCCACGACGTCGCCATGGCGATGATCTCGCCCTGCGGGTTGACGATGATCGAATGACCGAACAGCTCGCATCCGTCCTCGGTGCCGGCCTTCGCGGTCGCCACCGCGAAGCAGGCGTTCTGGTAGCAGCCGGCCTGGACCGACAGATGCGAGTGGAACACCCGCAGATGATGCGCCTCGAACCCGCCCGCCTCCATGTTCAGGCTCGGTGTGTTGTAGCCCAGCAGCACCAGCTCGACGCTTTGCAGCCCGAGCACACGCCACGCCTCCGGCCAGCGCCGGTCATTGCAGATCAGCATGCCCGTGTTCACGCCCGACAGGTTGCCCATCGGAGCGCGGATCACCGGGAACCCCAGGTTTCCCACCTCGAAGTAGCGCTTCTCGAGGTGCTGCACCTTGCGCCGCGGATCGAACTCCGCGTGGCCGGGCAGGTGCACCTTGCGGTACTTCAGCACAACGTCGCCGTCGGGATTGACCAGGATCGACGTGTTGAACCGGCGCTTGTCCTCGGTCAGCTCCGCATAGCCCAAATGAAATCCAATTCCGTACTTGCGTGCCGCGGCAAACAGCGGCGCCGTCGCATTCGACGGCATCGCCGTCTCGAACCAGTGGTCCGCTTCGCTGATGTCCGCGTGGTAGTGACGCGGAAAGAACGTGGTCAGCGCAAGTTCCGGGAACACCACCAGCTCGACGCCACGCCGATGCGCACGTTCCATCAGCCGTACCATCCGTTCAACGGCCACTGCCCGAGGCTCCGCCATCTGGATCGGTCCAAGCTGTGCCGCGGCGACAGTGATGCTTCGGCTCATTGCACTTTCTCCAGTATCAGCAGGGGGAAGATCCGGACCGTCACTTCATGGCGCTGGTGATCCGGCGTCAACCGGCTGACGTAATAGACCTTCCCCGGTACCGCGGTGCCAGGCGGCAGATTATGTGGATCGATGTTATGCAGATCGGCCTCGCACGCGAAGCGGAACGCGAGATAACCGCCGGCGTGTGTCTCGATATCGTCGATCGTGACGCTCGCCGGAAGCTTGAAGCGCTCTGTCAGACTTTGGCGCACGAGCGCGAGTGTGGCGGGATCCGTGCAGCCCGGCGGCACAACGTTGCGGCGCAGCCAGATCACGGTACCAGCAGCGAAGCACAGCAAGGTCGACACACCGATCGTCACTGCAAGCCGCAACACTGGCCGCCGGCGCGGCCGAAACAAATTCGCCTCCCCTTGCGGGAGGGGGTCAGGACGAGGGGGTTGCGCCAAATTCCTCGACAATCACGCCAGTCGCGTCTGCCGTCCCACGAACTTCCCGTTGCCCGGCCTGGCCAGCACGGCCGTACCATCCCAGACCAAAACGCCGCGCAGATACGTCGCCGCAACCCGAGCGCGCATCATCCGTCCATGATACGGCGACCACCGCATCTCCGGCCGATCCTGGATTGCCGCCTCGTCGAACACGAACTCACCCCGTTCCAGCACGCACAGATCTGCATCCGACCCCACACGGATCGCACCTTTCCTCGGCCAGAGCCCATGCATCCGCGCACTCCGCTCCGCGCAGTACATCGCCATCAGCGTCGGCGGCAGCCCGCGCTCCGCCAGCAGCGAGAACATCAACGGCGCAAAACTCTGCATCCCGGTCAGCCCCGCGCCATTGGCGAATATGTCCGGCAGCGTCTTCCGCTCGATCGGCCACGGCGCATGATCGGTCGAGACGTAGGCGATCTTCCCCGCCGTCAGGCACTGCCACATCCGCTCCACCTCATCGGCGGTGCGGAACGGCGGATTGCACTTCCCCTTGCCGCCGAGGCGAACGATGTCGTCCTCGGTCATGCAGAGATACTGGATGCAGGCCTCGCCGGTGGTCTGCGCGCCCATGGCGCGAAACGTCTCGGCGATCTCGAACCCGCGCGACAGCGAGGAATGCGCGATGTGCACATGCGCCCCGGTCTCCAGCGCCATCTCGAAGATTTCGAGATCGGCCATCGTCTCGGCGAGCGGCGGACGCGTGCGGCAGTGCATGATCGGCTCGATGCGCCCCTCCGCGCGCGCCTGCGCGGTGAGCATCTCGACAAGCTCCTGATCCTCGTTGTGGATCGCCACCGGCAGCCCGGTCTTCGCGATCTCGCGGAACGCGGCGAGCATGGTCGGGTGATCGATGCGCGGGAAACGAACCGCGTCATACTCGTAAGTGGACAGCTTGAACGCCGAGATGCCGCCCGCCGCCAGGCCCGGTATGGCACCGACGCCGCCGGTCTTGGTGATCGTGCCGTACAGCGCCATGTCGACATGAGCGGTTCGCTCCACCCAGCCGATCTTGTCGGCCAGGATCGCCGCATCGGTCACTGGTCGCGGCACATCGTATGGCATGTCGACGCAGGTGGTGACGCCGCCCGCCGCCGCGCTCTTCGTCGCGGTCTCGATGCCAGGCCAACCGGTGGACGACGAAGTGTGCATGTGACCATCGACCAGTCCCGGCAGGACGAGCTTCCCGCTGTGGTCGACGGTTTCGTTCGCCGGCGGCGGCGTGCCCTCGCCGATCGCGGCAATCGTTTCACCGCGCACCGCGACATAGCCGTGCGGGATGATGCTGTCGCTGGTGACCACCTCGCCGATGATCACCCGGTCGAATGGAGCTGACACTATATATAAGTGTCCCTGGCACTCAGTTGCGATGCGGTGCGCTTGACCTTACGAAGGATCGCACGCGGACACCAGCCGGAGGAAACGCATGATCCTGCACGACGTGAAGGTGCACCCATCGAAGGACAACCTGAAGCGCGAGGATCAGCTCGCCTGGAAGATCGCCGCCGTCGCCGCCGACCGCGTGCCGGTGGAGCGAGACGTAGCCGCCATGATCGTTAACCGCATCATCGACAACGCCGCCGTGGCGATCGGCGCGATCAACCGCCATCCGGTGGTCTCGGCGCGCGACATGGCACTCGGCCATCCGCACAAGGATGCCGCCACCGTGTTCGGCGTCGCGCCCGCCAAACGCGTCAGTCCAGAATGGGCCGCCTGGGCGAATGGCACAGCGGTGCGCGAACTCGACATGCACGACACGTTCCTCGCCGCCGACTACTCGCATCCCGGCGACAACATCCCGCCGATCCTCGCGGTGGCGCAGACCATGGGGAAATCCGGCCGCGACCTGATCCGCGGCATCGCTACCGGCTATGAGATCCACATCGACCTTGTCCGCGCCATCAGCCTGCACAAGCACAAGATCGACCACATCACTCATCTCTGCCCCGCCCAGGCCGCCGGCATCGGCACGCTGCTCGGCCTGAAGCAGGAGGTGATCTACCAGGCAGTGCAGCAGGCGGTGCATGTCAGCTGCACCACGCGCCAGTCACGCAAAGGCGAGATCAGCTCGTGGAAGGCGTACGCGCCGGCGCACGCCGGCAAGCTCGCGGTGGAGGCGGTGGATCGGGTCATGCGCGGCGAAGGCGCGCCCAGCCCGATCTATGAAGGCGAGGACTCGGTGATTGCGTGGCTGCTGGACGGGCCGAACGCGCTGTACCACGTGCCGCTGCCGGCACCAGGCGAGCCGAAGCGCGCCATTCTCGACAGCTTCACCAAGGAGCACAGCGCCGAATACCAGTCGCAGGCGCTGATCGACCTCGCCTTTCGTATGCGCGATCAGATCCCCAATCTGGAGCAGATCGAGAAGGTCATCATCCACACCAGCCACCACACGCACGCAGTGATCGGCACCGGCGCCAACGATCCGCAGAAGATGGACCCGAAGGCGAGCCGCGAGACGCTCGACCACTCGATCATGTACATCTTCGCCGTCGCCCTGCAGGACGGCCGCTGGCACCACGTCGACAGCTATACGCCGCGCCGGGCCGGGCGCGCTGATACCGTGCGGCTCTGGCACAAGATCGAGTCGCGAGAGGATCCCGAGTGGGAACGCCGCTATCTCTCCACGGATCCAGCCGAGCAGGCGTTCGGCGGGCGCGTCGAGGTGCTGATGCAGGACGGCAGCCGCATCGTCGATGAGCTGGCGGTGGCCAATGCGCATCCGCTCGGCGCCAGGCCGTTCGAACGCGACGACTACATCCGCAAGTTCACTGCGCTGACCGACGGCGTGATCTCGACGCGCGAGGCGAACCGCTTTCTCCAGGCCGCGCAGGATCTGCCGCGACTGAAGGCAGGAGAGCTGCACACATTGAATGTCGCGCTTCCCGTCGGCACGCTCGCTGTCGGCAAGCCAGGGATATTCTAGCCCGATCACCTCTCCCGCGAGCGGGAGAGGTCGGCGAGCACAGCGAGCCGGGTGAGGGTGCAGCAAGCCGTCGCCAACACCCTCACCCGGCGCTTCGCGCCGACCTCTCCCGCGAGCGGGAGAGGCGTATAGTGGCGTCACGCCCGCACAACGGAAAAACCAAGGAGCCACCATATGAGCGACACCGCCACACTCCCCAACCGTGCGAAGAGAGGCGTCGGGCTGTCCGGCGTCACCGCAGGCAACACGGCGCTGTGTACCGTCGGGCGCACCGGCAACGACCTGCACTATCGCGGCTACGACATCCTCGACGTCGCCGAGACCTGCGAGTTCGAGGAGATCGCCTACCTCCTCGTGCACGGCGCTTTGCCGACCCGCGCCGAACTGGCCGGCTACAAGGCGAAGCTCCGTTCGCTGCGTGGGATCCCAGCCTCGCTCAAACAGACGCTGGAAGCGCTACCACCTGCCTCGCATCCCATGGACGTGATGCGCACCGCGGTCTCCGCTCTTGGCTGCGCACTGCCCGAGAAGGAAGACCAGAACCAGCCAGGCGCGCGCGATATCACCGACCGCCTGATGGCCTGCCTCGGTTCAGCGCTGCTCTACTGGTTCCACTACGCCCACAACGGCAAGCGGATAGACGTGGAGACCGATGACGACAGCATCGGCGGCCACTTCCTGCATCTCCTGCACGGCCGTCCGCCCAGCGACGCGTTCGTCCGGGCGATGCACACCTCGCTCATTCTCTACGCCGAACACGAGTTCAACGCCTCAACCTTCACCTGCCGCGTGGTCGCCGGCACTGGCGCGGACATGTATTCCGCGATCACCGCGGGCATTGGCGCACTGCGCGGTCCCAAGCATGGCGGCGCCAACGAGGTCTCATTCGACATCCAGAGCCGCTACGCCACGCCCGATGAGGCGGAGACCGACATCCGCAGGCGGGTCGCCAACCGCGAGGTGATCATCGGCTTCGGTCACGCCGTCTATACGATTGCCGATCCGCGCAACAAGGTGATCAAGGAGGTCGCGCGGCGCCTGTCGCAGGCGGCAGGCTCGATGAAGCTGTTCAATGTCGCCGACCGGATCGAGGCGACGATGGCCGACGCCAAGCAGATGTTCGCCAACCTCGACTGGTTCAGCGCCATCTCGTACCACATGCTTGGTGTCCCCACCGCGATGTTCACGCCGTTGTTCGTGATTGCACGCACCTCCGGATGGGGCGCGCATGTCATCGAACAGCGCATCGACAACAGGCTGATCCGCCCGACAGCGAACTACACCGGCCCCGAGAATCTGTCCTTCGTGCCGATCGACAAGCGCGTCTGAGCGATTCGCTGCAGACTGAATTAACCGCCGCGACATCGCTGTCGCGGCGGTTTTGTGTGGCATCAATGCATCGCATTTGGCATTGCAAGCATTTTTTTCATCGAACTTGCGACGAAACGGTTGCTTTTTGTTGACAGCGGCGCACGAGACAAGGAATAGCGGATTCGGTGCGGATGCATGCGATTCGGAAGATCCAATGCAGTGCGCACGACAACAGAAGGACGGTCCATTGACCGCAGCCTCGTTCAGGTGAAGCACAGTCGATCGAGCATCGGTCTCCGATGCGGATCGTAGAGGCGACGAAGACAATGGCGCAGGTCAGCGCCGGGCAGGTTCGTCGCGCTTCCCATGACCTGCGGCATTGGCGCGCGTGGCAAATGACAACCCACGCAGGATCGCCGGCCCGATGAAGCTGGTCTGTCTGCACGGTTCGCTAGCTGCGGCAGGCCTGGTGCGGAACCGGCCGCTAACCCGGTCGCAGTCCAACCGCGCGACAGAAGCCAACGACTAGAAGGAGTTCCTACAGGTGACCAACGAAGAAACCCCAACCACCGAGCAGCCACGCGCGCAGGCGCTGGCGATGCGGGCGGGCGGCCGCAAGAAGGCCGCAGCGAAGAAGGGCGGGCGCAAGGCCGCTCCGAAGAAGGCCGGACGCAAGGCCGCTCCGAAGAAGAAGGCCATGGGCCGCAAGAAGACCGCCGCGAAGAAGGCAGGCCGAAAGGTCGGCGCGAAGCGCAAGGCCGCAGCGAAGAAGGGCGGCCGCAAGAAGGCAGCTGCTCGAAAGAAGGGCGGCGGACGCAAGAAGGCTGCTGCTGCCGCGGCTTCGGGAGCGAATTCAATGCCGTCAAACGGCCCGGAGTCGATGACCTAGACTGCGCCGACACCCGCCTCAAACGTGGGGCGGGTTCGGAGACACAGGGCGCCTTCGGGCGCCCTTTCTTTTGCCGCTATCCAAACGTCGTCAGCAGATCATCCACCTGCCGCTCCGTCAGCAGCCGCGGCGTCACCCCGCGCAGCAGCAGATAGAGCTTGGCGGCCTCCTCGAGCTCTTCCGCCGCATAGACCGCGTCGGTCAGCGTCCTGCCCGACACAACAGGACCATGGTTGGCCAGCAGCACCGCGCGTGCATCGCCCGCAGCCGTGTGGATCGCCGGTTCCATCGCCGGATCGCCCGGCCGGTAATACTCTACGATCGGCATGCTGCGCCCCACGCGCATGACGAAATACGGCGTCAGCGGCGGAATGGGATTCGCCGCATCGACATCCGGCAGGCACGCGACCGCGGTCGCCATCGTCGAGTGCAGGTGCACGACGGCCTCGGCGTCCTGCCGTGCGCGATAGAACGCGCGGTGCATGAACACCTCCTTCGACGGCTTGTCGCCACCGATGTGCCGAAAGTCGGCATCCAGCCGCGAGAGCCGCGCGGGATCGAGCCGCCCGAGGCTCGAGTTGGTCGGCGTGATCAGATAGCCGTCCGGAAGCCGCGCGCTGATGTTGCCGGCGCTGCCGACGGAGAAGCCGCGCGCGAACAGGCTTGCGGCAAGCTCCACCAGAAGCTGGCGGGTTTTGTCTTCGGTCATGGCAGCACCTCGAATGCCTTGATGAAGAAGTCGCGTGCGCCGAAGTTCCCCGACTTCAGTGCCAGCATCAGAGGCGCTACGCCGCCTTCGGCATAGGTCCACGGCACGCCTGGATCGATCTCCCCGCCGATGCGCAGGCTGCGCACACCGAGACGCGATACGACGGCGCCCGCGGTCTCGCCGCCCGCCACCACCAGGCGCCGCACACCGCGCGCCACAAGGTCTTCGGCTACGTGCGCGAGCGTCGCCTCTATCAGCGCGCCGGCGCCGTCGCGCCCCAGCATCTTCTGCAGTGCCGCTACCTTGTCCGGCGGTGCCGACGCGGCAATGACAATCGGGCTGGCGCCAAGCTTGTCCGCCATCCAGTCGCGCGCAGTGGCGACCATGCGTGCCGCGTCAGGCTGCGCGATCGGATCAAGCTGCAGCATGGGCGCATGCTCGCGCGCCATGCCGAGCTGTGAGAGCGTGGCGCGCGAACAGGAACCGGCGAGCACCGCGGCGTGGCCCGTCAGCGTCGGCAGTGCCGCCGCATCGCCACGGGCGGGCAGCATGCCGCTGCGCAGGAAATTTGCCGGCAGCCCCATCGCGACGCCGGAACCGCCGGTGATCAGCGCGTGGTGTTCGGCCGCCTCGCCTATCGCGACCAGATGTGCGTCGTTCACCGCGTCGACGATGGCATACCGACGGCCCTGCTCCTTCAGCGCCGTCATTGCCGCACGGATCGCCACGGCGCCCTGTTCGACGGTTGCATATGGAACGAGCCCCACCGTGCCGTCGGTCTGGCGCGACAGCACGCGCACGAGGTTCGCGTCTGTCATCGGCGTCAGCGGATGGTGCTCCATGCCGCTCTCGTTCAGCAGAGAGGTGCCGACGAAGAGGTGTCCCTGATACACGCTGCGCGCATTCGCGGGGAACGCCGGGCAAGCAAGCGCGAATCCACATCCGAGTGCAGTGATCAGCGCGTCCGCGACGGGACCGATGTTGCCGGCGTCGGTGCTGTCGAAGGTGGAGCAGTACTTGAAGAAGAACTGCCGGCATCCCGCCGCGCGCAGCCAGCCAAGTGCCGCAAGGCTCTCTTCCACCGCCTGCCGCACTGGAGCGGTGCGCGACTTCAGTGCCACGACGACGGCATCGGCATCGGGCGCGGGATCATCCGGCTGCGGCACGCCGATGAGCTGCACGGTGCGCATGCCACCGCGCACCAGCATGGAGCAGAGATCGGTCGCGCCGGTGAAGTCGTCCGCGATTGCACCCAGCAGCATGGCGTCATCCTCCCGGTGGCAATGCCAGTATGTCGCGGTGGCCGATGGTTATGGCAAGCCTGCCACGCAGCGCCTGCCGAAGGCGCGCCTCCTGCCAGGCGGTAATCGCATCGGCTTGTGCCGGCCGCGCGCTGCGAGCGGCATCGGCAGTGCCGTCGATCAATGCACGCTGCATGCGGAGCGCGGTGCGCGGGATGTGCCAGTCGGATGGCGCCGATGCGGTCACCAGGTTGCATGCCGTGAGGGCACGCGGCGCAGCGATCCCCAGTGCGGGACCGAAGCCTTTGTCACGCCGCGTGTCGCGTCGGAAGGCAGTGCGAACCAACGCGTCATTTGGATGGTGCGGTCGCCACACATCGCGCCCGTCGACAGTGAGACAGGCGAGGAACGGCACAGTTAGTAAATCGCACAACCGCGAGAGCCACATGCGCGAGACGAGATCAAGCAGCGCGGAGCAGACGAACGCGTCGACGCTGCGCCTCTGCATCTCGTCATGGCCGGGCTTGGTCCGGCCATCCGTCGATGACTGGCACAAGGCCGGCCATGACGCCTGGGCCAACGACGGCGCCGCGAGCTGGCGCACGACTGCGCGCATCCGCCACAGCCCGTGCGGCGTAGACACCAGCAGCTCATCGCCCGACGCCGTGGCAGCGAACCCTCGCCGCCGCGCCCACGCAGCCGTGCGTCCGAACGCCTCATCCAGTAGCGCAGCGTCCGCATCCACCAGGACCCAATCCTGCCCGCGCCCGATGATCGGGGCGAGGAACCGGAACAGGCTGCCTGTCCCACCGCCAAGATCCACCAGCTTCGGCCGCCTGGGCAACCGATCCGCCAGCCGCCGCGCCAGTGCGACACTGCGCGCCGCATGATCGAACGGCTCGCGCAGTGCGAGCCAGTCCGCCGCGAACTGTTCCGTCACCCCGCCAGCGCCTGGGCGAATTCCCGCACCTGCGTCGGCCAGCTTGGCAGCGTCTGCCCCACCTGCCACGCCGCCTCCGCCATCTCGTGACGCAAAGCCGTGCCGAAGATCATCCGCCGCAGCGCCTTCGACAGATTGTTGTGATCGCCAGCCGGACACACCACACCCGACTCCGCTGTCACCAGACTGCCTGCGGCGCCACCGGCACTCACCGCCACGGGCACGCCGCGCTTCAGCGCCTCGGCCACCACCATCCCGTAGCCTTCCCAATGCGTGGCGAGCGCAAACAGATCGACCCCGCGCCACAGCTCAGCCAGCGCGGCATCCGTCACCTCGCCGGCGAAGCGCACTCGTTGCGCAATGCCGAGCTGCTCGGCCATTGCCGCGAGCGTCCCGGCATGCACCGGATCGCGCTCAGCCGAACCCACGATGGTGAGCTGCCAGTCGAGATCGAATAGCCGCGTCAGCGCGCGCAGCAGCAGGTCGTGTCCCTTGCGCGGGACCAGTGCGCCGATCGAGAGGATACGGCACGCCGGTCCGCCGGAGCCCCTGCTGCGCGGCGCATCGTCCGTGCCTGGCACCACAACCCTGATGCGATCGCGATCGACGCCGAAATCCACGACCAGCCGTTCGGCAGTGGACTCGCTGGTCACGATGATGCGTGCGAGTCTGGACAGCAGCCGCTTCTCGACACGCAACAGCGCGGTGCGATCGGTATCGTTGAACCCGGTTTCCAGCGCCGTCGGATGATGGATCAGACCGACGGCATCGCGCACCGTCAGCGCATCGTCCAGCCCGACGAACGCCGGCAGGGCGAGTCCGTCGATGATTCGGCGCGAGCCACGGGCGATGCTGTCGCACGCCGTCCGGGCCGCCGCACGCGCCGTCTCGTCCGCCAGCGGATACGTGCCCGCGAGCTCCGTAACGTCCACCGTATGGCCGGCCTCGCGCAGCCCCGCGACCACGCGCCGATCGTAGGCATAACCGCCGGACACTGTAGCGAACGGCGCCGGCACGATCAGCGTGACATGCATCAGGCGATCGCCGCTTCGTAGGCGGCCCACGCGTTGGGGCTCTCCCGCAGCAGGATCTTCAGTCCGGTCACCGCGCGGCCGCCGTCCCCGAGGCGTCCGTCGCGGCATGCAGCCAGCGAGCAGGCCGTGGATGTGGAACGCGACATACTCGGTGGTCGTGTTGATGCCGGTGAAGGCGGGATTGTCATCGAGGTTGCTGTAGTCGAGCGCATCGAGCACGCGGCGTAGCTCGGTCTTCGCCAGGCCGATATCGACCAGGAGCTGAAGATGGTCGAGTTTCGGCGCGCGGAACTCCGCCTCCACGGCGAAGGTGGCGCCGTGCAACTTCTGCGCAGGCCCGAATTCCTCCCCGTGGAAGCTGTGGGCGATCATGATGTGGTCGCAGACGGTGAGGCTGAACATTCACTCTGTCCCATAGCTGATGACGTGGCACAGGCCGCCGGGTGCCAGGATGCGTGGCATCGCCTCCGGCATATCCTCGAACCGCGTCGGTCCGTCCAGCAGCGAGTTGTATCGTGCATCCGCCAGCAGTTCGAGGGCCAGTGCAAGACGTTCGGCATGCGTCCGCCGATTTCGCATCGGAGGTGCGATGGCACCGACCTGAGTGGCGATCAGGCGCAGGCGCCGGGCATGGAACGCTTCCCCAAGCGGCACCCTTGGCGCATGGTCGCCATACCAACTCGCCTCGATGATGCGCGCCTCGAAGGCAGCACAATCCAGCGCGAGCCGCAGACCTGCCTCGCTCGCCGATGCGTGCACGATAAGCTCCTGCTCGTCCGGCGCCGCGTCCGGAGTCGCGAAGTTGCAAGCAAACCGTCGCGCCAGAGGCTCGCGCGAGCAGTCAATGTCGACCACGGTGACGCACGCGGCAGGCGTGCGCGCCAGCAGCGATGCCGCCAGCAGACCGACAACTCCGGCACCGATCACCAGGATGCGCTCGCCTGCGAGCGGCACCGCGTCCCAAAGCAGATTCAGCGCTGTCTCCATGTTCGCGGCGAGAACGGCGCGATGGGTCGGGACGGCGTCGGGCACCGGGATGCACATCGCGGCAGGCGCAAGAAACACATCCTGATGCGGATGCAGCGCGAACACGCGCGCGCCGCTGTTTGTCTGGCCTACCACGCTGTATCCGTACTTCACCGGAAAGGGGAACGCGCCATCCATCAGCGGGGCGCGCATCGCCTGGTGCTGACTGCCGGGAACGCGCCCGGCGAACACCAGCGCCTCCGTGCCGCGCGAGACGCCGCTGGCCAGTGTCCGCACCAGCACCCGATCAGGGTCGGCGGGCAATGTCTCCGCGCGGATCTCGCCGCGACCCGGTGCGACGGTCCAGAACGCGCGCCCCTCGATCATGTCGGCGGAGCGGTTGCTGCCAGACGCGCGCACCCTTGTCACCGGTTCCTCCATCATTGGGCGTGGTCGGCTGCGGCAAGGCACGGGGATGGGCTAAAGTCGCCTCAGCCAGGACCTGGTCTGCCGCAGCGCTTCGGCCGATGTGGCGGAAAGCCGCCAGGGAGTTTCCTCGTGCACGGTCACGCGCTGCCAGCGCGCGCATCCGGGACAGCGCACCGTCTGGTCCGCCCGGTCAGGTATGATCAGCATTCGCGAGCCGCAGGAGGAGCACAGGCTATGGCGCCGCGGATCCTGATACGAGTCACGGATCGCCTGCGCGAGCAACGGCCCCCTGGTCATGACGAGCGGCAGACACCTCATCGGCAACCTCGCAATCCTGCTGGAATGATACGGCCTGCGAGGCCGAATTCGCAAACCGCGTAGCTGTATTGGAATTCAATCAGGTGCTGACCATCTGCGCAGGAATGGACAGTCCGATCCCATCGACCCGCCATTGCGGCCAAACGTGTGAAGGCGTCAGCGCGGACGCAGAACCCCATCTTGGGGGGAAGACCCCATGAACAGTGAGAGATGTGCCGCATGACGCTCAGCGGCGGATGCCAATGCGGAGCGGTCCGCTACGAAGTCTCAGCCGAGCCGCTGGAGCTCTATGTCTGCCATTGCCGCGAATGCCAGAAGCAGTCGGCGTCCGCGTTCGGCATTTCCGTTATCGTCCCGGCACACGCCTTCGTCCTCAGACGGGGACATCTCAAGACCTGGACTCGGCCGACCGACAGCGGCGGAATTCTCGAGTGCATGTTCTGCGTCGAGTGCGGCTCGCGTATTCGGCATTCCAACCCGCGGGAGACCACAGTCAGCATCAAGGGTGGCTCACTGGACGAACCTGTCGATCTAACGAATGCGGTCCATATCTGGACGACGCGGAAGCTGCCAGGTGTGGTCATCCCCAACGGAGCCACCGAATTTCCCGGCGAACCCGATTAACAGCCAAACAAACCGACGTTCTCTCAAGGCAGCCACCGTCACGCGGCAGGCACCGCGGGCCGTGTCACGGGCGATCAGCCGAGGGTAGCGAGTGTTTCCTCGTCTGTCGGGAATCGGCCGGTCGCCTTCTTTGAATAGGCGAGCCTGCCATCCACCGTGATCTCGAAGACGCCGCCGCCGGACCTGCGCAAGCTGACCTGCGTGGAAGGCTGGGTCTTCAGGATCGCGTCCCGCGCCGCACGGGCGCGCGGTTCATAGCCTCACATTCCGCAGTATTCGATTTCGACCTGCATCAGGGTGCGCCTCCTGGGTTGTGGACACCGGTGCCAGGGTGGCAGGAGATAGAGCTTTGCGGAAGCCCCCGAGGACGCCATGAATCCAGATCGCCGCCTGAGGCCCTTGGACCCCTCGGTATCGCCCCGCTTCGGCGACGTGGCCACGCTGCTGCGCGCGCCGCGCGTGCCGGCAGGACCAGGGATCGACATTGCCCTCGTCGGCGTGCCGTTTGATCTCGGCACCAACTACCGTACCGGCGCCCGCGGTGGTCCGGCCGCGGTGCGCGAGGCGTCGCGGACGATCCGCCTCGTGCATCCGACAAGCCGCATCGCGCCCTTCGACCTGTGCGAGGTAGCCGATGTCGGCGATGTCGCGATCAATGCGATGGACCTGTCGGCCAGCCTTACCGCGATCGAGGCGTTCTTTCACGACCTGCACGGCTTCCATGCGACGCCGATCACCGTGGGTGGTGACCATACCGTGCCATTGCCCATCCTGCGCGTCATCGCCAAGGATCGGCCGGTCGGGCTTGTACAGTTCGACGCGCATCCCGATACGCTCGACACTCTGATGGGCTCGCGCATCAACCACGCGACAACGTTCCGCCGCGCAGTGGAGGAGGGCCTGCTCGATCCGAAGACGCACGGTACAGGTTGGCCTGCGAGGCAGCATGTTCAGCGCTGACGACGCGAGCTGGGGCCGCGAGGCCGGCATGCGCGTCATCACCATGGACGAGTTCGAACAGCTCGGCCGTGCCCGCGTCATCGAGGAGATTGGTCGCGTGATCGGCGACGGCCCCACCTATGTCAGCTTCGACATCGACGGCCTCGATGCGGCGAACGCGATGGGCACCGGTGTGCCGGAGGTCGGCGGCTATTCCGTGCGCGACGCGCAGGTCATGCTGCAAAGTTTGCGAGGCCGGCACCTCGTCGGCGCCGATCTGTGCGAGGTGGCGCCGATGTATGATCCGACCGGGCAGACCGCGCTGAACGCCGCCAACCTGCTGTTCGAACTGCTGTGCGTCGTGGCGGACAGTCGGGTGGCGCGGCAGCCAGGGCAGTGATGACACCTCTACCGCTTGCGGGAGAGGTCGCGCTGCTCGGCGCGGGTGAGGGTGCATCGGAGGCGGCTGCCATCGATCTATTCGTGGCAGAGATAGCTTTGTGCCACGGGCGGCACCCTCACCCGCCGCACGTTCGTGCGTCGACCTCTCCCGCCTGGCGGGAGAGGAGATAGTGACGTTGAGTCACCCTTCCCGAAGCACCAACCGGCGTACCTGCGCGGTCGCAGCGGCCGCCATGCCGCGCAGGGCGGCATCACTCGCGCTGCTGAGCGGGTGCTCGATCACCGCGAATTTGTAGTCAGGGTAGCCGAGTACGCGGGCCATCAGTTCGGCCGCGCTGACAAAGCGGGACGTCATCACCGCCATCGCGGGGATGCCAAGCTTCTCGGCTGTGATGGAGTCATGCAGACTGCACGACGAGCAACTGCCTCAGTCACCGATCCCGGTGACGACGGCGTGCCAGCGTGCGATCTCGTCCACGATATCTGGGTCGGCCGGCGCGCTGTAGTTGGACTTCACACGCATGACAACATCGGCAACACCGAATTCCTCGCGCAGCATGCGATCGAGGTGGGCGAAGAAACCCTTCGTCCCCTCCTTGCCGTTCGAGATGAATCCAACAGTCTTGCCGGCAAGCGAGGTCAGGCGCGGTGCCGTCTGACCCAGTGGCGGCGCCGTCTCATTGGTGGGATCGAGGACCTGGAGAGCCATGGCCTCAGTTCACCGCCCCAGCGGTTCGCAGTCAAC
Organism: uncultured Alphaproteobacteria bacterium; assembly: GCA_963791495.1. Lineage (GTDB taxonomy): Bacteria > Pseudomonadota > Alphaproteobacteria > Acetobacterales > Acetobacteraceae > JAMXLO01. The sequence goes on from CAWBST010000014.1 coordinate 103,761, forward strand.
GCAGGCGCCGATCGGCAGCGTGACCGCGCGGCTCTTGTGGCCGAGCCAGGGCGGTATGACGGCACCGAAACCTCCGGCGGGACCTCCCGCAGCGACGACGAGAAGCTGATCGGGCAACTCCAGCGCGGCATATTCGGTGTCGCCGCGGTCGCGCACCACCGCTCCCTTGCCGACCTCGGCCCATTCGCTGCGGCTGATTCTGGCACGCCGATGGATGAAGGCCGCGACGTCCGTCTTGCTCCATCCGGCCGCCTGCAGATGCTCGCGCAACTGCCTTGGAATGATCAGCGCGTAGTTGCCGGCCCAGATCGAATAATGCCGCATGTTGGCGCGCATTTCTGCGGCGAAGGTCTCCAGGATCTCCTCCGGCCGCGTGGTCCACTCGTTCATGATCTGACGCGGCGCACCGGCCGCCATGACGGTAACGGCGGAGACCTCCGCCGGCAGTCCGCGCTGTGCATGCAGCGGCAGCCAGCCAGTGTCCTCTTCGTCCTCAGCCACGCAATAGCTGTACTTGCCCGGATGGCCGATGGTGGAGCGGTCGATGCCGCCAGGCCTCACCTCCAGGATGTTGATCAGCGCGAGACGGATCGCACGGCCGATCACGGCGGTGGCACGATCGCTGTTGCCGAGAGCGTTGAATGTGCCGGCGGCGCCGAGTTCACGCCGGATCGGCCCGTTCAGCACCACGAACACGGCACATCCACCGGTGGACGCGGTCGCGCCGTGCAACAGGAACTCCGGCTGCAGCATCGCGGCGAAGGCGGTGAGGACGGCGGGGAAATGCATCGGCAGGCAGCCGGCCATGACGGCATTGATGGCAAGCTTCTCCGCGGTGATCGCCACGCTACGCACCGGCTCGATGCCAAGAAGCTGGTCGGGTGGCATCATCGCCCATTCAAGGCAGGCCTGCACCGCGTCCTGCGTCGGCGGAACGATCGGCAGGCCGTCGGTCCAGCCGTTGGAATGGTAGAGCTCCTGGACCGCATGGATGTCGGTGACGTCGTAGGTCTTGCTGGCAAGCTGCATGGCGCCGACATTAGCCCGCACGCCACGGAACGGAGAAGACCGCATGTTCACCACCCGCCCCGAGATCGCCGGCACGTTCGGTGTCGTTGCCAGCACCCACTGGATCGCGAGCCAGGTCGGGATGGCGGTGCTGGAGCGCGGGGGCAACGCGTTCGACGCCGCCGCCGCGACGGCCTTCACGCTCCAGGTGGCGGAGCCGCACCTCAACGGCCCAGGTGGCGACGCGCCGATCATCCTACACTCAGCACGCACACGGACACAGCACGTGGTCTGCGGCCAGGGCGTGGCTCCGCAGGCAGCGACGCTGGACAAGTTCCGCAGTCTCGACATCGACCTGATCCCCGCGACCGGCGTGCTGCCCGCGGTGGTGCCCGGCGCGTTCGACGCCTGGTGCCTGCTGCTGCGCGACTGGGGAACCTGGGAACTCGCCGATGTCCTGGCATACGCGATCGGCTACGCGAAGAACGGCATCCACGTTGTCCCGCGCATCAGCGCGACCATCGAGAGCATGCGGTTGCTGTTCGAAACGGAGTGGAAGACGTCGGCCGCCGTGTTTCTGCCTGACGGCAAGGGACCCGCACCGGAATCGCTGTTCGCGCGGCCTGCGCTCGCCGCGACCTATGAGCGCATCTGCCGCGAGGCGATCGGCGACACGCGCGAGGCCCGCATCGATGCCGCGCGCGGCGCCTGGTATCGCGGCTTCGTCGCCGAGGCAGTCGACAGGTTCTTCCGCACCACAGACGTGCTGGACGTATCGGGGCGTCGCCATCGCGGCCTGTTGGCGGCGGAGGACTTTGCCCGATGGTCGGCAACGGTCGAGGATCCGGCAACCTACGATTACAACGGTCATACCGTGCTGAAGTGTGGCCCGTGGAGTCAGGGGCCAGTGTTCCTGCAGCAGCTCGCACTGCTGCGCGGCTTCGACGTCGGGGCGATGGACCCGTTCGGCACCGACTTCGTCCACACCGTGGTCGAGTGTGCCAAGCTCGCCTACGCCGACCGTGAGGCCTACTACGGCGATCCCAAGTTCACCCGTGTGCCACTCAGCACTGTGCTGTCAGATGAATACAATGCGGAGCGCCGCAAGCTGGTCGGTCGCAACGCATCGCTGGAGCTGCGTCCGGGCACGGTGCCCGGCTATACCCCGGTCGTCGATCGCGATGGCGCGGGCCGCGCACATCTGCTGACCCGTGCGCCTGGCGTTGGCGAGCCGACTGTCGCGCGCCTGGGCGTGATCGGCGCCGATACCTGCCATCTCGACGTGATCGACAAGGACGGCAACATGGTCAGCGCCACGCCATCCGGCGGCTGGCTGCAGTCCTCGCCGGTGATTCCGGAACTCGGCTTCTGCATGGGGACGCGGGGTCAGATGTTCTGGCTGAAGCCGGACCTGCCCAACTGCCTGGAGCCCGGCAAGCGTCCGCGTACCACGCTATCGCCAAGTTTCGCGCTGCGCGACGGCAAGCCATGGATGGCGTTCGGCACACCGGGCGGCGAGCAGCAGGACCAATGGTCGCTGACCTTCTTCCTGCGCATGGTGCATCACAACATGGGCATCCAGCAGGCGATCGACGCGCCGTCGTTCCACACCGAGCACTGGCCGTCGAGCTTCTGGCCGCGCGTCGCGCGTCCCGGCAAGGTGGTGCTGGAAGGCCGCTTCCCAGACGCGGTGATGTATGAACTGAAGGCGCGTGACCACAAGGCGGAGAAGGGAGAAGATTGGTCGGAAGGCCGCCTCTCCGGCGCGCGCATCGAGGGCGGCCAGATGCGCGCCGGCGCGAACCCGCGTGGCATGCAGGGCTACGCTGTCGGCCGCTGACTCCAATGGCGGCAACAAACTGTCATTGCGAGAAGCGAAGCGACGTAGCAATCTCCATCACGTTGGGGCCAAGCTCGTCGGCGAGCGCTCGCGCAACATCCCTGACCACCCCTTCCCAATCCCCGGGTCGTTGCTGACGGAACAGACGTGCGGTCGGATACCAGGGGCTATCGGCGCGGTCGAGCAGCCAGCGCCAGTCGGCACTATGCTGAAGCATGATCCACACTGGCACGCCCAAAGCGCCCGCGAGATGCGCGACCGACGTATCGATCGTCACGACCAGGTCAAGCTGTGAGATCAGCGCCGCCGTATCAGCGAAATCGCTCAGTTCCGCGCCGTGCTCAACCAGCAGCCTGTGGGCCTCCAGCCAGTCGCGCTGCGCCGGCGGGATCTCCTTCTGCAGCGCGTGCACCTCCGCTCCCGGATGCAACAGCACAGGCAGCAGCATCTCGATCGGAAGCGAACGCTTGAGGATATGTTGCGACCCCCACCAGCAGAGACCGATACGCGGACACGTGTGCGGACCAAGGCGCTCCCGCCACACCTCAAGGCGCTCCGGCGGCGCATGCAGGTACGGGACCACCGCCGGAATGGTCTCGAGCACGGTGCCGAATACCAAAGGCAGGCTGAGCAGCGGCGTCACGATGTCCGCTGCGGGCGCCGGCTCGTCCATCGCGATGACCTGCTCGAGGCCATCGAGTGATCGCATCAGTGCCTTCAGCTCGATGTAGGTCTGCACGGTGACTCGTGCGCCGTGCGCGGCGAGCAGCGGCGCATAGCGGGCGAACTGGATCATGTCGCCATGACCCTGTTCCTGCACCAACAGCACGTGCTTGCCAGGCACTTCCGCGAGCTTCGGCACACGCGCATCGGCGCGCGGCGGATCATGATCCGCGACACCCCATCTATCCTCGTACTTCCGCCACCCTTCGGCGTATCGACCGAGCAGCAGCAGGATGAGGCTCTCGTTCCATGCCGCCGTCCGTGGTTGGTAATCGGCAATCGCTCGACAGGCGGCGAACGCCTCGTCGAATCGTCCGAGACCGACCAGCGCCTCGCCAAGATTGGTGTGCACATCAGCGAGCCTGTCCGGATCGGTATCAGCAGGGGCGTGCATCAGAGCGGCACGGAAACTCGCAATCGCCTCCTCAACCCGATCCAACGCCGCCAGAGAACGGCCGAGATTGAAGTGCGCCGGCGCATCGCTGCCGTCGGCCGCCAGCACCTGAGCGTAGCACGCGATGGCTTCGGCGTGGCGCCCGCTGCCGGCGAGCGCGTTGCCCAGATTGGTGAGAGCAGATGGATCGCGGGGCCGTAGCGCAACAGCACGTTGCAGCGCGACCGCCGCCTGTTCATAGCGTTTCAGTTCGAGTAGCGCGGTCCCGAGGTGATAGTGCACCTGCGCATCGTCAGGACGCTCACGGACCGCACGCGTCAGATACTCGACCGCATCAGCCGAGCGCTTTCGGTCAAGATGCACCACACCCAGCAAATGCAGCGCATCGAAATGTCGGGGATCCTGCTCGATCAAAGTCAAACAACAGCGTTCCGCCTCGGCATATTCGCGGGCGTGGTAGGCGCGGGCTGCTGCCGCCATTGTATTGGCAGATGACGGCTGAATCCGTCTGCCGAACGCGTCGACGGTGAACCGATGACTGAACCCGAAGCTCATCCACCCCGCTTCTTGCCAGACTGCACGCCGCGTGCAGGCTTCGGATGCTTCAGCGCCGCGGCACGCTTCGGCTTCGCCGCATGCCTCGGCGCCTTGGCGGCGCGCATCTCGGCGATGGTGGTGCGCGTGGTGATCTGCTCCGGGTTCATGCGCAGCTCGATCACTGCCGGCCGCCCGCTGTCCACCGCGCGGCGGAAGGCCGGCGCAAACTCGGCAGTGTCGATCACCACTTCGCCATGCCCGCCGAAGGCCTCGATGAACCTGGCGAAATCGGGATTGGTCAATGCGGTGCCGGAGACGCGGCCAGGATAGGCGCGCTCCTGGTGCATGCGGATGGTGCCGTACATCTGGTTGTTGAACACCAGCACGATCGGCGCGACACCATGATGGAATGCGGTAGCGAGTTCCTGGCCGGTCATCAGGAAGCCGCCGTCGCCGACGAGGCTGACCACCATGCGATCCGGGTAGGCGATCTTCGCCCCGATAGCGGCCGGCACGCTATAGCCCATGGCACCGTTGGTCGGACCGATGTAGCGCTGGCCATCGCGAAAATTGATGAAGCGCGTCGCCCAGCCGGCGAAATTGCCGGCATCTGTCGTGATCAGCGCATCGCGATCGAGCAGCGACTCAAGTTCGCGCATCGCCGTGCCGAGGTTGAGAGTGCCCTCATAATTCGGAACGGCGCGCTGCGCCTCGCGCAATGAGCGCAGTTCCTCGGTCCACGCCATCCAATCGGCATGCACCGGCTCCAACGCCGCCACGGAATGGGCGAACGCATTGAGGTCGGATGCGATGCCAAGGGCCGGACGAAACACGCGGCCGATCTCGCTGCCGTCGGGATGCACCTGGATGATCGGCACGCTGCCGGCCATGTCCAGCAGCGTATAGCCCTGCGTCACCGTATCACCGAGACGCGAGCCGATCGCAATGATCAGGTCCGCCTCTTTCACCTTGGCGACGAGGCCGGGGTCGGACCCGACGCCGAGGTCGCCGGCGAAGTTGTCGAGCGTGCCGTCGTACAGCGCCTGGCGGCGGAAGCCGACGGTCACCGGGATGTCATTGCCAAGCAGGAAATCGCGGATCGCTGCGCGGCCTTCCTCGGTCCAGCACGAGCCGCCCAGAACGGCAAGTGGCTTGTGCGAACGACCCAGCATCGCGCGCAACTGCGCCAGTGCGGCTGGATCGGGATATGGCGGCGACACCGATGCGTGTAGCAGATCCGGTACTTCGATCAGATCCTTCTGCATCTCTTCGGAGAGAGCGATGACTACCGGGCCGGGGCGACCCGACATCGCGACGTCCATCGCATGCGCGACGACTTCGGGGATGCGCTTCGCCTGATCGATCTGGGTCACCCATTTGGCGAGCGGGCTGAACATCCGTCGGTAATCAACTTCCTGGAATGCATCGCGTCCAGCGTCCTCGTGCGGAATCTGGCCGACGAAGAGCAGCAGTGGCGTGCTGTCCTGCATCGCCACATGCACGCCGATTGAGCCATGGCAGGCGCCGGGACCGCGAGTTACCATCGCCGCCGCGGGGCGTCCTTTCAACTTTCCGAATGCCTCGGCCATGTGCACAGCGCCGGCCTCGAAGCGACAGGTGACCAGCTTCAACTTCTGTCGAACCTCGTACAGCCCGTCGAGCACATCGAGAAAGCTCTCGCCCGGCACCGCGAAGACGTGATCGACACCCTGCGCGACCAGAGCATCTGCAAGCGCACGCCCTCCCGTCCGTGGGACGATGTGCGCTTTGCGCGCCTGAGCCAGTTCCATTCAAGCCTCCCGCTGTGCCCGTCAGGGCGCATCAACACAGGATAGTCAGATCGAGCCGGTTCCGTCACGCCCAGCCTGATCGCCGCGGTACGTACAACCCCTATCCGCACAATTCCGAATTGCCGCCTGGTCACTCGACAGTGTTTGCTCGCCACAAATCGGACAAAACGTCCGCCAACTTCCGCCCTTGCCTCTGCCCAGTCTTTGCGTATCTGCTGACCGCCAAGAGAGGTGTCCCGATGCTACAGAACATGACCTGGTGCGCGACCGACAATCTGGCCCGAGGCCAGTTCCATATGTTCAGCCAGCTCGGCGTTCAGATGCGGCTCAGTGAGGACGAGCAACGCCGTGTGCTGCTGCTGTCGGCGAAGGAATGGTCCGACTGGTCGGACTTTGTCCAGGACGGTCCGTTGCCGGCGCAACCACAGCTTCCGGTGATGCTGCGCCGCCTTGGCAGCGCCAGTCATCGCCTGGCGGTGTTGGCCGACCGGAGGGGCACCCGGGCATAGTTCGCGCTCCGGCAATTCCTGCTACGCTCCCCACGGCGTCGGACCGGGAGGTCGCATGCGGGCGATATTCGTGCAGATCAAGTGCGAGATGGGTCAGGCCTATAAGGTCGCCCGCGAGGCTGCTGACACCATCGAGCAGATGTCGGAACTCTATTCCACGTCGGGGCAATACGATCTGCTCGGCAAGTTCTATCTGGAGCCGGAGCAGGACATTGGGTTGTTCGTGACCGAGAAGATCCAGATGCTGCCCGGCGTGAAGGATACCTACACGCTGATCACGTTCAATGCTTTCAGTGGTGGGCGCGTCTAGGGCCTTCGCGCAATCAGGTCTATTTCCACCAGTGCGCCACGCGCCAGATCGGTGACGCCGACGCAGGTGCGCGCCGGCAACCGATCAGGCGGGAAGTAGCTACGGTACACCGCGTTCATCGGCCCGTAGTCCCGCTCGAACCGCGTAAGGTACACGCGCACGCTGACCACATGCTGCAGACCCAGCGCAAGGCCATGCAGCACGATGATCAGGTTGTCCATCACCCGCCGCGTCTGCGCTTCGATGCCATCCGGGAGCGGTGCCGAATCATCGTCCGGCGATGTCGGCATCTGGCCCGTCAGGAACACCCAGCCATCCGCCTCCACCGCGTGCGAGAACGGCGCGACCGGCGTTGGCGCGCCGGCGATCATGTGGAACAGCCGTTCGCTCATGCGCGCGCAGCGGCGATCGCCGACCACACGCGATACGGCGTCGCCGGCATGTCGAAGTGGCGGATGCCAAGTGGCGCAAGTGCGTCGTTCACCGCGTTCATCGCCGCCGCCATGGCGCCGACCGTGCCAGCCTCGCCGACGCCCTTGGCACCGAGTGGATTGGCCTTGGTCGGCACTTCGCGCGTCGTCATTCGGATGTCCGGCAGATCGTCGGCACGCGGCATCTGGTAGTCCATGAAAGATGCAGTCAGCATCTGGCCCGACTGCGGATCGTGCACGATCTGCTCCGCCATCGCCTGGCCGACGCCCTGCGCCACACCGCCATGCGTCTGTCCCGCCACCAGCATCGGATTGAGCACGTAGCCGAGCTCTTCGACTGCACTGTAACGTACCACCTCGGTCACGCCGGTGTCGGGGTCGATCTCCACTTCGCAGATATGCGTCCCGTTGGGGAAGGTCACCATTGTTGGCGTGAACTCGCCGCTTTCCACCAACTCGCTTCCGTCGATGGTCGCGGCGCGTGCAACTTCGGCAAGACTGACGGAGCGGTCTGTGCCCGCGATGGTGAAGCGTCCGGCATCGAACGTGACATCGACCACCGCGGCTTCCAGCAATTCCGCTGCAGCCTGCTTTGCCTTCTCGATGACCTTGTCCACTGCGACGCTCACCGCCGAGCCACCGATGCACAACGCACCGGATCCGCCATTGCCCTTGCCGCCGGACAGCAGATCGGTGTCGCCCGCCTCATAGCGCACGTGATCGAGCGGGACCCCGAAGCGTTCCGAGACGAGCTGGCAGAATGCCGTCTCCAGTCCTTGCCCCACCGACATCGAGCCGGAGCGCAGCACCAGCGTGCCATCCTCGGCCAGACGCAACGTCGCCTGATCCTTCGCAGGCCGCAGGAACGGACCACCGGCGACCTCGATGCAGTTGCACAGGCCGATGCCGCGCAGCCTGCCTCGCGCTTCGGCCTCAGCGCGGCGCGCAGAGAAGCCATCCAGTTCGGCCATCTCGGCGGCCTTTTGCATGTTGCCTTCGAACTCGCCGCAATCGTAGGTGAAGGTGAGGGCGGTCTTGTAGGGCATCGCCTCGGGCGGGATCAGGTTGATGCGCCGAAGCTCGTACGGGCTGATACCAAGTTCGCGCGCCGCGACATCGATGATGCGCTCGATCGTATAGGTCGCCTCCGGGCGACCAGCGCCACGATACGCCGCGGTCGGCACCGTGTGAGTCAGAATGCCGCACAACTCGGCGTACATCGTGGGGATGTGGTACACGCCCGCGGTGCCGCCGATATTGCCGATCGGCCAACCGGATCGCCCGGTCACGTATGCGCCGAGGTTCGCATTCCAGCGCAGCTTCAGCGCAGTGAACTTGTGCTCGGCATCGAGCCCCAATTCCACCGCGATGTGCATCTCGCGCGCCTGCTCGTCACTGAGAAAGCCCTCGGTGCGATCGGAGACCCAGCGAACTGGACGCCGCATCTTCCGCGCAGCCCACGCCACCAGCGCGTATTCCGCCTGCACGCCTGACTTCATGCCGAACGAGCCGCCGACATCAACCGTCAGCACGCGTATATCGGTCGGCTTGATGTTGAAATTGCCGTTCGCCATGCCATTGCGCAGGTTGTACGGCGATTGGTGCGCCGCGTGCACGACAATGCGGCCGTCCTGACCAATGTCCGCCCAGACAGCTCGCGGTTCCATCGTGTTGGCGGTGACACGCGAGACAGTGAACTGCAGTAGGGCCACGTGCGCCGAACCGCGCATCGCCGCATCGGTGGCAGCCGCATCGCCGCGCTTCCACAAGTAGCCGATGTTGTCCGGCACATCGTCCCACACTTTCGGCGACGACGGCTCCAATGCGGCGAGCGGATCGGTCACCAGCGGCAGCTCGCTATAGTCCACCATCACGGCCTCGGCTGCGTCCTTCCCCGCGTCAACGGTATCAGCCAGAACCACTGCGACCGGCTCGCCGACGAAGCGCACACGATCCGCCGCGAGCAGCGGCCGATCCGTCTTCGGCGCCGGGCTGCCGTCCGGACGAGGGAAGCCTATGCCGCCGGGGATCGGTGCGACGTCGGTCAGGTCCGCGGCGGTGAATACGGCGACGACGCCAGGCATCGCACGCGCGGCGCTGGCATCGATGCTGCCAATCGTTGCATGCGCGTGATGCGAGCGGACCAACACGGCGTGTAGCATGCCGGACGGATGCGGATCTGCGCTGTAATTGCCTTTACCGGTCAACAGCCGCACATCCTCGCGCCGACGAACTGATCTGCTCTGCAAAGTTGCCATCACTTGTTCTCCCCAGGCGCGACTATGACATCGTCGGGCGGCAGCGGCGTGCCGCTCAGCACGGACTGCATATTGGTGAAGGCGTGCCGCGCGATATCGGCTACCAGATCGATCACACTGCCCGCTGTGTGCGGTGTGGCAACAAAATGATCCAGCCGAAACAGCGGATTTGCTGGTTCCGCCGGCTCCATCGCAAACACGTCAAGCCCTGCACCGTGCAGCTTGCCACTGACCAGTGCATCATACAACGCCGCCTCGTCGACGATGCCGCCGCGCGCCGCATTGATGATGACGGCTCCGGTCTTCATGCGCGCGATTGTTTCGGCGCCGATGAGACCCTTGGTGGCTTGCGTCAGCGGCACATGGATGGACAGGACATCGCTCGCTTCGATCAGCTCGTCGAACGGCACCTGCTTGGCACGCACCGACCTTTCTGTGGTCATGTCGGCGCGTCGGATGTTGCTGTAGATGATTTCCACCTCGAAGCCGGCCAGCCACCATGCGCGCAACGTTGCCGAAGCCGAGAAGCCCTACCGTCTTCCCTGAAAGCTGGTAGCGCTGAGCACGAAGCTGCGGGCGCAGCCACACGCCCTCACGCAGCTTGCGGTCGGCAAGCGCCAGGCGCCGGTAGGTGGCGAGCATCAGCATCAGCACATGCTCGGACACCGCGCCGGCATTGGCACCGAAGGTGATCGCCACGGGAATGCGCGCCGCACGTGCCGCGTCGAGATCGAACTTATCGACGCCGATGCCCCACTTGTGCAGCAGCTTCAGCCGCGGCGCGGCACGGATCATCTCCGCATCGACGCCGATGGTCGTCAGGATGAACTGGGCATCGGCGAGCATCGCGAGGTGTTCGCGACGGTCGGTCGTTTCGGCGAAGTCGATCGAGAATCCCGGCGGCAGTTCCGAGCGGATCTCGTCGCGTACCTTGGCGTCCATCACGTCGAGGAAGGCAACCTTGTGGGTCATGCGATACTCCTGAAGGCTGTCATCTTGAGGCCCGCGCGCTCACCGGGCAACAATGGCGGGCAGTCCAGGGAGGAAGCCATGGCAGAGGAACTGCGCGACATCCTGCGCAACCGCGTGAAGGAGAAGCTGGCGCGCGACGAGGTGGTGGCGTCGATGACGGTGCGCCTGTGCCGCTCGATCGAGATTGCCCGGATCGCCGCGACCGCCGGATTCGATACGATCTATGTGGACGTCGAGCACAACACGCTGTCGATCGATGCCGTCTGCCAGATCTGCATCGCGGCGATGCAGTGTGGCATCACACCGCTGGTGCGTGTGCCGGCCAACACGCCGGAGTTCATCTGCCGTCTGCTCGATGGTGGCGCGATGGGGGTGATCGCGCCCCATGTGCGGTCGGCGGAGGAGGCGCGCGAAGTGGTGCGCTACGCCAAGTTCACACCGTTGGGCGAACGCGGTGCCGGCGGAGCGCTGCCGCACTACCACTACCGCAGCTTCCCGTCCGCCGTGGTGAACCAGGCGATGAACGACGCGACCATGGTGGTGGTGATGATGGAGACGGTGGCGGCACTGGAGCACGTCGAGGAGATTGCTGCCGTCGATGGCGTCGACATGATGCTGATCGGCACGAATGACCTGTGCAATGAGATGGGCATCAGCGGGCAGTTCGATCATGCCAACGTGCGCGATGCATATCTGCGCACGATCGCGGCGTGCCGGAAGCACGGGAAGCATGTCGGCGTTGGAGGCCTGGCGTCGCGGCCGGACCTGATGGCGGAATATGTGCGGCAAGGCGCGCGTTATGTTTCCACCGGGACGGACCTGTCATTCCTGCTGGCCGCTGCGACGGATAAGGCGAGGTTCGTGCGGGAGATCTGAAGCAATGCAACGAAAGACGCTACGTCGATGGAGATTGCTTCGCTACGCTCGCAATGACAGGTGGTTCTGAACGCAGGCCTCGATGATCGCTTCGATCGAGCCGAAGACGCGCGCGCCGGCTTTCGTCAGCCGCTGCGTCTTCGAGGCGAGCGTGCCCGCCTCGCCCAGCACGAGCGCGCCGGCATGGCCCATGGACACGCCTTCCTTCGCCTCGCGCCCCGCAATGAGCGCGTAGAGCGGCTTGCAGCAGGCCGAGACGGATCAGTGCGTCGGCGCATTCCTCTTCCTCGCTGCCGCCGATCTCGCCCACCAGGATGATGGCATGGGTGCGCGGGTCCCCGAAGAACACCGGCAACAGGTCGGCGAAGCGCACGCCTTTCACCTGGTCGCCGCCGACACCGACCCAGATGCTCTGGCCGAGACCGGCCTGTGCGAGGCGGTAGCCGCATTCGTAGGACAGCGTGCCGCTCTTCGACATGATCGCGAATGGGCCGGGACGCAGGCAGACGTCGGGGATGAAGCCGAGCTTGATTTCGCCAGGGATTGCCATGCCCGGCGTGGAGCCGCCGATCCAGGTCGCGCCAGCGCGGCGGACGGCGCGTCCGATGCGGATGGCATCGTGCAGCGGGATGCCCTCGGCCACTGTGACAATGATGCGGATGCCGGCGGCGAGCGCTTCCTCGACTGCGGCGAGTGTTTCCAGCGGTGGCGCCATTGCAACTGAGGCTACAGCGCCGGTTGCCAGCACGGCGTCGCGGCAGTTGCGGAAGACCGGCACGCCGGCGGCTTCCTTCGCGTCGGCGCGCGCGGACGTTCCACCGACGATGTTGGTGCCGTAAGCGCGCATCAACGCCGCATGCGTGCGACCCATGCGACCAGTGATGCCCTGCACGATAACGGGCGTGTTGCGCGAGAGCGAGCCGATCATCGGCACACCGCCTGGATCCTGCGAAGCGCCTCTTCCAGATCCTCGGTGACGAACACATCGGGCTGGCGTTCCGCGAGAATGCGTCGCGCCTCTGCGGCACCACGCCCGACCAGACGCGCCACGACTTGCGCGCGAAGTCTCGGGGTTTGCTCGATCCCCGTCGCAAGCAGGTCGGCGAACTCGGCCAGATCGGTGATGCCGGCGAAGACACTTACGAGCACGGCGCGCAATGACCGGCGCGCAGTGATCCACTCCAGCACGCGCATCACCCGCGCCGGACTGCCGCGCATCTGGCCGGTGCGGATGTCGCAAAAATTCAGCGGCTTCATGCCGCGCGCGGCGAGTTCGTCGATCAGCATCATCGACAGGCCGGCGCCGGTGGTGACCAGACCGATCTCGCCGTCCGGATCGATCTCGACGTAGTCGAAGCCTTCGATCAGCTTGCGGTTGGCATCGGCATAGACCTGTGGCCGTGCCTCGATCAGCGCTGCGATGCGGGACTGGCGCTCGACGGCGCCGAGATCCACCACCAACTTGGCATCCCCGGCGATGCAGCCATCCGGCGATACGAAAAGCGGATTGATCTCTGCCAGCGCAAGCTCTCGTTCGATCAGCATATCCGCCAACCTGCGGCCGGCCGCGGCAACATGACCGCGCCACGCCTCGGGCTCGCTTGCGATCAGTTCTGCCAGCACCTCTGCTACCGCGCCGGCGTGAGGCGGACAGAGCCGGCCCTGCGCGGAACCGGACCGCTCGATGTCGACGCCGCCTTGCGCGGAGTAGATGACCCGCAGCCCGTAACCTGCGGCATCAACCATAATGGCGAGATAGCGTTCCTCGCCCGCTGCGGTCTGCTCGATCAGGCAGGCGTCCACCTGATACCCCTTCAGACGACTGCCAAGCATTCGCTGTACGGCAGCAGCCACATCCTGCGGCAACTGGCAGCGTGCCACACCGCCGGCCTTGCCGCGGCCGCCAACTGGTACCTGTGCCTTCACCATCCACGGCCCTTCGCCCGGCAGGTCGCCGATGGACGCATCGGTCGCCATCAGGCCCTCGGGCACTGCCACGCCGTGTTCCGCCAGGAGTGCCTTGCCGTCAGCCTCGATCAGCAGCACGTCAGTAGGTCCCCAGGCCCAGCAGGCCCTGGTCGAAATCAACGTCGGAAACGATCTTGCGGCCCATCAGGTCACGCAGCGTTTCTGATGTGCCGCCGCCGATCGAGCCGTAGCGCGCGCCGCGATACAGCCGCGATACAGGGTATTCGTCGGTGAAGCCGAAGCCGCCATGAAGTTGCACCGCTTCCGACGTCACGCGCAGCGACATCTCGTTGCAGAACACCTTGGCGGCCGCCGCCATGAACGGATCGGGAAACGGATTGGCGGTCATGCAGGCACGGTACAGGAGGCCGCGGCCCGCCTCGATGTCCTTGAACATGTCGGCGAGCTTCCAGCGGATTCCCTGATGATCGGCGATCGGTTTGCCGAACACCGTGCGTTCCCGCACATAGTTCACCGCCTCGTCGAACGCGCCTTCCGCCAGTCCCAGCGAGATCGCCGGATTGAGGCAGCGCTGCGTGTTGAACGCAGTCAGCAGCTGGCGGAATCCGTCGTCCCTGATGACCAGGTTCTCGAGCGGCAGCTCGCAGTCGTTGAACTGGATCTCGAACAGGTTCTCGCCGCCCATCGTGTGATAGGTGCCGGTGACCTCGAAGCCCTTGGTGCCGGCCTCCAGCAGGATGCAGCCGATGCCCTCTCGGCCAGGCTTGCCATCGATGCGGCTGAACACGATGAACATGCCCGCTTCCGGCGCGCGGCTGATCAGCGTCTTGGTGCCTTTCAGGATGACGCGGTCGCCAACGATCCGTGCATTGGTGCGGTAGTTCGCGACATCGGTGCCGGCGTGCGGCTCGGTCATGCAGATCGCCAGCATGCAGTCGCCGCTGACCACGCGCGGCAGGATACGATCGCGGATCGAGGCCGGAGCATAGCGGGCGATCACGCGGGTCTGAACGCCGGCCTCGCCAAGCACCGCCATCGCGGTGACATAGCAAGCCTTGGCGATCTCCTCGAGGATCAGCGCGGTATCCAGGATCGGCAGGCCGAGGCCGCCATATTCCTCGGGTACCGACATGCCGAGGACGCCCAGCGAGGCGAGCTTCTTCATGTTCTCCCAGGGGAAGCTGCCGTCCATCCACTTGCCGGCGGTGGCCTTGAATTCGGACTGCGCCAGCTCGCGCACCGAGGCGACCATCTGCCGTTGCTCCGCGCTGATGTGGAAATCCATGAAATTCCATCCCGTTTGCGTGCAGCGAGATTAGCCGCCCACCCCCCTTTGGCAATTGGCGGGGGGATGCTACCCATGGGTAGCATCATCGATTGGAACGTTTATGCCAGACGCAGGAGTGGCGCCGGCCGAGGTGGTCGCGCGCAAACTCGCCTCGATCGAGGCGGTGGAGCGGGGACTTGCCTCGGTCGGCTACATCCCGAACCGGCAGATCTCGACCGCCGTCTATCTCGCCCAGCATCTGCAGAAGCCGATCCTGGTGGAAGGTCCGGCAGGCGTCGGCAAGACCGAGCTTGCGAAGTCGGTGGCCGCGTTCCTCGATCTAACCCTGATCCGCATGCAGTGCTACGAGGGGCTGGACGAGGCGAAGGCGCTGTATGAGTGGAAATACGGCAAGCAGCTTCTGTATACCCAGATCTTGAAGGACAAGATCGGCGACGTGATCGGCGCTACCGACACATTGCCTGCCGCGCTCGACAAGCTGCACGCTTTCGGTGACATCTTCTTCTCGCAGCAATTCCTGGAGCCGCGGCCATTGCTGCGCGCATTGCAGCAGCCAGGCGGAGCGGTGCTGCTGATCGACGAGATCGACAAGTCCGATCAGGAGTTCGAGGCATTCCTGCTGGAGATCCTGTCGGATTACCAGGTGACCATTCCCGAGATCGGCAGCGTTCATGCGGTGGAAACGCCGATCGTGCTTCTGACCTCGAACAGCACGCGCGATCTGGGCGATGCGCTGAAGCGGCGCTGCCTGCATCTGCATATCGGGTTTCCGGACGCGAAGCTGGAAGGGCGGATCATCGAGTCGCGTGTGCCGGGGATTGAGACGAGCCTGCGGCGCGAGTTGGTGGCGTTCGTGCAGCAGCTGCGCACGCTCGACCTGAAGAAGGTGCCGTCAGTCAGCGAGACGATCGACTGGGCGCGGGTGCTGGTGCTGCTGCACGCCGCGGCGCTGGATACCGAGCTGGTGCACGACACGCTGAATGTGCTGCTGAAGTTCGAGGCGGACATCGAGGTGGCGAACAAGCAGATTGCCACGCTGACGCAGAAGGCCAAGCAGGAGGCCGGACTTCCGGCATGAGCGCCGTCCCCCTCCCCCCAACCCCCTCCCGCAAGGGGAGGGGGAGTGCCGTACTTGAACTCCCCCTCCCCTTGCGGGAGGGGGTTGGGGGAAGGGGGACGGCGCTCGCTTCCGAACCGCTCCGCCAGTTCCTCCAGGCGGCTCGCAGTGCCGGTATCCGTGTCTCCGCCGCGGAAGGCATCGACGCGGCGCGTGCGGTGCGGATGGTGGGCTACTCAGACCGCGCGGTACTGAAAGACACGTTGTCGCTCGTGCTGGCGAAGACGCCCGACGAGAAGCACCTGTTCGACGAATGTTTCGACCTCTACTTCCGCCGCGACAGTCTTGCGGAGGAGGAGGACGAAGCAGCGACCGACCTCCAGATGCCCATCACGCAAGGCGGCCTCGGCGGCGAGGGCACAGGCGGAGGTGGTGGCCGCGCGCTCTCCCAGTTGCTGCTGGATGACGACCGCGCCGCGCTCGCTGCGGCGATGGAAGAGGCCGCGCGTGAATCCGGCATCCAGAACATCCGCTTCTTCACCCAGAAGAACCTCTATGCCCGCCGCATCCTCGACCGCATGGGCCTGCGTCAGGTCGAGCGCGACATGGAAGCGCTGCGCAAGGACGACCGGCAGGCGACTGCCGACCGGCTTGAGAACCGCATCGAGGCGCTGCGCGACCAGGCGCGTGACCTGGTCGAGCGCAATCTGCTGTTGTTTGCCCGTGGCGAAACCGAGAAATTCCGCGAAGAGCTGCTGAAGTCCGCCCGCCTTTCCAACCTTGAGCGCCGTGACCTCGAGCGGATGCGCGTGCTGGTGCGTGCGATGGCGAAGCGTCTCGCCGCGCGCTACGCGAAGACCCGCCGCCGGCGGCTGCGCGGGCACCTCGATGTGCGGCGGACACTGCGAAAGAACATGGGCTGGGGCGGCGTGCCGTTCGTCACGGTGTGGAAGCAGAAGCGCATCGAGAAGCCGCGCGTGATGGTGCTGTGCGACGTGTCCGGCTCCGTTGCCGCAATGGCGCAGTTCCTGTTGATGTTCCTCTACGCGCTGAACGAGGCGCTGAAGGACATCCGATCCTTCGCATTCGCCGGCAGCCTGATCGAGGTGAGCGATATCCTGGAAGCCGAGCCGATCGAGACCGCGATCGCGAAGATCATGCAGGCGATCGGCTTCGGCTCATCCAACTACGGCAACTCGCTGGCGGACTTCGAGGATGGTTGGGAGCGCTACGTCTCCAGCAAGACGACGATCATCATCCTGGGCGACGCGCGGGGCAATCGGACGGACCCGCGTACCGACATCGTGCAGCGCCTGTCGCAGCGTGCGAAGCGCATCATCTGGCTGAACCCGGAATTCCGCTCCGCGTGGGGCACCGGCGATTCGGACATGTTCCGCTATGCGCCCTATTGCAAGGTGGTCACCGTATGCAACACGCTGCGCCACCTGGAGCGCGTGGTCTCGGACCTCCTGAAGGATGCCGCCTAACGCGTCAGTCGGCATTCCCGCTCATGCGCGTGGCCTCCGCGATCGTCGCGCACAGCTCGTCGACCATGCGGCAGACCAGCGCCTCATCCTCGCCTTCGGCCATGACGCGAATGAGCGGCTCGGTGCCGCTCTCGCGAATCACCAGGCGGCCAGAGCCGTTCAGCTTCGTCTCCGCCGCGGCGATGACACGCTCGACACGTTCGCTGCGCAACGGCGAGGCGCCGGTGAAGCGCACATTCTTCAGCACCTGCGGCAATGGCGCGAACATCCGGCAGACCTCGCCGGCAGAGCGCTGTTGCTCGACGATGACCGCAAGGACCTGCAGCGCGGCCAGCAGACCGTCACCAGTCGTGGCGAAATCCGACATGATCACGTGGCCAGACTGCTCGCCACCCAGGTTCATGCCGATCTCGCGCATGCGCTCGACCACGTAGCGGTCGCCCACCCGGGTACGATGCAAGGTCAGCCCGTGGCCGGCGAGGAAGCGTTCAAGCCCAAGATTGGACATCACCGTGGCGACGATGCCGTCGCCGCGCAGCCGGCCGCTGCCGACCCAGTATTGCGCGATGAGCCCGAGGATCTGGTCGCCGTCTATGAGTTTGCCCTTTTCGTCCGACATCAACACCCGGTCGGCGTCGCCGTCCAGCGCTATGCCGAGTTGCGCTCCGTGTTCGACCACCTGCGCGCAGAGGAAATCCGGCACTGTGGAGCCGCAGTCGCGGTTGATGTTGAAGCCATCGGGTGACACGCCGACCGATACGACGTTGGCACCGAGCTCCCACAGCACAGTCGGCGCTACGCGGTAGGCAGCCCCATGCGCGCAATCGACGACGATCTTCAGGCCGTCCAGCCTCAGGCCGCGTGGAAAGCTGCCCTTGGCCGCCTCGATGTAGCGGCCCGCGGCATCTTGCAGCCGAGCCGCGCGGCCGAGCGATGCCGACGGGGCCAGCCGTTCGCGCATGTCGCTGGCCATCAGCGCTTCTATCTCGCTCTCGGTCTCGTCACTGAGCTTGAATCCGTCCGGGCCGAACAGCTTGATGCCGTTATCCTCGAAGGGATTGTGCGAAGCGGATATCATCACGCCGAGATCGGCCCGCAGGCTGTGGGTCAGCATGGCGATCGCTGGCGTGGGCAGCGGACCTACCAGCGTGACGTCCATGCCCGCGCCGGTGAAGCCTGCCGTGAGCGCGGGCTCAATCATATAGCCGGACAATCGCGTGTCCTTGCCGATCACCACGTGGTGGCGATGGCTGCCCCGGGTAAACAACAGGCCGGCGGCCTGGCCAAGTCGGAGCGCCATCTCGGCGGTCATAGGATCGGCGTTTGCGGTGCCGCGGATGCCGTCTGTTCCGAACAGATGCCTGACGTTCGCCATTAATTCACCGCTTTCTCCACTGAGAAGACATGCTGCCTATATCGCCCCAGCAACGGAAGCGCCAACAGATTTCAGGCCCTCCCAGGCTTTTATCGCCTGGATGGTTTCAACAACGTTATGCACGCGCAGGATTGCGGCGCCACGCGACAGGGCGAACAGGCCGGCGGCAAGTGATGCCGGCAGGCGGCGCCGTGGATCGGGTTCGCCCGTTATCACCCCAAGGAATGACTTACGTGAGACACCCACCAGGATGGGGCGGCCCAGTGAGCGAAGTTCAGGCAGGCGGCGCAGGAGCTCTGCTGACTGCTCAGCCGTCTTGGCGAACCCGATACCGGGGTCGATGACAATCCTGTCCCGCGCGATGCCGGCGCTCATGGCCGCTTCGATCCGTTGTCCAAGCTCTCGCATTACGTCCGCTGTCACGTCATCGTAGTCCGCCAGGGCATACATATCGGCCGGCGTTCCGCGCATGTGCGCCAGCACGACCGGACAGTCGCGGCTGGCGACAAGTGGCGCCGCATCCGCGTCAAACGCGAGAGCATAGATGTCGTTGACGATGGCGGCGCCGGCGTCGAGCGCCACCGCCATCGTGGAGGCGTGCCGGGTGTCCACGGAAACCCGGGCGCCTGCCGCGGCGAGGCCGCGTATCACGGGCAGGATGCGCCGTTGCTCCTCGGTTGGTGGGGTCGGTTGCGAGTCCGGGCGCGTGCTCTCGCCGCCTACATCGATGATGTCCGCGCCGGCGGCAGCCATGCCGAGGCCGGCGGCGATGGCCGCATTGGGGTCCAGGAAGTCTCCGCCGTCGCTGAAGCTATCGGGCGTCACGTTCAGCACGCCCATGATGCGTGGCCGGTCGAACGTCAGCCCTGCCCAGGGCCGATCGATCACCCTGGCTGTGGCGCAGGCCCCAGACCCCCAGCCGGGGGCGTCGGAGCCGCCGGACGACCGGCGGTCGGCACCGATGCACGGCGGCTCTCTGGCGCCGGCTCGTCCACCACCTTGCGGATCACCGGCTCGCCCCGCAGCACCGTGCGGATCTCGTCACCGGACAGCGTCTCGTGCTCCAGCAGGCCGCGCGCGAGACGGTGCAGTTCCTCGACGTTCTCGGTCAGGATGCGCTTCGCCTTGGCATAGGCGCGATCGATGATGTCCTTGATCTCGGCGTCGATCTCCCGCGCAGTCGCCTCCGACACGTTCTTGTTCTGCGTTACCGAGTGACCGAGGAACACCTCCTGACTGTTGTCGCCGTAGGCGATCATGCCGAGCTTGTCGCTCATCCCCCACTCGGTGATCATGCGTCGCGCCTGGTCGGTGGCCATCTTGATATCGCCCGCCGCACCGTTGGACACCTTGTCCTGGCCGAAGATGATCTCCTCCGCCGCGCGGCCACCCATCGCCATGGTCAGTTCGGCCAGCAGCTTGGACTTGCTCTTCGAATAACGGTCACCTTCCGGCAAGCTCATCACCAGCCCAAGCGCGCGTCCGCGCGGGATGATCGTCGCCTTGTGCACGGGGTCGCATTCCGGTTCGTGCATCGCGCAGAGGGCGTGGCCGCCTTCGTGATAGGCGGTCATGCGCTTCTCGGCCTCGGACATCACGAGCGAGCGACGCTCGGTGCCCATCATCACCTTGTCCTTGGCCGCCTCGAACTCAGCCATCGCCACCACGCGCTTGCCGATGCGCGCGGCGAGCAATGCCGCCTCGTTCACCAGGTTGGCCAGATCGGCGCCGGAGAAGCCGGGCGTGCCGCGCGCAATCACCTTCGGATCGACGTCAGACGCCAGCGGCACCTTGCGCATGTGAACCCGGAGGATCTTCTCGCGGCCGTTCACGTCCGGATTCGGCACCACGACCTGACGGTCGAAGCGGCCCGGGCGCAGCAGCGCTGGGTCCAGCACGTCGGGGCGGTTGGTCGCAGCGATCAGGATGACGCCTTCGTTGCTCTCGAAGCCGTCCATCTCCACCAGCATCTGGTTCAGCGTCTGCTCACGCTCGTCATTGCCGCCGCCCAGGCCGGCACCGCGGTGCCGACCGACCGCGTCGATTTCATCGATGAAGATGATGCAGGGGGCGTTCTTCTTGCCCTGCTCGAACATGTCGCGCACGCGGCTGGCGCCGACGCCCACGAACATTTCGACGAAGTCCGAACCCGAGATGGTGAAGAACGGCACATTCGCCTCGCCGGCGATGGCACGGGCCAGCAGCGTCTTGCCGGTGCCCGGGGGCCCGACCAGCAGCACACCCTTGGGGATCTTGCCGCCAAGGCGCTGGAATTTTTGCGGGTCCTTGAGGAACTCGACAATCTCCTGCAGTTCGCCCTTCGCCTCGTCGATCCCGGCGACGTCGTCGAACGTCACACGGCCCTGCTTCTCGGTGAGCATGCGCGCGCGTGATTTACCGAACCCCATGGCGCGGCCGCCGCCGGCCTGCATCTGGCGCATGAAAAACACCCAGACGCCGATGAGCAGCAGCATCGGGAACCACGACAGCAGATAATGCAGCAGCGGATTGACGTCAGAGTCTTCGGGCTTGGCGATCACCCGCACGCCCTTGTCTGTCAGCCGCTGGACCAGGGTCGAGTCCTCGGGCGTATAGGTCTGGAAGGTGCGCCCGTCGGTCAACTGGCCGGATACGGTGCGACCCTGAATCACCACGTCGCGCACGCGCCCGCCATTCACCTCGTTGATGAAGTCGGAGTAGGCGACCTGGGTGGCAGCGGTGCGAGTCGCCCCTGGCTGGAACAGGTTGAACAGCACCACGAGCAGGAGGGCGATGATCACCCACAGTGCCAAGTTGCGACCAAAATTGCTCATCTGTCTTCGCTCACGTCCACGCGGTGCAGTCTATGCCGGCCGGACGCCAACGAAAGGTGAACCGGCTCCACAAGCTTCCGTCAACATAGGGTGTCAGGACCCTTCATGCATCCCCAATCCAAAACGGTGCGGCAGCGGCTGGCCGCGGTGGGCTGAATAGCACGGGAAAGCGTTCGCATCCCTTACGGTCAGGATAGAGCAGATGCGGCACGGCGAGAAGTGCCGGGCCGATCCTGACGGCAGGGAGGGTCCGCAGCACTGCGGAGGGCAACGGGGAGAACCGTCGGAGCCGCGTGGCGTCGTCTCCCAGCGGGCCCAAAGTCGCCTCGGCCGGCAGCCGGACCTCGGCATTGAGGCGAAACCGCCCGTCCCAGACGGCGCCGGGCTGCGCGGATACCGGCGGCGCCATGGCGGCATCTTCGCGAACCGCAAGCAATTCCGTCCCCAGCCGGCCCGCGGACAACAGCCGGACCCCCGCAAGCGTCGCCGGTCTGGGCGCCGACGCGAGGGCGGAGACCGACCGGGTAGCCGGCGGAAACGGCGCCCCGGCAATCGTCTGCAACAATGCCGCGAGAACCGGCGGCTGGAGCGGCTGCCCCGATAGCAGAGCGAAGCCCTCTGGCCGCATCGCGACACCTTCTGCCAGACGGGCAGCGATGCTGCCCTTCCTGCTCGTTACGCAGCCGCCCGGAGGCCACGGAGGCCGCAACCAGGGCGGCGGTCGCCGAGCCGGCGCCAGCGTTGTCGCGCCGGAGCAGGCGCAGGCGCGGACGCAGCGCCGACGCATCGTTGTTCGAGGGGTCCTCGACCCATGCAACGCCGAAAGACCTCAGCGTCGCACGCAGTCGCACCGGCGGAATCGCCAACAGCGGGCGGAGCAGACGCAGCATTCTGGTCTCCACCACCGGCGCCATGCCGGCCATACCTCCCGGACCGCTCCCGCCAAGGGCCCGGATCTGCAGCGTCTCGGCCTGATCGCCCGAGTGGTGCCCAAGCAGCAGGTGCAGAATGCCCGCTTCGGCACATGCAGCTTCGAGTGCCGCGAAGCGTGCCATCCGCGCCCGCTCCGCAAGTGAGGGACCGTGCTCCAGGCCGTGGATCTCCAGTATCTTCGCCTCGATGCCGCGGGCATCAAGCCGCGCCACCGTCTGCGCCGCCTCGCGGCCCGACTCGCTGCGCAGGCGGTGGTCGACCACGAGAACCAACAAGGAGCCACCGCGTTCTCGGGTCCAGGTGAGGGCCAGAATTGCCAGGGCCATGCTGTCGGCGCCACCCGAGACGCCGGCCGCAATCCGTGGTGCGGGCTCGAACGGACCGAGCGCAGCCATGGCGGTCGCAAACTCCGCGTCAGTGATCACTCACCTACAGCCTGCTCGCTGGCCCGATGCGGACATTCCTTCGCGAATATCCGGCCTGGGGCTGGGGTATTCGGCGTGCAGTTTCTGCAACGTGTCGCAGGCGGCCTTCTTCTCATTGATGGCGACCAGCGAATTGGCCAGGCCGAGCAGGGCGTCCTGGGCGTGCGTCCCCTTTCTCGCACGGTTGTAGGCGTCATCGTAGGCGATGGCAGCCTGTGAGAACTGGCGCTGACCGATGAGCGCCTGGGCAAGCAGGAACTGCGCGTCATAGGCCCGCGGCGAGGTGCGACCGCTGGTCAGCACCTCACGTGCTGCCTGTTCGGCGCCCGTATAGTCGCGCCGCGCCAATGCGGCGTTGCCCTCCTGGAGCGCAAGTTCGGGTGTGCGCCTGACCGGTGTCGCCGGTTGCTGGGGTGCAGCCGCGCCCAAAGAGCTCGGTGGCGGTGTCAGCGGCAGATTGCTGGGCGCCGGCGCTGCCGGAGCTCCTCGTGGTGCCCCGCCTCGAGGGTTCTGCGTCTGGAACGCCATGTCGTCGATGCGCTTGCCCAGATCGGCACCCTGACGCTGCACGTCGTTCTGCGTCTCATCGATGCGCCCCCGCAGCTGGCGGACCTGTTCCTCGAGCGCATCCACCCTCGACAGCAGCTGGGTAACCAGGTCGCCACCCCCCGCGGGTGATGGCGGATACGCGCCACGGCCAAGATTGGTCGGACTGCCGCCGCCTCGGTTCGACTGATCTTGCAGCGTCTGCACTTGGCGTCGCAGTTCCAGGATCTGGTTCTGCAAGGCAATCCCCTCGCGGCTCTCTACCTGTGCGGCGGCTGGCGCCACCCAGGCCAGCAGGGCAAGGGCCACCATCAGGCGCGTTGCCGTCGTCTCGCTCATTCCTACTCTCCTCGCGCCCTGCCACCGGGCCGGCGTGTGCTCATGATGCCGGACGCGGGCGTATCGCAACCAGCGCACAAGCAAAACCGGCGGGCGAGGGCCGCCGGTTCTC
Organism: uncultured Alphaproteobacteria bacterium; assembly: GCA_963791495.1. Taxonomy (GTDB): domain Bacteria; phylum Pseudomonadota; class Alphaproteobacteria; order Acetobacterales; family Acetobacteraceae; genus JAMXLO01. Next base: position 127,713 of record CAWBST010000014.1, read on the forward strand.
CATCAAGCCGCAGATGCGGAACCCACTCGGTTCAGCGGACCGACGTGATGGTATTGCGATTCTGAGCCCAGGCCTGCTCGTTGTCGCCGAGCGCGGTCGGGCGGTCCTTGCCGTAGCTGATCGTGCTGATCCGCGATCCGGCAACACCACGCGCGACCAGGTAGTCACGACTGGAATTGGCACGGCGCTGGCCTAGCGCGAGGTTGTACTCCTCGGTTCCGCGGTCGTCGCAGTTGCCGGCCAGCTGAACGTTGACCTGCGGATACTTGGCGAGCCAGCCGGACTGCCGATCGAGGGTCGCCTGCGCATCGGACTTCAGCGTCGAGCGATCGAAGTCGAAAAAGACCCGATCGCCGACATTGGCGACGAGGTCTTCCTGGCTGCCCGGCACCGGCCCCGAGGTTGCCGCGCCGGCGCCGGTCGAGGCACCAGTGTTCTTGTCTGCACACGCCGCGAGCAGGGCTACTGCGGCGAGAGCGCCGAGGATCTTGCTGTTCATGTCACTGCGTCCCTGGTTGAGGGTGACATCGGGGAAGGGGAGCGAAGCCGGCGTCACGTTAATCCGTTTCGCCACTGGATGCGATTAGCCGGTTGCATCGAATCGGGTCAAGTTCGCGCGAACCTCGCCGGATCGATAACCCATACGCAACGGGAGGAGTGCCTAGGCGGCCAGAGGGGACCACGCCGGGTCCGAGGCATCGGTCGGCGTCTCCACCACGCGTTCGTTGAAGCCGGCGATGTCGATCGAGACCAGGCGCGACGAAAAACCGGATCCTCGGTTGTCGCGCGCCGCGCTTTGGCGCCAGAACATCAGCACGCGGCCGTTCGGAGCGAAGGTCGGGCCCTCGACAGAGAACCCCTCGGACAGGAGCCGCTCGCCCGAGCCATCCGGATGCATGACGCCAATCGAGAAGTTGCCGGCTTCGCCACCGAAGCGCGTATAGGCGATCAGATCGCCACGTGGCGACCAGACCGGCGTGGCGTAGCGGCCGGAACCGAAACTGATCCGCTTCGCGCCGCCACCACCTGCGCCCATCACGTAGAGTTGTTGGTCGCCGCCGCGGTCCGAGTTGAACACGATCTGGCTACCGTCGGGACTGTAGCAGGGGCTCACATCGATCGCGCCGGAGTTGGTCAGCCGACGCGACGCGTGGCTGCCGAGATCGACAGCGACGATGTCCGACCCGCCACCGGTCGCCACCGACATGACCACGTGGCTGCCGTCGGGCGAGAAACGCGGCGCGAACGTCATGCCGGGGAAGTCGCCCAGCGCCCGTTGCTGACCTGAGCCGAGGTTGAACAAATACACCCGCGGGCGGTTATTGGCATAGCTCATGAACGCGATCTCGTCGCGCGTCGGATGGAAGCGCGGGGTAAGCACCAGCCACGAACCATCGGTCAGGAAGCGGTTGTTCTGACTGTCCTGATCCATGATCGCCAGGCGCTTGGTCTGACGGCCGCGCGGACCGGTCGCGGCGATATATACGATCCGGGTATCGAAATAGCCCTTTTCGCCGAGCAGACGTTCGTAGATGACATCGGCGATGATATGGGCAATGCGGCGCCAGTTGGCTTGGCTGGTGGTGTACGCGGTGCCCTGAAGCTGCGTCTGTGGCAGCACGTCCCACAGGCGGAATTCGACCCGGGTCTGTCCGCCGCCCTGCGCCTCGGCCCGTCCCGTGACCAGTGCCTGCGCGCCGATCGCCTTCCAGTTCTGGAAGTTCGGCGCGTCACCTTGGCTGGCTCCCGCCTGAATGTACGCCTGCTGCGCGATCGGACGGAACAGACCCGATCTCGCCAGGTCGTTGGTCACGACGGTTGCGATGTCCTGGCCCAGTTGGGCGGAACTGCCATCGGCGCCTCCGAGCGGCGGGATCGCGATCGGGATCGGGTCAGTGCGCGCGCGGCTCACGTCGATGACCGCGCTCTGGCCGCCACCCGCGGGGCGCCCCTGAGGCGCCGCAAGGGTTTGCGCGCGAATTGCGACCGGAACCGGGAACAGGGAACCGGCCGCGCCGGCGAGGAGCAGACGCCGGCTGAGCGGCAATTTCGGCAATCCTGTCATGTCAGAGCCTTCCTCCAATGGGGACCTCTCACGGTCGAAACCGGAAGGTGAACGTTCTGATTTGCCCGAGCATGTTCTGTGGCAGCGGCAGGTTGGCGCAGTTAGGATCCATCACCGCGCGAACGGCGCGTTCGGAGAACACCCTAAGCCGTATGTTGCCGTTGACCCGGCCTGCGTCCTCAGGCGCCACGACTGCGCGGCGGACCACGCCACCGCCATCGGTGGTGACGGTGAGCAGCACCTCCATCTTGTCGAGGTCGAGCATGCCCGGATCGGTGTTCCAGCAACGGCGCACGAAGTCTCCGATCGCGCCGCGCTGCGCGGCACTCAGAGCGGAGGTATCGTCGCTCTGCGGATTGCCGCCACCGTTCGGTGCGCCGCCCGATTGCGGATTGTAGCGCGCCTTCGGTGGCTGCGTCTGGCGCTGCAGGCTGCGCAGTTTCTCCAACGTGTTCTGCAGCGCAGTGCTCTCCGGTGCCGGGTTCTTCGTTGGGTTCGGCTGCGAAGTTGCACTCTGCGGGCTGGGCGGCGCCGGTATGGGTGGCGGCGGAACGGGTAACGGCGGCGTCGGCAGTGGCGGCTGCGCCTGAGGCGGGCTGGGTGGTGGTGGCGGGGCTATGGTGGGCGCCGGCGCGGGTGTAGGGGGCGGCACCGGTGCCGGTGGTGTGGGCAGTGGCGGCGCCGCAGCCTGCGGTGGGGGAGGTGGCGGAGGCGGTGGCGGCGGGGCTGACTCGACCGGCTGCGGCTTGGGCGGCTGCTGTGCCTGCGGTGCCGGCATGACGTCAGGCGCTGGTGCGGGCGCAGGAACCGCCGCAGGCGCCGCCGCATGGATAGAGCTTTCAGCGGTACCGTCAAAAACCATGGAGACTGCGGTTTCCTCCGGCTCCTCCGGCGGCCTCGCGAACGGGAGGCCGATCAGCAGCACGAGCAGAATGACCAGGTGGACGGAGACGGAAATAATTGCGCCAAGCCGCAGGTCCGGATTGCTGCCCACGGTCCGGCTGTGCAGACCATCCACTCCGTACAGGACGCGTTGCAGCACGCGTAGCCCTCATCCTGCCTTGGGACGGGTGACGGCTGGTTTGGCTGAGGGTGTGCCCGACGGGTTGCCCACGAGCACCGCCTTGGTGAAGCCACTGTCCATGACGTTGGCCATCACGTTCATGATCCGCCCGTAAGGCAGATCCTTGTCGCCTCTCACGAAAATCTGGCGATCCTGGTTGTCCTGAGTGATCGCCTTGAGCTTCGTAATCAGCTCGTCAGGCTGCACTTCCTGGTCCTGCAGGAAGATCTTTCCGCTCGCGTCGATGTTGACCGACAATGGCTTTTCGGGATTGACGGGGTTGCTTGGACCGTTCGGTAGGTTGACCGACACACCGGACGTCATCAGCGGAGCGGTCACCATGAAGATGATCAGCAGCACCAGCATCACGTCGACCAGCGGCGTGACGTTGATCTCGGACAGTGGCCGATAACGGCCACGCGACTGAGGTTTGCCGTTGAGCGAGATCGCCATGGCTCAGGCACGCTCCTCGCTCTGACGCGACAATATTGCGCTGAACTCGACGCCGAAGCCCTCCAGGCGTGCGGCGAAGCGTGCGAGGTCGTTGCTGATCTTGTTGTAGGCCAGCACCGCAGGGATCGCCGCCACCAGGCCGATCGCGGTGGCAAAGAGTGCCTCGGCGATGCCCGGCGCCACCACGGCCAGGTTGGTGTTGTGCATGGCGGCGATTGCCGAGAACGAGTGCATGATTCCCCACACGGTGCCGAACAGGCCGATGAACGGTGCGGTGGCGCCCACAGAGGCGAGGAAGATCATCCAGCGTTCCAGCCGGTCCATCTCGCGCTGTACTGTAACGGTTATAGAGCGATCGATCCGTTCCCGAACCGAGGAGCGACTGACATCGGCACCCGCAACGCGCACCGACCGGCGCCATTCACCCATGGCGGCGCCGAAGACCGCGGCCATCGGGTGCCCCGGGTTGGTCGCCTCATTCTCGTAAAGGTCCTCCAGGCTGCCGCCGGACCAGAAGCGGTCCTCGAAGCCGTCAGCATCACGATTGACCTTGCGCAGACTGGACCACTTCTCGAACACGACGGCCCAGACCCAGACGCTGGCTGCCAGCAGGCCGATCATGACGATCTTGACGACGATGTCGGCCTCGAGGAACAGGCCCCAAAGCGAGAGGTCCACGTTCGGCGTGGCGAGGTTCGCCGCATCAACTGCTCGATCCACCTGCTACTCCCTATCCAGCGCAGCCCTTGCGGCCGCGCGCATATCTGCCAGGACCGTGCGCCAGCGCTGTGGCAGACGCGCGGGTTTTCCCTCCGCCGGCTGCACACAGGCGAGCCGGACCGTCAGCACGGCACATGACCCTTCCGGCCCCTGCACATCCTGGCGCAGCGTCACAGTCGCGCCGCCCACCGAGAGAAGTTCAGTTAGCACGGTCAGCGATTCGTCGATGTGCGCGGGGCGGAAATAGTCCACTTCGATGCGGCGCACCATGAACATCAGGGCGAATTCCTGCACGAGCGCCGCATGCGGGATTCCCGCGGCGCGCAGAGCTTCGGTGCGGGCGCGTTCGGCAAACCGCAGATAGGTGGCGTGATAGACGACACCACCGGCATCGGTGTCCTCGTAATAGACCCGCACCGCATAGCGATGCCTGCCATCCGGCGGGATGGAGGGAGGATGTCCATTCATTCACGCAGCAGATCCAGCTGATCGGGCTGGCGGGCCGGCACCGGTAGATCGAGATGCCGCCAGCCGGGTTCGCCCAGCATCCGGCCGCGGCTGGTTCGGAGCACGAGGCCCTCCTGGATCAGGAACGGCTCGATCACATCCTCCAGGGTGTCGCGCGCTTCCGCGAGTGCCGCGGCGAGAGTGTCGACACCGACCGGTCCGCCGGCGTGATGCTCGGCGATGCGGCGGAGATACCGGCGATCCATGGCGTCGAGGCCGAGTGCGTCCACCTCGAGACGGTTCAGGGCGGTGTCCGCAACCGGGCGGTCTACCGTGGCCGCGCCGCCCACGGCAGCAAAGTCGCGCACCCGGCGGAGCAGACGGCCGGCAATTCGCGGCGTGCCGCGAGAGCGCCGGGCGATTTCAGCCGCGCCGTCCGCCGTCAGGGGGACGTCCAGCTTGGTGGCACCGCGGCGGACGATCAGTTCGAGTTCGGCAGGCGTGTAGAAGATCAGGCGCAGCGGAATGCCGAAGCGGTCGCGCAGTGGCGTCGCAAGCAGGCCGGCGCGCGTCGTGGCACCGATCAGCGTGAACGGCGTCAGGTCGATCCGAACTGAGCGTGCCGCCGGACCCTCGCCGATGATGAGGTCGAGCTGGAAGTCTTCCATCGCCGGGTAGAGCACTTCCTCGATCGCGGGCTGCAACCGATGGATCTCGTCGATGAACAGAACATCCCTCGGTTGGAGGTTTGTCAGGATCGCGGCGAGGTCTCCTGCCCTCTGGATCACCGGCCCTGAAGTGGCGCGGAAGCCAACGCCCAGTTCGCGGGCAACGATCTGAGCCAGCGTCGTCTTGCCGAGACCTGGCGGCCCGTGCAGGAGCACGTGGTCCAGCGCCTCGCCACGGGCGCGCGCGGCCTGAATGAAGACCGCGAGGTTCTCGCGCGTGGCCTGCTGGCCCACGAATTCGGCGAGCGTCTGGGGCCGGAGACTGGCTTCCGCCGCATCTTCCTCCCGGCGGACAGGAGAGATCGTGCGACCATCTCCCACTTCCTCCCCCTCCCCTGGCGGGAGGGGGGCGGGGGGAGGGGGCGCTCCCTTGGCTCTCGCTTTCGCACCTCCGCGCCCGCTCATCCGGCAGTCCTTTGGGCCAGATCCTTCAGGCTCTCACGGATCACCGTGTCCAGTTGCGCCGGATCACCCAGGCGCTCGATGGCCCGCGCAACCACAGGCTGCACCTCGGGCCGGCGATAGCCGAGGTTGAGCAGTGCTGAGATCGCGTCCTCTGCGACGCCCGGCGGTGCAGGTGACGGCAGCACGAACCCAGGTGCCGACGGCATGGCGCCAGCCTTGTCACGCAGCTCGGTCAGCAGGCGCACCGCCAGCCGCGCACCCACGCCCGGCGCCCGCGTCAGACTGGCCCGATCACCCGACGCAATGGCAGCGATCAGATCGCGTGGCGACAGCGCGGACAGCACGGACAGCGCGACCCTGCCGCCGACACCCTGCACCGTGGTCAGCAGGCGGAACCAGTCGCGCTCGGCTGAGTCGGCAAAGCCGTACAGCAAGATCGCGTCCTCGCGCACGTGCGTCTCCACCAGCAGCCGTGCGACTTCGGGAGGTCCGGGCAGTGCCGCGAGGGTGCGCGTCGAGGCGTGCACCAGATAGCCGACGCCGTTCACATCGACGATGCAGCGACCTTCCTCCAGCGCCTCGACGCGGCCGGTGAGCTGGGCGATCACGCAATCCTCATGTGCGCATTCCACACCATCCGGCTGGCGCGGTGATGCGCATGGCAGATCGCCACGGCCAGTGCATCGGCTGCGTCAGCCCGGCGGATCGTCGCACCTGGCAAAAGCCGGCGCACCATCATCTGCACCTGCGTCTTTTCCGCCCCGCCGGTGCCCACCACAGCGAGTTTCACCGACTTGGCCGCGTATTCGGTAACCGGCACGCCCGCCAGCGCGGGAGCCAGCAGCGCGACGCCGCGGGCATAACCGAGCTTCAGCGTGGCCGTGCCGTTGCGGTTCACATAGGTCTCCTCGATCGCGGCCTCGTCAGGCCGGTGCTGCGACAGCAGAACCGCGAGCGCATCGTGAAGCACCCTCAGACGATCCGGCACACTAGTGGCGCTGTCGGTGGCGATGACGCCATCGGCAATGTGACGCAACCGATTGCCGTCAGCCTCAATTAGGCCCCAGCCAGTAAAGCGCAGGCCCGGATCGATGCCGAGCAGTCTGGCCATATGCGAATTGGGCCCCAGATCATGGCGTGCGCCGGTATACGACAAACGATCATCGAAGGGAGTGGCCAATGGACAACGAACTGGTCTTCTACACCAACCCGATGTCACGCGGCCGCATCGTCCGCTGGATGCTCGAGGAAGTCGGGCAACCGTACCGCACCGAGCTGCTGGACTACGGTTCGACAATGAAGGCGCCCGAGTACCTCGCCATCAACCCGATGGGCAAAGTGCCGGCGTTGCGGCACGGCGACACCGTCGTCACCGAATGTGCGGCGATCTGCGCCTACCTTGCCGATGCCTTTCCTGACACTGGCCTCGCTCCGCCACCCAGCCACCGCCTGCGCGGGCCGTACTACCGCTGGTTGTTCTTCGGCGCCGGCCCCCTTGAAGCGGCGTGGACCAACAAGGCAATGGGGTTTGTTGTCCCGCCGGATCGCGAACGGATGGCGGGGTACGGCACCTTCGGGCAGGTCATGGACGTGCTCGAGGACGCGGTATCCCGGGGGCCTTACCTGGCTGGCGATACATTCACCGCCGCGGATCTTTATGTCGGCTCACATATCGGCTTCGGCCTGCAGTTCGGCATGATGGAAAAGCGCCCTGCCTTCGAGCAATACCTCGCTCGCATCACTGAGCGACCGGCTGCGGTGCGCGCGAAGCAGATCGACGACGCACTGACCCCGTCGCAGAACGCGTGATCATGTGATTCGAGTGTTACGCTGACAGCTTCTGCATCACTGCATCGGGGATGTCGAAGTTCGCATAGACGTTCTGCACGTCGTCGCTCTCGTCCAGCACGTCGAGCAGCTTCAGCACCGACGCCGCCCGTTCCTCATCCAGCGTCACGCTGGTGGTCGGGCGCCAGTCCAGCCGCGCGCTCTCGGGCGCGCCGAACCGCGCCTCCAGCGCATCCCGCACCGTGAAGAAGTCATCGACTGCCGCGGTGATCTCATGCGCCTCCGCATCGCTTTCGACGTTCTCGGCGCCTGCCTCGATCGCCGCCTCCAGCATGTCGTCGGGCGACCCAGCCGACGCGGGATAGCGGATGACACCCAGACGGTTGAACAGAAACCCCACGGAGTTGGTCTCGCCCAGCGCGCCGCCATGCTTCGCGAAGGCTGCGCGCAGGTCCGATGCTGTCCGGTTTCGGTTGTCGGTCAGCGCCTCGACGATGATGGCGATACCGGCCGGACCATAGCCCTCGTAGCGGACCTCGGCGTAGTCGTCGCTGCCCGCCCCGCCGACCGCCTTCTTGATAGCTCGATCTACGGTGTCCTTGGGCATATTGGCCTGCCGCGCCGCCACCATCGCCGCCCGAAGCCGCGGGTTCGACGCCGGATCAGGCAGACCCTGCCGCGCGGCGACGGTGATCTCGCGTATCAGCCTGGCAAACTGGCGTCCGCGGCGTGCGTCCTGCGCGCCCTTGCGGTGCATGATGTTCTTGAACTGAGAATGTCCCGCCATCGCTCACGAGTGTGTGTTAATCGTCAAATCCACCAACACCCGCAATCTACACTGCCGCGGCATCAGGAGGCGAGTGTGCCCGACGCACCAGGCTGGCCAGGGATCGCACCGCGCTGGACTTCCAGCGCAAAGAGTGGCGTGGGGACAGCGCTGTCGCCAGTCAGCCGCGTATGGTTCACGCTCAGCCACGGCATCCTGGACGAAATCTACTATCCGCGCGTCGATCAGGCCTGTACGCGCGACTTCGGCCTCATCGTCACCGACGGGGGCGGGTTTTTCGCTGAGGAAAAGCGTGACTGCAGCTTCGAGCTGACGCGGCTGGAGGACGGCGTGCCGGCCTTCCAACTCACCAACACCCACCTTGGTGGCCGTTTCCGCATCACCAAGTACGTTCTCGCCGATCCGCGTGCCGACGTGGTGCTTCAGCGCATCAAACTCGAAGTGCTCCGCGGGCCGCCGCTACGCTTGTTCGCACTGCTCGCGCCACATCTGGTCAATGGTGGGGCGCACAACACCGCGTGGATCGGCGATTACAAAGGCCATCGCCTGCTGTTTGCCGAGGGCAGCGGCACCCGTCTCGCGCTTGGCTGTTCACAACGGTTTCTCGCCACCTCGGTCGGTTTCGTCGGTGCCAGCGACGGCTGGCAGATGTTGCGCGCCAACGGTCGGCTGAGCGCAGAATACGATCGGGCCGCCGACGGCAACGTCGCGCTAAGCGCCGAAATCTTGCCGGACACCGAGTTCATGCTGGCCCTTGGCTTCGGCCGCACCGCCCCCGAGGCTGCATTCCGCGTTCGCGCAAGCCTGCAGACACCATTCGACGCATTGCGCGAGGAATACGCCGCCGGCTGGCGCGGCTGGCAGGCGCGGTTGCGGTCACTCGACCGCCATGTGGACTCACACAACGTCTATCGCGTCAGCACCGCCGTGCTGCGCTGCCATGAAAGCCCCACCTTTCCCGGCGGCCTGATCGCTAGCCTCTCCATCCCGTGGGGCGGCAGCAAGGGCGACGACGATATCGGCGGCTACCATCTCGTCTGGCCTCGTGACCTGGCGCAAACGGCTGGCGCGTTCCTGGCCTGTGGTGCCAACGAAGAGGTGCTGCGCGTGGTGCGCTATCTGCGTGCCATCCAGGAGGAGGACGGCAGCTGGCCGCAGAATTGCTGGCTCGACGGCACACCGTATTGGAGCGGCATCCAGCTCGACGAATGCGCATTTCCCATGCTCCTGCTGGATACGGCTTTGCGCGAGGGTGCGGTACCTCCGCCGCTGCTCAAGGCGTATTGGCCGATGGTAGCCCGCGCCGCTGGCTTCGTCGTCCGCCATGGCCCCAGGACCGGCCAGGACCGCTGGGAGGAGAATGCCGGCTACACACCATTCACCCTCGCGGTGGAGGTCGCCGCCCTGCTCGCCGCAGCCGAAATCGCCATGATCTGCGATGAGGACAACGTCGCCGAATTCCTGCGCGACACCGCCGACGCGTGGAACGAGCAGATCGAGGACTGGATCTACGTCTCCGATACGCGACTCGCCCACGAGGTCGGTGTCGCCGGATACTACGTCCGCATCGCCCCCGAGGTGCCTGGTGAGGCGCGGGCCGAACTCGGCGGCACGGTGGAGGTACGCAACCGCTTCGCCGGGACCCGCAATGTCACCGCGGATGAACTGATCAGCACGGACGCACTGGCCCTCGTGCGCTTCGGCCTTCGTGCGCCTGACGATCCGCGCATTGTCGACACGGTGAAGGTGATCGATCACGTGCTGCGGGTCGAACTTCCCTACGGACCCGGCTGGCGCCGCTATAACGGCGATGGTTACGGCGAGCACGAGGACGGCAGCCCATATGATGGGACCGGCATCGGCCGCGTCTGGCCGCTGCTGGCCGGAGAGCGGGCGCACTATGAGCTGGCGGCCGGCCGCCGTGCCGAGGCGGAACGGCTGCTTGCCACGCTGGAGGCCGGCGCGAGCCCGGGCAAGCTGCTGCCGGAGCAGGTGTGGGACGCCGATCCGATCCCGTCGTTGGAACTCGAACCCGGCAAACCCAGCGGGTCCGCGATGCCGCTGGTCTGGGCGCATGCCGAACACATCAAGCTGCTGCGTTCGCTGGCGGACAACGCAGTGTTCGACCGGCCGGTGCAGACAACGCGTCGCTACCTGCGGGAAAAGCGCGTCGCGCGCTGCAGGACTTGGCGGCCCGATTGGCGGACGCCGTCCATACCGGCGGGTCGCGTGCTGCGGCTCGATCTGCAGCACGAGGCTCTGGTGCACTGGAGCACGGACGGCTGGCGGACCCGTAGCGATGTGCGGACACATGACACGGGACTTGGCATCCACTCGGTTGACCTGCCGACGAACGGCCTGGATCCGGGCCAAAGCATCGTGTTTACCTGGATGAACCTCGCCAGCGGCGAATGGGTCCGCCAGGATCACACGGTGACGGTGAGGGATAAGGGTTAGAAGATCAGCGTGGACGTTTTCGCAGCAGGAAGCGCTGGCGTCCTTCCAGCACGAGCTCCCGCCGCTGATTGTGCACCGTGCTGCGCAGGCCAACGACACCAGTGGTCCGGTTAGGCGACAGCTCGTCCACTTCCAAGGTCGGGTATAGCGTGTCGCCAGCGAAGACTGGCTTCAGAAACCGGCTCGACTGTTCGAGAAAACCAACCAGCGAGTCTTCGGTGATGAACGGGAATAGCCCCGCGCCCGGCGCGGTCTGGATCAGTGTCTGAAAGCCGTGTGCGAGCATGCCCGGCAGCCCATGCGCGCGGCAGTACTCGACATTGTAGTGGATCGGATGGTTGTCGCCGCTCGCTGCCTGGAACGCCACGAACAGCGCCTCTGTCATCGTCCTGCTTGGCAGCACGAAGCGCTCGCCCATTCGGAAGTCGTCGAACCAGCGCTGGTCCGGAATCATCCGGTGCAATGCCGGATCGAAACCGCTCATACGGCTCCAGCCGCGCGCAAGGCCTGGATTTCCGCCGCGGCATAGCCGAGTTCGCGCAGCACAGTGTCGGTGTGCTCGCCGAGTGCCGGAACATCGCCCATCACGGCCTCGACGTCGGTGAAGGTGAACGGTGGCAGCAGCGCACGCACAGGGCCGCCCGGCGCGTTGATCTCGCGCCAACGGTCGCGTGCACTGAGCTGTGTGTGCTCCCACACATCCGAAGGTTCGTTCAGCCGGCCGTTGGCGATGCCGGCGGCATCGAGCTTCTTCACCACGTCGATCGACGTCATTTCTGCGAAGTAATTTTCGATCAGCGCGGTCAGCTCGACGCGGCGCTCGCGGCGCTCGTTGTTGTTTTTGAAGCGTGGGTCGGTGGCGAGCTCCGGCCGCTCCATCACCTTGGCGCAGAACGTCACCCATTCGCGTTCATTCTGGATGCCGAAGATGACCTGGCCGTCTTTGGTCTGGTGCGCGCCGTATGGGGTGAGGGCCGGATGACTGGTAGGCAGGCGCGGTGTTTGCGACTTGCCGTAGGCGTGCCGATACAGTGGATACATCATCCACTCAGCCAGCGCGTCCAGCATGGCGATCTTGACGTTGGCGCCTTCGCCGGTGCGTCCACGCCGTACCAGTGCTGCGAGAATGCCGGACAGCGCATACATCCCGGTGGCAATGTCTGCCGCAGAGATGCCGACGCGCGATGGCGTGTCTTGCGTACCCGTGACGCTGATCAGGCCGGATTCTGCCTGAATGAGCAGGTCGTAAGCCTTCTTCTGCGCGAAAGGCCCGCTTTCGCCGTAGCCCGAGATGTCGCAGACGATGAGCTTCGGATGCCGTGGTGCGAGGTCGGCGTGGCTCAGGCCGAGGCGTGCTGCGGCGCCGGGCGCGAGGTTCTGCAGCAGCACGTCGGCACTGCCGACCAGCCGGTCCAAGATCTTCGCCGCTTCCGGGTGTTTCAGGTCGAGCGCGATGCTGCGCTTGGCGCGATTGAGCCAAACGAAAAAGCTGGCCTCACCATGCACGTAGTTGTCGTAGTGACGCGCGAAGTCGCCCTCACCGGGGCGTTCAACCTTGATGACATCGGCGCCGAGGTCGGCCATGTGCCGGCTGCAGATCGGTGCCGCCACAGCGTGTTCGAGGGCGACGACGCGAATGCCTTCGAGGGGTCGCACGATGTGATCTGCCTTCCTGGTGTTCTTCGGGCAGGAAAGCGCCGCTGCCTCCCTGTGTCAAAGCGGGATAGAGGTAGCGGCGGAAAGTGCAGCAGCGATACCAGGCGCGGCGGCAAGAATCGGGTTGCCCTCTGTGGCGCCATCGCCGGCCATGAAGGGACTGACTACGGCTCCCGCCTCTGCGAGGATGGTCAGCGCTGCCGCCACGTCCCACAGATTGATGTGCAGTTCGACATAGGCGTCCGAGCGGCCGGCCGCGACATCGGCAAGACCGAGCGCACCCGAGCCATTGAGCCTTGGCATCGCACCGACGGTGATGATGCGGTCGACAAGGCCGATGAAGGCCTTGCGTGGCCGGCGGTGCGACCAGCCAAGCTCGACAGTGGCGTGAGCAAGGTCCGTGGTTTCGGCGGCGCGGATTGGTGTGCCGTTCAGCGTGGAACCGGAGCCCTGGCAGGCGGCGAAGGTTTCCTCAAGCGCGGGAGCGACGATGACGCCGATCACTGGGGTCTCGCCGTCGAGGCAGCCCAGCGAAACGCAGAAGCGCTTTCCGCCGCGCATGAAATTCGCAGTCCCGTCGATCGGATCGACGACCCAGCGCAGGCTGCCTGAACGGGTGCGGCCGCCTTCCTCGCCCTGAAAGCCGTCGGACGGATAGGCGTGCGCCAGACGCTCGGACAGCAGGCGCTCGACCGCGCCATCGGCCTCGGTGAGCCAGTCCTGCGCACCTTTCAGAGTGGCAGACGATGCGCCGGGCGGCGGTCGCATGCGCAGGGCGAGTGCCGCGGCTTCGGTGGCGAGGCTTATGGCAGTGTCGAAGCGGTCGGCAAGTGCGGTCATCTGATCCCCGCTCGCATGAAGCTCTGCACGAATTGCCGCTGGAACAGCAGGAAGGCAACCAGCAGCGGCGCACTCGTCATCAGCGTGGCTGCGGTGACGATGGACCAGTCGATGCCCTGGTCGGTGGTGGCAAACACGGCCAGGCCCACGGTCAGTGGCCGCGTCGTCACCGAGTTGGTGATGATCAGCGGCCAGAGGAAGTTGTTCCAGTGATAGCTGACGGAGACAAGGCCGTAGGCGATGTAGGTTGGCCTGGCGAGCGGCACATACACGCGCCACAGCCTAGCCAGCAGTCCACAGCCTTCCAGTCGTGCGGCATCGTCGAGCGGCTGCGGGATGGTCAGAAACGTCTGACGCAGCAGGAAGATGCCGAAGGCGGAGCCGAGATACGGCAGAGCGATCGCAAGTATCGTGTCCGCGAGGTGCAGCTTCACCAGTGTGCGGTAATTCTCCACCAACAGAATGTCCGGCATCACCATGAGTTGCAGCAGGACAACCGCGAACAGCAGGTCGCGGCCGGGGAAGATCAAGCGGGCGAACGCGAACGCGGCCAGTGTGCACAGCACGAACTGAGCGGCCAGGATCAAGGTCACCAGCGCCACAGTGTTGATCAGGTAGCGGGTGAATGGCGCTGCCTGCCAGGCCGCTTTCAGGTTTGCCAAGGTGATCGGCGCCAGCGGATCAAAGTGCGTTGCATAGATCGCAGGATGGAAGGCGGTCCACACGGCATAGAGCAGAGGCAGCATCCAAAGGACGCCGAGTGTCCAGGCGCCAAGTGTCTCCAGGTTGCGGCCGATCGGGTTGTGGTCGGCGACCATCATCGGTAGTGCACGCGTCGGCCCAGAACGCCGAACTGGAATGCAGCGGCGAGCGCCATGATGGACAGCAGAACCACCGTCGCCGATGCCGCGGCTGCGGTGTCCCAGAAGCGAAAGCCGGCTTCGTACACATAGAAGAGCAGCAGCGTCGTGGCATTGTCGGGGCCGCCACGTGTCATTACGATGATATGGTCGATCACACGGAATGCATTGATAACAGCGTTGACCAGCACGAACAGAGTGGTCGGCATCAGCAGCGGCAGAATGACGCGGCGAAGGTAGTTCCAGCGCGACGAACCCTCGAGCGCCGCGGCCTCGCGCAGGTCCGTTGGCATCGTCTGCAATGCTGCGAGGTAGAAGATCATGAAGAAGCCGGCTTCCTTCCACACAGCGACGGCGATCATCGCCGGCAGTGCGGTGGAGGCGTCACCGAGCCAGTTGTGCCGTCCGCCGCCGAAGAGTGCGATGATACGGTCGAACAGGCCGTAGTCCGGCGTGTAGAAGAACATCCAGATGTTGGCGACCGCGATCATCGGCAGCATGGTGGGGAGGAAGTAAGCCATGCGCAGCAGTGCGCGCCCGGGCAGCGCCTCATTCACCGCGAGCGCCATCAGCAACGCGAGAACAATCGACGCAGGGATCGTGGCGACTGCGTACCAGACATTGTTGCGCAGCGCCTGCCAGAACACCGGGTCGTCAAACAAGCCGGCGTAGTTATCCGCACCGACGAACGGCGCCGGGCGGCTACCGTGCGGGGTGGCGTAGAGACTGTCGATCAGTGTGGCAATTGCCGGCCAATGCGTGAATGCCACAAGCAGGACGAGGGCGGGCAGCAGCAGCAGATACGCGTGGATCGTCTCGCGCCGCATGCCCGTGCCTCGATCAGGCCTTCCTGTAGGGCTTCAGGATACGATCCGACTCGGTCTGCGCGTCCGCCATCGCCTGCGCCGGAGTCTTGGTACCGTTCAGGCAAGCCTGGATGTTGTCCGTCAGCACCTTGTAGACGCGCTGGTTCTCATGCACCGACAACTCGCCTGTTGCGACCGGCAGGAACGTGCGTGCCACATTCGCCGTAGGAACCTTGGCGATGAAGTCCTTCATGGTCTGCGTCTCGTACGCGGCCGGACTGGTGGCGATGTAGCCGGTGCGCATAGACCAGTCAGCGGCCCGCTCCGGCTGGCTCACCCAGCGCGCAAATCGAAGGCTCGCCTGCCTTTCAGCGCTGCTCGCGTTCTTGAAGAAGTACAGATTGCCGCCACCCACCACGGTGTGCGGCGAGTTCTTGCCGGCGAGACCCGCGACGCCAAACGGAAACTGCGCCTTTTCGCGCACATTGGTGAGATTGCCAGTGGTGTGCTGGATGATCGCCGTATTGCCTTCAAGGAAGTCCGGCGAAAGCTGCGGCCAGTTGGAAACGCCGTCCGGCGTGGCATGGTGC
The DNA here is from genome assembly GCA_963791495.1 of uncultured Alphaproteobacteria bacterium. Taxonomy (GTDB): domain Bacteria; phylum Pseudomonadota; class Alphaproteobacteria; order Acetobacterales; family Acetobacteraceae; genus JAMXLO01. The sequence goes on from CAWBST010000014.1 coordinate 143,378, forward strand.
TCCGCAGACAGGCTGCGCCAGAACGCCATTGCCTCGATCGTCCGGGGTTGATTGAAGTAGACCTCGCTGCCCGCGTCGTTCATCAGCTTCTGTTCGGCCTGATTGGCGAGAGCGCCGAATGTCCACTGCGCATTGCCGAGATCGCCGGCCATCTTGATGCCCCAGCGAGTCACGCGTCCTGACGCGTCATGCTTGGTCAGCTTCGCCGCTGTCGCCGCAAGTTCGGCCCATGTCTTCGGGAACGCCTCGGGATCCAGGCCCGCATCCTGGAAGGCCGCCTTGTTGTAATAGAAGATCGCGGTCGAACGCTGGTATGGCACCGACCATGTCTTTCCCTCGGCATGGCTGTTCGCCATGAACGCGGGATAGAAGCCATCCAGCCACTTCTTGCCATCGGCATCTAGGCCGATGTCGTCGATCGACACCAGGATGTCCTGATCCTGCAGGCTGTGCATCTCGGCGGCCAGCAGAACAGCGAACTGCGGGCCTGTGCCGGCGCGGATCGCCGCCAGCGCCTTGATCAGCGTCTGGCTGTAGTCGCCGGCATACACCGGTTCGACCGAAATGCCGGTCTCCTGCTCAAAGGCCTTGCAGTAGCCGTCCATGATCCCCTGCAAGGGTCCACCAACGGCGATCGGATAGTAGAACGTCAGTTTCTGCGCGCTTTGTGCACGCAGGATCGCGGGCGCGGCCAACGTTGCGGTCGCGGCGGCCAGCAATGTGCGGCGACGGATCATGACGAGACCTCCCCCTTGTATTCGTTAGCGACGGAAAGAACGGAGCAGACGCGCCGCGCTGGCCTGCGCCTCTGACAGCGCGTCCGTGGGCGGCTTGCGCCCCAACAATGCGGCCTGAAGTCCGTCGTTCAGCGCCTGTGTGACTCGCTGGTTGTCGTGCGTCGACAACTCTGCCACTGCGTATTGCAGCTGGTCGCGTGCCACCACCGCCGCGGGGAACTCCGCTGCGTATGTCTTCATCGCTGGCGTCTCCCATGCGTCTGGCCGCGTCGCGACATATCCTGTGTCGATGCCCCACCGGGCCGCGCGTTCCGGGCTGGTGATCCAGCGCAGGAAACGCAGCCCCGCCTCGCGCTGTGCCGGCGTCGCGCTCCGGAACAGATAGAAGTTGCCGCCTCCCGTTGGGCTGCCGCGTTGCTTCCCCGCAGGCAGCATGGCAACGCCGAACGGGAACTTCGCGTTGGCACGGATGTTCGACAGGTTGCCGGTCGTCGTCCAGATCATCGCCACTTTCTGCTCGAGGAAATCGCGCGGGGTTGTCGCCCAATCGACGATGCCAGGCGGATGCGCCTGATACTTGGCGGTGAGATCAATCCAGTAGCGCAGCGCCTCGATGCAGCCGGGGCTGGCGAAATCAGTCTCCGTGCCATCGGCATTGGCAAGCGTGGCGCCTGCCTCGGTGGTGAGTGCCTGGAACAGCCAATACGGAAAGCCGCTGGCGGGAATCTGCACGCCCCACCGTACGACGGCGTCGCCACTCCGTTTGGTCAGCTTCTGCGCGAATGAGGCGTGCTCGTCCCAGGTTGCCGGCGCGCGTTCCGGTTCCAGTCCGGCATCCTGGAAAGCGGCCTTGTTCCAGAACAGCACGATGGTCGAGCGCTGGAACGGCACGCCCCAGGTGTGGCCATTGATCTCGCCGTTCTTCAGGAACGCAGGATAGAAACTGCGCAGCCAGGCGCGGTCCGCCTCATTCTCCGCCAACGCCTCGAATGGCACGATCAGGTCGTCGTCGATCAAAGAGAAAACATCGGTCGACAGCAGCACCGCAAGCTGCGGACCGGCGTTTGCCTTCAGCGCGGTCTGCGCTTTGGTCAGCGTGTCCTGATAGGTGCCGGCGTAGATCGGAGTCACCCTGATCGACGGGTTCTCGCGCTGAAAGTCCGCGGCATAGCCGTCGATGATCTTGGTGATCGGCCCACCGACGGCGACAGGAAAATAGAAGCTGATCTCCGTCGCATCGGCCGCTCGCGCAATCGCCGGCATGGCCAGAGCGGCACTGGTGGCTTGCATCAGACGGCGGCGGGTCACCCGAATCATGCGCTGACTGTTTCCCTGGCTGGCACGGTGCTCTCGATGCGACCTCCGGAAGCCGCGTCGAAAATATGGATCGGCTCTTCAGTGGCGAGGCAGACCGCTGTGCCGTCCGCCAGTACAACACGGCCGGGCAGCCGGGCGAGCAGAGGCACATCGCCGACCGTGCAGGCGACGACTGTATCGGCTCCAAGGTATTCGGCGTGCCGAACGTGCGCCTCGATCCCGTGCTCGGCGATACGAAGGCTCTCCGGCCGGATGCCACCGAGCCATTTGCCTTCAATCGCCGGTGCCAGAATCGGGCCATCCGTCCCGCGGAGTACCATGCCGCCGTCATGCCTTTCCAACGGGAACAGATTCATCGGCGGTGTCCCGATGAAGCTCGCACAGAAACTGGTCGCCGGCCGGGCGTAGATTTCCTCGGGTGGCGCGTCCTGTTCGATACGGCCATCGCGCAGCAATACGATCTGATCGGCCATGCCCATGGCCTCGGTCTGATCGTGCGTCACGTACAGCATGGTAATGCCGAGCCTCCGCTGCAGCGCCAAAATTTCGCGTCGCATATCGGCGCGGAGCTGCGCATCGAGGTTCGACAATGGTTCGTCCATCAGGCAGACCGGCGTCTCGGCGACGATGGCGCGACCGAGAGCGACGCGCTGCTGCTGACCGCCGGAGAGCTGGCCCGGCTTCCGTTCCAACAGGTGGGGGATGCCGAGGATCTCCACAGCGCGCGCCAGTCGCCGCCCGCGTTCTGGCGGAGGAACACGGCGCGCCTTCAGACCGAACACGATGTTCTCCGCGACACTCAGATGCGGGAACAGAGCGTATGACTGAAACACCATCGCGACGCCGCGCGCCGCAGGTGGCAGTCTGGTCACGTCGCGGCCGGCAATCTCCACCTTGCCGGAGGTTGCCGTCTCAAGCCCGGCAACGATCCGCAGGCAGGTGGTCTTGCCGCATCCGGATGGGCCCAGCAGCACGGTGAAGCGGCCGGGCGTGATATCGATGGAGACACCATCCAGTGCTGCTGTCGCTCCCCAGCGCCGGCTGACATCGACCAGACGCACCGACGCGCCGGACGAAGCCGGTCGCGCTGGCTGGGATGTCTCGTCGCGGGGCATGAAACCGATCTCGTGGCGGGGACCGATAACAATCTGCACAGCTTATGAACGCGGGGGCAAGCAGGAGGGGCGATCCGATCGTGGCGTTTGAGTGAAACCAGCATTGATCTTCCCGCCGCACCGGGGAAAGGTGCCTGCATGTCGATCCCGTCCGGTCACGCCCGAGTCGCCGGTATCGCCGGCTGGCCCGTCACATATTCCCGCTCGCCGCGCCTGCACGGGTTCTGGCTGCAACGCCACGGCATCGATGGCGCCTACATTCCGCTGCCGATCCGCCCGGGCGAGTTCGCGATCGCAATGCGTGGATTGCTGGCCGCCGGGTTTGCCGGCGCCAACGTCACTATTCCACACAAGATCAGCGCATTCGATATCTGCGATACGATAGACGACACGGCTCGCCGCGCAGGCGCGGTCAACACGCTGGTGTTCCAAGACGGCAAAATCGCCGGCAGCAACACCGACGGCTACGGCTTCGTGGCCAATCTCCACGCGCACGGCGTGGATCCCGCTACGGGACCGGTGCTGCTGCTTGGTGCAGGGGGCTCGGCGAGAGCGGTCGCCGCGGCGCTGCTCGATGAGGGCGCGTCGGTGACGGTCGTCAACCGCACCCGTGCGCGCGCCGAGGGATTGGCGCGCGAAATTCCGGGGCTGCGGATCGCCGAGTGGGACGCCAGGGTGCCAGCACTCGCCGACCACGCGCTGGTGGTGAACACCACGCCACTCGGCATGGTCGGACACACGCCGCTCGACCTTGATTTGTCGCGTGCGCCGGCCTCGCTGGTGGTGGCCGACAATGTCTACGTGCCGCTGGAAACGCCACTACTGGCGGCCGCCCGTGCCAGGGGCCTGCGCTGCGTGGAGGGCCTCGGCATGCTGCTTCATCAGGCCGTGCCCGGCTTCCGCGCCTGGTTCGGCGTGGAACCCCGTGTGGACGAGGAACTGCGGCGGTTTGTGGCCTCTGACCTGCTCGCGCAATGATCATTCTTGGTCTGACGGGCGGCATCGGGATGGGCAAGTCAACTGCTGCCGCAGCGTTCCGTCGGGCGCACATTCCGGTATTCGACGCCGATGCCGCGGTGCACCGAATGCAGGCGACGCGGAGGCAGGGCAGTGCGGGCGATCGCGGAGGCGTTTCCCGGGACAGTTCGGGATGGCGAGGTGGACCGCGTGGCACTGCGTCAGGCTGTGCTGGGCAAGCCCGATGCGCTGACCCGGCTGGAGGGAATCCTGCATCCGATGGTTCGCCAGGAGGAACAGGCATTCGTTGCGCGCGCCCGGCGCCATGGCAGCCGCGCGGTGGTGCTCGACATTCCGCTGCTGTTGGAAACCGGTGGCGATAAGCGGGTCGACAGGATCATCGTCGTTTCTGCGCCACGCGCAGTACAGATTCAACGAATCCGTGCCCGCCGGCGTATGAGTGACGCCGACGTCAAGGCAGTGATCGCCCGGCAAATGCCAGACGCGGCCAAGCGAAAGCGCGCCGACGTGGTCATCAAGACGGGCCTGTCGCGCAACGCGTCGCTGAAGGCACTGAGCAGGTTGATCAGGGAGGTCCTCGCGTGAGTCGCGCCGTCCTGTTCGATACGGAGACCACCGGCCTGGAACCGGAACTTGGCCACCGGGTGCTGGAGGTGGCGGCTTTGGAACTGGAGAACGACCTGCCGACGGGGCGGCAGTTCCATGCCCTGATCGACCCTGAGCGCGACATTCCGGAGGACGCGACACGAATTCACGGCTTCACTCTGGCGAGACGTCGCCGGCAAGCCATGTTTCTCCGCGATTGTGGACGATCTGCTGGAGTTCTTCGGCGACGCAAAGCTCATCGCGCACAACGCACCATTCGACTTCGCATTCCTCGATGCCGAGTTTCTCCGCCTCGGCCGACCCACATTGTCGGCCACGCGCATGATCGACACGCTGGCCTTGGCGAAGGCGCGCTTTCCCGGAATGCCGAACAGTCTCGATGCGCTTTGCCGCCGGTTCGCGATCGATCTCAGCGCGCGTACGACCCACAACGCGTTGCTCGACTGCCGGCTATTGGCCGACGTCTATGTGGAACTCACCGGTGGGCGCCAGCGCGGACTGTCGCTGGTCGCTGCGCAGACGACGGTCGAACTGGCGGTCTACACGCACACCGGGGACCGAGTGCCGCGGCCTATCGTGGCAAGCGAGGACGAACTCGCCGCTCATACGGCCTTCGTCGCTCGGTTGAAGGATCCCGTCTGGCTACGGGCTTGAGCAGGATCAGGCGACCGCTGTGGTACCAGCCGGAGGCTGAGCCGGCTGCGCCTGGGCACGGCGCGCCTGCCACAGCGCGACGAAGTCGATCGGCTGCAGCAGCACCGGCGGGAACCCGCCGTCGCGCGTCACATCCGACAGGATGTTGCGGGCGAACGGGAACAGGATGCGAGGGCACTCCACCAGCAGCACCGGCTCGATGGCGTTGTCCGGTAGGCCGGAGAGAGTGAAGACGCCGGCATAGGTGAGTTCGGCGACGAACACGGTCGGCGGCACCGCGGCCGACTGGCCGTTGCCCGACTGCGCCGCTGGCGCCTCATGCGCCTCGGCGCGGACTATGATCGAGACTTCGAAGACGTTCTGGCCCTCCTGCACGCGACGTGCCTGCACATCCAGATTGATATTGACCTGTGGCTGGGCCCGAAGCTGGGTGAACACCTGGGGCGCACCGGGTACCTCGAACGAGAGATCCTTGACGTATTGGATATTGACCACCAGCGGCGGCGGGTGCTGCTGGCCGGCCGTCTGGGGCTGTGCCGTCGTTTCGGACATCACGAATCTCCGTGTCGCTGCACGCGCGGGCTGAGACGCCCATGCGGCGGGGCCGGGTAGCACGGATGGCCCGGCGGTGTCATCCGGTTCCGCGTGTATGATCAGGCCCGCCAGACGATCTGCTCGGGAGGCTCGCCGTTCGGATCGTAGCGCAGCCACTCTCCGTTCATCAGACTCTTGCCGGTCAGCGACAGAATGAACCCCCAGTGGCTGACCACAAGCGTGTCGGACCAGTCCGTCAGGGCGGCCATTTCGGCACGAAACAGAGCGGCGCGCCCAATCACCGAGTCGGCCGGCTCCTCGATCGGCGGCCACCAGACCTCATCGATGGTGGAGAAGTCGTGCTCGGGCCAGGCGCGCTCCAGTTCGGTCCGTGGCGCACCGATATCGCAGGCAAAGGCGTAGCGCTCGCGCACGATCGGATTGATCAGCACCGTGACCCCGAGCGCCTTGGCAAGCGGAGCGGCAGTTTGCAGCGCCCGGGTGTAGGGGGAAGTGATGATGCGGGTGACCCGCTCCCCGGTAAGGCGGCGGGCCGCCTCGGCAACCTGGACGTGGCCAAGCTCGGTCAGTCGCGGATCGACGATACCGGGATCGCGCCTTGTCGCGCTGAAATGCAGGTTGAACTCGCTCTGGCCATGGCGCAGCAGGATCATGGCAGCGCAATACAGGCCGGTCCCCAGGCCGGCAACCCGCCGGTTGTGCGGGAATTGTTTGTGTCAGGGGCGTTGCGCCACTATCTGTGATCGGGAGGAGAGCATTAATGGGCGCGGGCAGCAGTTTTCCGATCGACCTCATCCTGTTCGGGATGATAGCGGCGTTTCTGGTCCTGCGATTGCGGAGCATCCTGGGCCGTCGCACCGGGTTCGAGCGTCAGGCGCCGGCCCCTCAGCCTCAGGCAAGCCAGAATGCCGCCGGTCCGGTGATCGAGGGCCAGGCGGAGCCTGCGCCGCGGGCAACCCCCCGCACTCTGCCGGAGCCGGCCAGCGCCGTCGGGCAGACACTGGGACGCATGCGTTCGATCGATCGCAGCTTCGAGCCGGCCGCCTTCCTCGACGGTGCGGAGAAGGCGTTTCGAATGATTGTGGCGGCGTTCGCCGAGGGAAATCGCGCCACGCTCCAGAGTTTGTTGTCCGAGGAAACCTGGCGCGCCTTCGAACAGGCCATCGTTGCGCGAGAGGCCTCCGGTCAGACTCAGGTGAGCACCATTCACGCCATTCACAGCGCGACGATCGAGAATGCGGAGTTGCGCGGAGACGTCGCCTCGATCGTGGTGCGCTTCGTTTCCGATCAGACCAGCCTGATGCAGGACAAGGACGGCCATCCTGTCGTCGGCACGGATGCGGTGACTGAAATCACCGACCTCTGGACTTTCGAGAGGAAGCTTTCGAGCCCCGATCCGGTGTGGCGGCTGGTCTCCGCTCGCAGCGCCTGATGCCTGGCAAACCGCGGGTCGCGCTGTTCGTAACCTGCCTGGTCGATCTGCACCGCCCCACGGTCGGCTTCGCGGCGATCCGCTTGCTGGAGCAGGCCGGCTGCCAGGTGGAAGTGCCACGCGCGCAAACCTGCTGCGGTCAGCCCGCCTACAATTCCGGCGACCGGGTTACGGCGCGCGATCTCGCCGAGGGCATTCTCGATACATTCGGCGGCTACGACTACGTCGTGGTGCCATCAGGTTCCTGCGGCGGAATGCTGAAGCATCATCTGCCGCACCTGTTCGATGGCGACCCCAACATGCGCGCACGCGCTGATGCACTCGCAGAGCGGACATTCGAACTGGTGACTTTCCTGGTCGACGTCATGGGAGTCGAGCGTCTTCAGACGCGTCATATAGGTGGGTCAGTGACCTACCACGACGGTTGCTCAGGCCTGCGCGAACTCGGGATCAAGGAGCAGCCGCGTCGCCTGCTGCAATCGATCGGAGCCACTGTGACCGAGATGGCGGATGCGGAGGTCTGCTGCGGTTTCGGCGGCACGTTCTGTGTGAAATATCCGGACGTCTCGATCAGGATGGTGTCTGACAAGGCGCGTGACGTGGTGGCCACCGGTGCCGAGACGGTACTTGCGGGCGATCTCGGCTGCCTGCTGAACATCGCTGGGCGTCTGCAGCGAGAAGGCCACCGCACCAAGGTGCGCCACGTCGCCGAAGTCCTCGCCGGGATGTCCGGACAAGTGTCACCGATCGGCGAGGGTCGCCGGTAGCGTTGCGTCAGTGGCCACGCAGAATCTGGCTGAGGAACAACTTCAGCCGGTCGGTCTGAGGGTTCTCGAACATGCGCTGAGGTGAGCCGCTCTCGACAATTTCGCCCTGGTCCATGAACACGACACGATCGGCGACCCGGCGCGCGAACCCCATTTCGTGTGTCACGCAGACCATCGTCATGCCGGAGTCCGCCAGCTCGATCATGACATCGAGCACCTCCTTGATCATCTCGGGATCCAGCGCGGAGGTCGGCTCGTCGAACAGCATGATCTTGGGACGCATGCACAAGGCACGCGCGATCGCGACACGCTGCTGCTGCCCGCCGGAAAGCTGGCCGGGGTACTTGCGTGCCTGCTCGGGAATCTTGACCCGCGTGAGGAGGCTCATTGCCAGTTCCTCCGCGTCCGCCTTGGGCATCTTGCGCACCCAGATGGGTGCCAGAGTACAGTTCTCCAGGATCGTCAGATGAGGGAAAAGATTGAATGATTGAAAGACCATGCCGACCTCGCGCCGGATCGTATCCAGCGCGCGGAGGTCGTCGGTCAGTTCAGTTCCGTCGACGATGATCTTGCCTTCTTGATGAGATTCGAGGCGATTGATGCAGCGGATCATGGTGGACTTGCCGGAACCGGAAGGCCCGCAGACCACGACGCGTTCCTTTTCCGCCACCGACATGGAGATGTCGCGCAGCACATGCAGCGCTCCGAACCACTTGTTCACCTTGTTCATGACGATGATCGGTGGCGCCGCAGTCCCCGCCGCGGGGGTCACGACATGGTCCGTCAACGCGGTCTGGCTCATCGTCGTGTCCTCTGTTCAACGGATAGGCAGGGCCGAGCCCGTGCCGCAATCCTATTGGGACATGACGAAACAGAACGCAATCTGGCGATCGCAGGCGTCACTCATGGCTTGGCGGTGAGTGCCTTCGCATAGGCGCTGACCGCGGCCGCAAAGCCCATGACAAGCGCATCGGCAGTTAGTTCGTGGCCGATCGATGCCTCGGCGAGGCCTGGCATGCATGCCATTAACGGCGGCAGGTTGTGCAGGTTCAGGTCGTGCCCGGCATTGACAACCAGCCCGAGATCCGCCGCGGCGCGCGCAGTCTTCGCGCAGGCGTCGAGGCATGCGTCGTAAGCGCCCGCGCGGAACGCCGCTGCATAAGAGCCTGTGTAGATCTCGACGCCATCGGCACCGCTTGCGGGAATTCTATCGAGGACCGCGGGATCGGGATCGATGAACAGAATCACCCGCGCGCCGATGGACTTCAGCGTCGCGATGGCGGGACGCACCAGCGCCATCTGTTCGGGACCAAGCTTGAAACCCTCCTCGGAAGTGAACGCATCCGGCGCATCCGGCACCAGCGTACACTGCTCCGGCCGCACGTCGGCCGCGATCTCGAGCAGCCGCGCATCCGGATAGCCCTCGATGTTCAGCTCCACGGCGGGGCGCGCAGCCGCAATAGCCTCGGCCAGCATCGGTACATCGGAGCGGCGGATGTGCCGCTCGTCCGGTCTGGGATGAACGGTGATGCCGCGCGCGCCGGCCTCAAGCGCGATGCGCGCGAACGTGCGCAGGTCCGGCACACCGGTGCGTCGCGAGTTGCGCAGCAGCGCGATCTTGTTGAGGTTGACGCTGAGGCGGGCCATAGGTCAGTGCGCCGCTGCAATTGCGGCATTGAGTGCTCGCACGCCCGCCACGGGGCCGTCCGGATGGCTCCAGACCGCGCCAACCACGGCGAGGAAGTCGGCACCGGCCTGCACCAGCGGCGCACAGTTGTCAGCGGTGATGCCGCCGATCGCGCAGCACGGCAGTTCCATCAGCTCCGACCACCAGTGCAGGATGTCCGGATCGATGAAGCGTGTGACGTCCTTGGTGCCGGAGGGAAAGAACGCGCCGAACGCTACATAGTCTGCGCCGTCTTCGCCGGCCTGCAACGCGAGGTCGCGGCTGCCCTTGCAGGTGACGCCGAGAGTGGCGTCGGGACCCATCAGGCGGCGCGCCTCCTTGGCCGGCATGTCCTCCTGTCCGACATGAGCGCCGTCGCTGCCGGTCGCACGCACCAAGGTCGGCGCGGTCGTTCAGCAGGAACGCCACGTCGCGTGATTGCGTCACAGGACGCAGCGCATCGATCGCGCGGCGCCACGTGTCGTCATCCACGTCCTTCAGGCGAAGCTGCACCGCAGCGACATCGCCGGCATCCAGGGCCGACGCGAGCTGGTCGGCAAACGCTGTAGGATCGAGTCTTGGAGGCGTGATCAGGTAGACGCGGCAGCCGTCCTGGCTGCCGCCCAAGCCTCCCATGCCTCAGGCCTTGCCGAGGTAGATGTCGATGATCTTGTTCAGCATTTCCATCGCGACCTCCTTCGGCCGCTGGAACGTGTTGCGGCCGATGATGCTGCCGTTGGCGCCGCCATCGCGCAGGCCACGGACCTCCTCGAAGACGCCGTCAAGGTCTTTCGCCTCGCCGCCAGAGAACACCACGATGCGCTTGCCGTTGAACGCCGACTGCATCACGTGCTCGACGCGCTTGGCGAGTGTGGAGCCGTCGATCTTCTCGTAGCTCTTCTTCGCCGCATCAAGGCTGATCACCGCGGTCGGCGGCTTCACCTTGATGATGTTGGCGCCCATCAGCGCTGCCATCTGCGTGGCATAGGCGCAGATGTCGAGCGCGGTCTCTGCGGCACGGTCAAGATTGCCGCCGCGCGGATAACTCCAAACCACAACTGCAAGACCATTCGCCTTCGCCTCGGCGGTGAGTTCGCGCAATTCTTCCAACTGAGGATAGGCGTACTCGCTGCCGGGATAGATGGTGAAGCCGATCGCAGCGCAACCGAGGCGCAGCGCGTCTTTCACGCCGGCCGTGACCGCCTGGTCCTTGTTGGTGGCAAGCGAGTTGGCGTTGTTCACCTTCAGGATGGTGGGGATCTGGCCAGCGAAAGTGTCGGCGCCCTGGGCGATCATGCCGAGAGGCGCGGCATAGGCGTTCAGTCCGGCCTCGATTGCGAGCTGGTAGTGGTAGTGCGGATCATAGGCCGGCGGGTTCGGAGCGAAGCTGCGCGCCGGGCCGTGCTCGAAACCCTGATCGACCGGCAGGATGACGACCTTGCCGGTGCCGCCGAGTTTGCCGGTGCACAGGATGCGGGCGAGGTTCGCCTTCACGCCGGGCGGATCTCCCTCGTACCAGTCCAGGATCTTCTTCACTTTCTGGGTGACGCGCATATGGAGGGTCCTTCTTTGCTGAACCCTCGGCTCAAGACCGAGGGCCACGGCTTTTCCAAAGGCTGCGGCTAGGCTTGCGTACTAGCCCAGGGCGTCGCCGCTGTCACCCGGGGCGGTTCGCACGTGCAGCCAATTGTGGAGGCGGCGAGCGGCGGAGCGGTCGGCAATATCGAGTGATGGTGGGCGCGCGGTTAACACCTCGCTGCCAAGTGATGCCGCGATCTCGGCGACGGCCTGCCAGCCGGGTGCCGTCGGGCTGAGTATGATGCAACGCAGACCGATGCGAAGCGCCCCCAACGCCAGACCGGACGCATCGGCGCAATCGAGGATGTCGGCGATCGGAATGTCCGGATGTTCAGCACGGGCGCGCTCGATCAGCGCGTGCCACCAGCCGCTACCGGCGAACAACGCCGCCCCGACGGCGGAGAGCAGCGTCACCGGCTGGCCGACGGCCAGTACTGTCCGCACGTCGGTCAACCCGTGCACAACAACTGCCGGGTGCACACTGCCGGCCACTGGACCTCGCATCGATCTCTGCTTGACGTTCAATGCCTCGAGCGCTTTCAGTTCGTGCGTCACTTGAGGCGGGACGGGGGAAATGGCCAGCGACACCGAGGATTCGGAAGCGGCGGCCGATCGGCTGGAAGCCGCACTGGAGCGCATCGCCGAGGCAGCGGCGCGCGAGGAGGCGCCGCCCGCAGATCAATTCCCGTCGGCGGACACGGAAGAAATTGCTGCACGACTCGACGGTTTGATCGATCGTCTGCGCGCGGCGCTTGGCGACAGGGCCGGTTGAGATCGAAAGTAAGGATCATTCGATGGCGCAGGTTACCGTTCGCATCAACGGCTATGCATACACCGTCGGCTGCCAGGACGGCGAGGAGGAGCACCTGCAGGCGATGGCCGGCGAGGTCGAACGGCGGATCGAGTTCGATCAAGGTGGCGGCGGGACCAAGCGGCGAGGCGCGCATGCTGGTGATGGCGTCACTGCTGATGGCGGACGACCTGTATGAGATGGGCAAGTCGCTGCGCGCGGCGCGATCCGGCCAACCCCTGGCGGCCGATCCGAAGTTCGGACGGCGGCTGGGGAAGCTGGCGAAGCGGGCAGAGGAGATTGCCCTGGACCTCGAGCGTCCCTAGATAGTGTTCGCGGGGCTGCCCGGTTCGTCAGGCAATTCATCCCCGGGGCCAGTAAGCAACCTCCAGGGAGCTGGCTCTGCCGGGATCTTGGTCTCGGTATCTGGCGCCCACCTGCAAACGCAGGCCTTGGGAGGGTTGAGACGCCAACGGCCATGGCGGCTCCGCACATTCCTGCCGAACTGATTGAGGCCAAACGCCTCGCGCGCCAGCGGATGCTGGCCGCGCGTGAGGCGTGGGACCCGGGGTGCGGGCGTGCGTTAGGCGAGCACGTGCTGCGCGAGGCACCGCCGCCGGCGGGGGCGGTCGTGTCAGGGTTCTGGCCGATGGGGCAGGAGATCGACATCCGGCCGCTGTTGCTGGAGCTGCACGCCAGAGGGCATCCGATCGTGCTGCCAGAAACACCAAAGCGCGGCAACCCATTGATCTTTCGACTTTGGCATCCTCGCTCGGTGATGGTACCGGAGCGGTTTGGCACATCGCGGCCGGATGGCGACGTGCGGGTGCCCGACTTCCTGCTGGTGCCGCTGCTCGCGTTCGATCGACGGGGGTACCGCGTGGGTTACGGGGCGGGCTATTATGATCGGACCCTGGCGAGCCTGCCGGGACGGTTCCGGTTGGGGGTGGCCTATGCCGCTCAGGAACTGGACGAGGTGCCGGCAGGCCCCTACGACGAACGGCTGGATGCTGTGGCGACCGAACGCGGCGTGATCTTCTGCAAGGAATAATGGATGCGCATCTTGTTCATCGGGGACGTCGTCGGCAGGTCCGGCCGCGAAGCGGTGGCGACATCGCTGCCTAAGTTGCGCGAGGCGATGCGTATCGATCTTGCCGTGGTCAACGCAGAGAACGCCTCCCACGGGTTCGGGCTCTCGCCCGAGATGGCGACCGCGCTGTTCGGCGCCGGTGCAGATGTGATCACCCTGGGCAACCACGCCTGGGACCGCAAGGAGATCATCCCCTACATCGCCGAGACCCCGCGCCTGATCCGCGCGCTGAATTTTCCGCCCGGCACACCAGGGGCCGGTGCGGCGGTGGTGGAGGTCGCGGGAGGCCGACGTGTGCTGGTCACGCAGGCAATGGGGCGGCTGTACATGGACCCGCTCGACTGCCCGTTCCGCGCCACCGCCGACCTGTTCGCGCGGCATCGGCTGGGCGGCACAGTGGCGGCGATCCTGGTCGATTTCCACGCCGAGGCGTCGAGCGAGAAGATGGCGTTTGCGCATTTTCTCGATGGCCAGGTATCGGCGGTGATCGGCACTCACACGCATTGTCCCTCGGCCGATGCACAGGTGCTACCGGGGGGGACTGCGTTCCAGTCGGACGCCGGCATGTCCGGCGACTATGACAGCGTGATCGGCATGGCGAAGGACGCGGCGACGCTGCGGTTCTGGCGGAAGATGCCCGGCGAGCGTCTGGCGCCTGCCGAGGGCGAAGCGACGGTATGCGGCGTTTTCGTCGAGACCGACGATGCGACGGGTCTGGCGCGGCGGGTTGCGCCGGTGAGGGTGGGGGGACGGCTGGCGGAGGCGATGCCGACGGGATGAACTGCTCCCCCGTGCTGATACAGGAGCCGGCCTGAAGCGCATGTCGGCCAGCACAAGTCACACCTTTACAAGTCGGCCATTTCTCTGGTGGATGCGCCCGCCACCACGAAGGTCCAGCGCATGAGCACCACCGTCCAGAAGCCCCGCGGCCGCCACTTCTTCGCCAATCCGGGGCCGACCAACATTCCCGACAGCGTGTTGCGCGCGCTTGACCGGCCGTCGATCGATTTCCACGACCCCGACTTCGTCGAGGTCTACGACGCGGCATTCGAGGGCGTGAAGCGCGTGCTGCAGACCCGGCACCATCTGTTCATGTACAACGCCTCCGGCCATGGCGCGTGGGAGGCCTCGCTCACCAATCTCCTGTCACCCGGCGAGGCGATCCTGGTGCTGGAGTCCGGCTACTTCTCCGAAGAGTGGGCGAACATGGCGCGTGCGCACGGACTCGAAGTGCGCCTGGTCGCCTGCGACTGGCGCCATGGCGTCGATATCGCCCAGGTGAAGACGGCGCTCGGCGAGGATACCAGCCACGCAATCAAGGCGGTCTGCGTCGTGCACAACGAGACAGCGACAGGCATGATGCTCCCGCTGGACGAGGTCCGGGCGGCCATCGATGCCGTGAAGCATCCCGCATTGTTCCTGGTCGATACCATCTCCTCGCTTGGCTCGCTCGACTTCCGCATGGACGAGTGGAAGATCGACTGCGTCGTCGGCGGCAGTCAGAAGGGACTGATGTTGCCGACCGGCCTTAGCTTCACGGGTGTCTCACCGAAGGGGATCGAAGCACACGGACGCGCGAAGTTGCCGCGGTTCTATTTCGACTGGACGCTGATGGACAAACGCCCGCAAAAGAGCTTCATCGGGACAATCCCGGTGAACACCTTCTATGGGCTGCGCGAATCGATCCGGCTGCTGGAGGACGAAGGCCTGCCGAATGTCATCGCGCGCCACACGCGGCTGGCCGAGGCGACGCGACGCGCCGTGCAGGTGTGGGCCGGCAACAACGGGCCCCGGCTGTACTGCACCAACCCGGCACGCTATTCGGACTCGGTCACGGCCGTTCTAATGCCGGAGGGCCACGACGGCGATGCCTTGCGACGCACCGCACGCCAGCGGTTCAACGTCTCTCTCGGCGGCGGGCTGGGGAAGCTGGGCGGCAAGGTGTTCCGCATTGGCCATCTCGGCGACCTGAACGAGCCGATGGTGCTGGGGGCGTTGTCAGCAGTGGAGATGGCGCTGCGCATCAACGACGTTCCTCATGGCAAGGGCGGGGTCGACGCGGCGATGGAGTATCTGTCCTCCTGATCAAGACCATTGATCGGGTATCAGGTCCGTCCTGGGACCGGCACCACGCCGCCCGTTGTCACCTTGTTTTCTGCAGATGCGAGAAACGCGATCGTTGCTGCGATCTCGGCCGGTTTTGGCCAAGCCGTGTGGTCGGCCTTTGGCATGGCGGCGCGGTTGGCCGGCGTGTCGATGATCGATGGCGCGATCGCGTTCACCAATATGCCGCGTCCCGCCACCTCGGCGGCCAGCGCCTGGGTGAAGGCGGCTACGGCGGCCTTGCTCGCGGCATAGGGCGCCATGCCTGCACCGAGCCTAGGCTCGATGCCGGGGCGAGCGGCGACGTTGACGATGCGGCCACCGGCCGTGCCAAAGCCCTGCACGGCGGCGCGGCAGCACAGATAGCAGCTCACGAAGTTCATATTCAGCATGTGCAGCATGCCGGCCTTGTCGGTCTCGGCCACGGGCCCCATGGCGAAGCCACCCGCGATGTGGATGGAAGCCCACAGATCCGTGACGCCATCATAGAGCCGCGCAATGTCGTCCTCGTTGGTAAGTTCGCAACGCGGCACCAGAGTGACGCCGTCCTTGTGCGGAAACGTTGCGGCTTCCGCGTCGACGACGTACGGAACACGACAGCGTGCGCCTGCCGCAAGCAGCGTCCCCACGACCGCGCGGCCAAGCGCACCGGTGCCGCCCGTGACGATGACGGTCTGATCGGCGAATTGCATCTAGGCCTCCATTGCTGATGCGGCGAGGATCCGCATAGCAACGGGAAAAGCGGCCGGGATCAAGGCAGCGACCGCATCGGCCGCCGCGAAAGCGTGGTCGTCATCGCAGAGCCAAGGACAGGCCTTCAGGCTGCCACGGCAAATGCGTCAAGCTTCCAGCCGGCAACCGCCATGGCGCGCTGCAGGGTCGCCATGAACCGGCGCGTCGCGTCCATGCCCCCCGAACGGGGCCACGACCGGCCAGTGAAGTGGCGGCTCAGCAGGTCGAGCAGCATCTCGCGCTCAACCTTGTCGAGCCCGCCGTCCGGCGTGGCGTCGCCGTAGAATCGGTTCAGGTCATTCACGAGAGCCGGCTCCGTTTCGATAATCAGGCGCAGGGCCTCATTGGAGGGGGGCACCATGCGGCGGTTCTCAAGTTCCCAACGGCAGCAGGCCAACGGGGCGGAAAGCAGGGTTGACAATGGCATCTCCTCGGAGCGGGGCATCCTCGTGCCGGCTCAATCAGACAGATATGGGATCGCGGAGCCCGCCCGTCCAGCAGCGAAATTCACGACGGGTGTCGAGCGGAACCGCAGGACTAACTCTCCAAACGCTCGATATCCGCGCCGCAGGCCGCGAGCTTTTGTTCGACCGCCTCGTAGCCGCGATCCAGGTGATAGACCCGGTTCACCACGGTCTCTCCCTTTGCCGCCAGCCCAGCCAGGACGAGTGACACCGACGCCCGGAGATCCGTCGCCATCACCGGCGCGCCCGACAGGGCCGCGACACCGCGCACGATGGCCGACGCGCCGTGCACGTTGATTCGCGCCCCCATACGATTCAGTTCGGGGACGTGCATGAAGCGGTTCTCGAATATCGTCTCGGTGACCATGGCGGCGCCATCGGACACCGCCATCAGCGCCATGAACTGCGCCTGCATGTCGGTCGGGAAGCCGGGGTAAGGCTCCGTCATCACATCGGCGCCATGCAGCCCGTTAAGCCGGCGCACGTGCAGGCCTTGCGGCTGCTCGACGATGTCAACGCCCGCCTCGCGCAGCGCGCGCACTGTGGCGCCGAGGTGCGCCGCTTTTCCGTTGCGCAGTAGCACCTCGCCGCCGGTGATCGCTGCGGCGCAGGCGTAGGTGCCGGTCTCGATCCGATCCGGAATGATCGCGTGCTTCGCGCCGTGGAGGCGGTCCACGCCATCGACGGTCAGCCGGTCGCTGTCGATGCCCTCGATCCGTGCCCCCATGGCGTTCAGGCAACGGGCGAGGTCGCCGATCTCGGGTTCGCGTGCGGCGTTGACCAGCACCGTGCGGCCATCAGCCAGGCTCGCCGCCATCAGCAGGTTCTCGGTGGCGCCGACCGAGACAGACGGGAAGATGACAGTTGCGCCGCGCAGCCGTCCAACCACCCGAGCGTCGATGTAGCCGCCCTCCAGCAGGACGCGCGCGCCCAGTTGCTCGAGGCCCTTAAGGTGCAGATCGACCGGCCTTACGCCGATGTCGCAGCCACCTGGCAGCGAGACCCGTGCCTCACCCGTGCGCGCCAGCAACGGTCCCAGCACGAGGAACGAAGCGCGCATCTTGCGCACGATGTCGTATGGCGCCTCGGTGTTGGTGATGGTGCCGCCGAGCGAAAGGGTGCGCCCGTCGTTGCCGAGTGGCTCGACCGCGATGCCGTGCTGCGCCAGAAGCAGCGACATGGTGGTGACATCCTCCAGCCGCGGCACGTTGCTAAGCACGAGGCGCTGATCGGTCAGCATGGCGGCGGCCATCAGCGGCAGGGCAGCATTCTTGGCGCCACCGATGACGATTTCACCGGCGAGCGGCCTGCCGCCGCGGATACGGATACGGTCCATCATTTACATCCTCGGCAGCGCCACGCCGCGCTGGCGCATGTACTTGCCCGATTTGTCGGCGTAGCTGGTTTCGCAAGGTTCGTTTCCCTGCAGGAACAGGAACTGGCAGATGCCCTCGTGTGCGTAGATCTTCGCGGGCAGCGGAGTAGTGTTGGAGATCTCGATGGTCACCTGGCCTTCCCATTCAGGCTCGAGCGGCGTGACGTTCACAATGATGCCGCAACGCGCGTAGGTGGACTTGCCCAGGCAGATCACCAGCACGTCGCGCGGGATACGGAAATACTCGACCGTGTGGCCGAGGGCGAAGCTGTTGGGCGGGATGATGCAAATATCGGTCTTGCGGTCGACGAAGCCGGCCGGCGCAAACTCCTTTGGATCGACCACCGCGGAATCGATGTTGGTGAAGATCTTGAACTCATCGGCCACGCGCGCGTCGTAGCCGTAGGAGGAAAGACCGTAGCTGATCACGCCTTCGCGCTTCTGCGCCTCGACGAAAGGCTCGATAATGCCGTGGTCCCGCGCCATGCGGCGGATCCAGCGATCGGACATCACGGGCATTTGGCAGCGCCTCCGATGGGGGTGCGCGTCCGTCTAGCGCGGCAGGTCCGCGTCGGGCAAACTCTTAGCGGAGCGGCGGGAAGCAGTCTGGGAGCGAAATGCCGGGCGGGTCGGGTCTCAGCGAACCGCCACGGACGACGCGCGTGGCGATGGTTCCGTCGTCACGTTGGCGCTTCGATCCAACGCCCCGCGACTACTCCGCCCGCGCCCAGTTCGCAACAAGCCCGTCTTCCACCGGCCCAGGCGAGAAACTCGTCAGATGTCATGCGCCCGCGCCCGGTTCGAACACCGTTCACTCCTGCTTCGGTTTGTCAGGCGCGCGGGCCTGATCCTTGCGCTTGCGCAGGTTGGCACGTAAGGCGTCCGCCTCGCGCTTCCTCCGCGCGGCCAGCTTGGCGCCGGAAGTTGCAGGCTTGGGAGCCGGGGGCTTGAGCTTGTCCATGAGGCTGAGAATGGCGTCCGCTCAACCGCGGTCAATGCGCCGGCTTCTTGCACCCCAAGCTGGCCGGGAGCTATACCCCGCCATACCGGCGCTGCTGTAGCTCAGTGGTAGAGCACCCCCTTGGTAAGGGGGAGGTCGTCAGTTCAATCCTGACCAGCAGCATAATGATTTCATTCAATTCTATTGGAAACGATTTCTTGGACTTCCGGCGCCAATAGGACAATCCCCCGCGAGAGTGAGCGCGCTTTCGCCTGTGCATCGCTCAAGGTTGCCATTGCGCTGCCGGCCAGTTACGGCTGCTTCACCCATAGCCGCGAAAGTTGTTCCGAAGCAGACCTGGTAGACTGGCAGCGAAGACAAGCGGGGCGTAGTCGCGGCACTTACGGTGCCGGGCCGGCTCGCCCCTGTCACACCTTCACGGTCGAGGCCCTGTAGATCTCGTCGATGGCCTGCGCCAACGCCGCGTTGAACGCCGCGTCGCTCATCGAAGCCCGTAGCTCCTCGAGCAGTGCGCGCGAAAAACTGGCGATCATGCCGTGGTTCTGGGCCAGGCGCCGGCAGGCATCGGAACGGCTATAGCCGCCCGACAAGGCGACGACGCGAACCACCCGGTCGTGCGCGATCAGGTCCTTGTAGAGATCGGGAACGTCCGGGATCGTCAGCTTCAGCATCACCTGCTGGTCCGACGGCAGCGCATCGAGATGCCGCGATAGCGCATCCTTCAGGAGAGCCTCGGCCTTCGGCTTGTCGGGGCTCTTGATGAGCACCTCCGGCTCAAGGATGGGAACCAGCCCGTGCTTCGCGATGCGAGCGCCGACCTCGAACTGTTGCCTGGCGATTGCCGCGATACCGCTCTCGGATGCCAGGTTGATCGTAGAGCGCATCTTGGTGCCGAACACACCGAGCTTGACCGCCCGGTCGAGTAGCGTGTCGAGCTCCGGGATCGGCTTCATGAGGCTGACGCCATCGGCTTCCGCCTCCAGCCCCTTGTCGACCTTGAGGAAGGGCACGCATCCTCGGTCCTGCCAAAGGTAGGAGGGCGCCGACTTGCCCTGAACCTCGCCGTCCATGGTGCGCTCGAACAGGATTGCGCCGATCACCTTGTCGCCGGTGAAGGCCGGCGCCGTCATCACCCGCGCCCGCATCTCATGCATGCGGGCGAACATCTCGGCTTCACCACTATAGGCGCTGTCCGGAATGCCATAGAGGCGCAGCGCTCCAGGCGTCGACCCGCCGCTCTGATCGAGGGCGGCGAGGAAGCCCGCCGCGTCCGCGATGTGTGCTATCATGCTTCTGGGTGCCATGAACGTGTTCCTCCGCGGTGCCAGGATTTCGGTATATTATGCTCGGCAAGGTCAGGCCAATGTCGGCAGCTGGTGGGTTAAGGTCCATTTAAAGACCGCAGGCCGATAAGGAAGTTTTTCACGCCCATTTCCAGGTCGGGCGCTGTGCGACGTGGCGCACCGGAGCGCTCCGGGATAAACTGCTGACTTGACTGCTCGTCGACAACAGGCTGTTGGCACATCCTCGCGTGCCGCGAGATAGCCCGCCGTTAGGTTGACTGGGTCGCACCTTCGAAGGCGATAGATGATGGCGCTCCCAGTTGAAAGCCTCACGTGGATTTAGCAGCTGAGTGGCTGGAGGCGGACGGGCTCGGAGGTTTCGCTTCCGGGACTGTTAGCGGCGAACGCACGCGGCGCTATCACGCTCTGCTGCTCGCGGCAATGCGCCCGCCGGCCAGCCGTGTCGTGCTGGTCAACGGCGTTGAAGCCTGGGTCGACACCGATGCTGGGCGCTACGCGATCAGCACGCAGCGCTACCTGCCGGATGTGACCTATCCCGAAGGCTGGCGCGGCATTGTCGCCTTTGCGCATCGGCCGTGGCCAAGCTGGCAGTTTCGGCTGCCGGACGGCACAGTCATCGTGCAGGAAGTGTTCGTCCACCGCGACGGTCAGGGGACGGTGCTTTGCTGGCGTCGCACTGCCGGTAGTGGCCCCTGCTGCCTGAGTGTGCGGCCGCTACTCTCGGGCCGCGACTATCACGCGCTGCACAGAGAGAACGGCGCGTTAGTGTTCGACAGTATGATACAGGGCGGGAACGTGACTTGGCGCCCCTATGCCGGGCTGCCGTCAATCAGTGCGCTTAGCAACGGCGTCTATGGCGCCTCTCCGGACTGGTATCGCAAGTTCCTCTACACCGCGGAGCGTGATCGGGGCCTTGATTACGTCGAGGACCTCGCCTCGCCCGGGTGCTTCCAGTTCGACGTGGCGCGGGACGAGGCCGTGCTGATTTTCCGTGTGGGCGATGGACTGACGGTGTCGCCGGCCCCGCTTGCCGCGAAGCCCGCCGACGTGGAGCGGCGTCGCCGCGATGCGCAGCGGGACGAACTCGTGGCAGCTGCGAACGCATTCCTGGTCGATGGCGTGCACGGCCGGACGCTGCTCGCGGGCTTCCCCTGGTTCACCGACTGGGGCCGCGACACGTTTATCGCCTTGCGCGGCCTGCTGTTGACGACCGGGCGGTTGGCAGAAGCGGAGACAATCCTCGCAGCTTGGGCCGGGCTGGTCAGTGCCGGCATGCTGCCTAACCGCCGTAGCGATGGGGGTGACACGCTGGACTACAACTCCGTGGACGCCGCGCTGTGGTTCGTCGTCGCGGTAGACGACTTCTTGCGGGAGGCGACCGAGACTGGCTACGCCGTGCGCGAGGGCAGGCGGCTGGCACAGGCCGTCGCGGCGATCGTCGACGGATACGTGGGCGGCACACGTTACGGGATCGGCCTCGACTTGGACGGATTGCTGCGTGCCGGCGAGCCCGGTGTGCAGCTCACTTGGATGGACGCCAAGCTGGGCGATTGGGTGGTGACGCCGCGCATCGGCAAACCGGTGGAGGTGGAGGCGTTGTGGATCAACGCGTTGCGGATTGCCCAGCGCTGGTCGCCGCGCTGGGCGGAGGCGGAGCGCACGGCCCGGGCAGCGTTCGCCGCGCGCTTCCCGAACCCTGCGACCGGCGGGCTGTTCGATGTGGTGGATGCGGACCATGTGCCCGGCAAAACGGACCCCCGCATCCGACCGAACCAGATCTTTGCGGTGGGCGGCCTGCCCTATCCGGTGCTGGACCGCACCGCGGCACGCGGCGTTGTCGATCTGGTGGAGGCGCAACTGCTGACGCCTCTCGGCCTGCGCTCGCTGGCGCGCGAAGATCCCGATTATGTGCCGCGATACCGTGGCGGGCCACAGGAGCGCGATGCCGCCTATCACCAGGGCACAGTCTGGCCCTGGCTTATTGGTCCGTTCGTGGAGGCGTGGCTGCGCGTTCGCGGCAATTCGGCGGCGGCGAAGTCGGAGGCGCGGGCCCGCTTCCTGCCGCCGCTGCTGCAGCATCTCGCGACGGCGGGACTGGGCCATGTCTCGGAAGTAGCGGACGGCGACCCGCCCCACACCCCCGGCGGCTGCCCGTTCCAGGCATGGTCGCTCGGCGAACTGATCCGGGTGCGGCGACTGGTCGGCGACGTGTCGCCTGCAGTATCGATGTGAAATGGACATGCCAGATTGCACTACGCCGCAGCACCATCTGCTCGACACCGCCGAGGGTCGGCGACTGGCCGCGATCAAGGATGGCGAGCATTGGCGGCATTGGGGGCCCTATCTCAGCGAGCGGCAATGGGGAACGGTGCGGGAGGATTACAGCGCGTACGGCACGGCCTGGGACCATTTCCCGCATGACCATGCCCGCAGCCGCGCCTATCGCTGGGGCGAGGACGGGATCGCCGGCTGGGGCGACGACCACCTGCGCTGGTGCCTTGCCCTCGCGCTGTGGAACGGCCGCGACCCGATCCTGAAGGAGCGGATGTTCGGCCTGACCAACGGCGAAGGCAATCATGGCGAGGACGTCAAGGAATTTTGGTATTTCCAGGACGGCACGCCGACGCACTCCTATATGCGGATGCTCTATCGCTACCCGCAGGCCGAGTTCCCCTACCAGCAGCTGATCGAGGAGAACCGCAGACGCGGCAGATCGGACCCCGAGTTCGAGCTTCAGGACACCGGCGTGTTCGACGACGGGCGCTATTTCGACGTGACTGTGGAATATGCGAAGGCCGCGCCGGAAGATACGCTGATGCGGGTGAGTGTGACCAATCGCGGCCCGGACGACGCGGCGCTGCATCTCGTCCCGCAATTCTGGGCGCGCAACATGTGGAGCTGGTCGGACGAGTTCGCCCGTGCCCGTATCCACGCTCGTGCAGACGGCGCGCTGGAGGCGACGCACCCGCTGCTCACGCCGCTGCAACTGTTCGCCCAGGGCGCGCCGGAGCTGCTGTTCTGCGAAAATGAGACCAACGTGCGGCGCCTCTACCGCATCGAAGCTGCCGGCTACTTCAAGGACGGGATAAACGACTATCTGGTTCGCGGCGACATGGGCGCGGTCAACCCGGCGCGCGAGGGCAGCAAGTGTGGGTTGCACTATCGGCTGACGCTCCCTCCCGGTGGCAGCACGGCGGTGCGGCTCCGGCTACGGCGGGCGAGCGAGGAGGCAGCGCCGTTCGGTGATTTCGATGTGGTCATGGCAGAGCGGATCGACGAAGCCGATGCGTTCTATGCCGCCCTGCAGCGTGGTATCGCCGATCCGGAGCGGCGGTTGGTGCAGCGCCAGGCCTTTGCCGGCATGCTTTGGTCCAAGCAGTTCTACTACTTCGACGTCCGCCACTGGCTTGCCGGTGATCCGGGCCGGATGCCGCCGCCGCCGCAACGGCGGCAGGGTCGGAATGCCGAATGGACACATCTGAACAACTACGACGTCCTCGCGATGCCGGACACCTGGGAGTTTCCCTGGTACGCGTCGTGGGACCTGGCCTTCCATTGCATCACGTTGGCCGCAGTGGATCCGGAATTCGCCAAGTCGCAGCTCGTAACGCTGACGCGCGAATGGTACATGCACCCGAACGGGCAGCTCCCGGCCTACGAGTGGGCGTTCGGCGATGTCAATCCGCCGGTCCACGCACGCGCCGCCTGGCAGGTCTATCTGATCGATCGGCAACTGACCGGCACCGGCGACCTCGCTTTCCTGGAACGCGTGTTCCACAAGCTGATGCTGAACTTTACCTGGTGGGTCAATCGCAAGGACGCACTGGGCCGGAACGTCTTCCAGGGCGGGTTCCTCGGTCTCGACAACATCGGCGTGTTCGACCGCTCGCAGGCGGTGCCGACCGGCGGGTATGTCAACCAGTCCGACGGCACCGCGTGGATGGCGATGTACACGCTCAACCTCCTGCGGATCGCGCTGGAACTCGCGATGCACGACCACGTCTACGAGGACATTGCCACCAAGTTTTTCGAACACTTCCTCTACATCGCTCAAGCCATGGAGAATGTCTGCGGCGACGGCAGCGGACTGTGGGATGATGCCGACGAGTTCTATTACGATGTTCTGAACCTGCCCGACGGAGAGCAGGTTCCGTTGCGCGTGCGCTCGATGGTCGGCCTGATCCCTCTGTTTGCCGTCGAGGTGTTGGACCCCGAGGTCGCGTCCAAGCTCCCGGAGTTCGCCAGCCGCGCTCGCTGGTTCATCAGTCATAGACCGGACCTGGCCCAGCTGATCTCGCGCTGGGAGGTACCGGGCAAGGGACACCGCATCCTGCTTTCGCTGCTACGCGGCCACCGCATGAAGGCTCTGCTGCGGCGGGCGTTGGACGAGGCCGAGTTTCTCTCCGGGTTCGGGGTGCGCTCCTTGTCGAAGCATCATGCGAGCGAGCCATTTGTGTTCGAGTGCCAGGGGACGCGGCATAGCGTGTCCTACATGCCCGGCGAATCAGAGACTGACGCCTTCGGCGGCAATTCGAACTGGCGCGGCCCGGTCTGGATGCCGGTCAATTACCTGCTCGTCGAGTCACTCTATGAGTTCCACCGATACTATGGCGACGATTTTCTGGTGGAGTTCCCGGTTGGCTCCGGGCAGATGGCCACCCTGACCGTTATCGCCGACGAATTGCGCGAGCGGCTCGCACGCCTCTTTCTGCGCGGGGCGGACGGGCGGCGGCCCTGCCTCGGGCGGCAGGTACCGTCACGGGCCGAACCCTCGTTCGGCGATCATCTGCTGTTCAACGAGTACTTTCACGGTGAGACTGGCGCCGGATGCGGTGCCTCGCACCAGACCGGCTGGACCGGACTGATCGCACTACTGCTGCATCCGCGCGATCCCCACAATCCATGTCTACTGGATATCGCCAGCCTGAGGACCGCGGTACAACCGTCGCCGCGCTGACAAGGGGAAATGCGCATGAGCGCCAGCGAAATGGACCTGCTCTGCATCAACACGATCCGCACACTTGCGATCGACGCGATCCAAAAGGCGAAATCGGGCCATCCCGGCACACCCATGGGCATGGCGCCTGTGGCCTATGGCCTGTGGCAGAAGCGACTGAACTTCGATCCGGCAGACCCGATCTGGCCGAACCGCGACCGCTTTATCCTCTCGGCTGGCCACGCCTCCATGCTGCTCTACGCACTCCTGCATTTGACGAAGACACAGGCAGTGGATGCCGAGTACCAGCAGCTGGGCCGTGCCTCCGTGACACTCGACGACATCAAGGCTTTCCGCCAGCTCGACAGTGCTTGCCCAGGCCATCCTGAGTACCACCTCACCTCGGGCGTCGAGGCCACCACCGGGCCGCTCGGCCAGGGGGTCGCCATGAGCGTCGGGTTGGCGATCGCCGAACGGTGGCTGGGTGCCTATTTCAACCGCCCGGGACTGGAGGTGGTGGACTGGCGCACCTACGCGCTTTGCGGCGATGGCTGCATGATGGAGGGGATCTCGGGTGAGGCCGCCTCTCTCGCCGGGCACCTGAAGCTCGAGAAGCTCTGTTGGATATACGATTCCAACCGTGTCACCATCGAGGGCCACACCGAGATCGCCTTTACCGAGGACGTGGCGACACGCTTCCTCGGCTATGGCTGGAACGTGCAGCATGTGCGCGATGCCAATGACGAGAAGGAAGTACTGGGCGCCTTCGACCTCGCCGCGCGGGAACGCGGCCGGCCAACAGTGATCATCATCGAGAGCCACATCGGCTACGGTGCACCACACAAGCAGGACTCGCCCGAAGCGCATGGCGAACCGCTGGGCGAGGATGAGGTCAGAGACACCAAGCGATTTTATGGCTGGCCTGCGGATGCCCAGTTCCTGGTGCCGGACGGGGTGTACCAGCATTTCGCGGACGGCATTGGCCAACGCGGCGCCACGAAGCACGCGCAATGGCGAGCCCTGTTCGCCCGCTACCGCGACGGCTATCCCGAGCTCGCGGCACAGTTCGAGGCGATGCAGGCGCGCGAGCTGCCCGTGGGCTGGGACCAGGCTATTCCGACATTCCCGCCGGACCCGAAAGGCATCGCCAGCCGCGATTCGTCGGGGCAGGTCGAGAATGCGATTGCGCAGCGCCTCCCCTGGTTGATCGGCGGCGCCGCCGACCTTTCGCCTTCCACGAAGACGCGACTGACCTTCACCGAAGCCGGCGACTTCCAGCCGGACGATCACAGCGGTCGCAACCTGCATTTCGGCGTCCGCGAGCACGCAATGGGTGCGGCTCTGAATGGCATGGCACTGGCCAAGCTGCGGCCATTCGGTTCGGGCTTCCTGATCTTCTCCGACTACATGCGCAATCCGATCCGGCTATCCGCCATCATGCAGTTGCCGGCACTGTACATCTTCACGCACGACTCGATCGGTGTCGGCGAGGACGGACCGACCCACCAGCCGGTTGAACAGATTGCAGGACTGCGCGCCGTGCCGGGGCTGATCGTGCTGCGGCCTTGCGACGCCAATGAGGTGGCGGAGAGCTGGCGTACCGTGCTGCGATCGAAGCATCAGCCCGCCTGCCTGATCCTGAGCCGGCAGCCTCTGCCGACGCTGGATCGCGGCCGCTTTGCTTCCGCCGCGGGCGTAGCGCGCGGCGCCTATGTGCTCGCCGACCTCGGCGGCGCGACACCGAAGGTGATCCTGATCGGCACGGGCAGCGAGGTTTCTCTTTGCATCTCCGCCGCCGAACAGCTTGCGGCGGAGGGTATCGCCGCGCGCGTTGTCAGCATGCCCTCCTGCGAACTCTTCGAGCAGCAGGACGAGGCCTATCAAGAGCAAGTGCTGCCGGAGGCGATTGCTGCGCGCGTCGCGGTGGAGCAGGCGGCAACACTCGGCTGGGCGCGTTACGTCGGGCGGCGGGGTGCGGTCGTTGGCATGCACACGTTCGGCGCCTCCGCGCCGCTCAAGGGCCTGCTCACCAAGTTCGGCTTTACGCCAGACCATGTTGTGACAATCGCCAAGGAACAAATCGCCCGCCACGGCGGCTGAGGGAGATGCAGCGATGACGGAACGAAAAACCTGAAAGCAATTGTCGCACGGCGTGCGCCGGGGCATCATGGTGACACGAACATGTTGGCACCAATGAAGGTGGCGGCCGAGCATATTGGCTTTACCCGTGGTTGCGGCGGCAGCTGCGGACAGGACGACCGTCGGCCGCGCAGTGAGTCGAAGCGCTGGTCGGCGGCGACGGGCCCTGGTGGAACCCGAACCCTGCGGCGGAGACACTCGCATGATGCACGATCTCGTCTTCCTGTTCGACGTCGACAATACTCTGCTCAACAATGATCGCGTCCAGGCCGACCTGGATGTGTATCTCGGCGTGGAGCATGGCAACGCCGCGCGCTCCCGCTATTGGGAGATCTTCGAAGCGCTGCGCAGCGAGCTTGGCTACGCCGACTACCTAGGCGCACTCGAGCGCTACCGGTTGGAGGAGATGCACGACCCCAAGCTGCTGCGGATGTCGAACTGGCTGGTGGACTATCCCTTCGCCGAACGGGTGTATCATGATGCGCTCGATGCGGTGAGGCATGCGCGGCAGTGGGGACCGGTCGTCATCCTGTCGGACGGCGACGCGGTGTTCCAGCCGCGGAAGGTGGAGCGCTCCGGGCTGTGGCGGGCCTTCGACGGGCACGTTCTGATCTATATCCACAAGGAAGAAGAGCTGGACGACGTCGCACGGCTGTATCCCTCGAAGCACTACGTGATGATCGACGACAAGCTGCGCATCCTGGATACGATGAAGAAGATCTGGGGCCCGCGCCTCACCACGGTGTTTCCGCGCCAGGGGCATTACGCAACGGATCCCGAAATACTGGCGAAGTATCCGCATGGCGAAATCCAGTTGAATCGCATTGCGGACCTCGTGGAGCATGACTTTTCCGACTATGTGCAGCAATGACCTGGAGGCAGGACATGAAAGCGACGGAACGGCTCCATGCGCTCGGCCAAAGCCTCTGGCTGGACAATATCACTCGCGATCTGCTGACCAGCGGCACGCTGCAGCGCTATATCGACGAACTGTCGGTGACCTGCCTCGCCTCGGACCCGGCGCGCTCGCCAGGCGGTTGCAGGACGAGGGGGCCAAAAGCTTCCTCGATTCCTGGAAGGACCTGCTAGGCGCCATCGAGACAAAGAGCAAGGCACTGACATAGAGGCACGGAGGACACCATGGCAGCTCAGTCGAATCAGACGGCGGCTTGGCACGCGCTTGCCACGCATTATCAGCAGATCAAGGACGTGCACCTACGACAGCTTTTCGCTGACGATCCTGGCCGAGGTGAACGGCTAACGGCAGAAGGCGCCGGGCTTTATCTCGACTATTCGAAGAACCGCATCACCGACGAGACCGTGCGGCTGCTGCTTGGACTCGCGGCGGAATCCCGGGTGGCTGAACGTCGGGATGCGATGTTCCGTGGTGAGAAGATCAATGTCACCGAACAACGCGCCGTGCTGCACGTGGCGCTACGTGCGCCAAAGGCAGCCCGTATCATGGTCGATGGCCATGACGTTGTGCCGGATGTTCACCAAGTATTGGACGCCATGTCTGAATTCGCCCTGCGCATTCGTTCCGGCGCGTGGCTCGGCCATAGCGGCAAGCGCATCCGCAACGTCATCAATATAGGCATCGGTGGTTCGTATCTAGGACCGGAGATGGCCTATCTGGCACTGCGTCCGTTCAGCGAACGAGCGATGACGTTCCGCTTCGTCTCCAACGTCGACGGAGCCGACTTTACCGAAGCGACGCGCGATCTGGATCCCAGTGAGACCCTGTTCGTCGTCGCCTCTAAGACGTTCACAACGCTCGAAACAATGACCAATGCAGCGACTGCACGCAGATGGCTGGTCGATGCCTTGGGCTCGGAAGCCGCTGTCGCCAAGCACTTTGTTGCGCTATCGACCAACACCGAAGAGGTGCGCAAGTTTGGTATCGACACCGCCAATATGTTCGGCTTCTGGGACTGGGTTGGCGGTCGCTATTCTATGGATTCTGCAATCGGTCTGTCCACCATGATCGCCGTCGGCCCCGAGGCCTTCCGCGACATGCTGGCAGGCTTTCATGCGATGGACGAGCACTTCCGGACCGCACCCCCCGAGCGCAACCTGCCGTTGCTGCTCGGCCTGTTGACCGTCTGGTACAATGACTTCTTCGGCGCGCAGACGCTCGGTGTGATGCCCTACTCATCGCACCTGAGACGGTTCCCCGCCTACCTGCAGCAATTACAAATGGAAAGCAACGGCAAGCATATCGACCTGCAAGGCCATGCTGTGAACCTGCAAACCGGTCCTATCGTATGGGGAGAGCCAGGCACCGACGGACAGCACTCATTCTACCAATTGCTGCACCAGGGCACGAAACTGGTGCCGTGCGACTTCATCGGCTTCTGCCGCCCGCTCAGTCCCCTTGCCGACCAGCATAATTTGCTGATGGCCAACCTGTTTGCTCAGGCTGAGGCGCTGGCCTTCGGCAAGACCGCACAGGAACTGACCGCCGAAGGTTCACCAGCGTTCCAGACGCCATTCCGAGTGACCGAGGGCAATCGTCCGAGCAATGTGATTCTCGCCGACGCCCTGACCCCGGGTAGCCTCGGTGCGCTGGTGGCCTTGTACGAACACAGCGTATTTACCCAGGGCGCTATCTGGGGCATCGACTCCTACGACCAATGGGGTGTCGAGTTGGGCAAGGTTCTGGCGCAACGGATCATTCCCGAGTTGGCTTCATCTGCGACCCTGGAACTTCGGCATGACAGCTCGACCAACGCCCTCATTCGCCGCTTTCGAGAGCGCCACTGATCGCTGATCTCTCGGGTCATAGTGACAAAAGGACGGAGGTGGGATCGCTGTGTTCGACCGCGTGTCGCACCAGCTCAGGGCCTTGCTCCACCCCGATGACTATTCCAGGTGACGTGGACAGTGCGAGTTTTCTGGTGTCGACCTGATGAATGCGCTGTCTGTGGTGTCTGAGACTTGCCGGCACTACGACTGCAAGGTGCCGCTGGCTGGCGCCGCCGGGTGGAGAGCGTGAGGAGGGGACATGCCACGTCACGAGGAACAAAAGACGCTTGCCTACACGGCCGATGAGCTCTTCTTGGTCGTAGCGGACGTGAAGGACTATCCCTCATTCGTGCCCTGGTGCAGCGGCGCGCTTATTCACCGCGGGGATTCGCAGGAAATCATCGCTGACCTCGAGATCGGGTTCGGCCCATTTCGGGAAAGCTTTACAAGCCAGGTCGCGCTCGATCGACCGCGGCAAGTGCTGGTGCGCGCTACTGAGGGAGGACCGCTGGAGCACCTGACAAACACGTGGACATTTACGCCAGCTGGCGTGAAGACTGATGTGGACTTCGTCATCGACTTCCAATTCAAGAGCCACCTTCTCGATCATGTGGCCAACAGCATGTTCCGCGAGGCAGCGACACGCATGATGGGCGCGTTTGAATCACGCGTGCACTTGGTCCACGCGATGATGCAGCGCCATAGGCCGCATCCCTCTTCTTGATACAATCGGTTAACATGCGCCCATGTGGCGCCCACTGGACCAGGACTTATCCGACTTCCTGCACTGGCGGGCCCACTCTGATAACGGTATCCGCTTCCGCCAATGCGCCTGCGAAGGGCCTGAAGCGCCCTCTCTCGACCGGACCCTGGGTGCAACCAGTGGGCTTAGGTGAAGATGCATCGCGGTCGGTCGGGCGGGAAAGGATAGTAACAGGAGTGACACATGCGCGTCGGCATTGCCTCAGATCACGGCGGGTTCGACCTGAAGCACGAACTGATCGGGCAGCTCCACAGGGCCGGTCACGAGATCATCGATTTCGGCGCGGACAGCCTGCGCCAGGATGACGACTATCCGGACTTCGTGATCCCGCTCGGACGCGCGGTCGCGGCCAGCCAGGTGGAGCGTGGCGTGGCGATCTGCGGCAGCGGTGTTGGCGCATCGGTCTGTGCCAACAAGATTCCCGGTGTCCGCGCCGCGCTGATCCACGATCATTTCTCGGCACGGCAGGGGGTCGAGGACGATCACATGAACATCCTGTGCATGGGCGGCCGGACCGTAGGAGCGGCAGTCGCCTGGGACCTGGTTCAGACATTTCTCGCTGCCCAGTTCTGCCAGGCCGATCGGCACTTGCGTCGGCTGAGCAAGGTGGCGTCCCTGGAAGCCGCAACAGGCACAAGATACGCACGCGATGCTTCATCATGAACGGCTGAGGCCACCATACGACGACTATACTCCGAGAGTCCCTGTTTGCGCTGGGCAATGGGTGTCTCGGCAGGCGGGGTGTGCCGGAGGAGGGCGATCCCAGAGTACAGAACGGCACGTTCATCCGTGCGGCAACAATGACAGCGAATCACGGAGGCGATAGTGGCAAACGTGTTGTCGAACAATGAACGGACACTGATAAACGCGTACTGGCGGGCCGCCAACTACCTTTCTGTCGGTCAGATCTATCTCTATGACAATCCGCTGCTCAAGCAGACGCTGACCAAGGACCACATCAAGCCTCGACTGCTTGGCCACTGGGGCACGACGCCGGGACTGAACTTCATCTACGCGCACTTGAATCGCCTCATCAAGGCGCGCGACCTCGACATGATCTATGTGACCGGACCGGGGCATGGCGGACCCGCACTGGTCGCTAACGCCTATCTGGAAGGTACCTATAGCGAGGTGTACCCGAACGTCTCCCGCGACGAGGAGGGGATGAACCGCCTGTTCACGCAGTTCTCGTTTCCGGGTGGGATTCCGAGCCACGTTGCACCCGAAACGCCTGGCTCCATCCATGAGGGCGGCGAGCTTGGCTACGCCCTCTCGCACGCCTATGGCGCCGCATTCGACAATCCGGATCTGATCGTCGCCTGTGTTGTCGGCGACGGCGAAGCCGAGACCGGACCGCTGGCGACAAGCTGGCATTCCAACAAGTTCCTGAACCCGGTGCGGGACGGCACCGTTTTGCCGATTCTTCATCTCAACGGCTACAAGATCGCCAATCCCACCGTGCTTGCCCGCATCAGCCACGAGGAGCTCGATCACCTTTTGCGCGGCTATGGCTACACGCCGCATTTCGTCGAAGGCCATGAGCCTGACGTCATGCACGAACTCATGGCATCCACGCTCGATCGCATCTTCGACGAGATACGCCGGATCAAGGAGGATGCGCGCAGCAACGGTTTTTCGCAGCGACCGCTCTGGCCGATGATCGTTCTGCGCACGCCCAAGGGATGGACGTGCCCGAAGGAAATCGACGGTCGCCGAACAGAGGGTTACTGGCGAGCGCATCAGGTTCCGATGGGCGAGATGCACGAGAACCCGGAGCACGTACACATTCTGGAAGAGTGGATGCAGAGCTATCGCCCATCGGAACTGTTCGACGATGGCGGAAGGTTACGGCCGGAGCTGGCCGAACTCCCTCCCCGCGGCGCCCGCCGCATGAGCGCCAATCCGCACACCAACGGCGGTCTGTTGTTGAACGACCTGCGTCTGCCGGACTTCCGCGACTATGCGATCAAGGTGCCGATGCCGGGTGCGGTGCTCGCCGAATCCACCCGCGAAATGGGCAAGTTCCTGCGCGATGTGATGAAGCGGAACATGGAGGCGAAGAACTTCCGCTTGTTCAGCCCCGACGAGAACAACTCCAACCGCTGGCAGGATCTTCTCGAGGTGACCAACCGCGCCTGGGTTGCGAAGATCGAACCGTGGGATGACCACCTCGCCGCGGATGGACGGGTGATGGAGATGCTCAGCGAGCATCAGTGCCAGGGATGGCTCGAGGGTTACCTGCTCACCGGTCGCCACGGGTTCTTTTCCTGCTACGAGGCGTTCATTCACATCAT
Organism: uncultured Alphaproteobacteria bacterium; assembly: GCA_963791495.1. GTDB lineage: Bacteria > Pseudomonadota > Alphaproteobacteria > Acetobacterales > Acetobacteraceae > JAMXLO01. The sequence goes on from CAWBST010000014.1 coordinate 176,479, forward strand.
TGACGCGATGTTCAACCAGCATGCCAAGTGGCTGAAGGTGTGCAACGACATCGAGTGGCGTCGGCCGATAGCGTCGCTCAATTACCTGTTGTCGAGCCATGTCTGGCGTCAGGATCATAACGGCTTCAGTCACCAGGACCCGGGGTTCATCGACCACGTCGTCAACAAGAAGGCCGAGGTGGTACGGGTGTACCTGCCGCCTGACGCGAATTGCCTGCTGTCCGTCACCGATCACTGTCTGCGCAGCCGGAACTATGTCAACGTGGTCGTGGCTGGGAAGCAGCCGGCGCCGCAGTGGCTGACGATGGACGAAGCGATCAAGCATTGCACGGCGGGTCTCGGCATCTGGGAGTGGGCGAGCAACGATCGGGGCAGCGATCCGGACGTGGTGATGGCGTGTTGCGGCGATGTGCCTACACTCGAGACGCTGGCGGCTGTCGAGCTGCTGCGCCGGCACGCGCCTGAGCTGAAGATCCGGGTAATCAACATTGTGGACCTGATGAAGCTGCAGCCGGCCAGCGAGCATCCGCACGGCTTGTCGGATCGCGATTTCGACGATCTGTTCACGACCAACAAGCCGATCATCTTTGCCTTTCACGGCTACCCGTGGCTGATCCATCGGCTGACCTACCGTCGGAACGGGCACCACAACCTTCACGTCCGCGGCTACAAGGAGGAAGGAACCACTACCACGCCATTCGACATGTGCGTGATGAACGACCTCGACCGTTTTCACCTGGTTGCCGACGTGATCGATCGGGTGCCGCAGCTTGGTGCGCGCGCGGCTTACGCCAAGCAGGAAATTCGCGACAAGCTGATCGAGCACAAGCAGTACATCGGTCGCTACGGCGACGACATGCCGGAGATCAAGGGTTGGACCTGGGGACGGACGGCCGTGGTTCAGCGCACCGGCTCGACGGAATCCGACAATGTCTGAACCCGGCACATCACGCGCAGGACGCATATGAAGCCTGAGTCCTCACCGGCGATCTCCGTGACAAGCTTCCTGCGCACTGCCTCGGCGAATTCCTCGTAGCTCTTCACCGCGATCACAAATGCTCCCGGCCCGCCGATCACCCTCTGCCGGTAATAAGCGTCGAGTTCCGGCTCCAGCGTCAGGATCGGCAGACCGTTGATGATCATGCCTGCCTGAACCGCCTCGTCGCGCGCATCCTCTGCCGGCCGCCCGCGATTGTTCGCCCCATCCCCGGATACGTCGATGACCAGCCGCTCACCCTGGTAAGGCGACGACGCGATCATCTCCCGTGCATAGTCGATCGCCCCGCTGATCGAGGTGCCGCCACCGAACAGCGCGCGCGGCGCCTGCTCGATCGCCTCGGCAAATCGCTCGGCCGAAGCCGTATCGTCGATCGCCGTCCAGTCAGCCGCCACGACGTGCAGCGCCGGGCCCGTCCACTGCAATATCGCCACAGCGATGGAGCCGGTCGAAGTCGATCGGATCGCCTGTGCCACCGCCGGATCGCGGAACGCCGCTGCATAACCCGCACGCTGCAACTCGAACCGATCCTGACTGACGCTGCCGGAGACATCGACCGCCAGAACGAGCTGCACCGAGACCGGTGTCGCGGCATGTGCGGCGTGCACGAACAGCATCGCACCCAGCCAGAGCAGCACGCCACGCCCGCGTTGCGCCGCAAACAACATGATCAGATACGACCGAAATCTACCGGGGTTTGGCCGCCTTTCCTTCCGCCAGCCCAGGTATCGCCGGCGGCCGGTCGAGATAAGTCGCATTTCCGTAATCTCCTGCGCTAGATAACCGTGTGGACACCGGATCGATAACCCTCTCGCCTGATGCCCAGGCCATCCTGGAAAGCATGGGGGACGCCTTCTACGCCCTCGATGGCGAATGGCGTTTCCTGTACGCCAACCGCCGCGCCCTGGCGTTCTGGGACACGACCGCCGACCAGGTCATCGGCCGGGTCATCTGGCAGCGTTTTCCCCAGATGGTCGGCACGCTGAACGAGCAGGTGCTGCGCCGTGTCCGCGACGAACAGCGGGTCATCACCTTCGAGGCGCCGTCGCCCACAATGGGGATCTGGGTCTCGGTCAACGTCGGCCCGTCCGGTGATGGCGTCACGGTCTATTGGCGCGACATCTCCGAGCGGGTCGAGGCGGAGCGCTCTCTCCGCAGCTTCGCCGACAAGCTGGAGCGCGAGGTGGCGGAGCGCACACGCGCCCTGAGCGACGTCGTGGATGAGCTGCGCCGGTCGCGCGCGCACTACAGCGCCATCTTCGAGCACTCGCCGGTCGATCTCGTCATGATGGGCGTTCAGCCGGATGGCCGGATCGTCTGCGAGGAAGCCAATCCAGCCTGGGAGCGTCATTCGGGCTACCCCCGCGACTTCGTGGTGGGCAGGTCGCTGGACGAAATCCTGCCGCCTGAGCAGGCCGAATTCGCCAAGATGCAGTACCGCCGCGCCATCGAATCCGGAGAGCCCGTCGAATACGAATATACCGCGCAGTTCCCGATCGGTGAGAGGTCGCGTCGCTCCTTCCTGGTGCCTCTGCCGGGGGACAGCGGACAGATCGAGCACGTGCTGCTGACCGCCGTGGACCTGACCGCAATGCGGCAGGTGGAGGCGGAATTGCGCCAGGCGCAGAAGATGCAGGCGATCGGGCAGCTCACCGGCGGCATCGCCCATGACTTCAACAATCTGCTCACCGCGGTGACCGGCAATCTTGAACTGCTGCAGGGCCGCCTGACCGACCAGCGCTCGCTGTCGCTTGTGGATGCCGCCATGCGGTCAGCATGGCGTGGCGCGCAACTGACCCAACAGCTGCTGGCCTACGCCCGCCGCCAGAATCTGTTGCCGCGATCGGTGGATGTGAATGCCGTCATCACCGGGATGGGCGAATTGCTGCAACGGAGCCTCGGCGGCCTCGTCCAGGTCGAGACCGAACTCGCGTCCGACCTCTGGCCCGCCACGAGCGATCCGACGCAACTCGAACTCGTCGTTCTCAACCTAGCCATAAACTCCAGGGACGCGATGCCTGAAGGTGGCCGGCTGCACATCGCGACCAGCAATGTGCATCAGCCCGAAATCGCCCGGCTCGATGCGCTCGATCCGGGTGATTACGTGCGAATTGCAGTGACCGATACAGGAACCGGCATGAGCCGCGACGTGCTGGAGCACGCCTTCGAGCCGTTCTTCACCACCAAGGCGATCGGCAAGGGCAGCGGGCTTGGCCTCGCGCAGGTCTACGGCGTGGCGACGCAGTTCGGCGGCACGGCGCGGCTATCCAGCGAGCCCGGTGTCGGCACCGTCGTCGAGGTCTTCCTGCCGCGCGCCGCGGCAGCGGAAGAGGGCGCTGCACCCGAGGAGGAGCATGCCGGGGATGCGCCCACCGGCGGCGGCACCATTCTCGTGATCGATGACGATCCCGACGTCCGCCAGATAGCGGCATTCTTTCTCCGCGAGGCGGGCTATGTCGTCAGGGAGGCCGGCAGCGGTGCGGAAGCGCGTGACATCCTCGCGGCCGGCCCGGTATCTCTGGCCCTCGTCGACTACGCGATGCCGATGATGTCAGGGCACGAGTTCGCGTGCCTCGCACGCCAGATCCAGCCGGACCTGCCGGTCGTCTACCTGACGGGCGCGGCCGACAGATTGCTCCCGGGCGCTCTGCCCATGGGTGATCCGGTCGTCATGAAACCCTATGCGCGCGCGTCATTGCTCAGGATCGTGCGGGAACGAACACTACCGCCAACGACGTCGACATAGGGTGCTTACAGCGGCAATCGGCCCTGCCGCTCGGGTCGATCGGCGGTTGCGCCCACCTCGCCGTCGGCAAAGCGCAGCCTGACCCGCGCGCCTGGCGACACCTTCGCGGCACTGGTCAGGGGATGACCGGCCGCGTCCGACACGACCGCGTAACCGCGCTGCAGCACCGCCAACGGCGACACCGACTCCAACCGCGCCGCCGTGCCCTCCAGTCGCGCACGCGTTTCGCGCAGCAGCGCGCGTAGCGGCGCAACGGACAGCCGCCCGACCGTGCGCCCCGCGCGGCCATGGATGCCGGATACCGCCTGGCGCAGGCCGGCGACCAGCTTCTGCCCGCACAGATCGAGCGCCGCGTGTCGCCGCGCCACCACATTCGGTAGTGCGATGATCAGCCGGACGCCGCGCTCCTGCACACGTTCGCGACAGGCGGCGAGCCTCGCCGGCAGATCCGGCAGCCGCCGCAGCGACGTCTCCAACGACGCGCGTCGCTTGTGCAGCAGGTTCGGCAGCGCCAGCACCAGCCTCTCGGCACGATCGTCCAGCCGCTGCCGTGCGGTGCCGAGAAGGGCAGGGAGGTCGGGCAGCCCTCGTTCGGCGCGCGACAGCCGCAGCCGGCGCTCCTGTGCCAGCCGGTTCAGTCCGCCGATCAGCCGCGCCGCCTTGTGCTCCAGGTCAGCGACGAGATCGGAGCGCATCGGCACGGCGAGTTCCGCCGCCGCGGTTGGGGTCGGCGCGCGCCGGTCGGCCACGAAGTCGATCAGCGTGGTGTCGGTCTCATGCCCTACCGCCGAGATCAGCGGGATCCGGCATTCGGCGACGGCGCGCAGGACGGCTTCGTCATTGAACGCCATCAGGTCTTCCAGGCTGCCGCCGCCACGCGCCACGATCAGCACGTCTGGCCGCGGCACTACGCGCTGGAAGCCGGCGATGGCGGCGGCAATGCGCTCCGCCGCGCCCTCGCCCTGCACCGGCACGGGCCACAGCAGGACGTGGCGCGGAAAACGCCGAGCGATCGTGGTGCGGATATCCTGGATGACTGCGCCGCGTTCGCTGGTGACCACGCCGATCACCGTTGGCAGCACCGGCAGCGCCAGCTTGCGGTCTGCATCGAACAGCCCCTCGGCCGCCAGCCGCACGCGCAGCATCTCGATACGCGCGAGCAGTGCGCCGGCGCCGGCATACTCCATCCGCTCGGTGATCAGCTGGTAAGACGAGCGCTCCGCGTAGGAGGAGATCCGGCCCGTGGCGATCACCTCGACGCCGTTCTCCGGCACCATGCCGAGCCGGGGAACTGACGACTTCCACACCACGCCGGAGATCTTCGCGCCCTCGTCCTTCAGTGAGAAATAGATGTGGCCCGAGGGATACCGTTTCAGTTCCGTGATCTCGCCCCGCACACGCACGCGGCCGAAATTGCCCTCCAAGGTGCGCTTCACCGCCCCGGAGATTTCCGAGACGGTGTATTCGGGGACGTTGGAGACCGTGGCGGCGGGCAGGTCGTTCATGCCGCCAGAATAGGCGATCAACAAACCTCTCGCGAGCAGGACCTTCGCTTGCGTTCGATTGGGTAGCTGCACAGCCGGGCAGGCACGTCAGCGTCAGTCAGGGACCGACATCCGACGCCGCGGCCGCGGCACTCGATTGGGCGGAGCAGGGGCTGGACCTGGCCAATGCGCTGCACGAGGGCCTCGCAAGCTTCGACCGGGCGCTGGCAGCAGCGGCGCGACGGGTTGGAGCGCTCGCGGTGTTCCGGCTCCTTCACCCGGCATTGAACCGCACCACCTTCCACCCAAGCCGCACGTCCACCGCGCCGCTCCCCTCGCCCATCGCCCCCTTCACCTCGATCGAGCGGAACCGCTGGGCACGGAACTCCGGCGAAAAATGCTCCGCGGGCAGCCCCGCCTTCAGCTTCAGCACCGCCAGGAACTGCCGCGGCTCGGGGATCTCCTCCCACACGCTGGGCAGGAACAGCGAACGCAGCCCTTGGTCCTCGATGATCAGCCCGTCCACCCCGGGGCGAAGCTGCGCCAGCAGGTCGGCCTCCGACGAAAACCGCATTGGCTCAGGCGGCGTCAGCACCGAGACCGACAGCGACAGCCCCGCCAGCTCCAGCCAATCCAGCCGCGGGAACCGCGGATCGCGGAACGCCGCGTTGAACGCGTGCTGCACCACGTCCACGATCAGCGGCCGCGTCGCCACCGCTGAGCCGATGCAGCCGCGCAGCCCGCCTCCGCGGCGGCGGAGCGTCACGAAGGCGGCGCCGGGCGCGGCCAGCAGCGGCGCCAGCTCTGCGTTCGCCACGACATGCGGCGCCTGGCCGGTGTCCAGCCCGAACACGATCGACCGCCGCACCAGGTCGATCAGCGTCGGCCCGAGCGCCTCGACCGCCGCGCGTCTCAGCGTCCGGCGGCGCGCTCTCGTACAACGCCCAGGCGCCGTAGCCCACCACGCGGTCGCGCGGACCGGCGGTGTCGCCGGAGTTGCGCAGGTCGAGCCGCTCGATCGCCATGCCACGCTGCCGCGCCGCCAGCAGCAGTCCGCGCGTCGGCACCGCGCCACAGGCCTCGGTCGGGCCTAGCGCATCGATGTCGAACCGCTCTATCGCCTCTGCAGTCGACTGATCGCGCCGCCTGCACGCAGCGTAGTCGAGGAAGTGGGACAGGTCCGTCGAGACCACGATCAGCGTCTCCGGCCCGCCCCACAGAGCGTCGAACACCGCGGCGACCGCCTCGGGCGGCGCATCGCCGGCCACGATCGGCACCAGGCGGAACTCGCCCAGCACGTGCTGCAGGAACGGCACGTGCACCTCGAGCGCATGCTCCCGCTGATACGCGGCGTCGAGTTCCCCCACCATCGGCAGCGCGCGCAGCCGCGCGATCGCCTCGGTGTCGAGCGGTACCATGCCGCACGGCATGGCCCACGCCTCGGCGGTATCCACCGCCAGTCCCCGGAATGCGACGTAGTGAGACGGCCCGATCAGCACCACCCGGCTGATCGTCTCGCGCGCGGCGGCCAGCCGGGCATAGGCACGGGCCGCCACCGCGCCCGAATAGATGTAGCCCGCATGTGGGCCGATGATCACCTTCGGCACCGCCGGTGAGGGCGCGTCGTTGCCCGCCTCGGACAGGAACAGAGCAAGCTGCCGCTCCAACGCGTCGCGTTCGGCCGGATAGAAAGTTCCCGCGACGGCGGGATGGCGGATCGCAGTCATCGTTGCCAAATAATAGTGCATGGATACGGCGATTGAAGGATCATTGTTTCCCGCCCGCCACTGGCACGCGCTGGCCGACGGGCGCATTCAGTGCGATGTGTGCCCGCGCCTCTGTCGCCTGCACGAGGGCCAGCGCGGCCTGTGCTTCGTCCGCGCGCGGCAGGGTGACGCCCTGGTGCTGACCACCTATGGGCGCTCGTCCGGCTTCTGCGTCGACCCGATCGAGAAGAAGCCGCTGAACCATTTCCTGCCTGGAACGCCGGTGTTCTCCTTCGGCACCGCCGGCTGCAATCTGACGTGCAAGTTCTGCCAGAACTACGACATCAGCAAGGCGCGCGAGATCGACCGGCTGAACCAGGACGCCACGCCCGCGATGATCGCCGATGCGGCGCGGCAACTCGGCTGCCGCTCGGTCGCGTTCACCTACAATGATCCGGTGATCTTCCTGGAATACGCGGTCGATACCGCGCGCGCCTGTCACGATGGCGGGCTTGAAGACGGTGGCGGTGACCGCGGGATACATCACGCCGGACGCGCGTCGAGAGTTTTATGCCGACATCGACGCGGCGAACGTCGATCTGAAGGGTTTTACCGAGCCGTTCTATCGCAATCTGTGTGGCGGGCGGCTCGCCGACGTGCTCGACACGCTCGTATGGATAAAGAGCAATACAAATGTGTGGCTCGAAGTCACCACGCTGCTGATCCCCGGCGAGAATGACAGTGATGCCGAGATCGGTGCGCTCGCTGCCTGGTTCGCCGCCGAACTGGGTCGTGACGTGCCGCTGCACTTCACCGCGTTCCATCCCGACTGGCGCATGCGCGACCATCCGCCCACACCGCCAGCCACGCTGACCCGCGCGCGAGCCATCGCGATGAGTCACGGTCTGCGTTACGTCTACACCGGCAACGTACATGACGGCGCAGGCGGCAGCACGTATTGCCACGCCTGCGGCGCGTTGCTGATTGGCCGCGACTGGTACGAGCTGACCGGCTGGGGTCTCGATGCTGACGGATGCTGCAGCGCCTGTGGCACCGCGGCGGCCGGCGTGTTCGAGCCTGAGCCCGGCACGTGGGGCCGCAAGCGCCAACCGATACAATTTCGATCGTGACCGCCTGACGGCTGCTCTCGCAGCCTTGAGTATCCAAAGGGCGGTTTTCTGTCAGCCTTGTGCTGAGAGGAGACCGTCATGAGAGCCAGCTCCGATCGCATCCTCACCACGCATGTCGGCAGCCTGCCGCGCCCGGACGACCTGATCGCGGCGAACCGGTCGCGTGAAGCGGGCGAAGCGTGCGACGAGGCGGCATTTCAGAACAACCTGCGCGCCGCCGTGGCGCAGGTCGTCCAGCGCCAGACAGAACTCGGTGTCGATGTCCCGGGCGACGGCGAGTTCGGCAAGTCCATGGGGCATCGCGTCAACTACGGCGCATGGATGAGCTACGCGTATCACCGTCTGGGCGGCCTCGATCTCCGAGGGCCCGACATGCACGACGTGGCGCCGAGGCGCTCCAGCCCAGGACAGCCTATGCTGACGAGTTTCGCTGATCGCCGTGACAGGGTGCGATTTGCCGCGGCGTATGCCGATCCCGAATCGGGGGTCTCGACAGGCCCTCGGCCAGCGACAGGCCCCGTGTGCGTGGGCCCGCTCAGCTATATCGGCGGCGATGCGATCAAGGCCGACGTCGCCAACTTCAAGGCGGCGCTCGAAGCGGCGGGCATTGAGGAGGGCTTCATGACCTCCATCGCCCCCGGCAGCACCACGCGGATCAGCAACGCCTACTACAAGACCGACGAGGAATTCCTGTTCGCCGCAGCCGATGCAATGCGGGAAGAATACAGAACCATCGTTGAGGCGGGCCTCGTCCTGCAGCTCGACGACCCGGCGCTCGCCACGAACTGGGACATGATCAATCCCGAGCCAGCCGTGGAAGACTACCGGAAGTTCGCAATGATGCAGGTTGCGGCACTCAATCATGCGATCCGCGGACTGCCGCAGGACCGCATCCGCTTCCACTTGTGCTGGGGCAGCTGGCACGGTCCGCACACGACCGACATTCCCCTGCGCGACATCGTCGAGTGCATGTTGGCGATCAATGCCCACGCCTACTCGTTCGAAGCCGGCAATGTCCGCCACGAGCACGAATGGAAGGTCTGGCAGGAGATCAGGCTGCCCGACGACAAGCTGCTCCTGCCAGGCGTCGTCAGCCACGCCACCAACGTCGTGGAACACCCCGAGCTCGTCGCCGAGCGCATCATGCGCTTCGCCAACATCGTCGGAAGGGAGCGGGTCCTGGCATCGACCGATTGCGGCCTCGGCGGTCGCATTCATCCGCAGATCGCCTGGGCGAAGCTCGAGGCTTTGGCGCAAGGCGCGGCGCTGGCCAGCCGCGAACTTTAACGCTGAGCGATCAGGAGGAACCCGATGCACTACAGTACCGATCGCATCCTTACGACGCATGCCGGTTCGCTGCCGCGTCCGCCCGATCTCCGGGACATGGTCGTCGCCAAAGCGAATGACGCACCATATGACCCCGTCGCGCTCGACGCGAGGCTGCGATCAGCGGTGGCCGAGGTCGTTCGCCGCCAGGCCGAATGCGGCATCGACTGTGTCAACGACGGCGAGCTCTCCAAGACCAACTTCACCGATTATGTGCGCTGGCGGATTGCCGGCTACGAAGCGCGCCCCACTTCCAACTCAAGGCGCCTCAGCATCACCGCGCGCGACGAGAGGAAATTCGCCGGCTATTTCGCTGCCAATCCGCGCAACAGACCGGGCGGTCCGGCGACGGTGCCTGTTTGTGTCAGCGACCTGCGTTATGTCGGTCAGGCCGACGTTGCTCGGGACCTCGCCAACTTCAAGGCAGCGCTCGCCGGAGCCAATGTGGCCGGAGGCTTCTTGCCGGCGAACACGCCAGGTACGATCGAACATTGGATGCTGAACGAACACTACAAAAGTGACGAGGAATTCGTATTCGCCATCGCCGACACGATGCATGAAGAATACAAGGCGATCGTCGATGCCGGTTTCCTGCTGCAGATCGACGATCCTGACCTTCCTGATGGTTGGAACTGCCTGCCCGACATCACCCTGCCGGAATATCGCAGATACGCCGCGATGCGTGTCGATGCCCTGAACCACGCCCTGAGAGGGATTCCGCCCGAGAAGGTCCGCCTGCATGTCTGCTGGGGCAGTCACCACGGGCCGCATCACGATGACATCCCGCTGAAGGACATCATCGACCTGATCTTCCGGGTGAATGCAGGCAGCTTCTCGATCGAGGCATCGAACCCGTGCCACGAGCACGAATGGCGGGTCTTCGAGGACGTGAAGTTGCCGGAGGGCGCCACTTTGATTCCCGGCGTCGTCGGCCACTGCTCCGATTTCATCGAACACCCGGACCTCGTGGCCGAGCGCCTGGTCCGCTACGCAAATCTGGTTGGCCGCGAGAACGTGCTGGCCGGCACGGATTGCGGGTTAGGCACGCGCGTCGGCCACGCGTCGATCTGCTGGGCGAAGTTCGAAGCAATGGCCGAGGGCGCGCGACGCGCGACCAAGACGCTGTGGGGCCGCGCCTGAGCATGTTGCGCGCACAAGAAGGGGTGATCCACGCCCCATGTCATCGACAGGAAGGGGCGGCCGCCACTACGGTCTGCGAAGTCTGAACGGGAGCCAGCCCGTTCGAAGGGATGGCCCCGGCAGTGATTCAGCCAGGGAGAGAAGCGATGAAAAACGGCTTCCGGGTCTACGATACCGACACTCATATAAATCCCGCCGCCGAAGTGCTGGACAAGTATGTCGATCCGGACTTTCGGGCGCGGTTGCCCGAACTGGCGCCCTATCGCGGTGCCATCGGACAGGCGGTCGAGGGGGTGAACCCCCTGCACACCTATCGCGCCGGCACCAAGTACTATCGGCGCATCCTTGGCGAGGAAGCTCCGCGCGAAACGTTCTCCGGCCGGGAATCAAAATGGATGGGCAGCAAGCGACCGCGGCCAGGCATTCAGGACGACAATGCCGAGAACCGTGTGCGCGACATGGACGACGAAGGCACCGACGTCCATTTCCTGATTCCGACCTCGTGGCTGAGCCTCGTCGGCGTTGACGACGCCTCGATCGAGATCGCGATGATTCGCGCCTATCACCGGCACATGGCCGAGTTCTGCGCGCCATACCCCGACCGTCTCAAGGGCCCAATCGTCGCCTCGACGCGCCGGGTGGATGAGGCGGTGCGTGAGATCCGCGAATGGGGCAAGGCGAAATGGGCGGTCGCGGTGATGCCGTTGCTCGCCGAGGGACTGCCCGCGGATCACCCGAGCCTCGAGCCGATCTGGCGTGAAGCACAGGAATACGACCTGCCGATCGCCAATCACAGCTTCACCTGGACCCCGCCTTACTATCCCGGCTATCGCGATCTCTACGACAACATCTTCCTCGGCCGGCTCGCCGCACATCCCTGGGGAGCCATGCGCTTCGCCGCGGCGTTCATCGGCGCCGGCCTGTTCGACCGCTATCCGCGGCTGCGAATGGGCGTGCTGGAATGCGGCTTCGGCTGGTTGCCGTTCTGGGCACGGCGCATGGACGAGCAGGCGATCTACGTGGGCGGCACTGCGCCGCTGAAGATGAAGCCGAGCGAATACATGATGAGCGGTCGTTTCTTCTGCAGCATCGAGCATCACGAAGGCGAGGATATGCTCGAGTACGTCACCCGATTCCTGGGCGACAACTTGCTGATGTACGCGTCCGACTATCCGCACTCCGAGTGCCAGTTCCCTGACTCGGTGTCGAACATCCTCGAATGGTCGAGCCTTGGCGCCGACCGGCAGCGCAAGCTGCTGTGGGAGAACCCCAACCGGTTCTTCAGGCAGAATTGACGACGGCTTTGGGCTACACCACCATTCGGTAAAGAATCGCAACAAGGCCGAACACAAACAAGAACAGCACTGCCCTCAGGAAGCTGTCGACGACGTTGAACAGGAACGGAGGCAGGAACATCGACGTCTCTTACCAAGTGGCGAAATGAATGACGCGCCCGTGCCCCATGCGTCATGGCAGGGCTTGGCCCTGCCATCCACGTCTTTGCCGCGTCCATCAGGGATAGACAGTGGATGGCCGGCCGCCGCCGGCCATGACGATGAGGGGCAGATCCTGCAGGCGGAGAGTCGCCTTCTTCCTCTGGTTAGCACAACGTAATAGATAGACTGCCGGCCGCGCGTCAACGAGCCATTGGTCCCTCGTCCATTCGACCGCGATCGCTACCGCTCCCTACGGGGCGAAGCGATCGCCTCCGTCGGGCGCGGGCACGTCGAACGCGTTCACCACGCCGCAGAGTGCGACATAGAAGTTCGCCACCGCCGTCAGCTCGACCAGCCACTGCACGCCATGACGCTCCTTCAGCGCGTCGAACACCGCCTGCTCGACACGATTGGTCCGCATGAGCTGCCGCGTATACACCACGATGTCACGTTCCTCCGCCGGCAGCTCCGCCGGATCGCCCTTCGCGCGCAGCAGATCGATCACCGCCTCTCGCACACCGGCGCGCCGCGACGCGTCGACCTGCGCGGCCCAGACATAGTTCGCCTCGCGCTCGCGCACGGCGGCCAGCACCGCGATCTGACGTAGCTTCGGATCGACGATGGTCCCTTCGCGCGCGAACGGCACCATCGGCAGCAGACGTTCGGCGAGCTTCGGGCTGTGCAGCAACACGCTGAACGGGCCGCGGATCCGGCCGAATACGCCCATCACCTGGTCGAACACGTGCTGGTGCTCAGGCGGCAGATCGGTCTTGGCGGCAATCGGCTGGATACGCGGCATGTTCCCCTCCTTCAGCTCAGCGCAGCATAGGGCTGGCCCCACTTGTCCTGATAGGTGATGTCGGCAAGCTTACCGCGCCCCACCGGACCGAACCGCCCCATCGGATACCCAATCGGCAGGATGGCGTAGGAGTGAACGCCCTCAGGCAGGCCCATCGCCGCCTCCGCCTCCTTCTCGTACAGCAGATGTCGCGTGGTCAGTGTCGAACCCAATCCGAGCGCACGCGCCGCCAGCAGCATGTTCTGCACCGCCGGATAGATCGACGCGCCAGACCAGCGCGTCGGCCGCGCAGTCCCCTCGTCGATGCAGGCGACGATCCACACCGGCGCCTCGTGGAAGTGATCGGTCAAATACTGCACCGCGGAATGCTGCCGTGCGTAGCGCTCCGCCGTCACGCCTGGCGGCGGCGCACTCGTCGCGTAGCGCGGCCCCACCACCTCGTCGAACGCACGCTTGTACCAGGCCTGCACGGCCTGCTTGGTCTTCGCATCCTTGATCACCAGGAAGCGCCAGCGCTGCGTGTTGCCGCCGTTCGCCGCGCAGGCGCCCGCCTCCAGGATCTTGCGGACTAGCTCGTCCGGCACGGGATCCGGCTTCAACCGCCGCATCGATCGCGTGGTGCTCATGATCTCGAACAGGTCATCCATCGTCGTCTCCTCGCTCTGGTTCGCCCGAGCATAGCCCAGCACGCGACGAAGGTGCAGGATCGGCCGGAACGATGACCAGCGCTCCCCCCATCGTGAGCCTACTGCTGCTCCTGGGCCTCGGGTTTTTCTTCGGCCTCGCCTTCGAGGAATACTACGCCCGCGCCAATCAGAAGCGGCCCGGCGGGGTGCGCACCTTCCCCCTGCTGTCGCTGACCGGAGCCCTGCTCTACCGCCTTGACGCCGCCCACCTGGTGCCGCTCAGCGTCGGCCTGCTGGCACTGAGCGCCTGGCTCACCTGCTATTACTGGCGCCACCTTGATGAAACCGACGCCGAGGGATTTCCCAACGTCGGGATCATGGTGCCGCTTTGCAATGTGCTCGCTTATCTGCTGGGGCCGGTGACACTCGCTGAACCGGCCTGGGTCGCGGTAGGTGCCACCGTCGCGGCAGTGCTGTTGCTGACAGCGCGCACCGAACTGCACGGCTTCGCACACCGCGTCGAGATGGCCGAGATCGTCAACGCCGGGCGCTTCCTGCTGCTCACAGGCTTCGTGCTCCCGTTGCTGCCGGACACGCCAGTGACCGACCTGACGCCGATCACCCCGCATCAGGTCTGGCTGGCGATTGTCGCGGTCTGCACGGTTTCGTACGCGAGCTATCTGCTGCAGCGCTATGTGGCGCCGCCGGGCGCCGGTCTGTTGGTGGCATTGCTCGGCGGTCTCTATTCGTCCACCGCGACGACCTTGGTGCTGGCGCGACGAGCGCGCGACGAACCGTCCGCGGTGCGGCAGTCGGATGCGGGCGTGGTGCTGGCTACCGCGATCATGTACCTCCGCCTGCTGATCATCATCTTCGTGTTCAACCATGACCTGGCGCTGGCGCTGCTCCCGCCGTTGCTTGTGCTGTCGGCGCTGGGTCTGGCAATGGCGCTGGCATGGTACCTGGACTGGCGCGACACCCCCGCATGACGCGGGGCACACGAGTGCCCCGGCCAATCCGCTTGAGCTGACCACCGCGGCGACCTTCGCAGCGTTGTTCGTTGTGATCTCGATCGCCTCGGCTTGGGCGGCGCAACGGTTCGGTTCCGTAGGCACCTACGTGCTGGCGGCGATCGTCGGCGTGTCGGACATTGATCCGTTCGTGCTGAACCTTGCGCAGGGCGATCCGGCTCAGATCGCCATCCGGGTCAGCGTGGGCGCCATCCTGGTTGCCGCATCATCCAACAATCTGGTCAAGGCGGTATATGCGATCGTGTATTCAGGGGCGCGCATCCGCGTCGCCCCCGCAGCATTGGCACTGCTGGCAGCGCTCGGCATTGCGGCGGCAGTGATGCTTTAGTTGCCGAACGCGTCGGCGACCGCCTGTCGCAACGCAGGCAGCACGTCCGCAGCGAACCACGGATTGCGCCGTTCCCATGCGGTGGTTCGCCAGGATGGGTGCGGCAGGGCAAAGTAGCGCGGCAGGTGGGCGCGGAAGTCGCGCACGCGCTCTGTCATCGCACCACTGCCGAGGACGTGGGTCAGGGCGTACATGCCGACCAGCAATGTCAGGCGGATCTCCGGCATCAGCGCCAGCAGCCTGTCAAGCCAGAGCGGAGCACACTCCGGCCGCGGCGGCGCGTCGCCGCCATTCGGCAGCCGACCAGGATAGCACAGGCCCATCGGCACGATGGCAATGCGGCTTTCGTCATAGAACGTATCGCGATCCATTTGCAGCCAGGCGCGCAGCCGATCACCGGAGGGGTCGTTGAACGACAGGCCGGTCTCATGAACCTTGGTGCCCGGCGCCTGGCTGACAATCAGCAGGCGTGCGGTAGTGGAGGCCCGGAACACCGGGCGCGGCCCGAGCGGCAGATGCGCCGCGCACACCCGACACGCACGAATCTCGGCGGCAAGTTGCGCAAGCGGTGATAATTGACTCCCCCTCCCCTCGCGGGAGGGGGTTGGGGGGAGGGGGCCGTCTCTATCCAACAATTCCCCGCCGCCGCAGCTCTTCCACCACCTGCTCCGCCAGAACCTCGGGCGGCGCGCTCATCGTCGCCAGCCGCATCTCCGGCTGCAGCGGCTCCTCATACGGTGCATCCACGCCGGTGAAGTTCCGTATCTGCCCGGCATCCGCCCGCCGGTACAGCCCCTTCGGATCCCGCCGCCGGCACTCGTCCACCGGCGTATCGACAAAGATCTCCAGGAACTCCCCCTCCTCGACGCAATCTCGCGCCAGCATCCGCTCCGCCCGGTACGGCGAGATGAACGACACCAGCACGATCACCCCCGCCTCGACGAACAGCTTCGACACTTCCGCGATCCGGCGGATGTTCTCCACCCGATCCGCCTCGGAGAACCCCAGATCACGGTTGAGCGCATGCCGCACGTTGTCGCCGTCCAGGCTCATGGTATGGCGGCCCTCGGCGTGCAGCGCCTTCTCCACCAGGTTGGCGATCGTCGATTTGCCCGACGCCGACAGCCCGGTGAACCACAGCACGGCCGGCTTCTGCCCCATCAGTCCGGCGCGCGCCCGCTTGTCCACGTCCAGCCGATGCCAATGGATGTTGTTCGTACCCGCGCGCAGGTCGGTCACCATGCCGGCGCCGACGGTGTTGCGGCTCAGCCGGTCGACCAGGATGAAACCGCCCAGATCGCGGCTCACCGCATAGCGCTCGCACGACACCCGCTGCGCCAGCGAAATCGTCACCCGGCCGATCTCGTTCAGCCCCAGCTCGCGCACCGGCACCTCGGTCAGCGTATCCACATCCAGCCGGTTGGTGATCTCGGTGATCGTCGCCACCACGCTGCGCGAGCCCAGCATGAACAAATAGGCGCGACCGCGGAACAGTGGCGTCTCGTCCATCCAAACGACCCAGGCGGTCACCTGGTCCGCCAACGCCGGCGGAGGCGCCTCCGCCAGCACGTCGCCGCGCGAGACGTCGATCTCGCGGTCGAGCACCAGCGTCACCGCCTCACCCGGCGCCGCCTCCGCCACATCGCCATCCATCGTCACGATGCGCGCCACCTTGGCCTCGGTGCCGGAGACCGCATTCACCACCGTTGCTCCCGGACACACGGTCCCAGTCGCCACCGTGCCGGCATAGCCACGGAACGTATGGTCAGGACGCGCCACAAACTGCACCGGCATGCGGAATGCCCGTTCGGCGACATGCGAGGTGGCCTCCGCACCCTCCAGCGCGGACAGCAGCGTCGTGCCCGAATACCAAGGCATCCGCGTACTCGGCGTCGTCACGTTGTCGCCGTCCCGCGCGCAGACCGGGATCGCGGTCACCGCGAGCGGTCCCAGCTTGCCCGACAGCGCATAGAAGTCGGTGACGATGGTGTTGAACACCCCATGATCGAAACCGACCAGGTCCATCTTGTTGACCGCCAGCACGACCTGGCGGATGCCGAGCAATGACGCGATCGCCGCATGCCGCCGTGTCTGCACCAGCAGGCCCTTGCGGGCATCCACCAGCAACACCGCCAGGTCCGACGCCGATGCACCGGTCACCATGTTGCGCGTGTACTGCTCGTGTCCCGGCGCGTCGGCGAGGATGAAGCGCCGGCGCGGCGTCTCGAAGAACCGGTAGGCGACGTCGATCGTGATGCCCTGGTCCCGCTCCGCGGCCAGCCCATCCACCAGCAGCGCATAGTCGGTACCGCCCGGCACGGTGCCGAAGCGGATGCTGTCCCGCTCGAGCGCCGCCATCACGTCGTCGGGGATGGTGCCGCACTCGAACAGCAACCGGCCGATCAGCGTCGACTTGCCATCATCCACCGAACCGCAGGCCAAAACGCGAAGAAGCAAGTCGGGCATCAGAAGTAGCCCTCGCGCTTCTTCTTCTCCATCGAAGCGTCCTGGTCCTGATCGATCAGCCGTCCCGCACGTTCCGACACGCGGGTCGTGTGCATTTCGGCGACGATTTCCTCCAGATCTGCGGCGGACAACTCCACCGCCGCGGACAACGGGTAGCAGCCGAGTGAGCGGAACCGCACCAGCCGGTCCACCGGCCGTTCGCCCGGCCGGAACTGCATCCTCTCGTCATCCACAACAATGATGAGTCCGTCGCGTTCCACCGTCGGGCGCGGCGCTGCGAAGTAAAGCGGCACGACGTCGATGCCCTCGGCCAGGATGTAGGTCCACACATCGAGTTCGGTCCAGTTGGACAACGGGAACACCCGCAGCGTTTCGCCCGGCGCCAGGTTGCCGTTGTACAGGTGCCAAAGCTCCGGCCGTTGCCGCTTCGGGTCCCAGCTATGACCTGGCCCACGCACCGAGAACACCCGTTCCTTCGCCCGCGAGCGCTCCTCGTCGCGCCGCGCACCACCGATCGCCACGTCGTATCTTCCCTCAGTCAAGGCCTGCTTCAGCGCATCGGTTTTCATCACCTGGGTATAGATGTTGCTGCCGTGGTCGAACGGATTGATGTTCTGCCGCAGCCCCTCGGGATTGGTATGCACGCGCAGATCGAGGCCGAACCGCTCCGCCGTGGCATCGCGGAAGCGGATCATGTCGCGGAACTTCCAGGTCGTATCGATGTGCAGCAGCGGGAACGGCGGCTTCGCCGGGTAGAACGCCTTGCGCGCCAGATGCAGCAGCACCGACAAATCCTTGCCGATCGAGTACAGCAGCACGGGTCGCGCAGCCTGGGCCGCAACTTCGCGCAGGACGTGGATACTTTCGGCTTCCAGTGCCTTCAGGTGAGGCGGGTGCTTCGTCATCGTAATGTCGGGACGTTGGAGAATCGCGTTTGCCGCGCATCGCGGGGCCCTGCCTCTAGTCCAGGTGGCAGCCGGATGTAAATGGCGATCATCGCATTCCTCCAGCATCGCGGGGCTTGGCCCCGGCGTCCACGTCCTGCAATGGTGGCGCGGGGAAGACGTGAATGGCCAGACCTCGGGCCGCGACGAGAAAGAGAGCGCAATGGCGATCGCGTCCGGACGACGACGATGGGCAGGATTGGCCTCGCCGGCCGACGCAGTCGAACGCGTGCCGCGCGCGGAGGTGGATGTCGCGTTGGTCCTGGCAGTGGACAGCTCTGGTAGCATCAGTGAGCAGCGCCTGAGCATGCAGATCCAGGGCTACCTGGACGCGATCCGCCACCCCTCGTTCATCGAGGCGGTGCGCGGTGGCCGTCGTGGCCGCATCGGGCTCACCTACGTCACCTGGACCGACGTGCGGCGACAGGAGCAGGTGGTGCCCTGGCGCGTGATCGAGGACGAGACCGGCGCCAGCGCCTTCGCCCAGGCGATCCAGAGTGCACTGCATCCTTTGCCCGGCTGGACCTCGATCAGCGGTGCCATCGACTTCTGCACCGGCCTGCTGCTGAGCTGCGGCTACGTGGCCACGCGGCATGTGATCGACATCTCGGGCGACGGCGCCAACAACGACGGCCGGCCGGTGACCGAGGCGCGCGACGCCGCTGTGGCAGCCGGCGTGACCATCAACGGCCTGCCGATCACCGAGGTCGAGGCGAACCTCGAACAGTACTACCGTGACAACGTGATCGGCGGACCCGACTCATTCGTCGTGGTCGCGCGCGACAGCGCCGCCTTCGGTGCGGCAATCCTCCGCAAGTTGCTGGTCGAAGTCGCCAGCATTCAGCCTCCCGACGCAACCTGAATCCACCGAATTCCTTGTCGGGGCGGGGCGCCCATCCTGCATCGCCGGACGGCATGTTCCAGAGCACTATCGGACGCGGTTTTCAGCTGTTCAGTTCAGGCCATATCACAACCATTCCATGGGCCAGTTTCGCGCAGGGTTATCTACATTACGCCTCCAGTGCGGCCCGCACGGTGGCCGCGAGTTCCTGCCTGCGGTAGGGCTTTCGGATCATGGCGCCGGCCGTCATCACTCTTGCCGGCTCGTTGTCAGGCTCCGGTCTGAAATAGCCGCTGGTGAACAGCACCTTCAGCCCGGGTCGCAACTGCCGCGCCGCAGCCGCCAGTTGATGCCCCGTCATCCCGTCCGGCATGACAACGTCGGTGAACAGCAGGTCGATGGCCCTGTCGCTCTGCAGGATCTCCAGTGCCGCCGGCCCGCTTCCGGCCTCGCCGACCCGGTAGCCCAGCGACACCAGGTGACGACGCGCCACCGTCCGCATCTCTGCGTCGTCATCCACCAGCAGGATCAGCTCCTTTCCATGCGGCAAGGTCGCAGCCGTGGCCTCGTCAGCCTCGACGGCTTCCACACTGTGCGCCCGTGGCAGGTAGAGGCGCACCCGCGTGCCGTGGCCGAGTTCACTGTCGATCCGCAGGTGCCCGCCGGATTGCTTCGCAAAGCCGAAGATCATGCTCAGGCCGAGTCCGCTGCCGGCGCCAGGTGCCTTCGTGGTAAAGAATGGCTCGATCGCGCGTTCCAGCACCTCATGCCCCATGCCGGTGCCGGTGTCCGTCACCGACAGCACGACATAGTCGCCGGACGTCACCTCTTCGTCCGGCCTACCCGCCACAAGCCGTGTGTTCGCCGTCGCGATCGACATCGTCCCGCCATGCGGCATCGCGTCGCGCGCATTGATCGCCAGATTGAGCAGCGCGTCACCCACCTGCGACGCGTCGGCTCGGGTGGGCCACAGATCATCCGCCAGGCTCGTGGTGATTGTGATCGATTCCCCGAGCAGCCGCCGCACGACCGCGACGTGGTCCGGCAGGTAGCCGTTCAGGTCGATCCGGCGTGGCCGCAGCGCCTGGCGGCGCGCGAAAGCGAGCAGGCGCCGGGTGAGATCAGCGCCGCTCAGCGCACTGTTCAGGATCTCCTTGGCAAGACCAGCCTCGTCCTTGTCCCGTACCGCATCGATCAGGAATTCCGCGTTGCCGATGATGATGCCGAGGAGATTATTGAAGTCGTGCGCGATGCCGCCGGTGAGCTGGCCGATCGCTTCCATCTTCTGCGCCTGGCGCAGCTCCGCCTCGACCCGCTTTTCGTGGGTGATGTCTCCGATGAGCAGCAGCAGCGGGGGCTCCCGACCGTCCCATCCGCTCAGCTGGCTTAGCCGGATCCGCGCCCAGGCAATGGCACCGGAGCGGTTGACATAACGCATTTCCGTGCCGTCAAGGACTTCGCCACTCCGATCCGGGCCGTTTACCTGCGTGACGGCATCGATCAGCAGTTCGCGGTCATCGACGTGGACAATGTCGAGGAGATCGTGGCCGACCATCTCCTCTGCCCTGTAGCCGACCATGCGGCAGAACGCCGGGCTGGCCTGCACGATATGTCGGCCATCCGGCTCGACCAGCACTTTGCCAATAGGGCTTTCGTCGAAAATGCGTCGGAATAGCTGTTCGCTCTTTTGCAGCGCACCGGAAGTCGTCGCGACCAACTGATCGCTGCGCCGCAGATCGCGGCGCATCAGAGCGAAGATCACGCCGATCAGCACGATGCTGCCAGCCACACCGAATCACGACCGTTTCGAATATGAGCGTATTGCGGGAAGTGACCGCGGCAAGCCGTCCGTCGAGCAGCCTCTTCTCATTTTCCTGCAGGTCGTCGATCAACCACATGATGGCATGGAGCCGTTGCTCGGCCGCCACTAGTTCGGGCTGCAGGGGCGAGACGAGGTCATTTGGTTGGGACGACGCCATCGATGTCGCCAAAATCGCATTGTTCTGCTCGATGAGCGACGCTAGTCGGTCCAGACCGGTTGGATTGGACCGCCCCTTCGGCGACAAGGTCGCGCAGCTTCGCCTGCATCGCCGGTAATGCCAGCATCGCCTTGCGGTACGATGCGAGACGTTGCTCACCGCCGAACAGGCGATACAGGTAATAGTCCTTCCCGCTGGCTATACGAGGTCCTCAGCTTGCTGCAGCGAGCACGATCGCATGCGAGTGCACGCGCCACTCTCGCATAGGCGTCGCGCTGCGCACCGAGCGACTTAAGTGCAACAAAGGCATTGGCGATGATAGGCACGAGCGCGACCAGCAACAGGGCCAGCCGCGCGTTGCGACGGCGGATGTTGGGCTCTTTCCTGATCGTGTCGCTCATGATTCGATCGGCGACTCGAGTTCTGCGCGCCGGAAGCTAGCAAGACCGCTTCGGTATCGCCACGCAATAGTGTGGGTCAGGCCGGGATCAGCTTCACCCGCTTGCCCGCGACCCCCAGCGCAACCCGCCCCTGCTTCAGCGCCAGAGCGTCCTCGCCGAACACCTCCCGGCGCCAGCCGTGCAGCGCAGCGATGTCTGGGACTTCCTCGGTCGCCAGCCGGTCGATGTCGTCGGAGCTGGCTACCAGCCGCGCTGCCACGTGATGGTCCTCGCACTTCGCGGCGAGCAGCACCTTCAGCAGCGACACCAGGGCCGGGGACGGCCGGGCGCCGTCGCGCGAGCGCGGTGCCTCGGGCAGCGCGTCCTCCGGCACCGCCTTTGCCGCTTCGATGGCAGCGAGCAGCGACGCGCCGGTGCGGCCCTCGGCGAAGCCGCGGCTGATGCCGCGGGCGCGCGCCAGCCCATCCGGGTTGGCGGGGGCGGTGGCGGCAATCTCCAGCAGCGTCTCGTCGCGCACCAGGCGCTGGCGCGGGATGTTCACCCGCTGCGCCTCGCGCTCGCGCCACGCCGCCAGCGCCCGCACCATGCCGAGAAAACGGCGGTTGTTGCTGCGCGGGCGCAGGCGTTCCCACATCGCCTCGGGATCGGCGCGGTACAACGCCGGATCGGCGAGTTCCGCCATCTCCTCCGCCACCCAGTCGAGCCTGCCGTCCTGCTTCAGCCGCGCGCATAGCCTGGTGTAGACAGTGCGCAGATAGGTGACGTCGGCCGCGGCGTAGGTGATCTGCGAGGCCGACAGCGGCCGCGCCGACCAGTCGCTGAACCGGTGCGCCTTGTCGATGGAACCGCCGGCCAGCGCCGAGACCAGCGCCTCGTAGCCGACCTGCTCGCCAAACCCCGCCACCATGGCGGCGATCTGCGTGTCGAACAGCGGTTTCGGGACGCCGCCGAAGCGCAGCACGAAGATCTCGATGTCCTGCCGCGCCGCGTGGAACACCTTCATCACCGCCTGGTTGGCCAGGAGGTCACCAAGCGGGGCGAGATCGATCTCCGGCGCCTGCGCATCGATCACCGCGACCTCGTGCGCACCGGCAAGCTGCACCACGCAGAGTTCCGGCCAGTAGGTGCGCTCCCGCATGAATTCGGTATCGACGGTGACGAACTCTTCCGCCGCCAGCCGATCGCAAAGAGCCTTCAAAGCCTCCGTGGTGGAAATCAGCGTGGGCGGCGGGAATCCGGCGCGGGGCGGGCGAGGCATTCGGCGCTTGTACACTTAGCACCGCTGTCATGACAGACAGCGTTGTGCTGGCTTGACTTGCCGGAAGGTGAGGGGCTTGTCTGCCGCCCCTCGATCAGCCGGGACAGCCCACGATGCACGCCTATCGCACCCATACCTGTGGCGCGTTGCGCGCCGCCGATGCCGGGCAGCCCGCCCGCCTCTCGGGCTGGGTGCATGCCAAGCGCGATCACGGCGGTCTGCTGTTCATCGACCTGCGCGATCATTACGGCATCACGCAATGCGTGTTTCCCGCCGGCTCGCCCGCCTTCGCCGCGGCCGATGCGGTGCGCCCGGAAAGCGTCATCACCGTCACCGGCCAGGTCGTCCCCCGCGAGGCCGGCACGGTGAACCCGCGCCTGCCCACCGGCGAGATCGAGCTCCGCGTCGCCGATCTCGTCGTTCAGTCGGCCGCCGACGTTCTGCCGATGCAGGTTGCGGGCGACGAAAAGTTCCCCGAGGACATCCGCCTCGAAGTACCGCTTCATCGACCTGCGCCGCGAGAAGCTGCACCGGAATATCATGCTGCGTGCCGGTGTCATCGCCTCGATCCGCCGCCGCATGATCGAGGCCGGCTTCACCGAGTTCCAGACGCCGATCCTGACCGCGGACTCGCCCGAGGGCGCGCGCGCCTTCCTGGTGCCGGCGCGGCTGCACCCAGGCAAGTTCTACGCCCTGCCGCAGGCGCCGCAGCAGTTCAAGCAGTTGGCAATGGTCGCGGGCTTCGACCGCTACTTCCAGATCGCGCCCTGCTTCCGCGACGAGGCCTCGCGCGCCGACCGTTCGCCGGGCGAGTTCTACCAGCTCGATTTCGAGATGAGCTACGTCACCCAGGAGGACGTGTTTGCGACGACCGAACCGGTGATCGCCGGCGTGTTCGAGGAATTCGCCGAAGGCCGCCCGGTGACGCCGCCGCCGTGGCCGCGCATCCCTTACGACACGGCGATGCTGGAATACGGCAGCGACAAGCCCGACCTGCGCAACCCGCTGCGGATCAGCGATGTGACCCAGCACTTCGCCGGCTCCGGCTTCGGACTGTTCGCGCGGATCGCAGCATCCGGCGGCGTGGTGCGCGCCATCCCGGCGCCGGGTGCTGCCTCGCAGCCGCGCAGCTTCTTCGACAAGCTGAACGATTGGGCGAAAGCCGAAGGCGCCGGCGGGCTCGGCTACATCGTCTATGAGGCGGATGGCCCGAAGGGACCGATCGCCCGCAACCTGGAACCCGACCGTGCCCAAGCGATCCGGACGACCTGCGCTCTCAGCGCTGGCGACGCGGTGTTCTTCGTCGCCGGCAAGGTCGAAAC
The DNA here is from genome assembly GCA_963791495.1 of uncultured Alphaproteobacteria bacterium. GTDB lineage: Bacteria > Pseudomonadota > Alphaproteobacteria > Acetobacterales > Acetobacteraceae > JAMXLO01. The sequence continues at coordinate 200,439 of CAWBST010000014.1, forward strand.
CGCCGCAAAATTCGCCGGCGCGGTGCGCACGCGACTGGCCGAGGAGCTTGGTCTCGGCGAGACGGGCGCGTTCCGTTTTTGCTGGATCACCGACTTCCCGATGTTCGAGCTGAACGAGGAATCCGGAAAAGTCGATTTCAGCCACAACCCGTTCAGCATGCCGCAGGGCGGGCTGGAGGCGCTGAACGCGCAGGACCCACTGACCATCAAGGCGTTCCAGTACGACATCGTGTGTAACGGCGCGGAGCTGTGCTCGGGCGCGATCCGCAACCATCGCCCCGACATCATGGTCCGCGCCTTCGAGATAGCCGGCCACCCGCCCGAGGAGGTGGAGAAGCGCTTCGGCGGCATGCTGAACGCGTTCCGCTACGGCGCCCCGCCCCACGGCGGCGCCGCGCCCGGCATCGACCGCATCGTGATGCTGCTGGCGGACGAGCCGAACATCCGCGAGGTGATCCTGTTCCCGCTCAACCAGCAGGGCGAGGACCTGATGATGGACGCCCCGGCCGAAGTACCTCCGGCGCGCCTGAAGGAGCTGCACCTACGGCTCGACCTGCCGCCAAAGGTCCGATCCACATAAACGTGCTCCCCCTCCCCTTGCGGGAGGGGGTTGGGGGGAGGGGGCGGTGCTGGCGGATCGGTGCCCGCCTCCTTATGTTCGCGCTGACCCACTGGAGTCCCTTCATGCGCCCTTCTGCCCTGGCGGCAGCCGTCGTCGCTCTGTGCGCCTCGGCCGCGCTGCCCGCCGATGCCGCGGGCCTGAACACGGCCTCCGCCGCTCACCGCGCGATCTACAACCTGACCCTCGCCAGCAGCCGCGGCGGCGAGATCATCGCTGCCCGCGGGACGATGGGCTACGAGGTCATCGATGCCTGCGACGGTTGGGCGGTCCGCCAGCGGCTGTCGATGACGCTGACCAATACCGAGGGCCAGGACGTCCAGATGGTGTCCGACTACGCCACCTGGGAATCCAAGGACGGCCTGAAGTTCCGTTTCCACATGAAGCAGACCACCGATACCGCGGTGACCAGCCAGACCGACGGCGACGCGAAGCTTGAGCGGACCGGCGGCCCAGGCGAGGCGCACTACACCGTCCCCGAGGACACCACCAAGCCGCTACCTGCCGGCACGCTGTTCCCGATGGCCCACACCTCGGCGATCCTGGCGGCGGCCGAAGCGGGCAAGAAGTTCATCGCCCTGCCGCTGTTCGACGGCACTGACGATTCCGGCGGCGAGGACAGCTTCGTCGTCGCGCTGGACTGGAAGAAACCGGAGGCCAACAAGTATCCGCTCCTGTCCAACCTGCCCAGCACCCGTGTCCGCCTGGCGTTCTTCGACCATGCGGCGAAAGGCGAGGTCCCGACCTATCAGGTCGGCATGCGCTACTGGGCGAACGGTGTGGCCGACAATCTGCAGATGGACTTCGGCGACTTCGTCATGGACGCGAAGATGGCCGAACTCACACCGCTGCCGCACAAGTGCTGAGGCAACGGCCCGCCATCATATCAGCCCCTGCCGTCGGAACAGGTCGATCAGCACCAGGTTGACGTTGAACTTGAACTCGTCGGTATCGCGCACCGTCTGCATCACGCGTGCGACCGGCCAAAGCTCGAACGCCTCCACTTCGCCATCGGTCGCTTCGGGCTGAAATTCCGCTGGCACCTCAAGGTCGTAGCAAAACAGCAGGTCGCGGCGCAGCCCTTCGGGCCGCTCCATCGCATAGGTGATTGTCGCCACCGGCACGGCCAGGCTTGCCAATGAGGCCGGGATCGCAGCCTCCTCCGACGCTTCCTTCACCAGCGTCTCAGCCGGTGTAAGCCCGGCCGGTACGCCGCCCGCAACGATGTGGTCGAGCTTTGACGGGTCCAGCTGCTTGTCGGCCGCACGTCGGGCGACCCACACGTGCAGTCCATCCGAACGGCGGACCAGCCCGTTCAGGTGTACGCCCACCGCCATCACACCGAAGCTCGGCAGCGCGCCGCGATCCAGCCGCGCGAGCACGGGGCCGTCCGGCTCGGCGCGAATGTCGAACTCCTCGCGCCGCCAGCGATAGCAGCCCTCGTCGGAGAGCCGCCGCGCGATCTCTGGCAGCGCCGCCCCATCAGCCAGCGTGACCTCGTCACTGCCCGTGCTGATCTCCGGAAACGCCGCCAGCCGCGCCGCGAACGCTGGCTTGACCCAGCCGACCTGAGCGCCGCCGATGCGGAACGCCAGCCGTTCGCCAGGCAGCACCGCGTTGTTGCAGCCGCGAACATGGCGCAGGTAGCCGTCGTCCATCGTCTCGCCTTTCAAACCGGCCATCTCCATGCCACATGCCGGTAATGCGACGAACCTCTCCCACCGAGGAGGCTTCCCACACTCTGCCACGACCGCGTTCCGGCATGGCGACAATTCGCTCGCTGCTGCCATATCTCTGGCCCGAGCACGACCCCGGCGCCAAGGCCCGCGTCGTTGTCGCGATGGGCCTGCTGCTGCTCGCCAAGCTCGCCACCGTCGCCGTGCCGGTGGTCTATGGCCGCATCGTCGATGCGCTGGCGCCGAAGGACAACACGGCCCTGCTCGCCGTCCCGCTGGGCCTGGTGATCGGCTATGGCCTGCTGCGCGTCGGCTCCGCCGCGTTCGGCGAGCTGCGCGATGCATTGTTCGCCAAGGTACAGCAGCGCGCCGTCCGTACCGCCGCGCGGCGCACCTTCCAGCATCTGCACGCGCTCAGCCTGCGCTTCCATCTCGATCGCCAGACCGGTGCGCTGGCCCGCGCGATCGATCGTGGCTCGCAGGGCATCCAGTCGGTGCTGCGCCTCGCGGTGTTCAACGTGGTGCCGACGATCATCGAACTGCTGCTGGTCACCGCGATCATCTGGCGCCTGTTCGACTGGCGCTTCGCCGCGATCACCTTCGCCGCGGTGGTGAGCTACGCCGGCTTCACCATGAGCTTCGCCGCGTGGCGCTCGCGCATTCGCCGCGCGATGAACGACACCGACAACGACGCCTCCACCAAGGCGCTCGACAGCCTGCTGAACTACGAGACGGTGAAGTATTTCGGCAACGAGCCGCACGAGGTCGCGCGCTACGACACGGCACTCGCGCGCTACGAACGCGCCGCGGTGCGCGTGCAGGTGTCGCTGAACCTGCTGAATATCGGCCAGGCCTTCATCATCGCTCTCGGCCTCACGCTGATCATGCTGATGGCGACACGCGAGGTGCGCGGCGGCACGATGACCGTCGGGCAGTTCGTGCTGGTCAACACCTATCTGATGCAGCTCTACCAACCACTCGGCTTCCTCGGCATGGTCTACATGACGATCAAGCAGGGCCTGGTGGACATGGAGCAGATGTTCCGCCTGCTCGAGGTGGAACGCGAAATCGCCGATCGTCCAAATGCCGCGACGCTGCCCGCGCATGGCCCTGCAGGCGAGGTGCGGTTTGAACACGTGGAGTTCGGCTATCGGGCCGATCGCCCGATCCTGCGCGGCATCGATTTCACTGTGCCCGCCGGACGCAAGTTGGCCATCGTCGGTCCGACCGGCGCGGGCAAGTCCACCATCAGCCGGTTGCTGTTTCGCTTCTACGATGTGACCCGCGGCCGCATTTGCATCGACGGCCACGACATCCGCGACATCACGCAGGAAAGCCTGCGCGCGGCGATAGGCGTGGTGCCGCAGGACACTGTGCTGTTCAACGACACGATCCGCTACAATATCGCGTACGGCCGGGTCGGTGCCACGCAGGACGAGATCGAGCACGCCGCGCGGCTGGCGCAGGTGCACGACTTCATCGCCTCGCTGCCCGAGGGCTACGACACGCGCGTCGGCGAGCGTGGCCTGAAGCTGTCGGGCGGCGAGAAGCAGCGCGTGGCGATCGCGCGCACCATCCTGAAGGATCCGCGCATCCTGATCCTGGACGAGGCGACGAGTGCGCTCGACACGGGGACCGAACAGGACATCCAGGCGGCGCTGCGCGCGGTGGCGCGACATCGCACCACGCTGGTGATCGCGCACCGGCTGTCCACTGTGGTGGACGCCGACGAGATCATCGTGCTGGCTGACGGTCGCGTGGCGGAGCGCGGAAGGCACGCAGCATTGCTGGCGCGCGACGGGCTGTATGCACGGATGTGGGCACTGCAGGCCGAGCAGGAGACGGAACCGGAGTCGGAAATTGCGGATTAGTACCCGATGACGGAAGCCTGGTGCCCCAACGAGCAGCGCGCCCACTTCGTCATTCCCGCGAAGGCGGGAATCCAGAACGGCACAAGCGTGACGTGCGGGACAGAAGGAGAGGCGAATGATGACCGACGAGCAGCCGCCGGAAGATCTGAGCCACGCGGGTGCGGTGGTGGACAAGGCGATCGAGTACATGATCGGTCAGAACATCGGCGCACTGTCGATTGCCTCGGCGTTGCTGGGTGGCGCGATGGCGCTGCTGGCGCGCAGCGTCGCGGACGAAGCGATCGTGCAGATCCTGAACAACGCGATCGCCAGCGTGCGCCGCGGCGAGTTGCGGGGGCCGGATCGAGCGGGAGGCTGACAGCGTTCACCGCTTCGAAAGCGACATTTAGGGGATTGGCACCGAGTTTTTTGGTGTCGTATCAGCCCAGGCATGAAGATGCCCGGCCCGGGCCACAACATCGGCCGTCCGCCGATAGGCGGGACGACCACCTAGCTATTACGGACCAGCTATGAGACCAAGCGCAGCAGGCACTTTGTTGCTGCGTTGGACGGAGTTCAGAGCGACGCCGTTCTGATCGGTTCATATTCCTTGAAGCGCGGTCGCTCGTGTGGTCTCGTATCCAAAGCGGTCCGTAACCGCCACATCAGGAACAGCCGAGCGTCAAAATAAGCTGATCCCGGGGAGGAAGACATGGAATGCAGAATACCCCTACTTTGCATCGGGTGCCTGCTCTTCGCATTTGTCGTGAATGCCGCCTTAGCCCAGCAGGCACAGCCGAAGAGCGTCTATTCGTTCGGTCCAGGCCAGACCATAGCCGATATAGGGAAAGTGGAGTGGGCGCCGCTCAAGCTCGAAGGAGATGCATCGCACTGACACGATCGGTGCAGGAGATGGTCCTTGCCCATGTTGCTTGGGGTGGGCCCGTAAGGTTCGATACCCGCCAGGAGAGAGCAAATGTCTGACTTCATTCTCTCTGAGTCCCTGCTGGACAACTGCGCCCGACGGGCCGGCGACTACGATCGGGAGAACCGCTTCTTCTTCGAAGACCTGGAAGATTTGCGGGCAGCAAAATACCTCATGGCGGCAGTTCCGCGCGAATTCGGCGGTCTGGGACTGACGCTTGTCCAGATATGCCAGGAGCAACGGCGACTCGCGCGGCGATCTGCTCCGACGGCGTTGGCTGCAAACATGCACCTTGGCGCAACTGGTCACGCAGCCGATCTCTGGCGAAAGGGGAATTCGTCTCTCGCTTGGATGCTTGAGGAGGCTGCGCGGGGAGCTATCTTCGCTTACGGCTATTCGGAGTCAGGCAACGACCTAGAGGGTCTGTACGCGACGACAAGAGCCGAACGGGCAGATGGTGGCTGGCGATTTTACGGTCATCGCCATTTCGGCAGCCTGTCGCCAGTCTGGAACTGGCTCAACATCTACGGCGTCGACACGAGCGACCCGAATGACGCGAAAATGGTCTTCGCGGCGATTTCGCGGGATTCATCCGGATATCGGATTGTGGAGAATTGGGACACGCTCGGCATGCGGGCAACGCAAAGCCACGATACCATTCTCGAAGGTGTATTTGTGCCGGATCGGTACGTGCAACGGATTGGCAAGCCGGGTTTCGCTGGCGCCGACGATTTTCTCTTGACCCTCTTTGGCTGGTTCCAACCATTGTTCGGCAACGTCTATGTCGGGTTGGCAGAAAGGGCGCGCGATCTGGCTGTCGAGCGGGTGAAGAAGAAAACTTCCGTGGCAATGAGCCGGTCCATGGCCTATCACCCGGGGGTGCAGCATAACGTCGCACAGATCTTCTACGAATTGGAAGCCATGATCGCGCAGGTCGAGCGAGTGGCTGACGACTGGGCGAGCAATGTGGACCACGGCCATCTATGGCCTGCAAAGTTGGTCGCAGCCAAACATCGCTGTGTCGATGGTGCTGTCAAGGTAGTTGATCTGGCGCTGGAGGTCTCGGGTGGACGAGGCATGTTTCGAGGCGACGAACTGGAACGTCTGTATCGCGATGCGCGCTGTGGTCGCTTTCATCCCGCGAATCCGATGGTGGTCTATGAGGTGATGGGCAAATGCACCCTTGATATATTGGCAGATGATGGTCTTCGTTGGGGGTGAATTCGCTGCAACCTTGATGCCTTTCGTGATGTGGGCAGGCCGAATGAATTGGGCTTGCAAGAACACAGGGGGATCACAATGCCATCTTTCTCAGGTTCATACACCGGCAGGGTACAAACTCAGTCGATCTCCATCGTACCGGACGTGGATGATCATGCACTCGCCATTGCGATCATCCCCACGAAGCAAAAGTCGTCTGATCCGCTCTGGGAAGGAGCGCAGATGACTTACTGCGCGACCTCCGACACGACCGCCGGCAAGGGAACTCAGCGTGGCTATTTCGTGAATGAGCATCCAAACGGGGACCGCGATTATGGGACCTTCGAGGGGAAGGTCACGACGGCCGACAATGGAGTAGCTTCGGTGGAAGGCAGTTGGCAGCTGACCGGGGGGACAGGCATGTTCACAAAGATCAAAGGTAACGGCGCCTTCAAGGCGCGCATGACAAGCCCGGTAGATGTTGAAGGCTCTTGGACGGGGAGCTACGACCTGTCTGCATCCTAGCCATTCGTTAGGAGAGAGTACATATCGGCAACGACTCGTCCGGCGCCTGTTGACGATCTGACCGCCGTTGCGACGATCATGTACTCGGCTGCGTCAGACGCTCAGTCTATAGACATCCAGTTCAGGGAAATCTCCCAGCCTGACTGCAACGGGCTCGAGTCTGTTTTGCCATGGAGTGCCGGCCAGGCCATCGCGCACCGCACTGGTGGCGAAGATACCTCCTTCACCGTCCCGCAACACCTCGAGTGAGGCTCTCTGCACGCCCCAAACGACAGACATCCCGTCGCCGTAGAGGAAAGATCGAAACGCGCGCATCTCCCCACAGTGAAGGCTGATGTTAAGGGTGCAACCGATCTTCCACTCGCGGCTCGCCATCTCCCAATCACTGCGCAGGTCATCCGCTGCTGCAATTTGCTCACCGGCTCCGGGGAATGTCAGGCATTGCGTGTCCCACACGCTGAAGCTGATCGTGCCCCCAAACTTGCCCGCCGCTCTATGGACCAGCATATCAAGCGTATCCAGCACGTCTTCGATCACAGTGTCAGGCTGCGTTTTGGTGATGTGCGTGAAACCACGCAGATCGGAGAGAAGGATATTGGCTCTCGGGATTATACGGATACGATGCCGCTGCTCGACACGATACACCGGGACTGGTTCGGCAAATCCCTTCAGCAGAAAACTATCGACAAGTGCCGTCTTCACCTCGGCAGGCGCGAGGGCGAGATGGGCCGCCTGCGTGAGGTAGATCTCGTTTGCCGGGGTGATGTCCTCGATGCGTACGATCAGTGGGGCCAGATCGCCGACCCATTGGTTATCCAGTACGGCAACATCGCCCAGCCCGATGACGACCCGCATCGACAACCGGTCATCGCCTCTGCCCGGTTGTGCCGACGTGAGCGCCTCCTGCATGGCTATCGCCGATTTCGCGGCCGCCGTGACGCTCGGGAATTCCAACCAGTAGCCGTCCCCCGCCAGCTTGACGATCTGGCCGTTCTGATCGCCTGCGTGACGTGACACGAATGCGCGATGGTCCTGTAGATCGATCTGTTGATCGGCGGCCAACCGTGCACGGAATCTGGGCGTCGACCCGACTATGTCGGTCTTCATCAACACCAGGGTTCGGAGTGAATCCATCAGCGCACCAGAACGCTAAAGATTTACATATATCGCACCAGGTTGCCGGCACACGCCTTTCTTTGACTGGAAGGGATCACGGTGTGGCGGCCGCCATTTCCTAGTTATTACAGATATCTATTGACATCATCACGCCTAACCACCACCTCCACCCCTTTCGCCACCGCGAAGGGGCCGGCACCGTCATGCACACTCTCCCCAACCTCCCTCCCTCGATCGTCCGCGAGCTGTTCGCGAGCCTGCGCGAATCCCTCCCCGATCCCGCCATCGCCTCGCCGGAGGCGCGCGCCGCCCGTGAGGACCTCGCCATGGCCGAGATCGCCGCGCTGCATCCCGCCGATGCCATCGAGGGCGAGCTTGCGGTCCAGGTCGTCGCCGCTGGCGCCTGGGCAAAGGACTGCCTGCGCCTTGCCAGGGAGTACCGCAGCGACCTCGCCGAGACCGTCCGCTGCCGTGCCCAGGCGATGACCATGATGCGCCAGATGCAAACGGCGCTGGGCAAGCTGGAACGCCGGCAGGCGACGCGGGAAAAGGCCGAGGCCGAGATGCACCCCGCGGCGATGCAGCGCGCCGGCTGGTGGTTCCGCGAGGCCACCGTGCCCGCCGGGCCCACACCGCCCCCGGAACCGGAACCCGCCGCGCCGCCGCAGGAGTTCGGCGCTCTCACCGAGGCCGAGCAGTACGCCGTGCTCTATCCCGAACGCGCCGCGCGCATCCGCGCCGCCGGAGGCCTCCCGGCGCCTCTCGACTTCGGCCCGCCCGAGCCCACGCTCATCGACGCCCTGGTCAGCGGCAACAGCCCGATCCTGCAGGCGCTCGACAAACCCCCACTTGTCTCACCCCACGAGGCACAATCTCACCAACCCCCACAATGAGACGAATCCGGACACTCCTCACATCTCCCCCTCCCCTTGCGGGAGGGGGGCGGGGGGAGGGGGCGCCACCCGCGCGCCCTGCCATAACCTTGTCGCCCATTGCCGGCCGCGCGTAGCCTGCCCGCGTCAAACGGGAGGAGCGCATGGGAAAGCTTGATGGGAAAGTCGCCCTGGTCACCGGATCGGGCCGCAACATCGGCCGCGCCACGGTGCTGAAGCTGGCCGGAGAAGGCGCGCACGTCGTCGTCAACGCTCGCTCGAACCACGCCGAGGCCGACGCCGTCGTGCGCGAGGCTAGGGAACTCGGCGTCAAGGCGCTCGCCGTTGTTGCCGACGTCGCCAGCAAGGATCAGGTGGAGGCAATGGCCGCGCGCGCTCTCTCCGAGTTCGGCCGCGTCGACATCCTGATCAACAATGCTGCAATCCGCCCGCACAAGCCCTTCACCGAGCTGACACAGCAGGACTGGGAAGCGGTCCGCGGCGTGGTGCTCGACGGCGCGCTGTACCTGACGCGCGCGCTCATCGAGCCGATGGTCAGCAACAACTACGGCCGTATCCTGTTCTTCACCGGCGAGGGCGCCTTCGTCGGCGGCAGCGGACGCGCGCATGTCTCCGCCGCCAAGATGGGCCTGGTCGGCTTCGCGCGCGGGCTGGCCTCGGAGTTCGCCGCGCACAACATCCGGGTCAACGTGGTCTCCCCGGGCAGCATCGACACGATGCGCGCGAACCCGGAATGGTATCAGGGACGCACGCCGAACGCCGCCGGCATCCCCCTGGGCCGTCAAGGGAAGGTGGACGAGATTGCCGCCACCTGCCTCTTCCTTGTCACTGACGACGGTGGGTTCATCACGGGCCAGACGATCCACGTCAACGGCGGGACCGGATATTACTGAGTCGCCGGCTCAGGAGATCGTCACGCCGCTGTCCACCGGATACACGTGCCCGGTGACCATCCGTGATTCATCCGACGCCAGGAACACCGCCATGTTGGCGATGTCCTCGGGCTCGATCAGCCCGACCAGGTGTGCCGCGGCGAGTTTCGTCACGCGCGGGTTGCCTGCTTCGAGCCGGCCGCGCACCCGGTCCGTCATCGTCGCGGATGGCGCGATCGCGTTGACCCGCACCTTCTGCGGCGCGAATTCCACCGCCATCGATCGGGTGATCGCGGCGATGCCACCCTTCGCAGCGGTGTAGCAATCGCGGCCCGCCACACCCATGAGTGCCACGTTCGACGCCATGTTGATCACCGACCCACCACCCGAGGCGATGATCGCCGGTATGCCGAACCGGCAGCCGAGAAACGTGCCGAACAGATCGAGGCGGATGGCGCGCCAGAACTCTTCCAGCGGCACGTCCACCACCGTGCTGTCGACGGGCGTCGACCCACCCGCGTTGTTGTGCAGGATGTGCAGTCCGCCGTAGTGCCGCACGGCGGTGTCGATCGCCGCTTTGACACTGTCTTCCTGCGTCACGTCGGTCGGCACGGCGATGCAGTCTCCGCCGGACTGAGCGATGATCTGCGCGGTCTGCTCGCCCGATGCGGCGTTGATTTCGGCGGCAACGATCCTGGCACCTTCCGCCGCCATGGCACGCGCGGTGGCACGACCAATTCCGGTCCCCGCACCGGTGATCAGAGCGATCATTCCATCAAGGCGTGCCATGTTTCGCCTCCGCGGCTATATCGACAGCCGTGGACCGTTAGGACTGAGCGCGAATCATTTCCTGACGATCACAGTATATGGTCTTTCGATGTTGAACATCTCGTTCACCACGGTAAAGTTGTCCGTGCCCGTGAAGCCAGGATTCGGCTTGTAATAGATGTTAGTACCCGCGTCCATACGAACTACTGAGACTTGGCCATTTGTCGGCTGTTTGACAACATGCTCAGGAGCCCCGAAGACCAGGCTACCTTTGACGGTTTTGTGCAGATGACCGCACCAACCTCCATCGTTCTTCATGGTAAGGACGTTGGCTTTCGGATCAGGGCCGCCAGCCTGTGCCCAGCCGCCATACTTGAACGAGCATGGCTTCGATTTTGGAAAGTCTGATTGTGCCATCGTCGAGATTGCGGACACCAAGACAAGTGCTACGGCTGACAGCATCAGCTTCATAGTTTCCCCTCCGTTTGGTTTCGCTACTCTGATGTGACTTTTTCAATGGCGTCAAGTTCATCTCCGCCGATGATCGAAGGCTCGGCAACGCACTTGGTGATGCCGCCGTGGACAGGTTCAAGGACCGGGACGAGGGCCAACGTTAGGCTGGCCAATTGAGCCATAGCCGCCTCAAGTGGCGGGCGAAGTGTGCCTGCGTCTATTGCCAAGCAATACCTGTGCGACAACGGCTGTCACGACAACAATTCCGCCGACAAGGCTGGAGCCCGACGGTGACTCCCCGAAGCAGAGCCACACCCACGCGACAGCGAGTGGTGCCTCGAGCGCATTCAGCAGTGCGTTCTCGGTTGCGGACACCCATCGGCCCCCTACCGTCAGTAAAGCCAGTCCCAGACCGAACTGGGTTGTGCCGAACAGAAACAACTCGAGCATGTCGCCGGCGCCAACCGCGAACGGTGTGCTGAACGGCCAGACCAGGAGTGGACAAAGCAGTGCCGAGAGACATGCGGCAGGCAGCATGGGCGTCGCCTGCTCTTGGCGGAGGATCAGCATCATGATCGCCATGCAGATGGTCATGCCGAAGGCGAGGAGATCCCCAACCAGATGGCCCTCGGTCACTGCGCCGCCGACCATGACGCTGACACCAAGCAGGGCAACGAGACTGGCGGCGAGAGTGGTCCACGCCTCCGATATGCCAAGCCACAGCCAGCCGAGACCTGCGGTGACAAACGGTGCTGCCGCGAAGATCACCGCGACATCGGCCACCGACGTACGACGAAACGCATTGAGGTAGAGGATCGTGGCAGCGGTCGAGCTCAGCGCCACCGCGAGACCGGGGCCACCGACTGCTCGCATGGCGGCCAGTGTGTGTCGCCGCTCCTGAGCAATCGTGATGCACAGGATGGTCAGTCCGGCAAACAATCCGCGCCAGAACAACATGGTCCAGACGTCGAGGTGAATGAGCCGCGTGAAGAAACCGGCCGAGCTGAAGGCGATCATCGAGAGGATGATCAGCACGACACCCTGAGCACGTCGATCCATGATGCAACCTCACGACTGCCTGCTGACAAGGCTGTGTCAGTTGTCCACGCTGTCTACTCAGCGGCGCTGGAGTGCGCCAAGCTAGGCGACCCGAACGGCGGCAGGAGCAGCCAATGGACGCGATAACTGAAGACACACGTTTGCCCCCAGACATCGACGCGCAACCCCTGGTGCAGGCGGCCGCTGCGCTTCAGCCGGTGCTGCGTCGCTATCACGAAGAGATCGAGCGCGAGCAGCGCATGCCGCCTCCCCTCGTGGAACAGCTCCACGCCGCCGGCTTCTACCGGATGGTGATCCCTCGCTCGCTTGGGGGCCTGCAGGTCGATCCGCTGACCTACCTGCGCGTCGTGGAGCTGCTGGCCGAGGGCGCCGGTTCGGTCGGCTGGAACCTCGCCAACAACAGCATCGGCCAGCTCGTCACTCTCGGCCTGCCGGACGACGGGGTCCACGAGATCTACCCAGCTGGGCATGCGACCGTGATCGCCGGCACCGCCGTGCAGGGCGGCGGGCAGGCGGTGCCGGTCGAGGGCGGCTACCGCATCAACGGTCGCTGGACCTTTGGCAGCGGCTGCCGGGAGGCCGCCTGGATGCTGGGCAGCTTCCAGATCCTCGAAGACGGAAAGCCGCGCCGTCGCCCGGACGGCGGCTCGCTCTACTGGCGCGGGGTGTTCCCGCGCACGGAAGCGGAGATCGTGCCGGGGAGCTGGGACGTAGCCGGGCTGCGCGGCACCGGCAGCTTCGACTGGACGGTGCAGGACGTTTTCCTGCCCGCGAGGCGGACGTGCCCTCACGTCGGCATGCCACTGGACAACCAGTGGGATCGCTGGCCGGGACTTACCTATGCCTTGCCGAGTGTGGTCTGGGTCGGCCCGCACCACAGTTCGGTGATCACCGGCATCGCACGCGCCGGCATCGATGCGTTCATCGAACTCGCTGCCGACAAGACGCCGCGCGGCAGGACCGGTCTGCTCTGCGAGAACCCTCAGGTGCAGGACGCCGTGGGGCGGGCCGATGCGATCCTGAACGCCGGCCGCACCTACCGCAGCGCGATGATCGCCGAGCTGTGGAACACGGTCGCGGCAGGCAAGGAAACCACCCTGGAGCAGAGGGCCCGCTGCCGGCTGGCCTCCACCTACGCGGCCGATTGCGCGCGCGAGGCGATGGACCTGGTGTACCGTTACGGCGGCAGCACGTCGTTCAAGCGCGAAAGCCGCCTGGCCGAGTGCTGGCGCGATCTGCACGTCGTCGGCCAGACAGTGACGGTCTCGCCGGAGTGGTATCCTATCGGCGGCCGGGTGTACCTGGGGATGGATCCGGGACCGCGTCTGCGCTAGCCGCTACATCTTCACCTCGCTGATCTGTATCACCGGCTGGACGTTGGTGTAGTTCTTGATGTCCGCCATGATTTCCGTCGCGTGTGGCCCGAAGGCCGCCTGGAACGCCGCCACTGAATCGAAATAGAGGTGACCCATTGCGGCATAGGTCGGCGGCGCACCGGGAGCGCCTCCGGCCAGACCCTGTTCGACCGCCATGCTCTTGCACGCCGCACCGAGCTTCTGCTGGACCATCGGCATGTGGCTCTTGCAGTAGTAATCCATGTCGAACTTCGTGGTCTCGCCGCCCGGATAAAGAACACTCACTTTGATCACTCGCTGTTCCTCCGTTGATTGAACCGCTGCTCCGCGGATCGTGGCCGTCATATCGGGCATACGATGCACTGTCGCGTCAACGTCCCGGCATCGCCACCTGCGGTTCGCAATGACCCACAATCGACGCGATCAGGTAGCATCTGCTAGGCTCGCCAGGACACTCGCCCGTCCAGGAGACACCCAATGAACGACGCCCCAACCCTTTCCGAACGCGCCGACGCGCTCGAAGAGAAGATGAGCCGCGAGCTCGACTACATCGTCATCAAGTCCCGCCTCTACAGCATGGCTGAAGGCGACATGAGCCCACCGCCGAACGCAGCCAAGCTGATGGCCGCCAATCCCAATGCGCGCGTTCTGATGGGCGATGATCCGCGCCTGCCGCCGATGCCGGAGAAACCCACCCTCATCGACTTCTTCAAACACCGCTTCGGCCCTGCCGCGCACCTGCTGCAGAGCGCGAAGCACGCGGTGAATGCCGGACTTCCGGAGAACATGGTGCTCGCCTGCCTGCTGCACGACATCTCGACGATCGGCTTCATCCGCGGCGACCACGGCTACTGGGGTGCGCAGCTCGTCGAACCCTATGTGGACGAGGAGGTCACGTGGGCCATCCGCGCGCATCAGGTGCTGCGCTTCTATCCCGACCCGTCGGTCGGCTACGAATACCCGCAGTCATACGTCAAGGCGTTCGGCGCCGACTACCGCCCCGATCCCTATGTCGAGCAAGACTACCAACGGATGCGGAACCACAAGTGGTACATGTCGGGCCGGATGATCACGGTGCACGACATCTACTCGTTCGATCCGGATGCGAAGGTCGAGCTGGAAGAGTTCACCGACGTGATCGGCCGCAACTTCCGCCAGCCGGAACAGGGTCTCGGCTTCGACAATAGCCCGGTCGCCCATATGTGGCGCGCGATGATCCGGCCGGCGAAGTACCTGTAGCACGGCAAGATATTTCCGCTTCGCCGAGCCGGACCGCGCGAACTTACCTCACTCGCCGATGGCGGGCTGCTCGGTTGCCTCGGGCATCACCTCGGTCGGGTCACGCCGATCGCGCCGCTCGCCACGCTCCCGGTCGCGATCACCGCGGCCGGGCTTGGCGCCGACCTTCTCGGTGATGTCCTCACCGGTCGCCTGGTCGACCACCCGCATCGACAGCTTCACCTTGCCGCGCTCGTCGAAGCCGATGACCTTCACCTTCACCTGGTCGCCGACATTCACCACGTCGGTCGTCTTGCCGACGCGGCCCTGCTGCAGCTCGCTGATGTGCACGAGGCCGTCGCGCGAGCCCAGGAAGTTCACGAACGCACCGAAGTCGGCGGTCTTCACCACCTTGCCGTTGTAGATGATGCCGATCTCCGGCTCCGCCACGATGCCGCGGATCCAGTCGATCGCGCGCTGTGCCTGTAACGCGTCCGTGGCGGCGATCTTGATCGTGCCATCGTCCTCGATGTCGACCTTGCAGCCGGTCTGCTCGACGATTTCGCGGATCACCTTGCCGCCCGTGCCGATGACCTCGCGGATCTTCTCCTTCGGCACGTTCATGATCGTGATGCGCGGTGCGGTGGTCGCCACGTCGTCGCGGTGACCGGTCAGCGCCTTGGACATCTCGCCCAGGATGTGCATCCGCCCGTCACGCGCCTGCGCCAGCGCGATGCGCATGATATCGGGCGTGATCGAGGTGATCTTGATGTCCATCTGCAGCGCGGTGACGCCGGTGTCGGTGCCGGCGACCTTGAAGTCCATGTCGCCCAGGTGGTCCTCATCGCCAAGGATGTCGGACAGCACCGCAAAGCCGCGGTCCTCCTTGATCAGGCCCATGGCGATGCCTGCCACCGGCCGCTTGAGCGGCACGCCGGCGTCCATCAGCGCAAGCGAGCTGCCGCACACCGTGGCCATCGAGGAGCTGCCGTTGGACTCGGTGATCTCGGACACGACACGCAGCGTGTAGGGGAACTTATCCTTGCTGGGCAGCAACGGATGCATCGCCCGCCAGGCAAGCTTGCCGTGCCCCACCTCACGCCGCCCCGGTGAGCCCATGCGGCCGGCCTCACCCACCGAATAGGGCGGGAAATTGTAGTGCAGCATGAAGTGCTCGCGGTACTCGCCTTCGAGCGCGTCGATGATCTGCTCGTCCTGCCCGGTGCCCAGCGTGGCGACGCAGAACGCCTGCGTCTCGCCCCGGGTGAACAGCGCCGAACCATGCGCGCGGGGGAGAATACCGACCTCGGCGATGATCGGCCGAACGGTGGTCGTGTCGCGGCCGTCGATACGCATGCCGGTGTCGAGGATCGCGTTGCGGACGATGTTGGCCTCCAGGTCGTGGAAGACCGCCTTCGCCTTCTCGGTATCGAGGCCCTCGGCGGCCAGCGCCTCCGCCATCTGCGAGCGGACTGCATCGACCTTGTTGTGCCGTGCGCCCTTGTCCGGCTCGCGATAGGCCTCGGCCAGACCTGTGCGGGCCAGTGCATCGACGCGGGTCTTCAACGCCTGCTCCTCGGCCGAGGGCTCGGGCAGCGTCCACGGATCCTTTGCGGCGTGCTCGGCCAGTTCGATGATCGCCTGGATCACCGGCTGGAAGCTCTCATGCCCGAAGGTGACGGCACCGAGCATGACGTCCTCGGGCAGTTCCTGCGCCTCAGACTCCACCATCAGCACGCCATCCGTCGTGCCAGCCACCACCAGGTCCAGCTGGGTGCGCTTCATCCGGTCGGAGCTCGGGTTGAGGATGTACTGGCCGTCCTCATAGCCGACGCGCGCGGCGCCGACCGGTCCGAAGAAGGGGATACCGGACAGGGTCAGCGCAGCCGAGCAGCCGATCAGGGCGACGATGTCGGGGTCGTTCTCCAGGTCGTGACTGAGCACGGTGGCGATGACCTGAACCTCGTTGCGGAAGTTGTCGGGGAACAGTGGCCGGATCGGCCGATCGATCAGGCGGGACTTGAGGACCTCAGCCTCGGACGGGCGGCCTTCTCGCTTGAAGAAGCCACCGGGGATCTTGCCGGCGGCGAACGCCTTCTCCTGGTAGTGCACGGTCAGCGGGAAGAAGTCCTGACCTGGCCGGGAACTCCTGTCCCCGACGGCGGTGCACAGTACGATCGTGTCGCCGTAGCGCGCCAGCACCGCGCCGTCAGCCTGGCGGGCGATCTTGCCGGTCTCCAGGATCAGCTTGCGGCCGCCCCAATCGAGTTCCTTGCGGAAGTAGTTGAACATTCAAACGTCCTTACAGATGCGCGGCATCGGCGGACGGAAAGCCTGACGCACCGGAGCCCCAACTGGGCGGGAGGCGGCGTCTCGGGTCGCATGGAAGGCGCGGGCTGCGTTTGCGGTGGTGCGCGGACGCAGCCGCGGGCCATGTGGCCGGAAACGCCGTCGCGGGTCCCGCACCTCGGGTCGCCGGAACGGCGGTCTGTCGGTCCGCCGCGTGTCCGCGGCGTTCGGAGGCGGAAGCCGGCCCCCACGGCATTGCCCCGCGCCACCATGGCCCGGGGGTAGACATCGCTGTGCCCACACAACGGGCATATTATATCTGGGAAACCAACCGCAAGGTGCAGATGTCAGGGCCGTTGCTTTACCGTTGCTTTACCGGTCCGTAGAACAGCACCCAGACGGAAAAATCCTCCGAGATATCTTCGAAACCGTGCGCCACATGCGCAGCGCAGAACAGAACGTCTCCGGCGCCGACGTCGGTCACCTTGTCCTCGACCCGGTAACGGCCGGTCCCGGCGGCGACGAAATAGAGTTCGTCGCGCTGATGCGGGATCTGCGGTCCATTGGTGGGCCGAGCGGAAAACCTGACCTCCAGATCGCCATCGACGAACACCTCGGCCGACCGGCCCGGCGTGCGCGGCAGGGCCAGCGCGGCCGCGAGTGAGGTCGGCGGCGGCGTGCGGTCCATCAGCGCCGCAGGTTCAGCCGGCCGATCAGTGCTTCGTAGCGGCTGCTGTCCTTTGCCTTGAGGTAGTCGAGCAACCGGCGGCGGCGGCCGACGAGCATCAGCAGGCCCCGGCGCGAGTGGAAATCCTTGGCGTGGGTCTTCAGATGCTCGGTCAGGTTGCCGATGCGCTCGGAGAGCAGAGCGACCTGGACCTCCGGGCTGCCGGTATCCGCCGGTGCGGTGGCGTACTCGCCGATCAGCACCGTCCGGCGCTCCGCGGTTATCGACATCGAAATGGTCTCCTTGGTCCGGGTTACAGCATCCGCTCGGGCTTCATCCAGCCGTCTTCCAGCCGGGCCAGCCCGATCACACGGCCCCCCGCCATGGCGCGGACCAATCCACCAGCGGGATCGGCCGAACATGGAATGCGGCCCATCAGCGTGACCAGGCTGATCGCCTGGCCGTGCCTCAGGCCGCCGGCCTCCGCCTCGGTCAGGGCCAGCGCCGGGATGTCGGCCAGCGCGGTCGCGATCGGAAGCAGCAGGTCCGGGGAAGCGGGCGCGGTATCGTCTGTTGCGCGCAGTTTGTCCAGGGGTATGGCCTGGGTTTCGCCGAATGGACCGACGCGGAGCCGGCGGAGCGCGGCGATATGGCCGAAAGTGCCACAGGCGATGGCGAGGTCGCGGGCCAGGCTGCGCATGTAGACGCCCTTGCCGGAGGCGACCTCGAAAAGGGCGGTGTCCGGGTCGGGGCGTTCGATCAGTTCAAAGCTGTCCACTCGAGCGGGGCGTGGTTCCAGTGCCGGCGGCCGGCCCTCGCGCGCCATGTCGTAGGCGCGCTCGCCGGCAACCTTCACCGCCGAGAATGTGGGCGGCGTCTGCATGATGTCGCCGCGGAACTCTTCTAACGCTGCTCGGATCGTCTCGTCGGTGGGGCGTATGGCCGAAGTGGCGACAACCTTGCCATCCGCATCGTCGGTGTCGCGCGCCTCGCCGAAGCGAAGGATGAAGCGGTACAGCTTTGTGCCATCCATGACGTACGGCACGGTCTTGGTCGCGGCGCCGAATGCCACCGGGAGAACGCCGGTGGCGAGCGGATCGAGCGTACCGCCGTGGCCGGCCTTCTGCGCGTCGAAGGTGCGGCGGACGCGGTTGACCACGTCGGTGCTGGTGAGCCCCGGCGGCTTGTCGACGATCAGCCAGCCGTCCAGCGGACGGCCGCGGGGCTTGCGGCGGGGCATGGGGACGGTTCCTGGAAGGGCGCGGGGTTAGGCGCGGCGGCGCGTGGTGTCAATGAGCTGCGCAACGAGTGAAAGCTTGCTCCCAAGGCGGGAGCGCCTTATGTTACCCAATGCGAATCATCTCCGTCGGCGCGCTGAGAGCGTTCTGGGAGCGACCTGCACACCACGACGCTGAACAGCCGTTGCGTGCCTGGGTCAAGGTGGTTCGCGCGGCGCATTGGGCGAATCCGCCGGCGGTGAAGCGGATGTTCAATAGTGCAGACATCTTGCGAGACGGACGTGTCGTCTTCGATATCGGCGGCAACAAATATCGACTGATTGCATGTGTCAACTATCATTATGGAGTTGTCTATGTCCGCTTCATCGGCACGCATCGCGCCTACGATGCGATCGACCCGCAGACGATATGACGGGACACACGACGTAACGGTGAGACCAATCCGCTCGACAAGGGATCATCGCATGGCGCTCGCCGAAATCGAGACGTTGATGCGTGCGGAACCAGGCACGCCGGAAGGCAATCGGCTCGATGTGCTCGCGACGCTGGTGGAGGCGTGGGAGGCGCGGCACATGCCAATCGAGGCGCCGGATCCGATCGCGGCCATCCTGTTCATGATGGAGCAAAAGGGTATGCAGCGACGGGATCTGGAGCCCGCTATCGGCAGTCGTGCCAGGGTGGCTGAGATTTTGAACCGCAGGCGCGCTCTGACCTTGCCGATGATCCGCGCACTGAGCCGGTTGCTCGATCTGCCGGCAGACGTGCTGGTGCAGGATTACGCCCTGAAGCATGCGGCGTGAGGCTGCGCGCCGACCGAACTCGATCCGCCATGTGGCGAAAGTTCCTGCGAGGTCAACTTATCGCGAAAGCGGCCTACGCCCGGCGCAAGCCTGGGTGGTGTGATGCCGGCCGGTACGCCATCCTCGTGCCAACAAGCATAGGGAGAAACGACCATGAGGATCGCCGGGCTTGCCGCGTGCATGGGACTATCTGTCCTGTCACTCCTGGCGCCTGCAGCGCCCGCCTTTGCCCAGGCCGACTGCAAGTCAGTCGTCGCACCTTCACCCTTCGGCCCCGACGATCAGACTGGCGCAACCAACCGCGTCACGCCCGCCGTCACCAAGGCCGCCGCCGCCGAAATCCAGACCGGCACGGTTACTCCGATGGCAAACGATCTTGTCGACGGTGTGCCACTGTTCGGCACCCGATTCAGCAAGACCATCCTAAGCAGCTTCGCCACCTTGCCGGGCGCGGAGTTCGGCAAGAACAAGGTGACGTATATGGAGGACACATATCTCAGCCAGAGCCATGTCGGCACGCATATCGACGGCATGGGCCATATTGGCGTGCAGGATTGCTACTATAACCAGACCCCGATGGGGAAGTATGTCACCCAGAACAACCTAAAGAAGTTTGGCATCGAAAACATCAAGACCTTCGCGACGCGCGGTGTGATCATTGATGCGGTGAAGGTATTCCAGGCAGCCAACAAGCTGAAGACCAATCCTGCCTGTAAGAGCCCGTGCCTGGATGGCGGTACGGTGATCACCGAGGCCGACCTGCAGGCAGGACTGAGAATGTACAACGTTACGTTGCGCGAGGCCGATGCAGTATTCATCAATACGGGGTGGGGTGACCTGTTTCGGCAACACCCGGCGCAGAACGCAACCTACAACAACGCCGAACCCGGCATCAGCCACTCGGCGGCTATATGGCTCGCAGCGCAGAAGGTCGTTCTCGTCGGCGCCGACACCTGGGCGGTGGAGGTATGGCCGGCCGAGGACGAGGAAATAATGCTGCCAGTACACAAGACGTTGATTACTGACAACGGCATCCACATTATCGAGAACGTACGCACCGACCTAATAGCGGCAGCCGCGGCGCAAACCAATCGGGCCACATTCTTCCTGTCGATGACGGTGCCCAAGGCGGTCGGCCTGACCGGCACCTTCGTCAACATCGAAGCGATCCAGTAGCGCATGAGGTTGCGGCCGGGGCTGCGGCGCCGGCCGCTGCTGGCCGGATTGCTCGCAAGCGGTCTCGGTCCCGCGAGGGCCGTGACACGGCGTTTCCGCATTGCGCTCGCCAATCTCGATGAATCGCCTGGCGTGACGCTTGAAGGCCTCGGATTCACCGGCGCAGATGTGCGGCGCAGCTTCGAACTCGCGGCGCGTACCCTGCCTGTGGATATGCTCTACTTCGACAATGCGGGCGACAGCGCACGTGCGATTGCCAATGCCAAGGCCGCCATCGCCGCGCGAGTCGATCTCCTCATCGAATATAGTGCCGATGCGGATGCGAACGCCGAGATTTCCCGCCTGCTTGTCGCCGCGCGCATCCCAGCACTCGCGCTGGTGGACCCGCTTTCGGGCGCGCCGCTCTACGGGCCCGACAACCGCGCCGCCGGCCGTATCGCCGGCCGCGCCCTCGGCGACTTCGCGCATGAGAACTGGCCGGACCAGCAGGTGCTTGGCGTGCTCATCGGCGACCTCGCCGATCCCGGCCCTCCCGTCACGGAGCGCGTGCAGGGCATCACCGACGGCGTGCACGAGTCATTGCCCACGCTGCAGTTCGCGTCGCTCGACACCGGTGGACAGTCGATGCGCGCCGATGCGCTGTTGACGAAGTTCCTGCTCGCCCAGCGTGGCCAGCGACTGCTGATTGCGACGCTGGACGATCTAGCCGCGGTCTACGCCAAGAATGCTGTCGAAATGAATCGGCGGCAGAGCGACTGCATCATCGTCAGCCAGGGGCTGGACCACAACATTCATGGCGGCGTCAGCGAGAAGAAGGAACTCGACCCCAACAACCGTGGCAGCGTGGTGCTTGGTTCGGTCGCCTACTACATGGACCGTTACGGCTACCACGTGCTGCAGCTCGCGCTGCGCCTGCTTGCCGGTGAGACACTACCGCCACGCACGGTGACGAAACATATCCTCGTCACCGCCACCAACGTCTTTCGCGAATATCCGCCATTCGACATCAACTGATGTGGCGCGGCGCAGCACTCCTTATCGCGTCGTCAGCGGACAACGGCAGTAGATTGCGTTGTGCTCTCCATCACTCTGCGCCATCGTCGCAAAGGTCAGCGCGCCGCCTGGACCCGCTGCGGCGACTGCATTGAGAGCGAAACGACCGATCCTGCCACCCTGCGGCAGCGTCGCGCCCATTGTGGCGACCGGCCGTATGTCGTTCGTTGTTCCCGCGAAGGCGGCGAGCGGTCCCGGCCCGCCATCGAGCGCCGCGATGTAGGCGACCACGCCGCCTTGCGCCACCGTCGGCCAGGGGCCGAATCCGGCATAGCGACCGCCGCCTGGCGCGGCTGTCCCTTCCACGGCGATCTCGGCCAGTCCCTCCGACCCGATCCGCAGCACCGCCTCGCGTGAGCCGTCGTCGCCGCCGAGATAGGTACCGAAGGCGATCGCGTCCTCGTCGTCGATCGCCACACGCTCGGAGAAGCGAAGCACCATCGCGCCACTGGGCGTCCGGTCGCCCGCGCCGACAAGCAGACGCAGACTGCGCGCGCCGGCGACGAAGATGCCACCGAGCACCGGGCCTTTGAGGATCGCCGCGGGAAAGGCGACGACGCCGGCATTGTTCAGCGCCGGTTCGCCGATCTTGTCCATCGTACCGCCGGTGCGCAGCAGCAGTTCGCCTTCCGCCACCAACCGCTGCAAGCGCCGCCCGTTCCAGAAGTAGAGCACATCCAGCGTGTCGCGACCGCGCCGCACAGTCGCGACGAATGCCATCTCGTCGTTGTCGTTCAATGCCGGCGCATTGAAGGCAACCAGTACTCCAGCGGGCACGCCCGGCGCATCGTCACCGGCGAGCGCGATCACTTGCAGACCCTCTTCGCCGAACAGGAAGATTCCCTCCGTGGAGCGTCCTGCAGCGATCTGTGCAGCCGAACGCCACATGTCCCGCCGCGTTGAGCGCGGGCAATGGACCGGCTGCGAATGCAGAGAACGTCCCGCCGCCTGGCACGGCGTCACCGAACGCCGCCACCTTTGTTATGCGTGCCGCCTCGGCGAGGAAGATGCCCTCCCGTCCAGGTGCGCGCAGCACGGTGGCGTAGAACGCGACCTGACCGCGCGCATTGACCGGCGCGAGGATCGGCTGCCCGGTGACGTCGAACCGATCGAAGCTACCGCCGCCAGGCGCTGGCTGACCGGATTGGACGACGGCGCGCAGCGATCCGAATTCGGCTGCTGGTCCGCTTGGGGTCCTCGCCGCGACGTGCGCCGAGGGCTGCGCCGGTGCCGTCGATGGCGCCGACGGCGCGACCCACAGGACGGCAGCCCACAACGCCGCCACCACCAAGCAAGCGGCCAGCAGGCGCTTCCATGCCGCCGCGAGCAACATCGCTCAGTTGCTCAACATGCCGGATTTCAGCGTCGCCAGGTCGTGGCGCAGCATCTTGATGTAGCTGTCAGCCTCGCCGCCGGCACGCGAGAGAGAATCGCCGTAAAGGGTGCCGCCGACTGCCGCTCCCGTTTCACCGGCTATGCGCTGCATAGCGCGCGGGTCGGTGATGCTATCGAGGAACAGCGCCTTCACGCGTTCAGCGCGAATCCGCTGCGCCAGCCTCGCCAGTTCCGCAGCCGAGGGCTCGGTCTTGTTGGTCCAGCCGTTCACCGTCAGCAAAGTGATGCCATAGGCATTGGCGATGTACTGCAGCGAGTCATGCGAGGCCAGCGCCCGTCGCTTGGCTGGCGGCACACCCGCCATCTCGTCGCGCGCCCATTCATCGATTGCCTGGATCTGCTTCGTGTAGGCTGCCGCGCGTGCACGGTAGTCGGCGGCGTTGATGGGATCCAGTCGCGCCAGCGCGTCGGCGATGTTGCGGACATAGATGACGCCGTTGCGCGGATCGAGCCAGGCGTGCTGGTCGATCGTCTCCGGGAGTTGACGGCCCGAGACAGGATGCTCCTCCTCCGCTGTCAGGGTATGCACGCGGCGGGTGACCACCACCTTCGCGCCCTTGAAACCGGCCTGTTTGAGCAGCGGTTCCAGCCAGGGTTCGAACTCCTCATTGAGGTCGTTGAGGAACACGGCACGCGCGGATGCGACGGTTGCGACATCGGCTGTGGTCGGCTGATACAGTTCGCTGTCCCCGCCGGCGCGAACGATGGTCGTGATTGCGACATGATCGCCGCCGACGTTGGCGAGCATGTCGCCGATCACGCTGAATGTAGCGACCACGGGAATTCGATCCGCGGCATGCCCCGCTGCAGCGAACAGCAGGAAGGCGAATGCGATAACGCGACGGAATGTCAGGTGTCATCTCCTACCGTCGGTGCCAGGCGGCGCAGCATGGCTGTGGTGACCAGCGAAATGCCGAACAGCAGCGCGCCCGCCAACACGATGGCCGGGCCGGAGGGTAGATTGCCGTGATAGGACACCAGCAGGCCCGCAACCGATGCCGTCAGCCCGAAAGACGATTGCCAACGCCATCGATGCCGCCACCCCAAGCCCCCAGCATCGCGCCGCCGCCGCAGGCAGCAGCATCGGTCCAACCGCCAGCAGTGTCCCGAATGCCTGGAAGCTCGCGACCAGGGCAAGCACCACGAGCGCCACGAAGATCGCTCCGTAGGGCATGCGCGTGCCGACCGCGCGCAGGAATGCGGGATCGAACGCACCGACTGCCAGCGGCCGATACAGTGCCGCGATGACCAGCAGGATCACGCTGGTCGCGGTGGCGATCTGCAGCAACGCTGGCCGATCGATCGCCAGCACCGTGCCGAACAGCACACGCATGACGTCCACGTTGCTGCCGCGCCACGCGACCAGCACGACGCCGAGTGACAGCGCGATCAAGTAGAACGCCACCAGTCCCGCGTCGTGCCGCGTCCGTCCGCCAGCGATCGACCCGGACAGTGCTGCGACCGATAGTCCGCTCGCCAACCCGCCGAGCGAGAGCCAGGTTGGTGATGGTCCGGCGTACAGGAATCCGATTGCGGCCCCGGGCATCACCGCGTGGCCGAGTACGTCCCCGTCGAGGCTCATTCGCCGCAGGATCAGCAACGTGCCGATGGTCCCGTTGGTCAGCGCCAGCGCAAAACAGGCGACCAGCGCCGCGCGCATGAATTCGAGCGCCTCGAACGGCGCCACCAGCAGGGCGTGCACGGACATCATGCCGCCATCGCCGGCAACGCGACTTCTGTCGCATCCCAGGCGACGCAGAGGCGCGCGAGCACCAGCGTCGAGGGGAACCACGCACGCACGAGGTCGAGATCATGCAGCACGGCGATCACCGTGCGTCCTTCCTGGTGCCATCGGACAACCTGATCGAGCAATACCGAAATTGTCTGCGCATCGACCGCGGCAAACGGTTCGTCGAGCAGGATCACCGCCGCGTCCTGCAGGATCAGCCTTGCGAACAGCGCGCGCTGAAGTTCGCCCACCGATAGCTCGCCGATCCGTCGACCAAGCCGTCCCGTCAGCCCGACGGTTGCTGCTGCCTTCGTCGCGAGCGAACGGGACGACGCTGCCGGCGCGCGGAACGCGCCGAATTCGCGCCAGTTGCCGAGTGTGATCAACTCCTTCGTGGTCAACGGATAATCGCGATCGATGGCCGCAAGCTGTGGCAGATACGCCAGTCGCCCCCGTGAGCGCGCCGAACAGTGCACCGCGCCACCGGCCAGTCGCACCGTCCCTGCAATTGCCGCGAGCAGCGTGCTCTTGCCGGCTCCGTTGGCGCCGACGACGGCGGTCATGCTGCCCGGCATGAACTCGCCGCTTATGGCTTCGAGTGCGACGCGCCGCCCATAGCGCACCGAAACGTCGGACAGCGCGACGCGACCGTCAGCCCGCATGCGTCCTCCCCATCTGGCTTATCGAGCGAACCTACCGCATCCTTTCCTGCGCAACACCCCGCCGGGAATACAGCTCATGAAGATCACCGAAGTTCGTGCCCATCCGCTGTCGGTGCCCTATGCACAGCCTCGCTGGACCGCGCATGAGCGCATGGAGCGCGACCAGGTCGTGCTGGTCGAGGTGCGCACCGACCAGGGCGTGGTCGGCTTCGGCGAGATTGCCGGTGGGCCACAGAAGCTGATCTGCGACCTGGTGCACACCTTCGCCGGGGTGATCGCCGGCATGGACCCGCTGGGGCATGCCGAGATCTGGCAGAAGCTGTTCTCGCTCACCTCGCCGCGTCCCGGCGGAATAGGCGGCTGGGACGGCATGCCGGCGCCTCTGCCGCGCATCCAGAGACCACAGATCATGGCGGCGATCGGCGGCATCGACATTGCGCTCTGGGATCTGAAGGGCAAGGCGGTCGGGCTGCCGGTGTTCCGCCTGCTGGGTGGCACGCGCACCGAGATCTTCACCTATTCGACGGGCGGTTACTACCGGGAAGGCGAGCCGCTCGAACGCTGCGTCGACGAGTTCGCCCGTTTCGCCGCCGACGGCTACCGCGCGGTGAAGCTGAAGACCGGCGCGTTGTCCCTGGCGGATGAGGTTACGCGCATCCGCATAGTGCGCGAGGCCATCGGTCCGGGCGTCAAGCTGATGCTGGACATGAACGCGCCATACGACGTCGCCGGCTGCATCCGCTTCGCCGAGGCGGTGGCGCCGTACGACATCTTGTGGCTGGAGGAGCCACTGCACTGGTATCTGCAGCCGGCCGACTATGTGCGTCTTGCGGCCGCGTCGCCGATACCGCTCGCTCACTGTGAGCGCGAATGGCACCGCTACACGGTGCGCGATTTCATTGACTCGGGTGCGATCCGCTTCGTGCAGTTCGATTCGACGCGTGCCGCCGGCTTCACCGAGTCGCTGCGGATCGCGCACTACGCCGAGCAGCGGGGCGTGGTGATCGCGCCGCATTCGGCGCTGCATGTTCACGCGCATCTCGTCTCGGCGTTCGGCGACGCGGCGTTCGGCGCCGAGGCTCATGGCGATCCGAGCAGGCATCCGATCCACCACGGCATTCATCGCGGCGGCGCGCATGTGAAGGACGGGATGGTGCACCTGACGGAAGCACCCGGCTTCGGAATGGAGATCGACTGGGAGGCCGTCGAGAAGTTCCGATCCGCCGGCTGATTCCCACAACGGGGCCATGCTGTCGTTATCATTCGGCCTGTTGCTGGTCACTGGCCTGCTCGGTGGCGGGCTTGCCATCGCGCACCTACGCGCTGGTACCGGGCCTGTGCCGAACTGGCGGCTCGGCGGACTGCACGCCCTTCTTGGCATTGCCGGACTTGCCGTGCTGCTGCTGTCGTTGCGCGGACCCCCGCGTGGCGAAGCAATGGGAGTCGCCGGGTTCGGTCGGATCGCCGCGGTCTTGCTTTCGATCGCATTGATCGCGGGGCTTGCCATTCTTTTCCTGCGTCTCGGCCGCCGTCGGTTGCCGGGCCTTGTCATCGGCGTCCATGCCACGCTTGCGATCAGCGGCATCACCGTTCTTGCCGCCTACGCCCTGATGGGCTGACGAAAATCCAGGGTTTCCCAAGAACTTCTTCAGGTTCCCTTCAAGCTCCCAGAACTCGACCTGGCTAGCTTGCCGCCACGTCCTGCGGCCCCACCGCCTCATGGCGCCCGAAAGAAACCCAACCGTCCGCCAGGCTCTCTGCCGGCTGATTAGAAGGAATGCAGTCATGTCCGCACATGCCGTCGCCCCGACGAAGACCCGGATTCCCCTCAACGGCGTCAACACACCCGCCCTGTTCGCCACCATCGACGTCGTCAAGAACCAACCGCAACTCGGCGCTTTCCAGTTCCGTGCCAAGGGCAACTGGATGGGCGGAACTCACACGCAGTCCACGATGTCGGAGTTCTCCGGCGCGGGCGGCGAGCACACCCACAAGGCAGCCTTCACCGCGGACGCGGACCATCCGGCCGTGCTCTGCGGTGAAGACAAGAGCCCAACCCCGGTCGAATACGTGCTGCACGCGCTCGCCGCCTGCCTCACCGCCGGCGTCGCCAACATTGCGGCGGCGCGCGGCGTTGTCTTGCAGTCCGTGACGTCCTCGCTGGAGGGGGACATGGACCTGCGCGGCATTCTGGGCCTGTCCAACGAGGTCCGGAACGGATTCAGTTCGATCCGCGTGGGATTCACCATCAAGGGCGACGCGCCCGCCGAGAAGCTGCAGGAGATCGTCCAGCAGGCATGCGCCCGTTCTGCCGTGCTCGACATTCTGCGCAACGGCGTTTCGGTCGAAGTCAAAACGAACTCCTGAAAGCCGCGCGACGCGGCCGGTGGTCACAGCGACCGCCGGCCGACGTCGGAGGGGGAGCACCATGCGGAAAACTGACGCGATCATCATCGGCGCCGGGCAGGCTGGGCTTGCCATGAGCGCCTGCCTCGGCCGGTTTGGATTCGACCACGTCGTTCTGGAGCGAGGCCGCATAGCGGAACGCTGGCACAGAGAACGGTGGGATTCGCTGCGGCTCCTGACGCCCAACTGGATGAACCGGTTTCCTGGCTGGTCCTATCAAGGAGCCGATCCCGACGGCTTCATGACGAAGCAGGAGTTTGCGGCCTTTCTAGAGCAGTACGCGAGTGCTGCCGCGGCGCCGGTCGTCATGGGTACCACCGTGCAGTCCGTCCGCCACATGCCGGGTGGCTATCGGGTCGAGAGCGATCGCGGTGTGTGGAGCGCGCCATGCGTGGTCATCGCCACTGGGCATTGCGACGAGCCGCTGGTTCCGGATATGGCGCGATGCCTGCCTGCATCGATCCGTCAGGTGACGTCGACGGCCTATCGCAATCCTGGGGAATTGCCGGACGGTGGCGTGCTTGTCGTTGGGGCTTCTGCTTCCGGCCTGCAACTTGCCGAGGAGATCCAGCGCTCCGGTCGGCAGGTCACGATCTCGGTCAGCCGCCACACGCGTCTGCCGCGGCTGTACCGCGGGCGCGATATCATGTGGTGGCTCGATCAGTATGGCGTCCTGGAAGATGACGCCGCCACGGAAGCGGATCTGCGGGTAGCCAGGTCGCAGCCGTCGATACAGCTGGTTGGCCGGCCCGATCGGAGCAATCTCGACCTTGGTGTGCTGCGCGACATCGGTGTCCGCCTGACCGGCCGCGTTGCCGGTATTGAGGACGGGATCGCTTACGTGAACAACAACCTGGCGGAAGCCGTTGCCGGCTCGCACGCCCGCATGGAGCGCGTGCTCAGGCGCATCGACATATTTGCCGACGCTGTCGGGGCGCACACCGAGGCCTGGCCTGCCCGTCTTGCGTTCGATGCCTCGCCCACTGCCCTCGATCTTGCGGCCAACGACATCCGGACGGTTGTCTGGGCAACAGGTTTCAGTCGGAACTATCGCTGGCTGCATGTTCCGGTGCTCGATGCGTCGGGCGAGATCATCCATACCGGTGGGGTCACGCCGTCACCCGGCCTATATGTCGTCGGCCTTCGCTTCCTGCGGCGACGGGACCCGAGCTTCATCGCCGCGGTGAGTGACGACGCCACCGAGGTGGCCGCTGAGGTCGAGCGCCACCTTCGTCAAACAACCCGCGTCGCGGCATAGCGGGGGAGACGCGCATGTTCGCTCACGGATCCTGCGATGCGCTGGTTGTCGGTGCCCGCTGCGCGGGAGCTGCCACAGCGATGCTGATGGCAAGGGCCGGACTTCGGGTACTTGTCATCGACCGCGCCGGCTACGGCACGGACACCATCTCCACGCACGCGTTGATGCGCGGCGGCGTGCTGCAACTGCACCGCTGGGGCGTCCTGCCGCACCTGCAGGAAATGGGGACGCCGGCGGTGCGCGAGACCACGTTCCACTATGGCGACGAAGAGGTGACGGTCGCGATCCGCCCGGCAAACGGTGTGGAGGCGTTGTACGCCCCGCGCCGTACCTTGCTCGATCGCACCCTGGTGGACGCGGCGCGCAACAGCGGTGCGGTCGTGCGGCACGGCTGCTCCCTTGTCGGCCTCACCTTCAATTCCGACGGACGAGTTTGCGGCGCGAAGGTCCAGGATTCCGCGGGCAACGATCTGGCGATCGCGGCGGACCTGGTCGTCGGTGCGGATGGCGTGGGTTCCAGCGTCGCGCGCCTTGGCCGGAGCGCAAACCATGCGGGAAGGCCGCCATGCTACTGCGGTGGTGTTCGGCTACTTTCGTGGCATCGACCTGAAGGGTTCGCACTGGTGGTTCCGGCCAGGCGTCAGTGCCGGCGCGATACCGACCAATCGCGGGCGGCACTGCATATTCGCTGCGATGCCTCCCACGCGCCTGCGCGGCGGTGCCGATCGAACGGCAACGTTCCGCATGGTCCTGCGCGAGGCAGACCCTGCACTGGCAGCCTCGATCGCCGACTCAGAGCCGGACGAGCCGTTGTGCGTGTTTGCCGGCCGCAAAGGATTCCTGCGCCAGGCGTTCGGGCCAGGCTGGGCGCTGGTCGGCGATGCAGGCTACTTCAAGGATCCGCTCACCGCTCACGGCATCACGGACGCACTGCGTGATGCGGAACTGCTGGCCAACGCGGCCACCACCGGGACCGAGGCGGGCTTCGCCGACTACGCCATGACCCGCGATGCCCTGTCGATGCCGCTGTTCGAGGTCAGCGATGCGATCGCCGCCCTCGACTGGGATCTCGATCAGATCAAGTCGCTGCACCAGACGCTGAATGTCGCCATGAAGCGGGAGGTCGAACACGTCCTCTCGCTCGGAGAGGGAGCTGCGACCGTACCGTCAGGGAAATTCATCAAGCTTGAGGAGGAAGTGGTATGACGCACGTGAACACCGCGCCGCACGACATCTGGGACACGACGATCGGCGGCAGGCCGAGGATCGGCGCCGTCGCCGAGCGCGCCCGGCGGACCAGCATGAATGACGTCGTCATGTTTTCCGAGATGACCGGTGACAGGAACCCACTGCACTACGACGCCGAACTGGCGGCCGCCTCGCCGTTTGGTGGCCTCATCGTACAGGGTGGCGTCACCTCCGGTCTGCTGAATGCCATCGTGGCGGAAGATCTGCCCGGGCCTGGCTCGGTCTTCCTGGGCGTCGAATGGCGTTTCGTGAAGGCAGTCAAGGTGGGCGAGCTGATCACCGGACGCGTCGAGGTCACCAACGTACGCGGCGACAAGCCGATCTGTACGATCGCAACCAGCGTTCGCAACGAGAACGGCGAGGACTGCCTGGTTGGTACCGCGGTTACCTACACTGTGCCGTTGCGTCGGCCTGGTTAGATCTTCGGCGTTGACGGTGCCGCATTCGCTGCTTCGGGAAGGCCGGCGCGCCGCAACCCTTCCAGGAAGCGATCGACCAGATCGCGGTCGCCACAGAAGAAGAAGTTTGAACGAGCTGTGGCGATCGTGTAGCCCGGATGCCGTTGGAGCAGCCCCTCGATCGCGCGCTGTGCCTCTTCGGTGCGATCTGTCAGACCCAGCAATGAAACCAGCAACGCGAACGGCCCGTGATTGGCGTTTGCAATCCGCGTGGCCATGCGGGCGAAGCGCTCGGCGGCTTCGAGCTCCCCGAGCGCGAGATGTCCCACCGCCCGTGTGGCATGGAACGACGCCAAATGCGGGTCGCGCGGGCTGAGCTCGATGGCGCGATCGAGATAAGGGAGGGCCTCACTTGCGCGCCCGCTGACGATGAGGGTGAAGCCAAGGGCGAAATAGGCTTGTGCAAAGCTGGGATTGACCCGGATGGCGTCCTCCAAATAGGCGGCGGCCTCGTCATACTCGTGCTTGAAGCACAGGACCCGGCCGACCACGCAAAGGTTCATGCAGTCCTGGTCGTCGAGCGCCACTGCCGTTCGGCCATGCCGCAGTGCTTCCTCCAGCAGGCCTGGTCGCTCGCCTGGATCGCACTGCACCAGACTCTGCAGCATCACATAAGCCAGGGCACCGTGCGCTCGCGCGAAGCCAGGATCGAGTTCGATCGCGCGACGGAACATCGCCGTGCCCTCGGTCAGGCCGGGTTTGGTGAACCCCCACAGGTGATACAGCCCCCGCTGGTAGCAGTCCCAGGCGCCGAGGTTCACCGGCGGGCGACGGACAGCGGCCTCGCGTTCCAGGCGAGCCAGTTCAGGCTCAATGACCGCAGCGATCTGCTGCGCCATGGCCTTCTGCACGTCCAGGATGTCCGCAAGCGAAAAGTCGTAGGACTCCCACCACAGATGATGACCGGTCTCGGCCGAAACGAGATCCACCGTGATACTCACGCGCTCACCACGTTTCGTCACGGTCCCCTGCACCAGGTAGCGGATCCCCAACTCGGCCCCGATCGCACGCGGATCGGTCTCGCGGCCCTTGAAGGCGACGGCGGAATGGCGGCTCAGCACGTCGAGCCATCGATTGCGGGCCAGCAGGCGAATCACGTCTTCGGTCAGGCCATAGCTGAAATAGTCGGTATCCGGCTCCTGGCTCAGGTTCACGAACGGCAGTACCGCGATCGACGGCTTGCGCGACGCGACCGCCGGCAAAGGCCTCTCTTCGACTTGCCGATCCGCTGCCTTCTGCGGTTCATCGGGCGGCGCAGTTGCCGCTTCCTCGACCTTGCCGATGAAGCGGAACCCGCGCCGATGGATCGTCTTGATCAGCGCCTGCCGGTCCCCATCATCGCCGATCGCTTTCCGCGCCGCGTTGATCCGGCTGCTCAGCGTGGCGTCCGACACGATCCGTCCGTTCCAGATCGTGTCGAACAGCTCGTCTTTGCTCACTACGCGGTCGCGGTTTCGCACGAGGTGTACCAGCAGGTCGTAAACCTGCGGTTCCACATGAACGATCTCACCGGCACGGCGCAGCTCCTGACGATGCAGGTCGATGCCGTGCCCGGCGAAGACATAGTCCGTCTTGCCAGAAGCGTGTGACAGTTGAACGGGGGCAGCGAGCGCCAGTGCAAATGTCTCGATCGGCCGGGCAATGTTCTTCAGATTAAGCGGGCCACGCTCCTCGAACGCCAGATCGAGGCGGTCCCGCACATGGTCGCGCACCGCTCGTGTGACGTAGACGCCGCCGGGTGGGCATTCGGCCTGAAGCCTCGCAGCGACATTCACCACGTCGCCATGCAGGTCTGTGCCATCGGCAATCGCATCACCAATGTTGAGCCCGATGCGAAACCGGATTATCCGATCACACGGATGGTCGCCATCGTGGGCGGGTACTTCCTGCTGCACCTTTGCGGCACAGCTCACCGCCCCGTCTATGCTATCGAATACGACTAGCAGAGAGTCGCCCGCGGTCTGGATGATCCTGCCGCCGTGCTGGTCTATCGCCGGGTCGATGACGGCGCTTCGGAGGGCCCGCAACCGCTTGAGTGTTCCAACGTCATCAATGCCAATCAGGCGGCTGTAACCGACCATGTCGGCGTAAAGCACGGCGATGAGCTTGCGCCCGCCTGACGACTTTCCGATCAGCTCCCTGGCACTGGTTCCCGACATGGCGGACAGCCCCACAATGACATCGACACGGCGAACGCACACCGCCAATCAACCTCCGCTTGATTGGCGGGCTGGCGCTCAGGCTACCAGAGAACAACTTGCATGGGGAACCGTCTGTGCAGAGAGTTACCCTCGGCGAGACCGTAGCTGAACAATCGGTACCGGGCTCCTGGCTCCGGTTGGCGAACGGCAGCACTGCAATGGACGGCTTGCGCGATGACGTGATCAGCTTTGCCGGCGCCGGCTTCTCATCGGGGTGTAGGGCGCGTCGGTTTCTCCACCGGCGGGACTTTTTGGGTCCTTCCCGGGATCGCGCCGACGAATCCAAAGCCGCGCCGATGGGTTGTCTTGATCAGCGCGTTTTCTGGTGCCGACGCTCGGACTTGAACCGAGGGCCTACTGATTACGAATAACCAACACTCCCGCCCGACCCCTGATCTGTCAGTCGCTCGGGCCCAGCAAATCAACGGTTTAACGGCCGCCCTAGACCGCCGGGGACCGCCATGATACGCCCCGATCAAGCCGATGTTGGACCCCCGATGGACCCCCGAACTCGGGACACGGACCCCCAGCAACCGGCCAGATTGGGAGACCCGCATTGCAACGAGAGCTTACCGACACATTCCTCCGGATACTGAAACCGCCCGCCACTGACCGGCTGGAAATCTGGGACACGCGCGAGCCCGGCCTGCTGCTGCGCGTTACTGCCGGCGGCACCTTCACATGGTCCGCCCGCGCCCGCACCGATGACGGCAAACGCACCCGCGTCACACTCGGCACCTATCCGAAACTCACTCTTGCCGACGCCCGCAGACGCGCCAAAGCGGTGATCGTCCGCATCCACGATGGTGCTGATCCGATCGCCGAGAAGCAGGCCAAGCAAGCAGCACGCATAGCCCGCGCCAGCCTGCCAAAGGTCGGGGCGCGGCTGACCGAATGGCGCGAGGCGAAAGCGGCCCGGTGGTCTGACGCTCACCAATACGACACCCGCCGCATCTGCAATATCGAGATCGTCCCAGTGCTCGGCGACCGCATCCTGGCCGAGACCACGCGCACCGATTGGGTCAAGATGATCGACGCGATCCGCAAGCGCGGCGCGCCGTCGGTCGCAACCGCTGTCTACAGATGCGCATCGGCGTTCCTGTCGCACGCCGAGGCTCACGCCTGGATTGCCGCGCATCCTCTGCCGCGGAAGGGCCTGCAAACCATCGCCCCGCCGCCGCGGTCGCGCGATCGCATCCTCTCCGATGACGAGCTGCGCCAGCTCTGGCGCGCCATCGATCGACTCGGCGCCAAGCCTCGCCTTTTCGTCATGCTGTTGCTGCTGACCGCGTGCCGTGCGTCCGAGGCCGCCGCCATCGCTGTCGGTGAGCTTGATCTCGCTGCCGCCACATGGACGGTCCCCGGGTCGCGGCAGAAGCACCGCCGCGACCGGACGCCACCGCCAGACATCACCAGGCCCTTGCCGGCGGTCGTGAGCGACGGGTTGCGCGCCATCATGCCCGCGCACGCTGCTGGCCCGCGCTGGCGTCTGCTGGGCCAGACCAAGGGTGGTGCGCTTTCCGGTTTCTCGAAGATCAAGGCCAGCCTCGACCAGATGACGGGCATCGAGGACTGGGTCTTCCACGATCTGAGGCGAACGGCCCGATCAACGCTGGCGCGGCTCGGGATCTCCGACGAGATAGGCGAGGCCGTGCTCGGTCATGCCAAGGCCAGCACGATCATCGGTATCTACAACCGTCACGCATATACGAAAGAGATCGCCGCAGCTCTCGAACAGTGGCAGCGGTTCGTGATCGGGTTGGCCGAACCGCCGCCGACAGCTGAGATCATCGCGCTGCGCCGCCGCGCGCGCTGATGCCCGGCGAGCGAGCGTGGCTGAGCGAGTTCATCGCTCGCTACGCAATCGTTGGCGAGCCGCGCGAGATCATGTGCTATGCCGACGGCACCCCCCGCCCGGAGGGCTGGGAGGTGCTGCACAGCGGTCGCGACTGTCTCGCGCGGGCTGTCCGAGGCGCACGCAAAGCACTCGACCGCGGCGAGGGGTTCGAAGCCGCAATCGATAGCTGCCGACTCCTCGAACGGGACGCGATGCTGCGCCTGACCATCGCGGAACGCGGCGCCTGGGCCTTATACCAAGCGAACGAAGCCAAGCGCGAAAAGATGCAGCAGGCGCGTAGCAAAGGGGGCCGCAGGCCGCGCGACGAATACGACGCGGTCTGGCTACCGCTGGCGACCGAGATAACCAGGCTCAGGATGGAGGAGCAGGGTCTGACGCAAGCTCAGGCTCTGGCGCGCCTCACGCCGCCCAGGAAGAAGAATGGCACGCCTTACAGCGATAGCTACGTGCTCAAAGCGCTTACACGCGCAAACCGTCGGCTGCGGAGCTGATCCCTTCGCACGGTCACGCCTTTGTGCAGGACATCTGCTGAGCAGACGTCCACCACGCCGCAGGGGTATGGCGATATATAGACGCCCGCCAACCACAGGCGGGGACAGTGAACGACCGGGACCACGAGCTTCTGACCGTCAAAGAGACCGCGCAATATTTGCGCTGCTCCGACACCACGCTTTGGGACGGTGTTAAGAGCGGGCGATTTCCAGCGCCGGTCTATGCGGCCAAGCGCGCGCCGCGCTGGTGGAAACACGAACTCCGCGACGCGCTCAATGCGACACGCCCGATGCCTGCGGTGTCCGATGCGAAGCAGGCGCCCGATGAACGCAGCAAGACCTGATTGTGCGCATGCGATTTACAAAATGTTGTACGCAGTCTCGCTGTCGTAACGTTGCGCGTTGCAGGCGAAGCGACTGATGCGCCTGCACAAATTCATCGCCACTCCAACAACGACGCGCACAATTCGTGCACAACGGCTCAGAAGGCGAAACGAAAACCGCCGCGATGGCCTTGCAGCCGACGCGCGCCGTCGCGCATATCGATGCGTGCACCACGGATCGATGCTGCCGCGCGATCTAGCAGAGTAGACACCAGACGCGGAAACGCCGGCCCCACTTCCCAATGTCGGCCGGCGCTTCCTAAGGAACCTTTTGGATGTCATCGACTATCCCGCGCCAAATGTGCGCACAACAGCGGCAGCAGGCAAGCTCCTTTTTCCCGAGCGGCGATCCCGCCGCCGACCGCCTACGCCGACAATCAGCAGAGGATTTCACGCCACCCCGAACCGCGCCCTGGCAGGGCGGGGACGGTGGCGATGGGTTGGACTGACCTCGCGCCGCGCGAACCGCTCGCGCGAACCCAGGCCGAGATCGTCGCCGCGCCGCGCGTCGAGCGCGTCTGCCGGCTGACCGACTGGAAGCCCTGGCCGTTCCCCAATGCATCGCTGATCGGCCATGCGACGGTCTGCTTCTCGGGATGGACCATCCATCGCGTGCCGGTGTTTCGCCGCGGCGATGGTTCGCTCTCGGTCGGTGCGCCGAATGCGCCCGAGATCGACAGCGACGGCCGCATCAAGGAACGCGACGGCAAACGTCAATACTGGCCGGTCCTCACATTTGAGACCGCCGAGGCGCGCGAGCGATGGCAGCGATCGGTGCTTGCCGCCATCGCCGCAGGCGGGATCGGCGCGAGCGCAGAGGGCGTGCCATGAGTGCCGCCCGGACCTCTGGCAGCGACTGCGCCATCAGCGTGACATTCTTCGCCAATGTGTACGCCAAGACCAAGCGCGAGGAACAGATCACGCTCGCCGCGCTGGTAGGCCGCATCGCAAAGACCAGCCACAAGGAAAAGGCCAAGCTGCCCTGGCTTAAGTGCGCGAGGTTCGGCGATCACCGCAGCAAAGAGGACGGCAGCCTTCGCAACAACGCCAACGTCCTCGCCATCAGCGGCATCGAGGCCGACTACGACGGCGAACAGATCGCCTTCGACGCCGCCGTGGCACTGCTCACCTCGGCCGGCATCCTCGCTATCGTGTACACCTCGCCCAGTCATACCGACGATACGCCGCGCTGGCGCGTGCTGTGCGTGCTGTCGCGCGAATATCCGCCCGATGTCCGCGAACGGTTCATGGCTCGGCTCAACGGTCTGTTCGGCGGTATCTTCTCGATCGAGAGCTGGACGCTGTCGCAGAGCTACTACTTCGGCGCGCTCGATCGGAACCCATCGCACCAGGTCGAGATAATCGATGGCGACTGCATTGATCTGCGCGATGACCTCGACGCAACCGCGATCGGCAGGCCGGAGAAGCTGAAATCCAGCGGTGCCAACGGCCAGCATCCCGCCTCCCGGCCAGAGGACATCACCGACAAGCGGCTCAGCGGGCTCGTCGCAAAGCTGCTCGACAACGTGCGCAACGCTGCCGACAAGACCAAGCACCACACACTTCGCGAGATCGCCCGCACGCTCGGCGGTTATCTGCACCTGATCGGCTGGACCAAGGATCAGGCAATCTCGGCATTGGTCGGTGCGTTGCCCGCGACGGTCGAGGATTGGGACAACGCGTGCAAGACCGCAGCCTGGGGTGTGGCCGAGGGCATGAAGGCCCCGCTCGATCTCGAGGACCGTCCGAGCCCGCACCCAAACCCGCGACCGCCGCCGCCCGATCCAGAGCCGCCGCCCGAGCCTGAGCCGCAGCCGGACCCAGCACCACCGCCCGACGACGACATCCTGCCGCACCCACAGCGGCGCATTGTCAAGCTCTCCGACTGGGCCAATCGCATCATCCCGCCGCAGAAATGGGTATGGCCGGAGTGGATACCGCGCGGACAGGTGACAGGCGTTTATGGCGCGCCCGGCGTCCGCAAGACGACGCTGCTCATCCAAGGCATGATGTGCAGGTCGAAGCAACTGCCGTTCTGCGGCCACATCCTCGGGCCGCCTGAGCCGACGCTCGGATATTTCTGCGAGGACACTGAGGAAGCGATCATCCACATCGCTGAAGCGATCGCGGCAAAGTATCACCTATCACTGGCTGACTTTCCCGATTTCCACTTCATCTCCCTGGTCGGACATCGCGAGACCGAGTTCGTCATGTTCGACAAGTCGAAGCTGGTCGTCCTGCCGGAACTGGACAGCTTCATCCATGACCTCAGGCTGATCCGGCCTTGCTGGGTTACGCTCGATACGGTCCCTGATTTCTTCGGCGGCAACGAGATCTTCCGCCGCGAGGTCTCGCAGTTCATCCGCCTGCTCGACGGCATCGGTATGGCCTACGACTGCGGGATCACGTTCACCGCGCACCCATCGCAGCGCGGCAAGCAGACGGGGGCGCTGGACAGCGGATCGACCGGCTGGGAGGGCAAGGTCCGTTGCCGCCTTGGATTGCGTGATCCCGGCGCCGACGAGGAGGAGGCGCAGGAGCGGAAGCGCAACAATCTTCCGCCTATCGAGACCGATCGCCGCATTCTGACCCGCATAAAGAGCAATTACGCCAAGCCGGGCGTGACGATCGAGTTGGTGTGGCGCGATGGCTACTTCGCACCCGCCGCCCTCGATCCGTTCCTGGCAGCCGAGCGCGGCAATCGTGGATCGGCGCGCGACGCCGCCTGCGACGCGAAGTTCCTCGACCTGCTGCCCAAGGCCGAGGAGGCGCTCGGCTACGTCAGCGCCTCGGACAAGTCAGGCAGTCACTATGCCCCATTGGCATTCGCCAAGCGGAGTGACCGCGACGGGTTCAGCAAGCCGGAGTTCACTCGCTCGATGGAGCGGCTGCTGACCACCGACAAACGCATCCGGTCCGAACCCTTCGGAGCGCCGTCGCGGCGCAGCTTCAAGCTGGTGATCGTCCCCCAGACCAGCACCAGTGAGGTGCCGTAGTGTCTATACAATCGTCCCTCTCCATACAGACAAAATTCAGCCTCTACAGTCAACGGGGTAAGCTACTGATATCGTTCAGTTCTGCCCCTCCCTCCACACACACCCCTTATACCCCTATAGCGCCAGGGCGGCTTATGCCGCCCGCCCTGGCGCAAAAGGGTGGTTTGGGTGCTTGCAGAAGGCAGCCATGACTGAGGCGCCCCTGACCCTGCGACCCTATCAGCAGCACGACGTGGCAGCCCTGCGCGCCGCCTATGCCGCAACCCACCGCGCGGTGCTCTACCAGCTCGCGACAGCGGGCGGGAAAACCATCGTGTTCACCGCGGTCGTCCAGTCCGCCGCCGCCAAGCGCCGCCGCATCGGGGTCATGCTGCACCGACGCGAACTGGTCCAGCAGGCATCCGCCAAGCTGACCTGGGCCGGAGTCCCGCACGGCATCGTCGCCGCCGGCCTCGACCGCGACCACGACGCGAACGTGCTGGTCTGCTCAATCCAGACCGCCGCCCGCAGGCTCGCCTCCCTCGGCAGGTTCGACTTCATCGTCATAGACGAGGCGCACCATGCCCGCGCCGAGACCTGGCACCAGCTTCTCGCGTCGCAGCCATCGGCGAAGCTGTTGGGGGTGACCGCGACGCCCGCACGCACCGACGGCAAGGGTCTCGGCATCGAGGCCGGTGGTCTGTTCGATGCGATGGTGTGCGGTCCCTCGATGGCCGAGCTGGTCGCGGCCGGATGGCTCGCTCCTGCCCGCTGCTTCGTGCCTGGCAGCCGCATCGATACCAGCGGCCTGCGCACGCGCGCCGGCGACTACGTGCTTGAGGCGCTCGCCGATCGCGCTGGATCGGTGACCGGCGATGCGATCATCGAATACCGCCGCCGCGCGCCTGGGCAATCGGCGATCGCCTTCTGCTGCACCATCGAGCACGCCAAGGATGTCGCCGCTGCCTTCCGCAACGCCGGGTATCGCAGCGCATGCGTCCACGGCGCGATGAAGTCGGCCGAGCGCGACGCGCTGATCGGTGGTCTCGGCGACCAATCGATCGAGGTGCTGACCTCATGCGACCTGATCAGCGAGGGCCTCGACGTGCCATCGGTCGGTGCGGTGATCCTGCTGCGGCCGACCAAGAGCCTCGTTCTCTGCCTCCAGCAGATCGGCCGGGGCATGCGTCCGAGCCCCGGCAAGGCTTCGCTGATCGTGCTCGATCATGCCGGCAATACTCTGCTGCACGGACTGCCGGAGGAAGATCGCGCATGGTCTCTCGACGGCGCGCCCAAGCGGGAAGTGAAGGCGACAGAGGAGCCGCCGAACTGGCTATGTCCCAACTGCGAGTGCCTGAACCCTCTGCACGCTGGGGTCTGCATCGATTGCGGCGCGCTCCGGCCGGTGTGGCGCAAACCGCCGCAGACGATCGACGGCGATCTGGTCGAAGCCAAAGGGGGACAATACGCGCATATCATCCGATTGCCTTATCGCACGCTCAAATCGCGACCGCGCACACGCGCCGAATTGTCGGCCTACGCACGAGCGCATCACTACAAGGGCGGGTGGGTCGGGCATTTCTTGCGCGAGCAGGAACTCGAACGCGCCGCAACCATGCAAGGAGGAGACGACGCTTGATGGATAACCGCATGATGACCCGTGCCGCGATGAAGCAGGCTGCCAAGGAGCGGCGCGCCGCATGACGCGCCAGCGGGTAGCCATCATCGAACGCGCATGGCCGACCCGCATGGAACTCGCGCGCGATCTGTCCGCCCTCTGCGGCCGTCCGGTTTCCTACTGGACGGTCAAAGCCTGGGAACAGCGCGGCCGCATCCCGGCGCGCTGGCATGGCCTTATCCTCGCTATCGCGCGCGATCGTGGCATCGAGGCAGGGACCATCGACGAATTGGAAGCGATCGTCCGCGCGCGACTGATCGCAGAACTGACGGAGGCGCAAACCATGCACGCTGAAACCGCCGATGCACGCAAGGCCGAGCTTGCCAATCGTCGCGCCTATCGCGCCCATGCAGCAGAGAGGCGACGCCGCAAGGTGCTGGCGCTCTGGGATGCCGGTCATCAGCAGTCAGCGATCGCCAAGCAACTGAAGCTATCTCGCCAATGGGTCAGCCAGATCATCAAACAGCACGACCCGCCGCCGGTCCTCTGCGCCGATGCTGACGAAATGCTCGCCAGCTATCATGCATCTGCCCGGCAGGTTCGCGCCCGGCTGCTCGATCTGGCCAAGGCGCATGGCATCGATCGTCGCGACGATCTGGTCGAACTCGCGATGGCCGATCCCGAACTGCGCAGCCTCGCGGTCATCCGCCGAGACGAGGACGCGCCCGAGGCGCCGGTCGAGACGATGCTCCGTTGGATGATCGCAGCGGAGATCAAAGAGGTCTGGTCGTCCATGCGCATTCGGGTGCACTGATGCAACGCGACGCTGACGGCATCGCCGCGCTCGATCCTGCGCCGGAGCACAGGTTCCCGGCCAAGCGGGTGCGCCGGTGGAACACATCGCTCAAGGCGCGGGCGTTGACGAAGCAGGCGATCTATCAGCTTGCCATGTCGCTGAAGGCGTCCGGTCATTCGCCCGAGGAGGTCTATGTCGCCGTGATCGCGCACAACGAACGCTACGGCCGGCCGCTGACCGATCGCGAGATCACCGACAAGGCGCTGTGTGCGATGCGATGGCGATGGCCGCCTCATGGCGGTAGATGACCGGAGCTTTAGTCGCCCGCCGCCGCCGCCATCGCCTTGCGCTTCGTGCCCTTCAACGGCCGCCCTGGACGATGCGGCGGGCGCTCCAACAGCACGCCCACCGCTTTCCACAGTCCGGTCGCGGCATCATTGAGCGTGTCCGCATCGGCGCCGTATCGCGCCTCGGCCCTGGTCGCCAATTCGCGCGCGATTGCCTTCGATTGGTATGCGAGTGTGTTGATATCGATCATCGGGGTTGCACGTCCTTGGGCTGATCGCCGAGACGCCGGCAGGTGGCAGGAGAGATCGAGGCCGCTTATCCGATGCGGTCGCCGTATGCGTCAAACAACCGGTAGGATTTTCGGGTTGACCCGAAAAAGGTCCGCCCACATCATTTCCGGGACAAACGGTGTAGTCATACGACTACACCGCGCCGACCTCCGTAGACCTTCCGAAACCGAACTCGCCCGCGCTATACGCTGATCAGCGCGACCTGCCGCCGCGCCCGACAACGGGGTTTGTACATGGCAGGCATCGCATCCGCTTATCGGCCGCCGCCAGCCTCGCCCAGAGCATCAGGCAAGCCGGCGATCGGCAATGCGCGCGATGCCGAACTGGCCTGCCGCCATCGTGGCCCCTGGCTTCCGAACAGCCCGCCCTTGCCCCGCGAGTGGGTCTACGTGACCGCGACGATCGGCGGGGAAGGCCGATGCGGCGCTGACGCATGATGCCGGCGCCCGCGTCGTTCGAGACGTTCCGAGGGCCTCGCCATGGCCACTGCCTCGACGTCTGCCTATGGATCGTCGCGCACGAGCGCGGGCTGTCGCTTGTTCTAGGTCAGTTGGCGCGGCCGGGCGCGCTGTTGCCGTGCCGGCATGCGTGGGTCTCGCGGGCAGATGGCTGGGTGTTCTGCACAGCCAATGCGTCGTGGTGGCTGGAGGCCCGATATATCGACGTCTATGGTGCGACGGTCGATCGCGAATACACACGCGACGAAGTCTTGAAGATGGCGAAGCACTTTCGCGGCCGCTTCGTCACATGGGATGGCGTGTTGCAATGGGAGAACTGAACGTGCTCCCCTCAGGCGACGCCCTGGACGTGCTCGCGCGCCATTTGCTCTCTGATCTCCCCATCGAAATGCTCGGTCAAGCGTTCGAGGATCGCCAACAGTCTGCCGACCTCGATCCCGGCATTCGGCATGACGTCGAGATCGAGACGCTCCTGCTTCATGCGACACCACATCGGCATGTCGATAT
Organism: uncultured Alphaproteobacteria bacterium; assembly: GCA_963791495.1. Classification (GTDB taxonomy): domain Bacteria; phylum Pseudomonadota; class Alphaproteobacteria; order Acetobacterales; family Acetobacteraceae; genus JAMXLO01. Next base: position 243,212 of record CAWBST010000014.1, read on the forward strand.
TCGACAAGATGATCGCGCCAATCATTCGCTGCTCGTCCGGCAGGACGAAGCCCTTCATCGCCCTATCGAACACGCGACAGGCATGGGTCTGCGCCAATGCTGACGCAGGCGGACCGAAACTCGGCTGGCGGTGGGTGATCAGGTTGACGCCCTCACTGAGCCAGATCGGCATCTGTGAGAGGCCCATCGATGCGAGGTCGAACGCCTGCCTCAGTAGATCGGCAGCAACGATCTGTTCGGCTGTGACGTGCGAGCCATACGCTGCATGCATCCGGCGCAGCGGATCGAAGGTGCGCCAGCCCTTTACGCGGCGCGCCTGCCTCTGGTTCGGTCGATCGTCATCAGGATCAGCCCAGTCGGTTTCAACGACTGCGGTCGGCCCGCCCTCGCGCTGCGAGCGGCGCACCTTCGGCGGATCGCCGAACCCGTCGAACGTCTTGGCCGGCCGACGCTGCTGGACCCGCTTCGCCATCTCGCCGACCTCGATGCGATGAACGCGATCAACCTGCTCATCGCGATCGGGCGATGCAATGGCATATACAGCGAGGATGACGCCCGACGAGATCGAGCACGCCATTGCTGCGCTGACGGCCAGGGTCGATGCCATCGAGGCATCCTCGCTGCGATACGTCGGCACCTATCGACATGGGATCACATACCAGCCCGGCGACGCCGTGACCTTCGGCGGCAGTCTATTCCACGCTGATCGCGCGACTGATTGCCGCCCCAGTCTGCCCGGTTCTGGATGGACGCTTGCGATCAAGCGAGGCAAGCCAGGACGCCAGCGCGCCGAGGCCAACGTCAGAGGACATGCGAACCTGCGCGCGACGCCGAACGCGACCTGATCCCAGCCCGCAGCATCAATCACGGCACCGGCCGCTGACTGCTGCCGCTGTCGTGATTGATGCTGATTGATCCTTCTGACCCGGCAAGTCAGACAGGCGCGAGCGCCCTTGACCAACTGCTCAAGGTCAGAACCGACTCTCGAAAGAAAAGGCCCCGAGAGGAGGACGCGCATGGCAGCGAGAGAACACATGCTCCGGATGTGCAAGGTCGCCGAGACGTGCCCCGACGCTGAACTTCAGCAGCAGCTGGCCGCGATCAAGCGGTTCATGGATGAACACGACCTCCACACCGATCTGACGCTGATCGGTTGGGCCGAAATCATTCTGAACAACCGGCGCCGGGGTCATCCCCTGACTGATCCTGCTCTCGGACAACCTCGGCGCAGAACGCCCCGCCGCGCCCGCAGGAGCGGTCACCACCTGCGCCGTCCAGGTGCGCCGCCCGCATAACGACCGATCGAATGCAATTTTCCCTCTGGGGATTTCTGCATAATCCTCGGCCTCGCGCTCCCATGCGATGACCAGCCGAGAACGCCCCCGCCCCGCCCGCAGGAGCGTCGCCTGCGCCGTCCAGGTGTGCCGCCCGCATAACCCATGCGCCGCGCCTCGCCTGCCAGGACAGGCCAGGACAGCGCCGCCTGATGGGTGCGCATCCAGTCCGGGCCTTGAGTTCGACTCAAGGCCGCGCGCACTCGCGAGATCGCCCCCTCGCGCGCGAGATCGCGCACTCGCGCATGAGATCGCCCGGCAGAGTGTTAATGCGCATTAACAGACCGGGGGGGTCGTCTGGCACCGCGGTTCGAGAAATGGCCGCATCGCAACGCCTCCACGCAGGCATTTTTTGGCCAGACCGCGCATCCGAGGTCACAGGCGGATTTTGCCGCCTGATCACTGCCGGGTTGCTGCTGCTTTGCCGAGAGCGATTGTCCGGCGCCTAATGCGATGCGCGCTCTGCGGACCCGTCCGTCTGCGCTATGCTCCGGACCATGCAGAAGCACGAGATCACTGCCGATCGGCGCATGATGGTCAGCGCCCTGACCGCATTCGGCGCCCCGCAGCCCTTCATCGCCTCGAAACTCGGCATCACTGATCGATCGCTGCGCCGGCTTTACCGGGCCGAGATTGACGAAGGCACAGTCGACGCAGTGATGCGTGTTGCGCGCACGATGTTCGAGATGGCCACGTCAGGCAGGTCCGCGACCGCCTCGATCTTCTTTCTCAGGACCAGGGGCGGGCCCGCCTGGCGGATCGGTGCGCCGCTCGCTCTGATCGAGCGCGAGCCTTCGCTCGGCAAGAAGGCCCTTGCCGTCCTCGATGCCGAGACTGCCGGTCTCGACAGCGAGTGGGGTGATGACCTGCTCATCGATATCGACATCAACCGCAGCCCATGACCCGCCGCCTGGGGCGCCGATCCGAGCCGGCGCCAGTCGGACCCATTGCTGCGCTCGAGGATCAGATCAGCAAGCGGTTCCGCGCGCTGTTTCTCGAACACGGCAAGCCCGACCCGGACGAGATGTTCCGCATCGCCAGCGCCGACGCTGAACTGCACCGGCTCTGGCAACAGCATCAGTTCCTGATCGATGCGGTCGAGGATGACATCGGCGACGCAGCCGGGTCAGCCTGACATCGCCGCGCTTGGTTTCGACACCGATCCGCGCCTATGGTGGATCAACGGCAGGTTTTCCCGAGCCGGCCGAAATTCAACCGACGCTGCCGCTCATCGCCCGACGCACCGGGAGAATAGTGCGAGAAAGGCCATCCGTTGTTCGGGATTTGCTCGCCTGCCCCTGCCAAGCCCCGCGGTCCGGTCGCGGCCGCCATCGCGCGCGCCGAGGCCGCAGCCGCTCGCCGGTTCGCCGTCGCTGCCGACCACAACGCCGCACGCGAGGCTGCCGACCAGGCTGCGGCCGCAATCGATGTTGCCCGCGCCGAGGTCGCCAGCCAGGAGCAACAGCGCCTGATGTCGGCGACGCTGAAGCAGCAACGCAGCCGCGAGATCGCCAAGCAGCGCATCCTCGACGCGATCAGCGTCGTCCTTGCCGAGAGCGAGGAACTGGTCCGCCTCGATGACGAATGCGCCCAAGTCGGCATCCGCCATCCCTCGACCGGCATCGGCGGGCACATCGGACACCTCGCCCAACGCATCCGATTGACCGCGAGCGGATGATCTCGATCCCACTGCGCGGCTTGATCAGTTACGAAGGCCCCATCTCTGTGCGCGGCTTGACCTCCGAACTGATCAAGGTGCCGCGCTATTCGGAGATCGAACTCGATATCGACAGCATCGGCGGTGAGGTCGGTTGCGCATTCGCCATCGCCAGCACCATTGAGCACTATGCCGGATATACGCGCGGCGTCGTCCGACCAGGCGGTCAGGCGAGCAGTGCTGCGACATTGATCCTTGCCGCTTGCCGATACCGCATCGCCTCGACGAGCGCGCGCTTTGTCCTGCACATGCCGACGCCCGAATACCAGCACTGGATCGCTCGCATGGTGCTGCACCTTGCCGACCGATGCCATCGAACGACCGCGGCTGGGTTGCTGGCGATGATGAACACCGGCCGCACGCTATCGGCGATCGAGGCCGAGCGCATCGGGCTCGTGCACGAATTGAGGTAGACCAATGAAGCACTCGGATTTCACCACCATCGCCAAGGTGATCACGCCTGGCATCAAGCAGTTCGTGAAGGCCGAGGTTGCCCGCGCCATCGCCGAGCAGTCGCAACCGCCCGCCAACAACGGCGCGTTGCTCGATGTGCTCTGCGAGATGTTCCGCGATCTCAACCGCGAGCTGTTCGACGGCGCTCTGCCTCGCTGCCTGATCAAAACACACGCCGGTCGTCGTGCTCTCGGCCTGTTCGACCAGACCAAGCCATCGATCAGCATCGATCGCGACCTCGTCGAAGGCGACCGCACCGAACTCGCCAAGGTGTTGCTGCACGAGATGTGCCACCTTTGGCGCGCATGTCAGCCGCCTATGACGCCGACCCCGGCGCTCGTCGCCCTTGGGCTATCAGCGCCGGTCCAGCATGACGCCGCATTCGACGGCAAGCTGCGCGGCCTCGGCCTTGAGCCCGACACTCACACCATCCTCGCCGACTCCAAATTCGATCGATGGCTACAGCAACAGGAAGCGACAGAACCATGACCAACGAGCAGTCGACCGAGTTCGTCAGCGAGGTTTTGACCGTCTGCAACTCGTACTTGCCGCCGCTCGATCATCCTGATCGTCGCGCCACGCTATGGGAACTGAACTATCTTCTGACCGGCATCGGCATGTCTATGGCCGAATGCGCTGCGCCAGGCGAAGGCCGGTGGAGCGCGGTCAAGCATGCGGTCGGGATGCGAGTTCGCAAGCCCGGCTGATCCGTGCTGCTCAGCCTGGCCTGGCAGACCGATACAGATACCGCATCGATCAGCGGCCGCGGCGCCATCTCCGCCGATGCATTCCGGCTGCATCCATCAACAGCATCGAGCCGCGTCCCCTTCGAACACATCGGCCGGGCTCGCGACTTCTGGCGACGCGTTGCTGCCGACGATCGTGCCTTCGCCTTCGCGGTCATCGAGGCCGAGCGACCGATCCGCCGCAGGCTTGAGCGTCATCCTCGGCCGCGGTTCGACAACCTTGTGGAATTGCGCCGCAGTTGGTTGAGCATGCCCTCGACCGGCCGACTGGTGCCGCTCGATGCGGTGATCGACAACCGCGAGATACGCATCATCGATATCCGCGCCTCTGCGATCTCGATGCGGTATGACAGATGGCAGAACGAGGACACCGAGCCGGCGCTGATGCTGTCGATCATCTCAACCTGGATCGGCGAGCCATCGCGTCTCGAACGGCTGATCCTGCACCGCGCATCGGTCTCGCTGCATGCGCTGGGCCGCTGGTTCCAACGCATCGGCCCCCGCGCGAATGACGATCTGCTGCGCTGCGCTCTTGCGCCGCTAGCGCAGGCCGATCAGCAAGAGGTGCTGCGTGCAGACGGCACATTCGCGATCGAAGCGACCGGCGGTGTGTGGCTGGGCGAGAAGGTGCACGACACCGCTGGCGTGATCACGTTGGCTGCGCGGACTTTCCGCGATTGATCCATCAAATCATTCAGCGTGAATAGTTTCACCGGCCTGACGATCGACGCGACCGCGCTAATAATGCGCGCCGCTGCTGGATGATCCGCTCGCGCTCGCACAGCAATTGATAGTCGCGGTTGACGGCGAGCTTGGCGTGGGGTGGCAAAGCGAAGAAGCCAAACTCTGGCTCCTTCGAGAAGAACACGGCCTCTAAAAGCGGACGCAGTATCTGATCCTGCACGGCACGCAGCGCCTCGACCTCGACGTTTTGCCAGTCCATCGGATCAGAGCAACGCGATGAACACAGCGCCGAGGATCGCCGACAAGATGAGCGCGACCCCGATGGCGTCCCTGACCGCTTGATCGCGACGGCGCATGGCATCCTCCCCCACTGGTGAGAGATTTGCCGGGCCGCCTGATTGGATCGCCCGGCACCTGCCGAATTGCTCGGCAGATGCAGATCGATGCCGCGATCTCAGCGCGTCAGCCGGTCGAGATCAAGCGCCGCGCTACTCGGTCCGCAGCACGATCCTGCGCACCGGTCGGCTGCTCGCGCCGTCGACGCCGCTCATCAGCTCCGCCTTGCCCGCCAAGCCGCCGCAGCCGTCGTGGCGCATCTTCGCGAGGATCGTCCGCAGCGTCCGGTCGCGCCATTTGGCGTGGCTCTCGTTGACCATCTGCACCTTGCCGCAGCGGTCGCACTCGATCCGGAGGAACCACGAGGGGAAGGCCGAGAACGGCTCGCCCAGTGCTTCTGCAGGCGACGGCAGCGGGTCGGTCCCATAGCTGCGCCAGTGCCGGCGCGGGACCGGCCTCGCGGTCATTGGTCCCTGTGCGCCTTCTCGGCGATCTCGCGCTTGAACCGGCGGAACAGCTCATCGGCCGCATCGCCGCGGCGCTTGTGCTCCTCCGGCGTCATGTCGGGCACGTCAGCAACCGCCCGCCTGCCGGGCCTCCTCGCGGTGACGATCGCCGACTTGCGGTCATCGTTGGCCGGCGCCGTTGTTGCCAGATCAGGTGTCGGCTCGCCCGACCGCTGATCCCGAAGCGGTGTCCGCTTGCTGGCCTTGGCCGGGTCGGCCGCCCGCACGATCGCCGGCACCTCCAGCGCGACCGCCTTCCGCTTCCTCGGCGGGCGCTTGTATCGGTAGGTGGTGCGGACGACCGTCATGGTCCTGATCCCCTTCGCCGATGACCGCGACCGTTGGCAGGATCGCCGACGCTTCCGGGCGCCGGCCGATCCCCGCCGGTCGCGCCAAGGAGAACCACCGCGCCGGCCGCCGGACTATCCGCCGCCCGACCTTCCGACCGCAACCTGCTCACGCCCGCGTGACCAGAACCGGATATCCGGTCGCTACAGGGGTCGGACGGCCCCGCGCCCAACTCTGCCAGCTCCGGCCAGCGACCCTGCCGCGCGCCCGGAGAGCGCCGCCCAGGGGTCGATTTCCGCCAAGCCTGCCGCCACCGGAAGCCCGCCAGGCTGCCGCCATTCATTGCCCCTGGTCCGCCCTGCCGCCGCCCTGGATTTGGACCCCAGATGGACCCCGCCTTGCATGGATTTGGTGCCGACGGCTGGAATTGAACCAGGACCTACTGATTACGAATCAGTTGCTCTACCGCTGAGCTACGTCGGCAACCGCCAGTCGTATAGCGCCCGCGTACTGATCGAAGCAACATCCACATCGGGGCTTATCTCAGGGGCGCCACGCGCTTCTCCGCCGCCTGTTGCGCACGCGGCAACCCGCCATGACCCCAGCGCCAGAGCGCGTCGCCACATCCGCCTCGCCGCGGCGGTGGCGAGCTCGCTTATCGGCCACGCTGTCGCCGCGCGGCCGATAAGCGTCAGGCCGCTGCGCGCAGGCGGTTGAGTTCGCCGCCGAGGAACTCGGCGATCGCACCTGGCCCTGATCGCGCAGTACCGGTGCGCCTTGCGCGTGCCTCTGCGTCCGGGTTGTAGTTCGTGTTGGTGTTCACGTCGTAGACAAGCGTGCGGCCTTCGATGTCGGTAATGAACTCGATGCCCGCCACCTCGACACCGCTCGCTGCCAGGAAGCGCTCGAGGCGAATGCGCAGTGCGTCGGGAATGCCGTTGATGATGGTGAATTTTTCCCGTTGTGGCGCCTCGCTGATTGGGCAGTTGGCATCGCCAATAGCGCAGGCGTCCGCCGGGCAAAGTTCGAAGCCGTCGCTGGTGTCCACCTCCACCGCATAAAGAAACCGCCCACCAACGAATTCGGCGCGCGTGATGAACGGGCGCGGGGCGCGCACGTACTCCTGCAGCAGGTGCAGCCCGTCCACCGGCGCCTCGTAGTCATCGCCAGCGACGTGGGCGGCAAGGCTGTCGGTGGACGAGAAGAGCTGCACGCCGAGCCCTTTTCCGCCTCGGTTTGGCTTCAGGATGACGGGCTGGTCGACGAAGTGGCGCTGCGCGGCGGCGGCAACGTGCTCACGCCCTGCGACGAGGACCGTGCGCGGTGTGGCGACGCCGTGGCGTTCCAGCGCGGCGTATTGGCGCGCTTTGCTGATCTCGAGATCCAGTGCACCCGGTCCGTTCACCACGCGCCTGTCCCAACGGGTCAGCCATGCCAGGATCGCGGCTGTCAGTTCCGCGGAGAAGCGGTGGTCCCGCGTATGCGAGGAGGCGCTCATGCGGTTGTAGAACACGCCCGGTGGCGGCGGCTCGGCGAGGTCGAAGGTGCCGGCATCGAGGAACCATTCGGTCCAGGGCAGTCGGCGCTGGTCGAACGCCTGCGCGAGCGGCGGCAGCCAGGCGGCGTTCTCATGCAGGACGTGGATGCGCTTCACCTCGTATCTCCCGTAGCGACTGGCGACGATGTCATGGAGATAGATTTTCTGGCGCCGCGCAAGATGCGCCCGAAACAACGAATATCCTTCTCCCGGCACGCGGAACCGCGCCACATTCTGGCATAGGATTAGCCTCGGCCAGGATGTTTACGCCGCTCTCGTTGTAGGCGCCCTGATTTATTGCAATCAGTTACATCTTGGCGGAGAGGGTGGGATTCGAACCCACGGTACCCCATAGGGGTACAACGGTTTTCGAGACCGCCCCGATCGACCGCTCCGGCACCTCTCCGACTGAGCAGGGTGGGAGGGCTTAGCACCGACCAGAAGGGAACGGAACAGGCGTGCAATTGCAGGGACTTCCGTCTCTCAGATGTTCCCCCGTAGACTGGGCGCGAATAGGCAATCTGACGGTGGGTCGAACCACTTGCGGAGGGAACGAAGAGCATGCGGGCGGATTACATCATCATCGGTGCGGGCTCGGCCGGCTGCGTGCTGGCGAACCGGCTCACCGAGGATCCCAACGTCAAAGTATTGCTGATCGAGGCGGGCGGGCGCGACTGGAACCCGCTCATCCACGTCCCGGCCGGCTTCTTCAAGATGCTCGACCACCCAACGCTCACCTGGAAATATCGCGCCGAGCCCGACCCCGGCACCAACGGACGTGCCATCGTCTATACGCGCGGGCGGGTGATCGGGGGCTCTTCTTCGATCAACGGGCTGATCTACATCCGCGGCCAACCCGAGGACTACGACCACTGGGGCCAACTCGGCAATCGCGGCTGGTCGTGGGACGACTGCCTGCCGTTCTTCCGCAAGGCCGAGCGCTGGGAGGGCGAGGGCAGCGCCGTGCGCGGCAAGGACGGCCCGTTGTTCACGTCGAAGATGGACCGCTCGCCGATCTGCGCGACGGTGATCGAGGCCGGCAAGCAGCTCGGCCTCGAGTACCGCGAGGACGTCAACGACCCGCCGCCTGGCGCCGGCGACAGCATCGGCTGGTGCCAGCAGACCCGCGGCGGCCGTCGCCGCGCCAGCGCCGCGCGTACCTATCTGCATCCGGCGCTGAAGCGGCCGAACCTCCAGCTCGTCACCAACGCGCTGGTTCACCGCATCCTGTTCGACGGCACCGAGGGGGCCAAGCGAGCGACAGGCGTCGAATTCTCGCGCGGCGGCGCGGTCGAGAAGGTGGAGGCCGTGCGCGAGGTTATCCTGTCGGCCGGCGCGGTCGGCTCGCCGCACATCCTGCAGTTATCCGGCGTTGGCGATCCAGAGCATCTCGCGAAGATCGGCGTGCCCGTCGTGCACGAACTTCGTGGCGTCGGTCGCAACATGCAGGACCACTATTCCGCACGCATCTCCTATCCGGTCGTTGGCATGGCAACCGCCAATGAAAAATCCTATGGCCTGCCGCTCGCCATGGAGGCCATGCGCTGGGTGTTCACCGGCAAGGGCATGTTGAGTTACAGCCCCTCGCTTGTCGCCGCCTCGGTCAAGGTCCTGGAGACTTCGGCGACGCCCGACGTGCAGGTCACGTTCGCCCCGGGCAGCTTCAAAGGTGGGCGGATTGGCGAACTGGAGCGGACTCCCGGCCTCAGCGCCGGTGCGTGGCAGATGCGGCCCCTCTCGCGCGGCTATGTCGAAGCAAAAACGAACCAGCCGGGCGACATGCCGGCGATCAACCCGCGTTACCTGTCGGACGAAACCGACCGGCGCGCCATCGTCGGCGGCTTGCGATTTGCACGGCGTTTGTTCGACGCTCTCCCGCTGAAACAGTTCGTCCGGGACGAGAGTTTGCCCGGCCGCGATGTGCAGACGGACGACGAGTTGCTGGATTACGCGCGGCGCAACGGCAGCACCACTTATCACGCCAGTTGCACCTGCATGATGGGTCAGCATCCCATGAGCGTCGTCGACAGCGAATTGCGTGTGCACGGTGTCGACGGGCTACGGGTGATCGACGCCTCGGTGATGCCGGCGGTCACCTCGACCAACACAAATGCGCCGACGATCATGATCGCCGAGAAGGGCGCGGCAATGATTAAGGGCGCGGTGCGGCAAAGACTGGCGGCGTAGCGAAAGCGCCTCGGGCGTCGCGCCGGTTTTGCGCAAAGGTCCGATGCCACTTAGGATGTCGGACAAGCCCTGACCGGCTGTAGCCGGGAGCGGCAATCGCTCAACCATCTGCGGGAGGAGCCAAGCCATGCCACTCGACATCATGCCGACCGCCCGAACCATCAACGCGACGCTGCACTACTTGCAGCGTGGCACCGAAAAGCCAGCGCGCTACGTCAGCGAGCCGCCGCAAGGCGTGCCGCGGTGGAACGGCATCGATGATCCACACGATGTGAGGATCGAAGATGCCCGTGGCCGCGAGGCAGAATTCACCCTTGACCGCAACGGTTTTGCGCTGATCAAGGCGCCAACCGTGGTGCAGGACTTCTATTCCGAGGACCAGATCAAGCAGGTCTACTACCCCGAGGTCGCGCGCCTGTTGCGAGAGACGCTTGGTGCCAGCCGCGTCTTCGTCTTCGACCACAATGTGCGTAACGCCGGGCGGTCCGGAATGGCCGAGCCCTCGCGCCGGGTGCACAACGACCACACGGTCAATTCGGCACCCCGCCGCGTGCGCGACCATCTTGGTCCCGACGCGCCGGAGCTGCTGAAGCACCGCTTCGGTGTCGTCAACGTCTGGCGGCCGATCCGTGGTCCGGTGCTGGATTCGCCTCTCGCGTTGTGCGACGCGCGCAGTTTCACCGATGAGGACCTCATCGCGAGCGATCTCGTGTACAACCATGTCCGCGGTGAAACATCGTCGGTCGCCTACCGACCCGACCATCGCTGGTATTATTTTTCCGAGATGCAGCCGGATGAAGTCGTGATGATCCGGGTGCATGACAGCGCCGCCGATGGGCGCGCGAGACTCTCCTTCCATACCTCGTTCGACAACCCGCTCGCGCCCGGTGCACCGCCGCGCGAGAGCATCGAGGTGCGCAGCCTGGTGTTCTTCCCGCCTGGGGCCTAAGGAGATCACGCCGACGATACGGGGGCTGGCTCAATCGACGCTTCGCCAGCCTCCTTCTTCGGCGTTCGAGGCAGAATGCCACCGGTGAACACCATCGCGCCGTTCAGAATCACCGTCTGCGGCATCGAGGAGCTGGCAGGTCACTGCGACGGCAACGTCAGCCACGTCCTGTCGATCCTGGACCCGGAATGGCCGGTACCCGGGGCGTTTGGCGCCTTTGGCGAGCACGCAAGGCTCGAGCTTCGCTTCCACGACATCATCGACGAGTACAACGCCGGCATGATTGCGCCGCAGGAGGAACACGTCGCGGAGCTTCTCGCCTTCGGGCGCGGTTTGTCGGAAGAGCCGCAAGCAGACGCCCACTTGCTCGTTCACTGTCACGCTGGTGTTTCCAGGTCCACGGCCTCGATGGCGCTGATCCTCGCCCAGGCGCTGCCTGACGTGGCGGCCGACCGAGTCTTTGAAGAAGTTCTGCGCATCCGTCCGCAGGCATGGCCGAACTTGCGCATCCTTGAGCTGGGAGATGCCCAATTGAACCGACGCGGCGAGTTGGTTGCCGCGGCAGCCGGGATCTACCGGGCGCAGCTCGATCGACGGCAGTATCTGGTCGAACAGATGCGGTCCGGCGGCCGGGGACGAGAGATCGAGGCAGCAGCCGGCTGACACAATTCTGCCGTATCGGATTGTGATCCAGGAAAAGAGACCCATGAAGATCGTCAAAGTGTCCGCGCTTCCAATGTCGGCACCCGTTCCGCAGGAAAAGCGCCACCGCACCGACCTTGGAACCAAGGTCAAGAGCGATGCGACACTCATCCGCGTCGAGACAGACAACGGGCTCACCGGCATCGGCGCGGCGCTCGGAACGCCGCCGATCGTCGCGGCCATCGTCGAGCACGAGCTCGCGCCGGAATGCGTCGGCGAGGACCCCATGTTCTCCGAGCGCATCTACGAAAAGATGTACAACGGCTCGCGCAGCAGACCGGCACTCGAGCGTGGCATCACGCAAGCCGATGAAAGCCGGCGCCGAGGTGTCATCATGGAAGCGATTGCCGGCGTGGACATCGCGGTGTGGGACGTCAAGGCGCAGGCGCTGGGCATTCCACTCTTCCAGGCGCTCGGTGCGGTGCGCAGCTCTGTGCGTGGCTATGCCAGCGGCGGATGGGCGCCCGGCGACGAGGCTGAGGCGGAACTGGCGGAATACGCCGCCAAGGGCTTCACCGCCGCGAAGATGCGCGTGGTCGGCCGCGACGGCTTTTCGATCGCCAACTGCGTGCGCCGAGTGAAGGCGGCCCGCCGCGGGCTTGGTCCCAATGTCGAACTGATGGTCGACGCGCATGGCTCGCTTGAGGTAGCGACCGCCATCAAGCTTGCCAGGGAACTTGAGCCTTACGACATCGCCTGGTTCGAGGAGCCGGTCTCGCCGGACGATCACGCCGGCCAGGCGGAGGTGCGCCGATCGACGATCATCCCTATTGCCTCGGGCGAGCGCGAGTTCACGCGGTTCGACTTCCAGGATCTGCTTGAGCGCCGTGCTCTCGATATCGCCCAGCCGGACGTCGCTCGCGCGGGCGGCATGACGGAGATCCGGCGTATTGCAGCACTGACCTCGGCGCACGGTGTGCGTCTGGCACCGCACGCCTGGGGCAGCGGCGTGCTGTTCGCGGCGAGCATCCACGTCGCGATGGCAGCCGCCAACTGCCACATTCTCGAGGTGACCCAAGGCTACATGCCGATGATGTGGGAACTCTTCAACGAGCCATTCGACATACGCCCGGACGGCACGGTGCATGCGCCTGACCGGCCGGGCCTCGGCTTCACCTTGCGCGCGGATACGCTGGAGCGGTTCCGCTATGTCGACGGGCCTGAGTTCGAGTTCTGAGCGCAATCAGGCCGAGTGGATTGTGCCTCACTGTCATTGCGAGGAGCGCAGCGACGAAGCAATCCCCATCGAGCTTTGCGCGCAAACTGGATGGAGATTGCCGCGTCGCTGCGCTCCTCGCAATGACACCAGGTGGGTTCGCCAGTCGCGCCGATAACTCTCCGTTACGCACGCCCATAGCGGCGGCACAACGTTGTCAGTACGTCGACACTGTCCCAAGTCTCGCAGCGATGGACCGCCTGCTCGACCAACCTCACACCATCTGGTGTCAGTACCGTCCCAGCGAGTTCGCGAAACTTGTCGCGCAGCTCGGTCTCCGCAAACGGCTGCTGAAAATCGCCCCGATGGCTGTCGCAGGCGTGGGTAGCGCTGCGGCCGTCGTTGAGAACCACCGTCACGCGTGCCGGCCGAAGGCGCGGCGCCACCTCGCTCATCGCCGGGTCCTCCGCGACCGTGACACGATGGCGCAGCGACACGATGGCAGGGTCATATACCGCCCCGTCATCAAGGGCACCGTGTCCCGCATGCCCCCGCACCACCATCGTGGCAGCGGCATGAGGCAGCGAGTATTTCGAGGCAAAGAAATTCTGCGGGTCCGGATTGCGCATGACAGCGGCAAACCGATAGGTGGCGATATCAATACGAGTGATCTCATCGGGGCTTGGTCGCAACTCGGCCAACGCTTTTTGCAGGCAATCAAGCGCCGGATGGATCGGATTGCAGCATGCGTATAGGCGAAAGTAGTTGCGCGTGATGTGCCACGTCGAACCCAGATCGTCCAACAGGTCCTCGGCGGTGAAACCACTGCCGACAAGCTGGCCCAGCGCTTGCTCGATCGCATCGTCCTGTGCCTCGAAGCCGGCAAGTGCCAGCTCGGGTGCCAGCGCGGCGGCAAAGCCGCTCATCCCACCGGCGACGTTCAGCGCTGTCGCGCCGGACACCGCGTTGGTATAGCTGGGCGTCAGCAGCAGCGTCGTGGCGATACGCATCGCGCGACCGATCCCCGCCGCATCGAGACCATGCAGACGAGCCCCCGCCGCTGCTGCCGCCAACAGCGACACCTGTCCATTCTGATGCGCCAGTGGCCGCGGCGTGAATCCACCGGCAAGGCGTGCCGCAACATCGTAGCCGAGTAGAAGGGCCGTCAGCATATCGCGGCCGGTGCTGCGCGCCTGCTCGCCGACCGCCAGCACGCCTGGAAGCACCTGCATTGCTGCCTGGCCCGAGACAAAGCGCAGGCCCTCGCAAAGTTCGATCGAGCGGCCGGCAATGCCGTTCAGCAGCGCGGCGGTGCGCGGATCGTGTGACGGCCAGCCGCGGGCATAGACTGTGGCGCCGATGCCGGAGCCAAGTCGTTCGCGCAGTTGTCTAACTTCGGGCCGCTCTGCGCCGGCCAGAATCACACCGAGCGTATCAAGCAGCACGAGCTTGGTATGGTGTTGTACCGACGAAGGGACATCCTCCCATTCCGTCGCCGCGACAAATGCTGCCAGCTCCTCAATCTGCCGTGTCACTGCAAGTCTCCCCGTGCAGCTCGTGTCGCCGTTCGCCGCTTCAGGTCGCCGTCACGCCGCCATCGACGACGAGGCCCGCGCCATTCATGTAGCCGGCATCGTCAGAGGCCAGGAACACGATACCCTTGGCGATATCCATCGGCACACCCAGGCGGCCCCAGGGCACCGTATCGGTCACAGTCTGCCGAACCTGTGTGGTGTCATTGGAACCGGTGCGCTGCGCACGCGCGACAAATGTCTGCTCACCCATATCCGTCTGGATGACGCCCGGATGGATCGAGTTGACGCGAATCCTATAGCCTTTGCGCCCGAACTCCAGTGCTGCCGACTTGGTGAACAGCGTCACGCCACCCTTGGTCATCGAATAGAGCGGATCAAGCTGCGAGCCTACGATGCCGGCGATCGAGGCGAGATTGACAATAGCGCTGCCATGGTCGCTGGCCTTCGCCGCTTCGCGCAATGCCGGAGCGGCCAGCTTGGTTCCGAGAAACACGCCAGTCATGTTCACTGCGACCAGCCTGTTCCACTCGTCCAGGCTGATCTCCTCAATCCCCTTGCCGATGAAAACGCCGGCGTTGTTAACCAGAATGTCGAGCTTGCCGAACCGGCTGACGGCAAGCTCGACGGCGGCGGTCCAGTCGTCTTCTTTGGTCACGTCGAGATGCACATATTCGGCCTGCGCGCCGGCAGCAGTCATGGCAGCGGCGGTCTGTCGTCCCAGGTCGTCGAGCACATCGCCGACCACCACCTTGGCCCCGGCCTTTGCCATCAGCTGGGCGGTCTCTCCGCCAATGCCGCGAGCGGCACCCGAGATCAACGCAACCTTGCCATCAAGACGATTCATACGGATGGACCCCGTTCGTGCAAACGACGGAAAGCTTACGAAGAAGCCCCTATCGCAGCAAACCGCCTCCAGGCCACGAAATTGACAGCCTCTCCGCGGCGGATCACGGTCCGGCAAATCAGACGATCGCGGAGAAGGGCAAATGGTCTCGTCGCGTCAGCCTATCGGAACGAATACACTGGAACCCGTCGAAGTCGTTCCCCTGACTCTCCATATCGGTGCAGAGATCAAAGGCGTTGACCTCACCCAGCCGTTGCCGCCGGAGCAACTGAAAGTGGTGCGGGACGCTTTCCTGAAGTGGAAGGTCATTTTCTTTCGGGATCAAAATCTCGATCACGCGCAGCACGTCGCCATGGCGCGCCAGTTCGGCGAACCGACCATCGGTCATGCGGTGTTCGGGCATGTCGAGGGCCATCCCGAAATCTATTCGGTCGCCAAGGTCCGGACCGCGAACGAGAAATACGAGGCGATGATGGTCACGCCTTGGTTCGGCTGGCACACGGATGTCACGGCAGCCGTCAACCCACCGTGCGCCTCCATCCTGCGGGGCGTGACGATCCCGCCATATGGCGGAGATACATTCTGGACCAACCTCGTCGCCGCCTACGCTGGTCTATCGGAAACGATGCGTTCGTTCGTTGACGGACTGCGCGGCATTCACGCCTACGAGCCGCGCGGCGATGCCAAGGCGGGAAGCGTATACAATGAGCGTGTGAAGCGCCGCACTCTGAAAAGCGAGCACCCGCTTGTGACAGTGCACGCGGAGACCGGAGAGCGCGTCCTGTTCGCCAGCCCATCCTTCCTGAAGTCCATCGTGGGACTGACCCCGCGGGAAAGCGCCAAGGTTCTCGAACTCCTGTGGGAGCATGCTGTTCGCCCCGAGTACACGGTGCGCTTCAAATGGAACCCGGGTGACATCGCCTTCTGGGACAACCGGTCGACCGCGCACCTGGCGCCACGCGACATTTTCCAATCCGACTTCGATCGCCAGCTTTATCGGATCACGCTGGTGGGCGAACCGCTGGTCGGCGTCGACGGCAAGCCTTCCAAGTCCATAGAAGGCCTGCCGATCCGATCGGCTGAAGAGGAACTGCGTATGATGGCGGCGGAGTAGCATCGGGTCGCGGCCGCATCGGCGGCGCACGGACGAAATCCGTACGCCGCCGCTTGGCTTAGTCGCGGAATTCGATTCCCGGTCCAACCTTGGGGCCACCCTCGCGCGTTTCCGGCGGTGGCGGCGGTGGGTCGTTCTTCCCACTGCCACCGTGTACAAGCGCAGCTTGTTCGGACAACAGCACGACGAAGGGCTCCGAACCTGCGGCTTCGCCGCCGGCCTTGGCGTTCTGCGTCATAGCGATCTCCATTGTGAGCCTTCACGGCCATCGTCGCGCGTACGACGATGCACAGATCGTATCTGCGGTAAGGTTGACATCGGCCAGACACGATCCGCTTGCTATGCTAGTTGTGTACCAGGGGTCCCCTATATGAACGAGATCACATGGTGAGAAAGGACCGGCCCGCCACGCGCCCTTGATCGGATGTTCTCCTGCCCGCGCAGACCGGTCCTCCACCTGGTGAGTCTCGGGTCGGTCCATAAGGAGCCTCGCAATGCGCTTCGGCTTTTACCTTCCCACCCGCGGCCCTACCGCCACGCGCGAGGGCGTTCTCGCCTTGGCACGCGAAGGCGAGCGCCTCGGCCTGCACTCTGCGATGATCGCGGACCACATTGTGTTCCCAACGGAGAGTGAGTCCATCTATCCGTACACGATTGATCGCAAGCATCCCGGTGGCGGCGACGCATTGGAGACCTTTTCCATCCTCGGCGTGGTGGCGGGCGCGACGGAAAGGCTGCGTCTCGTTACCTCCGTGCTGGTGTTGCCGTACCGCAACCCGGTATTGACCGCGAAAATGGTGGCATCGCTGGATGTTCTATCCGGTGGGCGCGTCACACTGGGCGTCGGCGTTGGCTGGTTGAAAGAGGAATTCGAGGCTCTCGACAGCCCGGACTTCAACAGACGCGGCGCCGTCACGGACGAATGGATCGCCATCTTCAAGCAACTCTGGAGCCAGTCGCCCGCCAGTTTCACGGGCCAACACTACAAATATTCCAACATTCGTGCAGAGCCATTCCCGTTGCAGAAGCCGCATCCGCCGATCTGGATCGGCGGCCACTCCCGCGCCGCCTTGCGTCGTACCGCACGGCACGGTGACGGCTGGCACCCTGTTGGAGGCATTGCCGCCTCGCCGCTTCCGCCGCAGGAGATGCAGGCGCACCTGGCCACATTGCGGCGCCTGACCGAAGCCGAGGGTCGCGATTTTTCCGCGCTCACCATCTCCTATAAGGTGCCGCTGTATGACAGCCTGATCCCGGATCGCGACGGCACCCGCAGAAGCTTTTCCGGCAGTCCGGAGGACATCGCCGGCGACATCCGTTCCTTCGCGGCCATCGGCGTGCACGAGCTGATCCTTGACTTCCGCGGCGAGTCCATCGCCGAAAGCATCGCGCGCCTGCAACGCTTCGCCGCGGAGGTGATGCCGCTGTTGGACAAATAGAGGAGATTGGATCCCGATGGATTGCCCCGTGCAGACCGCATCACTGACGGACGGAGTCATCAAGGTGGCCCACCCGCTGGACCCGCTATCCGCGCGCGAGATCGCGCGTGCGACGGCGATCATTCGGGCACATTTCCCCTGGGGCGACGATTTGCGGGTCGAGACGATCGACATCGAGGAACCCGAGAAGGAGTTCGTGCGCAACCATTTGCAGGGCATGCCGTTCGCCCGCATCGCCCGGTTCAACATCTACCGGCGCGGCGAGATGGGCGTCTGGCAGGGTCGCGTTGATCTTGAAAGCGGCGAGGTGATCGCAAAGAACTTCAGGGCCGATGCGCGGGCCATGGTCGCGGTCGAAGAGGTCCTGCTGATCGAGAAGACCGTGAAAGCCGATCCGCGCTTCCAGGAGGCTCTGCGCCGCCGAGGCCTGCTGGCCGAAGTCGACAACATGTGCATCGACCCGTGGACGGTGGGAGAATTCGGCTTTGCAGAGGAGCAGGGGCGAAGGGTCCTCAACTGCTTCGTCTGGATGCGCACTTTTCCGCTGGACAACTACTATGCCCATCCCGTTGAGGGGCTGCACGCGCTGATCGACCTGAGCACGCTGGAGATCCTGCGCGTCGACGACCATTTCGAAGCCTCGGGCGACTACATTCCTGTCCCGCGCACGCCGCTCAACTTCGATGCCGACGTGCTGACTGCGTTTCGCGCCCCGTCCGCGCCGCTCGACGTCGTGCAGCCGGCGGGTCCCGGCTATCGCGTGGACGGCAACCACGTCAGTTGGGAGAACTGGGACTTCCGCGTCGGCTTCAACGGCCGTGAGGGTCTGGTTCTCCATACAATCGGCTATACGCATCTGGGACGACGGCGACCGGTTGTCTATCGCGCGTCGATTGCCGAGATGGTCGTGCCGTACGGCACGCCGGAACGCAGCCACTTCCGGAAGAACGTGTTCGACAGCGGCGAAATCGGGTTCGGTCGCATGGCCAATTCGCTGACACTCGGCTGCGACTGTCTCGGCACCATCCACTATTTCGACGCGGTGGTCGCGGACCTGTTCGGCGCGCCGCGCACGATCGAAAACGCGATTTGCCTGCATGAGGAAGATGCCGGCCTCTCGTGGAAGCATTTCGACGTTCGCTCCGCCCTCACCGAGGTACGCCGCGCCAGGAAATTGGTGATCTCGTCGATCTCGACCATCGGCAACTACGAATACGCGTCATATTGGTATCTGAATCAGGATGGTCGCATTGAATACGAGATGAAGGCGACGGGCATCATCAATACTGCAGGCTGCCATCCTGGGCATCCCGGGAAGTACGGGACGGAGGTCGCGCCAGGTGTCGTCGGGCACATCCATCAGCACATCTTTTGCGCACGGCTGGACATGGAAGTCGACGGTCCGAGCAACACGGTGATCGAATGCGACACGATCGCCCCGCCCGTGGGACCGGAGAACCCGTACGGCAACGCGTTCTATGTCGAGGAGCGACCGCTCACCTCCGAACACGCAGCCCAGCGCAACAGCGACTTCGCCCGGATGCGCTACTGGAAGATCATCAATCCGGAGACGCGGAACTGGGTCGGGACACCGACAGCATACAAGCTGGAAGCCGGCTCCGCGGTTCAGCCATTCACCGCGCCGGACAGCCCGTCCGGGCGGCGCGGCCGCTTCATCCAGCATCAGCTATGGGTGACGCCATTTGATCCCGACGAGCGTTTCCCGGCCGGCGAGTTCGTCAATCAGTCGTCTGGCGACGATGGCTTGCCGGCCTGGACCGCGCGTGACCGCAAAGTGGAGAACACCGATATTGTGCTGTGGCACAGCTTCGGACTGCATCATCTGCCGCGACCGGAGGATCATCCGGTGCAGCCCTGTGTCGTCTGCGGCTTCAGGCTCCTGCCATTTGGATTTTTCGACCAGAACCCGGTGATCGACCTGCCGCGCACGGCAAACACGGCAAGTTGCTGCACCTCCTGAATATAGTGGCCGCAATCGGGTCGTCAGCCACGGCCGATATACGGCATCTTCGTCGCCATCACGGTCATGAACTGGACATTCGCTTCGAGTGACAGACTTGCCATATAGGCGACGCCCCGCGCGACATCGTTCACATCGATGCGCGCCTCCGCCTCCACCTTGCCGCTGGCCTGCAGACGGCCTCGCGCCGTGTCTTCGTTGCGCGTGGTCGCGGCGTTGCCAATATCGATCTGGCCGCAGGCGATGTCGTATTGGCGCCCATCGAGCGATAACGACCGAGTCAGCCCGGTCAGCGCGTGTTTGGTCGCGGCGTAGGGTGTCGAGTTCCGCCGGGGTACATGGGCAGAGACCGAGCCGTTGTTGATGATGCGCCCACCGCGCGGCGTCTGGCTCTTCATCATGCGGAACGCGTGCTGCGCGCAGAGGAATGAGCCGGTCAAATTGACCGCGACGACATTCGACCATTGCTCGAAGGTCAGATCCTCGATCGGGATATTGCGGGTGCTGATGCCCGCGTTGTTGAACAGAAGATCGATCCGGCCGTAGGTTGCCTTGACCGTGTCGAACAATGACGCGATCGCAGCCGGGTCGCTGATGTCAGTCGGCACCACAAGCATCCGGGGCGTCGTCGCGTTGGCAAGCGCGGCGGTCTCTTCCAGCATTTCGCGGCGGCGCCCGGCAAGCGCCACCGAGAACCCGTCCGCGTACAGCGCGAGCGCGGTTGCCCGCCCGATGCCACTGCCGGCCCCCGTGATCACCGCAATTCTTCCCGCCGATGTCTGCATAGCCGGCTGCCTCCCCGTGAATGGCCCATCCTCCACGCCGTTCCGACGGAGAGCAACCATTCGTCAACGCTGTATGAGCTCGCCGCGGAGTAGAGCCTCACCCGACCGGCACGACCAGCGCGGCAGCCCGGCTGCGCACATCGTCAGGCCAGCGGGCGGGGCGACGCGCGTCGAGATCGAGGTTGACACCAAATTGGCTGAGGCGCGCGACCTCGGCGCCGTTCCGTGGGTCGCTCATGCGATGGATCATGCGCAGCGAAGAATTGCCGAGATGGCCGATGCCGGTTTCGACCAGATAAGGCGCGTCGAGCCGCAATGCGCCAGACATGAGCAAGCTCAGTTCGAAGGTCGAGAAGCCACGCCTGTGCTGTTGCATGAATGCGGCATCCATGCCGATCGCAGCGCCAAGCTGACCGGAGGCGTTGGAGAAGCGATGAACGATTGCACCCAGAGCAAAATGGCCGGCCGCGTCGACGTCGCCAGGCTTGACCCGTCCGCGTGCTGTGGGGATGAAGCCGGCGGTCGCAATCGGCTCGGGCCGCAGCTCGGCCACGGGACCATTCCAGACGGCGAGCCGCCCTTCGATTGCGCCCCGCTGTTGCGGCGTGAGTGGCGCGGTGGACAGGTCCCAATACTCGTCTATCCAGGTCACCACTTCGCCGTTGGCCGAATCGACGAACCGATGGCCGAGACGCAACTTATGATCGACGCTTAGCGCCGCGCTCTCGACATGAAAGCTGCTGCCGGCGCGCAGTTCGCGCGCGAAGCGGGCATCGAGCCGGTGGGGCAGGTCTCCGCGGCGCGACAGATCGCCGAGGCCAAGTTCGTCGGCGAGATTTGCTTCCGCCTCTTCCACTCGGTCGAAGTAATAGGCGATCGTGAAATGCTCGGTCACATCGCATTGCCAGGGCGGCACCGCACCACGATACGTCTCGGTCCAATTCGTCATCAGTTTTCTGCCGCCACGAATGTGATTGGGAAGGCTGGCTGCGTTACCCCGGCTCGAGGACGTCGGCAAGGCAAGCATGCCGGCGCACGAAAGCTCAATCATGCGAAACCTCGATGCTGGATTGACCCGCCCCCTGACCGTCCGACAGGCTTACCGCGGGTTCCGGAGTTGAACGCCAGCGAAACCAGGAGGAGCGATATGCCCGCAACCACGATGAGCAAATACACTTTGCCTCGCGCGGAGCCGGAGGCCGTCGGCATGTCCTCCGCGCGGCTCGCCCGGATCGTCCCCGCGCTGAACGCCGCGATCGAAGTCGGCCAGTTGCCCGGCGCGGTCGTCGCGATCGCCCGGCACGGGCGCCTGATCTTCCACGAAGCCGTTGGCCATCTCGGCCCGGACCGACGCGCGCCGATGCCGCTCGACGCGCTGTTCGCCATCGCATCCATGACCAAGCCCATCACCGGCGTCGCCGGGCTGTTGCTGTGGGAGGAAGGACGCGTCGGGCTGGCCGATCCGATCGAGCGGTTTCTGCCCCAACTGGGCAACCGGCGCGTCGCGGTGCTGGGTGACTCCGTTCTCGCCGGACGGGGTCCGATCGAGACGGTGCCCGCCGAACGATCGATCACCATCCTGGACTTGATGCGCCACACCTCCGGGCTGACCTATGGCGGGCGTGGCACGACCGCCGTGCACCGGCTCTATCCCGACTCCTCCAATGTCGCGGGTGCCACCCTCGATACCGCTGCGTTCCTAGAACGGCTCGCTGCCGCACCGCTGCTGTATCAACCCGGTACCGTCTGGGACTATGGGCTTTCCATCGACGTCATCGGCCTGATCGTGGAGGCGATCTCGGGTCAGAGTCTCGGTACATTCCTGGAGCAACGGGTGTTTCGCCCACTTGGCATGGCAGACACCAGTTTCCAGGTGCCGCAAGACAAGGTCGCGCGCCTCGCCCGTCCCCTGCCGCGTGACCCTGATACCAATGCGGCGCAGTCGGTGCCGGATCGCGCCCAGGCCCTGCGTTTCGAATGTGGCGGCGGTGGGCTGGCTTCGACCGCGCTCGATTACCTCCGCTTCGCGCAAATGCTGCTGGGTGGCGGCGTACTGGGCGAAACCCGCATCCTGGGCCGCAAGACCGTGGAGGCGATGCGGACCAATCGTATGACGCCGGAAATCGAGAACCGTATCGTCGAACTCGATCCTAATTCGGAGGGTTATGGTTTCGGCCTGACGGTCGCGGTGCGTGAGCGGGCCAGCACGCTGATGGGCAGTCCGGGGGAATTCTACTGGAATGGCGCCTATGGGACGCTCTGGTGGGCCGATCCAGTCGAGGACCTGGCGGTGGTCTTCATGGCCCAGGTACCAGGCGAGCAGCGACGGCGCTTCCGGCCGCTCATCAATGCACTGGTTTACCAGGCGTTGGCGGACTGACGCAGGCTGGAAAAACTATCGGTATTCGATCGTTGCGACTTTGCGCAATTCGTCCGGCGTGCTTGTGCCGAACCCGAAGAATTCGAGGTAGGCGGGAATCATCTCGAACAGCATGTCCGTTCCAACCTGGACCGTGCAGCCACGTTCCTTCGCCGCCCTGAGCAGCGGCGTATATTCTTCTGTCAGCACGACCTCGCCGACGAACGTGGTGGGCGCGATCCTTGAGACGTCGATCGGCAGCGGGTCGCTCGGTTTCATTCCGAGTGGCGTGGCGTTCACGACAATCTCGTAGCCATGCGGATCATTCGAGCCGGTGGTGATCTGCAAGGCGGGATAATGCTGCCGCAACCGATCCGCCAGCGCCTCGGCGGAAGGAATGACCGGATCGTACAGACCAATCCTTGCCGCCCCGGCCAACGCCAGTGAGGCCGCGATGGCAGACCCGACCCCGCCGCAGCCGATGACGAGGCTGCTTGCGCCGGCGATGCGCATTCCCTTGCGCTCAACTCCGCGGACAAACCCCGCACCGTCGAACATGTCGCCCAACAACGATCCGTCGGAACGTCGCAGGATCGCGTTGCAGGCGCCGGCTATCCTTGCTGTCGTCGTCAGCTCGTTGACAAGCTGTGTCGTCGTGACCTTGTGCGGCATCGTGACGAGTGCCCCGAGCACGTTCGTCGTCGTGAACAACGCCTTCAGCAGCGAGGGGTAGTGCGGCGGCTCAACTCCCAGCGGCACGACCACGGCGTCGATACCCTTCATGTTGAACCAGGGGTTGTAGATCATCGGCGCCTTGAACAATTCGGTCGGATAACCGAGATGGGCAATCAGTCTCGTTCTGCCGGTGATCATTGTTTCACTCCATCTAGGGCACTCCGCGGTCAATCCCGTCAGAGCTCCCCGTCACAGCATGTATGTAGCACCTGGGCTCTGCCGCGCCTGTGCTGCGGTTCTGACAGAGGCATTGGCAGCTCCGAAGCCGCAATAGCCGGCCTGTCGCTCGACAACCTCAAAGAAGAAGCGATCATGGAAGGCGTCGGTGTAGAGGTGGCGGAAGTCCCCAGCTTCATCGCGATCATAGAGCAGGCCGTGGTTTTGCAGTCCGCTCAGAACAGTGTCGTCCAATGCCCAACGTGCCGACAGGTCATCGTAATAGTTGCTCGGCATCGGCAACAGCGGCGCATGCCGATGTTCTAATTCCTCCGCTGTTCGCAGGATATCCGGTGTGGCAAAGGCCACGTGGTGCACGCCTGCGCCGGCGTAGACCGAGACGAACCGACCGGTCAGCGTTCCGCGGCCTTCCGACGCGTTCAACACGATGCGGACCTTGCCGTCAGGGCTGACGAGAGCCCGGCTCTGTACCAGCCGTACGGGTCGGCCGTATCCAGTTGCGGTTGCGGCACCAGACCGAACACGGCACGCCAGAACAGCACATGGGACGGCATGCGTCCGGCCGGCAATGCCAGCACCACGTGGTCGATCCCGAGCAAGGCTGTCGCTTCATCGGACAGTGGACGAAGATCGAAATCATCCTGCCAGAAGCTGCGCCCGCTGAATTCAGGCTGCACCAGATAGATCAGCGTGCCGTCCGGCGCACGCACGGCCGGAATGCGCCGCTCGCCCTCACCGATCGGCTCCTGCCAGTCCGGACACAGCAGCGCGCGAGCACGGGCCTGCGCTCGGACGGCATCGTCCACCCGTATCGCCATGGCGCAGACTGACGGACCATGCAGGTGGAAGTGCTCAGACGCGGCACTGTCCGGCTCGGCATTCAGCACAAGGTTGACCCCACCGTTGAGGTACAGATCCACGACCTTCGACCGATGCCGCCCCGCGTGGTGAAATCCCAGCACCCGGAGGAAGCTCGCCAGCTCGGGTCCGGTCGTCTCGTCGACGGCGAATTCCAGGAACTCCACGCC
This sequence comes from uncultured Alphaproteobacteria bacterium, assembly GCA_963791495.1. Classification (GTDB taxonomy): domain Bacteria; phylum Pseudomonadota; class Alphaproteobacteria; order Acetobacterales; family Acetobacteraceae; genus JAMXLO01. The sequence goes on from CAWBST010000014.1 coordinate 267,804, forward strand.
GTGGAGATCGGGCACAGTGGGCAGCTTCGGGCCGTCGGACGCCGCGGCCTCGGTGAAGATGAGCGACCGAAGCCCGTCACGGGCGGTGAACTGTGCGGGCGCCGCCCGAAAATCGTCGTTGAACACCTCGAGCGACAACGGGCCGGTATAGCCGGAGGCCAGTACCGCCCGCATGAAGCCGGTCACGTCCAGGTCGCCCTGGCCGGGGAAATTGCGGAAATGCCGGCTCCAGCTCAGCACGTCCATCGACAGCTTCGGCGCATCCGCCATCTGCACGAAGAACAGTTTCTCCGCGGGCAACTGCGCGATGCCGGATGGATCATCGCCCAGGCAGAGTGTGTGGAAGGAATCCACGATCAACCCCAACGCCGGATGGGCGCCCTGCTGCACGATGCGCCATGCCTGGCCCCAACGATTGACGTGCCGGGCCCAGCTCAGTGCCTCGTAGCCGACACGCAGCCCGCGTCGCGCGGCACGCTCCGCCATTTCCGCCAAGTCGGCCGCGGCGCGGAAGTCGTCATCGATCGCCGCCATCAAGGTGTTGCTGCACACCAGCACAAGATCGGTGCCGAGTGCCTGCATGACATCGAATTTCCGTTCCGCGCGGTCCAGGTTGCGGGCACGCTGGGGTTCGGGCATTGCCTCGAAGTCGCGGAACGGCTGATAGATCTCGATCGTCAGGCCAAGATCCTCGCAGATGCGGCGCACGTCCGCGGGCGAGCCCTCGAACGTCAGCAGGTCCAACTCCATGATCTCGACACCGTCGAAACCGACCGAGGCACACGCCTCCAGTTTGTCGCGCAAGGTTCCGCTGAGTGCCACGGTTGCAATGCATTTCCGCAGCGGTCCGGCCGATCGAACCGTGGCTTCCTTGATGTCAGACAACTCGAATCTCCCTTCGCGTCATCGCTTCCAGGCACAGTGATTTGACGGCCTCACGCGACCCGGTCGGGGGCGGGGGCCTCGGGCAACGGCGAACCGCAGGAAATTCCGACCAGAGGCTCCGCCTCTGGATTCCGCCAAGCGCCGGGCGCTTGGAACCCATCCTTTTAGTATTGGGTTTCCAAAGGCTCCGCCTTTGGTGGGGGTCCCGGGGGCGAAGCCACCGGGCGACGCCGCGCGCTCATCATCCGGCGCGCATCGTCCGGACGATCCGCGCCCAGGTAGGCCTTCAACAGAGTGAACCTCACCAGATCGAGCTGCGCGTGGCTGCCGCCGATGCGTTCGAGTTCGTCGGAGATCGGTTCAAGCGCATCGATCGCGGCGGAGAAATCGCGCCGCTCGAAAGCGGCGAAGGCCTGCGACACAGCCGGAACAAAACCACCGGACGGATAACGCCCCGCACGCGCGAGCTCGTCGATCTGCCGCGCACGTGTCTACAGCGCCACGTCACTGCCCGCCACGACCAACGCGAGCGCGATGTGCATGTCGGAAAACGCGGCGCCGGCGCGCGGAAACGCACTATCCGCGAAATCGTGCATCCTGCGCCAGGCTGCGGCGTCACGTGGATGCCCGGCGAGTTCCCAGCGCCAGAGAAACGACACCGCATCGTTCAGCTTCCCGCGCGGCGGGCCGGTGTGCACATCGGGCGCGAAGGCGTCCCGGAACAGCAGCGGCGCTGCTGCGACATCGCCGGCCTCAAGCTCGCCGAGCGCGAGATGCCAGCTCAGATGGCTGTAGAGCGCGCCCATCTCGCGGATAGCCGGTGAGCCAGGACACCAGAAGGCGCGGGCCGCAGCCGGATCGCCCTCCTCATACGAAAGATGGGCGCGAGCGTGCGACGCCCACGGATTGGTAGGGTTCTCCGAAAGGGATCGGTCAATCTTCGGGTGGGCGGCAGCGTGCTGGCCGTTCTCCGAGAGCGCCATTGCCGTAGTCGGCGGTCGACCACCAGTCGTCGCCGTAGTACGGGCAAGCCGCTCCAACCGGGCCAGCAGCGTGCGCTTCTGCCCTGCGCAGCGGGCATGCCGATCAGGCCGTTGGTCAACGCTGTGGTGCCGAGCACCAAGGCGTCGCGGGGCCAGGCGTCGAGGTGCGCTGGCAACGCGGTGAGTGCGGCCTCGGCGTCGCCTGCTACGAGCAGGCCGAAGAACGCGATATGGCTGGCTTCGCGCGCGGGCAAGCCGGCGGCGAGGGCATTGGCCGCCGCCATGGCCTCGCGCGCTGCCGCGAGCATGGCCGCGTTCCAGCAGCGCGTGCGCGCGGGCGACATGCGGGAGGGCAAAACCGGGATCCGCGGCTACGGCACGATCGAACGCCTCGATCGCACCCCGGGTACATCGTCAGCTTCGCCTCACAACCCTGCACATAGGCGTCCCGTGCGGCGGATGAGGCGGTGGACAGGGGGAGGTCGTAGCGGTCCGTCAGCATGATGGAGCCTCGTCGCGGATTGCTGAACACGATACGATCCGGCTTGGCGCGGGCGGAGGAAGGGCGGGTCGGCCGCAAAGTCCGCTCTGGGGCAGAAGGCCGCCACGGCCTGAACCCCGCGAGCCTTCACAGCCGAAGCAGTCAGCGCGACAGCTTATGGAAAGGCAGGGATGGTTTACTCGACTTCCACCGCTGTGAAGGTGGCGTATACATGCGTCGATTTGGCGAATGTCTGGCGCTGAGCCAAGCCCGGAATTGATGCGGGCCGGAAGAGATTTTGTAAAGTGGGCAGTTCCGACGGATCGACGGATCGATCAGTGTTCCAGCCCTGGACCAACCAGCCATCGTTCGCCGGAGCACGAGCAGCAAGGCTCGCAGCGCCGCGTCCTGATCTCGCTCACTGTTGAGACCGAAGCCGAAAACCCCGTTCAGGATGATGGTGTCGAACGACGAAGCGGGCCAATGACTTGGCTCATCAAGGATATCGCCGATCACATGTCGTTCCGGAGCGCCCCAGCGAGCAGCAATCGGGTCAAAGTGGATCGTCCAGCACTCCAGTCCGCGCGCCGC